>NZ_FMYQ01000010.1 GCF_900096975.1 Paraburkholderia lycopersici
ACCGGCCCGAATCCCACGGACCGGCGCAAGCTCGGCAGCAAACACCACCTCATCGTCGACGCACAAGGCATCCCGCTCGCGGTCATCCTGACCGGCGCGAATCGCCACGACATTACGCAGCTTGACGCACTGGTCGAGGCCATTCCGCACATTCGAGGCAAGCAGGGGCGTCCTCTGCACAAACCGAAAATCGTTCAAGGTGACCGGGGCTATAGTTCCGAGGCACACCGGCAGCGCTTGCGAGCGCGTGGCATCACGCCGATGCTCGCGAAAATCGGCGCGCCCCATGGCAGCGGGCTTGGCAAAACGCGTTGGCCAGTCGAACGCTCGATTGCATGGCTTCACTCGTTTCGACGCCTGAAGATTCGTTACGAACGCTATGCGTATATCCACGAGGCATTCCTATCTTTGGCTTGCGCCTTGATTTGCTGGACGCGTCTGAAACCACTGCTTAACTAATTTCGCAACAGCTTCTTAGTCTTCGGCCTGCAAATGCTGTGCGAGACGCATCAACATCGCATCGCAGCGACGCAATTGACCGGCGGTGACGAACTCATCCGGCTTGTGCCCCTGGTCCATGCTGCCGGGTCCGCACACCACGGTCGGAATGCCGGCCTGTGTGAACAGGCCGCCTTCGGTGCCGAAGGCCACCGTGCCGAAGTCGCTCGATCCGCACAGCCGCGCAAGCAGTTGCGCGGCCTCGCTCGTGGGCGGCGTGGCGAGGCCCGGATACGCGTTGAGCGTTTCGAACCGTATGTCCGTTTCGGCCTGCACGGCGCGCATCTTCGGCACGAGTTCGCTTTCGGCGTAACGCCTCAGGTCGCGGGCGACGGTGTCCGCGTCGAAGCTCGGCACCGCGCGCACTTCGAAGTCGAATTCGCACTCGGCGGGCACGATGTTCAGGGCGCGGCCGCCGCTCACGACGCCGGTCTGCACCGTCGAGAACGGCGGGTCGAAACGCGCGTCGCGATACTCCGGGCGCGCGAGTTCGTCGCCGATCGTTTCCAGCCTGTTGATGAGTCGCGCCGCGTACTGGATCGCGTTCACGCCATACGGCGCGTACGCCGAGTGACACGCGGCGCCTTTCACGTGACAGCGCATCGCGAGCTTGCCCTTGTGTCCCAGCACGGGCTTGAGTTCGGTCGGCTCGCCGATCAGGCACAAACGCGGCACATGCTCGCGCTTCGCGAGTTCGGCGAGCATCGGCCGCACGCCGAGACAGCCAACTTCCTCGTCGTACGAAAACGCGAGATGCACCGGCATGCTCAGCGGCGCGCGCAGCAGCGCGGGCACCGCCGCCAGCACGCATGCAATGAACGATTTCATGTCGGCGGTGCCGCGTCCGTACAAGCGTCCATCCTTTTCGGTCAGACGAAACGGATCGACCGTCCATGTCTGGCCGTCCACGGGCACGACGTCGGTATGACCCGAGAGCACGATCCCCCCGCGATCGCGCGGGCCGATCGTCGCAAACAGATTGGCCTTCGTCTGCTGCGCGTTGTGGAACAGTTCGCACTCGACGCCCAGGCCGGCAAGATACGACTCGATGAACGCGATGAGTTCGAGGTTCGAGTCGCGGCTCACGGTCGCGAATCCGATCAAGCGCTCCAGTATCGCGCGGCTCGTCGCCCCGCTCATGTCACTCATCGCCCGGTACTCCGTAGCTGGGCGCGGCCGTGGGGTTCAGCGCGCGCGCGATGTAGTCCTGCATCTGCGGACGGTACGCCTCCCACAGACCGGCGAGCGCAGCGATCGGCGCTTCGTCGGCCCAGTCCACGCGCAGGTCGACGACCGGCCAGACCTGCGCATCGACGATCTTGAGCGCCGCCGAATGCACCGGCCCCGCCTCGCCCCCCGCCCCGATCGCCGCGTTCATGGCGAACAGCAGCCGGTCCGCGAGCGCGCCTCGTTCGCTTTCGAACGCCTGCACCATCGCTTCGATCACCTGCTCGTCGGCGAGCATGTTGCCTGCCGCAACGCATTGCTCGCCCGCGCGTGCGTGGCGCCGCCCAAGCGCCTGCGCTCCGGTAAAGAGCGCCGTGTGCCCCGCCCCGTCGACGACCGTGACCTGACGGTATGCGCTGAACGGATCCCGTGCGAGCGCGCGTTGCAACGCCGTCTCCGGCGTCAGTTTTTCGCGCTCCAGCAGGTCGAGCACCTGTGCGCCGATCGCGGGCAGCGTGACATTCTGCGTCGCCACCACACCGACGCCCGCGCGCGCCCACGCGCAGCGCGCGCCTACGGCGATGCTCGACGAACTGATGGCAATGCCCAGTTGCCCGCTTTGCGCGCAACGTCCGACGATCGAGAAGGTCATGGGCCGCTCCTTAACCCTGAATGGGTTGCCAGCTATCGGGAATCACGGCGATCACGTCGATTTCCATGAGCCATTGCGGCTGCCCCAGCGCACTCACCACGAGCCCGGTCGAAATCGGATAGACACCCTTTAGCCACTTGCCGACTTCCTGATAAACGGGTTCGCGATAGCGAGGGTCGATCAGATACGTGGTCGTCTTGACAATGTGCGTGAGGTCGCTGCCCGCTTCCTCCAATAACTGCTTGACGTTCTTCATGGCCTGTTCGGCTTGCGCACGCGCGTCGCCGAGCCCGACCAGATTGCCGTCAAAGTCCGTTCCCACCTGGCCGCGCACGTAGACCGTGTTGCCAGCGCGAACGGCCTGGCACAGGTCGTTGTCGAGCGACTGGTTCGGGTACGTGTCTTTCGTGTTGAACATGCGGATACGGGTATGCGTGGGCATCAGTTCACTCCTAACTCGTTGAGATTCGGTTCGGCCGGCGCGGGCGCGGCGTCGCGCTGCGCGCACTGGGCGCGACGCTGTGCGGCGTCGCGATAGTCGAGATATTTACGCTGTGTCGCGATCTGGTCGGCAAGATGTTTGGCGTCGTGCCACACGCCCCAGATGAACGACGAGCCGCGCCGCGACAGCCACGGCAAGCCCAGGAAATACACGCCCGGTTCCGTCGAGACACCGCGTTGATGGCGCGGCTTGCCCTTTTCGTCGAAGGCATCGACCTGAAGCCACGCGTAGTCCTGCGCGTAACCGGTCGCCCAGATGATCGTGCTCACGCCCGCTTCCGCGAGGTCGAGCGTGAGGAGCGGATGCGTCACACATTCCGGATCGGCGGGAATGTCTCTCGCGTGCGGCTCTTCCGGCAGATCCACGCCATTACGTTCGATATACGCGTCGGCGGCGTCGAGCAGCGTGAAGAGGCTCTGGTCGCCGCGTGTGAGATTGGCGGCGAGATCGTCGGCGAAGGTGACGACGTGGCCGTCGATCGATTGCGTCACGCCCACGAGCGTCATGCCCTGATGCGCCAGCGCGCGGAACTCGACGGTCTGCCCGCCGCGCGCGCCGCTCACGGCAATCGTCACGTGCTCGCGGCCCGGACCCGCAACCTCTTTGTCCCATTCGCCGAGCACGCCCAGCCACCAGCAAAAGTCGCGATTGCGGTACGCGCGCGGCGGCCGGTCGTGCGCCCCCACCGAGAGATAGACCTTGCGGCCGGCGCGCATGAGTTCCTCGGCGATCTGCACGCCCGACGAGCCCGCGCCCACGACCAGCACCGCCCCGGGCGGCAGCTGCCCGGGATTGCGGTAAGCGACGGAATGCATCTGGGTGAGCGTCGCGTCGTCCGGAGCGATGGGCGGAATCACGGGGCGCTGGAACGGACCGGTTGCGACAACCACCCGTTGCGCGTCGATCACGCCGTCGGTCGTCTCCACGCGAAAGCCTGCGCGGCCCGCGTGACGCGTGACGCGCGTGACCTCGACGCCCGTGCGGATCGGCGCGTGATATTTGCGCGCGTAGGCCTCGAAATAGTCGGCGACCTGATCCTTGGCGGCGAAGGCGTCCGGGTCCAGACCGTCGAATTCCATGCCCGGGAAACGGTCGTGCCATGCCGGGCCGTTCGCGACGAGCGAGTCCCAACGCGCGGTGCGCCAGCGTTCGGCGATGCGATCGCGTTCGAGCACGAGATGCGGCACGCCGATCCGGCTGAGATGCTCGCTCATCGCGATGCCGGCCTGCCCGGCCCCGACGATGAGCGTATCGATTGACGTTGTTTCAGCCGTCATGGCTGCCTCCTTCTGAAGAACGATGCGGAACGAGCCGAGCATGGCCCGCGGATGGCGGAAAGCGGAGCTGGCCGAGCGATCTGGCGGTATCAGGGGAGAAAATTTACGCTTTGCGGTGGTCATCACAAACTACTTAAAAAAAATGCGTTGCATTGTTTTTCGCTATGCAAGCAAGTCCCGCGTGATCGACAATGTTTTGTCGGTAATCCTCAGGAGAGGCGATGGATCACAATCCGCTGCGCTATTCGCTGCGCCAGTTGCGCTATTTCGTGGCGGCCGCGGAAGCGCTGTCCTTCACCGCCGCGGCCCGGCGGCTGCACATTTCGCAGCCGTCGATCTCCACGGCGCTCGCGGATCTGGAAGCGTCGTTCGGCGTGCAGCTGTTCATCCGGCATCACGCAAGCGGGCTTTCGCTCACGCAGTCGGGGCGCGATCTGCTCGGCCATGCGCGCAACCTGCTCAAAAACGCCGAAGAACTGCAGCTTGCCGCGGGCGAACTGGACGGCGGCATGACCGGATCCATCTCGCTCGGCTGCCTCGTCTCGCTTGCGCCGCCGCTCATGCCGGGCATCATCAGCCGCTTCGTGAAAGAGCATGCGGGCATCGCGTTTCGCACCACGGAGGCGCATCAGGACGCGTTGCTCGGCGGCTTGAGCGACGGCTCGCTCGACATCGCGCTCACCTATAGCCTCGATATCGCCGACGGCATCGCCTTCACGCCGCTGCTTTCGCTGCCGCCCTACGTACTGCTGCCGAAGACGCACCGGCTCGCTCGCGCGCGCAAGGTCGCGCTCGTCGATCTGCTCGAAGAGCCCTATGTGATGCTCGATCTGCCACACAGCCGAGAGTATTTTTCGGCGTTGTTCGATTCGGTCGGCGCGCGGCCCGTGCCCAGTTTTCGCTCGTCGCAACCCGAAGTGGTGCGCGGCATGGTGGCGAACGGACTCGGTTACAGCATCCTCAATTTCCCGCTCAAATCGACGCGCACGGTGGACGGCGAGCACTTCGTCATCAAGCACTTCGAGGACAACGTGAGCGCGACCACGCTCGGCATCGCGCAGTCGAGCGGCATGCGCGCGCGCCGCGTCGTACAGCACTTCGCAGCGTTCTGCGAGGCCTATGTGCGCGAACTCCACGTGCAAGAGGAGCATAAGGCGAACGCCTGAGCCTGCGTTGGCGCCTGCGTCTCTCGAAGCGCATAAGTTTTCCCTATCCTTTACATGGGAAAACAATATTTTGACTAGTAATTTGACTTGTTAGATTGGAGTCCATGCACAGCCCACTAGCTCATGGAGGCCGCATGGCATCACTCCCCTCGCCCCCTGACACCGGGCACGATTTGCTTCACGCGCTGCGCGCCAACTGCGAGCGCCCGTTCGAAGATGCCCGCGCGATGCCGCCGGGCGTCTATACGTCGAACGATTTTCTCGCGCTCGAACAGCGTGACGTCTTTCGCAACGAATGGCTTTGCGTCGGGCGCACGAGTGAACTGGCGAAGCCCGGCGACTACGTGACGACTCAGATCGACGATCAGCCCGTCGCCGTGCTGCGCGATGCGAACGGCGAACTGCGCGCGTTCTCGAATGTCTGTCTGCATCGCATGTCGGTGCTGCTCGAAGGCAGTGGCAACGTGCGCCGCATCGTCTGTCCGTATCACGCCTGGAATTACACGCTCGACGGCGCGCTCGCCGGTGCGCCGCTGATGGATCGCCAGCCGGGCTTCTGCAAGGAGCACTACAGGCTGCCTTCGGTGCGCTGCGAAGCGTGGCAAGGCTGGATCTATGTGACGCTCAATAACGACGCGCCGCCCGTTGCCACGCAGCTCGCCGGACTCACCGCACTGATCGAGCCGTACGGCATGACCGACTACGTGCAGACCTTCCACGAAGAACACGTGTGGGACACGAACTGGAAGATCCTCGCCGAGAACTTCATGGAGAGCTATCACCTGCCGATGCTGCATCGCGCGACGGTGGGCCCGCATTCGAAGCTCGAGGAAATGGAGTGCCCGCCGGGTCTGCCGGCGTTCAACTATCACTGGATCACGAAGGAGGCGACGCTGCCGATTGGCAACGCCCACCCCGGGAACCAGCGCTTGCAGGGCCACTGGCGGCGCACCACGGCGCTGCTCGCGATCTACCCGACGCATCTCGTGACACTCACGCCCGGGTATTTCTGGTACCTGATCCTGCAGCCCAGAGGCGTCGGCCAGGTGCATATCCGCTTTGGCGGCGGCCTCGCGCCGGAATTCATCGACGATCCGAAATCGGCCGAGTACATGGCCACGCTCAAGACGCTGCTCGACGAAGTGAACGCCGAAGACCGCCACGGCGTCGAGGCCGTGTTCCGCGGCGTGCACGCGCCGCTCGCGCGCGCCGGGCACCTGAGCCACCTCGAGCGGCCCAACTACGATTTCGCGCGTTATCTCGCTCGCCGCATTGCCGCAGCGTGAGCCGCGCGCCACGTTTCTCGCCGACCGACATTTGATGCCGTCCCATGCAAAGCGAACCGTTCATTTCATTTCAAGGCGTCAGCAAGTCGTATGACGGCGTGCACAGCGTTGTCGACGGACTCGACCTCGATGTCGCGCGCGGCGAATTCGTTTCGCTGCTCGGACCTTCGGGTTCCGGAAAAACGACCACGCTGATGATGCTCGCAGGCTTCGAATCGCCGACCCATGGCGAGATTCGTCTAGCCGGCCAACGCCTCGACGACAAGCCGCCGCACCGACGCGACATCGGCATGGTGTTCCAGAACTATGCGCTCTTTCCGCACATGACGATCGCGGAAAACGTGGCGTTCCCGCTCTCGGTGCGCAAGGTGAGCCGCAGCGAACAGCAGGCGCGCGTCGCGCGCGCGCTCGACATGGTCGAACTCGGGCATCTCGCGAAGCGCCGCCCCGCGCAGCTCTCGGGCGGCCAGCAGCAGCGCGTCGCGCTGGCTCGCGCACTCGTGTTCGAGCCGAGCGTCGTGCTGATGGACGAGCCGCTCGGCGCGCTCGACAAGCGTCTGCGCGAAACCATGCAGTACGAAATCATGCGCCTGCACCGCGAACTCGCGCTCACCGTCGTCTACGTGACGCACGATCAGCATGAAGCGCTGACGATGTCCGATCGCGTCGCCGTGTTTTCCGATGGCTGCATCCAGCAGGCCGCCGCGCCGACCGAGCTCTACGAAAATGCGGCCAACGCGTTTGTGGCGAGCTTCGTTGGCGAGAACAACGGCTTGACGGGGCACGTCACCTCGACGGATGGCGAATGGGCCGCGCTGCAGCTCGCCGATGGCGGCACCGTGCATGGCCGCGCGGGCACGCAGCTCAAGCCCGGCGACACGGCGATGCTCGCGCTACGCCCCGAACGCGCGCACATCGCCCCAACCGCCGGGAGCGCGCTCGACGCGCAGCAGCAGAACCTCAACGCGGTGCGCGCGCTCGTGCATGAACTCGTGTATTGCGGCGACCACCATCGCGTTCATCTGACGCTTGCGAGCGGCGAAGCACTGGTCGTCAAGGTGCCGAACACCCAGCATCACGAATTGCCCGCGCTCGGCCATCACACCGTCGTGACCTGGCGTCGCGACGACTGCAAGGTGCTGCCCTTTACTGTGACTTCCAGCGCGCACGCGCCGGCCGGGGAATCCGGTGCGCGCGCCGCTTCGATCCCGCCGTCCACTTTACCCGCCTCGCCACTCATCGCAGGAGTCAAACAAGCATGAAAACGAATCGCTCTATGATCCGCACCGCCCTCGCCGCCTGTGGCTTCGGTGTGGTCGCCATGACCGGGGCCCATGCCGCCGACACGATCTCGGTCGTGACGTTCGGCGGAGCCTATGAAGCGGCCGCGAAAAAAGCGTGGTTCGAGCCGTTCACCGCGAAGACCGGCGACCAGTTCGCCACCGAATCGTACGACGGCGGCCTTGCCAAGCTCCAGGCGATGGAACAGGCGAAGAACCCGACGTGGGATTTGATCGACCTCGAAACCAACGACGCGATCAACGCGTGCGACGAAGGCCTGCTGGAGAAGTTCGACAAGAAAACGCTCGGCAACACCAGCGACTTCCTGCCTGGTTCGATCAGCGAATGCGCGGTCGCCGCGATGGTCTGGTCGACGGTCTACGCCTACGACACGAGCAAACTGAAGACCGCGCCGACCACCATTGGCGACTTCTTCGACCTGAAGAAATACCCTGGCAAGCGCGGCATGCGCAAGTCGCCGAAGGTGGCGATGGAGTGGGCGCTGATCGCCGACGGCGTCGCGCCGCAGGACGTCTACAAGACGCTCGCCACGCCCGCCGGCGTCGATCGCGCGTTCAGGAAGCTCGACACGATCAAGCCGAACATCGTCTGGTGGGAAGCGGGCGCCCAGGCGCCGCAACTGCTCGCCGACGGCGCGGTCGTGATGACGCAGGCCTATAACGGCCGGATCGACGACGCCGTGCACAAGGACAAGAAGCCGTTCAAGGTCGTGTGGGACGCGCAGGTGTACGACTATGAATGGTGGGGCGTGCCGGCCGGTGCAAAACATGGCGACGCGGCGCGCAAGTTCATCGTCGCATCCACCACGCCGCAGGCCTACGCCGATCTGTCGAAGTACATCGCCTACGCGCCGCCGCGCAAGGACGCGATCCCGCAGATCGACAAGGCACGCCTGAACGACCTGCCGACCGCGCCCGCGAACTTCAAGCGTCCGCTGCAGATCGACGCGGCGTTCTGGGCGGACAACGCCGACGCGATCAACAAGCGCTTCCAGAACTGGCTCGCCCAGTAACGCGAGCCCCCCGCAGGAACATTCCGCTTCGACAGCTCAGGCGCCACGCGACGATGAACACCCCGCTGCCCACCACCGCTTATCCCGGCTTCGGCGCGACGGCCGCCGGCCGCGCGTCGTTTCTCGCCGCGCGCCGCAAGGCGGCGGTTCGCGCACTGGCGCTTGCGCTGCCGTTGCTGGTCTTCTTGCTCGTGACCTTCGTCGCGCCGATCGTGAGCCTGCTCGCGCGCAGCGTGCAGAACCCGGAAGTGCGTAACGGCATGCCGCACCTGAGCGCGGCGCTCGCGGCCTGGAACGGCGCGGGCGTGCCCGACGAAAACGCGTTCGCCGCGCTGGCACTCGATGTGAAGCGCGCAAGCGAAAAGAGCCAGCTCGGGGATATCGCGCGGCGCATGAACTTCTATCTGCCCGAGTATCGGAGCCTGTTGTTCAAGACCGCTCGGGCCGCACGCACGCAAACACCGGCGCAGTGGAAAACCTCGCTCGTCGAACTGGACCCGAGGTGGGGCGAGAACGAGACGTGGCGCCTGCTCAAGCGCGCCGCGCAATCGCCGACGCCCGACTACCTGCTCAACGCCGTCGATGCGCAAGTCGCCCCCGACGGCTCCGTCGCCCGCGTGGCCGCCGACAGCGCCGTCTATCGCGCCGCCTTCGCGCGCACCGTGACGATCAGTGCGACCGTGACGCTGCTGTGCCTGCTGCTCGGCTACCCGGTTGCGTATCTGCTTGCGACGCTGCCCGAGAAACAAAGCTCGCGCCTGATGATGTTTGTAATCGTGCCGTTCTGGACCTCCCTGCTCGTGCGCTCAACGGCGTGGTACGTGCTGCTGCAGCCGGGCGGCGTCATCAACAGCGCGCTGCTGCGCCTCGGCGTTATCCATCACCCGGTTCCGCTCATTTTCAACCGTACCGGCGTGCTGATCGGCATGACGCACATTCTGTTGCCGTACATGATTCTCGCGATCTATTCGGTAATGAAGAACGTCTCGCCGTCGTACATGCGCGCGGCAAAGTCGCTCGGCGCACATCCGGCCGTCGCGTTCGCGCGCGTGTACGTACCGCAGACGTTCCCCGGCGTGGGCGCAGGCTCCTTCCTCGTGTTCGTGCTGGCGCTCGGCTACTACATCACGCCTGCGCTGCTCGGCGGCGCAGGCGACGAAATGATCAGCCAGCTCATCGCGGAGCAAACCAACGATCAATTGAACTGGGGCCTCGCCGGCGCGCTGTCCTGCTATCTCGTGATTTTCACCGGCGTGTTCTATTTCGTCTTCAACCGGCTCGTCGGCATCGACCGGTTGCGCTTCGGCTAACCGCCACCGCCACGCACCCACTGAATCATCGAGCCCGACATGAACGACGCACGCCCCCGGCTCCTATCGGAACGCTTCGCAAGCGCCGGCTTGCGGCTGCATAGCGCGCTGATTTTCTTCTTCCTCGTTGCGCCGATTCTCGCAATCGTGCCGCTCTCGTTCAATTCGGGCTCGTTCTTCTCCTACCCGATGCAGGGCTGGTCGCTGCGCTGGTACGAGCAGGCGTTGAGTTCACCGGACTGGCAGCGTGCGTTCGCGAACAGCCTCGGCATCGGCGCGGCATCGACGCTGATCGCAACCGTGCTCGGCACCTTCGCCGCGCTCGGCTTGAGCCGTCCGAATTTTCCGCTGCGCGCGATCGTCATGCCGCTCATCATTTCGCCGATGATCGTGCCCATCGTCGTGGTCGCAGCCGGTTTCTATCTCGTGTTCGCCCCGCTCGGGCTCGTGAATTCGTATCTGGGAGTCGTACTGTCGCATGCTGCGCTCGGCACGCCGTTCGTCGTCATCACGGTGACGGCCTCGCTGCTGTCGTTCGATCAGAGCCTGCTGCGCGCGGCGTCGGGACTAGGCGCGCAACCGTGGGTGGCGTTTCGCCGCGTGACGCTGCCGCTCATTCTGCCCGCCGTGGCGACGGGCAGCATCTTCGCGTTCGCGACCTCGTTCGACGAGGTTATCGTGATTCTCTTTATCGGCGGTCCTGATCAGCGCACCGTGCCGCGACAGATGTGGAGCGGGATTCGCGATCAGATCGACCCGTCCATTCTCGCCGTCGCGACGCTGCTGATGGTGTTTGCCGTCGCGCTGCTCGCGAGCATGAACTGGCTGCGCAAGCGCGCGCAGATGGCGAGCGGCGCGGTCAGTTGACGGAGTGTACGCCGGGATCAGGGTCAACAAGAACCCGGAAATAATCGGCCGTATCTTCGACGAGTAAAGAAATACATTGCGGTGGCTGCGCAATCCGGCGCCGTATTCGTCGTCTTACTCGTCTTACACCATGAGTCAGGCTCCCTGCTCGCCTGCTTCCTCCTTTGCGCGTCCACGATTTATGCGGCGACGATCGACGCACAAATCGCGGATACCTTGGCGTGGCCTTCCCGCATCTGGCCCGCGGCCAACTAGCTCGCCAAAGTTCAGAGATTTCTAAACCAATTGTTTTTCTTTCCCTGTTTTTTCGTCACTTAGAGCGGCTAACACAACCTGGACGTGAAGCCATGAAAGCCATATCCTGGCGACATGGCCAGACGAAAAATCAGTAACGAGTTATGGGCAGCGCTTGAGCCGCTGATTCCGGTGTTCACGCCGTCGCCCAAAGGAGGCCGCCGCCGGACGGTGGACGACCGCGCAGCATTGAACGGCATCCTGTATGTCCTGCAAACAGGTATTCCATGGGAATACTTGCCGAAAGGATTGGGCTTCGGCAGCGGGATGACCTGCTGGCGAAGACTACGCGACTGGCAAGCCGCAGGCGTGTGGGAGAAGCTGCATCGGGCGATGCTTCGCCGCTTGCGTGAGCATGACCAGATTGACTGGGAACGGGCGAGTCTTGATGCCGCCAGTGTTTCCAGCCCCGGGGGGCCAGGAAACCGACCCCAACCCGACAGACCGGGACAAAACAGCACATCGTCGTAGATGCGCGCGGCGTTCCTTTGGCCATCACGGTCACGGGTGCCAACCGGCATGATTCGATGGCATTCGAGCGCACGCTTGATGCCATTCCTGCGGTACCGGGCCTGAACGGACAGCCCCGCAAACGTCCGGGCAAGCTGCATACGGACAAAGGCTATGACTTTGCACGCTGCCGTCGTTACCTGAGGCAGCGCGGCATCACGGCCCGTATCGCCCGCCGTAGCGTGGAAAGTAAGGAGCGGCTCGGCCGGTATCGCTGGGTAGTCGAGCTCACGCATGCCTGGTTTGCCGGTTTCGGCAAACTGCGCATTCGTTTCGAGCGTCGTCTCGACATTCATGTTGCGTTGCTGTCCCTGGCTGCTGCCGTTATCTGTTCGCGCTTCGTTGATGATTTGTGTTAGCCGCTCTAAATCGATCCAATATGCATTGATCTGCAATCATTTTCGGAATTTAACTGATTGTAGCTGTGGGGAAATTGGGGAAAGATTTGAAATTTGGCGTGATGTCCTGCGTCGCTCGCTTTAGCTTCTAGTAGTCCCAAGGAAGCAAACAAAAAGCCTGGACGATATGGCTAACGAATTTTCCTATTTCGACATAAACAAGTTGCTTTGGCGCTGGAGTAAAAAAACGGTGCCCGCATCGTGCAAGCCAGCCTGTCGATGGAGCAGACCCCGCCCGCACTGCCCGAAAAACCCGAACCGAAGGCCCCGCCGACGCCGAAGCCGCCGCCTGACCGCACGGCCAATACAATCAATGGCGTCATAAACGCATTTGAAGCGATAGGACGATTCAAAAAATGGTTAGACACGCCTGACCCGCCGAAGCCGCCCAAAGCGCCGCCCGCGAAGAAGGATTACATGGCCGTGCCGCCGTTCGATATTCAGGAAATACCCGGCGCGATGCGCAAGGAACACATGCCGGTTGCGGCAAAACTCATGGAACGGTGGTTTTCCGGTCGGGAGAACGGCCCCGATGAAACGAGCATTGTTAAGCTCGATTGGGTACTCAAGTTCGCACACGCGAAAGAACGCTATGAATACCTTGTCAATACGGCGATTCGGTCGCCCGAAGTCCAGAATAATCTCGTCGAAATGCTGTTTCCTTACCGGCAGCAGATAGAAGTATTTCCAGCCAAGCTCGCGGACTCACCGCGCGAACTGCACAGGCGTTTCCAGTTTCAACATGCTGGGGTAGGCGGCACACTGAACGATAATCTCATCCGGCAATTACGCGCAGGAAAAGAGACTTTCGCAACGCCAAGTGACCTTGTGGCGGCGCTCGGCACGTTCAATTTTTATGCAGCAGTCGGTCATGCTCGCTTCTCACGTGATCGATCTTCGTTGAGTGGCGCGGTAACTGCCGAAGTAACGGGAGTATGGGTGTACGTGAGGGACGACTATGGCTTCAGCGAACAATCCCAGTATCTCGGACACTGGAGCAAGGATGGATTGATTACCCTGCCGCATGATGAAGCCGTGACCATTGGCAATCCGCATGTCAAGGGCAATGTACGTTATCCGGTCTACGACAAGGATTTTCGCCAGTGGTCCGCCAGGCATAAGCACGGCGGCGATTTTGTCATTTTCTCGGACCGTCTCTATGTGCCCGTCTCCCCGCCAATCCGGTTATATTTGAAAGGCGATGCACAGGCGTTCGAATATAAGCCGCTTGACGCGCCCAACGGCGATGTTGAGCAGGTCGCGGGCAGCACTGGTCGGCCTGGAAATAACCAAGCACAAAACAAACAGACCAATGATGTTGCCAGAATTTTACGGCTGACTCCCGATCAAGCCCAACAGCTTCATTATGAGCTTGGCAGCGAACCTCCGATGGGGTTCCACGAGATCATGGAGCGGGCTAAAGATATGTTCGATTTGTGGTAACGGATAGAGGAAAATTTTATGATTAACAACCAAAGAGAAATTGAGCAGCGTTTGTCCGTTCTAAAAGGTTTGGAGTGGAGTGGTGTTAGTCGTGCAGCGGATATGCTCACCTTGGGTTTTGGTCCAAAGCGTGAAGAAAAGAACTTCTATGGCGTGCCTAAGCAGGTTAGCGCATGGGCATTACATATTCAGTGCGCGTGGACGTTGAGTGAGACTGGAAAGACCATAGCAACCGAGAAATCCCTTGCCGGTTCTGACGAGGAAGTAAATGCATTCGTTATGTCTCTGCAGCAATTATTGGCCCAACGTGCCCCGATTGTTGTTGAAGGCATATCGGCAAACTCAGAATGCTGCCTATTCATATCCTTGTCGAAAGCATTCCGTTTGATTGTGGCAACGAACGGCGCGGCGGACGATGAGGACTGGCGATTCTTCGAGTCGAAACGCACTGCCCGGCACTTTGTGATTGAGGGCGGAAAAATTGATCCTTGGTCCCTGTCTTGACCAAAAGTAGAAAACGAGTGCGCCTAGAGCGTGTTAGGCACTTTTGCTGAGGTTTGCGAAGTGGACAAGCATAAGCACGGTAAATACGACGAAGTGCAGGCCGGCCAGGGTTTCGGGCAATCGCTCGTAGTCTCTGGCCAGTCGCCGGAAGCGGTTCAGCCAGCCGAAGCTGCGTTCGACCACCCAGCGACGTGGCAACAGGACAAAGCCCTTTTTTACTTCTGGCAGCTTGATTACTTCAAGCTCGATTCCTTCATCCAGCGCTGCCTGCGCCGGTTCCTCGCCGGTGTACCCCTGATCGGCAAACGCTATCCTGACCGTCTGGCCAGTGACTGCCTGAACCTGACGTGCAAGCGCGCCGACCTGGGCGCGCTCCTGCTCGTTGGCGGGCGTAATGTGCACCGCAAGCAACTGCCCCAACGTATCGACCGCCATATGGACCTTGCTGCCCCGCTTGCGTTTGTAGCCGTCGTAACCGGCGCGAGGTCCACTCTCGCAAGTCGATTGCAGCGTGCGCCCGTCGAGAATGACTGCGCTGGGCTGGCCCTTGCGGCCCTGCGCGACGCGAATTATCGAACGCAGGTCGTTCACCATGGCCTCGAAACAGCCCGCCTGAATCCAGCGTTGCGTCTGCTGATAAACCAGTTCCCAGGGCGGAAAGTCATTTGGCAACATGCGCCACGGCGCACCCGCGCGCACGACCCAGCGCAGCGCGTTGAACATCTCGCGCAGTTCGTATCGGCGCTGTGGTGCGTCTTTGTTCATCAAAGTCAGATAGGGAGCCGCGAAGCTCCATTCCTCGTTCGACACATCCGTCGGATAGGGTTTGCGTTTGCCATCCAGCCAGGATACCTGGTCTAGCCGCACGTGCCTAACACGCTCCAGGCTGAGTGCAACATGGATATCAACTCATTGGCGTAACAACCTTAATTTTCCGGCCAGGAGACCTGATTCATGCAGCTGGACATCTTTCGGTCGCTTTGGGGCTATAACGTCGCTGGCCGCCCCCATGGATAGACACAACTATTTGCGTGAGCGGTGCTGCAGGCCACGCTACGTGGCAACCGCCACCATCACAGAATAGGCTTTGAACACGGCAGTTGCCGCCATTCCAACCGAAAGCGAGAGCGCATCGGCAGCGTCATTGGTCGCGGTCGAAACCAGCTTCGTATCGCCCGGCAACGTCAACTCCACGAGCGAGGAAACCGCGCCGCGCTCCAGGCGCGATATTGTGCCTCGAAACTGATTGCGGGCGGAGAGCGAACAGCCGTCGAAGTCGGTCACGAGCACGACCGCCGATGCCTTTACCAGCAGGATGGCTTTTTTGCCGCGCTGGACGTTCAACCGCTCGGCGGCGGCAGTCGTAATGGTCGCGACCACCTGATGGTCGCCCGGTAACGTGACGGACACCTGCGTCGTGACCGGACCCGATGTGACGGAATCGATTGTCCCCGCCAACTGGTTGCGTGCAGTCGTTTTCATTGAGATTCTCCAGAGATGGCGCGCCAGCGCCGGTGTTTGATTGGGTCACGCCAGCCGTTCGCCCTGGCCAATCCAGTTCGCGCTCCACTCCGCGCGCAGCGCCGAGCAGAAAGCCGGCTGCATAGCAAGGACACCTACCGCTGCCCAACACGACCCGCCCCGGGCTTCGGTCAAAGGCTATCGTGTCAGCACTCCGCCCTTACGTTCAGCAACTCACGCACGCGGCGCCCATGATCGCCACGCGGCTCCCTGGTTATTTCCGGCCTCAATACCAGTGTCGTATTCGCTGATGATCCAGTGCCTCGCACATCGACTTCGCGCGTCACGTGACCGGACTCGACGACAAATGCGACGTCCGCCAATGCAAGTACGTCGTCTACGTCGTGCGTGATCATCACGACCGGCATCTTCCACCGAGCGAACACGTCGGCAAGCTGGGCGCGCACGCCTTCGCGCAACAACGGATTGAGTGCCGAGAACGGCTCGTCGAGCAGCAGCACGCGCGGCCGGCATGCAAGCGCGCGCGCCAGCGCGACGCGCTGTTGCTGGCCGCCAGACAACGCACCCGGCCGACTGGCCGCCAGAGAGGCAAGTTCCAGCGACTCGAGCAGATTGTCCACGCGGTTTGCATCTTCGCGCGATGTGCGACGTCGGTGCCAGTTCGTCAGACCGAAAGCGATGTTTTCGCGCACTGTCAAATGCGGGAATAGTGCGTAATGTTGAAAGAGATAACCCACTTCGCGCTGCTCGGGCGGAAGATCGATACCGCGCGCAGAATCAAATAGCACGCGTGCCCCGATCCGAACATGCCCCCGTTGCGGCCGGAGCAATCCCGCGATCGCCTGCAGCGTCATGGATTTCCCGCCGCCCGAAGGGCCATAGAGCGCGATCACCGCAGCGTCGGAAGCGAAGCGCGCGGCGAGCCTGAAACACCGGTCACCATCCGAAGCACTTGCATCAATATCAATGTCGATCATCGCCCGGAATCGTCAGGATTGCGAAAATCCGTAGCGTTTCAGGATCGCCTGCGCGGGAGGACTCACCAGATAGTCGATGAAGGCTTTAGCCGTTGCCTGTTCGCGGCTGGCGCTAACCGTAACGACCGGGTACGTTACCGGTGTGTGCCCGCTCACCACCTCGACGATCCTGACGTCGTTTGGCATGAGCACGGCATCGGTGCGATAGACGAAGCCCGCTTCGGCCTCCCCTCGCGCTACGTAATCGAGCACCTGCCGCACGCTGTCGGCCTGCACGAACTTCGGCTCCAAGGGCGTCCAGAGCTTCGCCCCTTCGAGCGCCTCCTGAGTGTATCGTCCCACCGGCACGGTCGGAATCTTGCCGATCGCGATACGGCGCACCTCTGGCGTCGACAGATCCGAGAGCCTTTTCACCGACGAGGCCTGGCCGGCCGGCACGATCAGTACCAGCGCATTGGCGGCGAAGTCCCTGCGCGTCGAGCCGTCCAGGACACCCGCTTCAATGCCTCGTGAGACCGTTGGCTCATCGGCACTCGCAAAAACGTCGACCGGCGCGCCCTGCCTGATCTGCTGCAACAGTACGCCGGAAGCAGCGAAATTGAACCGAACCGTGACATCCGGATGGGCCGCTTCGAACTTCACTCCGAGTTCCTTGAAGGCGTCGGTCAGGCTGGCAGCGGCGGACACGGTGAGGAACTGCGCCCACGAAAAGGACGGGAGCGATATGAGCAGGACTGCAAACAGGAAGTAAAGGAGACGTTTCACACCATGCCCCAGGTAGTCAACGAAGCGAAAGGAATCGGCCGGACAGCACAAGCACCGCAACGGATAGCACCGACGTGATGGCTACCAGAAGAAAGGCGACGTCGTCGCGACCGTCCTGCATCGCGTCGTAGATGGCCATTGACAGTGTCTGCGTCTGATGCGGAATATCGCCTGCCACCATCAGCGTCGCGCCAAATTCACCCATGGCGCGCGCGAACGCGAGCAGCGTTCCGGCCAGTATCCCGGGCCACGCGAGCGGCAGCGTGATGCGCAGAAATACCGACCACGGCGACTGGCGCAGGGTGCGAGCGGCGGCTTCAAGCGTGTGGTCCACGCCGGCAAAAGCGGCGTTGGCCGATTTGAGCACCAGCGGCAGCGCAACCAATGCAGACGCCAGCACCGCGCCGTGCCAGTTGAATACGATCGTGTAGCCTGTCTGCCGGTATAACCATCCGCCTACGATGCTGCGCCGCCCCCCCGCCACCAGCAGTGCGTAGCCGATCACGGTTGGCGGCAGAACGAGCGGCAGCATGAATACGGCTTCGAGCACGGTACTGCCGGGAAAGCGCCGCCGCGCGAACAGCCAGCCCAGTGCGATTCCCGCGACGAGCGCAAGCGCGGTGGCCACGCTCGCGACCCGCAGCGACAACCACAAGGGAGACCAATCCACTTGATGTAGGGAATCTGACATTTCCGACAATCTCTGGTTATCGAACGGACGACGCTCAAGCTTTGCAAGATGCGGACCATGCGCCGCCGCTCGAACGAGCCGCGGACAGGCCGGCCTCCCGTGCGAACAGCGCGAGCGCGGTGCGCGCCAACTCTGGATCGTGTGTCGCAGGCTTCAGCAGGAGCCGGTGCGAACCAAGCCGGTCCTGCAACGCCTTCGCCTGCGCGACGCACTGCGCGGGGTCGCCGATCACAGCGTTCGCGAGAATGACGGCCTCGGGCGCATCCGGCGCGAACATCGGCGGCAGTTTGCCGGGAGCGAACTGCACGCCCATCAGCCGGGGATAGCTTCGCACCGCCTCCACGCCATGCTCGATTGCAAGGCGGCTGTCTTCGGCGCAATAGAAGAAGCGGGCAATCGCGAACGGAAACTCGCCGCGTATCGAACGCTCCTGCGCCACCTGCCCGGCAACCTGGCCCAAATCCGCCGATGGTGTCGCCATGAGGCCGTAGTCGCGCTCCGCCGCCAGACCCGGCGAATCTCCGCTCAGGCTCGCGAGCCAGACGGGCACGGGCTGCTGCAGCGGGCGCGGATAGACCGCCACGCCTTCATAGTGGAAATAGCGGCCATCGAAACTCGTTTCCGGCTCGGCCCATAGCCGCTCGATCAGCGCGAGTGCTTCATGCATGCGTTCGCGCGCCACCTCCGCCGAGGCGATGCCCGCGGGACGGTACTGCGCGGGAAAAGGACCGCCCCTCGCGACGCCGAATTCGATCCGGCCGCCGCTGAGCAGATCCAGGGACGCGATATCCTCCGCAACACGAAGCGGGTCGTTCAGCGCGAGCAATGAAGCACCGGTTCCCAGCCGGATCGTCGACGTGCAGGCTGCGATCTGCGACAGCAGAACCATCAATGCGCTGCCGATCGCAAAAGGGCTGTGGTGGTGCTCAGCCACCCACGCGTCGTAAAACCCCATTCTTTCTGCCGCAGACGCGGTGCAGACAGTCTGCAGAAGCGCGTCGCGAGCGTCGTTGTCGGGATTCTCGACGTTGAGAAACACACCATAGCGCTGTAGGAAATCCGACATTCTCAATCCATCCGTTCACGTAGTCCGGCATCGCTGCAAAGATCGGGCCCATCCTTGCCCCCGCGACTTCACGCGCGGCCGCAAAAGCCGGGCCGTGGCAACGCCGCCGGCGCGCATTGCCTGCGGGCTGCCTTCAGCACACCTGCCAGGAAACTCGCCACACTCGAGCTTCGCAACGCGACCCACGGCACGCCATGGCGCGCGCAGAGGATGCGCAGCGCGGACAGCGACTCCGGGTCAATGGTGTCGAGCGGACACAGGACCGCGTCGGCACCGCGCAACAGCGCGGCAAACCGTTCCTCCCGGGCGCTGCCGTCGGCCTCGATAAGCGCAACGTGATGAATGAACGTGCCACCGCCCTGCGCCAAACGCTCTCGAAGCACTGCGTTGCTTGCGGGACGGCCTCCGACGTAGACAAACCGCCGTCCGGCCAGCAAGCCCTCCAGCGTGCCGCCATCGCGCAGGATCTCCTCGACCCACTGCAGTTCATGAACGAGACTCGCAAGATGAGCGTGGAGACGCAGTGCCTCCGTCGGCGCCTCCACGCTCCAGGCGCCTCGGCTCGATGTGGCGTGGGCGCCTTCCCATTGCGCCGGTCCGGTCATCACAGGCACGAGGCCCCCTCGTCCGGCGAACGCGAAGGCGAAGCCGACGTCGTGAACCAGCTGCGCACTGTCTCGTACGCGTAGCGGGTAAGTCCGTCGTGGCGCGACCTGGGCGCAAGCAGATGGACCGAAAAGGGTTCGGCCCAGCCCCAGAAGTCCGCACGCAATGGCATCGGAAAGTCGACGTCGTCGAATGCGTGCCAGAGCTGCACCAGCCACAGCTCCCGCCCGTCCTCGTCGAGCAGGAGCGGCAGCCCCGCGCCCGCCTGCAGATGCGCGTGGCGCTGGCTGTAATGAAGCGGCCCCCCGCAGGCCTCGACGACGTAATCGGCCACCCGCTCCGTCACGCAGTCGAAGCAACTCCCCGCATGGACGAAGAGCGGCGTCGTCCTGAGCCGCGCCATGTGCTGCCGGACCAGTTCGCGCAGGCCCGCTTCCTCGCAGATGGCAAGCAGGCGGTGCGGCGGCGCCGGCAGCGGCGGACACAAGGTCTGCGCGCCTCGCGCAGGCCGGTCGCGTGAGGACTGCGCGGCGGGCCAGCGCAATGTCTGGTAGCAGGCACGGTTACAGGGTGTCCAGCGCGCACGCGGCGCCGTCGCTGAGATCGGGTCCATGGTGTGTCAGATTCCTTGTCCGGATTGTCGGTTATATACCGATATACATAACGACCCACGTGACAAAGCAAGGACCAGGCCTGTACGGCGCGCGGCCCACGCTCCTTCCTCTACTCAGCCCCGAAACAATGCATGTAGTCGGAGCACACGCCGCAGCTTGGCGCCTTGCAGACGAACAGCCCCTCGCGTTCGCACAGTTGCCTGTAAAAGAACTTCTTCCACTTCATGTCGTTGACGTTCCTGGCCGCGAGCCGCGGGAACCAGTAGACGAGCAGCGCGGAAAGCTCACGCCGCGACGGCAGCCGCAGGTCCTGCCAGAGGTGATTGGCGCCCAGGCAGGCACAGGCCAGGGCATGGACGACGCAGTGCAGTTCGTCGGGTGTGCCGGCCCGAGGGTCGGCGTGCGCCTTGAACAAGGCGACCAGGTCGTCCACCTCGTCATAACGCGACCCGCCTGGCGAGGCGGTGGCCGAAGCGCTCCATTGCGCCGGCAACGCGAGATCGGCGCCGGGAAACCAGTGCGCGAGCAGCCAGCGGGTTGCGGCGGCGTCAAGTCCGCGAATAGGCAGCACCTGCACACCGCCCTCGTCGAACGCCGACGAAAGCACGCCGGCAAGCGCCAGCACCGTAGGGTTGTCGGCGCTCACCGCATGGCGCATCAAGCTCGCGTGGAAATCCATGACCGTCGTATCCCGTTCAAAGCTGAGCCGCCGCATGCGTGTAGCACTTCTTCGGGCAGATCTTCGCGCACGCCGTGCAGCCGATGCAGCGTTCCCTGTGCGCAATAGTCATGACTTTCTTTTCGTACTCGTCGTCGTCTTCGTCGTCGCCGTCGAGCGCAATGTGGGCACCGTCCTCGTCGAGGGCCACCAGTTTCAGCACGCCGCGCGGACACACCCTGAAGCATCGTCCGCAGCCGATGCATTTCTCCTCGTCGAGCGCCGCCACGAAGGTCGGCGTCCAGGTTTCCCCGCTCGGCAGCTTCACGCTGAAGATGTCGCTCATGTCGGCCTCCCGTGCGGGTCATGCAGAAGCCGCTGCCGCGGCCTTGCGAGCTTCCATCAGCGCAGCGTGCGCGTCGTGGCAGCGCTGCGCCACGGCAAGGATCTGCTCCCAGTTCGTCGGCAGCTCCTCGGACAGGTCGTGCAGATCCATCTTGGCCTGCGTGGCCTGGGCATTGAGCTTTTTCAGGCGCACCTTCAGTTCTTCCGCATCGCTCATGCTGGTCTCCGGTCACGCGCCATACTGGGCCACGGCCGGCCACGCGCGTATCATTTCAATGGCTTCGCTCAGGAACCTGCCGCCCGCCTCGGCCAGCTTCGCGAGCGACGGAAAGCCGAAGCGGTGCACATCGCGCAACGGCTTGTTGACGACCACGAGTCGCCCCGCGATCAGGACCATGCGCCCGAACCCCTCGTGGCTCATCTTCATCATCGGCGACACCATCTGCCCCGTCTCGCGTTCTATGGCCACCGCGATCGCGTTGTAGAACAGCTCCAGATACCAGAGCGTTTCGGGGTCCGGGTCGCCCATGATCGGGATCGCGCGGCGCTCTTCCGGCGTCAGGATGTACGGCTTGAGCAGTTGCAGATCGCTCTTGCCCTCCCATGTGCCGTGGGTGTCCTGCGCACGCAGCTGCCTGATGAGCTGCTGAACGAACGGCGTTGCAAGCAGCGCCTCGTCGCTTGCCGCAGCGGCGGCTTCCTCTTTGTCGGTCAAGGCTTCAGCCATGAGATACCTCGTCGTCCTGTTCGAAATCGAATGACCGCCCGCCGTCCTTCGCGAGCGCCTTGCGCAGCCACGGCGGCGGCGTGCCCCTCAGCACGTCCCGCAGCTTCACGAGAATTTCCTCGATCGGCTCCGGCTGCGGCACCTTGATCGGATGGATCTTCAGCGCGACCACGCGCGCCGCGCCCGAGCCGCCTATCGCGGCCACGTACAGGATCGCGCAGTCCCGGATGGCTTCGAGCTTGGGCGCGAGCTTGTCCTCGTCGCCGTCCTCCTCGAGCTTGCCGCCGAAGTCGAACGACGCGACGAACGTGTGGCCATCGGCCGTCACGTCGTACGTAACGATGCTTTTCGCCCAGCCGAAGTGTGCGTCGACATGCACCTTGTCCTGGGTCGCGAATGCGATTTTCATTGTGGGGTTCCTTGTGGGGTTCACGTATCGGCCGCGACGACCGGAATCTTCACCTCGCGCGCCGGATCGCGCGCGGCCAGATCAACGGACGACTGCGGCAGCGGCCAGTCGCCCGGATGGCGGTGCGCAATCCGCTCGATCATCAGATTCGCGATCTCGAAGATCAGGTTCATCGTGCCGCGATAGCCGACCTGACAGCGATGCGCGTTGCCGACGCGGTCGAACACCGGAAAACCCACGCGCATGAGCGGCTTGCCCAGGCGGGCGGCCATCTGCCGGCCGTGCGAGTGCGTGATGAGCAGATCGCACGCGCCCGCGGCCCGCTCCATGTCTTCGAGATCGCCCAGCACGACCTCGCTCGCGGGCAGCAGCGCGTGCGAAGGCGATGCGGTCGTGCTGACGCAGACCGGGAGTTCGGCGCCCATTTCGTGCAGCAGTGCGCCGAGCGCGAGCAGCAGGTCCGGCTCGGCGCCGAGCGCCACCTTGATGCCGCCCGTGTAGAAGTGGCCGTCGAGCATCGCGTCGAGCAACTGGCTGCGCTGCCGGCGGTACTTCGCGGGCACAGGCCGGCCCGAGAGCTGCGCGAGGCGCTGCAGCAGCCGGTCGTTGGGCTCCAGCCCGGTGAGCCGCTCGAAGATCTCGAACGGCATGCCGGCGAGCGCCGCCAGCGCCTGCGCGCCTTCGCGGGTCTGCTCGCCCACGCCGATCGTGAAAGCCGAAGCGCCTGCCGCGCGGATCTGGTCGAGCGTCGTGCCGCCGAGCGTCGTGCCGCGCCAGTCCGGCGCGATGTGGCCGTCGAGCGAGCCCGACAAGTCTGGCAGCACGATCACGTCTAGCCCGAACGCGCCGACGATCTCGCGCAGCTCGTCGATGTCGCCCGGCGAGAGGTGGCTGCCCAGCAGCAGCGTGATCTGCCGGGCGACGGTCGGCAGCGGCTTGACCAGCGCCTTCACGATCGCGGTGACCGCGTGCCGGTAGCCGTCCTCGAAGCCGCCGATGTAATCCGGCGTGGAGACGTACACGAGCGCGGTGTCGTCGAGTTCCGGCTTGCGCTTGCGCACCATCGCGAGATAGCCCTCGACGTCGTCGCCTTTCGTTTCGGTGAGCCCCGTCGAGCAGATCGCGATGATCTTCGGCGCCGCACGCTTGCGGATGTTCAGCAGCGCCGTCTCAATGTTCTCGTAGCCGCCGAGAATGGTGGTGACCTCGTTCATCGCGGTGGTCTGCAGCGGGATCGCCTCCTTGAAATGGCGCACCAGCAGCACGAGACCGAACGACGTGCAGCCCTGCGAGCCGTGCATCACCGGCATGCAGGCGTCGAGCCCCATGAACGCGTAGCTCGCGCCAAGCGGCTGGCTCATCTTGAGCGGATTGACCGCACAGGCTTTCTTCGATTCGACGACGACGGCCATGAT
The DNA here is from genome assembly GCF_900096975.1 of Paraburkholderia lycopersici. Classification (GTDB taxonomy): domain Bacteria; phylum Pseudomonadota; class Gammaproteobacteria; order Burkholderiales; family Burkholderiaceae; genus Paraburkholderia; species Paraburkholderia lycopersici. Next base: position 23,944 of record NZ_FMYQ01000010.1, read on the forward strand.
GTTCGCTCTCCCCGCCGCAATCAGGCCGCTACGCCCGGCTCGATACCCATCGCCCACGCGCGCACGCCGGCGAACGGCGACGCGGCCGGCGCCTGCGTCCGCGTTGCCCCGGGCACCGCGCCGAGCGTCTCGCCGTCGTCGCCCCACGGCGCCGGAATGCGCACCTGCTGCCACACGGGATTGTGGATCGCGCGGTCGATCTCGTGCACGAGTTCGACGATGCCTTCATACCCGCCATACGGGTGATGGCGCTCCTGGTTGATATCGAGCCAGGGCATGCGCGCCTTGAGCGCGACGAATTGCGAGCGTCCGCCGGAGAGCATGATGTCTGCCTTCGCGTCGCGCAGCATGTTGTACATCTCGCGCGGTGTCATGTCGTCGATCATGTGCGCGTCGTTGCCCATGATCTCCTTGATCTTCTCCTTGTCTTCCTTCGTGCTCTTTTTCACGCTGGTGCCGACGATCTCGAGCCCCGCCTCCTGCAGCGCCGCCACCACCGACCACGACTTCACGCCGCCGGTGATCAGCAGCACACGCTTGCCCTGGAGGCGCTCGCGGTAGCGCGCGATCCGCGCCCACGCGCGCGCCTCCTCCGCTTCGATGAGGCGCTCGGTGCGCCCGATCAGGTCGACGGGCGCGCCCTGCTCCACCAGCAGCTTCGCGATCTGGCGCAGCGTGTCGCTCATGTCGCCGATCCCGTAGAACGAGCCTTCGAAATACGGAATGCCGTAGCGCTGCTGCATCTTCGTCGCGATGTTGATCATCGACTTCGAGCACACCATCATGTTGACCTTTGCGCGGTGCGAGCTGGCAATCTCGTTGTAGCGGCCATCACCCGAGATGCACGACAGCACACGGATGCCGAGCGCGTCGAGCAGCGGCTTCGTCTGCCACAGTTCGCCCGACAGGTTGTATTCGCCGATGATGTTGATGTCGTACAGCGTCGTGTATTCCGGCTCGCGCGTGCCGATCACGTAATCGAGAAGAGCCTCGCCCCCGAGCTTGTTGCCGAGGTTCTTCGGCCCCGCGAAGCCAGGCGCGTTCACCGGAATCACCGGCTTGCCGAACTTTTCCGACGCGCGCTTGCAGACTGCCTCGATGTCGTCGCCGATCAGCGCGGTCACGCAGGTCTGGTAGACGAACACGGCGGGTGGATCGTATTTCTCGACGATTTCGCGCACGCTCCGGAAGAGCCGCTTCTCGCCGCCGTAGACGACGTCGAGCTCGTTGATGTCGGTGGTGAAGCCGGTGCGGTAGAGCGTCGAGCCCGACGACGCGGCATGGCGGTTGTCCCACGAATTGCCTTCGCATGCGATGGGCCCGTGCACGAGATGCGCGACGTCGACAACGGGCTGCAGCGCGATCTTCGCGCCGTCGAACGCGCAGCCACCCGCTGCGGCGCCCGGCGAAAGCTGCTTCGTGCAGCCCTTCTTGCGCGCCTTCTCGCTTTTGCCCTGGTTCTTCTCGCAACCGGGTTCGTCGAACACTTCGGCGATCTTGGCCTTGAGCGAGGCTGACATGGCAAGCTCCTGACGATGTGGTGTACACGAGGACTGGCAAGTTCCGTACCACGGCGCCAACCCGCGCGAAGCGGTGCCGGGCCGCTTCGCCATGCCGCCGATTGTCGTCATCGGCACGCGTTTTGGGCGGTTTGAATGAATTGCGACATTGCCCCGCGACGCAAACGCGACAGCGCGCGCCGCAAGCCCGCTCATTCCGCGTCATGCCAGCGCGAGCCTGGCACCGACCGCGCGATGGCCGACGCCCGCGCGTCGAGCAGCGCCACCGGGTCGGCGGCTTCCTGTACCGATCGATACGCGGCGAGCGCACGGCGCAGACGCTGCGCCGCGACATAACCGGCGCCCCGATGTCCGGGGTACGCGGCGTAATCGCAGGCGCAGACGAGCAGCAGTTGCTCGAAGCGTTCGGGCCGGCTGTCCGCGCAGGTGCGTTCCAGCAGCGCGGCGACGGCGCCCGCGCGCAGGTCGCTCGCGCGATGCACGCGGTCGGCGTCGGCTATCGCCAGTGCGGCAAGATCGAGCGCGTCGTCCGGTAGTGCGATGCGCTGCGCCAGCGCCGCCAGCATCCGCGCCCCGCGAAGCTCGTGGCCCGGATGGCTCGGCCAGTACTCCGGCGGCGTGGCGCCCATGCCGGTCTTGTGCAGCAGCGCCGCCACGCGCACCGCAAGCGGCGCACCGCGCCGCGCTGTTTCGGCCAGTACGCGCAACTGGTGCTCGCCTGCGTCGTCGGCTTCCGCCGAATCAGAGATCAGCGGCACACCGAACAGCGCGTTCAACTCGGGCAGCAGCCGCCTGAGTCCGGCGCACGCGCGCAAGGCCTGGAAGAAGCCCACCGGATACGGCGCCATCAGCGCGCGGCACAACACCTGGCCGCGCTGCTGCGCGCTCAGACGCTCGATCGAGTTCATCTGCACCGCCGTCACCATCTGCGCCTGCTCCGCGACACCCGGCGTCGCCGCTTCGGTCTGCGCAGCCCATAGCGCGTGGCGGATCAGATCTTGTCCCCAGCTCACCGGGCGCCCTCACATATGCGCGCGAAACACGAGATCGGCGCGCACACCTTCGCCCGGGACAGGTGCTCGAACCTGCCCCGCGTATCAAAGCCTGTATGCATTGGCCGGCTCCGCGATCGGCAATGGATATGAGAGACCCGCGCGTCGCGCGCTGCGCACGCAGACAGACGGGCATCGGTCGATGGATGCCCCGTGTGTCAGTTGTCGTCCGCAAGCACTTCCAGCGCCACCAACTGCTCGTAAAGCGCTCGCCGCGCGCGCCCGTTTGCGTCGCCCGCGAGCCGCGGATCGGCGCCTTCGAATGCGCCGATGGCGTCGCGGTCGCTCCAGTAGACAAGGCAGTCGCCGCGCGCCTTCAGTGCCGCCTCCGATGCATCGCGCTGCGTGACGGGCTCGATCTGGCACACGCCTCGCTCGAGCAGATAGTCCGCGCGAAAGAGCGGCGCGTCCCAGCCATGCGTGTCGCCGAGCGCGCAGATCGACGGAAACCGCGCCCGCACATCGGCGTCTGGCGACGGCCCGCTGAACGCGAGCAACTCGCGCGGCGTCGATACGTCATAGACGGCCTCGGGGCCGAGCGGATCGGACGCCGCAACCTTGCGCCCGAAATCGGCCTCATCGTAGGCGAACCACGCCCTCGGCGCTCCGCTTGCCGACAGTTCCAACACGTAAATCACGACTCGCCCTCCCCTGGCCGGTTCACGACAACCGCCGCGACACTGCCTTGCTACTCGATTGCTCCCCGGCCACTACGGTCAACTACGCGGCGATGACGCAGCCGTTACTCGGCCCCCTCGGCGGCAGTTTTCGCCCACACCGCGAGCCGGATGCGCTGCGCGATGCCGGCCGGGCTCGCGTCGAATTCCCGCCGGGCCGCCGCCATCGCCCCCTGCACGATGGCGGCCTGCTCGTGCGTGAGCGGCAGCCGCCCGGCCATGTGCGTGGCGCCAGGCGCCGCACGCGCAATCGCCTGCCGGTTCGGATGATCGACGAGCGGTATCACGTGATCCGCCTCGCGCGCCCCCGCGAGGCAGACCCAGCCATCGATCACTTCGACCTTGCGGCCGTCCTGGGTGAGTTTTACCAGCACCGGCTCTGCCATGGCGGCGCTCCGATCAGCGGATGATGTCGTAGCTGTAGTCCGTCTTGGCGGGCATGATCGTGTTCGCGTCGAGCGTCTCGAAGAACTCGTCGAGCAGCATCACCAGCACGCGCAGCGCGCCGTCGTAGCCCCACGTCGGATACCGGTGGTAGTGGTGGCGGTCGAAGATCGGGAACACCATGCGGATCAGCGGCGTCTTCGTATCGCGCTCCAGATACTTGCCGTACGTGTTGCCGATCAGGAAGTCCACCGGCTCCGTGAAGAGCAGCGAGCGCATATGCCAGAGATCGCGCTTCGGATACGCCTTGCAGCCCGCGCCGTACGGCGAGGCATCGAACAGCGCGCGCACCTTCGTCGCCCATTCCTCGTTGCCGTTGGTCGCGAGCACGTGCACCGGCTCCGCGCCGAGTTCGAGCAGGAACTGTGTGTAGCCGAGCATCTGGTCCGGGTCGCCGTACAGGGCGAAACGCTTGCCATGCAGGTGCGCCTGGCTGTCGGCCATCGCATCGACGAGCTGGCCGCGCTCCTTTTCGAGCTCAGCCGGAATCGGCTTGCCGGTCACACGCGAGATTTCCATGAGGAAGCGGTCCGTGCCGGCCACGCCGACGGGCGCATTCAGCACCACGACTTCCTGGCCGTGCTCGGCGATGAACTTGCTGGTCTTCTCGCTGCAATATTCCTGGAACACGAAGGTCGCTTTCGCGTTGAGCGCACGCTCGACCTCTTCCTTGGTCGTGCCGCCTTCGTACATCCGGAACTCGCCGTCGGTTGGCGTGTTCCACGTCTCGGACGGGTCGCAGAGGATATTGACCGTCACGCCAAACAGATCGAAAATCCGGCGAATTTCCTTCATGTTGCCGACCACGAAACCGTCGAAGCCGCCGATGAAGTTCACGCTCTCGTCCGGCACGCGCGCGAGCGGCGCCGTCGCGCCCGCCTTGCCGTCCCAGAAGTGCTTGAGAATGCCGAGCAGCGCGTTGTCGTAGCCGGTCACGTGGCTGCCGACGAACGCGGGCGTGTGCGCGAACGGGACGTCATAGTCTTCCGGCACGCTGCCCTTCTGCTTGCTGTTCTTGATGAACGCGTCGAGGTCGTCGCCGATCACCTCGGCCATGCATGTCGTCGACACGGCGATCATTTCGGGCTTGTACAGGTTGTACGCGTTCGCGAGGCCGTCGATCATGTTGTTCATGCCGCCGAACACCGCGGCGTCCTCGGTCATCGACGAGCTCACGCATGAAGTGGGCTCCTTGAAATGCCGCGAGAAATGTGAGCGGTAGTACGCGACGCAGCCCTGCGAGCCGTGCACGAACGACAGCGTCTTGTGAAAGCCGTTCGCGACATATACGGCGCCGAGCGGCTGACACGCCTTCGCCGGATTCACGGCAAGAGAGTCGCGGGCGAAGTTTTTCTGCCTGTAGTCCTCGGTCTTCGTCCATTCGACGATCTGCTTGACAGCATCATCGGAATGATTGAACTCGAAGTTGTCCTTCTTGTTTTGAAAGAGCGCCTGGTATTCCGGCTCGCGGAACAGTAGCTCGTGATCGAGAATCTTGTCGGCGGATTGGGGCATGACTTGCTCCTGAATCGGTAGTCTGTACAGCCGGCGGTCGGCACCCTGGCGCGACCGCCGGCCCGCTGCACTCAGGCAGCCTTCTTCCACGGCGCTTTCGCGAGACCCCACACCGGGCTCGAGATCGCCATGTCCATGTCGCGCGCGAAGATCGCGAAGCCGTCATAGCCGTGATACGGGCCGGAATAGTCCCAGCTATGCATCTGGCGGAACGGCACGCCCATCTTCTGGAACACGTACTTCTCCTTGATGCCCGAACCGACGAGGTCCGGCTGCACCTGCTCGACGAACTTCTCGAACTCGTAGCCGGTCACGTCGTCGTAGATCAGCGTGCCGTCCTTCACGTAGTGCGTTGTGCGCTGATAGTCGTCGTTGTGGCCGAATTCGTAGCCGGTGCCCACCACGTCCATGCCCAGATCCTCGTAGGCGCCGATCACGTGGCGCGGGCGCAGGCCGCCCACGAACAGCATCACCTTCTTGCCCTGCAGGCGCGGCTTGTACTTCGCGATCACGGCTTCCGTGAGCGGACGATACTTCGCGATTACGCGCTCGGCGTTCGCCTTGATCGTGTCGTCGAAGTGGCTCGCGATCTCGCGCAAGCTTTTCTCGATCATCGTCGGGCCGAAGAAGTTGTATTCGACCCATGGAATCCCGTACTTCTCTTCCATGTGGCGGCTGATGTAGTTCATCGAGCGATAGCAGTGCAGCACGTTGAGCTTCGCCCTGGGGGTGTTCTCCAGCTCCGCGAGCGAGCCGTCGCCCGACCATTGCGCGATCACGCGCAGGCCGATTTCCTCCAGCAGGATGCGGCTCGACCACGCGTCGCCGCCGATGTTGTAGTCGCCGATGATCGCGACGTCGTAGGGCGTCGATTCGAACTCGGGACGCTTCGTCGGCTCGGTCTTGTCGAACACCCAGTCGCGGATCGCGTCGTTCGCGAGGTGGTGGCCGAGCGACTGGCTCACGCCGCGAAAACCCTCGCAGCGCACGGGCACGATCGTATGCCCTTCGTACTGCTGGCTTTTCTTCTTCGACACGGCCTCGATGTCGTCGCCGATCAGGCCGATCGGACACTCGCTCTGGATCGAGATGCCCCTGTTCAGCGGGAACAGCTCCTGAATCTCGTCGATGATCTTGTCGAGCTTCTTGTCGCCGCCGAACACGATGTCCTTTTCCTGGAAGTCCGACGTGAACTGCATCGTGACGAACGTGTCGATCCCGGTGGTGCCGATGTAATAGTTTCGACGGGCCGCCCACGAGTACTGGCCACAGCCGACCGGGCCGTGGCTGATGTGGATCATGTCCTTGATCGGCCCCCAGACAACGCCCTTCGAGCCCGCATAGGCGCAGCCGCGAATCGTCATCACGCCAGGCAGCGACTTGATGTTGGATTTCACGCCACAGTCGGGCTTGCCTTCCTCGAAGGTGCCCAAATGCTTGGCGCGCCGCTTGGCCATTTTCTCGGGATAGGCCTTTAGCACTTCATCGATCAGGGCCTTGTTCGCGGCCTTGCGCTCTTCAACCGTGGCGGTCATGGAATGCTCCATAGGTGAGGATTGTGCTTCGCTGCGGCGGGCCCGCACGCATCTCGCGGCGCGCGCGGGCCAGCCCTTCAGCGCGTATTCAGGCGGTCAGCTCCGCAGCCGACTTGCCGACCTGCGATTCGTCGATCTGCTGCATGATGCCGTGCTCCATCAGCAGGTCTTCGAGCTGGTCCATCGTGATCGGCGTCGGGATCGTGCCGTTGCCGGCGTTGTTGTGGATCTTGCTCGCCAGCTGGCGGTATTCGTTCGCCTGGTTCGACTCCGGGGCGAACTCGATCACCGTCATGCGGCGCAGTTCCGCGTGCTGCACGATGTTGTCGCGCGGCACGAAGTGAATCAGCTTCGAGCCGAGCATGCCAGCCAGCGCTTCGGCCAGCTCGAGCTCCTTGTCGGTCTGACGCTCGTTGCAGATGAGGCCGCCAAGGCGCACGCCGCCGCTGTTCGCGTACTTGAGAATGCCCTTCGAGATGTTGTTGGCCGCGTACATCGCCATCATCTCGCCGGACATCACGATGTAGATCTCCTGCGCCTTGTTTTCGCGGATCGGCATGGCAAAGCCGCCGCACACCACGTCGCCGAGCACGTCGTACGAGACGTAGTCGACACCGTCGTAGGCGCCGTTCTCTTCGAGGAAGTTGATCGACGTGATCACGCCGCGGCCTGCGCAGCCGACGCCCGGTTCCGGGCCGCCCGACTCGACGCAGCGGATGTCCTTGTAGCCGATCTTCATCACGTCCTCGAGTTCGAGGTCCTCGACCGAGCCGGCCTCCGCCGCGAGCGAGAGGATCGTGTCCTGCGCCTTCGCGTGCAGGATCAGGCGGGTCGAGTCGGCCTTCGGGTCACAGCCGACGATGAGGATCTTCTGACCGAGATCGGTAAGCGCCGCGAGCGTGTTCTGCGACGTCGTGGACTTGCCGATGCCGCCTTTACCGTAAAAGGCGATTTGCCGAAGTTGAGACATTGACGTTCTCCAGTTCAGGAAAAGAATTGAAAGCAGGGTTGCATATCAAGGCTGCAAAGCCGCGACCATGTCCTCAGCCTGCGGTGTCCGTATGGTCTTCTTCTGTCGAGTCACGCATCGGCCGGAGTGTGTCCGCGCGGACCGCTCCTGTGCAGCATTCGTGCCATGTCGTCCACAATCCTCGCAATCCACCGTCTAACGGGGCTTGCAGCTCAATTCCCGCAATCGGGGCGGCGAACGTCCGCGGTGTCGGCTTCCCGACAAAGCGCGCGCGTTTCGTCGCAAACAACACCGAAGCCGCGCCAACCCCGCCACACATTCGTGCCGTAACCACCGCGCATTCGACGAACTAGCCGTTGGTACGGTTGTTGCGTGGCAAGCGCCCATGAACCCGCTCCCGATTCCTGTTGCCGACGCCCGCCCCGCCTCGGGCCATTTCGAGTCCATCGGCGGAGAGCCCGCGGTGACGCGCATCGTCGACGCGTTCTACCGGCAGATGGACGCGCGGCCCGAAGCGCGCGTCATTCGCGCGATGCACGGTCCCGACCTCGCGCCGGTGAAGGCGGTGCTGGTCCGCTACCTGTGCGAATGGCTCGGCGGCCCGAAGCACTATTCGGCCGAACGCGGCCACCCGCGGCTGCGCATGCGCCATGCGGCGTTTCCGATCGGCGCCGCCGAACGCGATGCGTGGCTCGACTGCATGCGCGCGGCGCTGGATGAAACCCGCACCGATGCGGCGCTGCGCGACATGCTGATGCAGGCATTTTTCAGGATTGCTGACTGGATGCGCAACAACGGTAGTTGAACTCACGTGTTTTCCCCGACGAAGCGCGACCCGGCGTTGCGCGATGCAGCCGTATCCCGATGCCATGAAACCAAGGAACCCGTCATGACCGACACCCTCACACGCAAGGAACTCGACGACACCGCCTTCGCGCATCTCGAGCACGAAGGCCGCCTGCTCAACCCGGTATTCAAGGGGCTCACGAATACGTTCGGCAGGGTCGGTTTTCGTGGCGAGCTCGCACTGCGCTTTGCGCCGAAGCTCGCCGACGAGGCGCGCCCGCCCGAACTTTCCTGCGAGCAGGTGATGGCAGTCGCGACCGTCGGCGAGCCGCATCTGCCGTTCTTCGCCGGGTGGCTGCTGAGCTTCGAGTACCTGAAGGACGTGGCCGAAGTGCTCGGGGAGTCGCTCTCGGCTGGCGGCAAGTACTTCCTTTTCTGCGACAACATCGATCTGAGCAAGCGCTACCAGGTGCCGTACAAGGGGGCGATGTTCTACGTGCTGCCGATTCTCGAGTCGACGGTCTACAACGAGATGCTCGAGTTGCTCTACCTGGAGAAGAACGATCTGAAGAAGAAGGACACCGCCGGCAAGCTCGACGCGGTTGCCGACGCCGCGATCCGCTTCGACGTGACCTTCGACACGATGACCTATGCGGAAGGGCTCGAACTGATGGGCCCGGTGCGCAACCCCAACGAGAACCGGCCCGTTTGAGGCTTGTTCCGACGCGCGTCGTGGCGCAGCGGATCGTGCCGCGCCACGACGCGCCCACCCCGTCCACCATTCGAGCCGGAGCGTGGCCATGTCACTGCACACCAAGACCGTCCCCGTCGTGCGCGAAAGCGCGAGCCGCCGCGCCGCGCCGCGCGCCGACACGGCTTTGCGAAACGGCAGGTCCGCCGCGCTCGCGACCTGGCTATCGAGCCACGACTTCCCGGACATCCATTCGCGCGGCATCGACGGCATCACGCCGTTGATGCTGGCGTCGCTGCATGGCGAAGACCGCGTGGTCGCGACGCTGCTGGACGAGGGCGCGCGCATCGCCGCACTCGACGACGAGGGTAACCACGCGCTCTGGTACGCATGCCTCGGAGGCGCGCCCGCGCCTATCCTGCGGCTCGTCGAAGCCGGCATCGAAATCGATCACGCGAACGACAACGACATCACCTGCCTGATGCAGGCCGCCGCCAGCGGCCGCGTGGAAGTGATGCAGCTGCTGCTGTCGCTCGGCGCGAGCGAAGGACCGTCCGCGCCGGACGGGCGCAACGCATTCGACATGGCCGCGGATCGCGGCTTCGAGCTGCTGCGCACGGTGCGCCGGCTCGGCAACGCGAAACAGGGATCGCCCGGCGCCGACTCGCACTGCGCGGATGCCGGGCGGCCTGCAATCGAGGCCGATGTCTTCGCGGACAAGGCCGCATGACGGACATGAATACCCTGTCATCCTTTCGACTGCTGCGCTCCTGCGAGACCTTCGCGCGATGACTCACATCACGTTCTACGAAAAGCCCGGTTGCGCCGGCAACGCGAAACAGAAGGCGCTGCTCGTTTCGGCGGGCCACACGCTGGAAGTGCGCAACCTGCTGCAGTGGCGCTGGACGCCGAAAACGTTGTTCGCGTTCCTCGAACCGTTGCCGGTGCCCGAGTGGTTCAACCGCGCGGCGCCCGATATCAGGTCTGGCCGGATCCTTCCGGAGTCGCTGAGCGCCGGCCGCGCGCTCGCGCTGCTGCTCGCGCAGCCGCTGCTGATCCGCCGGCCGCTGATGCAGGCCGGCGAGACGCGCATGGTCGGCTTCGAGACGAAGCGCGTGCATGCATGGATCGGGCTTGGCCACGAAGCCGCCAGCAGCCACGCGCCGCGATCGCTGGAAGGGTGCGCCGCCACGACGGACGACTGCTCCGTCTCATCCGATTGAACAGGAGCCGCGCCATGCCGCTTTATGACTTTCGATGCCAGGACTGCCAGTTGCAGTTCGAAACGCTGGTGCGGGCCGGCGCCACACCCGTCTGCCCGCGCTGCGGCAGCGCGTCGCTCGACAAGCAGGTCTGCGCGCCGGCGCCCCCGGGGCGCAGCAAGGCGATCATCGCGTCGGCGCGCAGGCAGGCCGCGCGCGAGGGGCATCTGGGCAACTACACGGCGAGCGAGCGCAACAAGCTGCTGGGCAGGCGCTGAGCGGGAGCGGCCCGGCCAGCCGTCGCGCGGCCGTTCGCATCGTCATCCGGAACAGCGCCCCTGGCGCTGGCGCTTGCGGGCCGTACAGCTGCACCAGCTGGCTCTCGATCGGCAACGGCATCCCGCGTTCGAAGTGCGCGCGGCGATGCGTCCAGCGCCACGAAGCCGCCCAGCGCGCCCGCTTGCCCGCCCCTCATGCGCGAGGTGCAGTTCGAACCATGCCCCGCGATCCCGGAGCAGACGCAACGCGTACCCCGTCAGGACAGATTCCGCAGGAAGCGCGCCGGACAGCGCCTCCACGAGGCGAGCCGAGCCGCCCGCGACGCGGCGGGTGCCGGCGTGCACGCCGGCCGCTTCGACCGCGCCCGTGCATGCAGCGCGCGCAAGCCCGCACAGCCCCGCGCCGACGATGGCGACATCGATCGGCGGAACTTCGGCGGCTGCCATCGCCGATGCTCCGTCACACGAAGCTGAGCAGTTCGACGGTCACGGGGTCCTCGCCCAGCACCGCCTGGCAGGCAAGGCGAGACTTCGACCCCACGCCGACGATCGTATCGAGCTTTTCGTTCTCCAGCCGCTGGATCTTCGACAGGCTCTTGCGCCCTTCCTGAACGAACAGGTGGCACGAGCCGCATTCGGCCTTGCCGTCGCACTTGTGCGCGACGTGCTCTCCCGCATCGAGCAGCGCTTTCAGCAGCGTGATGCCGGCCGTCACGTCATAGGTCTTGCCCGAAGGCAGTATGGTCAGTGTCGTCATGATGTTCGTTGTAGCGATGAAGGTTGTATCGGTTGTGAAAACAACAATGGAAACGAATACCGCGTCAGGCCGCCAACGCGGGTTGCAGCGCGCCCACGAGCGCTTCGGCGAACGTCGCGAGCGGCATGGGGATGCGGGTGATTCGCAGTTCCTGGAGGAAGCGCGCTTCCATGCGGGTCGGCTCGTCGGGCAGCACCGCCCAGTGCGTGTCCGACGAACGCTTCATGATCTGGCGGGCGAAGCTGCGCGCGAGCTGGTCGTCGAAGCGGCAACCGAGAAAGAGAAAGCTGCGCCCGCTGCGCCAGGTCTGCACGGCCGGTGGAATCGGCGTCTGGATGTCGATTTCGGTCAGGACCTCTACATAGTCGCTGTCCGACACGAGATAGTTGGCCGCCGGAGCGTGGGCGCCGATCGGCTTGTAGAGCAGCGCCCCTGCCGCGGGCACGTCGTCGAGCGGCACGCCCGTTGCGTCGTAGGCGCCGAACCACTGCCCGAAGTGCTCCGACTGCGAAAGCCCCTGCACCTGCGCCCACTGACCGGCGGCACGCGCATGCTCCAGCGCCGTGGCGAACGTGTCGTCGTACCAGCAGTCGACGTACAGACCCGCGCCGCTCGTGGCTAGCGCCCGGTGCAACGCCGACGGCGTCGGCACCGTGCCGAACGCTTCGTTCATGATGCTCACCACCGACTTGCGGTGCTTGAAGTTCTCGATGAACTGGGCGGCCTGCGTAAGCCGGTTGCGGATCTTGTGCGGCACGCTCACCTTCGCGGTCATGATCTGCGCGAGCGCGTCGGGCGTCGTCGGCACGCGGGCCTCGGGGCAAAGCGCGAGCATGCCCGGGCCGAGATAGGGAATGACGCTGCCGCTGCCGATCTGGCGCGCGATGCTGTCGATGGAAGCCGGAGAAAGGCTCATGAATCGGATACCTCAGAGATAAATGGCGGCCCCCGCGCCGACGTTGGTCGCGGTGTCCTTCAATGTCTTGACGATGTACCTGACCTGGTCCGCGTCGAGCTGCGTGTGCAGCGGCAACGCGAGCGCCCGGTCGCCGATGCGCTCCGTGTCGGGTAGCGAGCCGCGCCTGCGCCCGATCGCGTCGGCGGCGCTCATGTAGTGGAACTGCTCGTGTAGCGGATGGCTGTAGGCCGCCGTTTCGATGCCGCAAGCCTTCAGGTCGTCGATCATCTGTGCGCGCGCGCTCTGGGTGAAACGCTTACCGAGATGCACGACGTAGAGCATCCAGTGCACTTCCTCGACGTCCTCCGCAAGATACGGCGGCTTGATGCCCTCGAAGCTCTGCATCGCTTCGTGATACCAGGCCTCCACCTGCTTGCGCTGCGTGAGCCGCTCGTCGAGCCCTACCATCTGCGCCAGGCCGAGCGCGGCCGTCAGCTCGCTCATGCCCGCCTGCAGCGGCACGCGCGCGCCCACCGAAACCGACTCGCGATCCGCGATCCGGCGTTTGCGCAGGTAGCGCAACTCGTAGGCGAGGCTATCGTCGTCGGTGACGATCATCCCGCCTTCCCCCGCGCACAAGGCCGAGGGGGCCGAGAAGTCGAACACCGAGACGTCGCCGAACGACCCGACGCTGCGCCCCCTGTAACGCGAGCCGAGCGCTTCGGTGCTGTCCTCGATCAGCCGCAGACCGTGCGCATCGGCCAGTTCGCGCAGCGGTCCCCAGGCCGCCGGATGCCCGTTGGTGTTGCCCGCGAGGATCGCGCGCGTGCGCGGGCCGATCTTCTGCTGCGCCTTCGCGGCGTCCAGGCAGCCGCTCCAGTAGTCGATGTCGGCGAACACCGGCGTCGCGCCGGCCAGCGTGATCGCCTGCGCAACCTGGTGCCACGTGTGCGATGCGCAGATCACTTCGTCGCCTGCACCGATGCCGAGCGCGCGCAGCGCTATCCACGTGCCGAGCGTGCCGCTCGCCACGGCGACCGCATGAGCGCGTCCGCTCCAGCCCGCGAACGCGGTCTCGAACGAATCGAGCATTGGCCCATCGCTCCAGCGCGAGGATTGCAGCACGGCCTGGACGAGCTCGATCTCGCGCGCACCGCAGGCCGGCTCGCTCAACGCGATCTCATCGATCTCCATGAGGGGCCCCGTCTTCGGTGAAGATCACCATGTCGGCCTCGCTCGCCTGCGCCGTCACGGAAACGCACATCCCTTCCGACGTCGCGAAATAGACGCGTCGCCCGGCAAATTCGAACACCGGCGTTTCATCGCGCATTTCAACGGCGCTGATGCGCATGACGCGCACGCCCGGATAGCGCCTGCGCCAGCTCGCTGCCGCGTCGGGCAGCGTTGGCGAGGTGCGAATCAACTCGGTCATGACATCGACCTGATCGGCAGCGAGCGCCATGTCAGTCCTCCCCGCCCGCCACGCGGCGGGCCTCCACGGTGATCGGCAGCGCGGTGTCCGCCGCCATCTCGGGCAACTCCAGCCGCCAGCCGTTCGCGAGCGTGACGAGCCCGCCCCACATCTGCGGACGCGCGATCGAGACGATCGGCTCTTCGAGGTCCTTCTTGGGCACATAGGCGCTCAATGTGCCTTTGCTGTCCTTGCGGATCATGACTTTCACGACGGAAGCTCCTGGGTTCGTGTGGAAATTCAGGCCGCGTGGGCGGCATCGTTTTCGAGAAGCGGGGCGAGCAAAGGCGGCAACGTCGCCAGCAGGTATTCGATGTCGCGCGCCGTGGTCGCTTCGCCGAGCGAGAGGCGAACGGCGGCGAGTGCGTCGTCGCGCGGCACGCCCATCGCGGCGAGCACATGTGAAGGCTCGCTGCCTCCCGACGAGCAGGCCGCGCCGGACGACGCGCACACGCCCAGTTGTTCGAGACGCTGAAGCACGACCTCCGCGGGCAACTGCCCGAACCGCAGGTAACTGGTGCAGCCCACGCGCGGGGCGCCGGCGCCGAACACGCGCACGCCGGGCAGCGCCCGTTGCAGCCCCGCTTCGAGCGCATCGCGCAGATGCGCGACGCGCGCCGCCTTTGCTTCGACGTCGCCGAGCGCGTCGAGCGCCGCTGCGAAACCCACGATGGCGGGCAGGTTCTCGGTGCCGCCGCGGCGGTGCCGCTCCTGGCTGCCCTGCATCTGCGGCCGCAGCGCCACGCCCTGGCGCAGCAGCAATGCGCCGATGCCCTTCGGCCCGCGCAGCTTGTGCGCCGAGAGCGAAACGGCCTCGACGCCGAGCGCCGCGAAGTCGAACGGCGCCTTGCCGATGAACTGCGTCGCATCGACGTGCATCCGCGCGCCGACCGCATGCGCGAGCGCGCGCACGTCGGCCACCGGCATCAGCACGCCCGTCTCGTTGTTCGCCGCCATCAGCGAAACGAGCCCGACATCCGCGCCGATCAGGCGCGCCGCCTCGTCGAGGTCGAGCATGCCGTCCGCGCGCACGCCGATGAAATCCACCGGCACGCCCTGGGCGGCCAGCACCCGCGCGAGCGCGAGGTGCCCCGCATGCTCGACCGCGCTGAATACGATACGGGGACGGCCTGCCTCCCGCGCGGCCGCATGCAGGCCGAGCACGGCGAGATGGTTGGCTTCGGTTGCGCCGCTCGTGAAGATCGCCTCGGACGGCTTGCAGCCCAGCGCGCGCGCGACGCTCGCCCGAGCCGCCGCGAGCGCGCGCTTTGCCTGCTGCCCGAGCGGATGCTGCGACGAGGCGTTGGCCCAGCCGTCGGTCATCGTGGCCAGCATGGCCTGCACGACGCCCGGCGCGGGGGGCGTGGTCGCGTTGTGGTCGAGGTAGATCATCGCCAGCTCCATGGTTCGCGCTTCAAGGCCAGAAGATGCGCGCTGCGTCCACGCACAGCACGTCGAGAAGCGCAGGCAGGTCCTCGCTCGCGCACTGCTCCACCCAGCGGCGCATAGCATGGTCGCGCGCATGGAGGCGCCAGAGGCCGTCCGCGCCCCGCGCGAGCCAGGCGATATCGATCACGCCGCCAGCGGCGTCCACGTTGCGCGAGCAGCAGGGGCTTTCGATCCTGTACCCTTGCGGCTCGCGCGCGACCCTCGGGTGCACGTAGCGATAGCGCACCCGGTTGCGCAACGCGCGCCCGATCTGGTGCCACGTGAAATCCGCCACCGGCGCGGCGCCGGCCAGCGCCGGCGGTCCCGGCGGGGCCCTGCGTGCGTCCTGTGCGCCGCGGCCAGCGCCGGCGCCTGGTGTCGTGAGCGTCGTCATGGGCGCACCTCGTCTTCTTCTGGCAGCAGCCCTGCCGGGACGGGCGCGATCTCGTCCTCGGTGCAGCCGATCACCTGCCTGCCGAATTCGACGAGGTACACCGGCTCGCCGGTCTCGACCACCTGCCCCACATTGACGATCTCGCCGAGCACGCCGGCCGTCACCAGACACTCGCCGTCGCCGCGCCCGGGGTAGCTGCCGTCGTTGCAAAGGTCGTCCAGCGCGACGACTCGCATGCCCCACGAGTAGGCCGGCTGGATGGGTTCGATGCTCATTCAGGTACCTCCCCCATATGGCACGCGGGCGCGGCTTCCCCTGTCCCGCCGCCCGCCTTTTCGCCGGTTTCGTCGCCAGCGTCTTCGTCCGCCTCGCGCACGCCCGCCCCGATCTTGCCCAGCGCCGCGGCGCGCTCACCGAGACCTGCCAGCACGTCCTCCGGCAGATTGTCGAGGGTGCACAGTTCCTTGGCGCGCATACCGACCCGGCACCCGCTTTCGACAAAGTCCACCGCGTAGATGTAGAACTGCTGCAGGAACGTGTTGATGCTGACGACGTAGCCGACGTCGCCCCTGTTCACGAGCACCTCGCCGATATCCTTGCCGGTATAAGTGCCGTCGTTGCGGATCACCGAGCGGGCGATCACGCGTTCGCCGAAGCCGAAGCGCGGCGGGAAGGCGATCTCGATCGCGTCGTCGTCGCGGCTGATGTCACCCATGACGCGCTCCTGCAAAAGGCTGCGCCGCGCCACCGGGCGTGCTGGCGAGCGGCCTTGCGCCGCTGCGCTGTTCGGCGACTGCGCGCACCTCTTCGTCCGGGTCGGATAGAAGCGGCGCCAGCGTGTGAGGCTGGGCGCGCTGCGCGGCCTCCCAGCGCACGCGCCAGTCGGCGTCGTGGAAATAGCGCATCAGGAGCGCGGGCGGCAGGCGTGCCGCCACGACGCGCCTCACTTCCGCTTCCGCGTCGTCGGCCATGCGCAGCAGCGCCGGCATTTCGATGCGCTCCGCGACGCGCATCCTCACCACGCGGTCCGGGTCGCTCGCCATCAGCGGCAGCAGTGCCGCAGGCAGGCGGCGCGCCACCCATTCGCGCACGCCGTAATCGGGGTCCGCGCGCAGACGGGCCAGCGCAGCCGGTTCGAGCCGCTGCGCGACGCGAATCCGCACCTCGCGGTGCGGGTCGCCGGTCATGCGCGCGAGGTGTGCCTGAGGCAGCCTCAGCGCGATCTGAAGCCGGACGGTTTCGTCGGGATCGTCGATCAGCGCGGGCAGCCTGAATACGTCGGCATGGCGCGCGGCGATCGCGCGCACCTCGAAATAGGGATGATCCAGATGGGCATTGCCCAGCTCGGGGTGCCAGCGGAAGAAGCGGTCGATGCGCCGCGCGTACGCGTCCTGCATGCAGGCATGGCCCGGCTCGCACCCGGCCTCCTCAGGCAGCGCTCGCAGCGCGCAATGCTCGCAGGCCGGGCAGTCGACCTGCCCGCCTTGCCAGTGAAGCGGCGGGATGTCTCCGGACGACGCACGCGGCGCGGCGCGGCGCGCGTTCATGGCTGCACCGCCCAGCCGCGCGCCGGATACGCGCTCGGCGACGCGCCCGCGCCGTCGTCGTCCACGTCGCCCTCGCGGCGCGCCAGGACGTGCAGCAGCACGGCGCTGCCGACCTGGTCTTCCGGATCGAGGCGGCGCAACTCGTCGAGCCGCCTGCGCGCCGACTCCAGTTCGCCAAGGCGCATGTGCAGATACGCGAGGCCCTTCAGCGTGAAGAGGTAGAACCGCACGGCTGCGTCGTAGCGCACGGCGTCGCGCGGCGGCGGCTCGACACCGAAGCCTGCGCCGAGCACCGTCCGCACGATCGAGAGCGCGCCCTCGCCGACGGCGCGCGCCTCTGCCAGGCGATGGCCATAGAAGTAGAAGCGGTACAGCGCGATCAGCGGCACCGGATGACCCGGCGCGGCGGCGCGCGCCCGCTCCAGCAGCGCGAGCGCCTCGCCCGGCCGCTCGCGCAGCCGGCCCGCGTCGGCGACCCGTTCCGCCGCTTCGGGCGCCAGCCCGCCGCCGAGCGCCGCTTGCGCGAAGTCGGCAAGCGCGTCGTCGATGGCTTCGGCGTTGGGCGTCAGGCGCTGTGTCATGGTGCCGGTCCGCTTCACGACGCCCGAGGCGGCAGCGGGGGGCGTCCGCGCCCGATCGCGCCCACCTCGATGCGCGCGACACCCTGCTCGCTCGCGCCCGAGCTGCTGCAGGCGCACGGCGCCTGGTTCGGGTTCGCGAACGTGAGACCCGACTGCGTCGGTGTGTCGACGACGTCGATCGTCACGCCGTCGAGCAGCAAGCGGCTCTCCGCCGGCAGGAAAAGGCGCAGGCCGTTGACCTCCACGGTCTGCTCGCCCGGCTGCGGCGCGGCTTCGGCGCTGAATTCGGCGTGATATCCCGAACAGCCGCCGGGACTCACAAGCAGACGAAAACCAGCGCCGGCCGGCAACCCGGAAAAGCGCACGATGCGGCGCATGAACTTCTCGGCAGCGGCCGTGACGGTGAGATTGGGCAGCATGATGCGGATCTTCTCCAGTTGTGCAGTCGGATGAGCGCCCGCAGGCGCAATGCGCGGCTCGCGCCGGTACTCAGGCCTGGACGATGCAGCCGTCCACCGGGCACACCGCCACGCACTGCGGGCTGTCGAAGTGTCCTTCGCACTCCGTACATTTCTTCGGGTCGATCGTGAATACCCCGCCTTTCTCGCTGATGGCGACGTTCGGGCACTCGGGCTCGCATGCCGAGCAGCCGGTGCAGGTCGAGGCAATGATCTTCAGGGCCATGGGGATACTCCTTGAAATAATGGTCGGGATGACTCGGGCCCCACGGGCATGCCCGCGCGGCCCGCCTGCTCATGCAGCCGTGTCTGCGGCCGAACCCGTGAACGCGCCCTGCCGGATCGCGGCGTCGCCGCGGTCCTCGTGTACGATCGCGCCGCTGGCGATGCGGCCTCGGTAATCGTTGAACCACGCGAGCGCCGCTTTCTCGATGAACTCGCCGACGTACCGGTCCACCGGCTCGATCCCGGCCTGGGATAGCTCGTCGCGCGGACACGCGCCGATCTTCGCGACCAGCACCGCGTGGCAATCGTTGATCGCACGCACGACCGACGGCAGTTGCTCGTCGTCGCCATAGCCGCCCTGGCAGTACAGGTCCACGCGGCGGTGGCCGACAAAGATCGCTTCGGTTGCGCTCACCTCGAAGATCTGGAATTCGGGGACGTGCCCGAAATGCTCGTTCACGCGCCCGCCGCCCTTCGTTGCGACGGCGACCAGCACCTTCAGGTCGTCGGCCACGTCGAGCGCCTGTGCGGCGGCCAGCGCCTCCTGCTTCGCGGCGTGCTGCGCGTCGCGCTCGACTTCGACGCGGCGCTGATATTCGCGGCGCCGGTCGAGGTCGTACACGACTTCCATCTGCTCGATCTTGTCGAGCGTGAACTCCTCGCTGCGGTCTTCGCCGAGCAGGCCCACCGCGTCCGCGCGGCACTGCCGGCAGTGCCGCATCAGGTTCGCGCCGCCCATGCACGCGTCCTGCACGGCCTTCAGTTCCTGCGCAGTCGGGCCGCGCTGGCCGGTCAGGCCGAAGTGCGTGCCGTGCTCCGCCTCCGAAATCAGCGGCATGATGTTGTGCAGGAACGCGCCGCGCTTCTTCACCTCGCGGTTCACCTCGATCAGGTGTTCGTCGTTGATGCCCGGGATCAGCACCGAGTTGATCTTCGTGAGCACGCCGCGCGCGGTCAGCATCTCGAGACCCTGCATCTGCCGCTCGTGCAGGATGCGCGCGGCCTCGTAGCCCGTCACGCGGCGGTGGTCCCAGAATATCCACGGATAGATCTTTTCGCCGACAGCGGGATCGACCATGTTGATGGTGATAGTCACGTGGTCGATGTTGTACTGGCAGATCTCGTCGACGAGGTCCGGCAATGCGAGTCCGTTGGTGGACAGGCACAGCTTGATGTCGGGAGCCTGTTCCTGAAGCATCCGGAACGTGTCAAAGGTCTTCTTCGGATTGGCCAGCGAATCGCCGGGGCCCGCAATGCCCAGCACGGTCATCTGCGGAATCTCGCTCGCGACCGCCACCACTTTCTTCACGGCCTGTTCGGGCGTCAGCTTCTGCGACACGACGCCGGGCCGCGACTCATTCGAGCAGTCGTACTTGCGATTGCAGTAGTTGCACTGGATATTGCAGGCCGGCGCGACCGCCACATGCATGCGCGCGTAATGGTGATGCGCTTCTTCGGAATAGCACGGGTGATTCCTGACCTTTTCCCAGATCTCGGGCGGCATGTCGTCGGGGCCGCCGGACGAGCCGCAGCTCGCCTTGCCTGCGCCGCCTTCTGAACCGCAGCCGCCGCCTGCGACCGGCACTTCGATGGCCGCCCCCAAGGGCTTGATCTGCCCGATGCCGATATAGGCGGCAGCGGGCAGCGGGCTGGCATTCGGGCTATCTTGCATGGACGTCTCCTCGCAACCGGGAGTGGCTACGCGGGGGGATAAAAGCCAGATCCATGCCACGCGCTGAAACCCCTTTGCCAAGGGGGTTCAGCGGATGTGTCGTGCGATTTGTCGGGCCACGCCAACGCTCAAATCGAACACGCGCGCCGCTTTTCTGTCGCTGTTGCGACAAAGCCCACAACGGGCTCGCGCGTCGCCGCCAACTCGCGCGCGGCGAAATAGCGGAATGGGTACGGTGGGGAGATTCGGGGAGGCGCGCCACCCCGTCGCGAATGAAGCGGGGCAGCGCGTCAATGGCGTCGACAGGAACAGGGCAAGCGCCGAGAGCGGCGCCGCCGTCAGAAGCGACGGACTTCGATGCCGTACTTGTGCAGGGCGTAGCCGATTTGCCGCGGCGTGATCCTGAGCAGACGCGCTGCCTTCGCCTGAACCCAGCCGCACCGCTCCATCGCCCAGATGAGGCGCTCGCGCTCGCCTTCGGGCTTGCCGCCTTCCGCATCGGCAGGGTGGCAGGCATCGAGGGCTCCGTCCGCCAGCCGGTCGTCCTCCAGATCGTCGGGCAGCGCATACGGCGAATCGCCTTCGCGCGACCCCGCTCCGTCGTGCGCCGGCGGCGCGCCCGGAATCTCGCGAATCGGGATGTCGGCCAGACGCGCGGGGCGCACGGCATCTTCGCGTTCGATGTGATGGAGCACGCGGGTGAGGCACTGATCTTCCTGGCAAAGAAAAGCGAGACGGTCGATGACGTCGCTATGCGTCATCGTCGCCGTGCGCTCAACGCAGTTCTCCAGCTCGCGCACGTTGCCAGGCCAGTAGCAGCTCGTCAGCACGCGCATCGCGTCCGGGCTGAAGCAGAGCGAGCGTCCGTTGTCGCGATTGAAGCGATCGAGAAAATACTGCGCCATCTCCGGGATGTCCTCGCGCCGTTCGCGAAGCGGCGGCAACTGGATGCTCACGACGTTGATGCGGTAATAGAGGTCGGCGCGAAATTCGCCGTCCTTCACCATGCGTTCGAGATTGCGGTTGGTGGCGAGAATGAGTCGCACGTCGACCTTCACGGGCGCCGAGCCGCCGACGCGCTCGAACTCCCGTTCCTGCAGCACGCGTAGCAGCTTCGCCTGGAACGACGGCGAAATGTCGCCGATCTCGTCGAGAAAGAGCGTGCCGCCGTGCGCGAGTTCAAAGCGCCCCTTGCGCTGGCCCTGCGCTCCCGTGAACGCCCCCTTCTCGTGGCCGAACAGCTCGCTTTCCAGCAACGACTCCGTCAGGGCCGCGCAGTTGACCGACACGAACGCCTGATCGCTGCGCGGCGAGAGCCGGTGGATCGCCCGCGCGATCACCTCCTTGCCGGTGCCGCTTTCGCCCCGCAACAGCACGGTGGTCCGCGTCGGCGCGACCTGGTGAACCTGCTCGAAGATCCTGCGCATGGGGTCCGATACGCCCACCACCTGGTCCAGCGGCTGAAACGGCCGAATCGCCTTCTGCATGCGCCGCACCTCTTCCTGCATCCGGTCGTGCGCCGCGCTCACGCTGCGATGAAGCAGCAACGCCTGCCCCATCAGCGTCGAGACGATCTTCATCAGATCCAGATCGCCCGCGAACATCCGCGCGCCGCCGGGATTGACGCAAAATGCCGTGAGCACCCCCAGCGTGCGGCGCTCCTGGAGGATCGGCGTCGCGAGCATCGCCACGCGCGCGTCTCCAAATTCGCCGGGCTTGCCCGCACTGCCCGTGCGGTCGAGGAACACGGGCTCGTCGCGCACGTCCGGAATGACCGCGGGTATGCCGCTCTTGTACACCCGGCCAACGATGCCTTCGCCCGGATTGAACTTGATACGCCGATGCTCGTCGCTCGACAGCCCGGCGCTGCACAACCCGTGCAGCTGGCCGTCCGGTTCCGCCACCACGACGAAGGCACGCTGCCAGTCGAGCGCGTGCAACAAGTACTGCAGCGACGTCCGGAACGTCTGCGCGACGTCCAGCGACGACACCAGCGTCTTGCTCACCTCATAGACCGCGTCAAGCTCGCGACGGCCCTCGCCTGCACGTGACTTTTGCATGAATCCCTCCGTTCCTGCTATGGCCCGGTCGAGGCACCACGGCGCAACAACGCACAATTCGCGACAAAGCAAGATTCAGCCCACGCCGAAGAAGCGCCCGGGTCCATTACGGAACGAGCCGACAAAGCCGACAAACGCAACAAGCCTGCAGTGCTGTCCGGCGCGGGTAACGAACAAAGAAAACAATCGCCGGCGAAAAGTAACGATACCCGGCAAAAAATATCCGTGGCATGGATGTTGCGATTTTTCGCCCGTCTGTCCATTCGCTGCCAAGGAGCCCGCCATGCCGGATGTTCTCCGCGATCCCGAACGCCGCGTCCAGCCCGTCTATCTGGACTACGCCGCCACCACGCCCGTGGACCCGCGCGTCGCGCGGCGCATGCTGCCCTATATGACGCAGATCTTCGGTAATCCGGCGAGCCGCTCGCATGCCTACGGATGGGCCGCGGACGAAGCCGTGGAACTCGCGCGCGAGCAGGTGGCGAGCCTCGTGAACGCCGACCCGCGCGAAATCGTCTGGACATCGGGCGCCACCGAATCGAACAATCTGGCACTCAAGGGCGCCGCCCACTTCTACCGGTCGCGCGGCAACCGCCTCGTCACGCTCGCGACCGAGCACAAGGCCGTGCTCGACACGATGCGCGAGCTCGAACGCAAAGGCTTCGAGGTGACGGTGCTGCCCGTGCGGCCGAACGGTCTCGTCGACCTCGCCGCGTTCGAGGCCGCGCTCGAGCCCGGCACCGTGCTTGCCTCGGTCATGTTCGTCAACAACGAAACCGGCGTCGTGCAGGACATTGCCGCACTCGGCGCGCTGTGCCGCGCGCGCGGCGCGGGCAGCCTCGCCACCGAACAGCCGGCCTGCGCGTCCGGCCCCGGCGGCGTCCGGTAATCGACACGCGCTCACCCGAACGAGGACCCGCATGATGGAAACGCTACACCCGCCCGTGAACGCCGCACCGGACACTGCACCGGCCTTCCTGGACTTCACCGCGCGCGCCGCCGCCAAGGTCGCGTCGCTGATCGCAGAGCAAGGCAACCCGCAGCTGAAGCTCAGACTGTACGTGTCGGGCGGCGGCTGTGCGGGCTTTCAATATGGGTTTTCGTTCGACGACCAGGTCGCCGATGACGACATGCAGATCGTCACCGACGGCGTCACGCTGCTGATCGACGCGATGAGCCAGCAGTATCTGCCCGGTGCGCGAGTGGACTACGAGGACAGCCTCGAAGGCTCGCGCTTCGTGATCCAGAACCCGAACGCGCAGAGCAGTTGCGGCTGCGGCAGCTCCTTCTCCGTCTGAGGCCCGCCATGACGCTCTCCCTCACTCCCGCCGCCGCGCGGCACGTCGAAAAATCGCTGCAGAAACGCGGCAGCGGCATCGGGCTACGCGTCGCGGTCAAGACGAGCGGCTGCTCGGGCTTCGCCTACGCGCTCGAGTTCGTCGATACGCCGAATGCCGAAGACCAGTGCTACGAGACGCACGGCGTAACGATCGTCGTCGATCCGCGCAGCCTGCCGATGCTCGACGGCACCGAACTCGATTTCGTGCGCGAAGGCCTGAACGAAGGCTTCAAGTTCCACAACCCGAACGCGAAAGCCAACTGCGGCTGCGGGGAAAGCTTCGCGGTCTGAGCGCGCCTGAACTTTTCGATCCACCTGCCGAGGACACCTTGACATGGCCCTGCTGCAGATTGCCGAACCAGGCCGCGCGGCCGCCCCGCATCAACACCGGCTTGCGGCCGGCATCGACCTCGGCACGACGAATTCGCTCGTCGCCACCGTGCAGAGCGCCGTCGCCCGGGTCTTGCCGGACGCACAGGGCGCGCTGCTGTTGCCCTCCGTCGTGCGCTACCTGCCCTCGGGCGAAACGCAGGTGGGGCACGAAGCCGTGGCGCACCAGACCGACGATCCCGCCAACACCGTCGTCTCGGCGAAGCGCTTGATCGGAAGGCGCCTCGCCGATCTGCGCGAGGCCGGCGCGCTGCCCTATCGCTTCGTGGACGGGCCCGGCATGGTGAACGTGGCGACGGTCGCGGGCGAGCGCTCGCCCGTGGAAGTCTCCGCCGAAATCCTGCGCGCGCTGCGCACGCGAGCCGAAGCCTCGCTGGGCGGCGAGCTGGCGGGCGTGGTGATTACCGTGCCGGCGTACTTCGACGATGCGCAACGCCAGGCGACGAAGGACGCCGCGAGGCTCGCGGGCCTGACGGTGCTGCGCCTGATGAACGAGCCGACCGCCGCTGCCGTCGCCTACGGGCTCGACCGCGAGGCGGAGGGCACCTTCGCCGTCTACGATCTGGGCGGTGGCACGTTCGACATTTCGATCCTGCGTCTCTCGAAGGGCGTATTCGAAGTGCTCGCCACCGGCGGCGATTCGGCGCTCGGCGGAGACGACTTCGACCATGCCGTAGCGCAGTGGCTCTGCGAAGCATACGGCGTCGCGAGCCTGGCCGCGCTCGCGCCCCGGCAACAGCGCGCGCTGCTGACGGCTGCGCGCGCGGCAAAAGAAGCCCTGTCGCAAATGGAAGCGACCGATGTGTCGGTGGTGCTGCCCGATGGCGTCACGTGGCGGCGCACGCTGTCCCGCGCGGCGTTCGCGGCGCGCTGCCAGGCGCTGGTCGAGCGCACGATCGGGGCGACGCGGCGCGCGCTGCGCGACGCGAAGCTGCAGCCGGCCGATATCGCCGGGGTGGTGCTGGTCGGCGGCGCGACCCGCATGCCGCTCGCGCGTGACGCCGTGCGCACCTTGTTCGGCCGCCCGCCGCTGGCCGACATCGATCCCGATCAGGTCGTGGCGCTCGGCGCAGCGAGGCAGGCGGACGTACTGGCCGGCAACGGCAACGGCGAAGGGTGGCTGTTGCTCGACGTCTGCCCGCTGTCGCTCGGCCTCGAAACGATGGGCGGACTCGTCGAGAAGATCATTCCACGCAATTCGACGTTGCCGCTCGCCCGCGCGCAGGAATTCACCACCTTCAAGGACGGCCAGACCGCAATGTCGATACACGTCGTGCAGGGCGAGCGCGAATCGGTCGCGGACTGCCGCTCGCTCGCGCGCTTCGAATTGCACGGCATTCCGCCCGCAGTCGCCGGGGCCGCGCGCATTCGCGTGACGTTCCAGATCGACGCCGACGGGCTGCTCGCCGTCACGGCCCGGGAGCAGACGACCGGCACCGAAGCGCGCGTCGAGGTCAAGCCGTCCTATGGCCTCGGCGACACCGAGGTTGCCGCCATGCTGAAAGAGGCCATCGACACGTCGGTCGACGACATGCAGTTGCGCACGCTGCGCGAGGCGCAGATCGACGCGCGGCGTCTGCTGGACGCGACCGAAACCGCCCTCGCCGCCGACGCTGCGCTGCTGTCCGAGGCGGAGTTCGCCGCCATCCGGCGAAGCGCGTTTCGCGTGGCCGACGCGCTCGAAGTAGGCGCGGCGGCCAGCACGCTACGCGCCACGGCCGACGAGTTGTCGCGCGCGACCGAAACCTTCGCGGCGCGGCGCATGGACGCTTCCATTCGCCACGCACTCTCGGGCCGCGCGCTCGACAGCCTCGCCTGAGCGAACGACACCATGCCGAGCATCCGGATTATTCCGCACCCCGAACTGTGTCCAGACGGACGGACACTCGAAGTCGGACGTGGCGCCTCGCTCTGCGAAAGCCTGCTCGAATCTGGCATCGCCATCGAGCACGCTTGCGAGATGGTCGCCGCCTGCGCGACCTGCCACGTCTACGTGCGCGAGGGCAGCGCCTCGCTCCCGCCGCCGGACGACGAGGAAAGCGACCAGCTCGATCACGCATGGGGGCTGGAAGCGCAATCCCGCCTCGCCTGCTGCGTGAAGCTGCGCGACGCCGACCTCACCATCGAGTTGCCGAGACACACGCGCAATCTCGCCCGCGAACGCTGAGGGCGTCGCGCGCTTCGCGCCGCGCGGCCGCTTCCCCGTCAGTCATGCGCTGCTGTCCGGAACAGCACATTCGCGACACGAAGAACCGCACAACACACCCTTCATAAGCAACACGCAGCCTCCGGATAGCGCAGTCGGGGCCCGTTGCGGCCGCAATCCATGCCTGGCACAACCCTTGCAAACCTCATGATGGCAACCGGAGACCACTCACATGTTCGTCCCGATCATCAACGACACCACGCTGCGCGACGGCGAGCAGACCGCCGGCGTCGCGTTCACGCTCGAAGAAAAATGCGCGATCGCGACGGCCCTGTCGCGAGCCGGCGTGGCCGAGCTCGAAATCGGCATTCCGGCCATGGGCGAAGACGAGATCGCGTGCATCAAGGCAATCGTCGACCTGAACCTCGACGCCGGGGTGATGGTATGGGGCCGTCTGACCGACGGCGATCTGGCTGCGGCGTTGCGCTGCAATCCCGACATCGTCCATCTTTCGATTCCCGTTTCGGACATTCATCTGCAACACAAGCTGCGGCAGCCGCGCAGCTGGGTATTCGGGCAGATTGCGCGCATCGTCGCCGAGGCAGCGAAGAGCGACCGCAAGATATCCCTCGGCATGGAAGACGCCTCGCGCGCCGATCCCGCCTTCCTCGCGGAGGTGGCGCGCTGCGCGCAGCAACACGGCGCGCAGCGCGTGCGCTTTGCCGACACGCTGGGCGTGCTCGATCCGTTCTCGACCTACGAGGCCATTGCAAGGCTGCGCGACGCCGTCGACCTCGAAATCGAGATCCATGCCCACGACGACCTCGGTCTCGCCACGGCCAACACGCTGGCCGCCCTGCGCGCCGGCGCCACTCACGCGAACACCACCGTCAACGGCCTGGGCGAGCGCGCCGGCAATGCGGCCCTCGAAGAGATCGTCATGGGCGCACGGCATCTGCTGGGACGCGACACCGGCGTGGACACCACGGCGCTGCTCGGCATCTCGCGGCTGGTCGAAAGCGCATCGGGCCGCACCGTCTCGTTCAACAAGAGCATCGTGGGCAGCGGCGTCTTCACGCACGAGTCCGGCATTCATGCCGACGGGATCGCGAAGCATCCCACGACCTACGAGGGATTCGATCCCGCCGAGCTTGGGCGGCAACGATCAGTCGTCCTTGGCAAGCACTCGGGGTCGCAAAGCGTGCGGCAGGCCTACGGCGCACTCGGCGTGAGCGTGGCCGAGCGGCTCGTGCCGCTGCTGCTCGCGCGCATCCGCCACTTCGCCACCCAGAACAAGCAGGCGCCCAGCGCGAACGATCTCTACCGCTTTCTGGCCGAAGCCGGCGAGACATTCGGGGAGGTGTCGTGAGCAAACTGCGCAACATCGCCCCGGCCACCGCCGCCGCCGAAACCGCGCGCCCTGGATGGTGGTCGCTGCTGCGCGGCGACGTGCGCTGCGTGCTCGAGCGCGACCCGGCGGCGCGCAACCGGCTCGAAGCATGGACGATCTATCCCGGCGTCCATGCCATCGCTGCCTACCGTATCGCCCATTGCCTGTGGCGGCGCGGCTGGCGTTACGTGCCGCGCTGGCTGTCGTTCGCCGCGCGCATGTTCACGCACGTGGACATTCACCCCGGTGCCTCGATCGGCGAGCGCTTTTTCATCGATCACGGCGCGGGTGTCGTGATCGGCGAAACCGCCGATATTGGCAACGGCGTCACGCTCGGGGGCACCAGCTGGCATCCTGGCAAGCGGCATCCGAGGCTCGGCGACCACGTCGTGGTTGGCGCCGGCGCGAAGATTCTCGGGCCGATCACCGTCGGCCATCACGCGCGCATTGCCGCGAACTCCGTGGTCATCGATCCGGTGCCGGAAGGCGCCACCGTAGTGGGCATTCCGGGGCGCGTCATCACGCGCCGCGCAAGACCGACGCCGTATGGATTCGACCTGAACCATCACCTGATTCCCGATCCGGTCGGCAAGGCGCTCACCTGCCTGCTGGATCGCGTGGCGCAACTCGAGCAGGTCGCGCATGCCGGGCCTGGTCCGATTGCCGGCGCTTGCAGCGGCTGCGACGACCTCTGCACGCAGACCACGCGTGCTCCAACACCGCACGACTCGTCCAGTGGGGAGTAAAAGACATGCAAGGATTCATCGAGCAACTGAAATCCCTCTCGTCGGCTGAGGATTTCCTGCAGTTTTTCGGCATAGCGTTCGACCAGAAAGTGGTCAACGTTAGCCGCCTGCACATCCTCAAGCGCTTCTTCCAGTACATCCGGCAGCAGGAAACGCTGCCGCAGGACAACGAGACAGCCATGTTCACCGTCTATCACGGCCTGCTGCAGAAGGCCTACACCGATTTCGTGGTGTCCACGCCCGCGGAGGAAAAGGTGTTCAAGGTCTTCCAGGACGTGGACGGACGCCAGCACGTCTCCCTCGACAAACTGCGCGCGTCGCTGCCGGCCCGCGACGCCGCGTGATCTGGAGAACCGTCATGCACATCGTCGTCTGCATCAAGCAGGTTCCGGATTCCGCGCAGATCCGGGTCCATCCTGTCACCAACACCATCATGCGCCAGGGCGTACCGGCGATCGTCAACCCGTACGACCTGTTCTCGCTCGAAGAAGCGCTGCGGCTGAAGGACCGCTTCGGCGGCAAGGTCACGATGCTGTGCATGGGGCCGCCGCAGGCCGAGGATGCGCTGCGCAAGTGCATCAGCTACGGCGCCGACGATGCGGTGCTCGTCACCGACCGCGCATTCGCCGGCGCCGACACGCTCGCGACCTCGTACGCGCTTGCCGCCGCGATCCGGCAGATCGCGAAGGAGCAGGCCGTGGACGTCGTGTTCACTGGCAAGCAGACCATCGACGGCGATACCGCCCAGGTCGGCCCAGGCATCGCGAAGCGCATGGGCCTGCAACTGCTCACCTACGTGTCGAAGATCGTCGAGACCGACCTCGACGCGCGCACGATCGTCGTGGAACGCCGCGCCGAGGGCGGTGTGCAGGTGCTCAAGACCGCGTTGCCGTGCCTCGTGACGATGCTCGAAAACACCAACGAACTGCGCTTCGCGACGCTGCCCTCGATGATCCGCGCGGCGGGCTTCCCGGTGCACAAATGGACCCGTGAGCAGGCCGGCATCGAGGACGTGAGCAAGATCGGACTGAAGGGCTCGCCGACGGTAGTAAGCAAGGTATTCGGCCCTACGCCGCGCAGCGAGAAGGCCGAGATGCTCGAACTCGACACGTCGAGCCTGCGCGACGTGTCGCTGAACCTGCTGCAGAAGATATTCACCCGCCATCCAACCCTGGAAGCGGACCTGCTGATGAAGGGAACCTCATGAACGCGCCCACCGCCTCGGACAAGCAGCCGGCCGCGCCCGTCAGGCGCGCCGGTGGCCGCAACCTCGAACTGCCCGAACACCTGAAAGCCTATAAGGGCGTCTGGGTCTTTCTCGAACACGACCGCGGCCACGTGCACAGCGTGTCGTGGGAACTGCTCGGCGAAGCGCGCAAGCTCGCGGACACGCTCGGCAGCGACGTCGCCGTCGCGGTGCTGGGCGGCCCCGACGAGCCGCTCGGGCAGTTCGCCGCCGAGGCGTTCGGCTTCGGCGCTGACAAGGCCTACGTGATGCACGATCCGGTGCTGCTGGGCTATCGCAACGAGCCCTTCACCAAGGGGCTCACCGATCTCGTCAACAAGTATCAGCCCGAGATCCTGCTGCTCGGCGCGACCTCGATGGGCCGGGATCTCGCCGGCTCGGTGGCGACGACGCTCGCCACGGGCCTCACCGCCGACTGCACGGCGCTGAACATCGACCCGGCCTCGCGTGCACTCGCTGCCACGCGGCCGACTTTCGGCGGCTCGCTGCTGTGCACGATCATGACGCTCGCGTATCGCCCGCAGATGGCGACGGTGCGCCCGCGCGTGATGGCGATGCCCCAGGTCCAGGAGGGCCGCACGGGTGAAATCGTGCAGGAAATGCTCGGGTTGGTCGAGACCGCGATCGTCACGAAGCTGCTCGACTTCATTGCCGACGCCAACAGCAACCGCATCAACCTGCCCTATGCAGACGTGATCGTGAGCGGCGGCAAGGGGCTGAAGCATCCGGAGAACTTCCGCCTCGTGTTCGAACTCGCGCGCGTGCTGGGCGGCGAAGTCGGCGCCACGCGTCCGTGCGTGCAGGCCGGCTGGGTCGAGGCCGACCGCCAGGTCGGGCAGACCGGCAAGACCGTGCGCCCGAAACTCTATATCGCAGCGGGCATTTCCGGGGCGATCCAGCATCGCGTCGGCATGGAAAGCTCGGACGTGATCGTCGCGATCAACACCGACGCCAACGCGCCGATCTTCGATTTCGCGCACTACGGCATCGTCGGCAACGCACTCCAGGTGCTGCCGGCGCTCACGCAAGCGTTCGCGGACCACCTGGCGCTGCGCGGCAAGGCGGCCGCGTGAGGAGAAACCCATGAAAAAACCCTCGCAATTCGATGCGATCGTGGTTGGCGCCGGCCCCTCCGGCAACGCCGCGGCCTATGTGATGGCCAAGGCCGGGCTGAAGGTGCTGCAGATCGAACGCGGCGAATATCCCGGCAGCAAGAACGTGCAGGGTGCGATCCTGTACGCGAAGGCGCTCGAAGAGATCATCCCCGACTTTCGCGAAGACGCGCCGCTCGAACGCCACATCATCGAGCAGCGCATGTGGATG
This sequence comes from Paraburkholderia lycopersici, assembly GCF_900096975.1. Taxonomy (GTDB): domain Bacteria; phylum Pseudomonadota; class Gammaproteobacteria; order Burkholderiales; family Burkholderiaceae; genus Paraburkholderia; species Paraburkholderia lycopersici. Next base: position 54,685 of record NZ_FMYQ01000010.1, read on the forward strand.
CTCGACGACACGTCGTTCGTCGGCACCCATGTGCGCAGCGACGACTACAACAAACCGCCGTACAACCGCTACACGATCATCCGCGCGCAGTTCGACAAGTGGTTCTCGTCGAAGGTGCGCGAAGCCGGCGCGCTGCTGATCTGCGAAACCACGGTGAATCACCTCATCATGGACGGTGACCAGGTGGTCGGAGTGCAATGCGACCGCGAGCAGGGCGACGTCTATGCAGACGTGGTGATCCTCGCGGACGGCGTGAACTCCACGCTTGCACGCAAGGCGGGTTTTCACGGCGAAATCCAGGCCCGCAACGTCGCGCTGGCGGTTAAGGAGATTCTTTTCATGCCCGAAGAGACGATTCGCCAGCGCTTTAACATCGGCGAAGAGGAAGGCGTGGTGATCGAGATGGTCGGGCGCATCACCGACGGGATGATGGGCACCGGTTTCCTCTACACCAACAAGGAATCGCTGACTATCGGCGTGGGTTGCATGCTGAGCGACTTCAAGAAAAACCCGAACCGCACGAGCCCCTATGTGCTGCTCGAACAGATGAAGCATCACCCTTCCATCGCCCCCCTGATCGCCGGTGGCGAGATGAAGGAGTACTGCGCCCACCTGATCCCCGAGGGCGGCTTCAACGCGATTCCACAGGTATACGGCAACGGCTGGATGATCGTGGGCGACTCGGGCGGCTTCGTCAACGCCGCACATCGCGAAGGCTCCAATCTCGCGATGACTACCGGGCGCCTCGCCGCCGAAACCGTGATCTCCGCGAAAGCGGCTGGCCGAGGGTACCGCGCGACCGCGCTTTCGCCATACAAGGCCGCGCTGGACGGCAGCTTCGTCATGAAGGATCTTCACAAGTACCGCGACATGCCAGACATCCTGCACCGCAATCCGCAGTTCTTTACGACCTATCCGGATCTTCTCGCGAACGCGGCCCGCACCATGATCACCGTGGACGGCATCGACAAGAAGACCAAGAAACGCGAGGTCATGTCGAGCTTTCGCAGGAGCCGCTCGCTGAGCGGCCTCGTCGGCGACGCATACAAACTTTGGAGGGCATTTCGATGAGCATGGTTTCCGTCAACGTCGAGGAAAAGCTGTTCCAGAACCGCTACCGGGTCGACGCGGGGAGGCCTCACATCCGCATCAGGAACGCCGACGTCTGCACCAACGACTGCCGCGAGAAGAGCTGCACGTTCGTGTGCCCCGCATCGTGCTACAAGGTCGAGGGCAACGGTTCGGTCACGCTGATCACCGATGGCTGCCTCGAATGCGGCAGTTGCCGCATCCTGTGCACGGATCACGACAACATCGAATGGGAATACCCGCGCGGCGGGCACGGCATCCTGTTCAAGTTCGGCTAGGGGAACGACCATGAGCAAACCGCAACGGCACGTCTTCGTGTGCACCCAGAACCGCTCGCCGCAGCACCCGCGCGGCTCCTGCGGAGGCGGCAAGGGATCGGCCGCCCTCCTCCAGGCTTTCTGGGCCGAGCAGCAAAAGCGCAACGCGTACGAAACGGTCGCGATCACTTATTCGGGCTGCCTCGGCCCCTGCGACCAGGGAGCCAATGTGGTGGTCTATCCGGAAGCCGTACTGTACCGCGGCGTGACGCCCGACAACGTCGCGGAGATCTTTACTTCCCATCTCGAAGGAGGCGAGCCGGTCGCGCGCCTCGTCGCGCCGGAGGCGGTGTGGTGAATCTCCTTACCGGCGTGGAGTCGGCGGATCTGTTCGGCGGCGAGGCTCCCGCCGGCCTGCAACACCTGATCGATGCAGCGCGCGGCACCCCGCGCGCCGAAGCCGGCGCCGCGCTGTGGACGGCCGTGCTCATCGCGCCACAAAGCCTGCCGCTCTATTACCTGCTCTACAAATTCCATGCGTCCCGGGGCGAGCTGGGACAGGCGCACGAAGTTGCCCGCAAGGCGCTGGCCGTTGCCGCCCGGCAGGCCTCGATCGATCTCGACTGGCGATCCGTGCAGCCGGGCGACGCCGACTTCATGACAACCGGTCCTGCCCGGTTCTGGCTGTTCACATTGAAGGCGCTCGCATTCATCAGCGTGCGGCAAGGCGAACGCGCGATCGCCCTGGAGCTCGTGAACAAGCTGCGCACGATCGATACAGGCGACCGGATTGGCTTTGGTGTCGTCGAAGCATTGCTCGCGCAGTCTCAATCACAAAAATGAATACGGCAATTCCCTCACCGTGCCCGAAGCCCAGCCGACGAGCAGAGTCCCACTCCATGAACCCGCAACTGGTGGCGTCGCCGCTGTCGATCGGGCGCTATGGGTACTGGCTGTACTGGCCGAAGGCGACGGCGGAATGTCGCTGAGCGAGATCGCGCACGCTACGGGTCTATATAAGAGCACTATCCTTCGTTTGCTCGCCTCTCTCGGCTGCGCAAATCTCGTTGCCCGGGGTCCGGACGGAAGATACGTCGTGGGTCCGGCCATAGCAAGACTGCATGCGACGTACATGCGGTCCTTTCCACATGCGGACCGCATCGTAGCGGCGTTGCACGAACTTGCCAAAACTACCCAGGAGAGTGCGGCGTTCTATGTCCGCCAGGGCGTGTCTCGACTTTGCCTGCATCGCATTGCCTCTATCCATGCTGTGAGGGACAGCATAGAAAAGGGCGATCTGCGTCCGCTGGGCGCGGGCGCGGCCGGGCGCGTGCTGCAAGCCTATGCACACCTCGGCGACCCGGCTCTCGGACGTCAGATCCGCCGTGAACAGGTTATCCTGCTCACCGGCGACTACGACGCTGAGTTGTCGGAAATCTCGGCCCCCGTGTTCGGGCCGGTGGGCGAAGTGCTCGGAGCGATTACCCTGATCTCGCCATCGGAACGCGTGCAGCACGTATGGGTTACTCCAGTCTGGGAAACAGCACGAGCACTCAGCTTCGAGCTAGGCGGACAATTTCCCGCACCGGCTGAGGTTTAACACGGGAACAATGGTTCGGCGGTGATCTACTCCACAGGCGCTAATGGCGTTCGCGGCAGGGCACTCTGGCAACCCGACGAGCTGCAGTTTTACGTCGAAACCTGGCGTTTAATCCAATCACAAGAATAATTATTATTCGGTGCCCGAATGCATAATGATTGGTGACCTTACCCCGCTGAAGTATCCCACCATAAACTCTCCCTCGGCCATGGTCGCTGGGACCCGGCTTGAGCCCCTGCTTTGGCGCGGTCTCCTGGAGGGCCGAATCTGGTCTTCGAAAGAAAGGATGAACTGCGGCGTCCGATGACGGTCGTCAAGGTTGCGGGCAAGACAAACTCTTCTACTCCTTCAACCTTGACGATCACGTCCCGCAAACGCATCTGTTGCGCGACATTGATCGGTACTTCGAGCTCCACGGCTTATGCGAGCATTTGACGCCTCACTACAGTCATACGGGGCGTCCTTCCATAGATCCGGAACTCATGATTCGCATGCTGCTTGTGGATTACTGCTTCGGTATCCGATCGGAGCGTCGTCTTTGCGAAGAGGTTCATCTCAACCTTGCACATCGTTGGTTCTGTCGGCTCGGACTTGAAGACTCAGTGCCGAATCACTCGACGTTCTCCAGGAACCGACATGGGTGCTTTCGCGACAGCGAGGCTTTGCGGCACGTCTTTGAATCCATTTTACGTCGCCGCATGAGTGACGGACTCGTTGAAGGCGAGGGATTCGCCGTGGACGCCAGCGTGGTTAAGGCCGACGCGAATCGCGCGCGGCGTGCATGGAGAAGAAGTGACTGACTGGCGCAAAGGCGATGGTCCGAGCCGTGCGGTTCGCAAGTATCTCGTTGCGTTCGAGAAAGCCAATCCCAATCCAGTTTCACCTGAAGACGCAGATCGGCACTCGCGCCGACAACGGAAGAACGTGGAAATGCTGTTCGCGCACTTGAAGCGAATCTTGAAACTTGCTCGATTGCGATTGCGCGGACCCAGCGGTGCGCACGACGAATTTCTGTTGGCCGCAACAGCGCAGAATCTGCGGCGAGTGGCGAAGCGGTAGGCGCCGACGAGTCAGAACGCGGTGAAAACGATCGCTTGAGGGACGTCGGGGCGGCCGATCGTCTCCCGAAAACTCTATCGCAACTGCCGCACCAGAGAGTTGCGAACTCGAGCCGCCAAAAACATCCATGCCAAAAAGCGAGCTTTTCAACAGAATCGTCAGTGAGGACTCGTTCGACGTTATTGCTCAAAACCGGGCGTATTACGAGGAAGGAAAAGATAGAACCCAGACACGCCAAAGCGCTCGCCTCCCCTAATTCCGTCACCTCTTGTGCGTTACAGAAGCGACAAGCCGCATCCCCGACGCGTGACACGTTGATCCTCCTACTCAGCGTGACACGCAGTATGCGCGGCATTGTCAAATTGACGGAGATGGGGTGTGCCATTCCACGGCGATAAGGCTTCCTTCCTAATTAGCCACGATGTTATCCACACCTGTCCAGCACTGCCAGACGAACAGACGCGCTTGAAGTGCTGCGCGATGGGAGGCGGCCTTTATCCGGCGAAGTGCTGACGGATTGGACCACAACGCGAGAGAAACGCCTGAGTGCGCCGCGGGTCGCGAAAACCCTGCATCTGGCGCTCACGACGACGCGTGGGCTGATGACTGTTCTCGGTGCGACTGTTGACCCGGGTCGCTGCCGTTACGAATGCGTGCTTCAAGCCGGCCAGTTTGGGCAGCTCTGCCTTTGCCGCCGGATAGCTGCAGTTGATCGGTAACGATCTTCCGAGGCACTGCGTGCGAACGCAGCACCCGCCTGAAAAAACGTTTGGCTGCGGCCTTGTCGCAGCACTTTTGTAGCAGTACATCCAGCTCGGTGACGTGTTCGTCCACCGCCCGCCACAGCGCGTACGGCTCGCCGCGCAGCTTCACGAACATCTCGTCGAGATGCCAGGTGGAACCCCGCTTGGTGCGTGCCGCCTTCGCGCGCCGCGCAAGCTGCGCGCCGAACCGCTCTCACCAGTTGCGTACCCTCGTAGCTGACCGCCTCGCCGCGCTCAAGCAGCAACTCCTCGACCTCCCGCAGGCTCAGGTTAAAGCGGTAGCGCCCCCCAACTTGACATTGCCTTTGCAACGGCCTGGACGCGGCTGGCAATCAGCCTTGGCCGGTTACCTATAAAAAAAAGCCTAAGAGCACGACGCAATATAGCATTCTCAATTTTTTTTGTGCCGGTTCTACTTGCCGCACGTCGCAGCCCCATGTGGAGGTCTCACCGGGCACAGCGCATACAAAGAGGATTTGGACAACGCGAGGACAAATGAAAACACTCAATCGAAGGGAATTTTTGGGCTGCAGTGCTGCACTGTTAGCATCGGCGGCCTGTTCGGTGACGGCGACAGCATACGCTCAGTCGGGGTCGACGCTCGACGCGATTCGCAAGTCGCAGGTACTCAAGATCGGAGCAGTCGCCGACGGCGAGCCGAATTTTCACAAGGACCACACGACGGGCGAATGGAGTGGGATCTACATCGATTTCGCGAAACGTCTCGCGTCGTCCATGAATGTCCAGCTTCGGCTTTACGAAACCACTTGGGGCAATGCGATTCTCGATCTGCAGTCCGCGAAGATTGACCTTTTTCTCGGCCTGAATCCGACACCACAACGCATGGCCGTGATCGACTTCACCGATCCGCTCTACGACAACGCCTATAGCCTGATTGCCAACAAGAGCTTTACCGGGCGCACGTGGGGCGACCTGAACCAGTCGGGTGTCACGATTGCGGTTGACGTCGGCTCGTCATACGACAACCTCGTGACGAGCCTCTGCCCGAAGGCGAAGATCCTCCGATTTGAAACGTCGAACGCCGCCACGCTGGCCGTGCAGACGCGCCGCGCCGACGTGCAGCCACTCGTTATCACGCTCGCTGCCGGTACCATCAAAAAAAATCCCGATATCGGCAAGCTGGTGATTCCACAACCCGTGAAGCTCACTTCGTCGTGCGCGGGCGTTCGCAAAGAGCCGGACAAGGCATGGCTGAATTATTTGAACGCATGGCTTAAGACTATGCATCAGAGCGACACGGTCAAAAACATCGTCTTCTCCAACATGGATCGACTGATGGGCGTGAAGCCGGCGGAAATTCCGGCAGTCGTCCAGTTTTAGGCAGCAACCCGGGAGTCATCGTGTACCACTGGAATTTCGATTTTCTGTATTCGTTCAAGTCTCTGCTGCTTGCAGGGACATGGTTTACCGTCAAATACACGGTGCTATGTGTAGCGCTCGGGTTGGCGATCGGACTGGTTTCGGCATTGGCACGTCTTACGGGAAAGCGGTTCCTGACGATCCCGATGAATATCTATGTCGAAGTCTTCCGCTGTACGCCCGTGCTGGTTCAACTGATCTGGTTTTATTACGCACTGCCCGTACTCGTCGGCGTGGATATCTCCGCCGAGCTGGCATCGGTGCTCGCCCTGTCGTTGTATGGCGGAGCATTCTATTCGGAGATTATTCGCGGCGGGATACTGTCGATCGAACCTGGACAAACCGAAGCTGGCCAGGCATTGGGTATGCGTGCGTTGCAGATCATGCGGCGAATCGTGCTGCCACAGGCATTCCGTCGCATGACCGCTCCGCTGATGAACCAGTCGATCATGCAATTAAAGAACACTTCGCTCCTATCGGTTCTCGCCGTACCTGATCTGGTCTATCAGGGGCAGTCCATTGCGCACGAAACGTATCGCCCGCTCGAATCATACACAGTAATAGCGCTCATTTATCTGGCGGTACTTCTGCCTGCCACGATGCTCTCGCGCAATATCGAGCGACGCGCCGCCGCGCGGTAATTATCCCAGTTCTCACCGATGCCGATGCACGTTGCCTGAATTCGGGCAACTGCCGCATCGGCACTCCCAAACCTTTCATGTACCAAAAAGCCACCGTAAAGCAACCGGGGATGCAGTTTTATTACTAAGGATAACCGATGAAAAAATATCGAATTGGTGCATTGATGATCTGTGTGCCGGGCGTGGTCATGGCGCAAAGTAGCCTCACGCTGTATGGAGAAATAGACGAAGGCATTTCGTACATCAACAACGCCGGCGGCGGCGCAGTCGTCAAGATGCGCAGCGGCGCGTGGGATGGTAGCCGATGGGGACTGATCGGGAGTGAAGATCTAGGCGGGGGCTACCGGACGATCTTCAGGCTCGAAAACGGATTCGATGCGACCTCGGGCGCGCTGGGCAACGGCGGCCGCGAGTTCGGCCGCCAGTCATATGTCGGCATCGAAACGCCGTACGGTAGTATCACGGCGGGACGGCAATACGACACGATCGTCGAGAATCTTGGCCCAATCCTAAGCAACGGGCGCGCCTCGTCGCCGATCTACGATCTGGACAATGCGGGCAATGACTGGGCGACCAACAACATGATCAAGTACAAGAGCCCGAAGTACTGGGGCCTTTCGTTCTCGACGATGTATGCATTCGGCGGCGCGGCGGGGCATTTGTCAACGAGCAGTGCATTTGGGGCGGGTATGAACTACGCGCGTGGGCCGCTTTCTGCGGGCATCAACTACACGTCCATCCGCGACCCATATCAGGTATGGTGGAACGGCACGGGCGCATCCAATATTGTCACGTTCGGGCCTTATTTGCCGAATGCCCGTGCGCTGAACATTTCCGCAGTCGGGGCCGCGTACCAGATCGGCGCTTTCGTCGCACGTACCGGCATGACTCACTCAGTGTTGACGGATTCGATTAACGGCAGCAACGCGCAGTTCAACACGTACCTGATTCAGGGCGACTATATGGTGAGACCGAATCTCCGGCTTGCGGCCACGGCCGATATCACGAACGCTAACGTTGGCACACTCGGAAAGCATCCGAAATACCGACAATACAACTTGCTTGCCGACTATATTCTGTCGAAGCGTACCGACCTCTATGCGTGGCTCATCTACGGCACGGCGGCTGGCGGCGCAACGCAGGCCCAGATCGGCCAGCTCGCCGCGTCGTCGACTCCCCGGCAGGTGAACGTTCATGTCGGTATCCGCCACCGCTTCTGATACTACGGCAGATCCGGCGTGACTGCGTGACGCCGGCCCAGCCGGGTCACGCAATATCGGCACTTCGGTCGCGCTTACGCACTCACAGCGATATCGGCCACGCTATATAGCCCTGCTTTCCGGTTACGCAGAAAGCGGGCAGCCTGAAGGCTTCCATGCGCATAGACCGCGCGGTCGTCGCAGATGTGGCGGATCTCGATGCGTTCGAGATCGCCGATCAGCAGCGCGGTGTGCTCGCTAACAAGATTCCCTCCCCGCACCGAAGCGATGCCGATTGTCCCCTGTTTGCGCGGACCAGCCTGCGCATCGCGCCCGTACACAACGATGTCGCCCCGGGGATAACCCCGTGCGGCGGCGACCACTTCGCTGAACCACAACGCGCTGCCGGATGGCGCATCGACCTTGCTGCGGTTATGCGATTCGACGATTTCGACATCGTAATCGCGAAGCAACGCAGCGGCCATTTCCAGCATGCGCGCCATAACGGAAACAGTCGGACTGAGATTGGCAGCATGTACGATGGGGATGTGTGCCGAGGCCGCCTGGATCTTCGCCAGCGTTTCGGCATCCTGTCCGGTTGTTCCGATTACCATCGCAGTGCCGTGACGCAAGCACGGTTCGAGATAGTGGCACGTCGCGTCGGGAGCGGAAAAGTCGATGAGACAGTCGATCTTGTCGAGCGCCCGCTCGATGTCGTCGTCGATCTCGACATCGGTTGCCCAGTTCAGAAACGCCGTGGCGGATGTGCCGACGGCACGCGCGCCCTGTCGTGACAGCGCAGCACCGAATTCGAGGTCCGGTGCGTCCTGTAATGCACGGATCACCATTCTCCCCATACGTCCGGTCGCCCCGGCTACGCCTACTCGCCACAATTCCATTCGCTATTCCTTGGTACATTGCACCGCTTTTTGATCTGATTTTCCAGATGCCGTCTATGCTTGCTGAGCAGTGCAGCTCTTTGAACGATACGGATCGAGAGTAGCACGCGCCCTTTTGCGGCTAGATATAAAAAAGTCTTCAATGTTCCACGTTTCATTTATATCGAGGAATGTTTTACGTCCAGATAAGCTGCACGTATTCCAATTTTGTGCGTTTCACAGAGCATGACGAATCGTTCTGGTTCAGGCAACGAGGTGGTGATCGTAGGCGCAGGTATCGTAGGCGCAGCCGCTGCCTACTATCTCGCGAACGCCGGATTCGGCGTAACGGTGATCGATGCAGGAACACCGGCTGCGGGCGCGTCCGGCGCATCGGATGGTGCGGTGTCGGTGGCAAGCAAGAAGCCGGGACCGATGATGACGATTGCTCGCGCGGCGCGAAACCTGTACGGAACCCTCGAACGTGAGGGCGTCCTGGCGGGTCTCTTCCATACGCGCCCGACTTTCATGTTCGCGCGCACCGAAGAAGAAATGGCGCTGCTCGCGCTGCATGGCGAGGATCTCGCGAGCACCGGCGAAACGGTGTGCCACCTCGACCGCGCGGAATTAGTCGCGCACGTGCCCGGGCTCGGCCGCTGCGTCGTTGCCGGGATTGCCGTTCCCGGGGACGGACATGCGATCGGTTACCAGATCGTCAACCGGATGCTGCGTCTCTCTCATGCACGGGTGGTTCGCCATGCGCCGGTGCGGCGTGTGCGTGTCGAAGACGGCCGCGCGGTCGGCGTCGAGACGACGGCCGGCTTTTTCGGCGCCGATGCGGTGCTGATTGCCGCGGGATCGGGTTCGGCGGCGCTTGCCGGATTCGGCGACGTTCTGCGCCCGCGCAAAGGCCAGATCATCATTACCGATCGCGCTATGGACAACGTCCCGGCGCTGCAAGGTCCGCTGATGTCGGCCGCGTATCTCGCGGCAAAGCGTTCGTCCAGCAGCGCGCGCAATCCCGTCAGCCTCGTGATCGATCCTCTGCGTACGGGGCAATTTCTGATCGGCGGCACGCGCGAAGACGGTTTCGGCGATCACGAAACCACGGTGCGCCACATCTCCGCGATTCTCGGTGAGGCACTTGACGTGTATCCGGCGCTGCGCCGACAACGCGTGATCCGGACGTTTTCGGGAGTACGGACGGCCACAAAGGACGGCCTGCCGATCGTCGGCGCACATCCATCCGTGAGCGGTCTGTCGATTGCGACGGGCTTCGAGGGAGACGGCATCTGTCTCGGACCGCTGATGGGCAGTGTCGCCACGGATATCGTGCGCGGCAGGGTGCCTTCAATCGATATCGGGCCGTTTTCGCCGGCGCGGTTCGGCGAGTCGGCGCATCTTCACTGAGCAGGCACATCCTCGAATAGAGCTTGCATAGGGATGCACCATTGGGACATCACACAAACGGATTAGAAAGGATGACTGAATTTATCTGGAAGGACGAACCTGTGACGTTTCTCGAAGGAGAGACGATCGCGTCGGCGCTCAGGCGCGCCGGGCACGAGTGCCTCGGCCGCTCCGCGAATGGTCAATCGGCCCGTTATTTTTGCGGCATCGGCCAGTGCCAGGGCTGCCTTGTCTCCACCGGCGACGGCGCACCTGTGGAAGCGTGTATCACGCGTGCGATGCCGCAAAGGATCGTGGAGCCTGCCTTCGAATCCGTGATGGAGCGCAAATGAACGGACCGGATGTTCTGGTGGTCGGCGGTGGACCTGCCGGCGTGGCTGCTGCAATCGAACTCGCGAAGCAGAACCTCTCCGTGCTTATGGTCGAGCAGCGCAGCACGCCTGGCGGCGCCATTCATCGCGCACGTCACGACGGCGGCCCGGGCGCGGCACCCGTTGCGCGCCGCCACAGGCGAAACTGGTCGCGGCTCCTCGCGGCGCTAGACACATATGCTGCGAAGATCGACGTGCTGACCGAGACCGTGTTCGCCGGGATCGACGGCGAAGGGCAATGTCTGCTCGACGTCCGCGCGCAAGGACGCGTCCGTACGCTGCGCCCGTCCGCGATCATCTTCGCCGTCGGCGCCACCGAAGAGATCCTGCCGCGTTCCGGCTGGGAGTTGCCAGGCGTGGTGACGGCCGGGGGACTGCAGGTGCAGATCAAGGAAATCGGCGCGCCGACCGCGGGACGCATCGTGATCGTGGGGACCGGCCCACTGCCGCTTGCGCTTGCAAGCCAGCTCGCCTCGCTCGGCAATCCGCCAGCCGCGCTGATCGAAAGTGCGAACCCGCGCAGGAATGCGATCGCGAGTCCGCTCGCCGCGCTGAAGCTTCTAGCGCGCCTGCCGCTGCTCGCCGAGGGGGTCGGTTATCTGTGCCGGCTCGCCCTGCACAGGGTCCCGCGCCTGCGCGGCTACACCGTGACGCAGATCGTCCGCTCCGGCAACGGGATGCGCGTGACGGCGGTACGGGACGACACCCCCGCCATCGAGTTCGAGGCCGACCTCGTCGTGCTGCACGACGGACTGAGGCCAAACGACCGCGCGTTGCCGCAAGGCAGCCTGCACGGCATCAGGATCGCCCGCGCGGGGGACTGCCGGGAGATTCTCGGCGCCGACGCGGCGATCGGCGACGGGCGCATCGCAGCTCGCCGCATTGCCGCCGAACTGCGCGGGAAAACGGCGCTCGCGGCTGAACCGGGTTGGCGACGACGCGCCCGCATGTTCCAGTCGGCGCTCGCCTGCCTCTATCGGACGGAACCGCCGCCGATCACGCCGGACACGGTGGTCTGCCGTTGCGAGGGCGTGACCTACGCGCAACTGATCGACGACGGCAGCACGACTTCAGCGCGGGAGATGCGGTTGCTCTCGCGCGTCGGGATGGGGCCGTGCCAAGGCCGCTTCTGCGCACGGGCCGCGAGCCGCGTGGCACTGGAAGCGGGTTGCGACTTCCCTCCCGATGAAATAGACGGTGCGTCGCCGAGGTGGCCGATCAGGCCGGTCTCGGTGGAGGCCCTCGCATCCGCCAACGAGCTTTGAACACCTTGAGCCAAACATCATGAACACTTCCGGATTCGATATCTGCAATCCCTTCAACCAGGTGGTCGTCGGAAGACTGACCGCCGCGACGCCCGAGAACATCACCGACGCGGTCACACGCGCGCGGCGCGCATGGAAAGCGTACCGCCATTCGACGCCAGCCGAACGCAAGGCACTGCTGTTCTCGCTCGCCGATCAGATGAACCGCCACGCGGATGAATTCGCGCGGACCATTTCCAGCGAAATGGGTAAGACCATTCGCGAGGCGCGCAACGAAGTACGACGCGCGCAGAACACGCTGCGGCTTTCCGCCGAGGCTGGCACCGTGCTGCATGGCGAGGTGCTGGCGTGCGCCGTGGTGCCCGGCTCGCCAGACAAACAGGCGACGCTCACCTATGAGCCGGCCGGCGTCGTCGCGGCTATCACGCCGTTCAACTATCCGCTTAACCTGCTGTGTCACAAGCTCGGCCCGGCACTGGCGGCCGGCAACGCTGTCATCGCGAAGCCCTCGCCCAAGGCGCCGCTTGCCGCGCAGATGCTCGGCGAGCTTGCACGCGAAGCAGGCTTGCCGGATGGGTTGTTCCAGGTGCTGCACGGTGGCGCGGACGTCGCGATGATGCTCGCGCGTAGCGACATCGACCTGCTGAGCTTCACGGGCGGTCCGACGGCGGGCCTCGCGCTGAAGAATGCAGCGGGGCTCGTGCGCTGTCTGATGGAACTGGGCGGCAACGATCCGCTTGTCGTGATGCCGGATGCGGACCTCGAACGCGCGGCGGATACGGCGATCGGGCATCGCTTCGAAATCGCGGGGCAAAGCTGCGCGGCGGTGAAGAAGCTGTATCTGCACAGCGCTATCCGCCCCGCCATGCTCGAATTGCTCGAATCGCGCGTGCGCGCAGTGCGCTTCGGAGACCCATCGAATGTGGAAACCGACATGGGCACGGTGATCGACGAAGCGGCGGCGGCCGAGGTTGAGCGCCGCGTGCGCCGCGCGATCGACGACGGCGCGAAGTGCCTCGTCGGCGGAACACGCAACGCGACGCTATTCGCACCGACGCTACTCGATACCGTGTCCGCCGATACCGATCTCGTCCGCACGGAGACGTTCGGCCCGGTTATTGCCGTGCGTCCATTCGATTCAATCGACGAGGTGATCGGCGAGATCAACGACAGTCCGTACGGTCTGCAGGCGGGTGTTTTCACGAACGATCACCGGCTCGTGCGGCGCGTCGCGCGCGAACTGCGCGTGGGCGGTGTGATGGTCAACGAAGGACCGGACTTCCGCGCGGAAAACGTGCCGTTCGGCGGCGTGAAGTCGAGCGGCCTCGGGCGCGAAGGCGTTCACGTGACGCTGCGCGAAATGAGCGAATTGAAAGTCGTGATCGACTGAACTGCGCGAACAAGCAACATCGACCTGAGTGCGAGGCAGACGGCCCGCACAAGCCTTCAAGGCGGCTATGCCGCCACATCCGGAGTGAATGAATGAACAAGCCCGACTGGAAAGCGACGCTGAGCGGTGTGTTCACCGCGCTCGTCACCCCCTTCAAGCATGGTGAAGTAGACGTCGACGCGTTTGATCGTCACGTGCAGCGCCAACTCGACCTCGGCGTGCACGGGATCGTTCCCGTCGGCACGACCGGCGAAGCCGCCACGCTGACGGATGCCGAAACCGCAACCGTTATCCGTATCGCGGTCGAACGCGCACGCGGCCGCGCGTTCGTCCTCGCGGGCGCGGGGGCCAACGACACAGCCGTGGCGATCGCGAAGGCGCGGCGCGCCGTTGAGATCGGCGCGGACGGCCTGCTGGTCGTCACGCCCTACTACAACAAGCCCACGCAAGAGGGACTCTTTGAGCATTTCTCCGCCGTTGCATCGGCCGTGTCGGTGCCTGTCGTCCTTTACAGTGTGCCTGGCCGCACCGGCGTCGAACTAGCGGCCGATACGGCGGCACGGCTCGCGGCGGCACATCCGAACATCGTGGGCATCAAGGAGGCCGGCGGGCGCGTCGAACGCGTGACCGAGCTGCGCCTCGCGTGTGGCGAATCGTTCGTCATACACTGCGGCGACGACGCGCTCGCTTTGTCGTTCTACGCGCTCGGCGCTGATGGCCTGACGAGCGTCGCATCGAACCTGATTCCGCACGAGTTGCTGGAAATGTACTCGGCGTGGCGCCAGGGAGACCTGACACAGGCGCTGCGGCTGCACGACCGCGTGTTCGACCTGGTGAAGCATCTTTTCATCGAGAGCAATCCGGTTCCCGTCAAGGCGGCACTGGCGGCCTCCGGGCTCATGTCGCCCGACGTGCGCTTGCCGCTGGCCAGACTCGCCGCGAAGTCGGAGACGGCTTTGCTGCAATGTCTGGAGCGTTACAGCGACATCGTCGGCTGACGCCCGCCGCGGCAAGGAGGCATGCCATGTCCATCGCACCGTCACTGCGGCGCCCCGTCGTGCATGATCTTACGCTAGGCGTATTGATGCTCGATACGCGTTTCAGCCGCTTTCCGGGCGAGATCGGGAACGGCAAGACGTGGCCGGTGCCGTTGCAGTTCAAGGTCGTGCGCGGCGCGACGCCGGAACGCGTCGTCGATCGCGCGGGCGAGGGGCTGCTCGAACCGTTCATCGAAGCGGCTCGAGAACTCGTCGATCTCGGCGTGCGCGGCATTACGACGAGTTGCGGCTTTCTCGCGTTGTTCCAGCGCGAACTGAGCGAGGCGCTGCCGGTGCCGGTCGCGACGAGCGCGTTATTGCAGGCGCCGCTCGTCGAAGCGATGCTGCCGCGCGGGCGGCGCGTGGGCATCCTGACGTTCAATGCCGATGCGCTGACTACACGGCACCTCGCCGCGGCCGGCGTCGATTCGTCGACGCCGGTCGAAGGCATGCCAGCGGACAGCCTGTTTCGGCGCGTGTTCTCCGACTCGGAGCTCGACGACGCTCCCGACTTCACGGTACTGCAAGCGGAAATGGTGCGGGCAGCCTGCCTGCTCGTAAAGCGCTGCCCCGAAGTCGGCGCGATTTTATGCGAATGCACGAACATGCCGCCGTTCGCCGCCGCCGTCAGTACAGCGACGGGTCTGCCGGTCTTCGACGTCGTCACGCTGATCCGCTGGTTTGTGCTCGGGCTCCAGCCCGGCCGCCCCTTCTGATGTCTGCATGGCCGACCGCGGCGCGCGGTAAGGCCGAAGGAATCCAACTGTGTCTGAAACGATAATCGAAATCAGGAACCTGAAGAAGTCATTCGGGGATCATCACGTACTGCGGGACATTTCGCTGTCGCTCGGCAAAGGCAGCGTGACGACACTGCTCGGTCCTTCGGGCTCCGGCAAATCGACGCTCTTGCGCTGCATTAACCTGCTGACGATTCCCGACGCCGGCAGCGTGCGTGTCGGCGAACGCGAGATCGCGTTCGGCGCGGGCCAACTCCGCGTGCGTTCCTCGCAGTTGAGCGCGTTTCGCGCGACGACGGGAATGGTCTTCCAGCACTTCAACCTCTTCCCGCATATGAACGCCGTGGAAAACGTCATGGAAGGCCTCGTGACCGTGCGCAAGGAGCCGAAGGCCATTGCGCACGACAAGGCGATGGCACTGCTCGAACGCGTCGGTCTCGCCGACCGCGCGAGCCGCTATCCGGACAACCTGTCGGGCGGCCAGAAGCAACGGGTTGCGATCGCAAGAGCGCTCGCAATGGAGCCCGCGGTCATGCTGCTCGATGAGGCGACTTCGGCGCTCGATCCGGAACTGGTGGGCGAGGTGCTGTCCGTGATCCGACAACTGGCCGAAGCGGGCATGACAATGGTGCTCGTCACGCACGAGATAGGATTTGCCCGCGATGTTTCTGACACGGTAGTATTTATGCGCGATGGCCTGGTGGTGGAAAAAGGGGCGCCGGACATCGTCATTGACAACCCTGTCGAGGCGGCCACGCGTTCATTTCTCGCGCGCTTCTCCGCGGCATCGCGATCGCCAGGCGCGTGAGCAGCCGCAACGAACGCCACCGCATGGCGTGCGGCTCCCATCCATAGCCCATACTCGAGCGATTTGCGGAACGACGCGATGCGAGAAGTCAGCCTCACCCTTACCCAGACGTTTTTCCTCGTGGCGCGGGAGGGTTCGTATTCCGCCGCCGCGCGAACCCTGAATATTTCGTATCAGTCTGCGGCAAACCATATCCGGCGTCTGGAGCAGCTTGTCGGCGAACGCCTCGTAATCGCCGAGCGCGGTGCGAAGTCCATCCGACTCACTGCGCGCGGCACCAGCCTGTTTCAACTGCTCGAACCGGAATTCGAGGTGATGCTCGAACGTCTGGGCAATTTGATCGACAAGGAACGTCCGATCATCCGAATCGGTATGCCGCAGGCGATTTTCTACTATCTGCTGCCGCCGGTGCTGAAGGCATTCAGCGCGTTGTATCCAGACGTCGAGATAATCGGCTACGAGCGCGACACCGTACTTTCCGATCTGATTCGCGAAGGAAAGCTCGATGTCTGCATAAGCGAGCGTTACTTCGGCGACCCCGTTGTGCCGCAACACGTCATTTGCAGTTACGAACCGGCGCTCGTTTTTCCGGCCGGATGGGAAGGCCCGTCGAGCGAGGAGGACATTCCGCGCTGGGCGCTCGACAGGCCGCTCGTGACTCACGAGCCCGGACAACTGCTGCGCAACGTAGCCATGGACCTGCTCGACGTGGCGGGCCGGCAGCCGCGCGTCGTCGTGTCGACATCCGGCAGTTCCAGTGTGAAACGCTGCGTCGAGGAAGGACTCGGCTTCGCGGTGATTCCGGGCTGGTGTGTCGACAGCGACGACATCGACCTCAAGTTCATGCGCCTGTCTTCCGTGCCGAAAATCCCCATCTATTTTGGCGAGGCTCTATTTCTGCGTACCAATCCCTACGTGCGGACATTGCACAAGCTGTGTGCGGAAGCGATTCTCGACAAGATCTACGAACTCGCCTCGGGTACTTCGATTCGCTCCAGGCACGATTCGCACGAATGAGTCGCACCCTGGCGCCGAACATAAATTTCTGCATAAGCGTTGGTGAGAAAAATATGTCGCGCGCCGATCCCTGTTCTTTTTAAATGGAGTCCGGTGAATGTCGGCATTCGCGATGCGAATACCCGTCGGCATCGCCGAAAACGATTTGGATTCCATGGGGACTTGAATGCTATCGACGATCCGCGCGAAAGTGCTCTTCATTGCCATTGCGACGGTCACCGCTGCGACCGCCATCACAGCGGTCATTGCATACGGCGTTGCCAGCCGCTTCAACGACGCTTCGATGGCGCGTCACCTCGCGCAGCTTTCATTGAGCGATGCGAAGAATATTGAAGACTGGCTCGCGTCGAAACAGACGCTCGTCGTATCGCTTCAGGCGACCGCGCTGTCCGCCGACCCGGTGCCCTATTTCCAGCTGATGACGAATTCCGGCGGGTTTCGCAATATCTACGCCGGCTACACCGACAAGACGATCCGGCAGGCGCACGAAACCGGCGTGCACATCGATCCGACCTTGCGGCCATGGTATCGGGCCGCGTTCCTGGCTGGCAAGGCGATTGTGATGTCGCCGTACGAGTCGTTGCCGAGCCATCAGATTGTCGTATCGTTCCCGACACCGCTTTACCGCGAAGGTCAGTTTCAGGGCGTGCTCTCTGCCGACGTTGCCATGACTTCCGTCGTCGACAACGTGCGATCCATTCACCCGACGCCTTCGAGCTACGCCGTACTGGTCGACGGACAGAACCGGATCGTTGCGTACGAAAACCCGCAATTGATGCTCAAGGCCGCGACCGAACTCGATCCGGCGCTGAGCTCTGAGCGGCTCGCTACGCTGGCCGGTTCGACGCAGCCCTTGAGAGCGCGCATCCGCGGACGCGATGTGCTGGTCCTCGTACGGTCGATCGCCGGGACGGACTGGCAACTGGTGCTCGTGCTCGACGAACGCGAGGCTCGCGACGGCCTGACGAGCCTGCTCGCCGTTTCCGCATTGGCGGCGGTGGGCGTTTCGCTGCTCTCGGCGCTCATCGTGACATTGCTGCTCAAGGGACCATTCAGGCGATTTTCCGAGGTCGGCGACGCCTTGGAGCAGATCGGGCACGGCCAGGGCGATCTCACGCAGCGCCTGCCGATTGTCGGCGCGGATGAAGTCACGCGAATTGCGACGCTGTTCAACGACTTCGTCTCGCGAATCCAGACGACGTTATGGCGAGTCCGGCAGACGAGCACGGAGGTCAGCGAATCCTCCAGGAAAATCGCCGCAGGCAATCTTGATCTGTCCATGCGCACTGAGCAGACCACGGGCGCATTGCAGGAAACATTCGCGTCTATCGAGGACATCAACCGTACGGTGGCCGCGCTCGCGGACGACGCACGGGCTGTGGACGAGCGCGTAATGCAGGCCTCGGCCATGGCGGGCAAGGGCGGCGAAATCGCATCGAAGGCAGTATCGGTGATGGGCGAAATCGAGGCAGCTTCGGGACGGATCAACGATATCACGTCGGTCATCGACGGCATCGCGTTCCAGACGAATATCCTGGCGCTGAACGCCGCAGTCGAGGCCGCTCGCGCTGGAGAGCACGGCCGCGGGTTCGCGGTGGTGGCTGCGGAGGTGCGCGTGCTCGCAGGACGCAGCGCGCAGGCGGCCAAGGAGATCAAGGCGTTGATCGAATCGACCCGGGATTGCGTTCGCGAAGGCTCGGTGTTCGTCCACGATGCAAGCAATTCGATGCTGGCAACGGCGAAACAGATTCTGGAGGTTGCGGTGTTGATCGAGGCCTTCAATCACGCGTCGAGCGACCAAGCCGGCCGTGTCTGCGACATCGCGGCTATGGTTCACCAGCTCGAGGACGCGACCCAGCGGAACACGGCGCTCGTCGAGGAGTCAGCGGCCGCCACCGCGTCGCTGAACGACCAGGTGTCGGCGATGAACGGCGAACTCACGCATTTCGTTCTTTGATATCGAGCCGGGAGGCATCTCGACGAACGGAAAGGTGAACTCTGTGAGGGAGGCCAATCACGGCAGCGAAGTGATTTGTTGCCGTTGCGCCAGGAACGTTCTACAGAAGCCGTGTTCTATGGAGCACGTGAGGAGGCCCGCAGCCCACGCTTCCGCCCAGAAGTTGCTTTTTGCGTCCGATTCCTTGCCCAGTAGCGACACGTCGAATCTGTTCGGAAAGTGGTGCATAGGCGATTCGGATTTGGCGCTGATGCTGAATTGCCTTGCTCTAAACAGCGATCCGGTACCCGCAAAGTTGGCGAACTATGCTCAACGCCAGTGGGAAAGACTGTCCGTGCAGGAATGGATTGCGCTCAATCCGTTTGAATTTCCATCCGGAGTGGCGGGAATCGGCCGGCTAGCGCACGAGGACCGAGCGCGGCGATCGTCTCGGACGGACGCTCAATGCCAAAGCCACAGAGCGACCTGCAACGGTCCGTCATCCTTGGCCGAAGCGGACGTTGAATGAGCGCATGCGGGTTGAAGATCTCAACCGCGACTAATCGATCGAATCGCTGCAAGTTCAGGCAGGGCTTGATCCCGTCAGGCGAGCACGCGCTTGCACGTCGTCTCGGACACTGCCCCAGTATTTTCCCGACGATGGCGAAGGCGCTCCAGGGCGGCGGCCCTAGCTTCATCGTCCATCGCCGTCCTGATTTTGGTTTGTATACCGGGCGCTCCATTGTTTTGAAACGAGAGTGTCGTGATGTCGGCAACATCACCATTACTCGCAACGACTACCTGATCTGGCGGAACACGCATAACGGCAGCGACGGGCTCGACTTGACGCAGCTCACCCAGTGGGAAAGCATTGCGCTCAACGACAATTCGCAGCTTACGTTCAAGAACTACAGCACGCTCACGCCCGGTGACGCCGGTCCGGGAACGGGCACGCTGTCCATCGACAGCAGCAGCGCGGCGCTCTGACAACGGCACGAATGCCGTGCGGCCCTGGGAGCCGAGCGCGCTGGTCAACGTCGTCAATGCGGGAACCATCGACATGACGAACGGCCCGACAACCGCAACGGACCGCTTCGTGATTTACGGAAGCTACGTCGGCCAGAACAGACGGCTCAATATCCAGACGGTGCTGGGCCGCGACAACTCCCCGTCCGACCAGCTCGTGATACAGAAGAGCTCGACCGCAACGGCTGACGACGCTCAACGTGTCGAACCTCAATGGCGCGGGTGCGCTGACGACCAGCAACGGCATCCTGGTTGTCGACGCGGTGGATGGCGCGCAGACCACGCGTGGCGCGTTCGCACTGGGCAGCCGCGTTGCGGTTGGCGTGTACGAGTATCAGCGCTTTCGTGGCGGCCTGTGCTTGATCCAGAAATTCCCGGCTACGTGCTGATGCCGGCGATAGCGCAGCAGATGGGCATCGCCGCGATCGGCACGTTTCATGATCGCCGCGGTAATCAGTCGCTGCTGGACAGCAACGGCATCGCCCGCAACGTATGGGTCCACGCACTCGGTGTGCCGGCGTGACCAGCGGTGGAGTTCGACGATTGGCGGCAATAATTTCCAGCTTTCACCAGCGATCGACGGCAGCATGTGGGGCGTCGAGATCGGCTCCGACGTGTTCGCGCGTCAGGACGATCAGGGACGTGCGGATCGCGTCGGCGCCTTGTATGCGCATACAGTCACGCGCGGCACAGTGTTTGGCAATGTGTTGGCGATTGATAACTACTGACCTGAGCCGGATCGTGTCGCCAAACGGCAAGTGAGTTCCCTTATCGATGCTGCCGCAAATTCGGAAGAGAGGAGACAGACGTTCTGTCGCCGGCCAGCGCGAATATGTCACTGATTATTTGTGGCGCTGCGGTCGATAAACAGCAATGGCGCAGACGAAAAGGAGATTTATCATGGTAATACCGGATGCTGAAATGATCAGCCGTCCAGCGAAAAACGCGAGACAGCCGTCAGCCGAGTCCAATCGCCGACTCATCTATCTCGCGCGTTCCGCCAATCAGGGGCTTGTTGCGGATCTGCAAGCTGGGGGATGGGAGGTTACGGTGTCGCCTGGGGCCAAGGTCGCCATGACCAGGGGAATGGCCATCGGACCCGTAGCCGGACTGGTTATTCTCGACGACTTCCGACCGAAGGATTGTGCGGCGCTCGAGCAATGTCTGAGTCAGCGATCTATCGGCTGGGTCGCCGCCGCGTCCGCCCCTCGGTTGTCAGACGCCACCGTACGCCGCCTGGTTCGCGATTATTGTTTCGACTACGTGACGCTACCATCGGTACCGGAAAGGATTACGCGGGCGCTCGGTCACGCGCTCGGCATGTCCGGACTGAATGTCGTGGACGCGCTCGAGGAAGCACCCGTCGAAAAAGAGGATGCGCTGATCGGCAGTTGCGATGTGATGCACCAGCTTTTCCGCGCCATCCGCAAGATCGCCGCAAGCGATGCATCGGTATTCATCGCCGGCGAATCGGGGACGGGCAAGGAACTGACCGCGGTTGCGATCCACAAACGCTCGGCGCGGCGCAATGCGCCATTCGTTGCGATTAACTGCGGCGCCATTCCGCGCCATCTGCTGCAGTCGGAACTGTTCGGCTACGAGCGTGGCGCATTCACCGGCGCCATTCATCGCAAGGCTGGGCGCGTGGAAGCGGCCGATGGCGGCACGTTATTTCTCGACGAAATCGGCGACATGCCAGTGGAAGCACAGGCCGGCCTCTTGCGCTTCCTGCAGGAGCGCAAGTTCGAACGCCTTGGCGGCCATAGCCCCATCGCCGTGGATGCGCGCATCATTTGTGCGACTCATATCGATCTCGATATGGCAATCCGCGATGGGCGTTTTCGCGCAGACCTCTTTCACCGTCTATGTGTGCTGCGCATTGACGAACCTCCGCTGCGGGCGCGTGGACAAGACATCAAGCATCTGGCGCACCACTTTCTGAACCAGTTCCGGCGTGATGGTGCGCGTAACATCAAGGGTTTCATGCCGTCTGCGATTAGCGCAATGCATAGCTACTCCTGGCCCGGCAATGTTCGCGAATTGCTCAATCGCGTGCGGCGTGCAATCGTGATGACCGAGAACAGCCTGATATCAGCCCAGGATCTCGATCTTGCGGACGTCACCCCGCCGCAGATAATGACCCTCGCGCAGGCGCGGGAGGCCGCTCAAAAGCAGGCGATCGAAGAGGCGCTGTTGCGTCGAAACCGGCTCGGTGAGGCTGCGTCCGACCTGCGTATCTCGCGCGCCACGCTCTATCGCATGATGACCGCTTACGGACTATCCAGCTCGGCCTCGGTTCGCGCCGGTGGTCGCGACGAGGAGCACGAAAACTCCGACGAAAAGTGAGTTTCACCGGCTGACCCGTGACGTGCTGAACTTGACGCGCAAGCTAACCCGCCTGCGCACGCTCCTGCTCGTTGGCGGGCGTAATGTGTACCGCGAGCAGCGAGCCCAATGTGTCGACAGCCCTATGAACTTTGCTGCCTCGCTTGCGCTTGTGGCGCATCACAGCCCGCGCGGTCCGCTTTCGCACGTGGACTGCAACGGGCGTCGATCCGGAATCACTGCACTGGGCTGGCTCTGGCGCTCCTGCGCCACGCGCGGCACCGAACGCAGATCGTTGACCATCGCCTCGAAGCAACCGGCGTTGAGCCCGTGCTGCGTTTGCTGGTAGACCATCTCCCACGGCGGGAAGCGGGTCGGCAGCATGCGCCAGGATGCACCGGCTCGCGCCATCCGGCGCAGCATATTGAACATTTCGCGCAGTTCATATCGGCGCTGCGGCGCGTCTTCGCTCATCAAGATGAGCTACGGAGCGGCGAAGCTCCATTCCTCGTCCGGAGCCCCCCTGAAACATTGCCGGTCGCTCACACGGGGCGCACTGTCGGTCGAGATAGCTAGTCTCCGAGCCTCGTACGGATCGCCGAACGTGGCTCGCCGGTTCCCGACTAGCGGTCTGCCCGGGAATCCGGCGTCAAACAGCCGATTTGCCTTTCGATGCACCCGTTCAATACATGCAAAGCCTATGTCCGCATCGAGCCGCTTTATGCCTTGCATGAGAAGCTGCGCCCGCGGAAATCGCCGCGCCTGATCGCTGACATTCGCGCCCGATAGGTCGCGTTCCCCGGCAATTCCACGTTCGCGTTGACAAGTCCTTTTTGCCGATCTAGTTTACTGGAAAAATACCTCCATAATACTGGATGAAATGGACGTTCATCGTACTATCGCGCAACGTATCCGCGACCTCCGCGATGCCAAAGGTTGGTCGCTAGATACGCTCGCCGAGCGGAGCACCGTAAGCCGTTCCAACATCTCGCTTATCGAACGAGGTCGAAGTAGTCCAACCGCTGTCGTGCTCGACAAACTGGCGACCGCCCTCGGCGTTTCTTTGGCGTCGCTCTTTGAGGGGACAGAGGAGCCGGCGTCTATTGAGCTGTCGCCGCATTCATCCCTACGGGACCAGCCAACGTGGACCGATCCCGCGTCAGGCTATGTACGGCGCAACCTGTCGCCGCCGGTCTGGTCGCCTATTCAATTGGTAGAAGTCGAGTTCCCGCCGAACAAACAGGTGACTTACGAAACGGGGAACCGTGACGCCGAAATTTATCAGCAGATCTGGATAACAGAAGGCGTCATGGAAATAGCCATAGGCGACCAGCAATGGCAGTTGCAAACCGGCGACTGCCTTGCCATGAAGCTGGACCGGCCTGTTAGCTACCACAACACCTCGCGACGGCCAGCCCGTTACCTCGTCGCGCTATGCACCCTACCTCGCGAATGGCAGAGCAAGAAATGAGTGGAACGACAACTATTCGGCGCGTTTGCCCGGAGGAAGTGATGAGCTATGTCGACGCGTTGTCCGATATCCTCATCGACTGCGTCGAAGGCGGCGCCTCGGTCAGCTTCATGTTGCCGATATCGAGAAGTACCGCCACCGAATTCTGGCAGCAAGTCGCCGTGGGTGTGATGCGCGGCGAGCGAATACTTTTCGTCGCCGAAAACGCTGATGGTCAAATTGTCGGCACTGTGCAATTGATCACTGCCTTGCCCGAAAATCAGCCTCATCGAGCGGACATTGCAAAGATGCTGGTTCGTCGCGGCGCAAGACGTCAAGGCGTCGGTGCGCGCCTGATGGCTGCGGTCGATGAGGCAGCCCGTAACGCAGGCAAATCCGTTCTTGTACTGGACACCGTCACGGGCGGAGATGCCGAAAGACTTTACGAGCGGGCCGGTTGGCAACGCGTCGGAAACGTGCCTAACTATGCACTGATGCCCGATGGCACGTTCTGCGGGACGACTTTCTTTCATAAGCAACTGCCGCCCCGTTCTGGTCGTTGAGTCACGTGTTTCCCAAGACGCCGGAACGTCAGCTTCGCGTTCGTATAGCAGTCACTGATCTGCCACGGAGGCGGATTAGTTCTCGCCGCCCTCACGTTCGCGCAAGGTTGCGCGGACATTTCATCCGGTAGTCCGCGGCTCCATGAACGTATGCCGGAAATACTCGCGCACCGCGTGCATCGCGGGACTCAGTTCCTTGTTCTTGCGCCACGCAAGGCCAACGCTCATTGCGGGAACCGGGTCCAGCAACATGATCGTTTCGATGCGCCTGCCTTCAAGAGACCACGGCCGATAAACCATGTCGGACAAAAGGGCGACGCCAGAGCCGTTGGCGACCATGCTGCGCACCGCTTCGACCGAGGACGTGCGCAGGATCACGTTCGGCCGCCAGGGGGTCTCGTTCCAGTAGCGCATCGCCGTTTGCGCGGCTTCGTCGACCGTCAGCATGACGAACGGTTCGTGCGCAACTTCGGAAAATGTCACGCTCTCGCGTTTGAGCAACGGGTGATGCCCGCCGACCCATAGCCGCCGCACGGAATGAATCATGGGTTCCAGCGCGAGTTCGGGGTTCGACACATTCGACGTGAGCAGAACGGCCATGTCGTACTGTCCGGTTATCAAGCCCTCTTCGATCGCATCGCGGTTCAACTCGTGCAGTTGAATCGTGAGGCGCGGATACAGCGCATTGAGCCGCTGGATGTGATGTGGCAGGAAATAGCCCAGCACCGTGTAGCTCGCCGCGATGGCGAGCATGCCGGTCAGCGTGCTTTCGAGGTTGGGAATGCGCATCGCCTCATCCACCGACGCGAGAATGGTGTAGGCGTGGTTGAGGAATCTGCGCCCCGTGGCGGTCAGCGTGACGCCCGTTGCGGTCCGCAAGAAGAGCTGCGTGCCGAGGCTGTCTTCCAGCTCCTTGATCGCGCTCGTCACTGCCGACTGCGATATGGTCAGATGAATCGCGGCTTGCGAGAGCTGCCCGAGTTCGGCCGTCGCGACGAAGTACTTGAGCTGCCTGAAGGTAAGCGCCATTGGGGGAAGAAAAAGCGTTCGTTAGCCCGAGCGTAACTCGCGATATCGAAAAAATCGATACCAAGGCATATAAAAATAAAACTTTTTTGGCTACCTGCCTCCGTATAACCTCCGTTTCAACAATGCGTTGCGCGGGCATTCAGACACGCAACCGGGCGAATCTGGAGGGGAACAGTATGAAGAAGCAGTGCGTCGACCTGAACTCCGATATGGGAGAAGGCTTCGGGCCGTGGCGAATCGGCGATGGCGTCGACGAAGCGATCATGCCGCTCATCAGTTCGGCGAATATCGCCACCGGTTTCCATGCCGGCGATCCGAACATCATGGCGCGAACCGTTCAACTCGCAAGGGAGTCCGGGGTCGGCGTCGGTGCGCATCCGGGTTTTCGCGATCTCGTGGGATTTGGCCGCCGCAGCATCGCCGAAATGCCCCAGGCGCTTGTCAACGACATCCTCTATCAACTCGGTGCGCTGCGTGAGTTTGCGCGACTGCACGGCATCCGGCTGCAGCATGTAAAGCCGCATGGCGCGCTTTACATGCACGCCGCGCGCGACGAGGCATTTTCGCGGCTCTTCATCGAAACGCTGCAACTGCTAGATCCCAATCTGCTGCTCTTTTGCATGGAGTCGTCGGCGACATACCGCATTGCGCGGGAGATCGGGCAACCGGTCATCCGCGAGTTCTATGCCGATCGCGACTACGACCGGAGCGGTTCGATCGTATTCACCCGCCGCGTGGGCCGACTCGACCCCGAACAGGTTGCCGGGAAGGTGCTGCGAGCGTGCGTCGAAGGAAAAGTGCGCACGGTCGAGGGGGACGACATCGACATCGACTTCGACTCCATCTGCATTCACAGCGATACACCCGGCGCACTGGAACTCGTGCAAAAGACGCGCGAGCACCTCGTGCAGGAAGGCATCCGGATTGCCGGGCCGCAGACATCGACGACCAGGATCTAAGTCATTTCACGGAGAGACATGATGGCATTGCACGATATCGTCAGCCCCCTGCCGGGCACGTTCTACCGGCGTCCCTCGCCCGAGGCGGAGTATTACGTCGCCATCGACTCCGCAGTGCAGGCCGGCGCAGTCATCGGCCTCGTCGAAGTGATGAAGCAATTCACCGAAATCGAGGCCAGCGTGTCGGGCCGCGTGACGGAACTGCTCGTCGAGGACGGCGAACCCGTGGATGCGGGGCAGGTGCTGATGCGCGTCGAGGAGTGAAGTCATGAACGTGGACAGTTCAACGACGGCGTTCTACCGCCCCGCGCGCATTCGCACCGTTCTGGTCGCGAACCGCGGCGAAATTGCCGTGCGCGTGATTCGCGCGGCGCAAGAACTCGGCATGCGCGCCGCCGTCGTGGTGAGCGACGCGGACCGCGAGAGCCTCGCCGCTCGCCTCGCGGATGACGCCGTGCATATCGGCTCGTCGCATGCGGCGAAAAGCTATTTGAATCCCGCGGCAGTGCTCGCTGCCGCCCGGCAATGCGGGGCAGACGCGGTTCATCCCGGTTACGGCTTTCTTTCTGAAAACGCCGATTTCGCAGCGCAGGTGGAGGCGGCTGGTTTGATATTCGTCGGGCCCTCGCCGCAGGTGATCGCGGCGATGGGCGACAAGGCACGCGCTCGCGAAACGGCGCGGCGTGCCGGCGTGCCGACGGTGCCCGGTAGCGCCGGTATCGTCAGCTCGCCCGGCGAGGCCCGGGAGGTTGCCGAGCGCATCGGCTACCCCATCATGATCAAGGCCGCGGCGGGCGGCGGCGGTCGCGGCATTCGCGTGGCACACGACGCCGCCCAGCTCGACGCGGAACTGCCGCTCGCGCAGCGCGAAGCCCAGGCCGCGTTCGGCGACGGTGGCGTCTATCTCGAGCGATTCATC
The DNA here is from genome assembly GCF_900096975.1 of Paraburkholderia lycopersici. Lineage (GTDB taxonomy): Bacteria > Pseudomonadota > Gammaproteobacteria > Burkholderiales > Burkholderiaceae > Paraburkholderia > Paraburkholderia lycopersici. Next base: position 81,794 of record NZ_FMYQ01000010.1, read on the forward strand.
GCGCTCGCCCGGCACATCGAGGTCCAGGTGCTTGGCGACGGCAACGACGTCATCCACCTGTTCGAGCGCGAGTGCTCCCTGCAACGGCGGCGCCAGAAAATTCTCGAAGAAGCGCCCTCGCCTTCGCTCACACCGAAGCTGCGCGCGGAGCTTTGCGCGTCGGCGGCGCGTCTCGCCAGGCAGGTGGGATATCGCGGCGCCGGCACGCTCGAATATCTCTTCGACGAAACGCGCGGCGAGTTTTACTTCATCGAAATGAACACACGCATCCAGGTCGAGCATCCCGTTACGGAGGCGATCACGGGAGTCGATCTCGTGCGGGAGATGCTGCGCATTGCCGACGGCGAGCCGTTGCGCTTTAACCAGAGCGACATCGCGCTGCGCGGCGCGGCGCTTGAATGCCGCATCAATGCGGAAGATCCGCTGCAGGATTTCCGGCCGAATCCGGGGCGCGTGGACGAACTGGTCTGGCCAACTGGCCCCGGCGTGCGAATCGATTCGCTGCTGTACCCGGGCTATGTCGTGCCGCCGTTCTACGATTCGCTGCTCGCCAAGCTGATCGTGCATGACGAAAGCCGCGCGGTGGCCATCGATCGCCTTGCACGCGCACTGCGGGAGTTGAACATCAGCGGCCTGAAAACCACCGCGCCGCTGCATCGAGCGCTCGTTGCCGACGACGACGTGCGCGCGGGCCGCTATCACACCAACTATCTCGATACCTGGATGGCGGCGTGGCGCGAAAGCAGCGAGGCCGCGTCGGCCGCGGCGCAAGAGTGCGTGGCGGCGGGTTCGGCGAGCACCCGGGAGGCATCATGAGCATACGCTACACGTTTGGCGGCGACGAATTCGTCTTCGCCGAGATCAGCGAGGCCATGTCGCTCGACGCGTTTTTCAAGGGAACGGCGATCACACGCGAACTCCAACGCCGCAACGTGGCTGGCGTGACCGAGATTTGCCCGGCAAACGCCTCGTACCAGGTGCGTTATGACCCGGACGTCATCGCGCCCGATACGCTCGTTGCGCTGCTAAAGAGCATCGAGGCCGAAGTCGGACAAGCCGCGCTCGACATCGACACGCGTATTGTCGAAGTGCCGGTGCTGTACAACGATCCCTGGACGCACGAGACACTCATGCGTTTTCGCGAGCGCCATCAGGACCCGGCCTCCACGGATCTCGAGTACGCGGCGCGTATCAACGGCAAGCGCGACGTCGACGAATTCATTGCGGCGCACGCGGGCTCGCCGTGGTTCGTTTCGATGGTCGGCTTTGTCGCCGGGCTGCCGTTCATGTACCAGATGGTCGAGCGCGACCGCCAGCTTCAGGTGCCCAAATACCTGCGGCCCCGCACCGACACGCCGAAATTGACGGTCGGCCATGGCGGGTGTTTCGGCTGCATCTACTCGGTGCGCGGCGCGGGCGGATACCAGATGTTCGGCGTGACACCCGCGCCGATTTTCGACCCGGCCCAGCGGCTCGACTATTTGCGTGACTTCATGGTGTTTTTCCGGCCCGGCGACATCGTGAAGTTCAAACCCATCGACCACGCAGCCTACGACGAGGCCGTCGCCGCCGTCGAAGCGGGCACGTTCTCGCTGCGGGTGCGCCCGGTGAAATTCTCGCTCAACGCCTTCCTTCGTGATCCTGACGAATACAACCGTTCTCTCGTCGAGGTGCTGTATGCCAACTGATACACTCAATGTGATCGAGGTCCTGAAGCCGGGACTGGCGACTTCGGTGCAGGATACGGGGCGCCAGGGCTACTACCACGTCGGCATTCCGCCTTCCGGGTCGCTCGACCAGTATTCGTCGCGTGCGGCGAATCTGCTCGTGGGCAATGCCGAAGAAGCGGCCGTGCTGGAATTCACGCTGCTGGGTCCTGAACTGTTATTCCACTCGGATGCGTTGATTGCGCTAACAGGTGCAGAAATGACGCCGAAGATCGACGGCGTTGGGCACCCGTGCAGTACAGCGCTGCGCATTCGCGCCGGAAGCAAGCTGACGTTCGACTACGTGAAGCGTGGCGCACGTGCGTATCTGGCCATTGCTGGCGGCATCGATGTGCCGGCGGTGCTCGGCAGCCGGTCGACCTACACGCTCGGCGCGGTCGGCGGGCTCGACGGTCGCCGGCTGCAAAAAGGTGACCGCCTCACGACAGGCGCGATCGGCGCGACGGGCACTGCGGCGCGCGAGGGTGCCGAATTGCCCGCCGCCTTGCGCGCAAAGCTCGACACCGCGGTCGAACTGCGTGTGCTAACTGGGCTTTATCACTATCGCCTCACGAGCGAGTCGGCGCAAACGTTCTTCGACGACGAATGGACCGTCGCGCCCGAAGCGGACCGCATTGGCTACCGCTACAAGAACGGGCGCCCGCTTCACTTCATGGATCGCGAGCAACCGTTCGGCGCGGGAGCGGACCCCTCGAATATCGTCGATGCCTGTTATCCGATCGGCTCGATCCAGGTGCCCGCGGGGCTCGAGCCGATCATTCTGCATCGCGATGCGGTGTCGGGCGGCGGATACGCCACGATCGGCACGGTAATCAGTGCGGATATGGATCTGATCGGCCAGATGCAGCCTAATCACCGCGCGCGCTTCACGAGCGTCACCATGAACGAGGCACTCGCTGCACGCCGCGAGTATCAACATCGTCTTGCCCTGCTGCGCGAAGCATTAGCGCGCTAAGCCCTTCGAGGCGAAGGGGCGGTCCGCAGCAACGCCGCTCCTTCGCTTGTTCCTCACACGATCCGCGTTCCGCGTGGCCTCGGGCCACACGGCGGGAACGCTCGCACCTTTTTCGCAGTATCGGCTGCCCGTCCGGCGTCAAGGCAGCCCCGCGGCGACATCGCCCAGCGGTTTGGACGCCGTTCGCCTGTTGCAGACACGAGGAGCACGATCATGGCCAATCTGGCTCAGGAAAGCACGGAGGGGGACGTCGATCTTTCGACCGTCGCCATTCCGGATAGCGCAAGAATGCCGCCTTTTTCACTGACGATGGCGTGGTGGGCGGTGTGTAGCGCAGTGTTCTATATCGTGGTTGGGGCAACGCTTGCGCTCAACTATGGCGCGCGCAACGCATTGATCGGCATGGCGCTCTCGGTCGTTTCGTATGGCGCCATCAACATGGTCATCAGCCGATACGCCATACGCACGGGGTTGTCGGTCGCGCTCTTTTCGCGCGTGCTGTTTGGAAGCGCGGGCGCCGCGCTCGCTACGTTGATCTTCTTCGCGACAGCCATTTACTACGCGGTTTTTGAAGGCTCCGTCATTGCGGTTGCGGCCAATCATCTGTTTCCCGCATTGCCGTACAAATGGGCCGCGCTGATCGTGGTCTGCTATAGCGTGCCGCTCGTATTCGGCAGCGTGCAGCACTGGCTGGACAAGTTCAACGGCGTGCTGCTGCCGTTCTATTTGCTCGGACTGCTGGCGGCCGTGGGACTGGCGACCTGGGAATACGGCTACAACGCGTCCTGGCTGGACTTTGGCCCCAAGGGCGCAGTGCCGGCCGACGGCTGGTGGCACTGCTTCGTCTATTACATGGGCGTATGGGTGCTCATGATGTTCACGTTCGACTACGCCCGCTTCGGGCGCAAGGAAGACGCGCAATATCACGGCCGGTACAATTTCGGCATGCCGTTCTATCTCGTCACCTTTCTCGTGAACGGCGCGGCGGGCATTTACCTCGTCAGCACCATTCCCGGACTGGGTACGCTCTCCGAAGTTTCTGTCGTGCTAGCGTTGCTCAAACTGATGGGCATCTGGGGGCTGTTCTTCGTCTGGGTGACCCAGTCGCGCATCAACACGGCAAACTACTATCTCGCGACCATCAACATGCAGGCGTTCTTTCAGAAGGTCGCCGGGCTGCGTGCGCCGAAGTTTGTCTGGGCACTGGTCGTCGGCGCGGTCGTCTATGTGCTGATGATGGCCGACATTTTCTCGAAGATCCTCCTGGCGCTCGCTTGGCAGGGTATCTTCGTCGTCGCGTGGGTCGGCATCGCGCTTGCCCATATCATGTCGGCGCGCTATGAACGACTCGTCGGCGCCGAAATTGAATGCCGCGACTCCCACGTTCCACAGTTCAATCCCGGCGGGCTGGTTGCCTGGTTTGCCGGAGCATTTGTCGGGCTCGCCTTGAATACCACGTCGGGCTTTCTCGCATCGCTTTCTGCACCGGCAACCTTCGTCATTTCCTGGATGGTCTATGGCGGCTTGCTGGCGAGTGCGAAGCGAACATGGTTCGTGCGAAACACACTAGCCGATCAGTAATTCGGCAGACATCGGTTTGAAGCGGTCACTGGTCATGAAGGGCAAGAGATATTCCAGCCAATGTCGATCTTTTCCGTGGGCTCGATTCGCGATTGACCGCTTAACTTCCGCAAGAGTCATTGATTCAGCCGCAGGCCGACGGTTCGCTTCGGGTCGGCTATGTCTATGCATGAGAGCCGCGCTTGAGGAGATCGCCGTGCCCGGTCGTCAGGCGCTGGCCGGTCACAGAGGGCCATGTGGTTGCCTTGATCAGACGGCCGCTTCGAGGGCGGTCGCTTCCGTTCAATCGCCGTCGTGCGCCGATGTGTCAGCACCGAAGCGTTCGACCACAAAATCAATAAAGCTCCGAAGCTTCGGCGACATCTGTCGCTCGCGCAGATACAACAGATTCAGCGGCCGCTCCGGGGGGGAAAAGTCCGGCAGCACTTCGATCAACCGCTTCGCGCGCAGATCGCCGGCAACCAGCATCGCGGGCAGCATTGCGATGCCGAGGCCGCGCAACGCCGCCCGTCGCAACGCTTCCGAATTGTCGATCTTCAACCTGCCGTCGACGGGCACGCTCACGTGTCCCTCCGGACCGTGCAGGATCCATTCGGGCTGCGTCGCGTGCCATTCCGAGCGAGGCGGATACGCGTACGTCAGGCACTGGTGCGACCGCAGCGCGTCGGGCGATGACGGCGTGCCGTGCGTTGCCAGATATGCACGTGACGCGCACAGCACTAACCTGTAAGGTCTGAGCCGCCGCGCGACGAGATCCGGGTTGCCCAGCGCACCGATGCGAACCGCCGCCTCGAAGCCGTCGCCCATCAGATCCGATAGCGCGTCAGTGACGACGATATCGAGTTTCACTTCGGGATAGCGCTCGCAGTAGTCGGCTATCCCTGGAATCAGGCACTCATTGCTGAAGACGACGGGCGCGGTTACGCGCAAGCGTCCGCGTGGCGTTGCGAGATGATCGAGCGCGAGCCGCTCCGAATCGTCGATCAGGCCGAGGATCTCGACGCACCGTTCGTAGTAGGCCTGGCCGAAGGTGCTGATCTTCTGCCTGCGCGTCGTGCGATGAATAAGCCGCGCGCCAAGCCGCGTTTCCAGCGCTTGAAGATGATTGCCGACCATCGTCGGCGACAGGTCGCATGCCGTCGCGGCCGCCGTCAGGCTGCCGGTTTCGACCACGCGCACGAAGACGGTCATCGCTTTGAGAAGGTCCATTTCCAAATAATAATTGGTTCTGTTGCCATTCGCTGTCCGTTTATCCAGTTTCAGTTACGGAATATAGTCCGCTGCATGCGACGAGCGCGGTCCATCCCGGTCCCGCATCGCTCCACCTCATGCACGCGGATCATGCGCAGACACTTCATTTCATCAGCCCGGTCATCAAGATTTGCCTTATTCGCGACGAGCCTCGGCTTCGTCATCATCTGTCTCGACGTTACGGTCGTAAATGTCGCGCTCGAGCGAATACGCGACGGCCTCGCCATAGATTCGACGGCGCTCGAATGGGTCGTCAACGCGTACACGCTAGCGTTCGCAAGCCTGCTGCTGTCCGCGGGTGCGCTGTCCGACCGGTTCGGCGCAAGGCGTATCTTCGTCGCCGGCTTCACTGTGTTCACCTTTGCATCTGTCGCGTGCGGGCTGTCGGGCGGCGCGACGATGCTGATTGCATCGCGCGTGTTGCAAGGAGTCGGCGCGGCGTTGTGCGTGCCGTCGTCACTAGCGCTGCTCGGCGCAGCGTTTCCGGAGCCGCACGCGCGCGCGAAGGCAGTCAGTATCTGGGCGGGCACGGCGGCGCTCGCGCTGGGCGCGGGTCCGCTGGTCGGCGGCGTGCTGGTCGACCGCTTCGGCTGGTCGGCAATTTTTCTGATCAACATGCCGATCGGCATCGCTGGCATCTGGCTCACTGTTGCTCATGCGCCCGACACTGTGCGTCACGCGGCGCGTCGCCTCGATCTGGCCGGGCAGACACTTGCCGTCATTACGCTGGCCACACTGACGTATGCGGTTGTCGAAAGCGGGCGGCGAGGATGGACGAGCGCGATCGTGACGACAGGATTCGCCGTGGCGGTCGTAACAGGCGCGCTGTTCATCGCTGTCGAGGCACGGCACGCGCAGCCACTGTTGCCGCTCAAGCTGTTCCGCAATGCCGTAGTGAACGTCAGCGCGGTAACCGGGCTGTCGCTGAATTTCGGCTACTACGGATTGATGTTCGCCATGAGTCTGTTCTTTCAGAGCGCGCGCCACGACACGCCGCTCGAAACCGGCCTTGCATTTCTGCCTATGACGGCAGTGGTGACCGTCGCGAACGTTGTGTCCGGCAAGCTCACCGCACGTTTCGGTTTTCGTCTGCCGATGGCTTTCGGTCAATCGCTAGCGGCGCTTGGCTATCTCTCGCTGGTGTTCGTGCATGCTGATAGCAGTGCCCTGGCGATAGCGTTGCCATTATTGACGGTCGGCGTCGGGGTGGCGCTTGCGGTCCCATCGATCAATACGGCGGTGCTGGCGCACGTCGGACCGTCGTGTGTCGGCATTGCGTCGGGTGTACTGAATACCGCGCGCCAGATCGGTGGCGTGGTGGGAGTGGGGGTGTTCGGTTCGCTTGTGCGACCGGAACTCAACAATCTTGCCGAAGGGTTGCATGTCGCTGCGATCCTCGCCGCTGTCGTGACGCTTTCGAGCCTCATAACGATATTCCTCGGCTTAAAGACATCGGGATCATTGGTCGCGGACGGCGCTGGCTAAAAGTGTTGTCAAACCCTATACGAGAGCGCGAGGCCACACCCGACGCCTCGCGCCGATTGCGACCGAGCAACCACTGGTGAAATGACGAGTCATCACACGAGCCTGAAGAACGTCACCTCAGACTTCATTTTTGCCGCCTGCTCCAGCAGGGACTGGGCCGCTAGAGGCATACTTCGCCGGCTGATCCTGGACATTGCCGATCCGTGTGCTCGTCATCCGCCATCTCATCGCCGACGAACGAGATACCAGAGTGAGCATCACACCGGAACAGCCTGCGCGCAACCGTCGGCATGGCACCTCACGCAGGCAGCGATGTCTGCATTGCCCGTTGATCGGCCCTGATCCGGGAGAAAAGATGGACGTCGTGAAATGCATCTTTCCAGTAGCCCCATTGCCGCATCACCCCTTCTTCCACAAATCCCAAACTTTTCAGAAGTCCAATCGAGGCGTAATTATCGAGGTTCGTTATCGCCTGGATACGGTTGATTTGCCAGTGGTCATATGCATGTGCAATCGCCGCGTTTAGAGCTTCGCGCATCAATCCCTGTCGCCATGAATGACGTTCCAGTTCGAAGCTAATACTTGCGGAATAGAACCTGGAATCGAATCTGAACCCGCAGGAGCCAATGAAACGCATGCTGCATTTCGATACGATGGCCCAGCGCACACTTAGTCCTTCTGCCAGTTCTTTGAGCATAGCTGAGACAAGCAGCCTGGCATCGTCGATGCTGTTTAGCGGCGCCAGGTCGTAAAAGCGCATCACTTCGCGATCGGACCAGATTTCGAATATCCTTTGGGCGTCGGACATATCGATCGGGCGAAGCTGAATCCGGGCTGCGTTAGAGACGTCGACCTCGGTAAAGAGTGGAAGCATTGGTTTGTCGCGCGTTGACTAGCTTCGATGAAAAAGGACCGGCAGAGTGCGGTAAGTTTTCGACACTCGGACAGAAGCGCCCACCACTGTCATAGTTCGCGACTTGCAACAGCATGATCACGAGGCTATCAGCGTGCACGCCTGCGGGTCTGTGAAGCGGGATGCAGACGTCCGTTTTCGGGTTACGCGGGCAAAACACGGCAGAACTGAGCGACTGAATGAAGCATAGCAGCCAGGTCGGCCGAGTTTTTCGGCGCCTCGGCGCGGATACTTACCATCTTTTACGAAGACCACTCTATGTAACCTGTCGTAACCAGAAGGCGCGTAACGATACTGCCAGGTTCCCGCTAACGGCAGTGTGGTGATGGAGTCGGAGTGCTAGAAGCCCGCTTGCTGCCAATTCTTTTCGTCGAGCCGTTCGCAGCCTTGTCACCAGAGATCCAAGGCCCCATTGTTTGCCGTAGCATGGAATGCAGCAGAACGCACAAAGCGCTCCTGGCGGCGCTACCCACCGCCCATTCGTCGACGCTACCGACAGCCAAGCGGCGACACCAACGCATGTTGCCCACGCCAGTCGGCTAACCGCCCAATCTACGCATCGGTCCACGTTGGGCCACCTCTAACGATCAGTATGTGAAGGTCGCGAAAGTGAGTGGCCGGCTCGTGTGGCACGATCAGGCGCAGGAATACTAGCTGCTCTTTGTCGTGCGCCCGCTTCTTGCGATCGAGTTCGAAGGCGGCGGTGTGGTCGATTTACGTCCCGGCGCATGCACTTTGTGCCGCGCGGCACGCCGCACAACCCGGTAGCCGACGACGAATGTTGGATCGTGTCGATTGAGCCCCTGCAGACGAAGCATACGGGCGACGTCGAATCGTCGCTCACGAAGACGATCGAGGAGCAGTTGCATCGATCGCCGGAAGAACGGGTCATCGGTTGATGCGCGGACTCAGATATGCGCGCCCCGCCTCAACGCCGCCATCTGCTCACCTACGAGTTCGAGAAACGCGTCGGCCACCGGATTGCCTCGCGGCGTCTGCGGATAAAGCGTGAAGCCGCGAAACCATATCTCCGGCGCGAACGGCCGGAACACGATGCGCGTCGGATCGGCATCCACGGTCGCGAGCGGATTGACGATGCCCACGCCCGCACCGCGCATCACGAGCGCGCAGATGGTCGCGCCATACGGCGTCTCGATTGCAGGCACCTGATCCGCGCCCGCCGGACGCAGTGCGCGATCGAGCGCGGTACGCGTATCGTCCGCATAGGAAGGCAGGATGAGCCGTTCGCCACGCAAGTCGGCCGCGCGAATCCGCGTGCGCGCCGCTAGCGCATGACACGCTGGCAAGGCGCATAGCCCCGCCAGTTCATAGAGTTCCACGCTCATCACGCCGAACGCATCCGGCGTGGTGGTCGCAAAGCCTACGTCGCAGTGTCCCGACGACACCCAGCGCTGGATCGTGCTCTCGCTGCGCATTTCGAGCGACACCGCGACGCGCGGATGGGCGTCCGCGAAGCGCGCGATCACAGCAGGCAGAAACGACAGCGCGAGGACCGGCGCTGCCACGATGCGCAGCCGTCCGCTCCCGAGTTCAAGAATCTCTCGCGCCGAATGCTGCAGTTTCTCCAGACCGACGAAGCTGCGATCCACCTCGCGATAGAACGCAGTGCCCGCATCGGTGGCATGAATGCGTCCGCCATTGCGCACGAACAGCGTCAGTCCCGTGGCGGCTTCCAGTTCCGCGATTAACCGGCTGATGCTCGGTTGCGATGTGCCGAGTTCTTCGGCGGCGGCCGTCATCGAACCGCGCAGCATGACCAGCCGAAACGCCTCGACCTGCCTGAGATTCATCGTTTTCTCCGGGCGTGGGCCGCGCAAACATCGGCCGAAGTCGTCAGCTTGCCATATCAGAAATGAATGGAAGCCGTTTTTGGCGCTATTTGACCGGATGATTTGCGAGGGCGACACTGGACTCGAATCAAGCGAACAGGATTGAGTCCATGCGTCCCGATGCGTTGCTGTTTCACGAAACCTTCCGCTGCGCCCCGTACTGGTGGGATGCCGCACCGCCCGAGGTCGCGCCGGAACCTTTGCCGGCGAACGTGGACCTGGCGATCGTCGGCAGCGGATATTGCGGTCTGTCGGCCGCGGCGGAGGCCGCGAAGTATGGCGCGCGCGTCGCGTTGCTGGATGCCGCCGAGATCGGCGCGGGCGGCAGCACGCGCAGCGGGGGCATGGTGTCGAGCGGCCAGAAGCTCGCGCTGACCAACGCCATTCGCGGCGTGTCCGCTGAACGTCTCACGCGACTGATGCAGGAGTCGATGGCGAGCTTCGACTATCTCAAGGGAATCATCGGAGACGAATCACTCGACGCAGACCTGCGCATCACCGGTCGCTTCTTCGGCGCCTATACGCCCGCGCATTTCAACGTGCTGCGTCGCCAAGGCCAGTTGTTGCGCGACAAGACCGGCGTCACGGTGCATGTGATCGAGCGTGACGCGCAGCGCGGCATCATCGGCTCCGACTATTACTACGGCGGTATTCTCGTCGACGAATACGGCGGACTGCATACCGCGAAATATCATCGTGCGCTGCGCGACCTCGCGCGCCGGCGCGGCGCGACGCTGCATTCGCACGCAGCAGTGCAGCGGATCGAACGAACGGGAAATACGCGTTTTCGCGTGCACACCGCGCGCGGCGTGTTCGATGCGCGGCAGGTGCTGGTGGCCACCAACGGCCATACGGGTCCACTGCTGCCGTTCTTTTCGCGCCGCGTGTTGCCGGTCGCGAGTTATCAGATCGCCACCGAGCCGCTGCCCGACGGCCTCATGAACGTGCTCAATCCGGGCCGCCGCATGATCAGTGATTCGAAGCGCAATCTCTTCTACACGCGGCCATCGCCGGACGGCACGCGAATGATCTTCGGGTCGCGGCCCGCCATCCGCGAGATCGATGAACGCGAGGCCGCGCGGCGGCTGTACGCGAAGCTCGTGCAATTGTGGCCTGCCCTGCGGGACGTGCGCGTCACGCATGCGTGGAAAGGCTTCGTCGCAATGACCGGGGACAGGCTCGCGCACATCGGCCAGCACGACGGCGTGCACTATGCGCTCGGCTGCAACGGCAACGGCGTTGCGCTGATGAGCTATCTCGGGCATCGCATCGGCAAACATATGGCGGGTGTCGAGCAGGATGTCGGTGCATTCGGCGAAAGCGCGTTTCCCCTCTCAGTTGCGGGAATGACCAGCACGCTTGCGGTACCCGTCGGCAGTGCACTGTACCGTATCGGCGATATGTGGCACGGCCGCGTGCGAGCAGCGCTCTCCTGAATCGAAGACGAACGGATTAAATCAGGAAGCCAAAGCATAAAAAGGAGCCGCAATGATCGAGCTGAACAACGTTTCGAAGTGGTATGGCGGCAATCGCGTATTGAACGACTGCACGGCGAGCATCGCGCGCGGTGAAGTGGTCGTGATCTGCGGGCCGTCCGGGTCCGGCAAGTCCACGCTCATCAAATCCGTCAACGGGCTGGAAGCGGTGCAGAGCGGGCAGATCGTCGTGGACGGCATCGACGTGACGGCGAAGCGCGCGAATCTTTCGCGGCTACGGGCGCGCGTCGGCATGGTGTTTCAGCATTTCGAACTCTTTCCTCATCTCTCGGTGCAGCGCAACCTGATGCTCGCGCAGATGAACGTGCTCGGCCGCGAGCGCGACGAAGCCGCTGAGCGCGCTCGCTCGCTATTGCGCCGCGTGGGCTTGAGCGGTCACGATGACAAGTATCCGGCGCAATTGTCGGGCGGTCAGCAGCAGCGCGTGGCGATAGCGAGGGCGCTTTCGATGGATCCCGTCGCCATGCTGTTCGATGAGCCGACTTCCGCGCTCGATCCGGAGATGGTCAACGAAGTGCTCGACGTGATGACCACGCTCGCACTGGACGGGATGACCATGATGTGCGTCACGCACGAGATGGGTTTCGCGAAGCGCGTGGCCGACCGCGTGTTGTTCATGGACTGCGGCGTCATCGTGGAGGACGATACGCGCGAAGCCTTCTTCGAGCGTCCGCGCTCCGAACGCGCGCGAAACTTTCTTTCGCGCATCCTGCATTGATCCAACCGCTGTCCAATCCAAGGGAGCCTCACCATGCGATTACTTCGTCTCGCACGCCATCTCGCCGTGGCCGCGTCTTTCCTGGCCGGCGCGACGACCGCCGCCCATGCCGCCGATGACGTCGGCACATTGACGCCGGGCAAGATCGTCGCCGGCGTCGATGCGAACAACAAGCCGTACTCGTACATCGACAACGGCAAGATGACGGGCTTCGACGTCGAGCTGGTGCGCGCTATCGCCGCGAAACTCGGGCTCACGGCCGACTTCCGCGCGCAGGACTTCGCGGGTCTGCTGCCGAGCGTGGCGAATCAGCAGGTCGATCTTGCCGCGGGCTCGATCTCGATCACCAAGGAACGCCTCAAGATGGTCGATTTCTCGGAAGGCTATCTGACGGGTCTCCTGAGCGTCGGCACGCTGCCGGACAGCACGATCGACGCGAACGTGGCATCGGTGAAGGACAAGCGCATCGGGGTCGTGCAGGGGACCATCGAGGACACGTATTCGCAGAGCTATCTGCCGGGCGCGCAGATCGTCCGCTTTCCGAACATCAACGCGGGCTTTCTGGCGCTGCGCAACAAGTACATCGACGGCTACTTCGTCGACAAGACCTTGCTCGAAGGACTGCAAGGTAAGTATCCGGACCTGAAGCTCGCCGACAAGCTCGACATCTCAGCTTCGAATCTTCCCGCCGGTTTCCCGATCCGCAAGGGCAACGCGAAGCTCGAAGCGGCGGTCAACAAGGCGATCGGCGAACTGGTGGCGGACGGGACGTGGCTCAAGCTCTATCAGCAGTTCAATCCCGGCTATCCGAAGCCTGATCCGATGCCGCCGTATGCGATGAAGTGACCGCCCGCCATTGTTGCTTTGTCATGCCTCGTCAAGCGCAAGGAGAGAGTCCTCATGAATGCATTCCTGCAGAACTTCCTGGATTGGCCGCTGCTCGTCGAATCGCTGCCGACGCTGATCGGCACGGGTCTCGTGAATACGCTGATCCTGTCGGTGATCTCGACTGCGCTCGGCATCGTGGCAGGAATGGCGCTGGCGCTCTGCGCCGTATCGCACACGCGCTGGCTGACCTGGCCCGTGCGCGTTTTCGTGGACGTCTTCCGCGGCCTGCCCGCCGCGCTGGTCATCCTCGTGGTCGGGCAGGGGCTGGCGCCGGTCGGACTCTCGCTGTTCGGGCCGAATCCGTATCCGCTTGCGATCGTCGCGCTGGCGCTCGTGTCGTCGGCGTACATCGCGGAGATATTCCGGTCGGGGATTCAGAGCGTCGGACGCGGACAGATGTCCGCGTGCCAGGCGCTCGGCATGACGTACTGGAGCGGCATGCGTCATGTCATCGTGCCGCAAGGCGTGCGGCGCATTCTGCCCGCGCTTGCCAATCAGTTCATCTCGATCGTCAAGGATTCGAGCCTCGTGTACTTCCTCGGGCTGCTCACTTCGCAGCGCGATCTGTTCACCATCGGGCAGAACGCGGCGGTCAATACGGCCAACCTGTCGCCGCTCGTCGCGGCAGGCGCCGTGTATCTGCTCATTACCGTGCCGCTCACGCACGCGATCAATCATCTGGACCGCTGGACCAATCGCTTCATCAATCCCGCCGCGCGCCAGCAGAAGACATCGCGCGCCGGGCGCAAAGTGCGCGCTGAAGAAGCGCTGCAATCGCAGACGGCGGCCGTGGCCGAGCGTCATCCGTAACTCTCACTTCGTTGAAAGAAACCATGGGTCCTAAAGTCGACACCGTCGCCGACGATATCGAGCTGCCCGAACGCGCCGATGTGGTCGTGATCGGCGGCGGCATCATCGGCGTATCAACGGCGCTTGCGCTGCACGAAAAAGGGCTGTCCGTCGCGCTGTGCGAGAAAGGGCACGTCGCGGGCGAGCAGTCGAGCCGCAACTGGGGCTGGGTGCGCGTGACAAGGCGCGATCCCCGCGAATTTCTGCTCAGCATCGAAAGCCTCAAGATCTGGCGCACGCTCGACAGAACGCTCGGCATCGACACCGGCTTCAACCAGTGCGGCATCCTGTACGTATCGAACGATGACGCCGTGCTCGAACGTCACCGTGACTGGCTGGAACGCGCTCGTCAAATAGCAGGCGACGATGCCTTCGACACGCGCGAAGTGGGTACGCATGAAGTCTCACGCCTGCTGCCCGGCTCGACGCAGACGTTCAAGGGCGGCATCTTCACGCCGGGCGATGCCCGCGCGGAACCGCAAAAGGCCGCGCCGGCCATCGCCAACGCGCTGCGACGCAAGGGCGTCGGCATTCTCACGCCGTGCGCGGTGCGCGGCATCGAGACGAGCGGCGGGCGAGCGAGCGCGGTCGTCACGGAACATGGGACGATTCGCTGCGATGCGGTCGTCGTAGCGGGCGGCGCATGGACGCGCTATTTCTGCGGCAATCTCGGCGTGGAGCTGCCGCAACTGCTCACGCGTGCGTCCGTGTTGCGTACCGAACCGCTCGAAGGCGGTCCGACGTGCAGCGCCAATAACGAGGAATTCGCGTTTCGCAAGCGTGCGGACGGTGGCTACACGGTCGCGTACGGCCTGCGCACGCACGCTGATCTGACGCCCGATTCGTTCCGCCTTTTCTTCAAATACATCGAAGCATTGAAGAGCCAGATGGGCGCGCTACAGATTCAGATCGGCAAGCGCTTTTTCGACGAACTCAAGCGGCCGCGCCGCTGGGCGCTCAACGAATCGACGGTTTTCGAGCATGTTCGCACGCTCGATCCGGACCCCGTGGTGCCATACGTCGACAAGGGTCTCAAAGCGTTTACCGAAGCGTTTCCGCAGTTGTCGGGCGCGCGCATCGCGCAGCGGTGGGCCGGCTACATCGACGTGACGCCGGACGCGATCCCCGTCATCTCCGAAGTCGCGCGCGTGCCGGGCATGTTCATCGGCACCGGTTTCTCGGGACACGGCTTCGGAATCGGGCCGGGCGCGGGCCGGCTGATGGCCGACCTCGTCAACGGCGACGCACCGCTCGTCGATCCGCACGCGTTCCGTCTGGAGCGCTTCAGCGACGGCTCGAAGATCACGATCGACGCGGGATTTTGATACGCGAGGACCGACAGCACATGAGATTGCACACGGACAAAGTGGCGATGGTGTCGGGCGCGAGCCGCGGCATCGGACGCGAGATTGCGCTGGAACTGGCGCGGCGCGGTTATAGGCTGTCGCTCGGTCTGCGCGATATGCACGCTTACGATGGCGTGCAGGATGCGTTCCTGCATCCCTACGAGGCGCGCGATCCCGAAGCCGCCCGCGCCTGGGTGGATGCGACGGTCGCGCGCTTAGGGCGCATCGACGTGCTGGTGAGCAACGCGGGCATCTGCCGCATGATCGACTTCGATACCGGCACCGATGCGCTCTTGACCGAGACCTTCCAGACCAACGTGAACGCACCTTTCCGGCTCGTGCAGGCGGCGCTGCCGCATTTGCGCCGTGCGGGAGCTGGACGCTTCGTGCAGCTTGCGTCGCTTTCCGGCAAACGCGTGAAGAACCTGAACGTCGGCTATCAGATGTCGAAGCACGCGATGGTGGCGCTCACCCATGCGGTGCGCCGCGCGGGTTGGGACGATGGCGTGCGGGCGACCGCGGTATGCCCCGGCTTCGTCAACACGGACATGGCCGCCGGCATCGCCGATATTGAACCGATGGCGATGACGCAGCCGCAAGACCTGGCGCTTCTGGTGGTGAATACCATCGAGTTGCCAAATACGACGAGCGTGGCGGAACTGCTCGTTAATTGCCGCTATGAGGAGACGCTTTAGCGGCCGCCTGCGCTTTCCCGAGCTAAAGCAAGGTCAGTCGTCGGGTGGCGAAGCCGGCATCGCCTGCCGCTCGACACGGACCGCGGTACGGATGAACGATTGTGAGTTTGAATGGTCATGGATAGTCCTTCCGTACGCGACCGAGTCGCCTCGTTAAGCGCCGCAGAGTTACGGAGATGAGAATCCCGACTCCCGACTCCGCCGTATTGGCTTTCGTGAAAGAGGCAGCCAAGGCATCGAGACGGATTGCGTCCACATGCAGCGGTGCACTCGTTCTGGCCGAGGCTGCCGGGCTGCTGGATGGCAGACATGCGACGATGCATTGGGCACATGCGGCAGAGTGAGTTCAGGGCGCGGTTCCCGAACGGGATCACGCAGGAAGACCGGATCTTCGTCAACGACGACCCGATCTGGACTTCGGCTGGAATGACGGCCGATATCGACCTTGCATTGGCATTGCTCGACAACGACCTCGCTGCCGATACTACGAGAATGGTCGCGCGGCTCCTGGTCGTGAACCAGCGTCGCCATGGCGGGCAGATGCAACACTCGGCGCTGCTCGATATGACAACCAGGTCTGACCGGATCGAATTGGTCCTCACGCACATTCGCCCAAACCTGCAAAACCGCTCACCCCTGACGAGCTGCCGAAGTGGCAAACCTCAGTCCTCGCCAGTTCAGCCGTGCCTTCGTAGCGCAGACCGGCCAGTCGCCAGCCAAAGCGGTGGAATAGCTTCGCCTCGAAGCAGCCAGATTCATGATCGAGCAGGGCCGCCACACGATTAATTCGGTGGCCCAGGAAACGGGTTTTGCGGACCGGGAAGGTATGCGCCGCGAGTCCCTTCGAACGTCTGGCGTGCCCGCAAATGCCCTGCGCAGAAGCGCCCGCAGGGAACCCGCGACCGGCAAGTGAAGCCGCTCTGTGCATCATGCCTGGTCTACACGCGGTGCGCCCTAAGACGGCCGATTCCTGAGCGAAGCAGACGGCCGAATGTCAGCTTTTCAGCGACGGCGACGGCGACCGTCTGAGATTGGCCGGACCTCGCCCGACGCGACCGGCAGAGCGCGATCCGTTAGCGACGTTCGGACATTGCTTTCAGCAACGGCCGCTTTCGCGGTCTAACTGTCGTCCGGGTGTCCGAACAGAACCTTATACATCGAATCGCATCAACAACTTCCATTCAATAGCTGCTACACAATCTCGTGGCGACGGATGCCGGCCGTCCTCGATCGCGAACGGCGTTGGTTTTCGATATGTTTTGGGTACTTGCCTCGCCTGCGTTGAAGTGGGGCGCTAAACTCTCGCGCTGGTTACCAAATTTAGCCGAGAGAGAACGAACAATGTCAGCTTGGGAAATAACAAAGAAAGTCTTGAAGTACACAAATCCGACCGCTTCGCTGCTTACTGATGCAGTGGAACTTGCTGCAAAAGCAGTGTCTAGCGCTTCCGAGAAGGGTGCCGAGCCGCTGAGGGAAGAAATCGCAAAGCAAAATCTTCAACTTCAGTTCGCGCAGCATCAAGCACGCGTTGCGCAGGAGTTGGCAATCGCAAGACGTATAGACAGCGCAGAGGAAGTCGAAATCGAAGAGTTCTACGACGCATCAGGAAAAGGTCAGGTGGGGCTCTCAGTTGACGCTGAAGCGACCACTGGAACTCTGGGGCTTGGTGGCGAAGGGCGAAAGGTAACGAAGCGTATCTACCGCTTCAAAGGCTTGCATGCTGAAGCAGAGAAGATCTACAACCAGATGCTCGCGTCAGACGAAAATCCCGCATGATGTAGCAACGCCTAGGTGCATGAAGAAACTCGGGAGCCTCCGTTCGCGACTGCCGTCTACAAGTGGCAAGTCGAAAGCCTGCGACGGCTAAACATGCTCCCATGAGTTACCGATACGTCCACCGATCATGCAACCAGTAAGATTGTGCACCGACAGTCCGCCAACCGAGTTAAGCGGACGCTCGAATGTCCGGCCGCGTCGCTGATCAAACGTCTGTTCATGGCCGGACAGCGTCTGACCACCGCCCGGCCGCGTCGGTCACACATCGGTCAGCTCCGCCATCTCGAATGCATCGCCGACCTCGATGCCGAGATACCGCACCGTGCTCTCGAGCTTGCTGTGGCCGAAAAACCACTGTACCGCCCTCAAATTCTTCGTGCGACGGTAGATCAGCGACGCCTTGGTCCTGCGCACCGTATGCGTCCCGTAAGCCGCATCGTCAAGTCCGATCGCACGTATCCACTTATGGACCAGCCGACAGTACGCCTCTTGCAATGTCAAGCGCTCACTGTCCAAGGTCATTTCGTTCGTTGAATTATGTCTTTGGCCTCTTGATTGTTGCCGATCCAGGCGTGGACGTCGATCATCCGAAAATAACCGAACCTTGCCCGACGCGACCGGCAGAGCGCGACCCTGAAGAGACCTTCAGTTTTTCCGTTCGCGGACAGTCGCAAGTAGCGATTCTGATTGTTCGTTCGGGTGGATACCTTTGGTATTCGTCATGTGTAACGGCATTAGCAGCGACGCCAATAGTCCCATACGTAGTCGGCCCCGAACAATTCGCGAAGGCTTATACAGTAAGGCTCCGAGATCGAATTGGTGTTGCGGGATCTACAGGGACCTGGCATATTGACGCGCGAATCCTGCAAATTCCGACGAGGCACGGATGCGTCCGAAGACACCGGCACAGAGGGAGATTTCTTCCGCCAACCGCTGCGCGAGCAGATCAACTCGAAGCATCCGTTGGTTCGCATTCCTTTCGGTATCGTCTCATGGCCTCAACACACAGGAAATCCGACAGGCTCGATTGACGTGTCGCCGCCCCGGGCGCAGAGTGAACGCCATTTTCACGACAAATGCCGACCCGCCGCCATAAAACCTCGAACACGCTATACACCAGGCCGCTCTCAAAGCGATGAGCCGAGCCCACCGGTCCGGCACCCACACCCGAGACGACAGTCCCCAGCATCAACGCCCCACCCCCGCCTCGTAAGCATACGCAAACCCTAACAACGCCCCCTCATCCCATTGCCGCCCCACAAAAATCAACCCAAACGGCGCCCCCGACGCATAAAACCCCGCAGGCACTGCAATCCCCGGCAAGCCCGCAATATTGATCTCGCCTACCGTCGTCTCCTGAATGACATCCTCACCATGAAGCGCAGGAAGCTCACCTCGCATCTGCGGGAACACCAGTCCATCGAGCCGTTGCGCATCCATCACCGCATTGAAAATCCGCAGATACCGCGCCTTCACTTCGACGAATTCAGGCATCTCCGGCGGCACCGACGGATCGGCCATCGCGGCCTTGAAATCGGCGAGACTATGCAGATACCGCAGTATCCCGTGCGCCCCAAAAGCGTCGTCATCCTTCGTCGCCGCAGCGAATTCCGCGAAGGTCTTCAACGACGCATCCTTGCCGAGCCGCTGAAGATACTTCTGCAGATCGTACGGAATCGACTCGAGACCGCGCGCATCGAAATGCGCCAGCGGCGGAGTCGGCTTCCTCAGTTCGGCGAACCCTGAGCCTGCGAACGGATCGTCGACGAGAATCGCACCCAGACCGATCAGTTCGCCCTTGACCCGCTCATACAGCACGGCAGCTTCATCTGACAAAGGCTGATTGCGCCAGCCCGGGCCATACAGACCGATGCGCTTGCCATTCAGCGCTTTCGGGTCCAGCGCCGCGGTATACCCCCCCTCCGGTTGCCGGCCGACGCTCGCGAGTGTCTTCGGGTCTTCGCTCGAATAGCCCGCGAGCACATCGAGGCACAGCGCGGCATCCCTCACGTTTCGTGCAATGGGTCCCACCACATCGCGATTGCCCGACAGCGGCACCACGCCCGCATTCGGCACCAGCCCGATAGTCGGTTTGATTCCGACGAGGTTCTGCGCCGACGCGGGGTTCTGAATCGATCCGCCGGTCTCTTCCGCGAGGCCGAGTACGGCCATGCACGACGCCACCGCCGATGCCGTGCCCGCACTGCTGCCGCCCGGCACCCGATCGGGCATCACGACATTGATCGTGGGACCCGCCCAGCTATCGTTCGCATGCGAGCCGGTGTGGCTCAGGATCGGCACGTTCGTCTTGCCGAGCAGAATCGCACCCGCGCGGCGCATTCGTGCGACGACCGGCGCATCACGCTCAGGCATCAGGTCGACGCCGCCTTTCTTGCTGTACAACTTCGCCCAGCCTGCGGTGGTCGGAAAGCCGACCATGTCCATAGGATCCTTGATGACGACCGGCACGCCGGCAAGCGGCCCCAGCGGTTCGCCGGCCGCGCGCCGTTCGTCGATCCGGTGCGCGTCGTCGATAGCCGACGGATTCAGGAAAATCACTGCGTTGTACTTACCGTTGTCACGCTCGATCCTGGCGAAACAGGCGCGCGCCAGCCGCTCGGCCGTGAATGTGCCGGCCTTGAAACCCGCCTGCACGGCCTCAACCGTCAGGGCGTCCAGATCGATATCCATCGCACTGCCTCGTTCCATTCCATGCTCCTGTTGATTTGACCGTATGTCAGAGCTGCACGCCGCGCGTGAGTGCTCCATCGACGACGAAGTTCGTTCCGCTCACAAAGCTCGCCGCCGGACTCGCGATGAACGCCACCGCGTTAGCGATTTCCTGCGGGCGTCCCATGCGCCCAGTCGGATTCAATGCGAGCGAGCGCTCGAATAGCGCCGCATCGTTATGCTCGATCCAGTCCCACACGCCGCCCTCGAAATACACATTCCCGGGCGACACCGTGTTCGCGCGAATGCCTTTCGACGCGAGCTGATTCGCGAGCCCCTGCACGTAATGAACGAGCGCGGCCTTGAACACGCCGTAGGGACCTGCGGCGAAATCGATCTCGCGCCCCGAGACGCTCGATATCGCGACGATCGACGCGGCCTGGCTCGCTTCGAGATACGGAATCGCTGCATCGACGAGATTGACGGTGCCGAGCAGATCGGTTTCGAATTCCTTGCGCCACGATTCAATGTCGTTGCCGATTGCGAGCGCGCTCACGTTCGCCACGACGATGTCGAGGCCGCCCCACTCCGAGCCGATATGCTCGACCCACGCTTTCAACACGGCGCCGTCCGATACATCAACTGCCGCGCCCGATGCGCGCGCGCCGCTCAGTTCGGTGAGCGCGCTAACGGTCGCTTCGACGGCGGCCGGATCGCGTGCGCAAATGGCAACGTCCGCACCTTCCGCTGCGAGCGTCCGCGCAATGGCGAGTCCAATACCCTTGGTGCCGCCGGTCACGATCGCCTTCAAACCCTTCAGTTGCAGATCCATGCTCGACGCTCCTGTGCAGGTGTTTGCATGTCCGTTAATAGATCGAGCGACAGCGCGCTCACGCTTTATCGCGCTCCTCGTCTGACGTCATGCCGCGAGAAATCTGCAGCACCTCGCCTGCCTGAATGACGGAGTGACAGATGTCGTCGATAGTTATGCGCTTCTCCATCGCCTGCGCGCGCAACATGTCGTACGCCTCGCGTTCGCTCACGCGATGCATGGTCATCAGAATTTTTTTTGCTTCCTGCAAATGCCGACTGTCGAGCAGCTTCTGTT
The DNA here is from genome assembly GCF_900096975.1 of Paraburkholderia lycopersici. Lineage (GTDB taxonomy): Bacteria > Pseudomonadota > Gammaproteobacteria > Burkholderiales > Burkholderiaceae > Paraburkholderia > Paraburkholderia lycopersici. Next base: position 103,102 of record NZ_FMYQ01000010.1, read on the forward strand.
CCAACCTGGCGATACGCTGCGCGTGCTGGCGCGAACGCTTTGCGTGATATAGCGCCATCACCACGGTCGACAGCAACCCCGATGTGCGCACCGGCGTCGTCACGATGCCATCCGCTCCGAGCTTGATCGCCTGATCGATGAAGGTCGGATTCTCGTAAGCCACCACGCAGATGACGGGCGGCGCATCCGGCCCCGACCATTCGCCCTTCGGCGCGCGCTCGTCAGGCCGCAATGCACGGAACACCAGGTCGATACGCTCCGGCAGCGTTTCCACGGGCGGCCAGCATCGCTCGACCCGGAAGCCCATGCGCCGAAGGTGGTTCGTGAGCGTCACCCCGTCGTCGTCGTCGGGATGAAAAACGACCACGCGCGCATTGCGCTCGAGGATCGAACTCGTGAGGCTCCGTTGGCCTCTGTCCGGGCGCGCGCTCACGTCAGTAGTCTCGCGTGCTCAATTTCGTGACCCAGTCCCCGAGCGTCTGACGCGTCATGTAGGGGTCCGGGCCGACGGCGAACTTCGATTCGCGCAGGATAGTGAACTGGCCGTCGGCATTGACGCGGCCAATGCGCGGATAGAGGGCCATGTGATGATTGACCGGATCGATGCGCACCCGGCCTTGCGGCGCGGTGAACTCCGAGCCGAGCAGATGCGGCATGATGGTGCCGAGTTCATCCGAGCCGGCACGCGCGAACGCCTCCGCGAACATATGCATTTGATAGTAGGCAGCTTCCCAGTTCACGTCGGTTGGCGTGTGCGCGCCGAAGCGCGCCTGATGATGTTGCACGGCGCGATGATTCTCCGGCGTATCGATGCTCTGAAAATATGGCGCAGCCGTGAAATGCCCTGTCGCGATACCGCGTTCCATCGCGTGAATCTCTGTCTCTGACGTGTTGAGGCTGCCGATCGGCATGCTGGCCGGATCGAGGTCCGCACGCGCATAGGCCTCGTAGAGATAAGGCACCGTCTCTCCGATCACCGTGCAGAAAACCCAGTCCGGCGACTTGCGCCCGATATCCGCGACCACCTGGTCGAACTGATCGCGCGTGGCATCGAGCGAAAGATAGCGCTCGCCGAGGATCGCGCCTTCGGGATGCTGAAGCAGCAGCTCCTGCATCGTCCGGTTGCATTCGTACGGATAGACATAGCTCGAACCGACAAAGTACACGCGCGCACCGAACGTCTCCGTCATGAAGTCGGCGAGTTGCACGCCGTTCTGGTTCGGCGACGCGCCGCTGTAGATGATGTTGTCCGAATACTCGAAACCCTCGTACATCTGCGCGTAGATCAGCAGCCGGTTGTGCTTCTCGACGACGGGCAGCATCGCCTTGCGGCTGGTCGACGTATAGCCGCCGAAAATGGTATTGACGCCGTCGTTCACGATAAGCCGCTCCGCGAGCTCGCGAAACGCGGCCGGATCGGAGCCGGGATCGTAGTGAAGCGCGACGAGTTCGCGTCCGCCTATGCCGCCGCGCGCGTTGATCTCCTCGACGGCGAGGCATGCGCCGCGCCATTGAGACTGTTCGAGCAACGCGGTCGAACCGGTCGTCGAGCTAAGCAGGCCCACACGGATGGGATCGGATAATGCCATTTCTTGACATGCTCTCGTATGCGCACGGAGCATATGCTCCGCGCTTTGGTCGTCTTACTTCGATTCTTCCTGCTGATGCGTTACTTCAGGTAGTGCTTGGCGACCATCGCGCCCACCGTATATTTTGGGTCGACAAAATTACCGAGCCGCACCTTGCCGACCTGACTCAGCATCATGTACGCATCCCACTTGTCGAAGCCATACTCCGCAGCCATCCACAACACGAGTTCGCGATAGGCAATGCGCGTCGCGTCCTCCAGCGGCCGCGCGCTGCCGATGCTCATCAGCGCGTCTTCGTTCTCCAGACGCGGCCAGTCGATCTGCCACTTCTTGATGAGATCGACGCGCACGGTTGTCGTGCTCTGATACTCGACGGCCGTGCCGCACACCTCGCCGTCGCCCTGACAGGCGTGCGCATCGCCAATGAAAAGCCGCCCGCCAGGAGAGCGCACCGGCAGATACGTGATGCTGCCCGGCCCCATGTCGGGGACGTCCATATTGCCACCGTGATTGTCAGGCGTGAGCGAATTGATCGAATCGATTTCGGGAGAAAGACTCAGCGTGCCGATATGCGGTTTGTACGGCAGCGTATTGCGTTTGCTCCAGTACACGTTCTCTTCGTCGATCTTTATCTTGCGTACGACTTCCGGCAACGGCTCGTTGAGCAGCGCGGTGTAATCCGTGCCGGTCAGCCCGCCGAAGTTCGGAATCATGCAGCAGAAGCCGTGCGGATCATCGCCGCGCGGCGCCATCTTCTCGATATATACCGCGACCACGTCGCCCTTTTCCGCGCCTTCGATCATGATCGGCCCATTCTGCGGATTGAGAAAAGGCACCTGCAGCACTTGCGACGGCTTGTCGGTCTCTTCCCTGATCTTGCCTTCGAAGGCATCGCGCGTTTCCACCACCACGCGGTCCCCCGGCTTGACGTGCAGAACAGGCTGCGAATAAGGGCCGATCGTGTAGTGATAGGTCTTCTGCATCTCCTCGGTGAGATGATGCTCCACCGGCTCGCGATCGGCGCCGACACCGCGCTTCATCATGATCGATTCTTCAAGCCATTTCATGTTCCGCTCCCCGTCACAGTGCCAGATACTGGCGAATCAATTGTTCGTCGCCGAGTTGCTCAGGGCTCAATGTCTCGACGATACGCCCCTTGTCCATCACACAGCAGCGATTCGCGATGCGCTCGACCATACCCATATCCTGCTCGACCAGCACCACGCCGATACCCGTGTCGTACGCGATATGCTGCAGCGTGTCGCCGATCAGATCGACGATAGAAGGTTGAATGCCTTCGGAAGGCTCGTCGAGCAACAGCACCTTCGGTGCGCTGATCAGTGCGCGGGCAATCGCCAACTGCTGCTGTTCGCCCCCGCTCATGGTGCCGGCCTTCTGCGTATAGCGTTTCTTGAGAATCGGAAAATAGCCGACGACTTTCTCTTTCATGTCCGCGGCGCGCGCCCGATTCGCCTGCGCGCCAACCTGCAGATTCTCGGCAACGGTCAGCGCGCCGAAGATCTCGCGCCCCTGCGGTACATAGCCCATACCGCTCTGCGCCCGAGCGTACGGCTTGTCCTGGCCGATCGCATTGCCTTCGAGACTGATTTCGCCGGCATCGAGCCTGACCAGACCGATCAGCGCGCGCATCAACGTCGTCTTGCCTACCCCGTTGCGCCCGATGAACGCCAGCACCTCGCCGCGCCCGACGCCGAACGACACGCCGTTGAGCACGCGTCCGCCGCCATATCCCGCTTCGACGTTTGACACCTCCAGCAACGCGCTCATTTCTTCTTCCCCAGATAGACTTCCGCGACGTCGTCGCGCGCGAGGATTTCATCGAGCGGCCCGTCGGCGAGCAGGCTGCCGCCGTGCAGCACCGTGACGCGCGAGGCAATCTGCTTGACAAAGGTCATGTCGTGCTCGACCACCATCATCGTGAGGCTGTCTGCCGACAGTCGCTTGATGAGTTCGCCAGTCGCATGCGTCTCCTCCACCGACATGCCCGCCACCGGTTCATCGAGAAACAGCAGCTTCGGGCGCAACGACACGGCCATCGCGATTTCGAGCCATTGCTTCTTGCCGTGCGACAGGTTGCGCGCGAGCACGTGCGCTTCGTTTTCCAGCATGAAGCGTTGCAGCAGTTCGTCGAGACTCTCGGGCCGATCGTCCTTCGCGCGATGCAGCGACAGTTGCAAATGCTGACGCACGCTCAGATCGGGAAACACGCCGGGAATCTGGAACTTGATACTCATGCCCATACGGATGCGCTCGTGCGGAAGCACATGGCTCATGTCCCGGCCGAGAAACAGCACGCTGCCCTCGGAAGGACGATGCTCGCCCGTGATGAGCTTGAAGAACGTGCTTTTGCCCGCGCCGTTCGGCCCGATCACGCAGCGAATCTCGTTCGCCTCGATACTGAAGTCGATTCCGTTGATCACTTGCGCGCCGCCAAAATGCTTCTTGAGCCCGCGCGTTTCGAGCAGCGTGGTCATGACTTGCCCTCCTCTTGCCTGAGGCATCCGCCGGCATGGCGTGAAGCGCCGCTCGTGCGGCTCGACAGACGCCGCAGATGCCGCGCGACGAACGGCAGCAGCCCTTCAGGCGCAGCCAGCACGACAATCAGCAGAATCGCGCCGAGCAGGATCAGCGCGTACTGGCTGCCGTATACCGCGAGATTCTGCGAGAGCCACACGAGCAAGGCGGTGCCGACGATCGTTCCGCCGATGCTCTTTCTCCCCGACGTCGCGACCCAGATCACCGGCATCGCGGCAGCGGTGAGGCCCATTGTCGACGGCGTGATGTAGGAGCCCCAGATCGTGTACAACGCGCCCGACAATCCGCCCAGCGTGCAACCGAGCACGAACACCATCAATTGATGACGGCGGATGTCGACGCCGAGCATCTCCGCACGCTGCGGATTCTCCCGAATGGCGATGAGGGTCAAACCGAAGGTACCGTCGAGCAGCCTGCGCATGACCGCGTAAACCGCGATTAGCAGAAGCAGCACGAGGTAGTAGAAGCTCACGTTCTCCAGCGTGAGCGGCCCGCCGGGCCACGGAATGGTCAATTGCGGCATGCCGCCCATACCGTTGTAGCCGTTCAGCCGCGCCTCGCCGATCGCCCATTGCGGCCCAGCCGTCTGCGACATGAAGGTTTCGAGCACGAGCGTCACCGACAATGTGACGATGCCGATGAACACGCCTTTGATGCGTCCATAGAAAATCATGTAGCCGATCAGCGCCGCGACCACGATGCTCACCACAATGCCCGCGCCAAGCCCGAGCCACGACTCGAACCACGTGTCGCCATAGTTGAGCGTGAAGATGCCATAGGTGTAGCCCGACAAGCCGAAGAACGCGGTCTGCCCGAACGACAGGATGCCGCCGTAGCCCCACATCGCGGCGAGCCCGAGCGCGCTGAACGCCCACAGCAGACAGTAGGCGAGATTGCCGCTGGTGTTCGCATCGACCACGAGCGGCAGGCATAGCGCCACGAGCCACGGCACCGTATGCAACGCACGCGTTGCGGCACTGGTCGAAGGCCCTTTCATTTGCGTCACGTCTGCCTCCTAGCGCAAGCGCGTGAAGAGATTACCGAGACCTTGCGGCATCAGCCGGATCACGACGATGACCGTCACCAGCAGACCGATCTGTCCGAACAACTGCCCGTAGGACGCCGTCAGCGCGGTCTGGATGATCGCGAGCACGCCGGCCGCCGGTGTCGTGCCCGCGATCACGTTGGCACCACCGACCACTACCGACACGAAGGCCTGTACGATGAAGTTGCTGCCCATTGTCGGCACCGCCGTCATGGTCGGCGCGTAGAGCGCGCCGGTGAGGCCCGCGAGTCCCGCGCCCAGCGCGAAGGTCAGCGTATAGAGCCGGTCGGTGCGCAGACCGAGGCATTGTGCGATATTCGCGTTCTGGATCGTGGCGCGCGCACAGACGCCGTAATTGGTTTTGAAGAACAGCAGGTAGAGGCTGAACAGGATGGCGAGCGCGATACCGGGCAGCACGGCGCGATACGTCGAGAACGAATACTCGCCGAGCGAAAAAGAGCCGAACGGTGTGCTGATCCCTTCGATCGACGGACCGGCGACGAGCAGCATGGTCTGCTGCACGATCAGGCTGATTGCCCACGTTGCCACGACGGAGTCGAACAGACGGTCATAGAGATGGCGAATCACCAACCGCTCGACGATGATGCCCGCAAGCGCTGCCGCGAGCGCGCCGAACAGCATCGCGAGCGGCAGCGGCACACCGTGCTTCGCCGTGATGATGGTCACGTACGCGCCGCACATGATGAACTCGCCATGCGCAAGATTGATGACACCCATCATGCCGAAAATCACCGCGAGACCGAGCGCCGCGAGCACCAGATAAGCGAAGTTGTCGCCGAACTGATAGATGAGCGAATAGAGAGCCGATAGAGTGGCCATACGTGCTCCACGTTCAGGAGGTCGGCGCGCGCGAACATGCTGCATTTCTCGAGCGCCGGCTTCGGATCAGGACTTCTTGGGCAGGTTCGACGGCGTGTATTGACGATGATCCGGCTTGTTCGGCAAATCGCAGCCGACCTTGCCGAGCCAGTAGGGCTGCACGTCGTTCCAGACCTTCGGAATTTCGACCGAGTGGTCCTCCTTCACGTGCACCAGATAAATCGTGTGACTCGCGTGATGGCTCTTCGGATCGATGCAGACCTTGCCTTGCGCGCCGGTCGTGCAGATGCCGCCGCTTTCGAGCGCTTTGCGCACCGCGTCCTGATTCGTCGACTTCGCTTTTTCGACCGCCGCCTTGTAGAGATAGAGGGCGTCGTAGGCGTTGGCGGCCTCCTGGTTGATGTACGGCTCATTCGGATACTTCGCGTGAAAGCGCTTCTTGAAGTCGTTGCTGGCGGGCGAATCGACCTCTTCGACGTAGTTCGCCGTCACGTACATGTCCTTCAGCGCAGGCGGTTTGAAGCGCTTGTGCTCGTACGCCTGACCGACGTTCACCGAACTCGCCATCGGCAGATTCAGATGCGCCGACGCCTGCTGCTCGTAGTACGAAGACTGATTCGCGCCGACCAGCAGCGTGACGACGAAGTCAGGCTTCGCCTTCTGGATGTTCTGAATGGTCTGGCCGAACTGCGATACCGACAGCGGAATGAATTCCTCGCCGACCATCGTGCCGCCGTTTTCCTTGACGATGTTGCGTACCCACTCAGCCGAAATCTGCCCAAAGTTATAGTCGGCCGCGATGGTGTACACCTTCTTGCCGTACTTCTGCATCATCCACGGAATGAGCGTCGAAAATTGCTGCTCGGGCACCGCGCCGGTAACGAAGGTGTTCGAGTCGCAGACGCCACCCTCATACTGATTGTCGTACCAGTAGAGCTGATGCGCGCGGTCCATGATCGGGCGGATCGCTTCGCGCGATGCGCTGGAGAACGCGCCGAAAATCACATCCGGCTTGTCGGTCTGCACGAGCCGCCGGGCCAATTCCTGAAACTTGGTGTTGTCCGACTGCGTGTCGTAAGCAATCAGCTTCACCGGGCGGCCGAGAATGCCGCCCTTCGCGTTGATTTCGTCGACGGCGAGTTCCGTGGCGTGAATCTTGGGAATCGTGGCCAGTGCAAAATTCCCCGAAGCGTCTTCGAGCAAGCCGATCTTCACGGGATCGGCGGCGCTCGAAGCGAGCGAAGTCAGTGCGAGTCCTGCGGTAAGGGCGAGACGCATCCAGCCCGACAGCTTCAGCAACATGCGGGTTCTCCAGAGATGGGCGCCAGACGTGAGCGCTAGAACAGGGGGAAAAAATGTGGACAAAAAAAAACCCCTGACGAACGGTGAGTTCGTCAGGGGGCTTCTGTGCCGGGTCCTCGGGCGGACATCTTTGTCGGGCCTCGAAGGAGTGACTTGAGTCTAAAACGCCATATTTTTATTTGTCAACTGCGATCAAAAATTGGGGGCTTCGCGAGAGTGCGCTGGGTGGAGGTTGAAGTCGATACCGGTTCTCCGATTGGTGAAGCGTGGGGAATCCGCAGCGTTGTCAGACTGACCGAGATTAAATGATGCTGTTACGGATGGCGCTGCCTACTTTCTTCATCATCCATTCGCTGGCAGCGGTTGCGGACGTCTGCAGTCGGCGTCGATGAATGGGCACTTGCGGCCCATTCCGGCCGGTGGCGTCTTTACAGGCTCGATGACCCATATCGGCGCGAAACGGCCACCTGGACCCCTGGATCACCAGAACAGGCACGAACGACGAAACGTGAGCGGATAAAGTCGCACGTGTCCTGCTACAACGCCTGCTGCGTTGCGCCCGTCTCCAGTCCGTTTCGGTTGCGCAGAAAGCGCTGCGGCGTCTCGCCCATCGCGCGCCGGAACATCGTGATAAAGGCACTAGAATTGCGATAGCCGAGTTCATTAGCGATGGTCGAGACCGACATCCCCTTCGCAAGGCGCGAGATTGATTCCACCAGCCGCAGCCGTTGGCGCCATTGGCCGAAGGTGAGGCCAGTCTCGTCTTTGAAAGCGCGCTCCAAGGTGCTTTCGCTCGCGCCTACGCGCATGCCCCACTCGTTCAGTGATGTGTTGTCGGCGGGCGAGTCCATCAGCTGGCCGCAGATCTGTTGCAGGCGCCGGTCCTTCGGCAGCGGCAGCAGCCCTTCCGAGGCGAGTTGCGCGTCGCGCATTTCCTGCAGCAGCAGCGGGTCGATCAACGCCGAGCGGCGCTCGGGATGGCCGTTCTGCTGATCGACCACGAGCGCACCCACCAGCGCGTGGAGCAGCGTCGAAATCATCAGCACGTGACAACTCGGCTCGCCGCGCGGTGCGACGTCGACTTCGAAATAGACCGTGTACATCGCCACCGGGCTGACCGCCTGCAACTCGTGCGCGACGAGCGGCGCGATCCACAATCCGCGGTACGGGCCGAGCGTCCAGGCGCCATCGGGCGTGATGACGCGCAGCACCCCGCGCGTCGTGTAGACGAACTGCGGTTGCGTATGCGAATGCCAGCTTTCGCTGTCGCCAGCCTCGAAATCGTACCGTTTCGCGATGACCGGACGTTTGAGATATCGCCTCTGCGTACCGGTCATGCGCTGCCAGATATCGGTCATTTGTGAGTTTCGGGAAGAAACACGGCAAAACCGTCAAATATCGCCGGCTTTGCGTAGCAAATTGACAGGACGTCGGCAAAGCTTCGACCGTATTCTATCGTTCGTCTGTCGATTTACCAATACAAATCGTAATGATTCGTATTTGCTTTTTGACGATTTTAAATTTTTAACGGGGTGCGTGGGATGAATCGGGGACGGGGCGGGAAATCGTCGAACAACATGGCTAACGAGGTCGCCAGGACGCGGCGGATGAAGCTGCGCAGCATCACGGCGCTCGTGGCGCTGGCGATCGCGAAGCTCGCGAGCGCGCAGACGGCGGCAGTGCCTGCGGCGGCGTCGGACGCGGCGGCGCAGCCGGGCCAGCAATTGCCGGCCGTCATCGTGAAAGGCACGCGGGACGCGCAAACGGCCACGGGACCGGTGGTGGGCTACGTAGCCACACACAGCGAGGCCGGGACCAAGTCCGACACGCCGATCATCAAGGTGCCGCAAGCGATCTCGGTCGTGACGCGCGACCAGATGGACGTGCAAGGAGCGCAAAGCGTGGCGCAGGCCCTGCGCTACACATCGGGCATCAACCCGGAGCAACGCGGCACCAATACCGATTCGCTCGAATACCTCTACGCTCGGGGCTTTCTCGTCGACGAGTTCTGGAACGGACTGCGCACGCCCGGCCCGAACGGCGGCTTCGGCTTCAACGTCACGAGCTTCGATCCATACATGTTCGAGCGCATCGAACTGCTGCACGGCCCCGCTTCCGTGCTGTACGGCCAGGGCTCTCCGGGCGGCACCATCAACCTCGTGAGCAAGATGCCCACCGCCACGCCGTACCATGAAATCGGCATGCAAACGGGCAGCTATGGCCGCATCCAGGGTTTCTTCGACATGAGCGGCCCGATCGACAAGGACGGCAAGGTCCTTTACCGCCTGACCGCCGACGGCTTCAACACCGGCACGCAGACCGACTACGTGAACCAGCAGCGTTTCTCGATCGCGCCGACGATCCAGTTTCGCCCGACGAAAGACACGACCTTTACGATCTTCGCGAACTACCAGTCGGACCCGGAAGCGGGCATCTACAACTCGGTGCCCTACACCTGGTCGAGCCGCGGCGACTATCCGGGCGAGCCTACGTGGGACAGCTTCCGCAAAACCCAGGCATCGATCGGCTATCAGCTGGAGCACCGCTTTAACGACACCTGGTCGTTCAAGCAGAGCTATCGTTTCATGCGCAACACGCAGACGATCCAGTACGTGGGCAACGACGGCTTCAAGGCGGGCACCGATACGCTCGCGCGTACCGCGTATCTGAACTTCGGAAGCGTGAACTCGCACACCGTCGATAACCAGGTCAACGCGAAGTTCAATACGGGGTTGGTGAAGCACAACGTCACGGTCGGGCTCGATTACCAGAACATACAGTTCGACCACTACTTTTACGGCAATCTGACTTCCACGCCGGGTCTTGATGAGAGCAACCCGATCTATGGGCAGTCGATTCCCTATCCGAACTTCATGTTCGCGACGTCGAATGCCACCTCGATCAAGCAACTCGGCGTGTATGCGCAGGACCAGCTCGACATCGGCAAATGGTCGTTCCTGTTCGGCGTACGCGAGGACTGGGCCAACGAAGATCAGACCTCGTACAAGACGGGCGCCACCACGACGCAGTTCAACCGTGCGTTCACGTGGCGCGCGGGCGGCGTGTATCAGTTCGACAGCGGAATTGCGCCGTACTTCAGCTATTCGCGCTCGTTCCAGCCGCAGGTCGGCACGACGTATGGCGGCGACGCGTTCGCGCCGCTCACGGCCGAGCAGTACGAAATGGGCGTGAAGTTCCAGCCGAAGGGCTACAACAGCTTCGTCACGGTGTCGGCATTCCACGTCACCGAGAACAACGTCCAGACCACCGACCCGCTGCATGGCGGCTTCAGCGTGCTCACCGGCCAGGTGCGCTCACAGGGGTTCGAGGTGGAAGGCCACGCGAGCCTCACCAACAACCTGCAACTGATCGCGAGCTACACCTACACCAACCTGCTCAACACGAAGAGCAACTCAGCGACACTGGATAAGGCGCCGGTCGGCATACCGCGTAACACGGCTTCGCTGTGGGCCGACTATACGGTCCCGGCGGGACCGCTCGCGGGGCTGCTATTCGGCGGCGGCGTGCGATACATCGGGGGCTCGTACGGCGACACGGCGAACGCGTTCATGACTTCGTCGGCGACGCTCGTGGATCTTTCGCTGCGTTATGACCCTGGCCGTCGCTTTTCCAACCTGCAAGGCTGGACGACGTGGCTGAACGTGTCGAACCTGCTCGACCGCAAGTACTTCGCCTCGTGCACGGGCGCGAACTACTGCTACTGGGGACAAGGCCGTCTGCTTACCGCGGGCGCGAAGTATCAGTGGTAGCGATGAAGCGCCGGACTCTGATCGCCGCCTTACTGGCCGGCGCCCTCCTCTCCTCCGTCAGCCCCGGAGCGCAGGCGCGGGAAGACGTGCCGCGCCGTGTGATCGTGCTCGACTGGTGTCTCGCTGAGCTGGTGCTGACGCTCGGCGTCGTGCCCGTCGGCATGGCGAACACACCGGGGTTCCGGCGCAATTTCACGGCTTGCCCCGTGCCGGATTCGGTGGTCGATCTGGGCCTGATGTTCCAGCCCAACATGGAGTTGATCCTCGCGCTCAAACCCGACCTCATTCTCATCACGCCGGCGCATGCGCCGATGCGCGACGCGCTCGAACGTGTCGCGCCTACTGCGACGCTCGGCCAGTTCCGGGCGAGTCCCACGCCGTACACAGGCGCCTGCGAGGAGACGATGCGCCTCGCGCGCCTCTTCGGTCGCGAAGCGCAAGGCAAAGCCGCCGTGGCGCAAGCGCGGCGCGCGATTTCACAGGCGCGCGCGCGGCTCGCCGCACTGCCCGCCTATGCGGATGCAGGCAGCGGCGCGTCCGTCTATATGACGCGCTTTATCGACGAATCCCATCTCCGTGTATTCGGCACGCACAGCCTGTTCGGCGAGTTGCTCGCGCAACTTGGCTTGCGCAACGCATGGCGTGGAAAAGATGGCGGGGCAGGCTCGGCGATGATCGGCTTCGATGCGCTCGATGCTGACTATCGCGCAACGCTCGTATACGTGATGCCGCTGCCCGCCCTCACATCGACGATGATGCACACAAGCCGCGTCTGGCAAGCGATGCCGTTCGCTCGCAAAGGCCGGATGACTGGCATGGCGGCGGTCCCCCCCGAAGGCGGCATTCTGACCGCGGCCTCCTTCGCGCATGCACTCGTCGACGCGCTTGCCGCGTGCCCTGATCCGAACGCTGCGGAGGCCACATGAGTGCGTCCATGCTCACCTCCGTCGTGTCGCTGCGCCGCACGCCGCTACTGCCGGTCTGCGCGCTGTTCGCGCTCGCGACGCTGCTGTTCGCGTTACGCGTCGACGCCCGGCTCGCACCGGCGTTCTGGTGGCAAGCGCTTGTCGCGCCGACGAACACCGACGTCGCACAACTGCTCGTCCACTACAGCGATTTACCGCGCGTCGCCGTCACGCTGTTGTGCGGCGCGGCGCTCGGACTGGCGGGCGTCGCGACCCAGCAGGTACTGCGCAATCCGCTCGCCGAACCAATGACGCTCGGCATCTTCTCGGGCGCATGGCTCGCGCTCGCACTCGCCACTGTTTACGCGCCATTCCTGCTGGCCGGAAGCCGCGATGCCGTCGCGCTCGCGGGCGGCGCGGCGGCGCTCGCCGCCGTGTTCGCGCTGGCGGCGCGGCGCGGCATGTCGCCGCTCGCCTTGATCCTCGCAGGCATGATCGTCAACCTGTGCGGCGGTGCGTTCTGTCTCGCGCTGGCGATTTCCCATTACGACCTGCTAAGCGGCCTGCTGATCTGGGGCGGCGGCTCGTTTGCGCAGTACAACTGGAGCGTGGCGCTCGCGCTCGCGACGCGCCTCGTGCCCTGCGCGTTACTGTTGCGGCTGTTGCTGCGGCCCATGGCGGTATTCGATCTCGGCGATACGATCGCGTCGGGGCTTGGCGTCTCGCTGCGCGCCACTCGCGCGATCACGCTGGGACTCGCGCTGATAATCGCTGCCTGTGTCGTGAGCGCGGTGGGGGTAATCGGCTTCGTCGGGCTGTCGGCGCCCGCCGTCGCGCGGCTCGCGGGCGCGCGACGCCTGCGCGGGCGCGTCATCTGGTCGCCGCTGACGGGCGCGGCACTGTTGTGGCTTGCCGATCAACTCGCGCAACTGTGCACGGCGCATTTCAGCCTGACGATTCCGACCGGCGCGATCACAACGCTGATCGGTGCGCCGCTTCTGATCGTCATGTTGCGGCGTCTGCGCGGCCGTCCCGATCTCGCGCGAACGCCCGCGCTGCACAGCGCGCCGCTCTCGCCGCGCGGCCTGCGCGTCGCGGCACTCGCGAGCGTGCTGGCACCGGCGACGGTGACGGCAATCTCGCTGAGCCTGGGTCGCGGCCTCGCGGGCTGGCATCTGAGCGACGCGCACGAGGCGGGCGCGCTGCTGTTCCTGCGCATGCCGCACGTCGTGGCGGCAGCGGGCGTGGGCGTGCTGCTCGCGCTCTCGGGCGGCATCGTGCAGCGCATGACGGGCAATCCAATGGCGAGCCCCGATCTGCTCGGCATCTCGGCGGGCGGTGCGCTTGGCCTGACGGGCGCGCTCTTTCTCACCGCGCATCCGGGTCTCCCGACCTTTCTCGTCTGGTGCGCGGCCGGCTCAATGCTCACGCTGTGCGCGCTCGTGCTGATCGCGCGCGCCTCGTCGTTCTCGCCGGATACGCTGATCCTCGCTGGCATGGCACTGAGCGCAGCGTTCCAGGCCATCTCCGTGATCGCGATATCGAGTGGCGACCCGCGAGTCGTCGTTCTCTACAACCTGCTGGCGGGCTCGACCTACAACGTGGGTCCGTTGATGGCTGCGCTGGTGGCCGCCTGCGCCCTGCTCGCGCTCGCGGCCGTGCCGCTGTGCCGCCGCTGGCTCGACATACTGCCGCTCGGCGATGCGGTCTCGGTGGGGCTCGGCGTGCGCATTGCCGGGGCACGCTTCGGCCTGCTGATGCTGAGCGCGATGCTGAGCGCCGTGGCGACGCTCGTGATCGGGCCGCTCTCGTTCATCGGCCTGATGGCGCCGCATATGGCGCGCATGCTCGGCATCCGCCGCGCCATGCCGTTGCTGTTCGTCGCCGCAGCGTTCGGCGCGACGCTGATGATCGGCTCGGACTGGCTCGGCCGCTGGGTGCTGTTCCCGCAGGAAATGCCCGCTGGCGTGATGGCCACGCTGATCGGCGGACTCTATCTGATCCTCACAACGTTCCGGCGACCGGCGCAAGACTGGCCCGGTTCCTGACGCACCCTCTCAAGGAGTGTCATGACTCTGCTTTTGAAGCTTGCGCGAGACGCACGCTGGACCCTGTTCGTTGCGCTCGTCACCAGCATCGTCAGCGGCTTCGGCAATGCCGCGCTCGTCGCACTCATCAACCAGGCGCTGTCGGCATCTACGGCACAGCTCGCCCGGCTTGGGTGGCAGTTCGCCATGCTCGGCGTGGCCGTCCTCGCAACCCGTACGCTCTCGCAGACGCTCTTCATGAGCCTCGGCCAGCGCGCGAAGGCGAACCTGCGCATGCAGACCATCCGCCGTCTCGGCGACGCCTCGTTTCGCCATCTCGAACTGCAGGGCGCGGCGCGTTCGCTCGCCGTGCTCACGCAGGATCTCGACGCCATCGTGATGCTGTTCGTGCGCATGCCCGCGCTGGCGATGCAAAGCGCCATCATCGTCGGCTGTCTTGCCTATCTGAGCGTGCTGTCGTGGCAAATCCTGCTGGTGGCCATCGTGACGATCGGCATCGGCGCGGCGGGCTTTCGTGTCGCCAACGGACGCGCGCTCTTCCATCTGCGCGCGTCGCGCCAGCGCGAGGACGATCTGGTACGCTATTTTCGCGCGCTGTTCGACGGGGCCAAGGAACTCAAGTTGCATCGCCAGCGCCGCACCGACTTCATCGACAACACACTTTCCGCCAACATCGAAGCCGTGCGCGTGCAACGAACTCGCGGCTACGTGCTTTATTCGGCGGCGGCGAGCTGGGGCAGCTTCATCCTGTTCGCCTTCATCGGTATCACGCTGTTCGTGGTCGCGCGGCGCTATCCCGTGAATGCGCACGTGATGTCGGGCTACGCGATGCTGTTTCTCTACATGATCGTGCCGATCGAGTCGCTGCTTTCTGCGATCCCGAATATCAGCACCGCCCGCGTGGCGCTGGAGCGTATCGAGGCATTGAACGCCGAACTGCCGCTCGAAAATGGACTCGATGCGCCGGTGAAGGGCTCATTCGAGAGCATCGTGCTCGACGGCATCACGCATCGTTATTTCCGCGAGAAAGAGAACGACGTGTTCACGCTCGGGCCGGTCAATCTCACTTTCGAACCCGGCGAACTGGTCTATCTGATTGGCGGCAACGGCAGCGGCAAAACCACGCTCGCGAAAATGATCGTGGGACTATACGCGCCCGAAAGCGGACGCATCGTGCTCGACGGCAAGCTCCTGAACGACGCCGATCGCGACAGTTATCGACAGCTGTTTTCGGTGGTATTCAGCGACTTCTTCCTGTTCGACACCCTGCTTGGCATGCGCTTCGCAGGCCTCGATCAGATGGCGCAAGACCTGCTCACACACCTGCAGCTCGATCACAAGGTCCGCATCAGGGACGGTACGTTCTCCACGCTCGAACTCTCGCAAGGGCAGAGAAAGCGTCTTGCGCTGCTGGTTGCGTATCTGGAAGACCGGCCGTTCTATCTGTTTGATGAATGGGCTGCCGATCAGGACCCGCTCTTCAAGGAAGTTTTCTACCGCAAGCTGTTGCCCGAACTGAAGGCAAAGGGCAAGACGGTGGTGGTCATCTCGCACGACGACCGCTATTTTCATCTCGCCGACCGCTATATCAAGTTCGAATATGGGCAGCTTGTGGAAACCGGCACGGGCGCGTCGCTGGGTGCGCGATATATGGGCGAAAGCGCTGCGAGTGAATCAACGCCCGTGCGTCTTCCTGGTTGAATCGTCTCGCCGTTCTTTTTTCTAATGCGTTTACCGAAACGATTTTCGAAGAACCACCCATGAAGCTTTCCGACGACGCGACGTTTCCCGAAACGCCTCCACACATCAACGGCCACGATCCTGCTCGCCCGCGGAACCATACCGCGCAGGCGCTTTTCACGCTCGACAGTGTTTCGTTCGAGGCAAATGGCCGCGTGCTGCTCAAGCCCTTGTCGTTGACGCTCAGGAAGCAACGCCTATATGGACTTATCGGGCACAACGGTTCAGGCAAGTCGACGCTCCTGAAGCTGCTCGCACGCCAGCAGCAACCCTCCGCAGGCAAGCTCACGTTCTGCGACCGCCCCCTCGCGCGGTGGGAAAGCCGCGCGTTCGCGCGCAAGGTCGGTTATCTGCCACAGCAACTGCCTGCCGCCGATGGCTTGACGGTACGCGAACTTGTCGCGCTCGGGCGCTATCCGTGGCACGGCGCGCTAGGGCGCTTTTCGCGCACCGACACGCATAAGGTGCTTGAAGCGATGGAGCAGACTGACGTGGCCTGCTTCGCCGACCGCGTCGTAGACAGCCTTTCTGGCGGCGAGCGCCAGCGCGTGTGGCTCGCGATGCTCGTCGCGCAGGACAGCGATTGCCTGCTGCTCGACGAGCCCATTTCGGCGCTCGACATTGCACATCAGATCGAGGTGCTCGCGCTCGTGCGACGCCTCAGCGAGGAACGCGGCATCGGCGTGGTTGTGGTGCTGCACGACATCAACATGGCGGCTCGCTTCTGCGACGAGCTTATCGCGCTGAAGACCGGACACCTACTCGCGCACGGGCCGTCTCCCGATTTGATGCGAGCGGATACCCTTAGTGCGATTTATGGCATACCGATGGGCACTGTTGCGCATCCGGACGGCGGCATGCCGATCAGCTTCGCGCATTGAGCGCCGCACTGCAGCCTTGACGACCAGATGAATCCAGTGACTGCTTGCTGCGCGAAATGGACATTTCGATGACACCGCTGCGATTTTCTCGAGCAGGCGATATTGGCTGACGTTCGACTGACGCGGTCGGCTCGGTTCGACCCGAAGCGGTCCATCGACCCGGCATCACATTGAGATGGCTTTCAAGGTACAACAGCCGTTCGTCGACTCGCGATGGTCAGTTCGTAGCACGGCGATCACCCGGCAACTGCAACTCTCGACGCTGCTTCAAGGCGCTAAACCCCGGGCTTCGTGAAGAATCCATTTCGCAAATGCCTGCAACGGCTTTTCGCACAACTCAATCGGCTCAGGAAGCACGAGGCGGAAGTTTTTGCTAATCGCTTTGCCGTCCGGCCAAGGCGCGACCAGACGGCCTTGTTCAAGCTCCGCCCCGATGTAAAGACGCGGCACCAACGCAACGCCCAGGCCGGCTAGCGCCGCCTCTATCAGCATCGAATGGAGGTCATAACGTGCGCCAACCGCCGAATTGGTCAGCACGATGCCAGCCTCTTGCGCGTAAAGCTGCCAGGCGTCCGGATTTTGCCGCCTGTGAAGGCGTGGCAGTTCATCTAGCGATATGTTCGAGCCGGCGTCAGCGAGGAGCGCCGGACTACACACGGGCACAAGCACCTCCTCCAACAGGTGATGTGGATGCATACCCGCCCATGCTGGGTGCTCAAAATGGATTGCTGCGTCGAAACCGCTACCGGCAAGAATGAAGGGCTCCATACGCTCGGCAATATGCACCGTAATGTTCGGATGCAAATTTTGAAAGCGTTTCAGTCGAGGGATGAGCCAACGGGTGGCGAAGGTTGGAATGGCGGCGATATCAATGCTCGCACCCTCGATGGGCTGCCCCATCAGATATAGGCTGTCCCGTTCCAGACGATCCAGAATCTCGCGAACCTGCACTGCATATCGCATTCCATTCGACGCAAGCCGTACGCGATTTCCAACGCGCTCGAACAGCGCGACCCCCAAAAACGCTTCCAGGCGACCGATCTGACGACTGATGGCGCCCTCAGTCAGCGCCAGTTCCTCGGCCGCGCGGGCGAAACTGCCGTGTCGAGCCGCAGCCTCAAAGGCCAGGAGCGCGGAATTGGTTGGAATCTTGCGTCGCATTGGAGTTTCGTCGGTTGGAATGCGTTCGTCGTCAGCTTGAGAAAATTTCACTGAAGGCTGACTTTATATCGCTATTTAAGCTGGAAACAGCAGATTAGCATTACGTTACCGCAACGAACATGGATCGTTTGCAGCAATATACTCAGCCGTCGCGAAGGATAATCCGATGATCTACACCGTGGAATGCAGCTTCGCCGATCCCAACAGCGAAGCCGATTGGAACGATTTTTACAGCCTTGAAAAGCTGCCCGCCCTCATCTCGGTTACTGGCTTTTACACGTCGCAGCGCTTCAAGTCGTTAAGCGATGGTTGCCCGGTCTACCTTGCCGTCCACACGATCGATGGTCTCGATGTCCTGACGGGACAGGAATATCGCCAGAAAGGCGGCGGCAATTTTGCAAGGTGGCAGCAACACATCACCGACTGGCACCGGAATCTCTACAGCGATATCGGCCTTGCGCCAGCGGTAAACGCGGACGAACTCCTCGCGCTTTGCGCGAGCAGCCCCGAACCGCTGCTCCAGATGGGCCTCGCGCCGTTGGCCATGCGAGCCGTTGCGCTGGAGAAGTCTCCGGAACGCCGTTGGCTCGCAAAGCTGCCTCGGCGCAATGCCCAGCTTGTCGAGAGCATGACCGAAGGCGTCCATCTCTACTCGCCGATGACGCAACAACTGACGACCTCCCGCTCCGTTTCAGCCGACCAGGAAGAATAGGTCCGCGATGCCCAATGTCACGATCTACATTCCGACGGGACAGATGCCATCTGACGAGAGGCTTGCCGAGCTTGCCGGCGACTGCGTCAAACTCTGTACGAGTGTCCTTGAAGCGGCACGCGAAAACGTTCATGTCATTTATGTCGACGTTCGGCATGGGCACGGACATCCCGTCTTCGCGGAAGTGCGATATCGCCTTGAGGCGTTTCGCACGCCCCGCGTAATGAACCAGTTCACGGAAGCATTGGACCGCGCCATCGTGCACCGCACGGGTCTCACGGCGCGCATCCGTTGTTTTGGTTATGCCGCGACGCATATTCACGCTCGCAATTGAGCAGTCTTCTGGAGAATCATTGTGTCCACCATTTCGTTCCCAAGTCAGCGTGCCGGGGATTTCACGATCACTGCAATCAGCGACGGCTACCTCACAGCCAGCCTGGACTTCCTCTCGAATATCGACTCGTCCGAGGCCGCCAGAATGCAAAGTCGTGGAGGACAAAAGGAGCCTGCCACCGTGCATATCAACTGCTACGTGGTACGCGGAGCGGGCCGGACAATTCTCATCGACGGTGGGGCGGGAGGCGTCAAGCAGTGGGGCGGTCGCCTGAGAACCAATTTATCGCTTGCTGGCGTCGAACCATCCGAGATCGACACAATCCTGCTCACACACGCCCACCCCGACCACGTCGGAGGGCTAGTGGACCCAACAGGACAAATTGCCTTTCCGAATGCCGAGCTTGTTGCTCATCGGCGAGAGGTCAGATTTTGGCAGGACGATGGCAATCTAGGGCGTGCCAGCGAGCGGGCACGCGGAAACTTCCTGATAGCACGCCAGGTGTTTGACGGCTATAGCGACAAACTCCGTACATTCGATGAGGGGGAAGTGCTTCCCGGTATCAAAGCGATGCCGCTACCGGGGCACACGGATGGACACACCGGATATATTTTCGAATCCCGTGAACAGAGCCTTCTTGTCTGGGGAGATATTGTCCATTTTCCTCATATCCAGATTGAACGGCCGGACGTATCGATTGCATTCGATCAAGACCAATCCCTGGCCGCCTCCACACGCTCAAGGCTTCTGGACATGGTCAGTTCGGACGGGCTATTGATTGCCGGCATGCATTTGGGGGAACCCGGTTTCGCGCGAATAAAGCAAACGAGGGGCAAATATGGTCTGCTTTACGAGGCTGAAGCGTAGTTCAAGCTTCAGGGCCACGCCCGCGCCGGTTTTACGACTTGCGGTCGATAGCCTCGCGTAGTCGATCTGAAAACGGCACTCGGCTGACCGAGCAGCGGCGAATAACCCAAACCTCATGCACTTATGGAGAACGACGATGCAGACGCACATATTAACGGGCGGTTGTTTCTGCGGGCATGTGCGCTATATGGTCGATGGTCGACCGTTCAATTCCACCGTCTGTCACTGTAGCGACTGCCGAAGAGCGGCTGCCGCACCGCTTGTCGCGTGCTTCTCAGTGAAGAGCGAAAATTTTCATCTCACCCGTGGCACGCCCAGGACCTTCGCGTCAAGCGCTTGGGGAACACGAAGTTTCTGCTCGGAGTGCGGTACGCAACTCACGTTCGTTCACGCTGAATTGCCGGGAGAAGTTGATGTGACGACTTGCAGCTTGGACATGCCTGAATCTATTCCCCCAACAGACCATGTACACACCGCGAGTCGGTTGCCGTGGATGCATTTGGCCGACGCTTTGCCGAAGCACTCGGGGCGACGTCCGCCGGTGTGACTTGTTCGGCCCCTGATTTACGACCTTTACTGAGTCCAAAGCCACCGCTCGAAGGGCAAACCGCCGAGATGGGCGAGTGACGCCTCGTGGCCGGCAAGTGCCCGACGAGCGGCGCCTCAATCGCATGGGCGCCGCTTCTCATGCAGAAAGCATAAAGCGACCCGTTGCGGACCGTCAGGTCTCCAGAAAGCAGCCATTGAGCTTGACCTGTGAATGCCCAGTGCGAACGGACTGACGTGCCCGCTCGCACTGATGGAGTGTTAATATCGCCTGTGTATTGAGCCGAAAAAGAATGAATATTGCGAACGGGGACGGGAATCATGGACGATGCCGACGATAAGGGCAAGTCGCTGACGGTGCCGCACACAACAGGGAAAGGGTTCTTTGTGTTTGTCCTGTTGTTTCTCGGATTCATAGTGATTTCGGCCTTGCATAAAGGCCACCTTCCTGGGACCACGGGGACCACTGTCACTATCGCACTGTGCAGTGTGATCGGCTTACTCGGTCTTTTATCGAAAGAAGTCTGTGTGTTCACAAGTGACCCACGATCAATGCGCGTCGAACGATGGATCGTCGACAGGCGGGTGCACACAAAGCCGATCGACATCGATGCGGTACGTTGGATTCGATCTCGCTGGACCGGCCAAGGCATAACATTGGAGCTTGGTGCCCAAAACTCTTGGAACACAATCGAGGTGCAGACGACTTACTTATCCCGACAGGAATACGGACTCGGCCGTGGCGAGCAGGAATCGAGGGTTAACGGAATTCGTGCTTCAGTCGCTCAGTTGCTCGATATTTCAGATGCCGGTTGGGAAACGCACGCTAGCTGACAGTGCGGATTGTTGATGATCGTGGTGCTTATGACCTTCCCCCGCTGAAGTGACCTTCGAGGAACGGCAGTGCCCGGCCACCCAATACCTCCTGAAAAAGCGCGGGCTCCACGTAAATCATGCGGTAGCGAAAGCCCTCGTCCGTCCCCGCCTGGCCGTCGTGCGCTTCGTCGGGGTGAAGCACGATGGTGTTACCCGGCAGGCTGTCGCGCCGGCTGCGTCGATAGCTGAAGCTCTGCACCCCTGCGAGCGTGCGCCCGATCGCGTACGTATCGTGGCGATGCATGGCATATGCTTTGCCATGAAACCAGGCCTCGATGCGCTCGATGCCCTCTGTCGGCTCGGCGCGCACCACCCAGTCTGGGCGCATGGATGCAGCTTTTTGTATCATGGCGCGTCGCAAAAGAGAGTGAATGGACGTCGCGTCGGCGCGAAGCTCACACGTCGACTATACAGATAGCTTCGGGAGAGCGCCGTGCACGGCCCACTTCAGTGCCAAAGTGATCGTGTTCTACTTTGCGTCGGTGGCGCAAATGACCGCTTCCTCGGACTCAAACGACGTTCGTATAGTGGCCGCCAGAGTCAGCAATGGGTCCGGATGCGACCTCCCCGCGAGGACGAGCGTCGATCTGGCCTCATCGGCCGGAGTGCGGCCATGACGCGTCATTGAAAGACAAAATTTGAGCGACCGCTAACGGGTCACATTCGACCGTACCATCACCTCGACTGTACCGACCCAGTACACTCCCAGGGAAGCCAAAAGCCCGACCATCAAACTCGCCCCCCTATGGACTACTTCGCCGCAACACGAGCTTTCGTTCGCGCAGCCGAATTACAGAGTTTCAGCAAGACCGCCAACGAACTGTCCGTCAAAACCTCGACTGTATCGCGCTACATAAGCGAGCTGGAAAAAGACCTCGGCATCGCGCTATTCAACCGATCGACACGCGGGCTAGTCCTTACAGAAGGCGGCCGCCTCTTTCGCGAACACGCAATGTTTGCGTTGCAAGCCCTCGACGACGCACGGGAAGTCACATCATCACTGAATCGCACGCCGCAAGGCGTGCTGCGCGTGACGATACCACCTGCATTCGGACGGCTGCATATCGTTCCGCATCTGCCGGCCTTCATGTCGCGCTATCCCGACATCGACCTCGACATCGTCTCGACGGACGAAACGCTCAACATGATCGACGCAGGCATTGACGTGGCTATCCGTACCGGCGTGATGCCAGATTCATCATTGATGGCGAGACGCCTCGCGCCGCATCGTCGTGTCGTCTGCGGCAGCCCCGCCTATCTTGAGCGCCGCGGTATACCGCGCACGCCTGACGAACTTTCCGCGCACGACGCACTTCGCCTGTCGCTTATACCGGATGACAAATGGTCCTTCGCACGAAGCCCCGCGAATTTGCAGTCGTCACGGGATGCACCGGAATTGACGGTGGTCGAACTGAAGGGACGCCTGCGTACTGGCGACCAGGAAGCCGTGCTCGCGCTCGCCGTGGCCGGTTGCGGCGTGGCGCTCCTGCCGACCTGGCTCGCTGCCGCAGACCTGCGCGCCAGACGCTTGCAGCAGGTGCTGCCGGAGTGGGAGGCGCGTACCGGACGAGCCGACCCCGCGGTCTGGGCGGTCTATCCCCCCAAGAAGGTCGTTTCGTCGAAAGTGCGCGTGTTCGTGGACTTCTACGCCGAAGCGTTCGGCGAGCCGCCGTACTGGGACGACGGACTCGCGCCGGCACGTGCGCCTTAACGCACGAAGCGGATGTCCAGCGTGCGCAGATACGTCTGCAAGCCCGCGTCCTGGATCGGGATCACATACGCGTTGTCGTTCGTTTCATTGAAATGCGCGTGCCAGTATCCTGGGGGCGTAACGAATGCCATACCTGCTTCCCAATCGACGCGAGTCGGATTCGCGATATTGCCCTCTGCGTCGAGTTCGGTGCCGACCAGCGTATAGACGCCCGGCCCGCCGCCGGCGATAAAGTCGAGCGCAATCGACTGGTGTCGATGCGGCTTCTGGACCGAATGCGGCGGCACGATGCCGAACATTGCCCACAGCACGTGCGTGACTGTGCGCGTCTGCGGAAAGTTGGCGTTGCCCATCAGCACGCTGATGCGGTTGCGTCGGCCCGCGTTGCTCTGTTCCGCGACTTCGCGCAATGCTGCCTGCGCGTCGGCGGCCGGATAGCGTGTGGGCGCAAAGCGCGCCTGTACCTGGGTTGTGCCAAGATAGGTCAGCAGCGGCGCATCATTCACGTAATATAGCGTAGCGGTCGTATCCGCGGAGAACATGGCGGCGAGGCCACCCGGAAGCGTAAAGAAGTCGCCTTGCGCAAACGGAAAGCGCGTTGCGCCCTGCTTCACGCTGCCCGTTCCGCCGATCACGTAGCAGACCTGCGAGGTCGCGTTCGGATCGAGCGTCAACGCTTCGCCCGCCTCGATACGCAGGAAGCTCGCGCTCAAGCCCGGACCGGTCGCGGGACCGGGACACTCCAGTTCGGCGGACAGATCGAGCGGCACGACGCGGGTTGCGCCGTCGGCATAGAGCGACGGTGGGAAGCTGCGGAACGGCACGCGCGAGATGAGTTTCGCGCCGATCGGATTGGCGGACGACGTGTATTCAAAGTACTGCGCGTCCCCAGTCGCCACGTCGGGTTCGGCGAGAAGTACGGGAGATGTTCTGGTCAGCATGTTTGCTCCTTCCGGGTGTTAAGAAGCTTCGTGCGGGTTCGTTCTGTTGGAGAGCGGCGCGTCCGAAGGCTGACCTGACTGTAGGGGGGAGGGCCTTGGCGCCAGAAGTACCGAACGTCGAAATCACTTTTGCGCAAAAAGGCGCATCACGCGTCCGGTCGCGGCCAAGCGGATTGCCTCTACCGGCTTGCATGCCCCTTCATCATCCGCAGCATGTCTATGAAGCGGCGATCGACGACACCGCGTTGAAGAGCCGAAGTCGAAACGACAGCGGACGTTTGGTTGCGTATGTTGATCGACCGCTGGGATCGACTTCCGCCTGCCAGGTCGCGCATCCAACTGCCTCGCAGACACGGAGCGTCGTGAGGCAAAGTCCGGCCATGAACAGACATTCGACTGCGGCGTCTGGATCACTGACAATCCCCAAAATCGAGACGTAGACGTGGCCTCAATCCACGCAGTTGGATACATCATACGAAATGACTCGCACTGGCAATGTGGAGGTGTGCAAAGACACCCGGAGGCCATGAGGGAAATGCAACGGACGACATTCAAGCTGTTGAGCTGCCAAAGAAGCGGCATCGAAGCCGTGGAAGCCGACACCACGCTCGTCTTTGGCCGCCACACCCATGAGCAGTTTGGCGTGGGGCTGATCGAGCGCGGCGCACAGAAATCGGCGAGCGGCCGTGGTCTCGTCGAAGCCAGTGCGGGTGACGTAATCACTGTCAACCCTGGTGAAGTGCATGACGGGGCACCGATCGGCGACGGCGGGCGCTCATGGCGAATGCTGTATCTCGACCCGGCGATCGTTGCCGAGCTGGCCGCGGACATTACGGAAGGCCGCAAAGGCGCGACTTGCGAGTTCAGCCAACCGAAAGTCAGCGACCGGCGAATCGCAGCGCTATTCGGCCAGCTCTTTCGTGCAATGACTGGCAGCATTGCAGACCCGCACGGAGTCCGGGCAGACGAGACCTTGCTGCTCGTACTGGCTGGCTTGCTCCAGCCTGCATCCGCCACGCACCGGTGCACTCCAGCCGGAATCGCTTCGGCCCGCGCCCTGATCGATGACGATCCCCCAGGGACGCTGACGCTCACGGCACTCGCGGACGAAGCCGGGCTGAGCCGCTATCAATTCCTGCGCGCTTTCGCGAAAGCGACCGGCCTCACGCCTCACGCCTACATCCTGCAGCGCCGTATTCATCACGCACGCCAGTTGATCCGTCATGGTGCGCGGCTCGCCGAAGCTGCCGCGCAGAGCGGTTTCTCCGATCAGAGCCATATGACGCGGCTGTTCGTCCGTAGTTTTGGTATGACGCCGGGTACGTATGCCACGGGAGTCGGCTGACCGCCTGCGCCTGCAATTTTGTTCAAGACCGTCGGACCGCCGACGCCGAGAATCGAGGCTTAACCTCTTTCCCCGGCGTGAGGCACGATCTTGCTATTTTTCTTTTTACCCTGTTCTCGTCGCGGCATCCCAACGCGCGTCGCACGCGTGCTCCGGTTTTGCGCATCCATGACGGAGAGGCCATGAGCATCGGATTTCTGGTCACGTCGCTGATCGTCGTAGCTTCGCCCGGAACCGGCGCACTCCTCACAGTGGGCGCTGGTTTGTCGCGTGGAGGGCGTGCAGCAATCGTCGCAGCATTGGGCTGCACGTTCGGCATCCTGCCGCACATGGTGGCGGCGATCACCGGTCTGGCTGCGCTCCTGCATGCGAGCGCTGTCGCGTTCTCAGCGATCAAATATGTGGGCGTCGCCTACCTGCTCTTCATTGCATGGAAAACACTTGAGGAAAAAGGACCGTTGAAGATCACGTTCGACAGCCCCGCCCGCACCGACCGGGATGTGATCTTGCACGCGATCCTCGTGAATATTCTCAACCCTAAACTCTCGATCTTCTTCTTCGCGTTCCTGCCGCAATTCATCGATCGCGGCGAAAACCAGCCTGCGCTTCGCATGCTGGAACTATCACTCGTCTTCATGGCGATGACGTTCGTCGTGTTCGTGGCATACGGCGTCTTCGCGGCGAGGGTCCGTGACCGCATTCTTTCACGCCCCGATGTTCTCAAGTGGATGCGCCGGAGCTTTGCCGCGGCGTTCGTCGGGGTCGGGGTCAAGCTAGCCTTGGTGCAGCGGTAGGCCTCCTGTCCGGGCACGGTGAGGGCTGGACCCCTCCAGTTTGCGCCAGAATTCCCCGCACTGACGTGTGGTAGCGATAGAGGTGGCCGAGCAAATTCGGACAGCCGGATAAGTGGATCTGCCGGGGCCTGAGCCAGCGACAATACTGGCAAAGGAAGCGGGGAAACGACGAAGAGAACCCGACGCACGCACTCAGCGGCGTTCAAAGCGGAGGTGGCGCTGGCAGCGGTCAAGGGCGAGCGCACGCTGGCCGAACTGGCGCAGCAGTTCGATGTGCATCCGAACCAGATCACGGAATGAAAACGGCAGTTGCAGGAGCGCGCGGCGGACGTGTTTGGTGCAGCGGGCGTGCCGTCGAGCGAGCCGCCGGTGGATGTGAAAACGCTGCACGCGAAAATCGGCCCGTTGACGCTGAAGAACGATTTTTGTCAGGAGCGCTCGGCAAGGCCGGATTGCCGGGCGCGAAGCGATGATCGACCGTACGCATGCGCTGCCGGTTTCGCAACAGACGCGGCTGGTCGGCATTGCGAGATCGAGCGCGTATTACCGGCCACAGCCGGTGAGCGAAGCCGATCAGTTGCTGATGCGCCGCATCGATGAACTGCATATGGAGTTCCCGTTTGCCCGGTCGCGGATGCTGGCGCGCCTGCTGCGTCGGGAGGGCCATGAAGTCGGGCGCCGTCGTGTGCACGCTCATGAAGCGCATGGGCGTGGAGGCGCTGTACTGCAAGCCGAGCACGAGTCGGCGCAACGCACAGCACAAAATCTGGCCGTACCTGCTGCGCGGCCTGAAGATCGAGCGCGCCAATCAGGTCTTCACCCTCGACACGACGTACATTCCGATGGCGCGCGAATTCGTCTATCTGACTGCGGTGGTCGACTGGGCGAGCCGCAAGGTTCTCGCGCACCGGGTCGCCGTCACGCTGGAAACCTCGCACGCCGTTGAGGCGCTGGAAGAAGCGCTTGCCCGTTACGGACTGCCGGACATCGTGAACGCCGATCAGGGCAGCCAGTTCACGGCGGGCGCGTTCACCGAGGCCGTGCTGGGCCGGGGCGTGCAACTGTTGATGGACGGCAAGGGGGCCTGGCGCGATAACGTGTTCGTCGAGCGGGTGTGGCGCAGCATCAAGTATGAGGAGATCTACCTGAAAGCGTACGAGTCGGTCAGCCATGCCCGGCGCTCCATCGGCAGCATGATTGCCTCGGACGTTCCACTTAAAAATCTCAGAATACTGTTCGAATGACTGAGGCCACCTCTGAATTCGCAGTCGACTGGGGCCAACTGCGTCAGATGGTAGTCGGCCAAAACCCGACCTTCAAAAAACGCGAGTCAGATTGTCAACAAAGCAAAAGCGCTGCTACTCCTGACCATTCAAAATGAAACAGCAAGAACCGGGAAGTCGAAACGAAACGCTCCACCGATACTGACGTCCTGTTACCACCGTGCAGGAGTCGATATGTCTGATTCGCATGTGCTGAGCGAGCCCGCAATACTTTACTTTGGAACGCCCGTGGTGTTGATCGGCACCAGAAATGAAGATAGAACCGACAACATCGCGCCGATCTCGTCCGCGTTCTGGCTTGGATGGCGGTGCGTGATAGGAATTGCAGCCTCGTCGAAAACAACCGAGAACCTGATTAGAACGGGTGAGTGCGTGCTCAACCTCCCATCGAGAGACGAAGCCGCGGCGGTGGATCGCATTGCCTGTACGACTGGCAGGAATCCAGTTCCTTCAGCGAAACGGGTGCGCGGCTATGTGTTCGAACCCAACAAATTCGAGCGGGCCGGACTCACACCGATCGCAGCCCTCACCGTCGATGCGCCCAGGGTCCGCGAGTGTCCGGTCCAAATGGAATCAGTACTAGCCGCACAACATGGAATCGGCGACGACACGCCCGAACTTCGGGGCACGATACGCATCTTCGAATTGCGGGTCGTGCGCATACATGTACGGTCGGACATTTTGATGGTCGATGACCGTAACCGTATCGATCCCGACAAGTGGAATCCCCTGATAATGAGCTTCCAGAAATTTTATGGTCTGTCGGCGGGACAAGTTCATGAGTCAAGACTCGCAGGCATTCCGGAGACTGCTTATCGCAGCCCTGACGTCGACCGGGCCCGGGCGCCGCAAGGGACCTGATGCCACGCATGGCCGTCCGCTTTGGAGAAATACGTAGGACCGTTGTGGTAGATTTATGCCCTTTGCATGAGAGGCCGCGTCCGCGGCAATCGTTGCACTCAGTCGTCGGGCGGTACGCGGCCAGGAAGCGCCCTTCAACTGAACCGCGGGCCTGTCATCCCGGCGCCAGCTCCGCATTGGAAAAGGGCCAGTCAATTCGCTGGTCTGGTGCAAATTTCGGGGCGCGGTGCGCTGCTCCATCTGACCGATCTCGTAGCGGTAGGTGCCGTGCAGTCGCAGGCTTGTTCTTACCCCCACCCCTGTCTAATCTTTGCGCAATGCCATGCCAGACAAGGCGGGCGCAGCAAAGTCGGCCCGCATCGCTTCGTCTGCAGAACGGACCGCCCGGTGAAACAGTTACAAGATAAGTATTGACGCCACTCCATCCGGCCGGTACTGTTCGCTCCGAAGTTCAAGAAGTTCGATTGCTGTTCATCAATTGCTCGCTCCCCCGCGGTATTCGTTGCCCTCTCCCTCCTTGAAGCTTCACGCGCTCACTAATAGAGCATATTTCTGCATTTTTTCATCAAGGATTCTTCATGGATACCGGCACCGTTAAGTGGTTCAACGACAGCAAGGGCTTCGGCTTCATCACCCCGGACAAGGGCGGTGACGACCTGTTCGCTCATTTCTCCGAAATCAGGAGCGAAGGCTTCAAGACGCTGGCTGAAAATCAGAAAGTGAGCTTCGAAACGAAGCAAGGCCCGAAGGGGCTGCAAGCGGCTAACATCAAGCCGCTGTAAAGTTGAAGGACCCGGCCTCCTGCGACGGACGCCGGGTTGCAGCGACACCCTCGCGGAGCTTTATCTCCCTCAGTTGGCGCGATCACTCCTGATTGGCATCTGTTTGTACAGCAGCGTGCCTGCGCCATACGCCTCGTTGCGCCCATTCTGCCCTCAGGCTTCAACGCCATTTTTTCGCTTTTCGACTGCTGAAGAATTCGGCTCGAATGGCTTTGAAGCGGCACGCCCATGCACTTTTCGCACGGCGTGTGCGCACTCAAATATCATTAAAATTAAAATGCAAAACATACAAATTCAACATTACAACGGCTATGCCGTCCAATCCTCGGCGCATCGTTTGCCCGATGGCAGCTTTTCATCCAACCTGTTGCTCGAACTCATCGACGGCGAGCGAGCCGAAGGCCGCTACTCGTTCTATTCGCTCGATTACTTCAAGAGTGAAGAGCAAGCGTTACAGCACTCGGCCCAGTGGGCACGCATCTGGGTCGACACGCGCGGTTAAAGGCGACGCCGCAGATCGAAACACTCAACGCACCTGAAGCGCCAGGGCGGGTGCAACAAGATGCGCCCAAACACCGAACATCACGCGGGAACCCGAACTGCACATCGCCGATACGCATCGCCGACAACACCACATCCTTCTGGCCCCGCCGATAGTGGCGGGATGGATCGCTGCCTTCGGTTACAATGCACGACTAGTTCGCTTCGCACAGCACAGAAAACACGCGTGTTGGTAAGTCGCGAATCTGCCTTTGATTGATAGTCCAGCGATAACAGTGTGCGCTGGACTGTATACCCCGACGCGCATCGGACCGGTATTGCGAGCCCACGCGTCTGACCCATCCCCTCGCGTACCTGATTCGCCGCCCGGACAAGGCGGTGTCCATGACTTCCGGGACGCAAGGGCGACCCAGTAGTTTTTATGCTTCCCACTACCGCTCGAGCGCTTGTCGATCAACGCGCGCGGCGTCTTCCACAATGCGGCGTCCGAACCCGTGTCCCGCCAATTGATCAGGAACCTTGAATGGCCAAAGAAGAACTGCTGGAACTCGACGGTATCGTTGACGAAGTGCTGCCAGACAGCCGTTACCGCGTCACGCTCGACAATGGCGTGGTTGTAGGGGCGTACGCGTCCGGACGAATTCGCAAGAATCACATTCGCATTCTTGCGGGCGATCGGGTAACGCTGGAACTTTCGGTGTACGACCTGACAAAAGGACGAATCAATTTCCGTCATAAGGATGAGCGAAGCAGTCCCGCAACGCCAAGAGCCGCATTTCGCCGTCGTTAACGGAGCGATACGCGGCCGTTGGCTGTGACCCTTACCTGTGACGACGCTGCGCGCACATCCACATCACGGTTCGCCATTGCTGGCGGACCTCAATCAAGGAAAATAGTGACCACTGTAATTCTGAAACCCGACGAGCCCGTGGAAGTTGCGTTACGCCGTTTCCGTCGCGCGATCGAACGCACAGGCCTGATTCCGGAGCTTCGTGCCCGGACAGCCTATGAAAAACCTACCGCAGAGCGCAAGCGCAAAAAGGCCGCTGCAGTGGCACGCCTGCGCAAGCAGATCAAACGCTCGTTGCCACCAAAAAAGCGGTACTGACCCGGAACTGCAGGGTAGCCTTGCACAAGCGGCACGTCCGGTGCCCAGCCGGGCATCTCGCGTAACCTCCGTATGAGAACCGGTTCTGATCTTGGCCGAGGCGCCGGATGAGTTCGCATAGCGGCCACTCGATTTTCTGCGATCGATAGACCGCTTCGGGTCGAACTGAACCGGACGCTGTCGGATCGGACTCAGTTCCGGCCATGATCTGCCGTTCGCTTGTGCCGTTGCGTAGTCATAGGAACATCGGCTTGGGCTCAAATAACGGCCGCTCGCTGAAATTTGTTTCCCGCCTGCCAGAGCCACAGCTATCTGGGGGCTAGCCAAATCACGAGAGGCCTCTCAGGAGCCTTTGCCGCCATCGCTCTCCGTCGCATCGCGATTCATGTACTGCCGCATAGATGTAAACATGCGCGCACAGAGCTTGGCGCCGAACAGCGATAATCCGCCCAGCAGGCATCCAGAAACGACGTTGATGCCACGCTCCAGTCCCGATGGCAGCGAGTGTGTCGTCACGCTCAGATCGAGCGTGATCAGCGCGCACCGCAGGCCGAACCCGACCACGTAGCGACGAAACGACACGATCGTAAGCGCGGCGCCAAGCGACAGGCATACGGAAAGCCACGTAGACGACACCACGTAGTGGGACATCAGCATCCCGGCGGGTACGCCCAGCAGCGCGCCCGTCGTCCTGTCGCGAATCTTCCTGCCAGCGCTCAGGAAGTCGCCCGTGAAGACACTCGCAGCCGACCAGATCATCCACTCGCCGTGCCGGACGTGCATCGTCTCGACGACCGCGGTTGCAACCCCGATACCGACGATGATCGCAAACACCCAGAGCACGACGTCCGACTGGGGCGCGAGACGGTCGTCCGTATGGCGGAGCCGTGCCCAATGCTTGACCAGTGACGTTACCCGCTCGCGGCGACTGTGATCGACGATGCTCAAGGCCAGTGGCACCGCGATCGCGAAACCGAGCAGTCCGGAGATCAGCATATAGGCGCCGAGCGCAGCAGCCGGGCTGGTTTGCGCACTGAGCTCCAGTGGAAGATAGACCGAGACTACGAATATCAGCGTGCACACCGTGCGGATCGCCGCGAAACGGGCGGAGAGCAACGTCGTGGCCGCTGCCAGACAGGTGGTGCACGCAATGAACTGCACCGGACTCGCCACGGCTGCGCATGCGGCCATCGACGTGCCGAACATCACGGCGCCCAGCAGCAACACGCCCGATGGTGCGAGGCTGCATCGCTCCAACGAAACGAACAGGCCGATGCACATGATGACGGCGCCCAGTCCGTCGGTCGCGAACCGTCCGGCTACTGCCGCAACCGGCGCGAACGCAAGCATTCCCCGCCACGCGCCACGCGAATCGACCTCCGCCCCTATCCTGCGCAGCATCCCTTTCACCGGCTGACTCTCCCGGGCCGCGCGAATTCGCCGCTGCGCGTCTGTCACAGACGGCGCCTGATCGAGTCCGGCAGCTTGCGCCACGGCAGGTCGCCGGGATCGACCGCGGCCGCGCCACGTGCCTTCGCGATCACGACGTCGCGCTGCGCGTCCTCGACGAGCGGCGTGAAATCCGCGCGGAAGTGATTGCTGCTCTTCACGACGATGATCTTCATCTGCTCCGGCTCAATGTTCACGAAGCGGAACAGTTCCCGATCCTGAGCGCCGATCTTGCCGCTCGCGACGACCACCAGCACGCCATCGATCTCCACGGCGACGCTCGGCCCCAGCTCGGCGACGAAGCCGGTCATCTTCGGCCCCTTGTATCTGACCCGGCCATCGCTGACCGCCATCACGGTAAACTCGCCGTCGACGGCGGGATCGGCGGGGCCGTCCCAGAGCATGCCCGGCTGGCCCAGACTCGCTTGCAGTTTCGCGCCCACGCCCGCCTGCACGGCCCGTTGCGCGAAAACCGGATCGCACAACACGCCAAGCGCGACGCGCTGCCTGAACCGGCAGCCGGCACCCGCGTCCAGCAGCGCGCGAAGCATGCCGGTGGTCGACGCGCTGCCGCCTGCCCCGGGGTTGTCCTGGGTGTCGGCGATCACGACCGGTCCCGCGCTGAGATTTGCCCGATCGATCGCGCGGGCCACGGCCTCGTCCGCATCGAGGACGTCGATCCGCCATTGCGCAGGCTCGCATGCGAGCGCCCCGATGTGCGCAACCGCGTTCGCCGCATCGGCGCCGACGCTCCAGATCATCGGCGCGCATTCCGCAAAATCGGACGCTGGAAAGCCCATGCAAAAGCTGGAGACCGTGCCGCACGCTGCGTCGATCTTCGCAAGCCGCTCGTAAATCGGTTTCGCGGGCGCCGCCGTCGTGCTCTGCGAATTCAGCGGAATCAGAAACGGCACGCGCAGCGAGCTGAGCGCTTCGCGACGCCCCCGCAGCAGCCGTCGCCGAAGCAGCTCGCCCGCCAGCTCACCGGTCTCGACATAATCGATATGCGGATACGTGCGGTACGACACCATCGCATCTGCACACTCGAGCATGCGCCGCGTCACGTTCGCATGCAGGTCGAGGCTCGCGACAATGGGCACGCTCGCCCCAACCAGCTCGCGAATCCGGCTCAACAGCTCGCCTTCGGTATCGTCCACATGTTCGGCGACCGCGGCGCCATGCAGATCGACGTAGATCGCATCGGGCCGATGGGCCTGCACGTCGCCGCATATCTCATGGCAAATACGCTCGAACGCCGCCGACGTCACATATGAAGACGGCGCGGCGCCGCACCACAGACTCGGCACCGGCTCCCATCCCTGCGCGCGCGCATAGCGCAGAAAGCCGGTGCCCGGAACGGCGACCTGTTCGAGCATGTCCAGCATCGACGTCCCGCGTACCGCGGCCGGAAGCATCTCGCCGCGCTCGAATGCGGACCAGTCCGCCGTTTCCGCCGCAAAGGTGTTGGTTTCGTGCTTATACCCAGCGATCAGCACTCTCATCCGTCTACTCCATAGCCATCCGGCGGGGGCGCTCGCGTCCCGCCGGCGTTCTCGATAGCGCTGTCCGGTCAGACCTGCTCTCGTACGATAAGGCTGCCGAACTCATGCACCTCGGCATACTGGCCGGGCAGCATCAGCGTCGTCGTATCGAGTTGCACGAAGATGGCCGGCCCCTCGACCACCGCCCCCGCCCCCAGTCGGTTGCGGTCGTAGATCGGCGTGTCGAGCGAGCCGTCCGGGAAATGCACCGGCTGACGGCCGATGATGGCCGACGCGGTGTCCGTGTTCGCGCCGATGTGCGGCCACTGCGGCGGTTGCAGTTCGCCGCTCGCCTCGACGTGCAGCGTGGCGATTTCGACCGGCATGTCGTGCTGCGCGAACGTGTACAGCGACTCGTGCAACCGGTGGAACGCGTCGATCGCGTCCGCCAACGCCGCCTCGCCGCGCTTGCCGCCAGGCCATGGCACGCTGAGTTCGGAACCCTGGTGCGCGTAGTGCATGCTGGCCTTGCGCACGATCATGCGTCCATGTTCCGGGACGCCTTCGCCGTCGAGCCAGGCGATCGCCTCGCGCTCCATCTCTTCGAAGACCCGTTCGATCGCGTCGAAGTCGAAACGTCCGGCGCGCTGCACCGACGTGCGCGAGAAATCCGACTTCAGCTTCGACGTGAGCAACCCGATCGTCGACAGCACACCCGGCGACGGCGGCACGAGCACGGTCGGAATGCCGAGCAGCCGCGCGAGCGACGAGCCGTGCAGCGGTCCCGCGCCGCCGAAGGGCACCAGTGCGAACTCGCGCGGATCGTGACCGCGCTGCACCGACACGACGCGAATCGCATTGACCATCGCGTTGTCCGCGAGCGCCAGAATGCCGCGCGCGGCGTCCTCGATCGACAGTCCCAGCGGACGTGCGATCCGGTCCTCGATCGCGCGGCGGGCCGCGTCGACGTCGAGCGACATCGCACCCTTCAGCAAGGTGGGCGGCACGTGTCCGAGCGCCGCATGCGCGTCCGTGACCGTCGGCTCGGTGCCGCCACGCCGGTAGCAGACCGGCCCCGGCTGCGCGCCCGCGCTTTCCGGGCCGACCGTCAGCACGCCGTCGGCCGACACGCGCGCGATCGAACCGCCGCCTGCGCCGATCGTGTTGATGTCGACCATCGGCAACGTCAGCGGCCATGCGCCGACCTGGCCTTCCATCGTGGTGCCCGGCACACCGTCCTTGATCAGGCTGATGTCGGCCGAGGTGCCGCCGATGTCCACGCCGATCACGTTGCCGAAGCCCGCAAGGCTGGCCATTTCCTGCGCGCCGACGACGCCCGCGGCCGGACCGCTCAGTGCGGTCTGCACTGGCTCGCGCCGCACCACGGCCGCCCCCGCGACGCCGCCGTTGGACTTCATCAGCAGCAACGGCGCGGACACGCCCAATCTGAGCAGCCGTTGTTCGAGCCGATGCACATACGTCGATACGGCCGGAGCGACATACGCGTTCAGGATGGTGACCATGCTGCGCTCGTACTCACGCATCACCGGCAGCACTTCGCACGACAACGACACCATCGCGTCGGGCCAGTTCGACACGATGATGTCTCGGGCCCGCTGCTCATGCACCGGGTTCAGATACGCATGCAGGAAGCACACGGCGATCGACTCCACGCCGTCGTCCCGCAACCGGCGCGTCAGCCGGGCGATCGCCGCTTCGTCCAGCGCTTCAAGTTCCGCGCCGTCGGCGTCCAGCATGCCGCCGATCTCGAAGATCAGCTCAGGCGGAACCGGGCGGCTCGGCTTGATCCACGAATAGAGGTTCGCGTCGCGCGGCACATCGTGTCGACCGATCTCCAGCACATGACGAAAGCCCTTGTTGGTCAGCAGGACGGCTTTTGCGCCTTTGCCTTCGAGGATCAGGTTGGTGGCCACCGTGGTTCCATGCAGCACCTGAACCAGATCGGCCGGCTGGAACTCCGACAGCTTCAGCGCCTCGGCTACGCCGTTCACAAACCCCTCGGACGGATCGGCCGGAGTCGACGGCGTCTTGACCGTCCACGCCCGCCCCGTCGAGCGGTCGAACAGCGTGACGTCGGTAAAGGTACCGCCAATGTCGATGGCCACGGACAGCTCGTTCGGTTTCTTGCTCATCTGCGTCATGTTGTTTCAAACCTGATCAAGGTAAATCTCACGGTGGAACAGCTTCGACTCGGGCCGCGCCGCGCGCAGCGCGGCCGTCGCCGCGGCGTCGATCGCATAGCCGTCCACCTCGTCTCCCAGCGCCACGCCGTAGTCCGCGCGGGCGGCCTCGACCGACACGAAGCCTCGCAGCACGTCGAGCCGCACCGACTCCTGCGGCCGGTCGTAAGGATGTCCATGGCCGCCGCCGCCGCCCGTCTCCAGCCGCACGATGTCGTGCTTGCGCAGACGGATCTGGTCCGCGAGCGGGTCCAGGCGCCGCTCGTCCGCGCGTCCCGGATTGACGGTCGCGCTGCCCGCGCGGCCGCTCATGCCGCCCGCGACTCCCCACGGCGTTTTGCGGGTGCTGTCCAGCCTGATCGACATCACGACTTCGTCCGCCAGAATTTCAATCTCACGCACGACGCCGCAGCCTCCGCGCCAACGTCCGGGACCACCGGTATCCGGATTGATCCCGTAACGCAGCAGACGAACCGGGTAGCTCGCATTGATGAATTCGGCCGGATAGTTCTTTTGCGCGACGAAGTAGACCGCGTCGATACCGTCGGCGAAAGGCCGCGCGGCGTTGCCGACCGCGCAGCCGTCCGTGATCAGGAACGGCTCCTGCGACGCCGGGTCCAGTCCACGAAACAGCGACAGGCTGTACGCGGGCCCCGACGCGAGCGCATTGCCCTGCGAAGCGATATTGAACAGCCCCATGAACGTGCTCTGAAGACGCAGCCAGGTCAGACTGCGCAGCCCGACCGGCGCCGGAAACGTCGGTTGCAGCAGGCTGCCTTCGCGGGTGCGCACTTCGTTGACGAGACGCATCAGTCCGTCGTTGAGCGGTTCGAGCGGGTCGCGCGACGTCAGGTAAATGCCGAGGATCAGCGACGGGACCACCGGATTCATGATGTAGTTGATCGGCCCCGCCGCCTGATCGGCGCTCCTCGTCGTATCGACGATCACCTTGTCGTCGGTGATTTCCAGCCGCACGTTGATCGCGTACGGGCCGCCGCCAGCGCCGTCGTTGTCGACGTAGTCTTCGAACTGATAGATGCCGGGCTTGAAGGTCTCCTTGAGCAGCTTGCGCGCGCGCTTCTCGCTGCGGTCCTGAATCTGTTCGAACGCGCTTGCCACGGCGCTCGGGCCGAAGCGCCCGACCAGCTCCGCGAGGCGCCGCTCGCCGAGCCGCAGCGCGGCGACCAGTGCGCGCATGTCGCCGCGCACCATTACCGGAAAGCGGGTGTTGCGCTCGAAAATCCGCAGGATCTCTTCATTGGCGACGCCTTCGCGGAACAGCCGAACCGGCGGAACAATGATGCCTTCCTCGAAGTGGCTGGTGGCTTGCGGAGACAGCGAGCCGGGAGTCGCGCCGCCGATGTCGGTCAGATGCGCCCAGCTTTGCACGAAGCCGCAGAGCCGGCCGTCGACGAACACCGGCGACAGAAGCAGCTGATCGGGGCTATGTGTGATCGCCCCGCGTGAGCCGTAGCAGTCGTTGTACCAGTAGATGTCGCCGCTACGCATCGTCTCCAGCGGGTAGTACTCGATGATCGGTTCGAGCACGCGGCCAAAGAGCGGCAGCAGCGTACCCGCGACCATCCGGCCTTTCGCGTCGTACAGCGCGGTCCAGTAATCCTTCTTTTCGCGGATCATCGGCGACATCGCGGTCCGCTCCAGCAGCGCGCCCATTTCGTCCTGTGCCGCCCTCACCGCGCCGGCGATGATTTCGAGCGTCACCGCATCGACGTCCTGCGGCGCGAAACCGCCGGCCTGCATTTCGTGTTTCTCGTGTTTCACATCAACCTCCATAGAACCGTGACTCCATCCATCAGAAAAAGTGAAAAAGGCCGATGCTGGCACCTAGCTGGCCCGCGCCCGTCGAGGTCTGCGTCTGCAGGTCCACGCCCATGTCGCTGAGCTTCGTGTTCCAGACCTTCGCGACGTTCGCGTATAGCCCGGTCGCCTTCGACAGGAAATATTGGGTTTGCAGCGCGACCAGCGTCGGCCGCGCGTCGATGCCGGCCACGCGCTCGTGATAGACGCCCGCGGTGGCGACCCAGGCCGGTGTAATCCGTTCGGTCAGACCGGTCCAGTACAGGTTCGAGTCATGATCGACGCCCTGTACCTCCGTCTTCAGATGGCGATACCCGGCGAACACGGACGTGCCGCCCCACGTGTAACGGAGCGCCGTGGCGAGCCGCTCGGCGCGCTCCGGTGAAACCGGCGCGGCGGGAACCAGCGAAGGCACGTACAGGCTCATCCCGTATTGCGCCGACGTCATCGGCCCGTGCACGTAGTCGTACACGACGGCGGCCATCAGTTGATCCGTCGTGTAATCGGCGGCGACGCTGTATTCCTTTGACTTCGCTTCACCGCCGGCGACGCCGTTGAGCGGCGCATCGATGCCGTCGCTGCCGAAGCTGTACTGCAGGTTCTCGTGAAACGGTCCATCCGTGCGCGTATAGCGCACCGCGTTGTCCATTCGCGACACGAAGCCGCCGTCCATGCTCCACAGACTGACGTTCGAACCCTGCAACGGGTCCAGATAGCCGATCACGTCGTAGAGCGGCGTATAGACGCGGCCAAACACCACCTTGTTGTTGTCGTTTTGCAGACCCACCCATGCCTGCCGGCCAAACAGCCGACCGCCCTGCAAAGAGGCACCCGTGTTCGGGCTGATGCCGCCTTCCAGACGGAAGATCGCTTTGATGCCGCCGCCCAGATCCTCGACGCCCTTCAGGCCAATCGCATTCGCGTAGATCTCCGCCGCCGCGGCCTGCACGACCGAATGCGATGTCTTTCCCGAATTCGTCAAATACTCGATCGCCTCGTCGAGCGAGCCGAACAAGGTGACGCTGCTTTGCGCACGCGCGAGCGCCGGCGCCATCGACAGGATTACCAGACTGGCCGTGACGATTTTCCTGGCGATGCATGCGATTTGTTCAAATTTACTTATTTTGCATTCCGAATCGATTAATTGACTCATTTCGATCTCCATGGTCTTTTCCAAACCTTTATTTGAAAGATGCAGGCAATTACGAGTTGTTGTGCATGGCGCTCGTCTGCAGCGCATCGACTGCGCCGGCGACCGATCTCCGCGACGACGAGAGGTAAATCAGAATGACGGAACAGATACTCGACACCGCGAGGACAATTGCGAAGGCAACCGCCAGTCCATGCGGATGACCCTTCAGCCTGTCACTGAGCGCGCCGACCGCGGACGGTCCCAGGCTCGCGCCGAGGACGTTGTTCGACACGAGGAAGAGTCCCGTTGCACGGCCGCGCATCCGGTTGGGCACGGCAAGCTGGATCGGGCTGGACATGAATGTCGTCACGATCGAAAACGTCGCGACCTCACAGCCGTAAAACCAGTAGGCGGATGCCGCCGTGCCGACCATCGGGAACATAGCAATGATCGGAATCTGAATCGACAGCACGATCGACAGACGTCTGAGCAGCGCGCCGAGCAGCTCGCGGTTATCGAGCTTGCGAACGAGCAGTTGGGACAGCAGACAGCCGGTCAGGCCGACCGACAGAAACACCGTGCCCAGAGGACGCCCGACCGTCGAGACGGTGCCGAATCCCTCGCGAATCATCACGCTCGGGAACCATGTCACCAGCACATAGAACCCGGATGTGACGAACAGAAACCCCGCGAAATAGAACATCAGTTGAGGAGATCCCAGCAGCACTTTCAGTGTGGCGCGTGTCGAGATATCCGTGTGCTGAACCTCGGGCACGCGGCGCGCCGGTTCACGCAGCATCAGGATCAATCCGCCAAGCAGCAGCCCTGGCAAACCGACCACCACGAACACGGCCTGCCATGGCGCGACGTGTCCGAACAACGGCAACGCCGGACCGCCGAGCCCCGTAAAGTAGCGCAGCGCGATGCTGCCGAGAATCAGCGCCATGCCGCCGCCGATGTAGGGGCCGGTGTTATAGACCGCCGTCGCACGCAGCAACGCGCGCCCGGTCAGCAGATCCGACAGTATCGACCATGACGCCGGCGAGCACCCCGCCTCGCCGACTGCGGTCGCGGTGCGCGCGGCAAGCAACTGGACGAAGCTCGAACACAGACCGCACGCCGCCGTCGCCAGTCCCCACGCGGCGACGCACGCCGCGGCGATGCGCACGCGATGGAACCGGTCGACCATCCATCCCAACGGGATGCCGGCGCATGCGTAGAACGTACTGAACGCCAGCCCTTGCAGCAAACCGATCTGTGTATCGCTTATCGCGAACGTGTGCCGGACAGGCTCCAGAAGCAGCGGCAAAACCTGCCTGTCCAGGAACGAAAACGAAAATGACAGCGCTAGCAATGCCGTGACCAGAACGGCCCGCCACGTTGACACCGTCGATTCCCGACCCGGCTCGTGATCGTTCATTTCCACATCCTTTTAATTGATAGATGAACAGCGCGGTCGCGCCGCGTCAGGTCGACGACCCAACCACGTCGCGATCGAACAAGCACGCGAGCAGCGCTGCCCCGGTCTTGATGCCCTTCAGGAAACAGTCGATGCTCAGGTTCTCGTTGGGCGCGTGATTGGCCTGGTCCGAATTCGCATAGGGAATCAGGAAGGCCGGCAGGCCGAGTGTCTTTGTAAAGACGTAATCCGGCAGGCTGCCTCCGACCACTGGATACAACAGCGGCCGCTTGCCCTGAGCCCTCTCGATCGCCGTCACGATGTTTTGCGTGTACGGTGATTCGATGGACGTCTTGGACGGCTCCATGCTGTTCAGCCTGACGACTTCGACACTGGGTGCATGGCGCGCCACATGTTTGACGACCAGCGCGAATACTTCGTCGGGCGTCTGCGATTCGACGAGCCGCATGTCGCATTTGACGAATGCGCTGTCCGGAATGATCGTTTTCATTCCAGGGCCGCCGTAGCCGCTGTGAAGTCCGTTGATCGTCAATGTCGGATGAAACATCAGGCGTTCGAAGTAGCCGCGCTCCTGCGGTTGATCGAGCTGCGTCATGCCCAGTTCTTCGCAGAGACCGGCAACGTTCACCGGCAACGCGGCAATCGCTTCCAGCTCGCGGGCCGACGGCGGATCGACCCGGTCGTACACGCCGTCAATGGTGATTTCCCCGGCGGCATTTTTCATCGTCGCCAGAAGATGCACGAGCGTCCACGCAGGGTTTGGAACCACGCCGCCGTAATTGCCCGAGTGCACGTCGCGCTTTGCTCCGTGCACGTGCAGCTCGAAATTGAGCAGCCCACGGACACCGAACTGAACGATCGGCGTACCCGACGGATGAACTGAACCATCCGCGGTCACAACGAGGTCTGCCTTGAGACGCTCGCGA
This sequence comes from Paraburkholderia lycopersici, assembly GCF_900096975.1. Classification (GTDB taxonomy): domain Bacteria; phylum Pseudomonadota; class Gammaproteobacteria; order Burkholderiales; family Burkholderiaceae; genus Paraburkholderia; species Paraburkholderia lycopersici. Next base: position 144,027 of record NZ_FMYQ01000010.1, read on the forward strand.
TGTTCGAGCACGAACGACGGCAGATTGGGACTTCCGACTTCCTCTTCTCCGTCGAGCATGAAAATCACGTTGCATGGCAATTTCCCATGAACCTTCAGATGCGACTCGATCGCGAGAATCTGCGCGAAATGCTGGCCTTTGTTGTCGCCGATGCCGCGCGCAAAGATGCGGCCATCGCGGATCGTCGGCTCGAACGGCGGCGTGGTCCACGCCTCCAGCGGCTCGGGCGGCTGCACGTCGTAGTGGCCATACAGCAATACCGTCGGCGCGCCCGCCTGCCTGTTCCATTGCGCGAGAACAACCGGATTGCCTTTGGTCGGCAGGATTTCCGCCGTCATTCCCATCGCCAGGAAGCGCTCTTTCAGCAGATGCGCCACTTCGTCGATACCGATGTTTTGCGCACTGATGCTCGGATGCGACGCGTACGCCATCAGACATGACACGAAGTCCTGCGCATTCCTGTCGACGTAATCGAAGACTGCATCCAACGCCCGCCGTTGTTCACTATCGCGCGAGCGTGCGCCTGCTTCATCTGCATGATGCATATGTCACCTGTTTCAGATCGGGTTGCGTGTATCAGCGATACGTGAGGCCCGCGGCATTCTTCAGATTGCCGGCTCCACTCAGTTGCAGCGCGATGTAAAGCGGGTCTTCGCCCCCTTTTTCTGTCGCGCTACGAATAGCAAGCACTGTAGAGATGACAATTTTTTTCCAGTTGACATTGCGGGACACAAATTTTCCAATCTGGGACACGACGAGAAATGACCGTCGACGCGAGAGGTCGGAGATGAAAGCGAGAGTTGTCAGAAGTGCAACGCTGATTGGCTATCTGAATGCGGCGCAGGAAGTCGGCGTCGACGGCGAAGCGCTGATCGCCGCGGTTGGTCTGACAACGGACTACACGACGGACCCTGACCGCCTGATTCCGGTCGACTCTTTCATCCGGTTGCTCGACCTGTCCGTCGCGGCCTCGGGCCGGTCGGACTTTGGCGCGCGTGCCGCGATCGCGAGAGGTGTCCCGGATTTCGGCGCGGTCAGCCTGCTGCTGAGGGAAGAAGAAACGCTAAGGGATGCACTGCGTACGATCTCCGCGCGGCTGCACCTTCACTGCAACGGCATCTACCTTGAACTGGACACACGCTTCGGCAAGCCCTTCCTGTCGTACCAGATCGTCTCCGATACCCCGTCCATCCAGGCATCCGAGTTCTGCGCGTGCGGGCTGGTCCAGAGCATCCGCTGGCTGGTCGGCCCCGAGTGGCGCCCCGACGCCGTGTGTTATGAACATGCGCGGCCGCTCCATACCTCGGTACAAGGCAGTTTCATGCGCAGCGAACTGCGCTACAACCAGGTGATGGGCGGCATTCTGCTGGGCAAGGATGCGCTCGACCTGCGGGTCATCACGTCGGCGGCAGTACTCAGACGGCACGCGCGGAACCTGATCGAACATACGCTCCCCGATTCGCCGGAGCATTTCGAAATGCAGGTGACGCGGATCATGGTCCGGCAACTTCGCGACTCCACGTGCAATGCGGACACGCTGGCGAGCAGCCTCGGAATGAACCGGCGCACGTTGCACCGGCGGCTGGCAAACAAAGGGCTGTCGTATTCGAGCCTGTTGCAGCAGGTTCGCAGCGACACCGCCAGGCAGCTCGTCGAAGCGGGCACCATCCCGTTGTCCGACGTTGCCGAGACCGTGGGCTTCAACAGTCTGAGTTCGTTTTCCCGCTGGTTTCAGGCAACATTCGGCTGTACTGCATCCGCATGGAAAAGAAATCGCAATGCATCGCACTAGCCCGGTCAGCCCTGATTCGCTCTGCGCGCAAGTGGCGCCTGCGATTCCTGGAGCAACGCGTTAACGGACTCTATGACGAGGTACGTCCCGGCAAGCCGCGTACGATTGACGACAAGCGACTGGCGCAACGGATCCAGAAGACGCTGCACACCAAACCTGCGGACGGCTCCATGCACTGGCGCGTGCGCACGATCGCTGCCGAGACCGTTATCTCGCCCACGAGTGTGCATCGTTACTTCAAGCTGCTGGGTCTGCAACCGCACCGCAGCGAAAGCTTCAAGCTTTCGACCGATCAATTCTTCATCGAAAAACTGCGCGATGTAGTGGGCCTGTACCTGAGTTCGCCAGAAAATGCGCTGGTGCTTTGCGTGGACGAGAAGAGACGGTGTCAAGCGCTCGAGCGCACGCAGTCCATACTGCCGATGAGTTTCGGCTAGCTGAAGGCGTCACGCACGATTACGCTCGTCACGGTACCACTACGCTGTTCGCTGCCCCGAACGTGCTCAACGGCGCTGTGCTCGCCACCTGCAAGCCGCGTCGTCGACATCAGGAGTTCCTGTCTTTCCTGCGTGAAATCGACAAGGCCGTTCCCGCCGAGCTCGACATGCGCTGCATCGTGAACAACTATGGCGGTCACAAGCATCCGACGGTCAAGGCGTGGCTGTCGGCACGCCCGCCCTGGCACATGCATTTCATCCTCACTTACGGTCCGTGGCTCAACCAGGTCGAACGCGTCTTGCGTGTCTTTGCGCTGATTACTGGCAAGGCGATCCGCAGCGGATCGTTTGGCTCGGTCAGGTAACGGGTCAAGCGGGACACTAGAAGAAGGCTATCGAGTGCTTGTCGACGCAGTACGTGATTATGCGATCTTTATGCTGGACCCCGATGGACGCGTATCGCGCTGGAATCCTGCCGTCATGTGCATCAAGGGCTATTCAGCGGAAGAGATCGACTGAATCCGCAACTTCGTATAGCGCGAAATTCGGGCATAACAAGCAATTAAAAGAATCTGACTTCACGACGAATCGAATGCGTGGCCAGCGCGGGCGAGCACCGCTCCAGCCTTTTTTATGGCCCCTTCCAACTCACTTCTGGAGTATCTGCGCGCTGCGTCAAAGCACGCGCAATTCGCTAAAACATTGAACGATTGATCTTCAGTTCGAATGTTTCGCTCACACAGATTTGCACGCGATGTCTATTTATATAATCGACAAAAAATAGCAGCCCAAGCGGAAGCGGATGTATCATTTAAAATGAGACAAAGATTTAAAATACTGCACCTATTGCCAATTAGATTTGATTGATACTGCTTTTCGGTTCTTATCGGCACAACTGCGCGCTCCTCTCCCGTGGAGACGAATCGCCTCACGGTTTGCCTTCGCCTCCGAAGGCGTCGCGCTGCCAGCCTCAAGTCGAGGCGACCGAAACGAGCGGACGTTTCGTTGTCGTCGCGACGTCGTGCGTCCCCGGAGGTCGCAAACATATAGGTTCGGTGATGACAATCGAATGTGGCGGTCCGGGAGAAGACCGATAAGTACATCGAGGCCTGAAGCACTTCGGGGCTCCTGCTCTGCGTTTGGGGCGCCGACATGAAAGGAACTGACCGAACGTTCGGCGAGCGTCCCGATTAGCGGACAGCGACGGCGGCGCCTCGGGCGAGAACTGAGAAGCGCATCGGCCGATGTTCCAGAACCAATTATTAGCATGATTCAGCAGCCCGCGTCACTTCCGGGGCACTCTGAATCCAGTTGACTATTAATTTTGCATTTTCAACGCTCTTCGCTGAAATTGTCGCAACACACGACAGATTCCACTGCTCCCGCAGATGTTAGTGCGCGCCGATAGCGACGCGGAAGGTAATTGTCTGCACTCCAATCTATCTTTAGATATGTCTAAAATTAAAAATATTCGGAGCAAAATGATTAAAATGACCAACTGGCAGCGTAACCAGAAACCTTTTTTGTCTACGCACTCGGCACGCAAGCATGCGCCACATTGCTGGCCGAAATGCGTAAAATACCTTTCAGAAACAATACGGACTTATATGCTTCGCGGCCTTCGTCATCGGCCCAAAAACTTGGCTCAAAAGAGGAAAAATCGGCACTTAATTGCTTCCCAAGTTAGAGTTTTATGGTTCCCGAACCAGGCCTCCTCCGTGCCGCGCTTGCACCGACACCGCACTTCCTCTACGCTTTTTTTCGTCCTCCCCGCGCTTCGAGCCAACGATGCAGTCGCACCGTCACCCCATTCTCACGGCACTACTCGCCGCCGCCCTGTTCGGCATCACCACGCCGCTTGCCAAGGCGCTGTTAGGCGACGTGTCGCCGTTCATGCTGGCCGGGCTCTTCTATCTCGGCAGCGGCTCGGGACTCGCTATCGCGCTGCTGCTGCGCCGCGTGGCGGCGCGCCGCGACAGCGCGGCCGCCTCGCACGCCCCGCTACGCGTGGCCGAGCTGCCATGGCTTGCCGGGGCGATCGCCGCGGGCGGCGTGGCCGCGCCCGCGCTGCTCATGCTCGGCCTGAACACCACGCCCGCTGCCACGAGCACGCTGCTGCTGAACCTCGAAGGCGTGCTGACGGCGCTCATTGCCTGGTTTTGCTTTCGCGAGAATTTCGACGCGCAGATCGCACTCGGCATGGTGGCGATCGTCGCGGGCGGCGTGCTGCTCTCCTGGCCGGGCGAGCGAGCAGGCGTCGCGCCCGGTGTACTGCTCGTGGCCTGCGCATGCTTGTGCTGGGCCATCGACAACAATCTCACCCGCAAGGTCTCGAGCAACGACGCGATGGTCGTTGCCTGCACGAAGGGGCTCGTCGCCGGGCCGGTAAACATCGGCATCGCGCTCGGCACGGGGGCGCACTGGCCCGCCTGGCACGTGGCAAGCGGCGCGATGGCCGTGGGCTTCGCGGGCTATGGCGTGAGCCTCGTGCTTTTCGTCGTCGCGCTGCGTCATCTGGGCACCGCACGCACGGGCGCCTACTTCTCCGTGGCGCCGCTTTTCGGCGTGGCGCTTTCGCCGCTGCTGTGGCCGGAGCGCCCTGCACCGACATTCTGGCTCGCGCTCGCGCTAATGGCGCTCGGCGTGTGGCTGCACGTACGCGAGCGCCATGACCACGTACACACGCATGAGCCACTCGAGCACACCCACGCGCACCGGCACGACGCCCACCATCAGCACGAGCACGATTTCGCATGGGACGGCACTGAACCGCACACACATCCACATCGTCACACATCGATCACGCATAGCCACGCGCATTACCCCGACGTCCACCACCGGCACGCGCATTGAGGGCGTGTGAGCCGCTGCGCCCGAAGTCAATATTCCCCCGGGATTGCCGCGCTTCCCGCGCGCACGATGCACCCGTCACACGAAACGAAGGGACAGGTGCGATGACTACCATCTGCCGGGACATGTCCGTCGAAACCGCGGCGGAAAAAGCATGCGTCGCGCTGCGCGACCCCACCAGCGCCGCCCGCGCGTTCGCGGGCGTACTGACCAATGCGCGAGTGGAAAAAGACGTGTGATAAGTGACGTTCGCCGACGGCACGGTGATCGAGGAACGCGTGATTGGCTTGAACGACGCCCCGTGCGGCTCGCCTACACCGTGGGCGGCGGGCGCTTCTAGCATCATCACGCGACGATGCAGATCGCGCCCGACCTCGCGGATGTATCCGGATGTTGCCGCGTGGTCTGGATCGGCGATTTCAAGCCGGACGAGCGGACTTCAGTGATCGAACCGCTCATGGATGCAGGCTGTGGTGCACTTGCGCGCAACCTGCCCGGCGGCGAGCGTGCGCCCGGCATGCGGGCGTATCGAGGGCTGTGGAACTAGCGCGGACCGGTTATCGGCGCGACGGGATCGGCCTCTGCCTCAAAACCCCAGTCGCCATACTCGAGCCAGTCGTCGCCAAGCAACTCGATCGGATGCGGTGTACGGTCCGAGCCATTGCCGCAACTGAGCGAGCCGGCCGGGCAATAGCGGTCGCAGCCCCAGCAGACACGTTCGGGATGCTTCGGATGGAGGGCAATCTTCTTGGCCATGATGTGCTGCGGCGAGTGGGAATGATGTGCTGCGGCGAGTGGGATCAAATCAATATAGACCGCGCCATCCGCTCTTCCAGAGACGCGTTGCCGCATCTCCAGCCAGAGGCCCGCACCTTGGCAGCCATGCTTGATACCCATCAACAGATGGACGTTTCGCAGTGACGCCTGCCAAACTGGCCTACGGATGCGGGGTTGACAGTTAGTTGCGGTGGAGATCTGGCTCGTCACCGGACTGAAAGAAGATTGGTGGGGACCCCATTTCAACGAAATTGACTGTGCGGCGACGTCCAGACTGGCATACGGCTTGCGCACACAATAGTGTCCAGATGCCTAAATGATGGGAGCCGCCATGGGGCCGGGCAAATTGACGTTGATTGCGCAGTGCTCGGCTGTCTGCGCCAGTCTTGCGGGCGCGCCGGCGGTTGATGCAGCGGGAACCTTCGACGGCGACTGGAGCGTCACGCTCACATGTCCCAAGGCCGACGGTGCTTCGGGCTACACCTACCGGTTCCCCGCCGAAATCCAGGAAAACGTGCTGCATGGCGAACGTGGCGCGAGGGATGCAGGCGGCTGGCTCACGCTGGACGGCAAGCTGGAGCCCGACGGATCGGGCACGCTCGTCGCACAGGGCCTGGCGACTTCAACACCGCACGCGATCGGCCGCATGGACAAGCCGTCGCCCTACACCTACGAAGTCAGCACGCAGTTCGACGCAACGTCCGGCAGCGGTTCGCGTACGGGCATGCGCAAATGCGGCTTCGTCTTCGTAAAAGATTGACCTGCTCTGACCAGCGAACGATGCGATCCGGCGCCACAAAAGAAAAAGCCCGCCTGAGAGGGCGGGCTGAATCCATATCTGGAGGAGACATGGAGGAGACGAGAAAAGTATAGGGTTTTCCCCTAACCTATGCAACCGTTTTTTTGCGGCCCCGCATCACGCCTGTCGCGCTGCACCGCGCCGAAATGAAAAGCCAGAAAGAGTCCTGTAACAAGCCCGCCCGCAAGTGCAGCCAGCACGTCCCCGATCGTGATGAGGTGGTCGAAGTGGCGCGTGGCTAGCGCCAGCGTGATCGAGAGATTCACGAAGGCCCAAACCACGTTCACGGCGGGCGACGAATCCCCCCTGCCCGGCGGACGCGCGAACGGCGTGGGAAACGGCAGCCCCTGCAGGCCGGAAGTCAGGTGCGGAATCGCATTGCAAAAGAATGCTCCAGCGAAAAAGAGCCAGACGTGCTGCATGTCGCTTACCTCCGCGGTGTGAAAGGAAAAGTAAAAGGGAAAACACCCGTCAGGTCCGGTCGAGGCGCTCCGCCCCGACGCGCCTGCGGCGCGCAAGGAACCGCGCAGCCGCGGGACCGATGACCAGCACGGCCAGAAAGCGCGCCATCTGCATGGCCATCACGAATCGAACGTCCACGCTGGTCGACGCCGCGATGATGGCCACGGAATCAGCCCCCCCCCCGGGCCTGTCGCGAGACAGGCCGTAAGCGGATCGATGCCAGCGCGCAAGCGTCTTCGCGAGCGGTAGCCGCCAGTGCGGGGAACCACACGATCGGCGCGCCATGTGAGGGCTCGCGCCCAGCAGCCGCGCGAGAACGGACGCAATAGCCGCGACGAGCAATACACGAAGGTATTGCATGACCGCGACGAGTTAGGCATCCGCGCCGAATGATTCGGCTATCGGCGTCATGATCGTTGCGGCGCCAGGAATCACGCCCCATAACGGCGTGAATAGTAGAGGCCATCCTCGCATAAGTCAATTCACGGGATAAACCACGCGTTTTATTCGGCACAATACAGTGAGAAATTGACCGTGCTACTATGCGAGGAATTCCTCAAAAATCCTCGCATTTACCTGGTTAGCTGCATGAGCTCATCCCCGCCCCTCATGGAACCCGCACGCCCCACCGAACCCAAACGCGAACGGGGCCGCCGGCGCGTGGCCGCCATCATGGAGGCGGCCGTTGCTGTTTTCACCGAAAAAGGCTACGACGCGGCCACCATGACCGAAATCGCGGCGCGTTCTTCCACCGCGATCGGCTCGCTATATCGTTTCTTCCCGACCAAGGAAGCACTGGCGGACGCGCTGCTGCTGCGCTACGCGCTGCAGGCAAAGAACGGACTTGCCGAACTCCAGCAGCAAGTCCCGGAAATGACGCTGGAAGGCATAGCCGATGCGCTCGTCGACTTCATGCTTCTGCTGCAATCGCAACGCGGTTATGCCACTGCGCTGGTCGACGCCCGCAGCGGCAGCGACGACCATCGCAAGCGCTTTCGTGAAGCCATGCGCAACGGCGTTGCAAGCATCCTGACCAAGGCGATAGCCGGTCTCAAGCCGGCCAAAGCCAAGGTCGTCGCGGTCGTGCTGCTTCACATGCTCAAAGGTGTGACAGGCGTCGCCAGCGAAGAACCGGCGTCGCGCGCCATGCTGCTGACGGAGCTTCGTAGTCTCGTGCGTCTGTACCTCGTGTCGGCTTCGGAGCGCGCTGGCGGGAAATAGCTTGCCGCCCCGCAGAACCGGCGTGTGACACGCCAAGCCTTTGTGCGCTACCATCCGCGCATGTCCGAACATCCGCTGCCCGCTGCCGCGGCTGTGCCGTTCACGGCCGCCGTGCAGCCGCCTGGCCCGCACGCCACTGCATTGGCGCGCGCCATCGCGCTTCTCGCCCTGGGGCGCGCTCACCACAAGACGGTCATCGAGATTGCATATGGCCGTGGACTTCGGAGTGCTTCGAATTTCAAGCGCGCGTCCAGACGCGCATTCGATATGTCGCCGCCGGAATTTCGGCGCTTTTCGCTTGCCATGTCGGGGTTGTGCCCGTGACCGACCTTAGCCTGCTCCCATGCCCGTCTACATCGCCCTTTTACGCGCCGTGAATGTCGGCGGCACCGGCAAACTCCCGATGCCTGAACTTCGCGCCATGTGCGAAGCGCTCGGCTTCACGCGCGTCCGCACCTATATTGCGAGCGGCAACGTCGTATTCGAAAGCCGGCTTGCCGAGGCTTCCGTGAAGAAGCGGCTCGAACAGAGTCTCTCGACGTACGCAGGCAAGCCGGTCGGCGTGGCCATGCGCTCAGCCGCGGAACTGGCCGCCGTGCTGCAGCGCAATCCGTTCCCTGGTGCCGCGCCCGATCGCACCGTCGCCATCTTTCTCGATTGCCCTCCGCCTGCCAATGCACTCGACGCGGTGAGCGGCCGGAAGGCAGAGGAAATATGTTTAGGTATCCGTGAGATTTACGTGAACTACAAGGACGGCATCGGTCAGTCGAAGCTCAAGATCGCCGCAGCCAGAACCGGCACCGCGCGCAACATGAATACCGTGGCGAAAATTCTGGAGATGGCGCAGGCGTAGTCGTCTGCCTGAGTCGCGCCGACTGCTGCCGGGTCTGCGCCGAATTGCTCAGCCTTCCTTTCCGTCCACGCGTGGCGTGATGAGCCAGCCCGCGTAACGGTAGCAATACGCGGCGAACGCGAGAACCCAGCAGGCACCCGAAGCTTCGATCCAGAACATGAGCCATTGCGGCGCGAGCCACGGCCCCAGCACGCGGATCAGCGCGGCGGTCACGAGCAACGCATAGCCGGCGATATCGAAGCGGCCTGCTACCAGCTTGCGGCCCGTATGGCCGCGCGCCGTGCGCGTGATCATCGCCATGATTGCGCCGCCGATCGCTCCCACCGTGAACGCGTGCATGGCGAGCGTATGCGCGACGAGACCCAGCGCGGCAAGCGCGAGCAGCACGAAGCCCACGGGTATCCACGCATAGGCGATGTGCAGGATGGAAAGAATCGGCCGGTTGCCCACCTGCCACGAACGCCAGCCCCAAAGCCGCGCGCCCTGCGCGCACGCCGCCGCGAGCGCCGCCGCGGCAGCGAGCACGCCGGAACCGAGCGCCGCATCGAGCACGAAGGCCAGCGCGCTGAGCGGCATCACTGCGCGCTCGACCGCGCTCCAGCGCCGGGACGCGTAACCGGGCAATGCATTGGCCGTGAACGACGGAATGATGCGCCCGCCAATGATCGTGATGAACAGCACCAGCATGCCCACGGCGAGGTAGGCACTGTGCAGCGCCCATGGCGCTCGCGCGAACAGCATGGAGAGATGGAACGCCACGTTGAGGGCGGCGAGCAGGCCGAGCGCAAGCGGCAGAAAGATGTTGTGGCTATTCTTCGCGCGAAGGAGCACGCGCAGAAGCGCGAGAGCGGACACCGGAAGGAACAGGCTGTCGACTACCGCGGCAACGGCCGGCGAGCCATAGGCGACGGCGATTCGTCCCGCGAGCCACAACAGCCACAGCGCCGCCAGGGACTTGCCCTGTGCGGGCGTCACCGAGGTCCAGGCGCGGACTGCGGTCAGCAGAAAACCCACGACGATCGCAGCGCCGAAGCCGAAGATCATCTCGTGAACATGCCAGAACATGCCCGGCAGATACGAACTGAATCCGGGCAACGGGTGCCCGGCATAGGCGGCCATCCAGGCGAGCAACGCGGCGGCGCCGAACAGCGCCCCGCCGAGATAGAACGGCCGGAAGCCGAGGGCCCACAGCGCGAAGCCGCCACGGGCCCTCGGGGCAGGCTCCTCGATTCGATAGACGTTCATGGATGCTCCCGCATATACATACATTTTTAGCGCATCTTATATGGGTCGGCGAAAAATTGCTGCGGCGGCATTCGTTGGTCCGGCGCGGAAGAGGTCGAAAAAACCGTAAAAATCCGGAGAAACCCGCAACAGGCGTGGACAATGGGCCTGAAGAACCGGAAACGCGATGTAGTGTCGCACGTGGGTTTCAATCGTCGGAATCGCACGATTTCAGATCAATTCGCGTCGCGATTTCCTGAATACCAAGGAACGCCGCTGCTTAGCGCAAAATTCTTGTCGTCAGAAGAACGCCAGGCGTGTCTGGCGGCAAAAATGCTAGGATCGGCGAGTAAAAGCACGTTGCCTTGAAGTGGTCGGACCAGTGAGAATTGCCATGCGAAAAGACAACCCGGAAGTACGCGTGAAGATCGCCGACGTGGTGGCGGAGCGCATGGAAAGCCTGATTGTCGATGGCGTATTGAAGCCGGGCCAGGCGCTGCCTTCCGAGCGACGTCTGATGGTCAAACTGGGCGTATCGCGCTCGGCGCTGCGAGAAGGGCTGAAGGTGCTGCGCGCGCACGGGATTATCGAAACTGAACAGGGGCGCGGTTCGTTCGTTGCTGCCCTGACCACGCAACCCGCCCTCACGCCCATGATGCATCTGCTCGGCTCGCAGCCGAGGACGCTCTACGACATTTTCGAAGTGCGCGAACTGCTCGAGGCCGAATCCGCGCGGCTTGCCGCGCTGCGCGGTACGCAGGCGGATTTTGCGCTCATTACCCGCCGATACGAGGAGATGGTCGCCGCAAACCAAAGCGAGGTTGGAGAATCGGCCAGGGCACGGCTCGACTATGCGTTCCACCTCGCGATCTGCGAAGCGTCGCATAACCCCGTGCTCGTGCACACGTTAAGTTCGCTCACCGACCTGCTGCTGAGTTCGGTCTTCGCCTCCGTGAACAATCTCTACCATCGCGAAGCGGAAAAGCGCGTGATCGACAGGCAGCATGCCCGTCTTTACAAGGCCGTGATCGGCAAACAACCCGCGCCGGCACGCCGGGCTGCGAGCACGCACATCGCCTCCACGATTGCCCGTCTGAGAGAAATCGAAGCGGAAGAGCAACGTCTGGTGCGGGCGGCGTTGCGGCTCAAGGGCTGGGAATAGCACAGGCGGCGCGTCTAAGCGGGCCCACGCGTCCAGCCGCGTGCCCGCGCCACGACTGAGTCGCGCGGAAAATCGCATCTGGCACCGAAAAATTAACTGGTAGGACCAGCGCTGTTGCGTCTCGACAGCCGCGTAATGGCGCGGAACAATGCGGGCACGCAAACTAAGCGGCGGCGTGAAGCCGCACACGAATCTGGAGACTCGCGATGAACCCGCATGACCCAACGGGCGTGTCCGCTCGCCTTGCCACCCACCGCCCCCAAACCCTGACGGCACCTGCCGGATTCGAAACCGCAACTTACGCGAAGGTGACTTTGCGTTTGTTGCCGTTCCTTTTCATCTGCTATGTCGCGGCTTATCTGGATCGCGTCAACGTCGGGTTCGCGAAGCTGCAAATGCTCAGCGACCTGAAGTTCAGCGAGTCGGTATATGGGCTCGGCGCGGGGATTTTCTTCATCGGCTATTTCGTGTTCGAAGTCCCGAGCAATATCCTCCTGCATCGTGTAGGGGCGCGTGTCTGGATCAGCCGCATCATGGTGACATGGGCGATCGTATCGGCGGCGTCGGTCTTCGTGAAGTCGCCGGGGACGTTCTACGCGCTACGCTTTTTGCTTGGCATCGCCGAGGCAGGGTTCTTTCCCGGCATCGTGCTCTATCTGACCTACTGGTATCCGTCGATGCGCCGCGGCCGGATGAACGCGCTTTTCATGATCGGCATTCCCGTTGCCGGCGTACTCGGCGGCCCGCTGTCGGGCTGGATCATGCAGGCGTTCAACGGCGTGCGCGGCCTGTCGAACTGGCAGTGGCTGTTTCTGCTCGAAGCGATCCCGTCGCTGGTGCTCGGCGTCATCACGCCGTTCGTGCTGCCGAACGGCATCCGCGCCGCCTCGTGGCTCGACGATCGGCAGAAGCAGCTGCTCGAAGGAAACATCGCTTGCGACGCGCACGCGGGAGCGGAGGCGTCGCTGAAAAGCATCGTGTCGAATGGCCGTGTATGGCAGCTCGCAGCGGTTTACTTCTGCTGCATGATGGGTCTCTACGGCGTGAGTTTCTATTTGCCGACGCTGATCAAGGCGGCAGGCGTGAAAGACGCACTCGACGTCGGCTTTCTGGCCGCGGTGCCGTATGCGGTCGCGATCGTATCGATGATTCTCGTTGCGCGCAGTTCGGACCGCCGCAACGAGCGGCGCTGGCATCTCGCAACGGCGGCCGTCGCCGCGGCAGTGGGCCTGTACGCAAGCACGCTCCACACGGGAAATCTGGCCTTCGTATTGATCACGCTGTCGCTCGGCACGGCCGGCGTATTGTCGATGATGCCGGTTTTCTGGACCTATCCGAGCAGCGTGCTAAGCGGCACAGCCGCCGCCGCCGGGATTGCGATGATCAACTCGATCGGCAATCTCGCCGGCTTCGTCAGCCCGTCGATCATCGGCTGGATGAAGGACGCGACGCACAGCACGAACGCCGGCCTGATCGTCGTCGCATTGGCGCTGCTGGCCGGAGCGGTGCTGACGCTGACGCAGAGCGCGGCGTCGGCGTCGGTGACGGCGGCGTCGGGGGCGAGCCGGGCCTGATACCCGTTCATTCCAGTCTCCCGCCTGGCGGCGCATGTAGAACGTTTCGCGTCGCCGGGCGATTTCCCGGCGCGCGCAACGTGCTCATCAGCAATGCACGAGCGCGCCTCACCGGCCCGTTGCGGCTATCGCTCCGGAACGAGCCGTATGCCGTGCGCCCCGGCGCGTTGCCGCGCATTAGCCAGAGCAACCGCAGCTCGGCGCGAAGCGTGAACGGCGTACAGGCACAATCGGCAAACGTCACGCTTCGCCCTCTCTCTCGTGCGGTCGCGCTGCTACTGCCCTGGCGCCTTCACGCTCAAACTGCTGGTTACGTCGCGCACGCCGTTCACGCCTTTTGCGGCCGCGACCGCTACGTCGATCTGCCCCGCGTCGGGCACGGAGCCACCGAGCGTGACCGCGCCGCCTTGCGCGATCACGACGATCCGTCCCGAGTCCAGCCCCTTGACGCGGACCAGTGCACGACGCACCGTCTTCGCAAGCGCCCGGTCGGCCCTGCGTTTCTCCTTGCGGCTCTGCGCGGGCGCGGAGACCGCAGCCGGCGCCGAAGCGGCGACGCCCGAATCCCCCTGCGACTGGGCATACGCGCCCGGAACGCCGATTATCGCGGCGAGCAGCGCCGCCGCCATCCACAGATCAAGCCTTTTCATCTTCACGCTCATATATCCTCGATGTACCCGTTGAGCCATGTCCGACCGCTACCGAAGCGGATCAGAAAACGTGGCGGACGCCGATGTTCACGCCCGTCGTCGTTCCGGACGGGCTGAATAGCGCATTGTTGACCGACAGCCCCGTGTCCATTGCCCCGTGGTTGTTGACCACGGCCACCTGCCCATAGAGCGTCGTTCTGTGCGAGAGGAAATACTGCGCGCCGAGCGCGCCCATCACGGAATGGTTGGTCGTCGCATTACGGTCGCTCACGTACCAGACGCCGCCGTTGAGATCGAGGTCCGGCAGTGCGAGAAAGTCGAGGCCGGCATCGTAGACATTGCTGTCGAAGCCGCCGGCCACCTTGTAGTTGGTGAACGACGCCTTCGCGGTCAGCTTCCCGATCTTGTACGACGCGCCCAGCATGCGCCCCTCGAACGCGACGTTGGTCGGCGGCGCCGTGTTGACCGAGCCGCCGCTGTTGCCGTCATAGAACGCGCCCTCGACCATGAACGTGCCGTTGTCGTACTTCAGGCTCACCGAATACTGTCGCCCCGACTGGAAATTGCCCGCCACGCCGCCGAACGAGAACATCGCGCGTCCCGAGAAACCCGCCACGACCGGGCTCGAGTACGACACCGCGTTGGCATTGAAGACGCCGGTGCCGAGCACGTGATCGAGGTAGATCGGCAGGCCGCTGCCGAACTGCGACAACCCGCGCGGATCGAGATCGTAGAGCGACAGGAAGAACGGCGAGAACTGCAAACCGAGCTTCAGCTCGCCGAAGCGGTTGGCAAGCCCGACGTAGGCCTGGCGCCCGAACAGGTTGCCGTTCGAATCGTTGAAGCCGCCGTTTGCGACGCTGAAGCCGCTTTCGAGCCTGAATTCCGCCTTCAGGCCGCCGCCAAGATCCTCGGTCCCCATCAACCCGAACTGCGAGGGCGCCGTGCCGCTATCGACGAACGAGAACTGCTTGCCGGCATTGCCGCCCGTCGCGGGATCGAGCGTCTTGCTCGTATAAAGCAGGCCGCCGTCGATCACGCCGTACAGCGTCACGTTCGACTGCGCGTGCGCGGCGCCCGCGAACAGAACACTCGCCATGCCGGCGATTCCGGCCATGCGGAACTTTCGTTGACTGAACATGCATTTGTCTCCTGACCTTGAATTATCTGTCTGGTTTTTTTATTTACTTCGCACTACTTTTCTCGTACCGCGCATGAAGCTGCGCGGTACGCGATGCGCTTCTATTCGAGGAAGTGACGCGTCACCAGTTCGTTGAAGCGGGCCGCGTGCTCGATCTGCGTCCAGTGTCCGCATTGTCCGAACACGTGCAACTGCGCGCGCGGAATCAGGTCGATCAGGCGCAGCGAACTCGCGAGCGGGATCACGCGATCCTCGCGCCCGTGCACGATCAGCGTTTCGTGCGTCAACGCGCGAATGGCCGCCTCCGGGCTCGCGAGCGCCTCCACCCAGCGTTGCCGCGGCGCCGGGAACATCGCGGCGAACGCTTCCTGGTAGCCGGGCCGGATGCTCGCCTCGTAACGCAGCTTCGCCAGTTCGTCGTTCACGAGCGAGCGGTCGAACGCGAAGATGTCGAGCAACGCGCGCATGTTCGCGATCGACGGCGTGTAGCCCCACACCGCGTCGAGCCCTTCGGTGATCCGAAACGGCACGCCCGCGCTGCCCATCAGCACGAGCCGGCCGACCCGCTCCGGCGCGCGGATCGCCAGCGCGAGCGCAAGCCCGCCGCCGAACGAATTGCCTACCACGTGCGCGCGTTCGACGCCGAGCGCGTCGAGCAGCCCGAGCACGTGCGTGACCCAATGGTCCATCGCGTAACGAAAGCCCTGCGGGCGATCCGTCTCGCCGAAGCCCACGATGTCGGGCGCAATCACGCGGAACGACTTCGCGAGCGCCGGCATCGTGAGCCGCCAGTTCGCGTAAGCGGTCACGCCCGGCCCGGAGCCGTGAATGAGCAGCACCGGCACGCCCTCGCCGACATCGTGATAGTTGGTCCGGATGCCGTCGACCACGATGCTGCGGCCGACTTCTGGATTGGTCTGCATGTTGGTTCCTGTGGTGCCTCTTTCGGGGGATGGAGCGCCGGTCAGCGTCCGCGCTTCTTCGCGCTCTGCCCGGCAATGCCGAAGTGCGCCTTCGGCATCTCGACGATCAGCACGCGCACGGACTCCAGCGGCGCGTCGATCGCGCGGTGAATCGCTTCGCTCACTTCGGCGATCAGCCGCTCCTTTTTCTCTTCGTCGCGGCCTTCGAGGATGTACAGATGGGCAATGGGCACGGTGGCCTCCTTGTCGGATGAAGGAATACAGCTCAGACGAAGCGCAGGCCGGTCGAGCCCATGCCCTGCGCGCGCAACGTGACGTGGTCGCCTGCCGCGACCGCCACGGCCTCGGTGATGCCGCCGGAAAGGATCAGGCTGCCCGCCGGAATCGATTCGCCGCGTGCGCCGAGATGGTTCGCGAGCATCGCGACGGCCGCGGCCGGATGGCCGAGCACTGCCGCGCCCGCGCCGAACGCCACCGGCTCGCCGTTCTTCTCCAGCACGATGCCGAGCGTGCGCAGATCGACGCCCTCGACGGCGAGCGGCTGGCCGCCCACGACGAAGCGCGCCGCCGACGTGTTGTCGGCCACGACGCTCTTCAGGTCGAAGCGAAAGTCGCGATAGCGGCTGTCGATCACCTCGATGCCCGGAATCACGAAGTCGGTCGCGGCGAGCACCGCGCCGATGTGGCAGCCCGGCCCCTTCAACTCGGCCTTCGTGACGAACGCGATCTCGGGCTCCACCTTCGGATGGATTAGTTCGGATACCTTGCAGATTCCGCCATCGGCAACGCCGAACGTATCGACGAGATAGCCGAACACCGGCGTTTCGACGCCCATCTGCCGCATCTTCGCGTGCGACGTGAGCCCCGCCTTGTAGCCGACGATGCGCGCGCCGCGCGCAAGCTGGCGGCGGCGCAGCGCGTCCTGCACCGCATAGGCGTCGTCCCAGTCCATGTCGGGGTGCGTGTCGGTGATCTTCGGCGTATCGCGCGCTTCGAGCGCGCAATCGTCGAGATGCTTCGCCAGCGACTCGATCGTTTCATTCGACAGCTTCATGCAGCCTCCTTCCTGGCACCCGCCCGGCGTTGCCGCGCAAGCGTGAGCGCCGTGTCCTCGATCATGTCCTCCTGGCCGCCGACCATCTTGCGACGGCCCAGTTCGACGAGGATGTCGCGCGACGACACGCCGTACTTCGCCGCCGCGCGCTTCGCGAACAGCAGGAACGAGCCGTACACGCCGGCGTAGCCGAGCGTGAGCGCGTCGCGGTCGATACGGATCGGGAAGTCCATCATCGGCACGACGAGATCCTCGGCGACGTCCTGGATCTTCCACACGTCGACGCCCGTTTCGATGCCCATGCGGTCGCACACGGCCACGAACACTTCGAGCGGCGTGTTGCCCGCGCCCGCGCCGAGGCCCGCCGCCGCGCCGTCGATGCGGTTCGCGCCCACCTCGATTGCGGCAATCGAGTTCGCGACGCCCATCGCAAGGTTGTGGTGGCCGTGAAAACCGAGTTCCGTCTTCGGATCGAGCGCGTCGCGCACCGCGCCAAGGCGCGCCTTCACGTCGTCGGGCAGCATGTAGCCCGCCGAATCGGTGATGTAGACGCAGTTCGCGCCGTAGCCCTCCATCAGCTTCGCCTGCTTGACGAGCCCTTCGGGGCTGTTCATGTGGCTCATCATCAGGAAGCCGACCGTGTCCATCTCGAGCTTGCGCGCGAACGTGATGTGCTGCTCCGACACGTCGGCCTCGGTGCAATGCGTCGCGACGCGGATCGTGTGGACGCCGAGTTCGTGCGCCATCTTCAGGTGATCGACGGTGCCGATGCCCGGCAACAGCAGCGCGGACACCTTCGCGCGCTTGAGCAGCGGGATCACGGCGCCGAGGTATTCCTCGTCGCTGTGCGCGGGAAAGCCGTAATTGACCGACGCGCCGCCAAGCCCGTCGCCATGCGTGACCTCGATGAGCGGCACGCCCGCTTCGTCGAGGCCACGCGCGACCGAGCGCATCTGGTCGAGGGTCATCTGGTGACGCTTCGGGTGCATACCGTCACGCAGCGTCATGTCGTGGACGGTGATTCGTTTGCCTTGGAGATTCATATCGATTCCCTATGGATCGCGGAAATTCGCGGAAAAATCACGCCGTGACACGCTCGACCGGCGCAAGCGTGATGCGGCCCGCGAGCAGTTCTTCGGCGAACATCTCGGCGGTCCGCGCGGCGGCGGCCGTCATGATGTCGAGGTTGCCGGCATAGCGCGGCAGGTAGTCGCCGAGCCCTTCCACTTCGAGAAAGACCGACACGCGGTGGCCGTCGAACACCGGCCCGTTCACGAGCCGATAGCCGGGCACGTAGCGCTGCACGTCGGCGATCATCGCGTTCACCGACTCGACGATGCGCGCCTCGTCGGGCGTGCCTTCGGTCAGGCAATGCACGGTGTCGCGCATGATGAGCGGCGGCTCGGCCGGGTTGATGACGATGATCGCCTTGCCGCGCTTCGCGCCGCCGACCTGCGCAACCGCCGACGCCGTGGTGCGCGTGAATTCGTCGATGTTTTTGCGCGTGCCGGGACCGACCGAGCGCGACGACACGGTCGCCACGATCTCCGCGTAATCGACGGGCTGCACGCGCGAGATCGCGCGCACCATCGGAATGGTCGCCTGGCCGCCGCACGTCACCATGTTGACGTTCATCTCGCGCCGGCCGATGTGCTCCTTCAGGTTGACGGGCGGCACGCAGTACGGGCCGATCGCGGCCGGCGTGAGATCGACCATCATCACGCCGAGCGCGTTGAGCTTGCGGCTGTTTTCCGCGTGAACGTAGGCGCTCGTCGCGTCGAACGCGATCTGCACATTGTCGGCCTTCACGTGCGGCACGAGGCCGTCCACGCCGTCGGCGGTCGTCTTGAGGCCCAGTTCGCGCGCCTTCTTCAGGCCGTCCGATTCGGGATCGATGCCGACCATCCACACGGGTTCGAGCACGGGGCTGCGCATGAGCTTGGCGAGCAGGTCGGTGCCGATGTTGCCAGGCCCGATCAGCGCGCAACGGATTTTCTGTGTCATTGCAATGTCCTTGGGAATATCGATGGGATGCCGTATCGAAGCGATCCAGGCGAACTACGCGAAGCGCACCGAGCAGGCGCCGATGCCGCCGATCGATACGCGGAAGCTGTCGCCCGCCGCGACCGGCGCCATCGCGGCCAGTGCGCCGGAGAGGATCACCTCGCCCGCCTTGAGCGGAATGCCGAGTTCGCCGAGCGTGTTCGCGAGCCACGCGACGGCGTTCGCGGGCGAGCCGAGCGCCGCCGCGCCCGCGCCGGTGCCGATCACTTCGCCGTTCTTCTCCAGCACCATGCCGCAGGTGGCGAGATCGACGCGGCGCAGGCTCACCGCCTGGTCGCCGAGCGCGAATACGCCGCATGACGCGTTGTCCGCCACGGTGTCGCCGATCTTGATCTTCCAGTCGCGAATGCGCGAATCGACGATCTCGAAGCACGGCATCACGCATTCGGTGGCCGCGAGCACCATCGCGTTCGTGATGCCGGGCCCCAGCAGGTCGCGCTTGAGGATGAACGCGATCTCGCCTTCGGCTTTCGGCTGGATCAGCGTGTCGAGCGGGATGCGTTCGCCCTCGCCGTACACCATGCCGGACAGCAGATAGCCGAAATCGGGCTGGTAGACGCCCAGCATGTCCATCACCGCCTTCGAGGTGACGCCGATCTTCTTGCCGACGACGGTTTCGCCGGCGTCGAGCCGCCGCTGCACGAAGCGTTGCTGGATGCGGTAGGCGTCGCGCACCGAAAGGTCTTCGTGCTGCGAGGTCAGCGGCGCGACGGCTTCGCGGGCGACGAACGCGTCGTAGAGCCGGTCGCCCAGCGTTTCGATCAACGTGGTTTCCATAGGTAATCCGAAATAGTTCAACGGGTTCGTCAGAGCTTCACGCAGATGTTCTTGAGTTCGGTGTAGAACTCGAGCGAATGCACGCCCCCTTCGCGGCCGATGCCCGACTGCTTCGCGCCGCCGAACGCCGTGCGCAGATCGCGCAGGAACCACGAGTTGACCCACGCGATGCCGACCTCGATCGCCGCCGCGACGCGATGCGCGCGAGAAAGATTCGTTGTCCAGATCGCAGTGGCGAGACCGTACGCATTCGCGTTTGCGCGGCCCACGACTTCGGCTTCGGAATCGAACGGCATCACGAGCGCGCACGGGCCGAAGATCTCCTCGCGCGCGATCGGCGAGTCGTCGCCGAGGCCAGTCCACAGCGTAGGCTGCACCCACGCGCCCTCGCGCAGATTGGCCGGCAGGTCGGGCACGCCGCCGCCGGTCACGACCGTCGCGCCCAGCTCGACCGCTTTGCGGTAGTACGACAGCACCTTGTTGCGATGCTCGTGGCTGATGAGCGGGCCGATGCCCGTGGCGGCCTCCTCGGGACGGCCAGGACGCAGGCGCTCGGCGCCTTCCTTGAGCGCGGCCACGAAGCGCTCGAAAATCGGCCGCTCGACGTAGACGCGCTCCGTGCCGAGGCACACCTGGCCCGCGTTCGAGAAGCACGAGCGCAACGTGCCTTCGATAGCGGCATCGAAGTCGCAGTCGGCGAACACGATCGCCGCGTTCTTGCCGCCCATCTCCAGGCTGACCGGGCGGGCGCCGTCGGCGGCTGCTTTCATGATTGCAGCGCCCGTACGCGTTTCGCCCGTGAACGTGATCGCGTTCACGCCCGGATGCGTCGTCACGAACTCGCCCGCCGAGCCGGGCCCAAAGCCGTGTACGACGTTGTAGACGCCGCGCGGCACGCCCGCCGCGTTCATCACTTCGCCGAGCAGCGCGGCCGTCTGCGGCGTCTCTTCCGAGGGCTTGACGACCACCGTGTTGCCGCACGCGAGCGCCGGGCCGACCTTCCACGTCATCAGCAGCAGCGGCAGATTCCACGGGCAGATCACGCCGACCACGCCGACCGGCCGGCGAATCGCATAGTTGAGCGCGCCCGCGCCGTCCGGCGTCGCCATCTCGAAGCTCTCGGCTGGCACGTTCTTCACGACGTCCGCGAAGACCTTGAAGTTCGCCGCGCCGCGCGGGATGTCGATGTGCCGCGCGAGACTCACGGGCTTGCCCGTGTCGGCCACTTCGGCTGCGAGGAAGTCGTCGAAGCGGCGCTCGATGCCGTCCGCCACCGCGTACAGCAGATCGACGCGCTGCGCGATGGTCAGGCCGCCCCACGGCCCGGCCAGCGCGGCGCGCGCGGCGCGCACGGCGGCATCGACGTCCTCGCGGCTCGCCTCGGCCACGCGCGCGATCAGCGCGTTGTCGAGCGGCGAGCGCTTGTCGAACCAGCGCCCGCTGTCGCGGTACTCGCCGTCGATGAAGTTGCGGACCGGCTTTGCGCCGGCCTGGCTGCCTGGTTCGCCGCGCACGGCGGCGGTCGGTTCTGTTTCGTACATGATCGTTCCAGCGAAGTTGTCGAGTTGTTATCGAGTTGTCGTCGAGGTTGTCGTAGTCGGGAGGTTGAAAAAATGCCGCCGCAGTCCGTCAAGGCCCCGCGAGCCCGAGCGCTTCGAGGCCCGCGCGCGCGCAGGCTTCGTCCTGCGACTCGCTGCCGCCCGACACGCCGATGCCGCCGATGCACCCGCCGTCCTCGACGACGGGCAGGCCGCCGCCGAACGCGACGAACCGCGGACGCAGCACGATGCCTTCGCGCACGGCCGCCGAATGCGCCTGCAGCTCGTCGTGCCAGCGGCCTGTCGGCAGGCCGAAGCTCGCCGCCGTATAGGCCTTGTCGATGGCGATGTCGATCGAATGCAGCGGCGCGCCGGGCATCCGGACGGACGCGGCGAGATGCCCGGCCGCATCGACCACCGCCACGTTCACGCGCACGCCGAGCCGGACGGCCTCGCGCGCGGCGGACTCGACGGCGCGCTGGGCAGCGGGCCAGTCGATCGCGCGCGCCGCCACGCTATGCCCGGAAACGGTGGAGTTCATCGCGCACGCTCCTTTTTTTGCATCAGGTGTACACCGTGGTGAACGCTTCGTTGAGTTCACCCGAGTGATAGAAGATGGCGCGGCCGATCTCGTCGCCGGTCCACGTCGTGACCGGACGGTCCGGCTGCGCGAGATAGCCGAGCCCCGCGAAGGTCTCGTTGCGGTTGCCGCTCGGATCGAAGAAGTAGATCGTCGTGCCGCGCGTGATGCCGTGCCGCGTCGGCGCGACGTCGATCTTCACCTTGTTCTTCGCCATGACGTCGGCGGACTTCAGCACGTCGGACCAGTCGTCGAGGAAGAACGCAATGTGGTGCAGACCATTGCGCGGCCCGCCGACGAACGCGATGTCGTGCGGCGTCGAACTGCGGAACAGCCACGTCGCCGCCTGAACGCTGTGGTCGGGGCCGACCATCAACTGCTCGGCCAGGTGGAAGTCGAGACATTGCTCCATGAAGCGCGTGTTGTCCGCGACGCGGTTCACGCCCCGCTCCGGATCGAGCTCGCACATCAGCAGCGCGTGGTCGAGCCAGTGGACCGCCGAACCCTGCACGCCGTCGGGCCACGGATCGGGATTGAGCGAGCCGACGTCGGTGCCCACCTGTTCCTTGTGCGCGTAGAGACGCATCTCGTGCCCGCTCGGCAGATTGAACTTCAGCGTGCGGCCGACCGCGGGCAGGCTGCCTTCGGGCAGCATTTCGGTGGGGGTGCCGTAGGCCTCGATGCGCGCCTGCAACGCGTCGAGATCGGCGTCCTTCTCGACCTTGTAGGCGATGTGCCTGAGCCCCGCCTCCTCCGAGGGGCTCAAAATCAGCGAGTATTTGTCCCACTCGTCCCAGCATTTCAGATAGACGTTGCCCGCGCTGTCGCGCATTGTCACCTTCAGGCCCAGCACCCGCTCGTAATGCCGAAGCGCCGCATCCATGTCCATGACCTTGAGGTTGACATGGCCGATACGCATCACACCCATGATGTGTCTCCTCCAGACTGCTTTGTTGAAATGGGGACGGCCGCGAGGGCGCATCCCTTGAAAAACGGCTTCTGCATCTTTCCCGCCACTTCGAGTTCGACGTCGCCGAGCGGCGCGACGCGGCACGCGAGCGTATAGCCCGCGCATTCTTCCTCCACGCTCACGTGCGCGCGGCTGACGGGCCCGAGCTTGCAGACCTCGCCGCGCAGCACGCGCACCTTGCACACGCCGCAGCCGCCGTTCAGGCAGCCGACCGGAATGCCGCGCCGGCCCAGTTGCGCCATTGCCGCGAGCAGCGACTGGCCGGGCGGGCACGGGAAACGCTCGCCGGTCTGCACGACCGTGACGGTGGCTTTCGTGTCGCTCGCGCCCATGTCACACCTTGCGAAAGAGCGGGCTGCGGACCTGCTGCACGTCCGCCGCCGAGATGAACTTCTCGTGATAAATGTCGCGCTCGAAGAGGCGACCCTGCATGAGCGTCGAGATGCACGCGTCGATCATCGCGGGCGGTCCGCACAGATACGCCTGATGGCCCGCGAAGTCGTTGCCGAAATGCGCCTTCGCGACTTCGTGGACGAAACCCTGCCCGACGTCCGCGCCCGCTTCGGCCGCGCCTTCGGACAACGCAGGCAGGTAGGTGAAGTTCGGATAGCGCTTGCTCAGCGCGCGAAACTCGTCGTCGTAGTAAAGCTCGGCGGCGCTGCGCTGACCGTAGACCAGCGTGATCGGCACGGTCGCGCCCTGCGCGAGCAGATCAAGGATCATCGAGCGCGGGCTCGACAATCCCGAGCCGCCCGCCATGAAAATCATCGGCCGGCCCGCGGACTTGCGCGCGAAGAAACGCCCATACGGGCCGGACAGATGCAGCCGGTCGCCGACGGCAAGCTTTTCGTGCAGCCACGCGGTGCCGAGGCCGCCGGGCACCTGCCGCACGTTCAGCTCGATCTCGCCGGTTGCCGCGACGTCGGCCGGCGCGTTCGCGATCGAGAATGCGCGCGTTTGCGCGATGCCCGGAATCGTCAGTTGAACGTACTGTCCCGCCTGGAAATGCAGCGGACGGTCGAGTTTCAGGCGAATCGCCTTGATGGTCGGCGTGAGCTGCACGATACGCACGGCCTCGCCCTCGAAGTCCCGCACGGGGATGATCTCGGCGTCGGGGTCTTCGTCCACGTCGGCCTCGATCACAGTGTCCGCCTGCAGCGTCGCGCAGCAGGCGAGCGCCTTGCCCTCCTCGCGCTCGAAGTCCATCAGCGCGAACGGGTTCGCGTCGCCGAGGTCGGCCTCGCCTGCGAGGATCTCGACCTTGCAGGTCCCGCACAGGCCGTGACAGCACGCGTGCGGAATGTAGATGCCCTGGCGCAGCGCCGCGTCGAGGATGGTCTGCCCTTCCTCGACCTCGATCGTCGCGCCCAGCGGCTCGATGGTCAGTTGGTGACTCATGTGCGTCCTTCCTTCAGCTGCGCGATCCGCCGATGCCTTCGAGGCCCGGCGTCCTGAAGCGGATCAGGTCCTTGTGGCCGACGCCGTTTTCCGCGAGGCTCTTCGCGGGATCGGGCGTCCACGGCCGGCCCGACTTGAACCACTGCACGCGGCTCCAGTCGATCTTCGCGAAGTCCGGGTGATAGCCGTAGATGCCGGGCAGCACCTGCGCGGCGAGCGCGCCGAACGGCATGTCGGGCGGCAGCGGCAGGCAGAACGGCGCCGGGAACATCAGGTGGTCCTCCCAGCCGACGTAGACGAGCGGCGCCGGAAACTTCTCCACGGCGTCCTTGGGCGGGAAATCGTAGGGTTTGAGCGCGATGACGGTCACGATGGTCTCCCTTGTCTCAGTTGTTCGTCGCTTCGCCGCGCCAGGCCGCGAAGTGCTGCTGGTCTTCGGAGCCCTCGAAGTCCATGTTGTCGCGGCCGGGGCTCACCTCGTAGTAGTCGAGCACCGCCGCGAGCGGATCGAAGCCCTCGGCCGTCGGATCGACGCCGGGCTTGAAGCAGTTGCCCTGGTAGATCTGATGCACGGGCAGCCACGCCTGCGCGTACTTCTGCGGCTCGTCCTCGAAAATCTCCTTGCAGTGGTCGCTGCAGAAATGGAACTTGTTGCCGAGGTAATCCGACTCGCGCGCGCAGATCTTCGTCGCGTCGCCGGGCTCGGTGAACAGCATCGGAATCTGGCAGGTCTGGCACAGCATCGGCAGCGTCTTGAGATAGAAGCGGTTGCCGGCCTCGGCCTGCTCGCGCCAGTATTCGAAACGCGGGCGATAGTGGCGGTCGAACGTGTCGGGGTAATGCGCGGCGAGCCACGTCATTTCGTCCTCGCGCGGAATCCACGTGTGGAACGGCGCGGCCGCGCCGAAGCCGTAGAACGTCGCCCACGCCTGGTGGCTGATGTGGTCCTTGCCTTCGCACGCGTCCTTCCAGCCCTTCGGCTCGCGGATGCCGTAGCGCGCGAGGTCCTTGAAGAGCGCGCCGCCGTTCTGCTCGGCGTACATTTCCCACGCCTCTTTCCAGCTCATCACGCGCTTGGGCTGCATGTAGTCCATCATCATCGCGACGAGCGTGAGCAGCCGGTAGCCGCGCCAGAACCACTTGTCGATCCACTTCTGCACGATCGGCACGTTGTCCGGGTCCTGTTCGAGCATGAACTTGATGCACTCGATGCCGAGCGTCATGTGGCGCGACTCGTCCGACTGCGCGGAGAAGCCGAACGTGACGGTGGACATGTCGCCGTTGTAGGCCGCGCCCGACATGAACGGCACGAACAGCAGATTGGTCAGCACGTACTCGAACGAGAAGCTCACCGCGGTCAGGAACTCGAACGGCCCGGCCGTGGAGGCGTCCTCGAAGAACGACTTCGGCACGGACAGATACCAGACGCGGTCGAACCAGTGGTTCGTGTGGTGCATGCCGTTGAAGAACTTGTTGTACGTCGAGATCGCGTGCGTTTCGGTCTGGTAGTGGCGCAGCTCGTCGATCGACTGCATCTGGCAGGCCACGCGCGCGCCCTCGCCGGTGAAGTGCCGGCCGACGTGCGCGAAGCCGCGGTGCGCGTAGTATTCGAGCGGCGTCACGCCCTGGATGAAGAGCTTCAGCGCGTTGACGTAACGCGCATCGGTCACGCCGAGGAACGCGTTGTTCTGCGTGAACGCGTCGATCACCGCGTAGAGCTTCTTCTCCTTCTCGCCCTGGTATTTCCAGTAGGCGTCCATCGTGAGGCGAAACGGGTCCACCCACTGATCCCAGTCGTGAATCTTGATGCCTTCGTAGCGGTCGTACGGAAAGACCTTGTCCATCGGCTGATAAGTGGTCTCCCAGCCGAGGCCGCGCGTCATCGCGGCATAGCGTTCTTTCAGGCCGAGCTTTTTCTTCAGCACTGGCGTGTCCATGCGTGTCTCCTTCATGATTCGGCGTTCGATGCGCCGCGGTCAATGTTTCCAGCTGAGCGTGAACTGGTCGTCGTCTTCGTCGATGTGGCCCGACAGCGTGATGAGGTTGACGTGAAGCTGCTGCAGGTCGAAGCGCGCGCCCGTCAGGTCCTCGATCGTCTGGCGGCGGATCGTGAGGTGTCCCGGTGCGTCGATCTTGACCATGCCCGGCGACTCGACGGCGACCGCGTTCGGGTTGTCCGCGAGGATCGCCTCGACCACTGGTCTGGACTCCTCATTGGACTGGAATGCAATGAATACGTTGGACATACGTGTTCCTTCGATCAGATCTGGACGGGCGTTACTGTTGCGCGATGCCGAGCTTCGCGAAGCGCGCGCGAAGCTGCTCGCGCACTTCGTCGAGCGCCGCGTGGCCGAGCGCGGGGAACGCCAGTTCGGCGACGGGCAGCAGCGCCGCGGCGGCCTGCTCTTCCCAGTGGTGCGCCCAGCGTGCGAGGCACGCGCGGTTGTCTTCCGATTCGGCGGCCATGGTCTTGACGACCGCGTCGATCCAGCGGCCCGATTCGTCGTGCCACTCGGGCATGAAGGCGGTCAGCATGGCGACGGCGGAGCCGCCTTTGAGCGCCACCTGCTCGTCGACGAAGCGGTCGTACACGAGCGGATACAGCAGGCCGTCGAGCACGAGGTTCTGCGCGACGAAGAGCTCCACCGGATCGGCGAGAACGAGCGTGTCCTCGACGTAGCGGCGCAACGCCTGCCACGTCGGGTCTTCGAGCCAAGCGGTCTTCGCGGCGTCCAGCACGTGCGGGCCGGCCATCGTCAGCGCGAGACGCGTCAGATACTGCGCAATGCCGAGGTTGTCCATCGCATGGAACATCGCGGGCGCGGTGAACGCGGTGCCGTAGCCGAGCGCGCAGATCTGCGAGTTGTTCATGTTCGCGCCCCACGCGGCGTGGCGCAGCGGCACGAGCACGGCGAGCGCCTGGTCGGCGAGCGTTTCGGGCATGAGGTCGGTCATGCCGCGCGACTCGACGAACTCGAAGTTGGCCTCCATCGTGTCCTGCTGGCGCGCGCGGGTCGTCGTCCACGAGGCGTAATAGAACTGGCGCGGGTCCTTCAGCGCGTACCAGCTCGACATGACGATCGCGGTACGCGTCGGATCGAACAGCTCGTGGTCGGGGTCCCACGTCGGGCGATAGTGGAAGTTCGCCTGGGGTTGCGCGCCGAACGTCCCCTCCTGGTAGCGCGACGCCGTTTTGTCCGCGCCGATGTGCTGCGCCACGTGCGCGTAGGTGTGTCGCAGCGGCTTGATGTCCACTGTCTTGAGATCGATGGTCACTGCTTGCTCCTGCTGGTCATGGTTTCGCCCGGTTCGCCGAGCCGCGAGACGTTCTGCGCGACGCAGAACTCCTCGAACGCGGCGAGCGGCAACATCAGTTCGACGCAGAGTTCCGGCTGGCCGACCGAGAATTCGAACTCGACGAATCCCCGGGCGTTGACGCCGGTTACCTTGACGAACCTGCGGCCTGGATCGAACGGGTCGTTTGCCGTCTGTCTGTGCATGGCTTGTCTCCTCCATTGCCCCGGTCTTAATGCACCATCCATGCCATGTATCCGACATACCCGGCAAAAATCTCGATAATTAAGGGTAAGCACCGACATCGGGCTTCCGTCCGAGGCGCAAAATACTGGTAAACCAGACCTGTCAAAGCTCAATATGAGATAGTTCAAACGGTTGATTTAGAGCGGCTTTTCATGATTTGATCAATGCATCCAGTGGCATTTGACGAAATCATCACGACATCGCCCGCATCGGTACTCGAATGACGGGGAAATAGAAAATCTCGACGGAGGAGACATGACACGGCCCGCACTACCCCCCTTGCCCACCGACGCCGACCTGCGCCGGCTGATCCATTTTTCAGCCAGCGACGGCCGCATCTGGCTCGCCGGGCAACGGATGGTGCTGATCCACGCGGCGGCGCTCGGCGCGCTGCGCCGCGAGCTGATGGAGAGCGTCGGCCCAGCCCAGACGCGGCGCCTTTTCACGCGCGCCGGCTTCGCGGCCGGCGAACGTGATGCGACGCTCGCGCGTGAGATTCGCGGCAACGCGCCGCTCTACGACATGTTCGCGGTCGGGCCGCAGTTGCACATGCTGCAGGGCGCCGTGCAGGTCACGCCCATCCGCTTCGAGGCCGATCCGTCCACGGGCCGCTTCTACGGCGAATATCGCTGGGAGCATTCGTGGGAGGCCGAGGTGCACAAGCGCAATTTCGGACCGCAGACGCAGCCGGTGTGCTGGATGCTGATCGGCTACGCGTCGGGCTATACGAGCGCGTTCATGGGCCGCACGATCCTGTTCAAGGAGACGTCGTGCGTCGGCATGAACGACGTGCATTGCCACATCGTCGGCAAGCCGCTCGAAGAGTGGCCCGACGCCGCCGAGCTGTCGTCGTGGTTCAAGGCCGAGTCGCTGCTCAACACGATCCGCGACCTGCAGACCGAAGTCGAATCGCTGCGCCTCGAAATCGCGCCCGACACCGACAAGACGCGGCTCATCGGCCAGTCGCCGGCGTTTCGCGCGGCCTACGATCTGCTGCAAACGGCGGCGCCGACGCGAGTCACGGTGCTGCTCACCGGCGAAACGGGCGTCGGCAAGGAACGCTTCGCACGCGCGCTGCACGCGCTTAGCACGCGCGCGGACGGGCCGTTCGTCGCGATCAACTGCGCGGCGATCCCGCACGCGCTGATCGAATCGGAACTGTTCGGCGCGGAAAAAGGCGCCTACACGGGCTCGCAGGCCGCGCGCCCCGGCCGCTTCGAGCGGGCAGAAGGCGGCACGCTGTTTCTCGACGAAATCGGCGAACTGCCGCTCGAAGTGCAGGCGAAACTGCTGCGCGTGATCCAGGAAAGCGAAGTGGAGCGGCTCGGCTCGACGGACAGCCGCAAGGTCGACGTGCGCCTCGTCGCGGCCACCAACCAGGATCTGGCGCGCGCCGTGCAGGAAGGCCGCTTTCGCGCCGACCTCTATTACCGGATCAACGTCTATCCGGTCGTCATTCCGCCGCTGCGCGAGCGCCGCGACGACATCGAGCCGCTCGCGCATGCGATGCTCGAACGCTTCGCGTCGCTGCACGGCAAGCCGGTGCCGACGCTCACCGACCATGCCTGCGACGCGTTGCGCCGCCACGCGTGGCCCGGCAACGTGCGCGAGCTGGAGAACATCGTCGAGCGCGCGGTGATCCTGTCGCGGCCCAACCGCGAGGTCGACGCGAAAGATCTCTTTCCCGGCATGGGGCCGCCCGAGGGCGCGACGGTCGATCACCTCGGGCAGATCCGGGAAAGCGGCGCCGCGGGCATCGACTGCCATACGCTGCTCGACCGCATTCAGGGCTGCGGCGGCGGGCTCGAAGAACTCGAACGCTCGCTGCTGCACGAAGCCGTGAACCGCGCGAACGGCAATCTCGCGGCCGCGGCGCGAATGCTCGGCATCACGCGCGCGCAACTGAGCTACCGCCTCAGCCGCAAACAGGACCAGGAGGATCAAACGTGAACCTGTCGCCCATCCATCCGCTCGCCGAGGCGCTTCTCGCCGACGCGCACGCACCGTTCGACGACGACGCGCCCGAACCGCACGCGCGCACGCTCGGCGAGCAGGCGTATCACCAGTTGCGCCAGCACATCATCGAAGGACGCTATCCGCCCGGCGCGAAGCTGCGCGTGGAGCACCTGAAAGACGTCTACGGCGTCGGCGCGGGCACGCTGCGCGAGGCGCTCACGCGGCTCGTCAGCGATGCGCTCGTCGTGGCCGAGGGGCAGCGCGGCTTTCGCGTCATGCCGATGTCGATTGCGGATCTGGAGAACATCACGCGCCTGCGCATCCTGATCGAAGTCGATGCGCTGCGCGAATCGGTGCGGCGCGGCGACGCCGCATGGGAGCAGCGCGTGCGCAAGAGCTTCGAGACGCTTTCCGCCTGGGAGCAGCCCGTGTCGATCGAGAACCGGCCCGCATGGGAAGTTCACAACCGGCGCTTTCACGAAGAGCTGATTTCGGCTGCCGCGTCGCCGTGGACGTATCTGATCCTGCGCGTGCTGTCCCAGCACGGCGAGCGCTACCGGCGCGTGTGCATCGGTTTCGAAGACTCGCATCGCGACGTGCATCGCGAACACGTGGACATCTTCGAGGCGGCGATGCGCCGCGCGGACGCGCGCGCCGCGCTCGCACTCGAAGACCACATCAGCACGACGCTCATGATCGTGAGGAAAATGCCGGCGGAAATGCTGCCTTTCGCGTAACGCGTGCCGCGAAACCAAAGCAGGTCGATCAAGCGCCCAGCAACACGCCGCTGCGCGTCGGCCGCGTGCCCGTCACGCGACCGAGCGGCGCGCCGGACGTGACGAAACGGATCGCCCTTCGCATATAGAAAACCCCTTCCACCGTGCTCTTCACCGTAACGGTCTCGCCGGTCATCGGGTCGACGATATCGAACAGCGGGTCGTGCTCGCGTATCCAGTCGCCGATCCTGGCGCGATGCACGAGAATGCCGCTTCGCGGCGCGTAGAACTGGGCGCTGCCGGCAAGCGGCGTAGCCGGCGTCAGCAGGTCCGGCAGCGGCTTGACGTCCGCGCCGATGATTGCGCCGCGCCAGCGCAGGTAGTCGATCAGCGCGTTGGCGTCGTGCTGCGCGCTTTCCCACGAGACGTCGCGCTGGCCGCGGCATTCGATCGTCACCGCCGTCGGTCCGGGCGGCACCGGCTGCGCGGCCGGCATTTGCTGGCGCAGTTGCCACCACAGCAGGCTATGCGCTTCGTCGAACGCCTGCGCGCCCGAGTCGGTGGCGAGCAGTTGCGCGCGCGAGCCGAGATAGCGCGCGAGCGGCTCGACGTCGGGCCAGCCCGCCTCGCTCGTGTACACGTGCATGACCGCCTCGAGCGAGCAATGCAGGTCGATGATGAGATCGGCGTCGTGCGAGAGCTTCAGCAGCGCCGACTGCAGCGAATCGAACTCCGTGAGCGGCTGATGCGCATCCAGCTCTTCGCGCATCAATTGCCGGATCAGTCCGCGATTGCGCCCGGCGTCGGGGCCGAGCGTCTCCTTCGCGCGCGCAAGCAGCTTCGGGAATGCATGGAAGTGGCGGTTGAAGTTCCTGCCGCTCGCGAGATCGAACCGGCCGACGAACTGGCCGAGCACATGCTGGTTCAGTCCGACCGGATTCGCGAGCGGCACGAGCACGACATGCGCGGCAAGCGCGTCTTGTGCCTCGAGCTCGGCCAGTTGCGCGCGCAACAAGACGGCGGTCAGCATGGCCGGCGTTTCGTCGGCGTGGAGCGACGCCTGGATGTAGATCTTCTGGGCAGCGTCGGCAGGGCCGAAATGGAAGCTCGCCAGTTCGCGAAGCGTGCCGGGCGTGGCACTGAGAAGCGGAATCGATTGCCGGTTCATGAGCAAGTTCGGAGTGGGAATGAGCGAGACTGACAGGACTCAGTTGCCGTATGGAGCGAAGTCGAAATATCGATGCGCGATCTGCGCATACGTGCCGTCCTTGAGCATGGCCGCGATCGCGCCGTTCATCTGCGCCTGCAACGCGGTTTCGTCCTTGCGCAGGCCGATGCCCGTACCACGGTCTCCCATCGAGACAGGACCGCCGGCAAACGCGAAGCCATTGCCCTGCGGCGTGCGAAGGAAGCCGTAGTCGGCTTCGACGTAGCCCAGCAGCGCCGCGTCGAGCCGACCGTTTATCAGGTCGGCGAACACTTCCTCCTGGCTCTTGTAGGTGACGACGTGCACGCCCGCCGGCGCCCAGTTCGCGAGCGCGTAGGTTTCGAACTGCGTGCCCGACTGCACCCCGACCGACTTGCCGGCAAGCGATTGAGCGCTGACGCCGAAAGAAGCGCCCTTGCGCGCGACGAGCCGCGACTTGAACTGAAACAGCCTGGACGTAAAGAGAATCTGTTGCTCGCGTTTTGCCGTGATCGCCATCGACGACATGACCGCGTCGATCTTGCGTGCCTGCAGCGCCGGGATCATGCCCGAGAACTCCAGCTCAACCCATTGGCAATGCGCGTGAATACGGCGGCAGATTTCGTTGCCGAGATCGACGTCGAACCCCTTGAGCGAGCCGTCGGGCGCCTTGGCGTCCATGGGCGGATAAGTCGGATCGATGCCGAGACGCACCGTGTCGCCCTCGTGCGCGAAGGCGCTGCTGCCGAGGGCCAGCGCGGCGGAAAGAAGGATCGACGGGATGGTTTTCATGGTAGGCGGTCGGGGAAAAGTGAGGGGTCTCCAGCCGATCCGATAGTAGGGTGCCCGCGCGTTCTGGAAAAGCCCGCATTCGTCTATCATGATCACTTTTACCGAACGCTACTTATTGCCGCCATGAGCCTCACGCTTTCCCAGTTACGGGTTTTCGTTGCCGTTGCCGGACATGGCAGCGTGCGGGCTGCATCCCGCGCGCTCGGCATGGCGCAGAGCGGCGTCACGCAGCAACTGCAGAACCTCGAAGCGGCGCTGGGCGGCCCCCTGCTCACGCGCACCAATCGCGGCGTCACGCTCACGGCGCTGGGACAGCGGCTACTGGTGCGGGCGGCGTCCATTCTCGGCGAGTGCGAGCGCGCGAGCGAGGAGGCCCGGCAACTGCGCGGCGACTATGCGGGGGAAGTCGCATTCGGCATGACGACCGACCCGCTCATGGACACGCTCGTGCCCGTGCTCGGCGAATACGGCGCGCGCTTTGCGCGCGTCGCGCTGCGTCTGCGCACCGGAACCTCGCGAATGATGATTTCGTGGATTCGCGAGGGAACGCTCGATTTCGCCCTTGCGCTCGTTTCGGATCAGACCGATACCACCGATCTTTCCGTAACGGAACTCTATCCGTCGAATCCGGTGGTCATCTGCCGCCGCGGTCATCCGAAGGCAGGCGCGCGGTCGCTTCGGACGCTCGCGCATTGCGGCTGGCTCGCCACGCGCTCGCCTAATATTCTGGACCCCTATGCTTCCAGCCGGCTCACGACGTTCTTCACCGATCACGGCTTGCCGCCGCCGCACATCGTCGCGACTGTGGAGGGACTGTTCGAAACGCTGCATTGGGTCAGCGAGACGGATTGCCTCGCGCTGGAGTCGTCCGCGATCGCCACGCGAGGACCGTTCGCCGACCGCCTGGCCTGCATCAGGATAGCGGAGCGTCCGGCGGCCCAGCGTGTCTGCCTGCTACAGCGCGCGGCCGTGCCGCTCACGCCTGCGGCACAGGAACTGGCGACGATGCTGGCCTCCTATGCGCGCACGACGCGTCTTCCCGGAGCGCGGGCCGGGCGCGCGCCACGTTGAGGGAGCGCAGCGCTCCAGGCGCTGGGCGCCATGCCGCGTGCGTGACGCCGGGCGAGCACAGATTTCAGCTCGACGAAGTTATTGGTCGTGACATAGACCGGATAGACCGGCGCGCGAAAACACCGAAAATACGGATCACTAAGCGATCCCCGGCGCCGCCGCGTCGAGCACGTTCACCCGCTTCGGAATCAGCTTGAGGTCGAAAAACGTATTGGCGATCTGCTGCTGTTCGGCGAGGATGGCCTTTGTGATCGGACCCGTCCCGAACTGCACGCGACCGATCGCCTCGCTTACCACGTCGCCAGGCAAGCCCCAAAGCTGCGCGAGCCGGGCGGCGAGCGCCGCCCGGTTGCCCTGCCCCCATTGATCGATCTGCCCCAATTCGTCAATGAGAATCTTGATGACATCGGGGTTCTGCCTCGCGTAATCGAGCGACGAAAAATAGTAGGCGCGGTTCCCGACCACGCCGCGCGCGTCGGCGAGAATGCGGGCGTTGAGCGTCTTTTGCGCGGCGGCGAGAAACGGATCCCAGATCGCCCACGCGTCGACGGCGCCGCGCTCGAACGCCGCGCGCGCTTCGGCGGGCGAAAGGAACGCGACGTTGACATCGGTGTACTGAACATTGTGCGCCTGCAGCAGTTTCACGAGGAAATAGTGGACGTTGCTGCCGCGATTCAGCGCGATCGTCTTGCCCTTGAGATCGGGCACGCCGCGAATGGCCGATGCGCGAGGCACGAGCACCGCTTCCGATTGCGGGCGCGGCACCGTGGCCGCGACATAGGCGAGAGGCGCACCGGCGGCCTGCGCGAAGATGGGCGGCGCCTCGCCCACATCGCCGAAGTCGATCGCCCCCACATTGAGGGCCTCGAGTTGCACCGGCCCCGCATCGAACTCTGTCCACGTGACCGACACACCGAGCGGAGCAAGCCGCTTTTCGAGCGTGCCACGCCCCTTGAGCAGACTGAGATAGCCTTTCTGGTTGCCGACGCGCAGCGTACGCGATGTGTCGGCCGCGCGCGCGGGAAGCGCGCCAAGCGCAGGCAATGCGGCGAGCGCGACGGCTCCGGCGGTGATTCTGATGAAATTGCGACGTGCGTTCATGCTCGGCGGGTTCGAAGTGAAAATCGGCGGAAGACAGCAACGCTGCCGATGGTATAAGCGGTGCTCCAGAGTGGAAACCATCTAATCCTGCACTCCTAATTCCGGCCGCAGATAATCGACTTCCGTCCAGAGACGGACGCAGCATCATTTACCTGTCTTTACCGCTCGAACAGGGTTTGACATGAAATCGAAAGCAAAAGCGAAAAGCTGCTGCGGTGCAGCGTGAACCTGCGCGAACGAGCGGTCGCGCGGCGTTGTTTCAATTGACATGCAGGCGACGGAAAAGAGCGACGCCGGCAATTACCGTCACCAGCGGCGCCAGATCGAAACCGCAACCGGATGCGGCTGCCACACCCGCCGCGCGGTTGTCGGCGCGCCGATATCGTGACTGTCTGATTGTCCGCACGATGTCCCGCACCCGCTTCTGGTAATGTCACGCACATGCAAACGATCCTCTCCATCGAAAATCTTTCGAAAGTCTACGCATCGGGATTCCGCGCGCTCACGCACGTCAGCCTCGACATTCACCGCGGCGAGATTTTCGCGCTGCTGGGGCCGAATGGCGCCGGCAAAACGACGCTGATCAGCATCATCTGCGGCATCGTCAATGCAAGCGAAGGCAGCGTACGTGTCGCCGGTCACGATATCGTCACCGACTACCGCGCGGCGCGCTCGCTGATCGGCCTCGTGCCTCAAGAGCTGACGACGGACGCGTTCGAAACGGTCTGGGCCACCGTATCGTTCAGCCGCGGCCTGTTCGGCAAGCCGGCCAACCCCGCCTGGATCGAGCGCGTGCTGCGCGACCTGTCGCTGTGGGAGAAGCGCAACAACAAGATCATCACGCTCTCGGGCGGCATGAAGCGCCGTGTGCTGATAGCGAAGGCCCTTGCGCACGAGCCGCAGGTCCTGTTTCTGGACGAGCCGACCGCGGGCGTGGACGTCGAACTGCGCCGCGACATGTGGAAGCTCGTGCGCGGGCTCAAGGCAAACGGCGTGACGATTATCCTGACGACCCATTACATCGACGAGGCGGAAGAGATGGCCGACCGGATCGGCGTCATCAACGCGGGCGAAATCATGCTCGTCGAGCGCAAGGACGCGCTCATGCGCAAGCTCGGCCGCAAGCAGCTGACGTTGCAGCTCGACGCCCCGCTGAGCGCAATTCCGGCAGGGCTTGCCACCTGGCGCCTGGAACTGGCCAACGGCGGCACCGAACTCACCTACACCTACGACACCGAGAACGAACGCAACGACATTATCGC
Source organism: Paraburkholderia lycopersici (assembly GCF_900096975.1). GTDB lineage: Bacteria > Pseudomonadota > Gammaproteobacteria > Burkholderiales > Burkholderiaceae > Paraburkholderia > Paraburkholderia lycopersici. Next base: position 179,897 of record NZ_FMYQ01000010.1, read on the forward strand.
GCTGCTCAAGAACCTGACCGAGGCCGGCATCGGCTTCACGGACCTGAAGACGAGCCAGAGTTCGCTGGAAGACATCTTCGTGAGTCTCGTCAGTAAAAATCCGGCGGCCGCTTCGCGGCCAGCCACGACGTCGGCCGAAAAAAATGACAAAGGACAGGTAACCGCCAGATGAACGTTCACGCAATTCGCGCCATCTACCGGTTCGAAATGGCGCGCACGAGGCGCACGCTGATGCAGAGCATCGTCGCGCCGGTGCTCTCGACCTCGCTTTATTTCATCGTATTCGGCTCCGCGATCGGTTCGCGCATCCAGGAGGTGAACGGCGTCAGCTACGGCGCGTTCATCGTGCCAGGCCTGATCATGCTGTCGCTGCTGTCGCAGAGCATCTCGAATGCGTCATTCGGCATCTATTTCCCCCGCTTCACGGGCACGATCTACGAACTGCTGTCGGCGCCCGTGTCCTATTTCGAAATCGTGCTCAGCTACGTCGGCGCGGCGGCGACCAAATCGGTGCTGCTCGGGGTCATCATCCTCGCAACGGCGGCGCTCTTCGTGCCGATCCGGATCCTGCACCCACTGTGGATGGTGGCATTCCTGCTGCTCACGGCGATAACGTTCAGCCTGCTCGGCTTCATCATCGGCATCTGGGCTGACAACTTCGAGAAACTGCAACTCGTGCCGCTCCTCATCATCACGCCGCTGACCTTCCTCGGCGGCGCCTTCTACTCCGTCGACATGCTGCCGCCGGCATGGAAGGTCATCACGCTGTTCAACCCGATCGTCTATCTCATCAGCGGTTTTCGCTGGAGCTTCTACGGGCACGCGGACGTCGACGTCGCGGTGAGTCTCGGCATGACAGCCGCCTTTCTCGCGGTGTTCCTCGCGATCACCGCCTGGATCTTCAAGACGGGCTACCGACTGAAAAACTAAGTCGGGATCGACGCCGAAGATTGGCCCGCCAAAGCCGGCCGACGCGGCGTTTCAGCCCCTCCGATACGCGTCAGTCCGGCGCCGCGGCCACACGCGGCGCTCGCATCGTCGAACCGGATCCGGTGCGCGATATGGTCTGCAATGCATCGTCGAAGCGAAGCATGGGAGAGGCGCCACGAACGCAAGACCGCGCGATTGCGCGCGCCGCATTGGCGAGGCATGAGATCGATCATCGCCCTCCCACAATCTCGCTCGCCCTCAACTCTTATATAAGACATAAGACATTTGACGTTGCAGGGCATTGCAATTAGAATCGCGATCGAAGCAGTGCCTGGAACAGCCTCGGCGTGCCTGAAAAGCCCTCCCCTGAAACGCAATACCAGCAGGTCTCTCATGCTTGAAAACTTTCGTGCTCACGTGGCCGCGCGCGCCGCGCTCGGTATTCCTCCCCTGCCGCTGACGGCTCAACAGACCGCCGAACTGGTGGAACTGCTGCAGAATCCGCCCGCCGGCGAAGAGCAAACCCTGCTCGACCTCATCACCCACCGCGTGCCCGCCGGCGTGGACGAAGCCGCCCGCGTGAAGGCCGGCTTCCTTGCCGCCGTCGCCAAGGGCCAGACCGCCTGCGCGCTGATCTCGCGCGCCCGCGCCACCGAACTGCTCGGCACGATGCTGGGCGGCTACAACATCGCCCCGCTGATCGATCTGCTGTCCGACGCCGAAGTGGGCACCGTGGCCGCCGACGCGCTGAAGAAAACCCTGCTGATGTTCGACCAGTTCCACGACGTCAAGGAACTGGCCGACAAGGGCAACGCCAATGCCCGCGCCGTGCTGCAAAGCTGGGCCGACGCCGAATGGTTCACGAGCCGTCCGGAAGTGCCGCAAAGCCTGACCATCACCGTCTTCAAGGTGACGGGCGAAACCAACACCGACGACCTGTCGCCGGCCCCGGACGCCACCACGCGCCCCGACATTCCGATGCACGCGCTGGCGATGCTGAAGAACGCCCGTCCCGGCATCACGCCGGAAGAAGACGGCAAGCGCGGCCCGGTGAAGTTCATCGAATCGCTGAAGGAAAAGGGCCACCTGGTCGCCTACGTGGGCGACGTGGTCGGCACGGGCTCCTCGCGCAAGTCGGCCACCAACTCGGTGCTGTGGTTCACGGGCGAAGACATCCCGTTCGTCCCGAACAAGCGTTTCGGCGGCGTGTGCCTCGGCGGCAAGATCGCCCCGATCTTCTACAACACGATGGAAGACGCCGGCGCCCTGCCGATCGAACTCGACGTGTCGAAGATGGAAATGGGCGACGTGGTCGAGCTGCGCCCCTATGACGGCAAGGCGCTGAAGAACGGCGAAGTGATCGCCGACTTCAAGGTCAAGTCCGACGTGCTGTTCGACGAAGTCCGCGCCGGCGGCCGCATTCCCCTCATCATCGGCCGCGGGCTGACGGCCAAGGCGCGCGAAGCGCTGGGCCTCGCCCCGTCGACGCTGTTCCGCCACCCGCATCAGCCCGCCGACAACGGCAAGGGCTACTCGCTCGCCCAGAAGATGGTCGGCCGCGCGTGCGGCCTGCCGGAAGGCAAGGGCATCCGCCCGGGCACGTACTGCGAACCGAAGATGACCTCGGTCGGCTCGCAGGACACCACGGGCCCGATGACCCGCGACGAACTGAAGGATCTGGCGTGCCTCGGCTTCTCGGCCGATCTCGTCATGCAGTCGTTCTGCCACACGGCCGCCTATCCGAAGCCCGTGGACGTGAAGACGCACCACACGCTGCCGAACTTCATCAGCACCCGTGGCGGCATTGCGCTGCGCCCCGGCGACGGCGTGATCCACTCGTGGCTGAACCGCATGTTGCTGCCCGACACCGTGGGCACCGGCGGCGACTCGCACACGCGCTTCCCGATCGGCATCAGCTTCCCGGCCGGTTCGGGCCTGGTCGCCTTCGCGGCCGCCACCGGCACGATGCCGCTCGACATGCCGGAATCGGTGCTGGTCCGCTTCAAGGGCAAGATGCAGCCGGGCGTGACGCTGCGTGACCTCGTCAACGCGATTCCGCTGTACGCCATCAAGCAGGGCCTGCTGACGGTCGCCAAGCAAGGCAAGAAGAACGTGTTCTCGGGCCGCATCCTCGAAATCGAAGGCCTGCCCGACCTGAAGGTCGAGCAAGCGTTCGAACTGTCGGATGCCTCGGCCGAGCGTTCGGCCGCCGGTTGCACGGTCCGCCTGAACAAGGAACCGATCATCGAGTATCTCCACAGCAACATCACGCTGCTGAAGTGGATGATCGCCGAAGGCTACCAGGACCCGCGCAGCCTGCAACGCCGCATCACGGCAATGGAACAGTGGCTGGCCAACCCGCAACTGCTCTCGCCGGATGCCGACGCCGAGTACGCCGCCGTCATCGACATCGACCTGGCCGACGTTCACGAGCCGATCCTGGCCTGCCCGAACGACCCGGACGACGTGAAGACGCTCTCCGAAGTGGCCGGCGTGAAGATCGACGAAGTGTTCATCGGTTCGTGCATGACCAACATCGGCCACTTCCGTGCCGCGTCGAAGCTGCTGGAAGGCAAGCGCGACATCCCGGTCAAGCTGTGGGTGGCTCCGCCGACCAAGATGGACCAGAAGCAGCTGACCGAGGAAGGCCACTACGGCGTCTTCGGCACGGCCGGCGCGCGGACCGAAATGCCGGGCTGCTCGCTGTGCATGGGCAACCAGGCGCAGGTCCACGAAGGCGCGACGGTCATGTCGACCTCGACCCGCAACTTCCCGAACCGCCTCGGCAAGAACACGAACGTGTACCTCGGCTCGGCGGAACTGGCGGCGATCTGCTCGCGTCTGGGCAAGATCCCGACCAAGGACGAGTACATGGCCGACATCGGCGTGATCAACGCCAACGGCGACAAGATCTACAAGTACATGAACTTCGACCAGATCGCAGACTTCAAGGAAGTCGCCGACACCGTGAAGATTTAAGCGTGCTGCCGGGCTACGGCGCGATGTTCCTCGTGTTGGGGGTCTCGCCGTAGTCGCAGTGTCACGCGCAGTGTCACGGAATGGCGCCGCAGGCTGAATGCCTGCGGCGCTTTTTTTTTGGGGGCTCACGGAGCAGTGAATACGCGAAGCGGCAGATAGGCAGATAAGCATCTGACGATATCTTGGTTGCATTGATGCCGGAACGGATTATGTTGAGAGACCCTGCGTCAGGTCTGTCCGCGCTATCCGCAAGCTGGAACCCATGCCCTCTCATGTCGATGCTTTCTCCGCCTGGCTGCTCGAAGGTCTTGAGCTGACGAGCACGCTCTTTCACGTCGGCCAGTATTGCGGCGCGTGGCAGGCTTCGACGAGCGGCCATCGGCGCGCGAGCTTCCATGTCGTGCTGCACGGCCAGTGCTGGCTCCATCTGCCGGCGCGAGCGCAAGGCCCCGCTCGCAGCGTGCCGCTCCGCGCGGGCGACGCCGTATTCCTGCTCGCCGACTCGCCCCACTGTCTCTCGCCCGATCCGCTCGCGCCAGAACGCGGCCGCGAAACGGCGCGCACGGGCACGATGACGCCGCTCGACGCCGATGGCCGCGAGGCGCCCGGCAGCCTCGGTCTTGCCTGCGGCTTCTTCGAGTTCAAATCGGGCCTCGACGATCTCATGCTGGGTCTGCTGCCCGATCACGTGATCGCGCGTCACGATCAGTCCGCGCTGCATGGCGCGCGCCAGATCTTCGAGCTGATCCGGGCCGAGGCGCTGCTCGATCCGCACACGCCTTCGCCGCTCATCGCGCGTCTCACGGGCCTGCTGTTCGTCTATGCCCTGCGCGCGCTCGACGGCAACGACGAACTCGCGCCCTGCTTCTGGTCGCTGATGCGCCGGCCCGCGTTCGCCCCGCTCGTCGCAGCCATCATCGCCGAGCCCGGCAAGCCCTGGACCACCGCGAACATGGCCGAATTCAGCCACATGTCGCGCGCGCGTTTCTGCAAACTGTTCTCCGGGTTGTCGGGCCAGCCGCCCGCGCAATTCGTCACGCTCGTCCGCATGAAACTCGCGGCGGCCATGTTGAGCACCGGCGTGAGCACGCCCGATGCGGCCGAGCAGGTCGGCTACCAATCCGAATCGGCGTTTGCGCAGGCATTCAAGCGCGTGACGGGCATGCAGCCCGGCGCATGGCGGCGCACCGCGAACGACGCCGATACCGCCAGACACAGTACACTGCATTGACGCGAAGCGCGCCCCGCACGCAAGACAAATCCGCATGAATCGCAGACGCGCGCGCATTGTTCGCCGCCGCACGCAACACCATAATCAAGGCACTTTTCATCGAATCTGCGAGGAACCGACATGAGCCGTCTGCCGCTGCACACCATCGAGAGCGCGCCTGAAGCGAGCCGCCCGTTTCTGGAGCGCTCGCAGGCCGCGAACGGCTTTCTGCCGAATCTCGTCGCCTCGCTCGCCAATGCGCCCGTCGCGCTCGAAACGTATCTGAGCGTCGGCGAGATCAACGGCCGCAGCGGCCTCACGCTCGCCGAGCGCGAAGCCGTGCAGATCACCGCCGCCGCGATTCATGGCTGCGGCTTTTGCGTTGCGGGTCACACGGCCGTCGCGCTCAAGAAGGCGCAGTTGCCCGAAGCCGTCGTCCAGGCGTTGCGCGAGGGCCGTCCGGGCGGCGACGCGCGTCTCGACGCCGTCGCCGCATTCGCGCGCGAGGTGATCGCCACGCGCGGCGCGGTGCCTGACGCCGCGCTCGCCGCGTTCCGCGCTGCCGGTTTCAGCGACGCCAACGCGCTCGAAGTCGTGCTCGGCGTGAGCCTCGCGACGCTCTGCAACTTCGCGAACAATCTCGCGCAAAACGAGCTGAATCCTCAACTGGCCGCCTATCGCTGGGAAGCGGGCGCGCACGCAGCATGACGGCCGCGCCGGTCCACATCCTGCCCGCGGATCTCGCGGCGTGGCTCGACGCGCACGCCGAAGCCATCGACGCCAACGCGCAGCACGACAATCACGCAGGCGAGATCGTGCCGCGACTCGCCCGCGCGGGGCTCTTTCGCGTGGGCGTGGCGCCTGCGCTGGGCGGCGCAGGCGGCACGACCGTCGACGCCATCGAGGCAATCGCCGCCGTCGCGCGCCTTTCGCTGGCGAGCGCATTCGTGTTCTGGGGGCAGCGCACGTTCGTCGAATACCTGCTGCAAAGCGACAACGCGGCCCTGCGCGCACGCTGGCTCCCGCCGCTGCTCGCCGGCGAGCGCGCGGGCGCGACCGGTCTGTCGAACGCGATGAAATATCTCAGCGCGATCGAGCCGTTGCAGATGCGCGCCGCGCCGCTCGATGCCGACGCCACGCGCTTCGCGCTCGACGGCGCATTGCCATGGATCACGAACCTGCGCCGCGAAGGCTTTCTGGTGGCGGCCGCGTTCGATCGTCACGACGGCGCGCCGCCCGCGATCTTCGCCGTGCCGCACGACGCGCCGGGCGTCACCCGCGGCGACGACCTCGACCTGATCGCCCTGCGCGGCAGCAACACGGCGGCGCTCACCCTCGCGAACACCGAACTCGACGCGGGCTGGCAGATCGCCGCCGACACGCACGCCTTCCTCGCGCGCGCCCGTCCCGCGTTCCTCGGCCTGCAATGCGGGATGTCGATCGGGCTTGCACGCCGCGCGCTCGAATCCGTCGATACGAGCAGCCCCGCCGTGCGCGCCGCGCTCGCCGACGACGCCGCCGCGTTGCGCCGCGAACTCGACGCGCTGACCACGCGCCTCTACGAAGGCGTGACGAGCGGCGCGTTCGTCGCACAGCCCGCCGCGCAATTCGAAGTGCGCATCGGTCTGGCAGACGTGGTCGCGGGCGCCGCGCGCCTCGACGTGCAGGCGGCCGGCGGACGCGGCTATTTGCGCTCGCCTGACGCGCAGCGGGGCGCGAACGACACCGCGCGCCGCAGCCGCGAAGCCGCGTTCGTGCCCATCGTCACGCCGACGCTCGTGCAACTGAAAAACCAGCTCGCGCAGCATCGGCGCGGCGAGGCCGCATGAGCGGCGGCGTTCACGCTCACGCCGCCGGCACGCCGCGCATCGCGTTGCGCGGCATCCGCATGGGCTGGCAACAGGGCAACGTGCTCGACGGCGTCGATCTCGACGTGCGCGCGGGCGAGCTCGTTTCGATCCTCGGCGCGAGCGGCGCGGGCAAGTCCACGCTGCTGCGCATCGCCGCCGGGCTGATCGCCCCCGTGGCAGGCGAGGTACGCGTGGACGGAACGCGGCTCGACGGCACGCGCCCCGATGTCGCGCTCGCGTTCCAGGACCCGTGCCTGCTGCCCTGGCTTTCGGTCGAGCGCAACGTGGCGTTCGGCCTGAACTTCCGCCGCCAGCCGGCGCTCGCGCGCGGCGTGCGCCAGGCGCGCGTGAGCGCGGCGCTGCAAGCCGTGGGCCTCGCGCATGCCGCGCATCTCGCGCCGCGCCAGCTTTCGGGCGGCATGGCGCAGCGCGCCGCGCTCGCCCGGGCGCTCGCGCGCGAGCCGCGCACGCTGCTGCTCGACGAGCCGTTCGGCGCGCTCGACGAAGTGACGCGCGCCGACATGCAACGCCTGCTCGCGCAGGTCGTGCGCGCCACGCAGGCCGCGACGCTGCTCGTCACGCACGACATCGACGAGGCGCTGCTCGTGTCCGACCGCGTCTGCGTGCTCGGGCGCGGCGGCATCGCGCTCGACCTCGCGATCGACGTGCCCGAGCCGCGCGAAACGCACGTCGAAGCGCTCGGCGCGCTGCGCGTGCGCCTCGTGAGCGCGTTGCACGAATCGATGGCGCGCACCGCCGCGCCGCTGCCCTGACTTCCGCATCAACCAGCAAGAGGACGACCACCGCATGTGCCAGCTTCCGATGACCCGCCGCGAGTGGCTCAAGCTCGCATCGCTTTTCACCGTCGCGGGCGCCGCGCCTCTGCTCGGCGCACTCGATGCGCGCGCGGCGAGCGAACCAGACGCGCCGCTACGCATCGGCTATCTGCCCATTACCGACGCCGCGCCTCTGCTTGTCGCGCACAACAACGGCTATTTCGCGCAAGCGGGCTTGCAGGTCGAAAAACCGACGCTGCTGCGCAGTTGGGCGCAGCTCGTCGAGGCGTTCCTCTCCGGTCAGGTCAACGTCGTCCACCTGCTCTCGCCGATGACGATCTGGGCGCGCTACGGCAGCCATGCGCCCGCGAAAGTCGTGGCGTGGAATCACGTGAACGGCTCGGCGCTCACGGTCGCGGCGGAGATCGGCAAGCTCGCGGACCTCGGCGGCAAGACCGTCGCCGTCCCGTTCTGGTATTCGATCCATAACGTCGTGCTGCAAGACATGCTGCGCGCGCAAGGGCTCGTGCCCGTGCTCACGAAGGACGGCGCGCTCAAGCCCAACGAGGTGCGCCTCGTCGTGATGGCGCCTGCCGACATGCCGCCCGCGCTGGCCGCGAAACAGATCGCGGGTTTCATCGTCGCGGAGCCGTTCAACGCCGCCGCCGAGGCGCTCAAGGTCGGCAAGATCCTGCGCTTCACGGGCGACGTATGGCGCGATCATGCATGCTGCGTCGTATTCATGCACGAGCGCGATCTCGCCGAGCGGCCCGCGTGGTCGCAGAAAGTCGTCGATGCGATCGTGCAGGCCCAGGTGTGGACGCGCGCGCATCCGCAGGAAGCCGCGCAACTGCTCTCCAGGAGCGGCGCGAATCACTACACGCCTCACGCCGCCGGCATCCTGCAAAGCGTACTGGCGCCCGCCCCCGCCGACGAAGCGCGCTATCTCGCCGACCGCGCCATCGTTCACGGCGACTGGCACGAGAAGCGCATCGACTTCCAGCCGTATCCGTATCCCGCGTACACGGAAGAGCTCGTGCGGCGGCTCAAGGCGACGCAGGTCGAAGGCAACGGGCAGTTCATCAACGCGCTCGATCCGGCGTTCGTGGCGCGCGACCTCGTCGACGACCGCTTCGTGAAGAAGAGCATCGAGGCCGTGGGCGGCATGAAAACCTTCGGATTGCCCGCAACATACGCGCGCACGGAGACGATCGTTGTCTAGCCTGCCCGTCCGTTCCGGCAACGCACCCGAAGGCGCCACGCAAGGCAACGGCGGGCGCGCGCGCCGCCGTCTCGCGCGCGTGTCGCTCGGCATGCTCGGGCTCGCGGCGATCCTCGCGCTCTGGTGGCTCGGCGTGGCGATGCTGGCGGGCCGCAACGCGCTCGCCGCGCAATTCGGGCCGCTCGCGGCGCTGCAAACCTTCCCTTCGCTGGTCGTCGACGACAGGCTGTTCGCGCATGCCGGCGCGAGCCTGCGGCGCATTGGGGTCGGTCTCGCCTGCGCAATGGCGATCGGCGTGCCGCTCGGCTTTTTGATCGGCCGCGTCAAGACGCTCGAAACGGCGCTCTCGCCCGCGCTGCAGTTCCTTCGCATGATCTCGCCGCTTTCGTGGATGCCGATCGCCGTGATGTCGCTCGGCGTGGGCGATCCGCCCGTCTACTTCCTGCTCGCGTTCGCGGCGGTCTGGCCCATCGTCATGAGCACGGCGTCGGGCGTGCAGCACATCGACGCACGCTGGATCCAGCTCGGCGAAAGCCTCGCGGCGACCCGCGCCGAAATGCTCTGGCACATCTACGTGCCGGGCGTCGCCGCGCACGTGCTCACGGGCGTGCGCCTCGCCATCGGCGTGCTATGGATCGTACTCGTGCCCGCCGAAATGCTCGGCGTGAGCTCGGGGCTCGGCTACCTGATTCTCGATACGCGCGACCGCCTCGCGTATTCGGAGCTGATGGCAGTCGTGCTCGTGATCGGCGCGTTGGGCTTCCTGCTCGACTATGCGGCGCGGCAGCTTTATCGCCGCTTCGGCGCGCAGCGCGAAGCATGACGCGAACGCTAGCGTCGCGATGCGCGATGTCCGTGGCGGGATCGCGGCCATCCTGGCAGGCGGCGGGATGGCTGTCACGCGTCACGTGTCACGCCATGCATTTCGAAACGGACTCCGAAATAAAACCACCGCGCGGCTAGCTGCTCGATCACATCGAACACCCGATGCTCGACGACGGGCGTCCGTGGATGCTCACTTGCGCCCCCGAACAGCGCCAATCATGTTGCCTGGCTAAACAAACGCGAAACAATGCTAAAGCGCATCGCCGTTGCGCCTTACAATCGCATGCACAAGGGGCACGCCGCAAGCGCTCGATCTCATTGACGGCGCGATGCCGGAATGCATCGAGCCTCGGATCGCCCCGCGCCAGGGAGTCGGGCGGACGGCACGATCCGCGCGAGCGGTCCGATTGCGACGATATGCGCAGGCGAGGCGCGCGCTGCCCACGCCGTGCTCGAACACATGAAGTCAATCCTTTTTACGGAGTGGTGAAATGACGGAACCGAAGAAGCCCGACTGGCGCCTCGAAACACTTGCCGTACACGGCGGCTATCGGCCCGACCCGACGACGCGCGCGGTTGCGGTGCCGATCTATCAGACGGTCGCCTATGCCTTCGACGACACGCAGCACGGCGCCGACCTGTTCGATCTCAAGGTGCCGGGCAACATTTACACGCGCATCATGAATCCGACCCAGGACGTGCTCGAGCAGCGCGTCGCCGCGCTCGAAGGCGGCATAGCCGCCCTCGCGCTCGCCTCCGGTCAGGCGGCGGTCACCTATGCGATCCAGACCATTGCCGAAGCCGGCGACAACATCGTCTCCGCCAGCACGCTCTATGGCGGCACCTACAACCTGTTCGCGCACACGCTGCCGCTTTCGGGCATCACCACGCGGTTCGCCGATCCGCGCGAACCGGAGTCGTTCGAGCCGCTCATCGACGCGAAAACCAAGGCGATCTTCGCCGAGTCCGTGGGTAATCCGCTCGGCAATATCACCGACATCGCGCGACTTGCGGAAATCGCACACCGGCACGGAATTCCGCTCATCGTCGACAACACGGTGCCTTCGCCTTATCTGCTGCGTCCGTTCGAGCACGGCGCCGACATCGTCGTGCATTCGCTCACGAAGTATCTGGGCGGTCACGGCACCAGCCTCGGCGGCGCCATCGTCGATTCAGGAAAGTTTCCGTGGGCGGAACACAAGGTCCGCTACAAGCGCCTGAACGAACCCGACGTGAGCTATCACGGCGTGGTCTACACGGAAGCGTTCGGACCGGCCGCCTATATCGGCCGCGCACGCGTCGTGCCGCTGCGCAATACCGGCGCGGCGATTTCACCGTTCAACGCGTTTCAGATCCTTCAAGGCATCGAAACGCTCGCGCTGCGGCTCGAACGGATCACCGACAACGCGCTCAAGGTCGCACAATTTCTCAAGGGGCACGCGCGCGTCGAGTGGGTGAACTATGCGGGGCTGCCCGAGCATCCCGATCACGCGCTGGCGAAGCGGTATCTTTCCGGGCGCGGGCCCGGCATTCTCACCTTCGGCGTGAAGGGCGGCCGCGCGGGTGGCGCGGCGTTCCAGGATGCGCTGCAACTCTTCACGCGTCTCGTCAACATCGGCGACGCGAAATCGCTCGCCACGCACCCCGCGTCGACGACGCATCGTCAGCTTTCGGCCGAGGAATTACGCAAGGCGGGCGTGAGCGAGGAGACCGTGCGTCTGTCGCTCGGCATCGAACATATCGACGATCTGCTTGCGGATCTCGACCAGGCGCTGGCGCGCGTCTGACGAGGAGACGAAAGAGCCGGCGTGAGATCGTCTGAAAGCGTCTGAAAGCAATTGTCTGCCGATACGACCGGCTCCACGACCTGGACAGCGGGATCGGATTTCTGCGTGCACGCGGCACGCAGATGAACGCATGGAACAAGCGGTCCTGCGCACCTCTCTTACGATCGGGATGCCGCAAGGCAGTCCGCTTCACTGGCGCGACCTTGCTCGTTGAGTACCCGGATCAAGCCCTTTCGGCTCTCTTCGATCCCGGGATGTCCGGTGGGCAGGGCAACCGATCTTTGCTCCCAGGCCTCGCGATAGAGGCGCTCGGCGTCGCCGTACTGCGCCTTGTGCTCAAGCACGGTTGCGAGTTTATGCATGCTGGCGGCGGTCGCAGCGTCGCCCTCCGGCAGAAACTGCTGTCGCAGCGCCAATGCCTCGCGATGCAAACTTTCTGCCTCGTCTACAGACCCGAGTTTGAAAAGGATCTGCGCCAGGTTGTTCAAACTCGAAGCCAGGAGGGGACTGCTTGCGGGCAGCGCATCGCGTCTCATCCTTAGCGCGAGCCGATACAACGGCTCGGCAGCTTCATGACGCCCAAGCCTGAACAGGGTGGTCGCAAGGCTATTCTGCAAGGTAGCGATCTCGGCCTTCGCATCAGGGGTCAGCTTTTCCCTCAACGCCAAGGCCTGCCGATAGAGCGGCTCCGATTCGGAATAGCGTGCTTGCTTGTCCAAAACATCGGCAAGGGTAATCAGGCTACCGACCATTTGCTCGTCATTGTTCGAGCACGCCTCTTTTTCCAGTTCCAGCGCCTGACGGTAGAACGGCTCCGCCTCGGCATATCGCCCCTGCTGATAGAACAGGTTGCCGAGAGTGTGTTTAACCACACCCAATGTGCCCGCAGGTATCTGCGCCCCTTCAGCAAGGTCCATGGCGCTTCGGCAGAGCTTTTCCGCTTCATCGTATTTATCTTGCGCCACCAGTGCACTTGCCAGATTGGCCATGGTTCCAATCCTGTCGGGATGTGCGGCCGGCAGCGTCCCGGAAGTGACGTCCAGCGCCTGACGATATAGCTGCCCGGCCTCCGCCTTCTGGCCTTGATAGCTTAATACGTGTCCAAGATTATTTAAGCTATATGCAATCATGGGATGACCGGACGGCAATCCGGTCTTTGCCAGATCGAGCGCCTTTCTATACAGAGGTTCGGCTTCTGCATAGCGCCGCTGATTTGCCAGGATGTTCGCTAGTGTGTTGTACGGTGCCGGAGCAAGAAAATGTTCGTCCGGCAATGCTTGTACCAGCTCTATCGCCTCGCGGGCCAGCTTTTCGGCGACCTCGACATGCCCCAACGCTTCCTCAACGCCCGCCAGATTGTTGAGATTTTCGATCATGTGCGGGTCCGCCGCGCGCAATGTATTCCGGTTCATTTCCAGCAGCATGCGATATAGCTGCCCGGCTTCCTCAAGACGATTTAGCGCGTCTGCCACATAGGCGAGACCAAACAGGACTTCTTCGGGAATGGAGCCTTTGTCGGTATAGGCGGCCCATAGCCGGCGAAATAACTTCTCCGCTTCCCCAAGATCACCGTTTCGTACGAGCGTGCAGGCGAAATTAATCAAAGGCACGGCGTTTTGGTCAATTTCGGCAGACGATGACGAAACATTTTCTGCAATCCGCCGAAAGACTCCCACGGCATCGCCATAGCGGCCATAAGCATCGAGATAAACGGCGAGATCGTGACTCGCCTTGATCTGGCCGCGCTGGCTCAGCGTCGGCAACCACTTTGGCAACCAGCTTGCTGCGCACGTATGCCACCTTACGTGATACGCGGCTTTCCCGGTCAACTCACGAAACAGAACGTCCGCGATCGCCTGACGCCCTTCCCGCGCATCGACGAAGAAAGCATTGTTCTCCGAGTCCGTTAGCCATTCGATCAAGGTCTTGTGAAACACGGAGATGCCCAGCCGCGAGTCGATCACGTAGCTTCCTAACGCCCGGCGCTGTTTGTGGAACTGCTCCTGGCTCCATTGCAACACCTCAATGGCCAGACTCTCTGGCAACGGATCGCCCGCAGCCACAAGCAGCCGGAGCAGGGGCCGAACCCCGTCTTCGTAATGTTCGGGCGCGCGCCCGAATCGACGCTGAAAGCTCAATTGATAGAGACTGTTCAGCCCAGGCACGCCCGCATCGATTGTCTGGAGCTGCCCCGGATCCAGCACCTGGTCGTGCAATCCGCGTTCGACCTCGACGAGGTACAGAAACATGCCTTCACTCCGCTCGATCAGCAGCGTTTGCATCCGCTGCTGCTGCGCAGCCGGCATGGCCAGAATTTCCGGCCGGTTGGCCAGATGCCGCGCATACCACTCCCGCAGATCCGCCCGGTTTCGCTCATCCTGAGCATCAAGCTCGAAGGGTCTGTATCGCTGGAGTCGCGACACGACGGCGGATTCCGGGCGGCTCGTCACAACCAGCCCAACCCAGTCGGGCAATCGACCCAGATCCTGGGCAATAAAGTCCGCCAGCGGATTGTTGCCCGCCTCATCCGTCGCTTCGTCCAGCGCGTCGATCAGGATGACCAGCTTGTGCTCGCGCCAGATCAGTTGATCCTTGCCCAGCGGCTCGATGACCAGCAGGTCGAGCAACTCATGGGGATTCAGCTTGTCCAGCGCCTTGCGGCTGTCGTCCAGTCGATCGGCCACCGAATGCGCACTGATGCCCAGCGCGCGCAGCAAACGCACCCTGTAGTCTTCCAGCCGCAGCGCGAGCTGATACGCCAGACTCCGCACGGCCCGCTCGGGGCTGCGCAACGCCGCGCCGTTGGTGCTGCAAAACCAGTTCGCCACGACGGTATTTCGATTGCGTGTGGCCAGATTGGCCGCCAGTGCCGTTTTGCCGGTCCCGGGGCCCGCCTTGATCCAGAAAAGCCGCGATGCCGGTTGATGATCCACCCAATGTTGATAGGCATCGAACACCCACTGTCGGCCGACGAAGTCTTCCAGATGTTCGGCAATGCGCGACTCGAAGCCGGTCGGCCGCAGAACATCGCGAAGGGCTTCGATCTCGCTTGCATAAGCGCCCGCCTCGCCTTCGATCTTGCCGATCAGTTCAATCAGATGCGACTCGTACCAGCGGTTCCATTCCACGCCCGGCACATTGCCGGCGCGGATATCGCGCCACTCGTGCAGATCCGGCCATTGAAGCTCCCGCAATGTGAGCGGAATATCGTTTTCCAGGGCGGCTTCGAGAACGACCGGATATACCGTGCCAAAACGGTTGAGTCCCAGCGCAATTTCATTCCGGCACACGCCCGGATCGCGCAGGGCGTGTCGGGACATGAACGCCACCATCATGTTGCTGGAGTCGATCCCGCGGGTAATGCTTCCTTTCCAGTTATCCCAGGTGCCGATGTCCTTCGCGTCGAACCAGATCCGGTGTCCGCGCTTCTCGAGATCGGCCTTGAACATCTCGACCAGCTCGCGGTTCTCGTCGTGGGCGTAGCTGAAGAAAATGTACTGTGGACGGGTCGCCTGGCTATCCGAACGATTGGCGGGCGTTCCGGCCGATCCCGGAAAGCGTTGCTCGCATTGCTGGCATTCCCACAACGCCACCTTGCTTTTGAAGACCAGGTCGGCGCTGCCGCAATACGGGCATGCCGATGACAACGAGTTTGCATTTTGGCCCTGCGTGCCATTGACCCCGGACATCCGTTTTCCCCGAAGACTTCGTGTTTTTATTTGCCTGCATGATCGACGGATCTGCAGGACTGAACGGCTTGCAACGCGCGCGTAGCGGCTAGCCCGCGTGAATATCCTTGGTGCGCAGCGCAACATGCCACCCCGCGGCTTCCCCTGTCACCAGGCGATAAAACGCCTGAATGGCGTTGTGCAACTGCTCGGCGCCCGGCTCGCCATTGGCGCCGATCCCTGCTATCTGGTCACGCAGCACGGTCAGTTCCTCGCACATCTCTTCGGACTGCTGGTGAAGCGTGGCAAATTCGCCGGCACTCACAATGCCGTGACAAGCCGCAGCCACGGTCGGCAGCATGACGGCGAAGAACGACAACCAGGGCGAATGCCAGAAGAAATGCGCGAGGCAGATCGCAATCGTGGCGAGGAAGCATCGGAACGCGATTCGATGCAGGCGATGATGGATGCGCTCGCATCGCGCCGCGTTGATGGCGTGATAGATACGTTGCTGGTCGATGATCGCAAGACTGTAGGCGCAATAGTGCGTCACGCCTTCCGCCGATACCCGGGTCTTCGGAACGGCCCCGGCGATTCCCCGGTACCAGTCGATGAACGGGTCCGTGAAGCGCTTGTCGAGGAACGCTCCGGAGAGCGGCTGGACATCGACCGGACCACCAGGGAGCGCGAGCAGCAGCCCGGCATAGCGCAGTTGCTCGGTCAGAACGCGGTTCGTCACCCATTTCCGCCGCCACGCCTGATCGAGCGCCAGGCCGTGCCGGGCCAGCCACGCGCGAAAAGGGCGTTTCGTGCAGGCGTGCGCCCGGGCGCCTCGCCCGGCGTCAGACGTCCGGTGAGCGCCCGCATGCTCCCGGCCGAGCATATAGACGAAAAGGATGCACAGGATGCAGACGGCTTCAAGAACCGTGCACGCCCAACCGTAGGCATGCGCGAATTCTTCCGGGAGCACCAGCGGAAGGGCAGCCGCAGCCGCAGCCACGGCCACGACGCCGAGACCGAAATTGATCAGGAAGCCGCTGCGATAACGCATCGCATAGCGTTCGGAAATGACCTCCCGCCGTGCGAGCGCATGCTTGATCCTCCTGTCGATCGACTCCGGCAGCGCCACTGCGGGCAAGACATGCAAGTAGCGCGCGCCGGACGCGGCAACCCTGTCCGGAATGGCCGGCTCCCCCCCGAAGCAGCGACGAAACGTTATCCATACGTTTTTGCAAATTTGGTCTACCAGGCGCATCTGCGAGATGTCTTATATGTGAAATAATAATTGGCGCAATACCACCGCCGGTCGTTGCCGGCGAGCCGGTCGAGCGTAGCATTGTCCACGGACGCCGTAAATCTTTCCCCAAAACCGGCCCGGCTCATTCAAAAGAACCATGAAACCTGATCTCTCGTGCGACGCCAATGCCCGTCGCTACTCGAAGCGGCAGGACACGCTTCTCGTCGAGATCGCATCCGCCAGCGGCGTGCTGGCGACACTCGAAGGCGACATCGCCTACGCGCCCGGCGATGCCTTGGTGACAGGGCCTGCCGGCGATCGCTGGCCGGTCGGCCGCGAGCATTTCGATACGGCCTATATCGCGGTCCCGCCCACCATCCAGGGGCAATCGGGACACTATCGCCGCAGGGCCAATGTGGTGTGGGCCAAACAGATGACCGACGAGTTCGAAGTCACGCTGGGCGCACGTGGCGTATTGCGAGGCAAGGCCGGGGACTGGCTCGTGCAATATGCACCGGCGGATCAGTCCATCGTGGCGGAAAGTATCTTCGCGAAAACATACGTAGCCCTGGACTGACGTCGCGGCGTTCGCGCGCCGCAGAACTCGCCGCCTCAAACCCGTACGCCAGTATTCACAATGACGTCACCTTCTTCCTTGCCGGTAACGTGGCACCTTCCCGATGTACCGGTCCTGAGCCTGTGCGGGCAGGTTCGCGTCGGGGCAGAAACCCTGCTCGACGAACTCGCCAAGCTGGCCAAACTGCAGACGGTCTGCCTGCCCGACGCCGTGGCGTTTTACGCCGGCCGCATGCTCGAAGGACTGGCAGCCAACGCCATGCAGGCTTTCCGCCTCCGTCCGGCGGAAACGGTGATCGAGAACCTCGATGCACTGGCGCTCACCGGCAGAATCGACGACGGGGTCCTGCTGTGCGGCCATGCCATTCGAAGACTGGCAAACGAAGCGCGCCATCTGGAGCGGCCGATCAGCGCGGACGAGGAAGCCACCCTCGTCGCCCTGCTGCAGATCTGGATCGAATGGTATCTGGCCGCCGCGCCCTGCGCCGGTGACGCACACGTACCGGGCTGGAACGACTGGTCCGGCCGCACCCCCGTGCTGCGCTCGCTCGCGTGCGGAACCCGCGACGCGATCCTGGCACTCGCGGCACACAACACCCTTGCGCCACTCCTGGCGGATGCCTCCACGGCAGCCTTTGCGGGCGAACGGCTGATCGACTGTCAGGCGCCCAACGCCGACGCGTTCACCCGGGCCGCCATCGACCGCTACCCGCGCAACCGGCGGGTCGTCCAGGTACGCGCCCTGTACTTCAGCCGCACCGGCCACATCGACCAGGCCGTGCGTCTGCTCCTGCCCTTGCGCAACGGGAATCCGAGGCGTCTCGATGCAGAAACCGTCGGCATACTCGGCGGTGCCTACAAGAACAAGTGGATGCACACGAAGAATGTCCGCGACCTGCAGCTGGCCTGTCAGACCTACGGCCTGACTTTGCCTGGCGCCTCGGACAGTTACTACCTGATGATCAACGTCGCGGCGACGACCTTGTGGCTCGGCAATAGCGCAGACGCGCGCGGCAAGGCCCGTGCAACGCTCGACCTGCTCGATCAAAGGGGAATCACGCCGACGCTCGCCCTCGAGCAGCACGTCAGCTACTGGATGACGGCTACGCTCGCCGAAGCCCTGCTGCTGGTCGGGGACAGCCTGAATGCCTCCATGCTTTATACCAAGGCGAAGCAACTCGATTCACGGGGCGGACAATGGTCGAGGACCGTCAGCCATTTGCGCCTGCATCTCGATCGGCTCAAGGGGATGAAGAACCGGGAAACACTGGAGGAACTCGCTTTCGGGACAGTCTGACGTGGCGGGCAGCGCCACGTGAGCGTCCGTCGTTCAGCCCATCGCGGTGTCGCGCAGCCTGAACGCCGCGACGGACTGACGTAGCGAGTGCGCCTGTTCCGCCAGCGCGTGCGCCGCGGCCGACGCTTCTTCCACGAGCACCGCGTTTCGCTGGGTAACCTCGTCCATCTGCGTGACGGCCACGTTCACCTGTTCGATGCCGGTGGACTGCTCGCTGGAGGCCGTCGATATTTCGCCAACGATCCCGGTGACACGATGGACCGACTCGACGATCTCGTCGATGATCTGTCCCGCGCCGGCGACCTGCGACGACCCGGCCGCCACGTGCCTGGTCGATTGCGCGATGAGCGTCTTGATCTCGCGTGCAGCGGACGCGCTGCGCTGCGCGAGCGTGCGGACCTCGCCGGCGACGACGGCAAAGCCGCGGCCCTGCTCCCCCGCGCGCGCGGCTTCGACCGCGGCGTTGAGCGCGAGAATGTTGGTCTGAAACGCGATGCCGTCGATCAGTCCGATGATTTCGCCGACCTTGTTCGAGCTGTCGGCGATGGAACGCATCGTGCCGATGACTTCGCGCATCACCGCGCCGCCCTGCGCGGCCGTCCGGGCCGCAGCGCCGGCAAGCCCGGAGGCCTGCTTCGCGTTCCCTGCGTTCATGCGCACGGTCGACGTCAACTCCTCCATGCTCGCGGCCGTCTCTTCGAGCGACGCCGCCTGCTCCTCGGTGCGCTGCGACAGATTCAGGTTACCGGCCGCGATCTGCGCACTCGCTGTCGCGACGCCTTCGGCGTTGGTGCGGACTTCGCTCACCACGCGCCCGAGGCTTTCCTGCATCTGCGCGAGGGCGGACAGCAATTCGGCCGTCTCGTCGTCGCCGCGGGCATGGAGGTCGGTCGAAAGGTCGCCGTTCGCCACATCCCGCGCGAATGCCACCGCGCGGCCGAGCGGTTTCGTCACCGTGCGGCTGAATACGACGCCGCCCGCGAGTCCGAGCACGAACACGAGCGCCGTGATCAGGGCGCTGAGAACCGTGGCGCGTTTCGCGTCGGCGGCGGCCCCGGCCGCGATACGCGCATTGTCGGCAGCGATCGTCTGCGCGGCGCGGTCCAGCAGCATGGCCGGCGCACGGTCTACGCCCGCAACCATGGCGTCGCCCGCCACAGGGTCGGCGCCGGCCGCCTTGAACGCGGCGAATCCCTTGCGATAGCCCTGGCCCATCGCGGCATGCGCCGCCGCGAACTGCACGACGAGCGTATGCGCCTCACCCCCAGGCAGCTTCGCTTCGAGCGTAGCGGCCAGTTCATCGACGGTGCGCTCGCGCTTTTCGAATGCGCTCCAGTAGTGCTCGAGCTTTTGCGGATCCTTGCCGCGCAGCAGCGTGTCTTTCCACTCCTGCACCTGGAGCTTGAATTCGACGAGCGTCGCCGACGCCATGCGTTCGTTCGCGGCGGCGTCCTGCACGCTGGTCCGGTAAGTCTCGATGACACGGTCGAGGGCATGAATGCCATAGAACGCGCCCGCCGACATGAGCGTGAGGGAAACAGCAAAAGCAAGGGGAATCTTACGGCTAAGCTTCATTGGGGTTTTCGTGAAAATTCTGCCGAATGGCGCATGCGAAGCCGTTATAACGGCGCGAAGCGGATTATTTGAAGGGCATGGCAGATGCAACGGCATGAAAGAGTCTATGCCGGAAACCGCGATTGTTCGGCTGATCCTGCCAGTCAATTCGCGCCAGGCCGCTTTATCGCGGCGGCGCGGACCTCTACATTCGCACTCAGTGCCGGCCGATTGCTTCGTGCAAGCCAGGACGCCGGGTTCAATCGATGATGCGACTTATGCTGAGGGGAAACATGATGGGCAAGCTTGCAGGGAAGGTGGCGGTTGTCACGGGCGCGTCGAAAGGCATCGGCGCGGCTATCGCGAAGGCGCTCGCGGCGGAAGGGGCTTCGGTGGTCGTCAACTACGCGAGCAGCAAGGCGGGCGCGGACGCGGTCGTGTCCGCGATTACCGCCGCCGGAGGGAAGGCGGTTTGCGCGGGCGGCGACGTGTCGAAGGCCTCCGGCGCGCAAGATATCGTCGACACGGCAATCGAAACGTACGGTCGGCTCGACATACTGGTCAACAACTCCGGCATCTACGAGTTCGCGCCGATCGAAGAGATCACGGAGGCGCAGTACCGCAGGCAGTTCGACACGAACGTGCTCGGCGTACTGCTCACCACGCAGGCGGCCGTCAGGCATCTTGGCGAGGGCGCGAGCATCGTCAACGTCAGTTCGGTCGTCACGACCGTTACGCCGCCGGCGACCGCCGTCTATAGCGGCACGAAAGGTGCAGTGGATGCGATCACCGGCGTGCTCGCACGCGAACTCGGACCGCGAAAGATTCGCGTGAACGCGATCAATCCCGGCGTGGTGGTGACCGAGGGCACGCACAGCGCGGGAGTCATCGGGTCGGATTTGGAGACCGTTGCGATCAGCCAGACGCCGCTCGGCCGCGTGGGGCAGCCCGATGACATTGCGTCGGCCGTGGTTTTCCTCGCATCGGACGATGCCGGATGGCTGACGGGGGAACACATCGTCGCCAGTGGCGGCATGCGGTAAGTCGGGTCGGCGATCAACCCGCTTCGAGAAGGATGGGCACGGCCGGCGACCGTAGCGGACGCGCCCCTTAGCCCGCCATGATGCGAGTCCCGCAAATGCGGGCCCCGCAATCGTCCGTCTGCGGTACGCGCCCGAGGGCACGGCGAACGTCGCGTATCCGATCCGCGGATCGTGGACCGATACGTTGCTCGTCTAACGTACTGAGGAACGCTAACTACCTGGGCAGTAAAACCCGCGACGGAAAGCGAACGGTTCCATCGCGGCTTGCCGGTTTCAATAACGCGAGTCCTTCGGTTTGCCGCCGTTCGGCCAGTCGTGGATCTTCGGCGGAAAATCCGCGCGAGGCTGCGTGGTGAAGTAAGCCGCGACATCGACCGCGTCCTGATCGCTCAGTCCGCCCTGGGCCAGCGGGAACCGGTTATGCGCACCGATCGGCATGTTGTTCTTCACGAAGGCCGCCGCCGTATAGCGTCTCGCCATCCCCGCCCCGATGTTGAACGACTGGTCGCCCCACAGCGGCGGATAGACAGACGAACCGTCGGCGCGCTTCGTGCCCTCCCCGTTCGCGCCATGACACGAGGCGCATTGCGAGGCGTACACCTGCCTGCCGTGCGCGAGATTGGGCCGGAGCGTGTCGTCGATCTTGCCGGTGCCGCGTCCCGGGATCTTGTCCTTCATGTGGTAGCCGTTCTTCATCCAGTCGAAGTACGCCACCATGGCCTTCATGTCGGCCGAATCGACCGGGAGCGCCTTGCCGTTCATCGAGCGCACAAAGCAGCCGTTGATGCGGTCTGCCAGCGAGATCACCTTGCCCGCGCGGGAAGCGTAGCTGGGGAATTGCGCGGAAAGACCGACATACGGCGACGCCAGCGCGACCGTCCCGCCGTTCAGGTGACAACTCGCGCAGTTCAGCGAGTCGCCGACGTTTCGCGGCAGCAGCGCCTTCGTCTGCATGTTCAGCCGCATGCCGCGCACGAGCTGCACGGCGTTGGGCTGGTCCAGCATCGACGCAAAACGCGGCGTCGCGTAGTCCGGCGCGCCGGCCGGAGCGGACACGATCCTGCCGCGCAACTTGCCGATCTGCGACGCGGTGATCGCGTCCTTGCGGCCACCCCAACCGGTACGCACGAACGTCAGAATGTCGGCAAGCTCCTGGTCCGACAACTGATCGAAAGCCGGCATCGTGTAGACCCGCGGATACGTTGCCGTCTGCGCGGACTTCCAGCCGGTCAACACAACGTGGATCAGCGACTCGGGGTTATCCGACAGCACGGCCGGGTTGCCGCCCAGCGGCGGAAACGCCGACGCGAAGCCGCGTCCGTCGGTCTGATGACAGGAAGCGCAAAACTGCAGGTATCCGAGCCCGCCCTTCGACGTGAAAAGTCCGGCGGGTTCGGCCGCCGCCGGTGCGGGTTCCGCAGCCGGCCCGGCCGCTCCGTCCGGCAGCGATTTCAGGTAGACGGCCATCGCCTTCAGGTCGGCGTCGCTCATGTACTGCGTGCTGTGGTGAATGACGTCGGTCATGCCGCCGGCCGCCGACGTGTACTGGTTTTGCCCGGTCTTGAGCAGCGCGACGAGATCGTCCACCGTCCACAGGTTGCGCAGGTCGATCGCGTGCCACGACTCCACCGTCGCGCCCGACAGATAGAGGCGGCCATCGCTGCCCGCATCGGACAACGCCTTCTCCTCGAACGCGATGCCGCGCGGCGTGTGACAGGCGCCGCAGTGTCCGGGGCCCTGCGTCAGATAGGCGCCCCGATTCCACTGCGCGTCATGAGCCGGATCGAACCTGAAAGGCGCGTCGTCGAGGAACAGCGCGTTCCACAGCGCAAGGCCCCAACGCATGTTGAACGGCCACCCGATGCCGGGCGCGCGGTTGGCCTGCCGAACCGGCTGGACCCCGTGCTTCAGGTACGCAAACAGCGCCTGCATGTCGTCGTCGGTGATCTTCGCGTACGACGGGTAGGGCATGGCCGGATAGAGGTTGTGCCCGTCGGCGGCAACGCCTTTGCGCATGACCCGTTCGAACGCTGCGAAGGTATACCGGCCGATGCCGGTTGCCTCGTCCGGCGTGATGTTGGTCGAGTAGACGGCGCCAAACGGCGTATTCAGCGCAAGCCCGCCGGCCATCGGTTTGCCGCCCGGGGCCGTGTGGCAGGCCACGCAGTCTCCCACGCGGGCGACATAGGCGCCATGTGCGACAAGATCGGCGTCGGCGGTCCGGGCGGGCGCGGCCATCGCGCATTGCCCAAGGGCCGCCAGTAGCGCGAAGACCCAGGCGCGTGGCCTTCCAGGCTTGCGCGAAAACCAGCGCGTCAATCGACGGTTCATATTGTCAGGACACCCGATGTTCTTGTTTTAGGGAGAGCAGGAACACGCGTTTGCGGCGGTCAACGACGGCCATGCGCCTCAGCAGGACCGGCGGAGAACCGCCAGAAAAGACCCGCGCTGGCGATAATTCTCCCATCCTGGTCAGTGCCGGCTTTGTCCGGCGTCAAGTTAAGCGGGCGCTTATCGTTTTTTCTCATATTCATATATCGAATCGTTCTAAACGACGACTTTGTTCGATAGCCCGCGCGGGCATGCGCTGAGGTACCCGGCATCTGCCGTTCGAAGCGGAACGCCGGTTCCGGCGTCAATGCGTCTCCCGAGATCCCTCCAGCACGAGAATCCTGTCGAACTCGCGGCTGACGTCCGTGAGCTCGTGCGTAATGAGCACGACGCTGCGCCCCGCCATCAGCCTGACGATGGCGCTCATCAAGGCCTGCCCGGTCACCGTGTCCAGACCTTCCGTCGGCTCGTCGAGCACCAGAATGGGCGCGTCACGCAGGAGCGCGCGAGCAATCGCAAGCCGCCGCGCCTGCCCTCCCGACAGCCTCGCGCCCGCTTCGCCGACCGGCGTGTCGTATCCCTGCGGCAGACCGCAGATGAACTCGTGCAGCTGCGCGTCGCGGCACGCCGCCTCGAGGCTCGCCTGATCTGCATCGGGGCGCGCGATCAGCAGATTGGCCCGGATCGTGTCGTTGAAGAGATACGTATCCTGCGAAACCACGGCAATGCGGGCGCGCACCGCTTCGGCCGCGCACTCGCGCAGTTCCACACCGCCCAGTTCAATGCTTCCGGTCGGATATTCCAGAAAGCGCAGCAGCAGTTGCACGAGCGTGCTTTTGCCGGCGCCGCTTGCCCCGACTATCGCAAGTCGCCCGCCCGCCGGAAGATCGAACGAAAGATCGCGCAGCACCCACGGGAGCGTGTCGTCGTAGCGGAACCCCAGATGGCGCACCACCAGATCGTTTTGCGCCGTAAGCGGGAGAGGCGCGGGCGGGTCCTGAACCGGCGGCGACGCGTCAGCGAGATCGAAGATCCGACGCGCTGCGGCGAGGCTCTCGCCGACGAGCTGGAGCGCCGTGGGGATCGGCATGACCGCTTCGAAGCTCGCAAGCACGAGAAACGCCAGCATGGCCACGTCGGCGGGCGACAGCGAAGGAGACGCGAGCCGGGGAACGGCGAGCAGCAACGCGCACCACATCGCGACCGATGCGCAGGCAACGAGCGCGCCCTGGGAAATTCCCCTGGCATCGCTAAGCTTTCTCTGCTGGCCGACCAACTGCCCCGATAGCTGGTCGACCTTTCGGGCGTATGCGGGCGCCGCGCCGTAGACCTGGAGCTCGCCCAGACCTTGCAGACTGTCCACGACGGTTTCGTGCAGTTCCGCGCGCAAGGCGATGCCGGCGCGGGCCGGTTCGCGCGTCGAGGCAAAACCGAGGCAAGGCAGCACGGCTCCCGCCAGCAGCAAAAACAGCAGCGCGACCGCCGCGACCGGAAGACTGTACGCGGACACCATCGCGACAATGACCAGCGTTCCGATACCGCCCGCGACCACGGGCACGAGCGCGCGCAGATAGAGATTGCTGAGACTGTCGATGTCGGACTGGATGCGCATTGCAAGGTCCGCGCCGCGCAGGCGTCCGAGCCCGGCCGGCGCGAGCGGTTCGATCCGGACATAGAACCACACGCGCAGCCGCGCGAGCAGCCGCAAGGTCGCTTCGTGCGTGACGAGACGCTCGAGATACCGCCCGCCCGTCCGGACGATCGCACAGGCGCGGATCAACGCGGCCGGCGTGAAATAGTCGAACGCAAGATGCGTGACGCCCGCCAGCGCCATCGAAGCGATGAACCAGCCCGCAACGGCCATCAGCGCAACGTTGGCCAGCACCGTCGCCAGCGACAACGCCGCGCCGGCCGCCATCCACGACCAGTAAGGGCGAAACAGTGCAAGGAGCCGCCGCAGATCGGCGCGTGCAACGGCGCGGTCGTCGGTTGCCGGCTGGGCGGTGCGTGGGATCGTTTTCATGTGCGGACCTCCGCATCGGCTTCTGCGCCGGCTTCGGCTTCAGCCTCGACGAGCCGACGATAAAGGCCCTGCGCGGCCGCAAGCTGCTCGTGCGTTCCCGACTGCACGGCCCGCCCCTGTTCCATCACGACGATCGTATCGGCCAGGGCCGCGGTCGCGAGCCGGTGCGCGATCAACAGCACGGTCCGCCCGCGCGCGAGGCGGCGCAGCGAATCGTGGATCGACGCCTCGGTCTCGGCGTCCAGGCTCGCGGTCGGTTCGTCGAGCAGCAGCACAGGGGCGTCCTTCAGGAATGCGCGGGCCAGCGCGAGCCGCTGGATCTGTCCGCCCGAAAGCCCCGCGCCTCGCTCGCCGAGCGGCGTGTCGTACCCGTGCGGCAGCGATTGAATGAACCCGTCCGCGCCCGCGCTGGCAGCGGCCGCGCGCACGGCGGCGAAGTCGGCATCGGGCCGGGCGATCAGCAGATTGTCCAGCACCGTGCCGGCAAAAACGTGCGCGCGCTGCGGGACCCATGCAACGCGCGAGCGCCAGTCGTCGGGATCGGTCGCGTCGAGCGGCTGCCCGTTGATGGAAATCGTTCCGGCCGTGGCCCGCGCGAAGCCCAGCAGCAGGTTGAGGACCGTGCTCTTGCCCGCGCCGCTCGGCCCGACCAGCGCCGTGATGCATCCGGCTTGCGCGACGAACTGCAATCCATCGAGCGCGGTTTGTCCGGTCGGCCAGACATGCGCCACGTCGTCGAAGCGGATGGTGTAGCCGCTCGCGGCCGGCAACGGCAGCCGCGCACCGGTTTCGACCGGCTCGGGGAGATCGAGTATTTCCATGATGCGCTCCGCTGCGGCGATCGCGTCGAGTCGCTCGTGATACTGGCTTCCCAGCGTGCGCAGCGGGATATAGAACTCCGGCGCGAGCAACAACACGAACAGCCCGCGCAGCAGCGGGATTTTTCCGTAGAAAAGGTGAAAGCCCACGAGGACGGCGACGACCGCGATGCCGAGCGTCGCGAGGAATTCCAGCACGACCGACGACAGGAACGCGACTCTCAGCACCTTCATGGTGCTGCTGCGATACGCCTCGGACAGCCGTGCGACGACGGCCGCCTCGCGCCGGCCCGCATTGAACAGCCTCAGCGTCGTGATGCCCTGCAGGGAGTCGAGAAACCGGGCGCCCAGCCGCGCGAGCAGTTTCCATTGCCGCTGGTTCGCCTCGGCCGCGGCCTTGCCGAGCAAGATCATGAAGAGGGGGATCAGCGGGGCGGTAATCAGCAGAACGAGCCCCGAAGTCCAGTCCACCGGAAAGACGACGATGAGGATGGCGAACGGCAACAGAACCGTCAGCGCGCGTCCCGGCAACCATCGCGCATAGTAGCCCTCGAGCGCCTCGACACCCTGGACGAGATGGGTGGCGAGGGCCCCGGTCGCTTCGCTGCGCAGCCAAAGCGGGCCGAGCGCCTGCAACTTGCGCAACAACTCCCCGCGCAGCGCCTGCCGCATGGAGGCGGCGCTGGTGAAAGCCGTGCGCTCCGCCAGCCGGATCAGTACGAAGCGCAGGGCGAAGACCGGCAGCATGGCGGCGAGCGCGGGCCACACGCTGGAAAGCCCCGCTCCGTCCATCACCACGGCGCTCAGGGTCCAGGCAAGCAATGCGGCCTGCACCATCACGAGCAAACCGGACCCCATGCCGAGCGCGACGACGCAGCCGAGGCCGGCGCGAACAGACGCGGCGCGTCCGGCGAGCCAGCGGTCGACGATTTTCCGGGATTGTGCCTGTGGTGAGGACATATACGAATACCTGGTGAGCGCAACGGCTCCTATAATCCTTGGTTGCCGATGCCGCCATGCGCGGCGCCACGATCCTGGACGGGACAGGGAGACACAATGAAAACCGCTCTGCAGTTCACGCTATACCTCACGATCGCCGTCTGTGCCATCGTACTCGGCGTCGTCGTCGGCAACTACGGCCTCTGGTACTTCTCGTGGCTGATCGGTACGGCGTTGATCGTGTTGTTCGCGACCGCCGGCGGCGTACTCTTCGACACGCAACAGGAACAACACGAGATCACCTGACACCCGCGTAGATTCGCTGAAAGAGGCACCGCTGCCAAGGGTGCAGCGCGCCGCTCACGCGCGCGCGGCTGCGTTCGGGAGAAGCGGCATATTCCGCGTATGCGGCCTGCGCGTCGATGTCGCCTCGCAGCCACTCGCACAGCGTCTGGGACAGCCCGACGTCCCCCGCATCGCGGGGCGTGACGCGCAGGATACTCACGCCCGCCCGCTGGAGTTCGTCCAGATCGGACGCCCAGTCGGGCGCGGTGTCGTCCGGCGAGGCGTCGAGATCGCAACCCGGCATCGCGTGCAGCGGCCATCCTTCATAACCGCAAACCTCGACGCGACACTGCCAGCGTGCAAACCGGCGCGGCGAGAGCACCGGCAGTTCGATCTCGCAGCGCGCATCGCCCGCGCAGGCCAGTGCCTGCACGACCTCGCCCTTGCATACGGCCGGCAACACCCAGCGCCGCGCCCCCAGTTCGACCATCCGCCTGAGCTCCACACCGCTCACGCACGGCATGGCCGCCCCGAGGACCAACGGCACCTTCCCGGCCAGCAACCGGAATGTCCTCGCGTCGCCGACTTCGACCGGGAGTCCGCAATCCTCGATCCAGGCATGAGAATCTTCGGTGTCCCGAACTTCCGCGCCTGCGCGCACCGAGAGCACGACCTCCTTGCCGCCCGACGCGAGTTCGCGCGCGACGGCAAGGCAGTCCCTCTGTTGCAGGCCGCCCAGAGGGCCGTGAAGGGCGGCACCGATGTAGACGACATCGACTGACGAAAGCGCGACGGCATCGTAAAACGCAAATGTCTCGGAACGGTTCCACCGCCCCGCGAGTGCCCCAAGCGAAATCTTCATGGATGCCTCCTTGCGCGGCAACGTCAGGTTTTCCCCTTCTCCTGCGTATCGAACAG
Organism: Paraburkholderia lycopersici; assembly: GCF_900096975.1. GTDB lineage: Bacteria > Pseudomonadota > Gammaproteobacteria > Burkholderiales > Burkholderiaceae > Paraburkholderia > Paraburkholderia lycopersici. The sequence goes on from NZ_FMYQ01000010.1 coordinate 208,165, forward strand.
CACGCCGCCGGCCACGGCGAACAGCACGATCGTGGCCGTCCCGATGAGCCAGGAGAAGTACCACGCGCCATAGTCGCCGACCACCACGCCGAACACGATGGCCAGTACCGCAACGGCCATGAACAACAGAAAATGCATCAAGGTTTTCATGACGGATTCCTCAATCCTCAATAGGCGTGCGGGTTCGATTCCACATGCTCGGCCTTCACCTTGCCGCGCATGACGTAGAACGCCCAGCTCGTGTACGCGATGATCGCGGGCATGAACACCGCCGTCCAGCCGGTCATCCACATGAGCGTGTTACGGCTCGACACCGAGTTCCAGACGGTCAGGCTTTGCGACGGGTCGCTCGACGACGGCATGAGGAACGGGAACAGGCTCACGCCCGCCGTGCCGATCACGCCGATCCAGGCCAGCGCGCCGAGCCACCAGGCCAGCGTGGAGCGGCCGGCGCGGACGGCGGGCAGACCGAGCAGCAGGCCGATATAGGCGAGCGCCGGCACGGCCCACAACACGGGATGGCTGTGGAAGTTGTCCAGCCACGCGCCTTCGGCGACCACGACGCTCTGTTGCAGCGGCGTCTGCGCGACGCCCGGCAGCGGCGCATGTTCGATGCGGTAGCCGTGCAGATGGCTCACCCAGATGCCGCCGATCGTGAACAGCACGAGCGCGACCACGCCGCCGACCGTCGCGGCGCGCTGCGCCCTCGTCCAGAGCGGTCCGCGCTCGGTGCGGCCCATCAGCATCGCGCCGCCCATCCAGGCCGACAGCGACAGCGACAGCACCCCGCACATGACGGCGAACGGATTGAGCAGGGCAAGGAAGCTGCCCGTATAGAACGAGGTCAAGTCCCAGCCAAAGTGAAAGGGCACGCCCATCAGCATGTTGCCCATGCCGGCGCCGTACACGATCATCGGCACGGCGCCGCTCACGACGAGCGCCCAGTCCCACGCGTTGCGCCACCCGGCCGTCGGCAGCTTGCTGCGGTACTCGAAACCCAGCGGCCGCACGATCATCGTCCACAGCAGCAGCAGCATGACGATGTAGAGCCCCGAAAACGCGGTCGCGTAGATCAGCGGAAAGGCCGCGAAGATCGCGCCGCCGCCGAGAATGAACCAGACCTGATTGCCGTCCCAGTGCGGCGCGATCGTATTGAGCGCGATGCGCCGTTCGGTGTCGGTGCGGCCGACGTAGCGCAGCAGCGCGCCCACGCCCATGTCCATACCCACCATGATCGCCAGCCCCATCAGCAGCACGCCGAGGAGCAGCCACCAGAGCACCTTGAAGAAAAGATAGAGTTCCATTAATGCTCCTTGACCGTCGTGATGCCCAGTGCAGCCAGTTCGCCGCCCGCGTGCCCGTCGGCATCGTGGCTTTCCGGTCCCTTGCGGACCGCCCTGACCATCAGGAAGATTTCGACTGCGGCGAAAATCGTATAAAGAAGGACGAAGCCCGCCAGCGAGAAGATCATGTAGCCCACGCTATGGCTCGACGCGGACATCCACGTGGGCAGCAGGCCGAACACCGTCCAGGGCTGCCGGCCGACTTCCGCCGTGACCCAGCCCATTTCGCAGGCGATGAAGGGAATGGGGATCATCCACGGGGCCAGCTTCAGGAACCAGCGGTGCCGCGTGAGGTCGCCGCGCAGCGAAAGGATCACCGAGATCACGAAGTACGCGAGCATCAGCAGGCCGCAGGCCACCATCGCGCGGAACACCCAGAAAATCGTGAAGACGTTCGGGATGGCGTCGTGGGAGGCGCGGGTGATGTTCTCGTCGGTTGCGTTCGCAACGTCCTGGCCGTCCGCGTAGCGCTTCACGAGGAAGCCGTAGCCGAGGTCGTCGCGGTGCGCGTTGAACTGCGCGAGCGCCGCGGCATTGGCCGGATCGGAACTCAGCACCTTGAGCGCCTCGACGGCGGGAATGCCGTTCTTGATGCGCCGGGCGGCGTCGGCCTCGATGCGGTCGATGCCCGGAACGGTCGTGTCGAACGTATGGGTGAGGAGCGGTGTGAGCACATACGGAATCTGGATGCTCCACGCGTTGCGCTGCTCGCCCTGGACCGGCCAGGTCGCGATGTTGAACGGCGCGGGCGCCTTCTCGGTCTGCCACATCGCTTCCATGGCGGCCAGCTTCGAGGGCTGCGCATGGCCGCCCACGAAACCCAGTGCGTCGCCGAGCGTGATCACGCCCGCCACCGAAAGCACGCCGAACAGGCTCGCCATGCGGAACGAGCGCTTCGCGATCTCGACGTGCCGGCCGCGCAGCAGGTAGTACGCGCTGATGCCGGTCACGAAGATGGCGGCCGTCACGTAACCCGCGATGCTGGTGTGAACGAACTTCGTTTGCGCGTCGTCGCTGAAGATGAGCGCGCCGAGGCTCGTCAGTTCCATGCGCATCGTGACGGGATTGAACGAGGCGCCCTGCGGGTTCTGCATGAAGCCGTTCGCCACGAGAATCCAGAGCGCCGAGAAGTTGGAGCCGAGCGCCACGAGATAGGTGACGGTCAGATGCTGCGCTTTCGAGAGGCGGTCCCAGCCGAACGCCATCAGGCCGATGAAGGTGGACTCCATGAAGAAGGCCATCAGCCCCTCGATCGCGAGCGGCGCGCCGAAGATGTCGCCGACGAACCCCGAATAGAAAGACCAGTTCGTGCCGAACTCGAATTCCATCGTGAGCCCGGTCGCCACGCCGAGCGCGAAGTTGATCAGGAACAGACCGCTCCAGAACTGCGTGATCTCCCGGTAGATTTTCTTGCCGGTGATGACGTATACGGTCTCCATCACCGCGAGAAGAAAGGTCAGTCCCAGCGTCAACGGGACAAAGAGGAAGTGATAGAGCGCGGTGGCGGCAAACTGAAGCCGCGACAGCTCGACCACGGTATCGTTGATCATGAAATGCTCCGCAAAAAAACAGACGAGCCGAATCCTCGGATTCCGGCCCTGCGGCGGGTTGCGTCGCGCACCGGCATTCAACGATTGGCGTTTCGATCCACTGCATCGGTGAAACCCCGGAGGCGACATATCTCCCCGCCCCTGATAGTTTCACATTTTATGTAATCGAGTAACTTTTAGTAGCGGATCAAGCGTGGCCAACTGCCGCACCGGCTCGCGCGGCACACCCGCCCGCGCCGATTCGCCCTCTCGACGCAAACGTTTTATTTTCATAGATTAAGAAATAATAAGTCTCGTTACACGGCCCTCCCGCGCCCCGATATACTTGCGACGAAGACAATGCCCACCATGAACGATCCCCTCACGGCCACCCGCGCCATCCGAATCGGCGATCCCGCACCGGAATTTCGCGCCCGAACCACCTGCGGCGAACGCACGCTCGCTGACTACCGCGGCAGTTGGCTGCTCTTTTTCGCCCATCCGGCCGACTTCACGCCTGTTTGCACAAGCGAGTTCGTCAGCCTCGTGAAAGCGCAGGACAAATTCGACGCGATCGGCTGCAAGCTTCTCGGGCTGTCCATCGACAGCCTCTATGCACATATTGCCTGGCTGCGTGACATCCGCGAGTACTTCGGCGTCGCGGTAACGTTTCCCATCATCGAAGATCCGTCGATGGCCATCGCCACGGCCTATGGCATGCTCGACCCGCTTGCGCCCGATGCGGCGGCAATCAGGGCAAGCTACGTAATCGATCCGCAAGGGATAGTCCGGGCGGTCACGTGGTATCCGTTGAACGTGGGGCGCTCGGTCGAGGAGCAACTGCGCCTTGTCCGCGCCCTGCAGGCCGCGGACAGCACCGGCGCCTCCACGCCCGAAGGCTGGCAGGCAGGCATGCCGATGCTGGAACTGGCTCCGGTCTCGCTTGAGCGCGCCCTGCAAAGCGGAAAAGACGAGGCACCGTGGTATTTCCGGGAACGGCAATCGTCATGAGAACCACGCCGGAGGACTTCGAAGCGCTACAGGGGCACGCGGGCGAGGCTGCGGAACTCATGCGCTTGCTTGGCAATGCCAACCGGCTCCAGTTGCTTTGCCAGATCGCGCAAGGCGAGCAGTCGGTGGGACAGATCGAGGACCAGCTGGACATCAAGCAGCCCGCGCTTTCGCAGCAACTCGCGGAGCTTCGCAAGGCCGGCCTGGTTCAGACACGCAGGGAATCGCGCTCGGTTCTGTATTCGCTCGGCGGCGAGCATGTCCGCCTGCTTCTGGAATTGCTGCTCGTGGCGTTCGGAGTCAGAACGCCGCCAGCGAATGACGCGCCCGGCGCGACTATGCCTGTCGCCGCGCCCGCGCGCCAGGCTGGAGACAGCGCGCGATTTGCCCGGGTAGAACAGTGATTTTCACGTTTCCCGTTTAGCGCTTTTCCACCGCAGCGCACGTTGCGAACGATCCTCAGCGCGGCGCCCCCGCAGGCCACGCACCGGGCATGCCGCTTCGCGCCATGTCTGACGACGGAACGTCAAGCGGGGGTCACCCCGCGGCGACCACACAGTCGCGTCCACGTTGTTTGGCCGCGTACATGCGGGTGTCCGCGGCCTTGACGAGCGAGCGCCACTCGTCGCAGCCGTCCGAGATCCGTTCCGCAAGGCCTATGCTCGCCGTGAGCGGCGATCCATCCGGCCGCTTGCCCATGCCCCCTTCCCGCACGCGTTGCAGGGCGCGAGTGGCTTCGAACACGCCGACGTTGCTCATGAGGAGCAAAAACTCTTCGCCGCCCCAGCGGATCAGAATGTCGCCACGCCGAAGCGCTGTTTTGAAGCCGTGCGCGAACTGCTTGAGAACGCGATCACCGGCATCGTGACCGAAACGGTCATTGACCTGCTTGAAATGATCGATGTCGATGAGCACGACCGTCAACGGTGCGTTGCTGCGGCTTGCGAGAGCAAGCTGCAGATCGAGCATTTCTTCACCGCTACCGCGCGATAGCACGCCGGTGAGCGGGTCGTAAATGCTCTGCCGCACAAGTGCGACCATGAACGCAAGCTGGCTGATGCCCGCAAGCGCGGATACGCCCATGATCAGCACGAGCAGCCAGAACGCCCCCGCGAACGAGGGCCAGTCCATTCCGCTCCAGCGCATCCACCCTGCGGCCCCTTCGGCCATGAGAACCGGACTCGCGAAAACGATATTCTCCAGCAGCGTGAGGGGAAAAATCGAAAAGCCCGCCACCAGCACAAAGGGCAAGAATGCATACCCCGATGCTATGGCGGCGGAAATCGCAGAAAGATGATAGTGGCCGAGCAGCACATAAGACGTGATGAAGAACACCGTGGGCACCGCGAAGAGCAGTGCCATCGCCTGATACGCATCGGCCAGTTCGCCGTTCGGCCGGTACAACAGCAGCGAGGCGAACATCACGCTCGCGAAGATACGCGCCATTGCGAGCCAGAACCACAGGGGAAACGGGAAGACGACCAGGTCGACGATACTCCAGAGCGGGGTCAGCACCGCGAACAGAAACGCGAGCATACGCACCCGGTTGACGATCATCGCCGCACGCCGCCGCGAGAGCAGCACCCAATGCCGGTTCGGCATCGCGAGCCAGTGCAGTTCGGCCTGGTCCAGGGCCCCGGGAATCAGATCTGCGAGTTTTATCATGCGTATTCGGATCGCTTTCAATGCGACCGCGTCAGACATGCGCGCGCCGCGAAGACGACAACGCGGCCGCTTGCGAAGACTTGCGCAAGCGGCCGCGTCCGACGAACCTGCTCCCGTCTGGCGCACGCCGGCATTCAAGGCTCAATTGCCAGTGGCGTTACGCGTCGCATTGGGTGAAAAGAATGGCGCCAGGTCAGTGCGCCGGCGCCGCGGCGACAGCAACGCGAGGCCGCCCGACCGGAATGATCGGGCGTCCGTATGCCTCGATCAGGATCTCTGCCGCCGACAGATAGAAAGCAAGCACCGCAGTGAGCAGCCCCATGTAGCCGCCTGCGTGATGTACGGCCGCGGAACCCGTCCATTCGCCCACAGCCAGCAGGGCGAACGTCACCCACAAGGAGAAAAAGATCATCTGCAGCGCCACGGGCGAACGAAACGTGCCAAGCCACATGTAGAAGCTGAATACGCCCCAGATGCACAAATACCACCCGACAAAGGACGCCGGGACCTTGTCGTGCAGGAACAGAACGAAGAGCGCAAACGACCACCAGAATGCACCGTAGCTCACGAACGCGGTAACCCCGAACGTATTGCCGCGCGGCACCTCCATCACACCGGCAATCATCTGGGCAGTTCCGCCGAACGCGAGCGCGCAGGCCAACACGAGGTTCATGCCGTCGCCAGCGAACCACCCGGCGTTTATCATGCTAAGCAGCCATGTGGTCAGTGCGAAGCCGGCCAGCCCGAGAGGGGCTGGATTCGGATACTTGATATTGTTAGCAATGCTCATAGTTGTCTCCTGGTGATTGGCGTCGTAATCGACGTTATATGAATGAGTGCTTCTAACCGGTGAGCTCTCTAGATCGACTCCCCGAGTTGCTCCAGAATCGCCGGGTTTTCCAGCGTCGAAACGTCCTGCGTGATCGCCTCGCCCTTCGCAAGCGAGCGCAGCAGGCGCCGCATGATCTTGCCCGAACG
>NZ_FMYQ01000029.1 GCF_900096975.1 Paraburkholderia lycopersici
AACCAGGGGGCGGACTACAGCTCGATTCTCGTGGGCATCCAGGTGCCCGCGGCCGAGGACGCCGGGTTCCGACGCTTCCTCGCCACGCTCGGGTACCCACACTGGGAAGAGACGCAGAATCCGGCGTACCGGTTGTTCCTCGCATAACAGGCGGCCAGCGTGTCCGTTTCGCTCTCCGACAAGCTCGTCGTCGCCATTTCCTCGCGCGCGCTCTTCGATTTCGAGGAGGAAAACCGCGTGTTCGAGACCGGCGACCTGCAAGCCTACGAGGCGCTCCAGCGCGAGCGCCTGAACGTGCCCGCGCGGCCCGGCGTGGCGTTCGCGCTCATCCAGAAGCTGCTCGCGCTCAACAACGGCGCGCATCACGTGGAAGTCGTGATCCTGTCGCGCAGCGATCCCATCAGCGGCCTGCGCGCGTTCAGTTCGTGCCGCGAGCATGGGCTCGACATCCAGCGCGGCGTGTTCACGCGCGGCAGCGAGCCCTGGCATTACCTCAAGCCGCTCAACGCGTCGCTGTTCCTTTCGGCCAATCCGCCCGACGTGCGCAGCGCGCTCGACGCGGGCTTCCCCGCCGCGCGCGTTTTCCCCGAATCGGCGACAATGGCGCAACGCAACGCGCACGAGATTCGCATCGCGTTCGACGGCGATGCGGTGCTGTTTTCCGACGAAGCCGAGCAGATCTTCCAGAGCCATGGCCTCGGCGCCTTCGTGAGCCACGAGCGCGACAACCGCGAACTGCCGCTCGCGCACGGTCCGCTCCAGCCGCTGCTTGCGGCGCTCAACCGCCTGCAGAAGCTCGCCGGCGCCAACGCGCAGATGCGCATCCGCACCGCGCTCGTCACGGCGCGTTCCGCACCCGCGCACGAGCGGGCGATCCGCACGCTGATGGCGTGGAACATCGAAATCGACGAAGCGATGTTCCTCGGCGGACTCGACAAAGGCCCGTTCCTGCGCGAGTTCGAACCCGATTTCTTCTTCGACGACCAGATCCGCCACTGCGAATCCGCGCGCTCGGTCACGGCCACCGGGCACGTGGCGAGCCGGCGTGACCAATCTCGCAACCGAAGCCAACGCATCATGACTCCCGACCAATCTCCGCTCGGCAAGCCCGCCGCCTACACCGAACAGTACGACGCCTCGCTGCTGTTCCCGATCCCGCGCGCCGGCGCGCGCGAACAGATCGGCATCGGCGCGCAACTGCCGTTCTTCGGCAGCGATATCTGGAACGCCTACGAGCTGTCATGGCTCAACGCGCGCGGCAAGCCGCAGATCGCGATCGCCACGTTCTTCATTCCCGCCGACTCGCCGAACATCATCGAATCGAAGTCGTTCAAGCTCTATCTGGGATCGTTCGCGCAAACGCCGTTCGAATCCGCCGAGGTCGTGCGCGACACCATCAAGCGCGACGTGACGGCCGCATGCGGCGCGTCGGTTTCCCTGCGGCTCGAACAGCCGGGCGCCTTCGGCAAGATCCCGTTCGAGGAATTCGACGGGCTTTCGCTCGACCGGCTCGATCTCGACACGGAGATCTATCAGCCGGAACCGACGCTGCTGAAGGCCGCTTTCGACGAAGCCCCCGTGGAAGAAACACTGGTCTCGAACCTGCTGAAGTCGAACTGCCCCGTCACGGGCCAGCCCGACTGGGGCAGCGTGCAGATCCACTACGTCGGGCCGCAGATCGATCAGGCGGGACTGCTGCGTTACATCATTTCGTACCGCAATCACACGGGCTTTCACGAGCAATGCGCCGAGCGCATCTTCATGGACATCCTGCGCGAGTGCAAGCCCGACCGGCTCGCCGTCTACGCGCGCTACACGCGGCGCGGCGGTCTCGACATCAATCCTTTTCGCACCAACTTCAACATGCCGATGCCGGATAACGCGCGGCTTGCGCGCCAGTAAGCGGAATATCGCCGGTAATCGAAAGCAAAACGCGCTGCCGAAGCAGCGCGTTTTTCATTGGCGTCGCAGCGGCGTCAGTGCGGCAACTCGGCCGCCCCCATGCGCCGCGCGATGACCGCGGTACGCTGCGCGAGGTACGCCGAGTTGCGATGCGCGTCGAAGTACCTGGGGCGCGGCAGCATCACCGCGAGCCGCGCCGACTGCCACGGCGTGAGCTTCGCCGCCGCCGTGCGGTAGTAATAGCGCGCGGCGGCCTGCGCGCCGTACACGCCGTTGCCCCACTCCACCGAATTCAGATAGATCTCGAAGATGCGCTCCTTGTCGAGCAGCGTCTCCAGCATCCACGTGATGACGAACTCCTGGCCCTTGCGGATGTAGCTCTGCTCGCGCGAGAGGAACAGGTTGCGCGCGAGCTGCTGCGTGATGGTCGAACCGCCGCGCACGATGTGGCCGCGCTTCTTGTTCTTCTCCCACGCCTGCAGGATGGCGTCGGTTTCGTAGCCTTTGTTGTTGACGAAGTTCGCGTCCTCGGACGCGATGATCGCGCGCTTCAGGTTGCGCGAGATCTGGTCGTACGGCACCCATTCGTGCTGGATCGAGAGATCGGAGCGGTCGGCGGAAAGACGCGCCGCGTCGGAGCGCATGAAGGCCGTCGATTGCGGATCGACGAAATTCCACAGCGCGATTTGGGCGACATAGAAGAGCTGCGTGGCAATCCACGCGATCGCGAACACGGAAACGACGTAGGTGAGCCAGCGCAGCACGCCGGGGCGCCTTTCCCGCTGCTTGCGCAGCGCGCCGCCGGCCGCTGCTGCGGTTCCTCGCGCACCGATCGCCTGCCTGCGCATGACGTCGTCCCCTGTTTGCGAGAGGCGTGGGCGCTACGCGGGCTGCGCGGCCAATTGCGCCCGCAACGCCGCCAGCACCGGCGCGCCCTCGGGCCGCACGCCGCGCCACACGAAGAACGATTCGGCGGCCTGCTCGACCAGCATGCCGAGACCGTCGGCCGCGCGCGCGCCGAGCGTTTGCGCGTGGCGCATGAACACGGTGGACTGCGCGCCGTACATCATGTCGTAGGCGAGCGTGCCTGCGCCGAACGCGCGCTCGTCGCACTCGGGCAAGGCGGCGTCGAGGCTGCCCGCCGTCGCGTTCACGATCACGTCGTAGGGCCTGGGATCGACGGCGTGCGGACCGCCGCCGTTGAGCAGACAGCCGAACGCGTTCGCCGGGCCTTCGAACTGCTCGACGAGCGCATGCGCCTTGGGCGCCGTGCGGTTCGCGATGGTGATCTCGCGCGGACGGCGCTCGAGCATCGGCAGCACGACGCCGCGCGCCGCGCCGCCCGCGCCTAGCAGCAGCACGCGCGCACCTTCGAGCGAAACGCCGAGGTTCACCTCGATGTCACGCACGAGGCCGAAGCCGTCGGTGTTGTCGCCGAAGATGCCGTCGACGTCGAAGCGCAAGGTGTTCACGGCGCCCGCCGCCGCCGCACGTGGCGAAAGCTTGTGCGCGAGCGCATGCGCGTCGAGTTTGAACGGCACGGTCACGTTCAGACCGCGTCCGCCCGCCGCCCGGAACGCCTGCACGTGTTCGACGAAGCCGTCGAGCGGCGCGAGGAGGCGCTCGTATTCGACGCGCTCGCCCGTTTGCAGCGCGAACTGCGCATGGATGTACGGCGACTTGCTGTGCGCCACCGGGTTGCCGATCACGGCATAACGGTCTGCCTGCGGGTCGAACTGCCGGCCGGCGGACGAGTCGCTGACGCTCATTCTCGCGGCTCCGTTGCGTGCTGCTCGCTCGATTGTTCTTCTGCGGCGGGGGCGTCGCTTGCCTCGCCCGCGGCTTCGTCCGCTTCCGCAACCGCTTCCGCTTCGCTTTGCGCGGACTCGTCGCCGGCCTCGATCAGCTCGTCGTCTTCGCCCGCGTCCTCTTCGGCCTGCTCGCCGCTCGTCACGACCGGCGCGTCGAGCACGCGCAGCATGCGCACCGAAGCTTCGATGGTCAGCTCATCGATCGACATCACTTCCATCATCAGGCGCGTGCCGCGCGCATGCACGCCGAGCGCGGGCACGTGCATGAGCAGCGGCACTTCCTCGAAGCGCACGAGATCGTCCTTCACGACCGTCGCCGGGAATTCGCGGCGCGGCTCACGGCCGCCGTCACCGCGCATTTCCTGCTGCAGCCAGCGCAGGCACCAGAAGTACTCCATGCGGCGCTGGTGGTCGGCGTAGGCGGTGTAGGTCTCGTCGAAGCCCTGCACGACGGCGAAGAGATCGGCGTCCTTCGGCTTGAACGGCGCGACGAGCTTGGCGGCCACGCCGTGCTCGACGCACGCGAGCAACTGCCACTGATTCACGAGGTCGACGTAGCGGCGCAGCGGCGACGTGCTCCACGCGTATTGCGCGACGCCCAGGCCTTCGTGCGGCGCGGCGTTGGTCTGCATGCGCGTGCGCTTGGGGCCGCTCGGCGCGCCGAACGCGCGCTGCGAGCGGTAGATGCCCGGCACGCCGTGATCGTGCAGGAATGCTCCCCACGTGGAATTCGCGAGAATGGCCAGCTCCGCGACGATCATGTCGAGCGGCGAGCCGCGGCGGCGCGGCGTGATGGTGACGTGCTCGCCTTCCACGTAGAAGTTGAAGTCGGTGTTGCGCTGGACTTCGCGGCGCAGGCCATAGCCCGCACGCGCCTGCTGGCGTTTTTCGAACAACGCCTGCGCGAACGGCCACAGCACGGCAATGTCGTCCTTGTGCGGATAGTCGCCCGTGCCCGCCGCGAGCGTTTCCTCGGTGACGACTTCGTCGAGCGTGTTGTGGCGCAGGTTGTTCTTCACGAACACGCGCTCGGCGCGCGTTTCGGTTGCGACGATTTCCTGCGTCTCGCGATTGACGATGCAATAGAGCGAAAGCGCTGGACGCAGCCCGCCTTCCTTCAGCGTGAAGGCGTCGACGAAATCGTCGGGCAGCATCGTGATCTTGTCGCCGGGCATGTAGACCGTCGACAGACGCGTGCGCGCGATCGTGTCGGCCGTGTCGCCGCGCTTGATGCCGAGCGCCGGCGCCGCGATATGAATGCCGATGCGCACGCGGCCGTCGGCCAGATGCTCGATCGAGAACGCATCGTCGATTTCGGTCGTGGTGACATCGTCGATCGAGAAAGCCTGCACGTGTTCGGCGGCGTCGGGCAGGTCCTCGGGCAGCGAGCCCACTTCCACGGCCGGGAAGCCGGTGCCGTGCGGGAAGAAGTCCGCGAGGAAGCGCGCTTCGTGCAGCGCGCGCGGCGACGCGATGCCGCCGCATTCGAGCATGAGGCGCGGCATCGAAATGCCGCGCGCGGCCGCGGCCGCTTCGAGCGCCTTGTACTCGATCGAATTCTTGTCGGGCTTTGCAAGCAGGCCGAGCGCCTTGCCCTTGAACGCTTCGGGCAGCTTGCCCGCCTTCAGTTCCTCTTCGTAGCCGGCCTGCACGAGCGCCTGCTGGCGCTTGCGCTCGAGCGAGGCGAGCGCCATCTTGAGCTGCTCTTCCGGCGCCCGCTGATACTGGCCGCGCCCCTTGCGGCGGAAGTAGACCGGCGAACCATGCAGGCGCAGCACCAGTGCGGCGCGCTCGACGGGGCCATAGGTTTCGCCGTAGTACTCGCTCGCGAGCGCCGTATACGCGAACTCGTCGGCAGGCGCGCACTCCCACAGGAAATCGAGATCGATCTGCTGGGCGGCGGCGTCGGCCTGCTCCAGCAGCTCGCCCGCGGCCGGCTTCTCGAACTCGATCAGCACGTCTTTTGCGCGCACCTTCGCGCGCCTGCCGCCCGGCAACTCGACCTGAAACGCATCGCCCTGGCGCGACAGCACGCTGCCGGCCTTGAAACTGCCCGATTCCTCAAAGAAAACGTTCACTCAATACTCTCGTTCAGACTTGCTTTCACCGCCGGCGCTGCGCGCGAGCGGTGCTGTATACATATAGGCGTTCGCCCGCATCAGGCGGCGTCGCAAAAACGGATCACTTCGTCGACGTAATCGGCGAACTCGCTGATGCCATGATCGCTGCCCTCGATCAGGTGCGTGGGCACACCCGGATAGTGCGCGAGCATTTCGCGGTAATCGAGCACTTCGTCGCCGGTCGCGGCGATCAGATAGTAGCGCGCGGGCTGCGTCACCGTCGCGACGGCCAGCGCACGCAATTCGTCGAGATGGCGCGGTTCGACGACGATACTGCCGCCGCCGTGCCAGAGCGGCTGCTCGCCGAGATACTTCGACAGATCGCGCTCGGGCACCACGGCGGGATTCAGCAGCGCGGCACGCCAGCCGTGCTTTTCCGCGAGATGCGTGGCGAAGTAGCCGCCAAGCGAGCTGCCGACGAGCGTCACGCGCTCGCCGGGCTTCAGCCTTTCGGCGATTTCACGCTCGGCGAGCGCGATAGCCTCATATGGCGAAACCGGCAGCGTCGGGCAAAGCCACTCGCCGCTGCGCCCCAGTTCGGCGAGACGCGCCGCCAGCAGGCGCGCCTTGAAAGATTGGGGCGACGAGCGAAATCCGTGCAGATAGACGACGATCACGCTGCGCTCCGTGCCGACAGTGCGTCGAGCAGCTTCTGATGCACGCCGCCGAAGCCGCCGTTGCTCATCACGAGCACCTGGTCGCCCGGCCGCGCGGCAGAGGCGACCGCTTTCACGAGCGCATCGAGATCGTGGAACGCGCGGGCCTTTTCGCCAAGCGGCGCGAGTGCGCCGGCGAGATCCCAGCCGAGCGCGTCCTTGCCGCCCGGTGCGCCGTAGCCGAACACGAGGTCGGCGTCGGCGAGACTCGCGGGCAGTTGCGCCTTCATCACGCCGAGCTTCATGGTGTTCGAGCGCGGTTCGAGCACGGCGAGAATGCGCGTGTTTTCCTTGCCGACGCGCGTGCGCAGGCCCGCGATCGTCGTTTCGATCGCCGTGGGATGGTGCGCGAAGTCGTCGTAGACGGTCACGCCGTCCACGCTTCCCCGCACTTCCATGCGGCGCTTCACGTTGCGGAACGTGGAGAGCGAGGCGGCGGCCTGCGCGGGCGGCACGCCCACGCTGCGCGCCGCGGCAATGGCCGCGAGCGCGTTCAGGCGGTTGTGCTCGCCCTGAATCTGCCAGTCCACCACGCCCACGCGCTCGCCGCTGTGATAGACGGCAAAGCGCTCGTCCACGGCCACGCCTTCTTCGGCGGGCAGCGCCTGCCAGCCGCCGTCCACGCCGAAGCGCTCCACGTCGCTCCACACGCCGCGCGTGAGTACGCGCTCGAGCGCGTCCGAGCGGCCGTTCGTGACGATGCGGCCAACGCCCGGAATCGTGCGAACGAGATGATGGAACTGCGTTTCGATCGCCGCGAGGTCGGCGAAGATGTCGGCGTGATCGAATTCGAGGTTGTTGAGCAGCGCCGTGCGCGTACGGTAATGGACGAACTTCGAGCGCTTGTCGAAGAACGCCGTGTCGTATTCGTCTGCTTCGATCACGAAGAAGCTCGAATCGGTGAGCCGCGCGGAGACGCCGAAATTGAGCGGCACGCCGCCGATCAGGAAGCCGGGATTCATGTCCGCGTCTTCGAGCAGCCACGTGAGCATCGAACTCGTGGTGGTCTTGCCGTGCGTGCCCGCCACGGCCAGCACCCACTTGTCGCGCAGCACGTGCTCGCCGAGCCACTGCGGACCGGATGTGTACGGCAGGCCGCGATTGAGGATCTCCTCCATCAACGGATTGCCGCGAGCGACCACGTTGCCGATCACGTAGAGATCGGGATTGAGTTCGGTCTGGCTCGCGTCGTAACCCTCGATGAGGCGGATGCCCTGCGCTTCGAGCTGGGTGCTCATCGGCGGATACACGCCGGCGTCGCAGCCGGTCACCGTGTGACCCGCGCTGCGCGCGAGCACGGCGAGTCCGCCCATGAACGTGCCGCAGATGCCGAGGATATGGATGTGCATAAGCCTGTCGCGCCGCGCGGGCGTCGTGAACGTGTTGAACGCGATGGGGAAGCCGGGAACGGCAGCAGTTCTGCGCCGCCGGAGCAAAGACCGGTATTGTACCCGAGGCCCCGAGCCGTATTGGCTCAAAGGCCCGTGCCCGACGCGGCCCGCGGCATGTCCCCGCTCCCCTGCCCCGTTGCGGCGCCTCGCCGCCACTGCCCGTCCGCGGCCGCCGACGGGAGCCCAGGGCGAACTCTAGTATCATTAATGAATGGTTCGCAGATCCCATTTCGATCCCCAGCGCGTGCGCGAGGAAATTGCCATCGCGGCGGCGAGGATGATCGCCGAGGACGGCCTCGATTACGCTACCGCCAAACGCAAGGCAGCCCGGCAGGTGGTGGGGGAAACACGCATCGAGGGCACGTGGCTGCCCGATAACGACCAGATCGAGGAAGAGATCCGCGAGTATCAGGCCCTCTTTCAGAGCGACAGCCAGCCGGCGGTGCTGCGACGCTTGCGGGAAATCGCGCTCGAATGGATGCAGCGGCTCGAAGCCTTCAATCCGTTCCTGACCGGCGCGGTGCTCAACGGCACGGCGGGCGAGCACTCCGACATCCATCTGCAGATCTTCTGCGACAACGCGAAGGATGTCGCGATCTGGCTCCTGAACGCGAACGTGCAGTACGACGTATCGGAAACGCGGCATTTCGCGGCGCGCGGGTTCGTCGAGACGCTGAGCTTCATGTGGCGTCCGTCGCGCACCGAAGAGCCGGTGGGCATCCACGTTGCGCTCTACAATACCGACGACCTGCGTGGCGCCGTACGCGCCGACGCGCGCGGAAGGCTGCCGCGCGCCAACGCGCAGGCACTGCAGGCGCTGATCGACGCGAGCGGCGCCACTTCTTCCACAACCTGAAAGCGGCAGCGATGAATACGAAGCGGATTCTGGTCGGCATGGCAGTGGCGGCGATCGCCGTCGGCGGCGGCGTCCTCGCGGGACATTGGGCAAACAGCGGCAACGCGGGCATAGCCGACGCAGCTTCGGTGAACGGCAAGCAGAACGCGGTTGGCCAGCTATGGTCGGCCGCGGTCACGAACCCGGACGGCAAGCCTCAGTCGCTCGCCATCTACAAGGGCCGGCCGATCGTGGTCAACTTCTGGGCGTCGTGGTGCGGCCCGTGCGTCGAGGAAATGCCGGAGCTCTCCGCGCTTCAGCGCCAGTACGCGAAGAAGGGCATCCAGTTCGTCGGCGTCGGCGTCGACTCCGCCGCGAACATCAAGACGTTCCTGAAGAAGGTGCCCGTCGATTACCCGATCTACATCGCCGGCTTCGGCGGCGCCGATGTCGCGCGCGCGTTCGGCAACAACGCGGGTGGCTTGCCTTACACCGTCGTAATCGACGCGAACGGCGCCGTTCGTGCGACAAAATTAGGCCAAATCAAGCCCGACGAACTGCGGCGCACGCTCGACGCGCTTTGACATAGCGGAACATTTGACGCGAGATTAGGCGCAGTACGGCACTTTTTCCCGTGAGAAATATGTCTTTTGACTGGAGATCAGCTCAAAGCCCTGCGGGGAGACGTAGTCGGGGCCATATCCTCTCTGCGGAAAACTAGACAAATTTCTCTAATCGGCGCTAAAGTTCGCGCAATTCCTCGGAAAAAGAAGCGACCATGACGCGACTGCTGGTTCTGCACGGCCCCAACCTCAATCTTCTCGGCACCCGGGAACCCGAGGTCTATGGGCGCGTGACGCTCCCGCAGATCGATCAGGCGCTCTCCGACCGTGCCGCGGACGCCGGCGTCGAACTCGCGACGTTCCAGAGCAATCACGAAGGCGCGCTGGTCGACCGCATTCAGGCGGCCCGCACCGAGCAAACCGACTTCATCCTGATCAACCCGGCCGCGTACACGCATACGAGCGTCGCGATCCGGGATGCGCTGGCAGGCGTCGGCATTCCGTTCGTCGAGATTCATCTTTCGAACGTGCATCGCCGCGAGCCCTTCCGGCACCATTCGTATTTTTCCGACCAGGCCGAAGGTGTGATCTGCGGCCTCGGCTGGAAAGGTTATCTCTACGCGCTCGAATACGCGCTCGACCGGCTCGCTGCCCGGTCCGCGGCCTGATTCCCGCGCCGGATGACCGTCAACGCCTAGACAACACCCAACCCGAGCCGGGACGCGCGCGCCCCGGCACCTCACGTATTCAAAGCAAAAGGGGCTGCACCATGGATCTACGTAAGCTGAAGACTCTGATCGACCTCGTCTCCGAATCGGGCATTTCGGAGCTCGAAGTGACCGAGGGTGAAGGCAAGGTGCGCATCGTGAAGAACGCGCCGCCCGTTTACGTGCAGCCGAGCGCCGCACAGTACGCGGCTCCGGCCATGGGCGCCCCGCTCGCCGCGCCGGCCCACGTCGGCGAAACCGCTGCGGCTCCGGCGGCGCCGGCCGCACCGCAAGGTCACGTCGTGACCTCGCCGATGGTCGGCACGTTCTACCGCGCGCCGTCGCCGGGCGCCGATCCGTTCGTCCAGGTCGGCGACACGGTCAAGGAAGGCCAGACGCTGTGCATCATCGAGGCGATGAAGCTGCTCAACGAAATCGAGTCGGACACGGCCGGCGTGGTCAAGGAAATTCTCGTCGAGAACGGTCAGGCAGTCGAATACGGCCAGCCGCTCTTCGTGATCGCCTAAGCTTTTCTGCGCGCGGCGCGGCCTTCTTTTGCGGTCGCGCCGCGTTTGTCGCGTATGGCGCCCATGATGGCGACGCAGGCGCGACCGATGCTCTGCGGCAGTCCGCATGTACGACTTGCGGCGCCCATTGATGAGTCGAATACCCACCATGTTTGAAAAAATCCTCATTGCCAATCGTGGCGAAATCGCGCTCCGTATCCAGCGCGCGTGCCGCGAACTCGGCGTCAAGACGGTCGTCGTCTATTCGGAAGCCGACAAGGAAGCCAAGTACGTGAAGCTCGCCGACGAGGCCGTCTGCATCGGCCCGGCGCCTTCGAATCTGAGCTACCTCAACATGCCGGCGCTCATCAGCGCCGCCGAAGTCACCGACGCCGAAGCGATCCACCCAGGCTACGGCTTCCTCTCGGAGAACGCCGACTTCGCCGAGCGCGTCGAGCAGTCGGGCTTCACGTTCATCGGTCCGCGTCCGGAAACGATCCGGATGATGGGCGACAAGGTCACCGCGAAACAGACGATGATCAAGACCGGCGTGCCTTGCGTGCCGGGCTCGGAGGGCGCGCTGCCCGACGATCCGAAGGAAATCGTGAAGATCGCGCGCGCGATCGGCTACCCCGTCATCATCAAGGCGTCGGGCGGTGGCGGCGGGCGCGGCATGCGCGTCGTGCACACGGAAGCGGCGCTCGTGAACGCGGTCAACATGACCCGCGAGGAAGCCGGCCGTGCGTTCGGCAACCCGCAGGTGTACATGGAGAAGTATCTCGAGAACCCGCGCCACATCGAAATCCAGGTGCTCGCGGACTCGTTCAGGAACGCCGTGTGGCTCGGCGAGCGCGACTGCTCGATGCAGCGCCGCCATCAGAAGGTGATCGAGGAAGCGCCGGCGCCAGGCATCGCGCGGCGCCTGCTCGATCGCATCGGCGACCGCTGCGCCGACGCCTGCAAGAAGATGGGCTACCTCGGCGCGGGCACGTTCGAGTTCCTCTACGAAAACGGCGAGTTCTACTTCATCGAGATGAACACGCGCGTGCAGGTCGAGCACCCGGTCACCGAATTGATCACGGGCATCGACATCGTGCAGGAACAGATCCGCATCGCCGCCGGCGAGAAGCTCTCGTTCCGCCAGCGCGACATCCAGTTGAAGGGCCACGCGATCGAGTGCCGCATCAACGCCGAAGATCCGTTCAAGTTCACGCCGTCGCCGGGCCGTCTCACGTCGTGGCACATGCCGGGCGGCCCCGGCGTGCGCGTCGACTCGCATGCCTACAATGGCTATTTCGTGCCGCCGAACTATGATTCGATGATCGGCAAGCTGATTACCTACGGCGCCACGCGCGAACAGGCCATTCAGCGCATGCGCATCGCGCTGTCGGAAATGGTGGTCGAAGGCATCCTGACCAACATTCCGCTGCACCGCGAGCTGATGCTCGACGCGAAGTTCGTCGAGGGCGGCACGAGCATTCACTACCTCGAAAGCCGCCTGGCCGAACGCCAGGCTGTGAAGAAGGACGAAGCGTAATTCATGAGCTACCGGGAACTGATCGTCGAGCTGGATCGCAACCGCGCGGAAGCGCTGTCGGACGCGCTGATCGAGCTCGGCGCCCTTTCGGTGTCGGTGGAAGACGCCGACGCCGACACGCCCGACGAGCAGCCGCTCTTCGGCGAGCCGGGCCTCACGCCCGAGCGCACCGCCTGGCAGCATTCGCGCGTGATTGCGCTGATCGGCGCCGATCAGGATCCCGCGGTGCTGCTCGCGGCCGCTTCGAACGAACTGTCCTTGCCCGAAACGCCGAAGTACTCGCTGCGCGAAGTCGAGGAACAGGACTGGGTGCGCTTGACGCAGTCGCAGTTCGACCCGATCCAGATCGGCGAGCGCATCTGGGTCGTGCCCTCGTGGCACGACGCGCCTGATCCCGACGCGCTCGTGCTCGAACTGGACCCGGGCCTCGCATTCGGAACGGGCAGCCATCCCACTACGCGCCTGTGCATGGAATGGATCGAGCAGCACGTCAAGCCGGGCAATTCGCTGCTCGACTACGGCTGCGGATCGGGCATTCTCGCGATCCTCGCGAAGAAGTGCGGCGCGAATCCGGTGATCGGCATCGACATCGACCCCCAGGCGGTCGAGTCGGCGCGCCATAACAGCGAGCGCAATCACGCGGAAGTCACCTATGGCCTGCCCGACGATTGCCCCGCTGGCGAGTTCGACATTGTCGTCGCCAACATTCTTTCGAATCCGCTCAAGTTGATGGCATCGATGCTTTCCTCTCGCGTGAAGCCGGGCGGGCGCATCGCGCTGTCGGGCATCCTCGCGCGCCAGGCCGAGGAAGTCGCGCAGGTGTACGCACGCTGGATCGATATCTCGGTGTGGCGCGAACACGAAGGCTGGGTCTGCCTCGCGGGCACGCGACGCGCGTAACGCCTCGTCAGGATTGCTCGAGCGGGTCGCACCGGATCCCGCCCCGAGCGGGACGACCGAAGTCGTAGCGTGCGGTGGATTGCCAGTAGAATGCGGGTATCGCCAACCCACCGGTCTACCCAGATCATCGGCCCACAATGCTGCTGGCAACGCGCTGTCCCTTCTGTGAAACCGTATTCCGCATCCAGCCTACGCAGCTTGCCGTGCGCCGCGGCCTCGTGCGTTGCGGACATTGCCAGGAGGCGTTCGATGCGTCGGGTAGCCTGTACGAGGTGCCCGAGGGCGGCGACTTCTCGGTCGCCGTGACGGTTGCGGCCGAGATCGCGGCCAGCCTGACTGCAGCGCCTGCGCCGGAGCCGGCTTCTCAACTGGCGGGACAGGCGGCCTCGCAGCCCACCAATCCCGAGACGCAGCCCGCGGCCACGCCATCGCACGAGCCGCCGCCGCAGCTCAACGCCATGCCCAATTTCGCGAATCGCACCTGGGACCCGTGGGCGCCGCCCGCGAATACCCAGCTGGATCCGCGCCTGAAGTACGAGGCCGACAAGTTGCCGGGTGTCACCCCCGGCGTCGCCCCTCGCGCCACGCCGGGGATGACACCCGGCGCCGAATCGAGGACCGCCCTCGACGACGAACCCACGCTCGGGCCCGCGCAGCAGGAAGCGCCCGACCCTGCTGCGGCCGCAACGGCCACCGCGCAGCCGCACCAGGCACCGGAAGCCGCCGAACCCTTTCCGCCCGCTTCGCGCTGGACGCGTAGCGAGCCGAACCTCGGCACGACTGCTCCCAGCGAGCCCACTTTTTCGGCCAACGAAGCATCGGGCGCGGCTCCGGTCGACGACCCGGAACCCTCGCTCGGCCGCCGCGCGCATGAACCGGCGCCGGAGCCCGCCTTCAGCGCGCTCTCGCCCGACGACGGCGCCGCGCCGTTCGCCGTCACGCGCGAAGCGCCTGCCCGCCCGCGCGGATCGCGCCGCCTCGGCTGGCGCATTCTCGGCACGCTCGTCGCGATCCTGCTGTTCGCGCTGCTCGTCGTGCAACTCGCCTGGTGGCAACGCGAAACGGTGATGGTCTACTGGCCCGACTCGCAGCCGCTCTATCAGCAGGCCTGCGAGCAACTCGGCTGCCGCGTGATGCCGCCGCGCGACATCGACGGCCTGCTCGTCGAGCCGTCCGATCTGCGCCAGGTCGACAACGAGCCGCATCGTCTCGAACTGAAGGTGCCGTTGCGCAACCGCTTCAACGTCGCGCTCGCCTATCCCGCCATCGAGCTCTCGCTGCTCGACCGCCAGAACAACATCGTCGTGCGGCGCGTGCTGTGGCCGCAGGACTACGTCACGCCCGGCACGTCCATCGAAGCCGGTCTGCCCGCACGCACCACGCAGACGATGATCGTGCGGCTCGACACGGGCGACGTGGTGGCGTCGAACTTCCGCATCGAAATTTTCTACCCCTGATTTCGCGTCTGCGCATACGGGCACCAGCGTGCCCCACGCGCTTCCCGGCGTCCGGCTGAAACGGGCGCCACTCACCACAACATGCATTTCCGGAGAGCACATCATGAGTCAAGTCACGCTAGGCGGTAACCCGATCGACGTCGCCGGCACCTTCCCGAGCGTCGGCCAGAAAGCCCCGGCGTTCTCGCTCGTCGGCAAGGACCTGAAGCCTGTCTCGCTCGCCGATTTCGCCGGCAAGCGCAAAGTGCTGAACATCGTGCCGAGCCTCGACACGCCGGTCTGCGCGACCTCCACGCGCAAGTTCAACGAGGCCGCAGCCAAGCTCGACAACACGGCCGTCGTCGTGATCTCGGGCGACCTGCCGTTCGCCGCGGCGCGCTTCTGCACCACCGAAGGCATCGAAAATGTCGTCACGGCTTCGACGTTCCGCGGCCATGACTTCGCTCAGGCCTACGGCGTAGACGTGACGAGCGGCCCGCTCACCGGTCTGACCGCACGCGCCGTCGTCGTGCTCGACGCGAACGACAACGTCGTGTACGCCGAGCGCGTGAGCGAAATCAAGAACGAACCGAACTACGACGCCGCGCTCGCCGCGCTGAAGTAATCCGGCGGCGGCGCACGCACCTGAAGCCCGCGCTTCCGGGCCGACGCGCCGCCCTTTCCCCTACCTCGCCCTACAGGAATTCCCGCCTTGGCTACGCTGATTTGCGGCTCGCTCGCCTACGACAACATCATGACCTTCGAAGGTCGCTTTCGGGAGCACATCCTGCCCGAGCAGGTGCACATCCTGAACGTGAGCTTTCTCGTGCCGACGATGCGCCGCGAGTTCGGCGGCTGTGCCGGCAACATCGCGCACGCACTGCACCTGCTCGGCGGCGACGCGCGCATCATGGCGACGCTCGGCGGCGCCGACGCGCAACCCTACATCGACCGCCTCGACACGCTCGGTCTCTCCAAGGCGCACGTGCGCGTGCTGCCCGACACGTGGTCCGCACAGGCGATGATCACGACCGACCTCGAGAACAACCAGATCACCGCGTTCCACCCCGGCGCGATGATGCAATCGCATCTGAACCGCGCCGACGAAGCGCCCGGCGTGAAGCTCGGCATCGTCGCGCCGGACGGCTTTGACGGCATGGTTCAGCACGTCGAGCAATTCGCGAAGGCGGGCATCCCATTTATCTTTGATCCGGGCCAAGGCCTGCCGCTTTTCGACGGAGCGTCTTTGCGACGTGCCATTGAACTTGCAACGTATGTGGCGGTCAACGACTACGAAGCCAACCTTGTCAGTCATCGTACGGGCTGGTCGTTCGACGAGATCGCCAGCCATGTCGACGCGCTGATCGTCACGCGCGGCGAGCACGGCTCGCAGATCTACCACGCCGGCAAGATCGAGGAGATTCCGCCCGTCAAGGCCGCCCAGGTGCTCGACCCCACCGGGTGCGGCGACGCGTTCCGCGGCGGCCTGCTCTACGGCATCGAGAATAACCTCGACTGGGCGACCACAGGGCGTCTCGCCAGCCTGATGGGCGCGCTCAAGATCGAACACCTCGGTCCGCAAAACTATGCACCCACGCGGGCACAGATCAACGAACGATTCAAGGAGGCTTTCGGCTACGAACTGCCGAACTGAACGCGGGCGCAACGCACGGGCAGCGCCCATTGGAGCTACGGGAATGAAAATAACAAGTCGTTTGATCGTCGCAGCCGTGATCGCGGGTTCGCTCGCGATGTCAGGCTGCGCCTATAACAGCAGTTCTGCCGACGTATACACGGCCTCGCAGGCACAGCGCGAGCAAACGGTCCGCATGGGCACGGTCGAAAGCGTGCGCGCGGTGAAGATCAGCTCGAACAACGGCCAGCCTAGCGGCCTTGGCGCGATCGGCGGCGGTGCGCTCGGCGCCGTGGCCGGCAGTTCGATCGGCGGCGGCAAGGGCTCGATCGTCACCGGCATCATCGGCGGCATTGCGGGCGCCGTGGCCGGCAACGCAGTCGAGAACGGCGTGGCCATGCGCGACGGCCTCGAGATCACCGTGCGCCTCGACAATGGCGACTACCGCGCTATCACGCAAACCGCGACCGGCGAAGTCTTCAACGCCGGCGACCGCGTGCGGCTGCTTTCGAGCGGCGGCGTGACGCGCGTCACGCACTAAAAGCTTTCCCCTGTACCGCGGCGGCGCCTCGCGCCGGATGCGGAACCTCAGGCGCATGTGCTCCCCTGTGCATGCGCCTTTTTTCACGTCCGAGCGCGGCATCGGCGACGCAAGAATTCCGTTCTTACGAAGTCCAGACAAAAAAATCCCGCCGCGGGCAACCCGGCGACGGGATCGTGATCGAACCTTGCGCACCATGCCGCCCGGCTCGACCAGACGAAGCGCGCGAATGCCATAGCCTGCGCGCTTCGCGTCGTACTGCTTACGGACGGCTGCCGGTCGGGAACGGCCATGCTGCGGCCGGGTTCAGGGCAGTCTTGACCGTACCTGCGGGCGCGGACGGTTGCGCAGCAGGGGCAGCAGGCACAGCAGGCACAGCAGGGGCAGCCTTCTTGGCAGGCGCCTTCTTGGCGGCCTTCTTCGCGGCAGCCTTCTTGGCAGGCGCGGCCTTCTTGGCAGCGGCCTTCTTCGCGGGCGCCTTCTTGGCTGCAACCTTCTTGGCTGCAACCTTCTTCGCAGCTACCTTCTTCGCCGCAGCCTTCTTCGCCGGAGCCGCCTTCTTCGCTGCAACCTTCTTCACGGCGACTTTCTTGGCTGCAACCTTCTTCGCCGCAGCCTTCTTCGCCGGTGCTGCCTTCTTCGCTGCAACCTTCTTCACGGCGACTTTCTTGGCTGCAACCTTCTTCGCAGCTACCTTCTTCGCCGCAGCCTTCTTCGCCGGTGCTGCCTTCTTCGCGGCAACCTTCTTCACGGCGACTTTCTTGGCTGCAACCTTCTTGACCGCAACCTTCTTCGCTGCGGCCTTCTTCGCCGGAGCCGCCTTCTTCGCTGCAACCTTCTTCACTGCGGCCTTCTTCACCGCGGGTTTTTTCTTGGCAGTAGCCATTTTTTTCTCCTTCAGGTTTCAGATGAGAGTCAGTTCAAACCACACCCTTCGTCAAAACCCGCTTCCCGCGAGCGCTTCTCACGGCGCACACTGCGAAGCGGGCTATTCATCGGCGTACGCTGATCCCGCGCGCTTACGCTAATGAATGCGGTAAGGCGCGCCGTGCCACGAGGCACAGCGCGCCGAGTCATTCCGGCGTCGGCTACCGACACCGGGCAACGTTCGTTGAAGACGCCGGCCACACAACGCGCGTGGCCCACGCCTTTTTCCGGGGGGAAGTTTGCCCATCCCTCTGAAGGGTTCGCAAAGTGCCTGTCATGTCGGTGAGCCAACCGGGCTCCGGGCACGCTTTGCATCAGGCGTTCCTGCTCCTAATCATCATGCCGATCGAGGCGACACGCGCGTCGCCTCCGGCAACCCCAAAAGACTTGCACCGCAGTGCGCCCGGGTTATTCCCAGGACAGCGCACCGCCCGTCTGATATTCGATTACGCGCGTCTCGAAGAAGTTGCGTTCCTTCTTCAAGTCGATCATTTCGCTCATCCACGGGAACGGGTTCTCTTCGTTCGGGAACAGCTGATCGAGACCGATCTGCTGGCAACGGCGGTTGCAGATGAAGCGCAGATAGCTCTTGAACATCGATGCGTTCAGACCCAGCACGCCGCGCGGCATGGTGTCTTCCGCGTAGCGGTACTCGAGGTCGACCGCATGCCTGAACAGCTCGGTGATCTCCGCACGGAACGCCGGAGTCCACAGGTGCGGGTTTTCAAGCTTGATCTGGTTGATGAGGTCGATGCCGAAATTGCAGTGCATCGACTCGTCGCGCAGGATGTACTGGTACTGCTCGGCGGCGCCGGTCATCTTGTTCTGGCGGCCGAGCGCCAGAATTTGCGTGAAGCCCACATAGAAGAACAGGCCTTCCATGATGCAGGCGAACACGATCAGCGACTTGAGCAGCTTCTGGTCGGCTTCGAGCGTGCCGGTCTTGAACGACGGATCGGTCAGCGTATGGATGAACGGGATCAGGAACTCGTCCTTGTCGCGGATCGACTTGACCTCGTGGTACGCGTTGAAGATCTCGCCTTCGTCCAGACCCAGCGACTCGACGATGTACTGATAGGCGTGCGTGTGGATCGCCTCTTCGAACGCCTGGCGCAGCAGGAACTGGCGGCATTCGGGCGCCGTGATGTGCCGGTAGGTGCCGAGCACGATGTTGTTGGCGGCGAGGGAATCAGCGGTCACGAAGAAGCCGAGGTTGCGCTTGACGACGCGGCGCTCGTCCTCGGTCAGGCCGTTCGGATCCTTCCACAGGGCGATGTCGCGGGACATGTTGATTTCCTGCGGCATCCAGTGGTTCGCGCAACCCGACAGGTATTTCTCCCAGGCCCACTTGTACTTGAACGGGACCAACTGGTTCACGTCGGTCTGGCCGTTGATGATGCGCTTGTCGGCGACATTCACGCGCGCTTCGGTCGAGACCGGCGCTTGCGGCGGCGGTGCGACGGCGAAGTCGCTGGCGAAGATGTTGGTCGCTGTTGAAGCCTGAGGAGCGGAACGCAGACCGAACTGCACCTCGGCAGCCTGGACAGCCTGACCCGCGGGGTTGCGCATTGCGTTTTGCTGCGCACCGCTCGACGGAGTTACGGCCGTGATCTCGTCATCCCAGTTGAGCATAAATGTCACCATCAATTTAGATCGGTTTGTACCATCTTTTCGTGAGCGATAAAAGGGCTCGCACACGAAAAATCCTGTTTTCGATTCGCGTTGAGACCTCGATACAACACTTTGTCATCGCTATGCGTCGATCGATTCATGCATGTGCTGCGCGAGCGTCGTGCGTGCGATGCGATCGAAGGTCTTCGCGCTATCGCGAGCGTCTGCGAAAGCGTTGTCTCCGCAGTGCTCTTTCACTCCTGCGAAAGCGGCTGTCGCTGGCGTCATGCTGCTCTCGCGTGCTCCTCTTCGTCTGCGCATCGCTGCGTATTTGCAGCGTGTCCCGAGCACGTTGCGCGAGACGCCAGGGATTCCTGAGCCTTCGCGAACCGACTCGCTTGCGAGTCGAGGCGTGCGCGTCGCACGTCGCCGGGAGCGAGGCGGCGTGCATTGCGCACGCCGCGCTTCATCGTTGCATCTCTTGGCTACTGTTTACTACTGATGCTTCAGTCGTCGCACGACGCATGCGGCGTTGCACCGCGCGCATCGTGCACTGCGAGCTTTCCTCGCAGTTACTGGCAAGCCTCGCACTCTTCGAAGCCGGGGTCGCCCGGACGCATCATGCAGACCGGACCCTCCGCTTCCGGCGCGGCTTCGACTGCTGCTGCCGGCGCCGACTGCAGGGTGGTCGAACCCGCGCCGCCAGCCGCTGCGCCGAAGGCACCGCCCGATGCGCCGCCAAATGCGCCCCCGGCGTTGCCGCCTCCCTCACCGCCCGTGGGCACCGCGTTGAGCGCGCCGTGCGCGACCGTCGACTTCTCGACGTGCGTGGCCGCCATCGTGCGCAGGTAGTACGTGGTCTTGAGGCCGCGCACCCAGGCGAGCTTGTAGATTTCGTCGAGCTTCTTGCCCGATGCGCCCGCCATGAAGATGTTCAGCGACTGCGCCTGGTCGATCCACTTCTGGCGACGCGAAGCCGCTTCGACGAGCCACGTCGGATCGACTTCGAACGCCGTGGCGTACACAGCGCGTAGATCGGCCGGCACGCGGTCGATGCGCGAGAGCATGCCGTCGAAGTACTTCAGGTCGGCGACCATGACTTCGTCCCACAGGCCGCGCGCCTTCAGGTCGCGCACCAGGTAGTCGTTCACCACCGTGAATTCGCCCGAGAGGTTCGACTTCACGTAGAGGTTCTGGAACGTCGGCTCGATGCAAGGCGACACGCCGATGATGTTCGAGATCGTCGCGGTCGGCGCGATCGCGATGCAGTTCGAGTTGCGCATGCCGTGCGTCGCGATGCGCTCGCGCAGCGAGGCCCAGTCCATCGACTCGCTCGTGTCCACTTCCACGTAGCCGCCGCGCTGCTCGGCGAGCAGCTTGAGCGTGTCCTGCGGGAGGATGCCGCGATCCCACAGCGAGCCGCGGTAGGTCGAGTAGCGGCCGCGCTCCGCAGCCAGTTCCGTCGAGGCCCAGTAGGCGTAGTAGCAGACGGCTTCCATCGAGCGGTCGGCGAATTCCACGGCTTCCTGCGAAGCAAACGGCGTGCGCAGCACGTGCAGGCAGTCCTGGAAGCCCATGATGCCCATGCCCACCGGACGGTGCTTCAGGTTCGAGTTGCGCGCCTTCGATACCGCGTAGTAGTTGATGTCGATGACGTTGTCGAGCATGCGCATGGCCACGCTGATGGTGCGCTTGAGCTTGTCATGATCGAGCGCGAACGTACCGTCGGCCTGCTCGACCATGTGCGCGACGAGGTTCACCGAACCCAGGTTGCACACGGCGATTTCGCTGTCGCTGGTGTTCAGCGTGATTTCCGTGCACAGGTTCGACGAGTGGACGACGCCCACGTGCTGCTGCGGCGAGCGGATGTTGCAGGGATCCTTGAACGTGATCCACGGATGGCCAGTTTCGAACAGCATGCCGAGCATCTTGCGCCACAGTTGCGCCGCCGGAATCTTCTTGAAGAGCTTGATCTCGCCGCGCGCGACCTTCTCTTCGTAAGCCGTGTAAGCCTGCTCGAAGTCGGCGCCGAACTTGTCGTGCAGGTCCGGGCAGGTCGAGGGCGAGAACAGCGTCCAGTCGCCGCCTTCCATCACGCGCTTCATGAACAGGTCGGGAATCCAGTTCGCCGTGTTCATGTCGTGGGTGCGGCGGCGGTCGTCGCCGGTGTTCTTGCGCAGCTCGAGGAATTCTTCGATGTCGAGGTGCCACGACTCCAGGTACGCGCACACCGCGCCCTTGCGCTTGCCGCCCTGGTTCACGGCCACGGCCGTGTCGTTCACGACCTTCAGGAACGGCACGACGCCCTGCGACTTGCCGTTGGTGCCCTTGATGTGCGAGCCGAGCGCGCGCACGCGCGTCCAGTCGTTGCCGAGGCCGCCGGCAAACTTCGAGAGCAGCGCGTTGTCCTTGAGCGCCTCGTAAATGCCGTCGAGGTCGTCGGCGACCGTCGTCAGATAGCACGACGAGAGCTGCGAGCGGTGCGTGCCCGAATTAAACAGCGTGGGCGTCGACGACATGAAGTCGAACGACGAGAGCACGTTGTAGAACTCGATCGCGCGCGCTTCGCGGTCGATCTCGTTGAGCGAGAGGCCCATCGCGACGCGCATGAAGAATGCCTGCGGCATTTCGATGCGCGTGCCGTGCACGTGCAGGAAGTAGCGGTCGTAAAGCGTTTGCAGACCAAGGTAGCCGAACTGCAGGTCGCGGCTCGCGTCGAGCGCGTTGCCAAGACGCTTCAGGTCGAACTGCTGGAGCTTGTCGTCGAGCAGGCCCGCTTCGACGCCACGCTTGACGAACTGCGGGAAGTAATCGGCGTAGCGCACGGCCATGTCGGCTTGCGTGACTTCCTCTTCGAGAATTTCGCGACGGATCGTGTGCAGCAGGATGCGAGCCGTGACCTGGCTGTACGCCGGGTCCTTTTCGATCATCGTGCGCGCAGCGAGGATGGCCGAGTCGTAGACCTGCGACATCGGCACGCCGTCGTAGAGATTCTTCACCGTTTCCGCGACGATCGGGTCGGCGTTGACCGCGTCGCCGAGACCCTCGCACGACGAGACGATCAGCGCGCGCAGCGCGTGCATGTCGAGCGGGCGCGTCACGCCGTTGTCCGTGACGTTGATGCCGGGCGCCGCGGACGCCGCCGTTTCCGGCGCGTGCGCGCGCTCCTGGTTGCGCTTCTCGCGATACAGCACGTAGGCGCGCGCGACGTTGTGCTCGCCGCCGCGCATGAGCGCGAGCTCGACCTGATCCTGGATGTCTTCGATATGGAACGTGCCGCCGGTCGGACGGCTGCGCACGAGCGCGCGCACGACGTTCTGCGTGAGCTGTTCGACGAGCTCGCGCACACGCGCCGAAGCCGCGCCCTGGCCGCCGTTCACGGCGAGGAAGGCCTTCGTCATCGCGATCGCGATCTTCGAAGGCTCGAACGACACCACGCTACCGTTGCGGCGAATCACCTTGTGGTCGGCGAACTGCTGCGCGCTCGACTGGCCGTCCTGCGGCTGGCCGCCCAGCGTGTGCGCGGCGGGCGCGCCTTCATACCGGGTCGAGACGTTATCGGTCGTTTGCATGTGCAAAGCTCCTGTGGTCCTGGAAAGGTGCGAAGAGAGTTCGCGGATTAAGACGGACGCCGACGGCGTGCCCCCGTGTGCACACTCGATCGGGCGGAGAAAAAAGACCAGCCTGGCGAGGCTGCCGGATGCGACAAGGCAGATGAGTCACGAACTGCTGCGGTCTTCATCGTGGATGTCGCGATCATTGGCTGTACCTTCTCTCTCGATTACAGCCGGTGCGCCGGTTCTCTCGGCCGACGCCACCGTACAAAAGTTTCTTTTTCCTATGCCGCTAACGCGCGCGGCGCCATGCTCGTGGAGCGGGGCGCCGCAGTACAACACAACATATGGTGTGAAGCCTTGTTTCGGGTACAAAGTATAGTGGAAGATATGAGGCGATCCAATGGCTTTTTTCACTGGTCCCATCTTGACAAGACCACAAGCCAAGCCGCGCGGGCGTTGCCGCCGGATGCATCTTCGAATGGTCTGCGAGGAGAGCGGTAACGCGCCGCGTTCGCATGCGCGGCATGCTTATTTCTTGTGCAGATTGCGAGGCGCCAGCTTCAGTTCGAGCGCTTCATGAAGTCGCGCCCTGCGCGTCGCATCCCTGGATATAGGGGAAGCTGGCCGCGCCAAGCCGGGTATCGCGTTGCAAGCGCGCCCAGTCGAAATGCGGACCGGGATCGGTCTTGCGCCCCGGCGCGATGTCCGAGTGGCCCGCCAGCGCCTCGATCGGATAACGCGCGACGAGCGCCTTCACGAGCGCCGCGAGCGTGGCGTACTGCGCCGCCTCGAAGGCCGTCGTGTCGCTGCCTTCGAGCTCGATGCCGACCGCGAAATCATTGCAGCGCTCGCGCCCGAAGAAACTCGACGCGCCCGCGTGCCAGGCGCGCTCGTCGCACGAGACGAACTGCTCTAGCGCGCCATCGCGATGGATGACGAAGTGCGCCGAAACGCGCACGCCACGCAGATGCGCATCGAAATACGGATGCGCGTCGCAGTCGAGGCGGTTGAGGAAGAGATCGGCGATCTCCGGGCCGCCGAACACATTGGGCGGCAGGCTGATGTTGTGGATGACGATCAGCGTCGGCACGGCGCCTTGCGGGCGTGCCTCGAAGTTCGGCGACGGCAGGCGGCGCGCGCCGGGCACCCAGCCCTGCGCATCGACCTCGTATGCAGGCATGCGCGGCAGTGGCGGCGATGCAGCGATGCTCATCGTGCGGGACGATCCTGGGTTGTCGTGCGCGCGTCGTAGGCGCGCGCGTGCTCGGCGCTGCAGAACGAGCGCGCGCCCACGGTCACCGACTCGCTGCGCGGCGCATGCACGCCGCACTCCGCGCAGCGGACCATGGGCTCGGGCAACGCGCCCTTGTTCGCGTTCGCGCGCGCGGCGCCCTGCCCCGGCTGGACGCCGGGACGCGACTGCGGCTGCGCCCGGCGCAGCGCCTTGACGAACCACTGCCCGACCACGAACAGCAGGACGAGGAGAAGAATCTGTCTCATCGGAATACGTTTCTCAAACCACAGGGCGGTGCAGCAACACCTCGAAGACGAAACGGCTGCCCACATAAGCGAACAACAGCGCGACGAACGACGCGATCACCCAGCGCAGCGCGGCGCGCCCGCGCCAGCCCGAAATCTTGCGCGCGGTGAGCAGGGCGCCGAACATCAGCCACGACAGGAGCGCGAAGACTGTCTTGTGATCGAGCGAGAGCGGCCGGTCGATCAGTTGCTCGCTGAACACGATGCCCGAGGCGAGCGTGGCGGTGAGCAGCACGAAACCCGCGCCGATGAGACGGAACAGCAGCTTTTCCATCGTGAGCAGCGGCGGCAGCGTTTCGATCCAGTTCGAGAGCCAGCCGCCGCCACGATGGTTCGCGTTGCGCTGGAAGCCGGCGCCCTTCAGCGCGTGCAGACGCCGCTCGACGGCGAGCATCAGCACCGCATGCAACGCGGCGATCGCGAAAAGCCCGTAGGCGATGTTCGCGATGACGAAGTGCAGCTTGAACATCGGCGCGGCCGCATAAGGCAGCACGCGCACGCCGCCGAACACGAGCGGCAGGATCGACGCGACCGTGGCCAGCGGCAGCAGCAAAAGACGCAGGCCGTCGAGCGCGAAAAAAAAGCTTTCGATCCAGTAGATGCCTGCGCCGAGCCAGAACATGGCCGACAACGCAAACGCGAAGCCGAACACCATTTCGCTGGCGGGGAAGATCGTCATGTGCAGCAGCACGCCGTGCGCCGCGAGCGCGACGAAGAGCAGCGCCCGGGAAAGCGGGCCGAACGTCCGCGTGCGCAGGGCATCGCCGCCCGCGCCGACCGTCACCGGAACGGGCGGCACGCTGCCGAGCAGCGGCTCGGTGCCCGCGCGACGCAGCGCGCGCCAGTCGGCGGCGCACAGACCGCCGTACAGGAGCGCGGTGAGGGCATACAGTACAATATCCATGTTCGAAGTTTACTATAGGCCCCCTGGCCGCGCGGGATCGCGACGAAACGCGGCGCTTTCCCGTTTCGCGCGCGCGGGCCGGGCCGCACTGCTCACCGCCTCCCCATGCTCGACAATCTCACTCAACGGATGGCGCGCGTCGTCAAGACGCTGCGCGGCGAAGCCCGGCTGACCGAAGCCAATACGCAGGAAATGCTGCGCGAGGTGCGTCTCGCGCTGCTCGAAGCGGACGTGGCGCTGCCCGTCGTGCGCGAATTCATCGCCAAGGTGAAGGAAAAAGCGCTCGGCGAGGAGGTGATCGGCAGTCTTTCGCCTGGCCAGGCGCTCGTCGGCGTGGTGCAGCGCGAGCTGACCGCCGTGATCGGCGGCGACTACGAAGGCAAGGCCGCCGAACTCGATCTCGCCGTCACGCCGCCCGCGGTCATCCTGATGGCGGGCCTGCAGGGCGCCGGCAAGACCACCACGGTCGGCAAGCTCGCCAAGCTCCTGCGCGAGAAGTACAAGAAGAAGGTCCTCACCGTTTCCTGCGACGTCTACCGCCCTGCCGCCATCGCGCAGCTCAAGACGGTGACGGAGCAGGTCGGCGCCGACTTCTTCCCCTCGCAGCCGGACCAGAAGCCCGTCGACATCGCCAACGCGGCGGTGGACTGGGCCAAGCGCCACTACCACGACGTGCTGATCGTCGACACGGCCGGCCGCCTCGGCATCGACGAGGCGATGATGAACGAGATCGCCGCGCTCCACGCGGCGCTCAAGCCGGCGGAAACGCTGTTCGTGGTCGACGCGATGCTCGGCCAGGACGCGGTCAACACCGCCAAGGCGTTCAACGACGCCCTGCCGCTCACCGGCGTCGTGCTCACCAAGCTCGACGGCGACTCGCGCGGCGGCGCGGCGCTTTCCGTGCGCCACATCACGGGCAAGCCGATCAAGTTCGTCGGCGTCGCGGAAAAGCTCGACGGCCTCGAAGTCTTTCACCCGGACCGCATGGCGAACCGGATCCTCGGCATGGGCGACATACTCGCGCTCGTCGAGGAAGCGCAGCGCGGCGTGGACGTCCAGGCCGCGCAAAAGCTCGCCGACAAGGTCAAGAAAGGCGGCGACTTCGACCTCAACGACTTCCGCGCGCAGCTCTCGCAGATGAAGAAGATGGGCGGCCTTTCCACGCTCATGGACAAGCTGCCTGCGCAGTTCCAGCAGGCCGCGGCGGGCGCCGACATGAGCCAGGCCGAGAAGCAGATGCGCCGCATGGAAGGCATCATCAACTCGATGACGCCCGAAGAGCGCGCCAAGCCCGATCTCATCAAGGCCACGCGCAAGCGCCGCATTGCGGCTGGCGCGGGCGTGCAGGTTCAGGAAGTGAATCGCATGCTCAACCAGTACGACCAGATGCGCACCATGATGAAGAAACTGAAGGGTGGCAACCTGCAGAAGATGATGCGCGGCATGAAGGGCATGTTGCCGGGCATGCGCTGATCTTTCGATTTTGCGGGGCGCGAGCGCGTCGCATCGGGCGCGCCCGGCCCGCAACCGACGGGGCGCGCGAGCTGGACTGGAATGCGCGGGTTTATGCTGTAGCGCGCGCCGCCGTTATTTTCCACACTTCAATAGCTACAGCCACCTTCCCGCCAGAGTCATGAATCGCGAAGAAGCCCTGCACATTTTCCGCCACTCCGAAGAAATCGTTTCGGAAGGCGACGTCAATGCGTCGATCGGCCGGATGGCCGAATCCATCCGCGCCGAGATCAGCGAGGACTTCCCGCTCGTGCTGTCGGTGATGGGCGGCGCCGCCGTGTTCACCGGCATGCTGCTGCCGCATCTCGACTTCCCGCTCGAGTTCGACTACATCCACCTCACGCGCTACCGCAACGCCATCAAGGGCAGCGCCGAGATGCAGTGGCGCGTGGCGCCGCGCGAGTCGGTGAAGGACCGCGTCGTGCTCGTGCTCGACGACATCCTCGACGAAGGCGAAACCATGGCCGCGATTCGCGACCGCATCATGGAAATGGGCGCGAAGCGTTTCCTCTCGGCCGTGCTGTGCGAGAAAATTCTGCAGAAGGCCAAGCCGCTGCATCCCGACTACTGCGGCTTTTCGGTGCCGGACCGCTATGTGTTCGGCTGCGGCATGGACGCGAAGGGTTACTGGCGCAATCTGCCGACCATCCGCGCGCTGACCGAAGGCGCCTGAAGCTTCGTTCGCTTCCTCCACGACCGGCCACGCATCATGAAAAAAGCAGCCCGCGGGCTGCTTTTTTTGCCATCGACGCACCTGCCGTGCGCGCCTCAAAGGTGATGCACGAAGGTACGGATCCCCGCGAGTATCATCTCCACCGAAATCGCCACGAGCACGAGGCCCATCAGCCGCTCGAAGGCCGTCACCACGCGCTCGCCCAGCCACTGCTGGATGCGTTCGGCCATCACCAGCACGATTGCGCAGATCAACATCGTCACGACAAGCGCTGCGATCCATTCATAGAGTTTGCCCGGCGCCTGCGACGTGAGCAGCATGACGGTGGCGAGCGCCGAAGGCCCCGCGAGCGCAGGAATGGCGAGCGGCACGATGAGCGGCTCGCCGCCCTTGTCGGCGCCGCCGAACGGGCCGCCCGGATGCGGAAAGATCATTCGCAGCGCGATGAGAAACAGCACGATGCCGCCGCCGATGCGCAGCGACGTATCGGTGAGCCCCATCATGCGCAGAAAGCCGTTGCCGGCGACCATGAAGATGAGCAGGATCACGAAGGCGATCGCGACCTCGCGCAGGATCACGATCGCGCGGCGCTGCTGGGCAACGCCGCGCAGGCAGGTGATGAAAAGCGGGATGTTGCCGAGCGGGTCGGTGATGAGGAGCAGCAGGATCGTAGCGGACAGAAAGCTGTACTCCACGCTCGCAGCGCTCCTTTAACCGAGGTTACCGAATGAGGTTACCGAAATCGACCGGCCAATCGCGCGTCAAACCGCGATCGCCGCGCGAACCTTCTGCGCCACCGTCTGCGCGGCCGCTTCGGCCGCGAGCAGCGTCGCTTCGGTGTCGCGGCGACCCTGGTACTCGATCTTGCCGTCCTTCAGGCCGCGCTCGCCAATGACGAGACGATGCGGCACGCCGATCAGCTCCCAGTCGGCGAACATCACGCCCGGGCGCTCGCCGCGGTCGTCGAGGATCACGTCCACGCCCGCTTCGAGCAGTTCGTTGTAGACGCGCTCGGCGTGCTCGCGCACGAGCTCGCTGCGGTCCATGCCCATCGGGCACACGACGACCTGGAACGGCGCGATCGACTCAGGCCAGATGATGCCCTTCTCGTCGAAGTTCTGCTCGATCGCTGCGCCGAGAATACGCGTGATGCCGATGCCGTAGCAGCCCATCTGCATCGGCGCGGGCTTGCCGTTCTCGGCGAGGAACGTGGCGTTCATCGCGTCGGAGTACTTCGTGCCGAGCTGGAACACGTGGCCGACTTCGATGCCGCGGCAAATGTCGATCACGCCCTTGCCGTCCGGCGAGGGATCGCCCTTCTTCACGTTGCGGATGTCGGCGACGACGGGTTCCGGCAGGTCGCGCCCCCAGTTCACGCCCGTGGTGTGGAAGTCGACTTCGTTCGAGCCCACCACGAAATCGCTCATGTTCGCGACCGTCGAGTCGGCGATCACCTTGACCGGCTTCTTCGTGTTGAGCGGCCCGAGGTAACCCGGCGGCGTGCCGAACCATTCGACGATTTCGCTTTCCGTCGCGAACCGGAAACCGCCAAGGCCCTCGAGCTTGCCGACCTTGATCTCGTTCAGATCGTGGTCGCCGCGCAGCATGAGCAGCCAGATCGTGGGCTCGGCGCCTTCCTTGTCCGTTGCCAGGATGATCGACTTGATCGTGCTTTCGAGCGGGATGCCGAGCAGTTCCGCCACGGCCTCGCACTTGGCCGCGCCCGGCGTGGGCGTCTTCGTGAGCGCCTGCGTGGGTGCGCCGCGCTGCGCGATGAGCGGCAGCGCGTCGGCCGCTTCGACGTTGGCCGCGAAGTCCGAGGTCGGGCAGTAGGCGATGTCGTCCTCGCCCGTTTCCGCGATCACGTGGAATTCGTGCGACCCGCTGCCGCCGATCGAGCCGTTGTCGGCCGCGACCGCGCGGAATTCGAGCCCCAGACGCGTGAAGATGCGCGTGTAGGCGTCGTACATCTTCCGGTACGAGACCTTGAGACCTTCGACGTCCTTATCGAACGAATACGCGTCCTTCATGATGAATTCGCGCCCGCGCATCACGCCGAAACGGGGACGGATTTCGTCGCGGAACTTCGTCTGCACCTGATAGAAGTTCACCGGCAACTGGCGATAGCTCTTGATCTGGCCGCGCGCGATGTCGGTGACGACTTCCTCGTGCGTCGGGCCCATCACGAAGTCGCTCTGCTTGCGGTCCTTGAAGCGCAGCAGTTCCGGCCCGTATTGTTCCCAGCGCCCCGATTCCTGCCACAATTCGGCCGGCTGCACGGCCGGCATCAGCAATTCGATGGCGCCGGCGCGGTTCATCTCCTCGCGCACGATCTGCTCGACCTTGCGAATCGAACGCAGGCCGATCGGCAGATAGTTGTAGATGCCGCCGGCGACGCGACGGATCATGCCCGCGCGCACCATCAACTTGTGGCTGACGATTTCCGCGTCGGAGGGCGCTTCCTTCAGGGTGCCGATAAAGAAACGGGAGGCTTTCATTCAAATTATCCAAAAGCGGCGGCCCGGTGCAGACCGCCCGAAGAGGTGACCAACGGAGGAGTTCACGAACCCGCCATTATGACAACGCGCCGTGCGCCGCGCCGATGACGTTCGCCGGATTCGAAGCCGATCGCGCCCCGAACGCCGTTTGCGCGGCCGCGGCCATTCGGTTCAACTTTCCGGCCGCCGGGTGCGTGAGGACCGTTATCTGTTTATAATCAAAGCAATTTTAAAGGATTCGAAGGTGGTTGTATGCTGGATCGTGAGGGGTTTCGCCCGAACGTCGGCATCATCCTCTTGAACGCGCGAAACGAGGTGTTTTGGGGCAAACGGGTTCGCGAACATTCCTGGCAGTTTCCGCAAGGGGGCATCAAGTATGGTGAGACCCCCATGCAGGCAATGTATCGGGAGTTGCACGAAGAAACCGGTCTGCATCCGGAGCACGTCAAAATCGTCGGTCGCACACGCGACTGGTTGCGTTATGAGGTGCCGGACAAGTTCATCAAGCGCGAAGTGCGCGGCCATTATCGCGGTCAGAAACAGATCTGGTTTCTGCTGCGCATGGTCGGGCGCGACTGCGATATCTGCCTGCGTGCAACAGAGCATCCCGAGTTCGATGCGTGGCGCTGGAACGAATACTGGGTGCCGCTCGAAGCGGTCATCGAGTTCAAGCGCGACGTCTATCAACTCGCGCTAACCGAGCTCTCGCGCTTCCTGCGCCGGCCCACGCCGCGCCAGGAGCGCTTTGGCGTGCAGCCGCACGAGGTGCGCTATCCACGCATCGTGACGTCGGCGCACGCCGACGCGGTGCTGGCCGAGCCTCACCCGGGGCGGGCCGCAACGAACGACGACTGCGCTTGCCCGCAGAGTATCATCGAGCCTGCGCAGGACGAGCAGGACCAAGGGGCTTGAGCCAACGCAAAGAACGCCCGAACCGGTGAGGCCGGCGCCACGCGCGCCAGGCCTCGCGGTTCGCATTCGTGGCGCTGCACGTTCGTGACCAGCGCCGGTGCTTCGAGGAAAACCAATTTGAAACGATTTGCTCTTGCTGCGGTTTGCACCGCAGGCGGCGTGCTGTTTTTGGCGGGACTGGCGGGATGCTCCAGTTCCGGCCCCACCAACAAGGACGACAGCGCGTTCGTCTATCTGCTGGACCGCAAAGGTGTCTGGCAGGAGAACAAGCTCGAAGGCTTGCCGCCGTTGCCACAGGTGGGGGCGACCCTGCTCCCGTTCGACGTCTCGAACAATTCGCCGCTGAAGTTCGCCATCGATCCTGCTTCGCTCATGGTCGGCACTGACGGCGTCGTGCGTTACACCGTCGTCATCACGAGCCCGACGGGTGCGCGCAACGTGAACTACGAAGGCATTCGCTGCGACACCTACGAATGGCGTCTCTACGCGAGCCTCGACGCCGATCACAACGGCTGGGACCAGACCGTCGCGAACAACTGGTCGCGCATCGAGAACGGCACGCTCAACGCGTACCACTCGAGGCTTTATCAGGACTACTTCTGCGCGAACAAGATGCCGGTCGCGAAGGTGCCGACGATCGTCGAGAACCTGCGCTACGGCCGCACGCAGTCGTCGCTGGTGCGTTAAAACCGCCACGCCCTTCGCCTGTGCATGAAAAAAGCCGCTGCGGCCTTCGGGTCGCAGCGGCTTTTTTAGCTTCGTAATTCGCAACGATCAAATGAGCACGAGATTGTCGCGGTGAATCAGTTCCGGCTCGAGCATATAGCCGAGAATGCCCTCGATCTCGCCGCTCGGATGCCGATGGATCAGCTTCGTTTCGGCGCTGCTGTAGTTCGTGAGGCCGCGCGCCACTTCCACGCCTTCGCCATTCACGCACGCGATCACCTCGCCACGCGCGAACGCGCCCTGCACG
This sequence comes from Paraburkholderia lycopersici, assembly GCF_900096975.1. Lineage (GTDB taxonomy): Bacteria > Pseudomonadota > Gammaproteobacteria > Burkholderiales > Burkholderiaceae > Paraburkholderia > Paraburkholderia lycopersici. Next base: position 31,645 of record NZ_FMYQ01000029.1, read on the forward strand.
CCGACCACGCCAATCGGCAGCAGGCTCTTGCCGTCCGCGGTGAGCTTCTGCACGGCGCCGTCGTCGATCACGACGTGGCCGCGCACCTGCAGGTGATCCGCCATCCACTGCTTGCGCGCCGCCATGCGCGCCGTACGCGCGATGAGCTGCGTGCCGATCTCCTCGCCTGCGGCAAGCCGCACGAGCACGTCCGCCTCGCGGCCGCTCGCGATCACCGTGTTCGCGCCGCTGTGCGCGGCGCGCTTGGCCGCGAGGATCTTGGTAAGCATGCCGCCCCGGCCGATGCTCGAGCCCGCGCCGCCAGCCATCGCCTCGAGTTCCGGTTTGCCGGCGTCGGCTTCGCGCACGAGCGTTGCGCCGGGATCCTTGCGCGGGTCGGCGGTATAGAGCCCGCTCTGGTCGGTGAGGATGATGAGCGCATCGCCTTCGATCAGGTTCGCGACGAGCGCGCCAAGCGTGTCGTTGTCGCCGAACTTGATTTCGTCGGTGACAACGGTGTCGTTCTCGTTGATGATCGGCACGACACCGAGGCGCAGCAGCGTGAGCAGCGCGGAGCGCGCATTGAGATAGCGTTCGCGGTCAGCCAGATCGGCGTGCGTGAGGAGAATTTGCGCGGTGCGAATGCCATGCTCGGCGAAGCGGCTTTCATACACCTGCGCGAGCCCCATCTGCCCGACCGCCGCGGCCGCCTGAAGCTCGTCGATCTCGCGCGGGCGCTTCGTCCAGCCAAGCCGCTGCATGCCTTCGGCGATCGCACCCGAACTCACCAGCACGACCTCTTTACCTTGCGCACGCAGCGCCGCGATCTGCGCGGCCCAGCGGCCGATTGCCGCATGATCGAGCCCGCGGCCGTCGTTGGTGACGAGGCTCGAACCGACTTTCACTACCAGACGCCGCGAATCGGCGATGACGGAACGCATGCTGCGCGGTCTCCCAAATCCAATGACTGATGACGCGTGAAGTTTCCTGGAGAGCCGACACGGCTCGCGCGCCGGCCAATGCGGCAAATTATTCCTGCGATTGCGCGGCGCCGCCGCCCTGCTCGTCGCGGAAGCGCACGTCGGAGGCGAGGTCTTCGGCTTCGGCCGCGCGGCGCGCGTCCGAGTGCGCCGAGACGTAGTCGTACACCGCGTAACAGAGGTTCTCGCAGCCCTGCCCCGTGAGCGCTGAAATCTCGAAGACGGGACCGTCCCACTCGAAGCGCTTTACGAAGTCGGCAATGCGCGCGGCGCGTTCTTCTTCCGGCACCATGTCGAGCTTGTTCAGCACGAGCCAGCGCGGCTTCTCATAGAGCGTCTCGTCATACTTGCGCAACTCGCCGACGATCGCCTTCGCCTCCGCAACCGGGTCAACACTTTCGTCGAAGGGTGCGAGGTCGACCAGATGCAGCAGCAAGTTCGTGCGCTGCAGGTGACGCAGGAACTGGTGGCCGAGGCCGGCGCCCTCGGCTGCGCCTTCGATCAGGCCCGGAATATCGGCGATCACGAAGCTCTTGCTCGGTCCCACGCGCACGACGCCAAGATTCGGCGCGAGCGTCGTAAACGGGTAGTCGGCGATCTTCGGCTTTGCATTCGAAACGGAAGCGATGAAAGTCGATTTGCCTGCATTCGGCATGCCGAGCAGCCCGACGTCGGCCAGCACCTTGAGTTCCAGCTTAAGCATGCGGCGCTCGCCGGGCTTGCCATCGGTCTTCTGGCGCGGCGCACGGTTTGTGGACGACTTGAAATGCAGATTGCCGAGACCGCCTGCGCCACCCTTTGCGACCATCACGCACTGCTCGTGCTCGGTAAGGTCGGCGATCAGCTCGCCCGTGTCGAGGTCGGTAATGACCGTGCCAACCGGCATGCGCAGCGTGATATCGTCGCCGCCCTTGCCATAGCAGTCCGAGCCGCGGCCGTTCTCGCCATTGCGCGCCTGATGCTTCTTCGTGTAGCGGTAGTCGATGAGGGTGTTGATGTTGCGGTCCGCGACCGCGTAGACGCTGCCGCCACGCCCGCCGTCACCGCCGTCCGGCCCGCCGAACGGGACGAACTTCTCGCGTCGCATCGACGCGCTGCCATCACCCCCATCGCCGGCGATGACTTCGATCTTCGCTTCGTCAATGAACTTCATGCGTTACTCCGTCCCGTGAATGTCGGTATTTTGCCCGCCGCAGCCGAAACTGGCCAACCTGGCCGAACGGCCAACGACGCCCGCAACCCTGAAAAGCCCTGGATAAACAAAAGGCCCCGCAAACTTCGCGGGGCCTTCCTTGCGTCGATTGCGAGCGGTCTAAAGCTTAGGCCGCTGCCGGGACGACGTTGACCATGTGCTTGTTGGCTGCGCCCTTGGTCGAGAATGTGACGTGGCCATCAACCAGCGCGTAGAGCGTGTGGTCCTTGCCGATGCCAACGTTGTTGCCCGGGTGCATGCGCGTGCCGCGCTGGCGAACGATGATGCCGCCGGCGAGGATCGCCTGGCCGCCATACACCTTCACGCCAAGTCGTTTCGACTCGGAATCGCGGCCGTTACGGGAAGAGCCGCCTGCCTTTTTGTGTGCCATGTGTTTGCTCCTTTACCTGCGTGCGCTTACGCGTTGATCGCGTCGATGCGCAGTTCGGTGTAGTTCTGGCGGTGGCCGCCATGCTTCTGGTAGTGCTTCCGGCGACGCATCTTGAAGATGGTCACTTTGGCGTGACGACCGTGCGACACAACGGTGGCCTTGACGGAAGCCCCACTGACCAGCGGCGTACCGAACTTAATCGATTCGCCTTCGCCCACTGCGAGAACCTGGTCGAGCGTGATTTCTGCGTCAATGTCAGCCGGTATCTGTTCTACTTTAAGTTTTTCGCCAACGGCAACCTTGTACTGCTTGCCGCCGGTTTTTATGACCGCGTACATTGAAAACCTCACTCTGAGTTAATCTTTTCCCAGACACACTGCGCGTCTGGAAACTGTCGATTATACATAGAGTTAGCTGCGCGGTCAAAAGCAATGCAAGCGCGTAGCGCGATGGCCGCATCCAGCGTCAGACGGGCCCGACAGCCATCCATACGGCATAGCGCCAGCGCCCGTGCGCCCTCGCGGGCAACGCGGAAATAGAGGGCACCATCCGCCGGACGGCAAGGCAGCGTCCGGGACTCAGCCGATTCGCCTTATAATCCGCGGCACTACCCACATTTGCCATCATGTCGTCCACCGCCACCCCCACCCCCAGCGCAGCCACCCTGCTTGCCCCTATCGCCAGCGACATGGAGCAGGTAAATCGTGCCATCCGGCAAAGCCTGGCGTCCGAGGTGATGCTGATCAACCAGATCTCCGAGTACATCATCGGCGCGGGCGGCAAGCGGCTGCGTCCGGCACTCCTGCTGCTCGTGGCCGGCGCGCTCGGCGACCGCGGCACGGACCGGCATGTGCTCGCGGCCGTCGTCGAGTTCATTCATACGGCCACGCTGCTGCACGACGACGTCGTCGACGAGTCCGATCTGCGGCGCGGCCGCCAGACGGCGAATGCGCTTTTCGGCAACGCCGCCAGCGTGCTGGTGGGCGATTACCTCTATTCGCGCTCGTTCGAGATGATGGTGGGCGTCGGCAAGATGCGTGTGATGGAGATCCTCTCTGCCGCCACGACCATCATCTCCGAAGGCGAAGTCCTGCAGCTCCTGAACATGCACGACGCCGACGTGGACACCGACCGCTACATGCAGGTGATCCGCTACAAGACCGCCAAGCTTTTCGAAGCGGCCGCACAGCTCGGCGCGGTGCTTTCGGGGGCGGATGCCCGAATCGAGGAAGCGGCGGCAGAGTACGGGCGGCGCATCGGCACGGCGTTCCAGATCATGGACGACTGGCTCGACTACACGGGCACGCCGGAATCCATGGGCAAGAACGCCGGCGACGACCTGCGCGAAGGCAAACCCACTCTGCCGCTCATCTGGCTGATCGAGCACGGCACCGCAGAGGAAGCCGCGCTCGCGCGCGAGGCGATCGAGCATGGCGGCACGACGCGCTTCGACGACATTTTCGCGGCAATCACGCGCTCGGGCGCGCTCGAGCATACGCTGCAATGCGCGCGAGCCGAGGCGCAGGCCGCCGCCGATGCAATTTCAGCGTTCCCCTCTTCCATTTACAAAGATAGCCTGCTAGAATTATGTTCTTACTCGACGACGCGCCAGTCTTAATCAAGGCAAATGAGCAAGACAAGTGGGTTGAAGAGTCCAGCAGTAAATTCGGGGTGTAGCTTAGCCTGGTAGAGCGCTACGTTCGGGACGTAGAGGCCGGAGGTTCGAATCCTCTCACCCCGACCAGAATTCCCCTTGTAAATCAAGGACAAACCGCCCGCATCGCCGGGCGGTTTTTGTTTTGGCGGGCCGCTTTGCGGCAATCTTGCGGCAATTTCCCCCTGACGGAATGCGTTGCGCCCCGGTCCCGCGAAATCTAAAACTGCCGGCCTACACGGTCTTCCTTTCCTCGGAGACCGCCCCACATGGCCAGCATCACCAACCGCAGCCGCTTTTTCGTCAGCGTCAGGAACAACGACGCGCACTACCGCGAATTTCCGTTCCATCGCCTCGCCGACGCGAAGGCGTATCACGCCAGCCTCGTCGCACAGAAACTGAAGCCGACCCTGGGCCAGTTCGAGGACACCATCGAAATCCGCATCCGCCAGAAGGGCTACCCCGACCAGAACCACACCGCCCGCTCGGTTGCCGAGGCCGAGGACATGGTCGAGACGCTGCGCCAGGAGCGCAGGCGGGGGCTCTTCCGCGACTACACGAAGGCGCACCAGGTCACGTTCGTCGACCTCATCCGGCGCTACATGGCCGAGGAAGGTCCGAAGCACAAGGGCTGGGAGAAGGTCGAGCAGTACAAGTGCCGCGGCTGGCTCGAGGACGTGAGCGGCACGCTTGCGAAACGCATCGAGCAGCGCACCGCCGAAATCGCCGCGACCGGCCGCGCCACCACGGCGCGCGGCGCGATGCGCCAGCCCGCGACGGGCCTCGAGTGGATGGAAAAGCCCTTCGCGCAGGTGCAGACCACGGACATCGAAGGCTATATCCGCGACCGGCTCGACATCGTGGCGCCCGCAACGGTGGACCGCGACGTCGACGTGCTGTCGGCCATCTGCAACGTCGCCATTGCCGTCTGGAAATACCGCGTCGACGAAAACCCGATGACGGGCGTGCGCCGTCCCCGCTACTTCAACGAGCGCGACCGTCGCCTGAAGCCCGGCGAGGAGGCGCGACTCTTCGCCGCGGCGCGCGAGGAGGACGGGCTGCGCTCCATCGACCTGCACACCGAAGCCTTGATGGCGCCCGCGCGCGACACCGCGGCCCGGCTGTCCACCACCTACCGGAAGAAGGCCCACCTGAAGGCTGCGCTCGTCGCCTGCCGCGCGCAGGCGGAAGCCGGCCATGACCACATCCCGCTGTACGAGGCGTTCGTGTCGTTCCAGGTGATGACCGCCGCGCGCCGCGGCGAGGCGCTCAATCTGACGTGGGACTACGTCGACCTCGACGGGCAGACCGCATACCTGCCGGAAACCAAGAACGGCCGGGCAAGGAAACTGCCCCTGCGGGCCGACCTCATTGCCATCCTCGCGATGCTGCCGCGCGACCAGGCGCGCGTGTTTCCGCTCGGCACCGATGCGCTCGACCACGCCTGGGCGCGGATGACGGAACGCGCGGGCCTTGCGGACCTGCACCTCCACGACCTGCGGCACGAGGGCATTTCGCGCGTGGCCGAGACCGGGCTGTTTTCGCTGGTGGACCTGCAGGCGTTCTCGGGGCACCGCGACACCCGCATGCTGCTGCGCTATGCGCACCTGTGCACGAAGCAGCTCGCCGACCGCCTGGACGCGGCGTTTGGCGTGAAGGCTCGGCAATCCGATTTGACGGTGGTACATCGCGGCCGCCGGCGCCTGCGCGCGGGCACCGGACTTACGCTCGCGGCGATTGCCGGAGACTTTGGCGTAGAAGTCGCGTCAAATACTGATGGAGGTCCCGGGCGCGATACCGGTGATATGCCGCAGTCGAACGTAATTGCATTCAGGCGTGCTGACTAGCCACAGGAGGCGGCACCATCGGTCATGACTGGCGTCGCCTGCCTCGGCTGCTATTCACTTTGTTACCCGGCTACCTCATTGGATGCAAAGAAAAGGCCGCCTAGCGTTGCACCAGACCGTATTCGCGTGAACCGGCAGCCGTGCTGGCGGCTCAGGATGCGCATATCCGGAGGAGAAGACAAATAACCGGCAAGAGATGATGTGCCCAATTGCGCCTCGCACCCTTATGGACAGCCCGCATTCCGGCAAAGCAGGTCCGCAGAAAAATCTCCCTCAAGCCTGCTAATATTTCTGGCTTAGCCGAGGCCAACTTTCAAATGAAATCCAAAAGAACAATCCTGCACCTGTCGGACCTGCATTTCGGCCGGGGATTCCAGGAGGATAAATGGAACGACGCTCTTGAAAAGGCCGTGGCTGCCCACCCGGATATCGTCATTGTCACCGGAGACCTTGTCAATTCGCCCTGGCGCTGGCAAGTCCCTAAAGTTTTCAATGAACTTACCTCATTTCGCAACACGCTACGTGAGCGAACAGGCAATGAAGTGGAAATGCTGCTTGTACCTGGCAACCACGATACCCGCTTTAGTGGTGTACTTCCTCTTCAGTGGCTGACGTGGATAGCGTTGGCGTTGCTTCTGACAGGTGCGATTCTCGCGTGGCGCAGTTTCCATTCGCCGTGGTATTGGGCGCCGTTCGCGTGCGTCGGCGCAGCGGGTTTGGTGCTGAGGCTATGCTTGACCCGAGACTTCAAGCGCACCTACGGTGACCTTTATCGCTCAACACCTCAGGCGTTCCCGGCAATCAAACTCGGCGTCATACCATTCGACTCTGCGTCTGTACCAGTCTGGAGTGCGCAGGGAAAGCTGCGCAAGGACGCCATTCACGCGATTCGCGCCGTCAGCCAGGCTCCCGACATGACAGACCCGAAGGCTCACGCGAATGACATATTCTGGGTAGCCGCGGTCCATCATCATCCGCTGCCGATTCCGTATTACGCCAAATCAGAGCCACAGCTAATCATGCAAAATGCCGGCACTCTGCTGGCGGAACTTACGAAGGCGGGAGTGCCTCTCGTATTGCACGGTCACAAGCACCACTCGCATTTTTCCCGGCTATCCATTCGAAAACCCAATCAGGACTTCCACGAAATTGGCGTCGTCGCAGCGGGGACTTCCTCACAGGGCGCCGGGGCGTCTCACGCTTTTAACGTGATGGAGGTGGATGAGGACCAGCGTGTCGAGATTTATGTCTACGAGGCCAAACCAGGCGGCACTTTCGACCGGCGTCACGTTGCAAGTCTTGCTTCTAGCGACCAGTACAAGTCGAGAGATTTGTCGATGGCTGGGTCGACTGCGAAGGCTGGCTGCGACTTCATGCTCTCCTCTGCCGAAATTACCAAATTCGGTGATAGTGTGGTCGTGCGTGAATTTTCGGGCCTGACAGCGTTAGGCGAGGCGCTGCGGGAACTGCCCGGCGTGTTTCGCGCGAAATGTGACAACGGCGAGGTTGAGCCGTTCGAAGTTGCCGTTCATTCGAGTGGGACGCCGAGCTTGTCGAAAATTGAGGAAACCACGAGCACGCATGAAACGTCCACCCGCCTCGCCCTTGTTCCAGATTCGCTCAAGTGTGGAGCGACCGGCGTGGATTTCCATCTGCGAACCTGGATAACCAATGCGTTTGCACTCAACGCACACCAGTATTTCCAGATGTACCTGGAAGAGGTGCCGTCGCTCATCGAAGAAATGAAGTTCGACGTTCCGCAGGACATCGTCGTCCGACACCTGACCCTGCAACTTCGTTTTCCTGCCGCGTCGGCAATCCCGGCCGGCTCCGTCTTCCAGGTCCGAAGCGACAGTAAATCTCCGTGGCGTGACCTTCCCTCGGACAACTTCCACCACATCCGAACGGCGCCGGCATTGCTGGCACATGTGAGGGCTCCGAAGCCTGGTTCACAGTATCGCTTTTACTGGCGTGTCCCAGCCAGCGCACCTGAGCCCGCATCGAGACATGCCGCGCGTTATCAAGAAGCCTTGATTGGGGATGCTTTCCAGGATGCCACGGAAGCGTTTGGCGACATGTTCATGGAATTGCTCGCCGCCTGCGAGTCTATTGCGTCCGACGAGCTCAAGGCCGAGCAGCGAACCGACGAAATCAGCCTTGCGCTTTACGCCTACAACCGCTCGTCATGCGAGTTGACCCTAGTGGGCGCCGCAGGGGAAATTATTGAGGACACGGCACTCATACTCCAATTCAGATATGGCCTTGGCCTTCCCGGTCGTGCGCTGAAGCTCGGCGAGATGACGGTTTTCGACCGGCAACCGCTTTCCCAGCAGCTCTCGACGCCGGCGCCCGGACACCTCCTCTACGGAAACACCAAGAGTCCTGGGACGGATGGTCGCATCGGCACAGCAATTGCGTTCCCGCTGTGGTCGGACAACGACCCGTCACGAACGCCCTATGCGGTCATGTGCGCGCTGGTTAATGGCGACGGCGGGCACCTGAAGATGCAGGACACGGGCGAAGACGCAGCCCTGTCGAATTTCCATGCTCTCGTACGGCAACAAACGGAAAGTTTTATTAGGCAGGCTATACTCACGAAACATTGACCGGAAGACGCCATATGATGACCCCCAAGATTGGCCGGCTGTTTGCGCCGACGCTGCTTGGCCCGTCGCAAGATGCCGTAAACACTTTACGCCTGCGGGCGCAGAGCGAGGTCGCGCGAAGCCGTGATGTGTCCAAGGGCAATCAAGCCAGAGACCGACACACGGTTGTCAGGGACGGCGTCGTATATGTTGTACCGAAAAAGAAACGATAAGAAACATCAGGCACACGGCTACGGCGGACCGTTGTGAGCAACGGGCTGCCCTGCGCCCACACCTGGCGAGGTTCGCCATTGCCAAAATTGCGAAAGTGCCTCGCGCTGTTCCCCTCCACGGCACACAGGTTCGATGAGGTCGCCTTCGAGCCTTCCATGCCGGGTTAGCCCACAGTTACGCCCGTTACCCGCGTTACCCTGCGGGCTACAAGCACGTGACCGCAACGCCGACCGAAATCAGTCGGCGTTGGCCTTACCTTTCTTGCTCCGAGCGCTCCTGGTGTCTAACTGCGCAGAGACTGCTTCGCAGCATCGACATCGGCACGCTCTGCATCGCGCATCCAACCTTCGGCGATACGCATCAGCATGGCGGACGTACGGGGGAAATCCTGCGTGGTGTCAGCCCAATTGCGAGCCTGCTTAGCCAATTCCCGCTCCTGGTCCCCGCCCTCGCCAATGCCTTTGCCGTATACGCCCCTCATGTTAAAGCGCTCAATCGCCAATCCATTCTCTAACTTGTCTGACGCGATGCTCTCGATGGCAGACCGTACGGCTTGGTGTGGCCACGCACCGTCGACGGAACTTGCCGGTGCATGCGCCAGCAAGTGTCCAATCCGCCCGTCTGTAACGTCCACGCGGTCCACAGTCTTAGCCAAATCGCGCACCTCGTAGCACCATTGCAGAAGGACCTTTTCATCAATATCGTTGCCCGCTTGACCGGGAACTAACCGAAGGCCTTCGAGCAGGTCATATGCCGCTACTGCCAAGCGCCTTTCGTTCTCCGAGACCTCTCTCGCTTCCGCATTTGCCGCCTTAAAAACTGCACAAATTGCTTCCATGAACAGCCCTGCCCGCTCCGCCATCAGTCGATGCAAGGTGAGGGGTTTCTTTCTCCGACCGAAGAACGGTAGATAGGCGAACTCCCGCTTGGCAAGCTCCTCGGGAGCGACATCGCCTCTTGTCTCCAGCTCGTCAAATACCTGTTCCAGGTAATAGGCGGTCATGGTCCCTCCCCGCCCTTGAGATGCGTTAATTTCTGGTATCGCAGAATCGAGCAGGCGCAAAAGCACATCGGACGTAACCTCTTTCAGGCGACGAACGGCGGCTTCAATAGCCGCTATCGGGCGACCGCGGGACGCGTAACTTTCGATGGCAAACAGAAGTTCTTCGGTGCTTCCCTTTATCGAGTATGAGTGCTTCTGCGCCCAGTACGCCTCGTTGACGTCTCGCCCAAACGAACTGACCACGCGCCAGGTGTGCATGTTCTCGTCCAGCCCGGTCAAGAGGCGCGCCGTGCGCCTTGGCTCTACGTCGAGTGCGGCAACCGTATCTTGGACATCGCCGGCAAAACTGTCGCCGAAGCGCATAAATCCTTCGGCGATGATTGTCGTGCTTACGATATCAAGTCCATCGCCGGTCTCCACCGTCGACCGCAGCAGCTTCGCCAGTTGTTCTCTAGGCAACTGCAGCGTCTGTACTGACATGGCCAGGCTGTGTGGCTGCTTTACGCGCTTCGCCAGGTCAACCAGTCCCTGGACGCCGCTGCTCGCAACAATCGCCCGAAGGGCATCGGAGCGAGCTGCATCGACAGGCGCCATTGGGTCTTCTGCATCGGCAGCCACACCGGGTACCGTCGGCATCCAGTCGTCAAAGAGCCACGCACTCTGAAGCAACTGGTCATCCGGCTTGAACTTTTCGATAACAGCATCGACTCGGGCCAGCGCCTCAGGTCTCAGGGCCCAGTCTGTGTCGGCAAAGGCGCGGTGCCGATTCGCCTCCTTGCGCAAGGCGTCCCATATCGGAAAGCGGATGTCGCTGGTAACCTCGGCTAGCACGGAGTCCAGCGCGCTGAGCATGCTGTCCAGCGTTTCCGGGGGAAATTCGCTCATTGCACCAATGAGGGTTTCCCATCGACCTGGTTCCTGCCCAACGTGCTCCAGAGCAAGACGGACAACTGCTGCTTGACTCTCCCAGACCACGCCAAATGTCAGCGCTTCCCTCTCGGCGGCACCGAATTCACGGAATTTCGGCGTAGCGGTTGGACTTGATGTGTCGTGCGACCGAGGCAAAAGCTTTGTAAGTAACGGCCAGGCGATGGCAGGGACCGCCCTGACGATATGAGCAAGAACCGCTGTTCTCTGTTTCGCATGGGCACCGGTATTGGGCGACCATGACAGAAAGATGGCGCGCAAGCTGTTAATGGGGCGATTGGAAAGCGACCCGCCCGGGTCAATCGCTGTCAGACGCGCGAGGCACATTGCAGAACGAAGCAGAAGTGCTGGGTCCCAAGCCAGTGTCTCCAATGCCCATAGCAGCCCGACGTAGTAAGTCCGGGGAGTGAGAAAGCCTTTCTGTTCTTCGAAGATTGGCTTGATTGCCGCGGCGTCGCCCTCAAGCAGACGCTCGAGGGCCTCAAGAAAAGGGATGGGGGCGGCCTCCGCGAGCAGGGCGAGATTATCTTGCAGACTCGCGAGTAGCCGATAGTCACCTGACAGACCGGGCAGGCCTCGGACGATACCATTCACAAATTCTTGAGGTGTCGTGCCCTGCACGGTGAAATCAGCCTGCTCATGCAGAACCGCCATGTGCAGGAGCATGGTCATCATCCCTTCACGAAGCCAGTTGCTGTGGGCGTCCTGTCTCTCAGCCAGCGGCCGGAACAGCTCATCCTCCTTTGGTGCCGGCGGGATGTAGGAGAAAACTCTTGTCGCCGCAGCTGAGAACTGACGCAGGTGTTCTGGCCCGATGAGATGACCGAGGTGTACAAAGGCGTCCACAGATGACCGCATGGTCCATACGTCGCCTACATGGTCCACTGGCGGGTCTTTCAGCTTCGCGAGCTTCCGCAGCGGAGCTTCGACCACCTCATATTCGGCACACTTGGCAAGCGTGCAGAGAACCGCCTGGTCCGCATTGCCTGATGAAACCCAGGCGCCCGCCAGCAACGCCGGCAACAACGGCTCCGCGCTGTCCATCCATTCCGGCCGTTCAGCGGTCCCGCTTGGCCTCTGGCGTGCCAGGACGGCCAGACTGCGGCCGCAGCGTCTCGCGATGTCGTACCCCTCCTCCTCGGTGAACCCCATGGCGACGAACGCCTTGCCGAGAGCTGAGCTATGCGGTCGATTGAGCAGGACATGATTCGACCGCTTTTCGTCCGCGCCTGCACTTACGACGGTGGGACCGTATTGGGAAAGCAGGCCCGCAATCCCCCTCGCCTGCCCGCGGGGCAGAAAGATAAGCCCCGATTTGCCGACAAGTGCACGCGCCGCGTCCTCGGTATCCACGATTAAAGTTCGCGCTTCGAGAAAAAAGCGTACTGACGGCTCAGCCCGACGAATCGCTGCGACGGCAAAAGCCAGCACCTCATCGGGAGAATCAGCCGCATAAGCAAGCCTGGCGGTACCTTCATTGAGTCCGCGCAAAAGCTCTTCGCCTTGCGACTCTCGACCGGCAAGCAGAACTTCCTCGACAAGCGCAGGGGAAAATCTGTTCGAGAATTCCTCCCAGAATTCATCGATGCTGCGCGCCCCTGCCGAAGGCATCAGTCTCAGCTCGTATCTCGCCCAGCGGGCAGCAACTGCGGGACATGTGCTCAGCCAGTCTTCCAGCATCGCCCCATCGATGTACTTGACGTCCTTCCAGGCCCCCTGCTCGCGCTTCGCCTGTACCCAGTCTGGCAACTTCACCGTGGGGTTATCCCACGTCCTTGGAGAAACGAAAACGAATGTCGTCTCTTTGCGCGCAGCCTCGTCTACCTGCCTTGTTCGCTTCTCGTAGTCACTGGCGGCCTTTCCGGCCGCACCTTCCGTGACGCCGAACTCCCAGATTGACCTTCCATCCGGGACATATGTTGGCATCCCCGTCGCGTCCAGCACGCCATCGAAGCCTCGCACCTGCCCCTTGTCCCCGTTTGGAAAACGGATATCTGAGATGTTTGCCGCAGTTGCCCTGATTAAGTCGGCAACCAGCGCGGGGAAACTGGTTCTAGCCTGAAGCGTATCTGCCCACTGTTGCAGGTTCGTCGCCGTGACCCAACGCATCTCACTTCCTCATACACTTATTGTTGAAAACTAAAGCCGACAAGCGCGAGCGTCCTGTAGATTGCTAGCAGGGTCGCGCCTACCCGCACGCGACCTGCGTCGACGGCCGCCTTGGCCCACTCTTCGTTATGCCCTCGCCCAACCGAGCTCCCGCAATATCAATCCCATCGAGGCTAATGCAGCTTCTGCATCGGCCTCCGTCAGGCGGCGGGCTCCACGGGAAAATTCCTCATTGGGCTTTAGGCGTGCATGCAGCCGGGCGATAATCTTCGCCGCATTGATGAGTAGCGCCATCGGTTTTGCGCCTCGTTCGAGGTGCTTGATGTGCTCATTCAAATCCACAGCCCTGAACTGCGCGTCACCGTCCCGGTCGGCCAACCACAACCCTATTGCCGCCGGCGCCGCATATCGGCACGCGTCGATGATGGCCTCCGGCCCTTGTCGATGTTCGGCATCAGATACGCGGTCAAGCTGCCGGTGGATATCGTCGACGCCGGCTGCGGGTATCGCAGCATCGTCGAGGTCAGGCATCGCGCCAAGACTTGAACGAGCACGCAACGTCACCAGGTTCTCGCCCGTCGATAGCCGCTCCACGCTCAAAAGAGTCCACAACGTGTAGCTTTCGCGAACGCCGAGGGCAAAGAGAGCAGGGCTGTGCCCCCTGGCGACATCGCCTGGGCCGAACCACGGAGCATAGGTGTAGAGATTCTTGACGAAAAGTCCCGACAAATCGACGCCGCCAGTTTCGAGGGGAGCAGCCGGATGCCGTTGCACATGCCACGCGGCGGGTTGTGTGTCAAAGCGCTGATAGAGTCTGCCGCGACGGACGCGTGTTACCGGGTCAAAGGCATCCTCCCGAAAGATGAGCTTCGCCCACGCCAAATCGGGAGTCCCGCTCGGGATAGCGTCCCAGTCGCCCTCCTGAGAAATGAGCGTCGCGACAGAGGCGAATGGCGACGGCCAAACACCAAAGCCATACAATGAAGGAGACCCCTCGTAGAAAAGACGCCTGTCGACATCGATGCCAAACATTTGTGCTCACATCCATTGTGTGTTGCTCATGCCCCACGCATTGCGGGCGCTTCCCGGCATTGCGCAGCACGAACCATTTGCGATTCTGCCTGTCCTGCTTTTCTCCTCGCTGGAAACCGAATGGTACACAGACTAGTACTCGCCCGCCCGCCTAACCAACCGGATGAAACCATCGTGAAGTGAACAATAGGCGGCTTCCGGTCTCGCATTCCGCCTTTTTCTGCCATCGCGACCCCAATCGCCGACTTCAGGCCACCGCCCGCTCCCGAATCTCGCTCAGCACCTGCACTATCTGCGTCACTGTCGCCTGAGGAAAAACACCGAACGGCCCGTGAACATTCAGGTCTGTAAACGGCGACTCAAACAACCTGTCCGCCTCCATGACGCCGTTCTGGGTCAGTTCCTGCACAATCAGGTTGATAAATTCAATCTGGTTCGGCGTAGCGGTTGTACCGTTGATGAAAGCGCTGAAAACAGCGCTTGTTGTTCCACAATGGCTCCTCGATACCGAATCCGGCCGGCTTCGTATTTATCGCACAGTTTGTGGGTTGGATTTTCCCGCCGTCGGACAAATTCAGCTGCGCCGAAGAAAAAAACGGCGAGTCTGTCGGAAAACTCGCCGTTCTGACCATCACGCAGCCAAGAGCTGCCCAAATTCAAAATCATTCTGTGCCGGCAGGAGGTCCTGCGGCACATCGAAAACCGTCACCTTGGAGGCAGGGAACCCTGCCCCCAAACGCTGCGTGCTTTCTTCTCCACCGGGCAGTCGACGCAGAACCATCGACCACCCGCCGGTCGCCCATTTTGTGCCCATATACACCCTGCGAAGGCCTTGGTGTTCAGGACTGTTGGCGACGAACACTTTCCACGCACCCTTTACCGTCGCCACGCGCAGGCCGATGCGGGCCAGCTGAGCGACGATTTCCGGATTGCCCGTCGGGTCCTCACAGACCCGCTGGATTGCTTCCGAAATTGAAAGGTTGCGGGTAACCAGCGCGTCTGCCTCCATGCACTTGAAAGGCAGAACGCGAGTAAGCAGCGCCTCCAGGCAACGGGTCTCGTCAGCCACAGCATGCGCCCCGATACTCGACTCGATGTCGAGCATCTCGACCAGCACGTCCGCATCTTCGGCCGTCGCCGGCTGCGAAGAAACGAATGCCCAGTATGACGCAAGCAGCGTACCGACTGTATCCGCAAGGCGGCCATCGCCACCTGCGGCAAGGATGCGCTCGCGCACAACCTTCTCCGATGCCTGGAATACACTCCAGCGACTGACGAAGCGACGAGCGAGACGTGGCCCCAATCGGCGGGCCTCATCTTCAGTCAACTGGATTGCGTCGGCCTTGCGGGACTTCGCTTCCAGAATGACCCAGCGTGAAAGGTCGGCTGGCTCCATCTTGCCCGGGCAAATACCGGCTGCCAGAAACGGGCTGTAAAAGCGATAGCTCCGTGTCGTGCCGCCAGGCGTTCCGCGAACAATTCCTTCGTCTCCCTCCTGAAGGCTGTAGGACATGCGTGCAATCTCAAGCGTGTCCTTGGTATGACGCCGCGAAGGGTCAGCCTCAAACTCGTCGAGAATCACTGCGCGGCCGGTACCTCCAAGTGCTTGATAAAAAGCGGCCATTGTCTGCGGACCTGTACACGCGTGCGCAACCGGGCCAAGCAACCATTTCGTCAACTCAAGCGCAGTCGACTTCCCGACGCCATGACGGCCGCCGAGAAACAGGTTGCTTCGGCGTCGAAGAGCAGGAGCGACAAAGGCAACACCAAGCCAGCCAAGCTGTAATTCAGGCGCGATTGGCTGTTGCCAATCAATACCCGAGAAAGCCCGCCGAATCAGTTCGACCTCGTCGTCCGTCGCCTCCGGAGTAGACGCGTCAAAGCCGACATCCCCGCTCGCAGAATAAATCCTGTTCTCGTGAATGCCGTGCTCCAATCGGGTCCCATCCGGGCGCCACAACTCGCGCCCATTCACCACCAACTGACCGTCGTTCATGAGCCAGACACCAGCCCTACGTTCGTAGGACTCGACGTATGGCCCCTTGGACTGACAGTCGCGAATGATGTCGGTCGCGAGCGCGCGGTGGTCAAACAAGACAACCTCTTTTTTGGGATGGAGGCGCGCATAGCGCTCTTCGCACCAGTCCGCACCACAAAGCGTCTTCAGTTCCATCTCCTTCATTTCAGAAGGTGACAGCTTGACGACGGTCTTCGTGAGCTCGCTCAGCACGACGCATTTTGCTCCCAGCGTTCCGAGTGGCACATAGCCACCTCGAGCAGCGATGTTGCCGGATTGCAGGGGGGTGCCGTTAGCGTTGATGATGGTGGTCATACATGTCCTCTTTGCAGTTTGGAACGCGCATGCGTCCCATTGGTTGATGGATGAAGTAGTCATCGGTCGGCCGCCGAAAGGCGGCACGAGGCATCAGCCAGGACAGCTGAGGGGTTGCAACACCCCGTTGGCACCACACCTCCTTTGCTGAAGTGTTGGTTTCGGTTTCCGGATTTTGAAAGAGCATGCTGGGGGCAGGTCGCCCCCAGCACTGTGTATACGGCGGGTGAAGGAAGAACTTAAGGGACGTGTCAGATACCGTTACCCAGTTACCCTTGTTACTGAGGAATCGCAATCAGAGGAATCGCGCGCTGTGGCGCCGCGCTGCCGCCACTGCGAAGCGCCACAGCGCTCAGACTTCGAGGTCCCACGCCGCGACGATTTTGCTCTCGTCTATACTGGCGTGCAGACGCCGATGTGTTGCTCCCAGTATGGCCTCGACCTGTTCGTGGCTATCCCGGTACCACTCAAGAAAGGCCTCAAACAACGTGGGTTGAAGCCAGATATCGGCGATATGCTGCTCGGACTGGATGGCGGGAAAAATCAGCTTGACCATCCGGTCAAACGACTGCTTCGCATGCAAGGATGCGGCGCAAGCTCGGAAATGCGCCAAAAGTTGATGCCGTGTCTGGTCATATCCGTCGTCGCCGCACCACCGCATCAGCATGAGTTGAACCATCTGAGCGGTGGGCGTAAACAGGTGTCGTGGCGGAACCACCGCGAGCGGAAAGACCAGTTGCTGTTCGCCGGTCGCAGCGCACCAACCACCGTACACAAGAGAAGCCAGGCGCGCCCACTCCTTGGGCAGGAGTCCATCGACGGTTTCGTCCCATTGTGCAATCTCGACAATCTCCTCGAAGCTCTTGTCGCTCTTGGCCCTGTTGACACGCTGCGTCAGTGCCGCCAGGTTGGCCAGTGCATAGGTGCCATCGTTCAATAAGCGGTCGAGCGAAGGGTTGGCCGGAGACTGCCCCTTGAAAACAAACTCAGCGTGGGAAACGGGACAATGCGTCCCGGTAATTTCGCGCAGCGTTGTCGGTGTGACTGAAGAGTCGACAATGAAGCCCCGCTTGACCGCGTTGATTCTCAGCCCCACCCACTTCGTAAAAAAATAGCGCGGCTTGGATTTGGGCCCACGGTAGGTGTCGAAAGCTGCCAGTAACTCGGGCGGCACCTTGGCGTCTCGGCGAAAACCGTACTGGGCGCAAAGCGCGCCCAAGGTTCGGCATTCACGGAGAAAGAGCTCACCGCGGTCGGCGTCTAGCATGTCAGAAGCCCGCAACGCCTGCTATCGCTCGTAGCAGAACGCGTCAATGAACGCCATTCTTGAGTCCCAGATACGCCCGTCGAGGTCATCAACGGGGCGCTCTGCGTTCCACCATGGGCTGCACAACAGCGGTCGAATCACGTGAGTCCAGTATGTGTCGATGGTCAGGTACGCCTTCCTGACCCCGATGGCCTCGGACAGCTTGTCCTTATTTGCGCTATCGACGCACACAAAATAGTCAGGGCGCTTCAACGCCAGTAGCCGGCTGGCCGTTGCCAGGCCGCCCCCGCGCTCCGCATCTTCAAACGACTCCAGAAACCTACCTTTGAATCTTTCAAAATCATTCTCACTGATACTTCCAGTGCGCGGAATGAAATCTAACGCAGCGCTGAAGCCTTCCGGGCGAGACTTCACCAGACTCTTAAACACGCCCGCTCCGACCATCGAGCCAAACCATGCCCAGTCCAGGTCCGGCACTTCTGCTGGCTTACTCTCGTTGCGCGCATATGTGCCAGCAATTGCCTTTCTCTGGCCCTCGGTCATATCCGCGAAACGCGGTATCTGCGAAAACCAGACCCGTGCATGGTCCATTATGCCGACGCGCCCTTCGACGTCATGGTGGGGGTCCGACTTCACACGCTCGATGAATTCGGACCATTCGTCATCCAGGAGATTGCGGTATTCAGAATCTCCCGTCGGCATGTTGATTGGAAGGTCCTTCTCCAAGTCGGCTCGTGCGGCTTGGGTAGCTCGATGCTTCAGGCGATAAGCCCTCAGGAAGTCTTCACTAATGTAGTTTGATTCGGTCCAGGCAGACTCAATGGCATGGAGGATGTCCCGGTACAGGGCGTCTGACGTGTCGCCCTCGACATACAGCGCTGCCTCGTGATTTATCCCGAAGCCGGCTCGCGTGAAATTTGGGCTGCCCAAGACAAGCGAGAACTTGCTCGCAGTTCGGAAAAGGTAAATCTTGGGATGGAAGGTCCCGGCACTGCTGTTCGGAACCACGCGCGCCCCCGGGACATCGCGCAGTGCCTGCAGGAGGTCGGGGTCGGTTTGGTGGAAGTGCGTGCCTATCGCGAACCGCTTCACCTTGGCAGCGTTGCTCAGCAAATGCTTTGCCAAGGGGCTCATTGAGCCCCAAGCCACGGCCCAGTACAGTTCTTCGTGACCGTCGATGAGTTTTCGTACGGTCGATTCAAGGTCTTGGCCTTGCAGGTACTTCGGTGCCGTCGCCATTCGCGGAGTCCGTTGCGTAACGTCGTGTTCGAGACCGGGCCACCGCGACGATAAAACAGTCTATCAATTGCGCAGACTAGCAATTCAAGAGAGCTAGTCGGCGACGGCGGCAAGCCGGGCATAACTGGTTTTCGGCAGCGTAGCCGGATTATTTAGCGTGACCAAGGCCGTTGGTCGTATCGCCGTTTAACCCCGCGCCCTGCTTCCCTTGACCAGACCAACGACCTTCGCGCTCTCATGAAAGGCTTCGTATGCTTCGACGATGCAGCGAAAGAGAGAGCGGTGGTCAGCCCAAAAGTCTCTTTCCCTCTCCGCATACTCCTTATGCCGGTCGGAGAGGAAAACTCCGGCCTCTTTCAACAATCCCGGCAGTCGCACCAACACGTTACCATCGGCGGCTGACGCGTCTTCAACCCGCTTCCGCGCTTGACGCGCGATGCTTTCAAAGCGGGCCTGACGTCGCGCCGCGGCCTTCGGGTCCCCGTTCTGAATCAACCACGCCCGTATGCAATCGAGGTCATCTTGATACAGCTTCCGTAGAGCGGGGTCCACCCAAGCAGTGGCCTTCGTAGGCCGAGTCATCCGAATCGACGCTTGGAAGTCGTCTGGGTCAGCATCTATCCTGATGCTCGCGATGTTTACGGGAGGTGTTCGCCCGTGGATTTTGCTGTAAACATGGCGCACAATAGCCCGTGTGTTTCCCCTGCCCTTCTTGATTCGCACTGTTTTTCTGCTCATTTCTTCAATGCCCGCGCAGCCCTTCGTCGGCACCAAGGTCTCGCAGCACTTGAGAGCCTGGTCCATAGACGACGATTCGACCAAACTTGGGAAGCACCTCACGTAGCTCTTTCATTGACAGCAGGGCGCCCGCTCGTTCGCCGAAACGAGCGACGAGGTCGGGGTGCCTGCTCCGCCAGAGCGTCTGCTGTGGCGCCCAGCTATCAAGTGCCTCTCGGTGAAGCTCAATTGTCTCGTTACGCACACCCGCGAATTGCGGTCGCTGGCGTGTCGCCCAGAGCAGACCGCGCAGCCCCCATCCCGGACGGATGTCGTTCCCCTCCGCGCCGTACTCGATATGCTTGCAGCACTGCGTGATGCTCGCTCGAATCTCGCGGACGACCTGGGACCGCATCTTCCAGGTCCACGTTGAGCTATCGGAAAGAATCGTCTTCGGCTTGCCGGTCTTCTTGTCGTCGACCTTGTGAAGAACCGTTTTCGTCGCATACATGAGGACGTAGTCACCGAAAGTGATATGACCGTCAGCGGACATGGCGTCTCGTGCGACTCGCGCGTCTGGGGATGATGGGTCCGCCAGGCCGCCCGCTCCAGGACGTGAGAGGAGCCACCAATGAACCTTTCCGTCCGACGCAAAGGCAATGAAGTGGGTTACAGCGCGACCCCGTTGCATGTCATAGTCGCGTTGCCGCTTGTTTCGTGTAATGGGATAACGCGACGCCATCTTTTCCACGAAAGCAGGAAGTTTGTGGCTGTCTATGACTCCACCACACCAAAAACGGTGCTTGTTTTTTCCGACTAGTAGCTGAAGCTGCTGCATCAAGGCGGTCGCGTTTCGTGGTACAGGCAGTTCCAGGGGGGGTGTTATTCGGGACATTGAGGCTCCATTAAGGGTTTTGTGCTCAGACATGTCCCGTATAGACACCTTTCTGCGCTACGTACCGTCTGGAGACATGGCGTACGGAACCAGACAATGAACCCATAAAAATTTTTTCGAACGAACTCGGCGTCGCCGAGCACGGTCGAAAGAATTTTCGCGATTCGCGAGAATCGCAATTTGCTGTCCGTCAGACAGCAAATTCCCGCCTGTCCAGACAGCAGAGACTCGGTTGTCGACAGGCAATTACGTGCTGTCTATCGCTCCGTAGCGCATCCGCTGCCGACGAGGGCCATCGGTTTTCAGGCGCTATACGGTGCAGGATTTCTTGCGAGATGTGCCAACACTTCGCACAGGGTCAGCGGCGCCGCCAACGCCAGCCATTGCAAAACGTTCATCGTCAGCAGTGAGCAAACGTCGGCCGCCAACCGACCTTGCTCACATTCTCGTCATTTCTTCCGGCGTTCATCGGTTTGCCACCGATGCCGCAGCGCGTGATGCGTCTAAAAAGGGCGCCCGTCACGTGCCGGAAGGGGGGCGGAGAGTAATCCCCAACCTTTGGGTTGGGAGTAATCCTCCGCCTCTACTTCATGGGGAGAGACCTGGAAACCCGTGCGATTCGGAAACGGCCAGACTGCGCATTAGTGCAACTGGGGCGATAGCCTGTGACCACCGGACTCATCATCCGGTGCAAGCGCCTGATTTGTCGAATGCGGTATGGCATCGTGATTCACGATGTCGAAGCCCGCCGTCGGCGTGCTACCTGTTGCCCCTGGAAAGGCGCAGATGCACGACGAAAGGCCCCCACGTAGACAGGCAGGGCAGCGCGAGGCCGGTCAGCATTGCTGATGGGTCGAAGCCTGCTGGGCCGGACATGAAACCGAGCGAGAATCGGTGGAGGAGTCTGGCACGGGAGCGAAGGATGACCAGGGTCGCGCCTGGAAGTGCTTCGCCTCGCTGAGAGCAAAAGCGTGTAAGTGCCCGCGAGGGCATGGGGAGAGTAAGAACCAGCTAGGGCCTGCAGTGCCTGGAATTCCTGGAAGTGAACCGAGAACGTTGCGATGAGTAGCACCCCGCTTAATGGGTTCGGGGGTGCGAAATCGGGAGATGCGCCCGAAAGCAAAACGGTTCGCGAGGGACTGGTGGTCTGCTCGACAAGCTCGACAAATTTAACGAACACGAAATGGGCGGCGGTCCGGGGAAAGTGGCTCCCCCGGAAACCAACGCCTATGAGACAACTGCTCGCAATGAAGGCCGGGCCGCCAGCAATGGCGGAGCAGTCCCGGGATGAAAACTGGAGCGTGCGGTTGAGCGGCCGGCCACTGTTATCACAGTGGTCGAGTCGGAAGAGTCGTGACGAGACTCAGTGATGAACGAGAGCCCGGGTGGCACCGGGTTCAAGAGGAACGGGCGTTGATGACAAGACGCCCACCGACCATGGTCCTGTCTGGATACCCCGCTTAGGGTGGCACCAAGGCGGGGATGACAGGTGCACCATGGGATGGATGCCGGGGATGGTACCTCGGACGAACCATCAGTGAAGGCGAGGGAAATGCTCTTATGAGCGAAGGGCCTTCGCGCCCTGCCCTTGATTTTTCATTCGGACGACCGGCGGCTTTCCGCCGCCGGTTTCCTTCCTGAAAATCAGGGCTCGCGAAAACAACGGGCAAGAATAGCCCGCCGGAAGGCGGGCTATTTCTTCAACACCGTCGTACACCGCCTGTCCGGCGGCAACGGGAAGCACAATCGCTCATCTTGCATATTGCACATTTCTAAACCACCTGTTCGGCGGCTCACATCAAGCGCACTGCGCCTCACCAGAGAATTGCGCAATCGTGACCCGTGCCACGTGCAACCAGCGAGGCGACAATACCA
Organism: Paraburkholderia lycopersici; assembly: GCF_900096975.1. GTDB lineage: Bacteria > Pseudomonadota > Gammaproteobacteria > Burkholderiales > Burkholderiaceae > Paraburkholderia > Paraburkholderia lycopersici. The sequence continues at coordinate 53,903 of NZ_FMYQ01000029.1, forward strand.
AGGCAATTGACTTTCCTCTACTAGCCCCGATGCCTGTTCAAGTCGAAGCGCTCCATCAAGTCCGCCATGATTCGCGGCCCGTCGACGAAAATATCCTGCAAATCGCATCTGTAGGGCGCGTCACGAAACCAGCGAAGTACAGTGACGACGTCCAGGAAATGTTCATCGTCGAGTCGACGGCATAGCTGATACGCGTCGACAGTGGCATAGGAACTGTTGTGTAGGCTGACGAGAAAATCAGCTATGGGTCGTGTCCCGCCTCCTTCATGGCGACAAACCTCCAGTAGCCGTTGAACGGCATGGGCGCCGATGTCATCGGCAAAATCAGAAGAAAGCTCCAGAGAAAACATGTGAGAGGTCTCGTTGATGTTCTGGTCCGTCGTTTAGCGACAGCGTTTATTCGCGCACCGGACAGTGTGGCCCGTCGCCCAGTTTCCGTAGAGCGCAACGAGCACAAGACGCCTGCACATACGGTTTTCAAAAGAAGCTCCGTATTTCCGTAGGGAAGCTTTTCTCTAACGGACTGTGGTGAGTACCTTGAGTTTGGGGCAAAGCTCCCCCCTTACCCGGCGGAAGCCGAGAAGCGAGCTTTACCCCACTTGGTATCGGACTGCGGAGCCGACCCGTCGCAAGGGGCACTGCGGTCAGGCGGTTCCGCCGCAGCACAGCCAGACTATTCGAGACATGCGCGTCCCGCCGCTCACCCTCTGGCTGCTTACTCCCAGGTTTCGCCCATGAGCTACCCGCTTGGCGCAAAAATCGGCCGCGGGGTATTGAGCCCTCTCCTCCGACTCCACCTGTAGGGCTACGGTTTTAAATAAGGCAAGTCGTCTCGTCAGCTTGGGTGCCATGCCACCCACGAGACGTAGCAACGACGAGCTCCCATTGTTGTTACTGACGTTACCCTGTTACCTCTGAGATTCGTATAGACGCTTTCGTCGAGCATCGCCAAGCGGCAGTGCTGGTCCTCTCGACGCCCCCAAGGGTCGTCTGATTCTTCATTAAAGAGCGGTCGGTCCGCGGCCATGCGCTGCGCGCTTGCGGTCAATGTCGAGGATGGGCACGCTGCCGACAAAGACGGGTTCTGCAGAGCTGCTGGACACAGCGGAGCGGATGGAAGCGACGAGAGATGTTGGCAAAGGAGGCGTCGTGTGATTGTGACACCTCGTGTATTTCGCCAGTTTATCCCCACGGTCGCACAAATTTTGACGTCAAAATCGCACGCGACTGAGCGTCATAACTTAACGATGCGTAACGACAGCATCTGAGCACTGATTGTTTCACGCGATTTCGCGAGCGATTCCGGAACATGCCAATCGCACGCCACGTAAGGCGTAGCGCCTATTTTCAAGGCAAATCGCGGGCAATGTTTCACGAGCAGCACACCGAGTCGCATCACTTTTGACGTCAAAATTGCTTAACGGCATTAAGCACCGCGCCTGCCCCGCTCGTCATGAATTTTGACGTCGAAATCGACACCGAACGTGCGACCAAAGTCCGCCGCCGGTGCAGCGGGCTCGACAATTTTGACGTCAAAATCGGTGTGTCACTCCGCGCTGTAGCTTTGCAGAAAAGGGCGCACTTGGGCGAGCGTGGTCAAGTTGCCACCAACGTCGGCAAGCGACGACCCAATTTCGGACATGCCATTTGGCGCTTCGCGCCAGGTTGGGCGGGTTTGCGCGGCATGAGACTCGGCTCGGTGTATTTCGGCCTTGGTCTAGTCGCGCAGTTTAGTCAGCGCCGTCCTAGTCTTCGGTTTCAGTGCCGCGCTTCTGTCCGCGCTTTAGTCGTGCTTCCGCTGATGCATTTGCCCGCGCTTTGCCTAGGTCCATTGCCGCTCGCACGTCGCGCTCAAGCGCGCCTCGGTCGTTCTCGGGCGAAGCCAACTCTCGAAGCGCGCCGTCGCGCTGAATAAGCCAAAGCGCCGTGGCATAAATGCCCATGCTTACGCCCGGGTCCCCTGATTCCATGCGAAGCAGCGTCGGGACAGAGATACCCATGCGTCCGGCCCAAGTCTTGAGTGATTCCTTGCGGCGCAAGCGAGCAACTGCCAAGTCAGCCCCGAGGCTTTCGATGGCTGCCATGGTTGCCGGTGGCAGCATGTACAAGGCTTTAGGAGTCTTTGGCATACAAATAGATAAAACCTACGAATTGCATACATAAACAAAGAATTTAACGTCGAGGGCTGTTCCGTTAGCATCTTTATGAGTAACTCGAGTACCGCGTCATTGCCGTTCCAAAGCAAGTTTTGACGTCAAAATCGCTCCGGGTTTTTGACGCCAGCGCTCCCACAAACTACCCCGCCATCCATTGATTGCAAGCGCTGCTGGTGTCATGTGGTGTTGCTTGTTGTTGGTCTAGTTCATATAGAGACGCCTGTAAAACAGCCTACTCTCGTGGGCGCAATGCCGCCTTCACGACTTCACCGATGTGACGGTTGCTAAGGCGCTGAAGCTTGCGAGCAATGTCAGGAGCGTTACCAGTAACGACAGCGCGCGCAATCTGCTCAATCAAGTGCATCGCCGCAGGCGATACGAAGTGGCGCTTGAAGCGGTGTTGGCGTCGCACCTTCATACGCTGGTCTCGAGAAGGTTGGTAGGCCCCGCTGACAGCATGACGACCCTAACGCTCTTGGTAACAACGTCGCGATAACTGCTGTCACGTTCGCACGGCTTACCGGAGTAATAAGCCTCGTAGGGCTCATTGTTGCCATACCTCCCGCGCTCATGCGTCCAGGCCTCTCGACGGATGTCAACAAGACGCACAGCGTCTGCCTCGTCGGCGTCAGCGTACTGACCTAAGAAAAGCACTTCCGCTTGCGGGTCTACCTGCGCTAATAAGGCTAGTAAGTCTTGCACTTTCATGTGCGTCTCCCACCTTAGTTGCACGCTGCAACAAAGTCTGTAGTCCGAATCTTTTATCCGTCTTATGCTAGCATCTGGTGACGACAACCGATGCTGGAGCACCGTGTGCAATACGATGACCTGATACGCGACGCCCGCAACAGGGAGCTGATGCAGTCAACGCGCTTACGCGCTGCACTTAATGCCGTCTATTCGTGTTGCAAACCAGCGGAATCGCTGGAGCGGGTTCTCGAAACACTCGACCTCAACTTCGCGGATGCGAAGCTTCTTATCGCCCTGCGTTACTGGGTAGAACGCGTAGCACCGGAGGGGCCGCTGCCAATGTCACCAGAAGACGCGATTGCGCTCGCTGAGCGCGTTTACAAAATCAACGGAGGAAAGTAGTGAGCAAAGAGTACGAGTTTGCTGTGCTGGTGTCCCATGTAGTTGGCGTACGCCAAGAGCAGATTTGCGCACTCGGCGTCGCTGGACCGACGCCAGAATACCGGCATGCGCTTACCTCGGCGCTCGCGCTGTACAAGGAGTCGGAAGATGACCGCGTACCTGCACAGCCATGTATCCTGCTCGCTCTCGTATCTCGGGTGAGCACACCGGACGAAGTCGGTCTCCGACTGGTGGTGGACGTACGCGGAGACTTTGCCAGAGGCTTCTGGATGCATGACCCAGTCCGAGGAGGCGGCTGGGCGAAAGCAGGCCTAAGTGAGTGCGTGCCGGTAGCGGCAGACACTAATGCCATTCATCTTGTGCGCAGCGTGTGGTCGGCCAGGCAGTGGGTAAGCTAAGACCATGCTCCGGGTAACGGTAGAGCTATGGCCAGGAGGTCGCGAGTCTGGCAAACGGGTGATTGCGACGGCAGACATCGGCCGGGTCGCGGACGGCGCACACGCGGACTACGAAGCCAGGCTCGCTGAGGTCGGTATTGGCAGCATAGGCACAGGACACGTGCGCGCGTATCCGCGATGGTCGGCGACCGTATGGGATTTGGTCGCACGCAGCATAGCGGCGGCGCTTGGCGGCAATTCCGACCAGCTGCCACCGCGTCCCCGCTTGCCTGCAGTGCCGATGCACACAACGCCTGACGGCACGAACTATGTGCGGCTTCGCGAGACTCCGTGGCCGGCTCGGACTCATTTTGAGAGCACACTCGAAGGCAGTACGTGCCCGCAGATTGTAGAAGACCCTGAGCCACGCGGGTGCGCGTATTGGCACGACTGGGTCTATTTTCTGATGGGTTGAATGCTGACAGGCCTTCCCGGTGAATCCCTCTACATCCCTGCGCCGCGGTGGACGGGCGGGTACGCGCTTTTTTTGGACTTTGACGGTTGCCTGCACCCGCATCAGGTGTTCGAAAAGCCCGGTTCTGGTCCATTTCTCGTTGGTTTCCCTGGACACAAACTGTTCGAGAACGCTGCGCTGCTTGAAGAGCTACTGCTGCCCTACCCGGACCTGCGCATAGTTTTGTCGACAAGCTGGGTGCGCCGTTATCGCGGAAGTTTGCGCCGTACGTCGAGGTGGCTCCCGCCCGGCTTGCGAGCAAGAGTTGTGGGCGCGACTTTTCATTCGCGCATGCACAGCCCGGACTTCCTGTCGGCATCCCGCGGTATGCAAATATGGAGCGACGTGCTGCGGCGCAAGCCCAAAGCTTGGCTCGCGTTAGATGATGACGACAGGGACTGGCCGCCGTGGTGCCTTGACCATCTTGTTCGAACGGACGAAGTGCTTGGTATCAACGAACCGCGCGTGCTCGCCGAGTTGCGGGCAAAGCTGGCAGCAATGTACGCCTGAGCGCACACCTGAGGAGACACGATGACGATGCCTTGTGAGCGTACACAAGCAGTCCTGCGCACGCGCGAGTTGCTCAAGGCCCTAGCCTTTGGCACATGTATTGACGCAGCGACGCTGCAGCACCGAGCGGAGGCACTGCTCAGGGACTTCCCGACCGCATCGGACTTGGACATATCTGCTGCAGCACTACCCGGTACTTGGGCACGAATAGACGCACGACGGTCCGACTAAAACTGACTGAGAGTACCCATGCTGACAATCACCATTTACGACGGCGAAATCGTGGCCCCCGACTCGCTGGTGCATTTGTGCGACGTGGAAGGCAGCGCCGAGGCGTACGACCGGCCTCCTTTCACCGCACTGGAGGAAGCGCTGCGCGTATTAGAAATGTGCAGCGATAGGTACAGTACTCCGCACCTGAGCGGCACTGGCTTTACGGTTTTCATTGGCAACAAAGAGGGCCTCGAAGTGACGCCGCTGGTGCGACTGGACGGCTATGCTCACAACGGTTATGCAAGCGCCGGAATTGTGGGCGCCGGACCGCGGTTCGACACGGTTCCGGCGAAGTACGCGCCGGACGACGACGTGGTCGAAATTGTGCGCAAAATCCTCGCCGGACAGGTGACCAGATGATGGTATGTGAGCTGATAGCGCTGCTGCAACAACAGGACCCGCACTTCACGGTGTGCCACTTGGGTCCGTATGACCTTCCTGAGTGCCCCGCGGAAATTTTTGGAGTTAGAGCGGAGCCGAGCGAGCCAGGCTTTGTGTATTTAACTACAGCGCTACCACCAGTTGCCACGCCGAGAAGTCCCAGAAGTGAGAGCTAGCTGGACGCGAGCGTCAACTGGGTATGTGTCAACCACGGTTGGAAATCTGGTGCCGCCCGATGTACGGCCTTCCGCGAAGCAGCCGGCCGAGCGCAAAGCCCACGATGGCGGCCCCGACGGTTGTAACCGCAACCGGCGATGTCTCCAAGAATATCTGCGTCCAAGCCACTTGCGACCAATCCATAGCACCCTCCGGCTTCGAAAGCACTGCGATACGCCTGCGCGCCGATGATGTCACCGGGGCGGCTCACTTATATGCCGCCCGACGTACGGCCGGCCGCGAATGAGTCGCCCAAGGGCAAAGCCCACTGCCGCGGCGCCGACTGGGAGGTACAGCAGCGGCAGCAGCGGCATGACAATGTGCCCCCAATAGCTTAGCTGTGACCAAATCATCCCCGCCTCCGCTTGTCAGCGCCCGAGCACCAGTGTACGCGCTCTAGATTTGTAATCGCGCGCTTAAGATTCTGAAGGGTCGAATGACAAACTGAAGTGTGCGCTAAAGTACACAGGCGACTAAGGGCGGTCGTCGAGCCGGTGCAAAGTGCCGCGAGGCGCCCTGCTGTTGCATGAGAACCGGACTTCTTCGCGGCGAAGGGCGATAGCCCGTCATCGACCAACGCAGGCCCGGGAAAAGGCCGCTCCGCGTTCAGCCTGAACAATTCTCTCTTGATGCCGCTGGGTAACAGAGGTAACAAACAACTGTGCTCACAACGACACGCATTCCTTGGTTATCCGACCTGTAGCCGCGGAGCAGGCCAGCGCCCGGTTGCGAACAATGGACACCGCACTTTATTGATGCCTGCCTGCGGCCCCCCCCCCCCGAATTGCCAGCTATGCGGGCCCGACCGTCGACAAGATGCGCGCTTGCCTCGCCTGCAGACGTGAAGCGACCTTCGAATGCGCATGTGCAACCTTTCCAGGCTTGGACGGTGCAAGCGCCGGCGTAACCGCTTTCTCAGTGCGTTTTTCATCGCGGCACGCTCCGTCACTGTCGTCGCTCCAGCCTCCGCTTCTCAGCGCCTGGTCAAGCCACGCATAGAACACGTCCGGGTGCCACAGCACCCGGGCACCGATGTGGGCAGGGGCCGGCATACGCCCCCTGGCAACAAAATTCTCTACCGTGCGAATCGATACGCCGAGTATGGCGGCGACGTCCTGCTTGCTGAGGGGCGTAAAGGCGGTGGTGTTCATCTGGCGTGTGCGGTCGAGTCCGTGACCGACAGTGAAGCCACCGCAATTTATATCACCGCCACACTCACGCGTTCTGCCACCCACCTGCCATACGACCACCCCAAACCAGCACTCTGCTCAGCCATCGGAATACAGCTATACCGCTGGGTGCCGGCACGACGAATTGGCGCAGTTCCGCAAAGCGCCGCCGTGAATGTCGGCAAGCGACGCGCATGGACGCCCCCTGACAATGCCATCACCCTCAAGAAGTGGCTTCCTCGACCGCCTTCTCGACATCTGATATGGCGGCCGTCAGAAGGGCCTTGACCTCCTCCATGAACTCCAGGGCCGTGATATCGCCGCGTGCATCCGGAATCGGCACCCACCGCTCGTAAATGCCCTCCACCCGCATTTTGCGCTCGAACGTACTACCTGAGCCTCGCAGCGCGTAGGCGCCGAGCCAGACCGGCTGGGGCTGCTCACGCAGACGCCGGTTGCTCAACGCAGGCAACTGCCTGGCGACAGCGGCCTTGATACGGTCGATGGTGTCCCGCTTCTGCTCGGGAGTCGGATTTCCCGACCAGCCAATCGGGCTTTCGAGAAAACGCGAGACCGAGGACGACAGCGACGCAATCAGGTTGGCCGCGGGCTGAAGCACGAAGCCGTCATCCCACCCTTCGGCATAGCGACGCGTCAGCGCCTTGACTGTTTGCCAGGCGCGCGGCCTGAAATGCGGATGCGCTGACAGGCCGAGCAACCCCTGCCACTGCTGCCGGAAATCCCGCGCAGCGTCCTGAATCCCAAGTACCAGGTTGTCCATGCTGTACTGCGGAAACGCCACCGGCTCGAAGACAGCCGGCTGCGCGTCGACGAGCAGCTGAAGCAACCGGTTCAGTTCGGGCCTGGCGGGCTTCGGGTCGAGGGCGTCGATTTTGCCGACGTAGAACGTGGTGCCCTCGAGATGCTGCAGCAGGTAGCGCGCGGCATCGCCGGACACGTTTTTGGCGAGCTGGTTTTCTGCCACGTTTCGCAGGCCACCGAACACATGGTCAAGCTTCTCCTGCCCCTTGAGGTTGTCACCCTTCATGGCATCCATGTGGGTAAATACGACGGCAAGTTTGCGCGTATAGCCGGCGTTGACCACGCTTTCAATGGCTTTCCCTGTGGCAAAGTTCGTCATCCCGTTCTTCGCGCTGTCAACCAGCAGGATGACATCCGCTTCATGCAGAAGTGACAGCACTCCCTCAGTGAGGTCGGCCGTGGCATTGGCCTTGTGGCCCAGACCTTCGGTGTCGACCAGGATGAGCCGCGCATCCTGTTCCGCCCACATCGGTCCAAACGGCCCCACGACCCTCAAACCGCCGACGAGCGGCGTGAGCAGCTTGCCAAAGGCCTGATAGGCATTGCCGGCGAAATAGCGGATGCTCTGCAGGAACGCGTTGCGGTCATCTGCGCCACACCGGATGTGCCATGCAAGCGGCCAGCCGGTTGTCGTCTTTTCGAAGCGACCGGACTGGATACCGTCGAACTTCGACTTCACCTCATCCAGCACGTCCGACACAAGCTCAAAGTACGCATCCGAGCTCACCGCCTGTTCCTCAATGAGGTCGAGGGCAGCGCCACGGTCCTCGGCATTCATGTCGGCCAGCGCGCCTTGCACCGACTCAACATCGGCCTTCCCGGCGTCAGCAATCGCCTGGATGCGCTTCAGGTAGCCCGCGAGCGTCTGCTGCTGCACGGCGCGCTCGCCCGGCGACACCGAGAAGCCCGTTTCCGCGTCGTTGGTCTCCTCTTCTTCGTCGTCCTCTGCGTACGGGTCGACATCATCCCCATCGTCGACGCTCCCAAGGAGGTACTTGAGCCGGAAGCGCATGTCGCTTTTCTCGAGGAACGCCCGGGCGACCTGCCGCGCGTTACCGTCGACGGCTTCCACGATGGCGGAGGAAATCGACTCCTCTATCTCAAAACGGGCCTCGTGCTCGGACATGAACGTCGCCACCGCCTCGTAGTCACCGTCGCGCATCGCCAGTTCGGTCGGGAAGGTAGTCGTGCGGTTCGCGGAGGTGGACGGAAAGCGCTCGGTCTTCGGGTGCGTGCCAAGCAGCTGCCGCACGAGCGTGGTCTTGCCGGCGCCCGGCGCGCCAATCAGGACGATGCGCGCGTATCCGTCTTCGCTCGTCGGCAGAGGCAGCAACCGGTCGCAAACCTGTCGCGCGGACGCCGCGCGCGGCTCGACCTCGCTGTAGAAAATCTCGACAACCCGCGGGTCGTAGGCTTTAGCCGCCTCTGCGCGTGCGCCGAGCGACCAGAGTGCCTCATTGCGCAGCAGGTCGTTGAGCTCCTCCACCAGCCGGTTGGCGACCGTCTCGTCTTCCGTGCCCAGCCCCTTGCGGGTCTTCTTGCCTGGCTTGTTGCTCGCATCGTTCTTGAGCGGATGCCGGAATTCGACCAGCCATGCCTTCCGGCCCGGGTTACGCTTTGCTGCCGCCGTGTAGTGTGCCGCCATATCCCCTCCGATGTTCCATGATGTTCCTCGCCAGTCGCGTAGGACTGAATATTAGCCGAAATCCGCAGGCCGTCAAGAGCATTCGGAACACCGCGGAACATCAATGTGTAGGGGCTCGCCCAGTCCCATCAGGCACACACCGCGCCTAATTTTTCGCGGCAATCTTTGCAGCAATTGCCTCCTGCGCTCAGCGGTGTGCAGGCGGGTGGGGCGGCGTTCTCAATGATGCGGATGGACGGCCCGAGGACCTCAGAGACGTCTTCCTTGGCAAGAGGCTTGAACGGCTGGATGGTTACGGTGGGAAATATGAAATCCGGCGAGGCCCAGTGAAGTGCTCCGCGTTTGTACCTTCCCGCATGGCGGTCTGAGCGCCAGAGCCGGCAAGGCCGGCTCGTCGCGTTCAGCCACGCGCAGACGCCTCATCTGTTCGGACCGTCCCCTCTCCGGACGCGCCAGTGCGAGTCTCCCCGGTTGCGACACGGTCGTCGCCATCGCCCGCCGCGTCGTCGTCAGACTCATCGGCTTCATCGTCAGGCTCGCCGGCCTCATCGCTAGTCGCGCCCGCGTCATGTTCGCCGGCGACGCCTCTCTCGGACGCACCCTCCGCGCCAGGAGACGAGTTCGCCGCCGCCCAGACTTCTGGCCTGACAGGCTCCAGAAACTGGAACTGGTTGGCCTGCGCCTCCCAGAACAGACGGCGCTCCGCAGCCGTCTTCGGCAGCTCATACCCCATCGCGCGCGCAAGCGCAGGCAGGTACAGGTCAAACGCGCTCTTGACCACCTCGCCCCAGGCGATGGCTGACGGAATGGCGGCGAGATACGCCAGTCGTACCGCGACGAACGCGGCGGCGGCAAGGCAGAAAAAAAGCCAGGCAGGCGCGGCGCCGACGGGCTCATGCAGAATGGCCGCGCCACCGCGAATCAGGCCAGCGACGCCCAGCGTGAATGCGACAAACACGAGACTGACAAAGAAGTCGACCGGTGCGCGGGCGTCCGCCAGCGTCGCCTGGTAGTCCTTGGGCACCACGGCCAGCAGGCGCGGCCACGCATGAATGCTTTCCACCCCGTAGACGTCGCCGGCGTACATTTCGAACGCGCGCAGCGCGTTGCCGAACCGCGTGGGCAGCACCAGTTCACGCTTCGCCGGGTACTCCAGCGCCAGCGCCCGGGTCCGCAGCCGAAAGTCTTGCTTCCGCTCGGCGAGCACACGTTGCCGGTCGGCAAGCGTGGCCACGCTGCCAGACGCGTCCATGAGACTCTCTGCCTGCGCCACTGCAGCGTACGCGCTGCGGACGTCCTCGCGCTGCTGCTTACGACGCTTGAGCTGCTGCGCCCGGAATCCCGGTCGGTTGAGCGGCCAGGCATAGCCTTCCAGCACCCGGTACATCCAGTGGCTGCCGGCCATCAGGAGCACCGAAAGCGTCCAGACGACCAGCAGCATGACCGTCAGGTTCGCGAAGGTTCTGTCCTGCATCGAGCCCTGAAACAGCTTCGCGAACGGTCCGACGTCCCGGTTCAGCGCGACGAACGCCAGCACACCCACAAGCGCGGGCAGGAAGAAGCCCAGGATGAACGACTTGTCGGCGAGCTTTGACAATCCACTGAACATGGCGGTTTTGCTCAGTCGTCTTCCTGCCTGGGCGGTGCCGGCATTTTGGCTGACGCCTGCCCAGGCTCTCCGGGCAGACCGCTGTTAATACCACCCTCGACCGTACCAGTGATGACGGTCGTCCTGTCACCGCAAGCGGCCCAGTCGATGCAGAGAGTACTGACAATCGAGCTGCCTGATGAGAAAAAAGGCATGCTCCGGACGGCCCGAACCGCACGCGAGACTGCCCACTCGGCCGCATTCCACTCGGAACGTCTGGCGAGCTCCAGCGCCTGTCGGGCAAGCTGACTGAACTCCGATGCCTGTACTGGGTTGCACTCCAGGCTTTCTCCTGACTCGTGGGAACGCGCACGCTGCACACGCAGGACGGGGGCACGAAGTTTCCTACGCTTTGTCCTCCAGCCCCGTTCCGCAGCGAGGACGTCTATCGCCCCAAGGAGCTCCACCAGTGCCACGTCGAACACGCGGCCGAGCGGGTCCAGGCCGTCGCTCTGGCCTTTGTCTTTTGGGTCATCGTCGCCCTGGCCTCCGACTTTTGGATAGTTCTCGCCCTGCTCTTCGTCTTTCGGGTAGTCGTCCGGGCCGTCGTCGTCCTGGCCTACATCAGCGCGATTCATCCGGAGCTCCTTGCGGCAGGTTAGTCCTCGTTGGTATCTGGGAGTTTGGGCAAATGGGAGGGTGCGTGGCCGGGTTCGCCGTGCAGACCGATGGCGGAACGGACGGTTTCCGGGTCGAGAATACCGCTGTCCACCCACGTTTGAGGGTCACTGTGCTCGGAAAAGCGCTGAATCAGGCCTTGCGGCGGACTCAAGTCTTCACTGGAACGAGGAACGCGACGAAGCTCATTCGTCGCGAGTTCTATGGCTGCAATCGCAAATTCCCGTTCGGCGTGCTCGGCAAACCCCCGGGCGAGGCGAGACAGGAAGCCCAACTGCGAGATGGTCGCGTCATCTATGCCTGCGTGGCCAGCGCGGTCAGGCGATACAGCATTGGACCGGGCGGTCTCGACTACCGCCCGGTACTCCATAAGCTTGTCAGCGGGCTCGGACAACAAGCCGTCTATCGTGGCAAGAAGGCTGTCCAGCGCGGCACTGAAATATTCATCAGCGTGGCTCATCATTCACTCCGTGACACAGACTAGTCCTGGTCGGCGTCAGGGGGCCTGGGTAACCGGGATGGCGCCTGCCCCGGCTCGCCGTGCAGCAGGGCCTCAAGCAGTGCCTGCAGCTCTTCTGTGCTCGCACCGGTGATTTCGATTCGGCGACCGGCATTTTCGACCGTAACTGCAGCCGCCCGATGCGTTGTCCGCCACAATCCTATCGACTGCAAAAGTGGGGCAATCGCGCTTGGGACGACCATCGCCAGCAGGCCGCCCTTGACAGCCTGTAACACCTCGACTGAATTAGCGGCTCCCCGCAGCGCCACTCCCAGTGACTCCGCAAGACGCGCGGCCTCGGACAGGCTGTTCGCCAGCACTTCGACCTTGAGCGGCACCGGCTTGTCCATATTGCCCCCAGTATGAGTCAGGCCCTCCGGTACGCAGCTTGTGCGCTGTCGTCCGGGACCCGCCGAACGAGGTGCGACGCCAAAGAGCCCGAACTCACGCGACGCGCCTCCCGTGAGCGGTTGGCCGCGAGTCTGTCCCAAGCCGGCCAGATGCGTCCAGCCAGCGGCCGACAATCCATTTAATGACAGGTCATGCCCCCTTGCAAGAAAATCCGCTGCCCCGTAGAGCTGAGATGCTCAGCGCGCCGGCCAGTTCGCTCCGGCGACCCGCGGGACGACGCAGGGCACTTCCTGACTGCCCACTGACCTGGCTAAATATTTCCGCGGCAATCTTGCGGCAATTGCCGCCATTTCCCCCTGCGCGCAGCGATGCGCAGGCGGGCGCAGCGAGGCGCAAGTAGCTGATTCTTAAGGAACCGAATATACTGACGAAACCCGTGCAGGCCGGCGTGGCGGCGTTCGGGACGTAGAGGCCGGAGGTTCGAATCCTCTCACCCCGACCAGAATTCCAGAAAAACCGCGCATGCATTGCGCGGTTTTTTTTCGCCCGTACGTCGCGCAGTACGTGACGCGGCACCAGGGGCCTTATCCGAATGGCCAGCGGCCCTGGATCTGCGGTACCCCTCTGTTATAGTTTCCCAATCCGCCCCCCTCATCTTCTCGACGCGTGGACCACCTTCCCTTATGGGCGCAGATTTGCGCCGTCTTCGTCCTGCTCATCTGCTCCAGCTTTTTCTCCATCTCCGAAACGGCGATGATGGCGCTCAACCGCCATCGGCTCAAATATCTCGCCAGTCACGGCGCGCTCGGCGCAAAGACCACCCAGAAGCTGCTCGCGCGCACCGATCTGCTGCTTTCGGTGATCCTGATCGGCAACAATCTGTTCAATACCATCATCCCGGTCCTCACGACCTCGATCGCGCTGCACACGTTCGGCCACGACAACCTGGTGCTCTCGGTCGCAACGGGCATCGTCGCGTTTCTCATCATCGTGTTCGCGGAAATCACACCGAAGATTGTGGGCGCAACGTTCCCGGAGAAAATCGCGCTGCCCGCGAGCCTGCTGATCGCGCCGCTCATGCGCGTGACGAAGCCCGTCATCTGGTTCGTCAACATGTTCGCGAACGCTATCCTGCGCGTGTTGCACATCAATACGCACAAGCCGCATGACCAGCGGCTCTCCACCGAGGAGCTGCGCACCATCGTGCTCGAGTCCGGCAGCTTCATGCCCACCAAGCACCGCAGCATCCTGCTGAACCTGTTCGACCTGGAGAACATCACCGTCGACGACGTGATGATCCCGCGCCGGCGTATCGAGGCGCTCGATTTCGAGGCGCCGCTCGAAGAGATCCTGCATCAGCTCGAGACCTGCTATCACAACAAGCTGATCGTCTACCAGGGCGACATCGACCGCGTGCTCGGCGTGCTGCATGTACGCAAGACGCTGGCCGCCCTGCACAACCAGGATTTCGAACGCGAGACGCTGCGTGAGCTGCTCACCGAGCCCTACTTCGTCCCGACGGGCACGCCCGTGTTCCAGCAGCTTCAGTACTTCCAGGAAAGCCGCCATCGCATCGCGCTCGTCGTGAACGAATACGGCGAAATGGAAGGGCTCGTGACGCCCGAAGACATCATCGAGGAGCTGATCGGCGAATTCACGACCTCGATGCCGCGCAGCGGCAGCGGGCGCGGCGGCTGGAACGATGAAGGCGAATGCATCGTGCCGGGCAGCATGCCCCTGCGCGAACTCAATCGCTGGCTTCATATCAAGCTGCCCACCGACGGCCCGAAGACGCTCAACGGCCTGATTCTCGAAGAGCTCGAAGAGATTCCCGAAGGCGACGTGTGCCTGCAGATCGGCGATGTGAAACTCGAAGTACTGCGCAGCGACGACCAGGCCGTGCGCACGGTCAAGCTCTTCAAGCCGGGAGCCCGGCCGCGCGAGGGCACGCTGCAAAAGGCGAAGAAGCTGCTGCCCGGACGTTAGCCGTTAGGCCAGGTGGCGGCGCAGCGCGCCGAACGCGAAGATAAAGCCGTCATCTGACCGAGGCGGCTTCGGGCCGGCATGCGATGCTTTCCACTCCTTATCGTGCGCACCATGCGCTCCCCTTCGCGATCGCGGCTTACCAAAGCGGCACGAGCGGCGGCTCGACGCCGCGCGCACCCGTGCCTGCTTCGACACCGCCGCTCGACGACGCCCCCGCCGTTCGTCTGCTAGCCGAAACGCTGCGCGAGGCCGCGCGGCGCGACGCTTCCGATCTGCACATCGAGCCGATGGAGCATGGCTGGCGCGTGCGTCTGCGCATCGACGGCGTGCTGCACGAAATGGCGCGGCCACCCGCGCACCTGCGCGACGCGTTCGTCACGCGCATCAAGGTGCTCGCGCGCATGGACATCGCCGAGCGGCGCATTCCGCAGGACGGCAGGCTGCGGCTCGCGCCCGTTGCACCGTCACAGGCGGCCGAGGACTATCGCGTGAATTCACTGCCCACGCTTCACGGCGAAAAGCTCGTGTTGCGCAGGCTCGAAGCACTTCCCGTAACGCTGTCTCTCCCCGAACTCGGGCTCGATGAACGTCAGCAGCGCCTCGTCGCCGAAGCCATCGGCGCGCCGCATGGCCTCGTGCTCGTTACTGGTCCCACCGGCAGCGGCAAGACGCTCTCGCTCTACTGCTTCCTGCAGATGCTCAACGGCACCTCGCGCAATCTCTGTTCGGTGGAAGACCCCGCCGAAATCCAGCTCGCGGGCATCAACCAGGTCAACGTGCGCGAGAAGGCGGGGCTCACTTTCGCGGTGGCGCTGCGCGCGCTGCTGCGTCAGGACCCGGACGTCATCATGATCGGCGAGATCCGCGACGAAGAGACCGCGAGCGTCGCTGTGAAGGCCGCACAGACAGGGCACCTCGTGCTCTCCACCGTGCACACGAACGACGCCAGCTCGGCCTGCGCACGCCTGATCGACATCGGCGTCGAACCGTACAACCTGGCGGGCGCGCTTCGGCTCGTCACGGCTCAACGGCTCGTGCGTCGGCTATGTCCGGATTGCCGCGTGAGTGGCGAAGCGTCTCCGGCAACGCTCATCGCGGCGGGATTCGATCCACGGGACGGCGAGGTCGCGCAGCCCTATGTCGCGCGCGGGTGCGAAACTTGCCACGGCATCGGCTATCGCGGGCGTGTCGGCATCCACGAGGTCTTGCCGGTAACAGAAACCCTTCGCGACCTGATCATCACGGGGCGCGGCGCGCACGAGATCGCTCGCGCAGCGCGCAAGAGCGGAGTATCGACTTTGCGCGACGCGGCGCTCGCCCGCGTGCGCGACGGCACGACGAGCCTCGCGGAAGCGCTCGCCGCTACGGAAGCGTCATGAACACGGCGCGCATCCACGCCGGCCCTTCCGAATCGCGCTTCGCGTGGCGCGGCCTCGACGCAACGGGCGCAACGAAGCGGGGCAACCTGATTGCGCTCGACGCCACCGCGGTGCGCGCCGCACTCAAACGCGAGCGCATCACCGTTCTCGTGATCGAACGCAGAGCAAAGGCGCCCGCACCCAAGGCCAGTCACGCGGACGTCACGCGGTTCACGCGCCAGCTTGCGAGCCTGTTGCGCGCCGGTCTGCCGCTCGCGAACGCGCTCGAACTGCTCGCTCACTCACCTGGCCCTCATGGCATGCCGCGCATCGCGGCCGCGCTCGCGCGCGACATCGCCGGCGGCCTGCGCTTCGCCGACTCGCTCGCACGGCATCCAGCGCGCTTCAACGCGCTTTATTGCCAGCTCGTTGCGGTGGGCGAAGCGTCGGGCGCACTCGCTGCCATACTCGCCCGTCTCGCCGACGACCGGGAACGTGCCGCCGCACAACGCGCCAAGGTGCGCGCGGCGCTCACGTATCCCGTCGCAGTGCTGCTGCTCGCGTTCCTCATCACAGCGGCGCTATTGATCTGGGTAGTACCCACGTTCAAGCAGATTTTCGACGGATTCGGCGCTGCGCTGCCCGCGCCCACGCAGTTCGTGCTCATGCTCTCGGCCGGGGCCGCGCGCTGGAGCGTACCGGCCGCCGTCGCGGCCTCGGCCGGCACGCTTGCCGTACGCTCCGCTCTGCACCGCTCGGAAGCCGCACGAATTGCGTTTGGGCGCGTGTTCCTGAAGCTGCCGTTCGTCGGCGCGCTGCTCACCACGTTGTGCGCGGCCCGCTGGAGCCGTGCGCTCGGCACACTGCTCGCCGCAGGCACGCCGCTCGCCGACACATTCGATTCGCTGACGCACGCAAGCGGCAATGCATTTTTCGACCGCGCGAGCAGAAGCATCAGCGTGCGCCTGCGCCACGGCGAGCGGCTTGCCGCCGCCATGCGCGCCGCCGGCTGCTTTCCAGCCGACGTGGTTCAGCCGGTGGCGGTTGCGGAAGAGTCCGGCGCGCTCGATGCCATGCTGCTCGACGTAGCCTCGCTCGCGGACCGTCAGGTGGACGAAAAGATCGGGCTCGTCTCCAGCCTTTGCGAACCGCTCGTGATCGTCGTGCTCGGAGCGTTGGTCGGCGGGCTCGTCGTCGCGATGTATCTTCCCATCATTCAACTGGGCAACGTGGTGTAGCATCGCTGCCAGATTCCGGTTCCCTGACATGCCCGTCCAATTTCTTTCCGCGCCCGACGTCGCCACGCCGCTCGCCGCCGCTCTTGGCAGCCTGCCTTTCGGCGCGCTCATAGGCTTCGCCGTCGTGTTCGGGCTCGTCATCGGCAGTTTTCTCAACGTTGTCGTGTATCGACTTCCGATCATGCTCGAGCGCGCCTGGCGCGCCGACGTGGCCGAGGCTACCGGTACGCCCGGCCCGCTCTTCGAAAACGACGGTCTGCCCGCGCGCTACAACCTTTGGCTGCCGCGCAGTGCCTGTCCGCACTGCGGTCACGTGTTGCACGCGTGGGAAAACATTCCGGTGATCAGTTGGCTTGCGCTGCGCGGACGGTGTTCGCACTGTCATGCGCGCGTGAGTGCGCGCTATCCGCTCATCGAACTGACGAGCGCCGCCTGCGCGGCCGGCGCATTGCTCGCCTTTGGGCCCACGGGCAAGGCGTTCGCCGCCTTCGTACTGTGTGCCGCGCTCATCGCCGCGAGTGCCATCGATCTCGAGCACCAGATGCTCTACGACGAGATCACGCAGCCACTGTTGTGGGTCGGGCTCATCGTCAACTTCGCGGGTACGTTCTCTGGCCTGCGCGAAGCGGTGATCGGCGCGGTCGCCGGTTATCTCGCGCTATGGTGCGTCTACTGGCTCTTCAAGCTGCTTCGCGGCGTGGAGGGCATGGGTCACGGCGATTTCAAGCTGCTCGCCGCGCTCGGCGCGTGGCTCGGCTGGAGCGCACTGCCGCAGATCGTCGTGATCGCCTCGGTGGCGGGCGCGGTCGTCGGCATCGGCGCGACCCTGAGCGGGCGCATGCGGTTCGAGGAACCGTTGCCGTTCGGTCCATATCTCGCCGCAGGCGCGCTCGTTACATTGTTTGTCGGCACGCCGCTCTCTGGCGTTTTTGCGTGGGGGAACTAATCAATGTTCGCGGTCGGACTGACGGGTGGCATCGGTAGCGGAAAATCCACCGTTGCGGACTGCTTTGCCGCGCACGGCGTGCCAATCGTCGATACTGATCTCATCGCGCATCGCATCACCGCACCGCGAGGCGTTGCCATGGCGGGGATCATCAAAGAATTCGGCCCCGAATTCCAGGCACCCGACGGCTCCATGGACCGAGCACGCATGCGCGCACTCGTATTTGGCGACGAGTCTGCACGCAAGCGGCTCGAGGCCATTACCCACCCGCTGATCCGTTCGGAGACCGAACGCGAAACGCGCGAAGCCAGCGGACCCTATGTCATCGTGGTCGTGCCCCTGCTCGTGGAATCGGGCACCTGGAAAACACGCGTCGATCGCGTACTCACTGTCGACTGCACCGTAGAAACGCAGATCGCGCGCGTCATGCGCCGCAATGGCTTTACGCGGGAACAGGTGCTCGCCATCATCGCGCAGCAGGCCACGCGCGAGGCACGCCTCGCAGCTGCCGACGACGTGGTGGTCAACGACGTCGGCGCAACGCTCGAAACACTCGCTCGAGATGTCGGCGCGCTGCACCAGACGTATCTCGGCCTCGCTGCGGAAAAAGCCGGAAAAGCCTGAAGCGCGCCACCGGCACACAAAGGTAGCCAGTCAGGGCTCGCAAGGTTTCGCGCGAGAACTCCCGGGTGTCCCACCAGTCGAACCGCTTCGCGGGGCAGCGCGCGGTCGAAATTAGCGGGACACATCGGCAAAGCGCCGCGGCGGCGCGATTGCGACCGTAGTCCCACGGCATTAGAATGTCCTGCAATCCGTCACCTACCACGCCCGAGGCGAGCGCGCTTGATTCTTTACGAGTATCCCTTCAACGAGCGAATCCGGACGCTGCTGCGCCTCGAAGACCTGTTCGAGCGCTTCACGTTTTTCCTGACCCAGGAGGATCCGAGGGAACATCACGTCGCGCTCACCACGCTCTTCGAAATCACCGAAGTTGCTGGCCGCGCCGACTTGAAGTCAGACCTCATGAAGGAACTCGAGCGCCAGCGCCAAACGCTCGCGCCGTTCCGCGGCAATCCGGGCATCGAGCAGAATGCGCTCGAAACGGTGCTGGGTGAAATCGAGCAGACGCTCGCCGGCCTCACGCAGATGCAAGGCAAGACGGGCCAGCATCTGATGGACAACGAGTGGCTCACGAGTATCCGCAGCCGCGCGATCATTCCCGGCGGAACCTGCAAGTTCGACCTGCCGTCGTATTACGCGTGGCAGCAGTTGCACCCCGACCAGCGCCGTCAGGATATCGCCAAATGGGTCACGCCGCTTTTGCCGCTGCGAGACGCCGCCGCCATCGTGCTGCGTCTCGCGCGCGAGTCAGGCCAGGCGTCGAAGGTGATGGCAATGCAGGGCAGCTATCAGCAAATGTTGTCGGGCCGAGCGTATCAGCTCATGCAGGTACGCGTGGCACCGGAATTGCGCGTGATTCCGGAAGCGAGCGCCAACAAGTACATGCTGTGGGTGCGGTTCACCGTGCAGGACGGCGATCTGCGGCCGCGCGCCGTCGATCAGGACGTGCCGTTCCAGCTCACGCTCTGCAGCCTGTGACGCCGGCAGCGTCGCTCCACCAGACCAAACGCAACGAAAGTTCTATCGCATGACCACTGTCGTCAAATGTCCAACCTGCGGCAAGGCTGTCCGTTGGGTGCCGGAAAACCGCTTCCGCCCGTTCTGCTCCGAGCGCTGCAAACAGATGGATCTCGGCGCGTGGGCGGCCGAAAAGTACCGTATCGGCGGTGCCGACGACGAGACGCCGCCCGAAGACGCCCCGCCAGGCGACACACGTCAATAAGCGCTGCGCTCGGAGTCGTTCCAGCCAGCCGAAAAAAAAGCCGCTGTGCAACGTTGCACAGCGGCTTTTCGCTTCATGGCAGCGCAGTTTCACTCCGCAGCGAGCCACTCCAGCACAGGAATCGTCGCGGGCAGCAGCGGCTCGACACTGGCCGGCAACGACTGCCAGACGAACGCCTGGCCTTCGCGGCCGTGCGGCTCGCCTGCCCACTCGGTCACCTTGCAGAAGAAGAGGCGCACGTACGCGTGCGGATAATCGTGCTCGAGCGTGTGCCACAAGTGGCAAGCCTTCACGTCGATACCCAGCTCCTCATGCAGCTCGCGCGCGAGCGCGGCTTCAACCGTCTCGCCCTTCTCCAGCTTGCCGCCGGGAAACTCCCAGTAGCCTGCATACGGCTTGCCTTCGGGGCGTTGCGCGAGCAGATAGCGGCCGTCGGGCTGCACGAGCACGCCCACCGCGACTTCCGTCACGGGGCGCGCGCCGGTCTTTGCTGCGTTGGCTTCGGCGCTCATGCCTCTTGCGCCTTCTTGCCCGACCAGTCGCGCGCGAATTGCCAGGCCACGCGACCCGAACGCGAGCCGCGCTCCAGCGCCCAGACGAGCGCGTCGCCACGCGCCGATTCGACTTCGGCGTCATTGCAGCCGAAATGGCGCAGCCAATGGCCGACGATCGTCAGATAGTCGTCCTGCTTGAACGGATAAAAGCTGACCCAGAGCCCGAAGCGCTCGGAAAGCGAGATTTTCTCCTCCACGACTTCGCCGGGATGGATCTCGCCGTCGGGCATGTGCTTGTACGACTCGTTGTCGCTCATGTACTCGGGCAGCAAATGGCGGCGGTTCGAGGTTGCGTAAATCAGCACGTTGTCCGACTGCGCGGCCACTGAGCCGTCCAGCGCCACCTTCAGCGCCTTGTAGCCCGACTCGCCTTCCTCGAACGAGAGGTCGTCGCAGAAGACGATGAAGCGCTCCGGGCGCGTCGAGATCAGATCGACGATGTCGCCGAGGTCGTGCAGATCGTCCTTGTCGACTTCGATGAGGCGCAGGCCGTCCTGCGCGTAGGCGTTCAGGCAGGCCTTGATCAGCGACGACTTGCCGGTGCCGCGCGCGCCGGTCAACAGCACGTTGTTCGCGGGCTTCTTCTGCACGAACTGGCGCGTGTTGCGGTCGATGAGCTCTTTCTGGCGGTCGATGTTCTGCAGGTCGTCGAGCGTGATCAGCGAGATCGACGGCACCGGCTGCAGAAAGCCGCGCCCCTGGCGCTTGCGCCAGCGAAACGCGACGGCCGCGTTCCAGTCGACGTCGGGCGCGGACGGCGGCAGCACGGCTTCGAGGCGGCCGAGCAGCGCTTCGGCGCGGGTCAGAAACTGTTCGAGCTTGTCCATGTGGTGAAGGCGTGAATCAGGAACGGTAATCGGCGTTGATGCTCACGTAGTCGTGCGAGAGATCGCAGGTCCAGATGGTGGCCTGCGCGTCGCCACGGCCGAGCAGCACGCGAATCAGGATCTCGCTCTTCTTCATGACGCGCTGGCCGTCCTCTTCGCGGTATGCCGGATTGCGGCCGCCCGCCTTGGCCACGAGGACGTCGTCGAGATAGAGGTCGATCTTGTCGACGTCGAGATCCGTCACGCCGGCATAGCCGATCGCCGCGAGAATGCGGCCCAGGTTGGGGTCCGACGCATAGAACGCCGTCTTCACGAGGGGGGAGTGGCCGATCGCGTACGCGATCTGACGGCATTCGGCCACGTTCCGGCCGCCTTCCACCTGCACGGTCATGAACTTGGTCGCGCCTTCGCCGTCACGCACGATCAATTGCGACAGCTCCTGGGCAACTGCCGTCACCGCGTCGCGCAGCGCGGCATAGGCGGGCGTGTCCGTCGAAGCGATCGCGGGCAGGCTCGACTTGCCGGAGGCGATCAGGATGAACGAGTCGTTGGTCGAGGTGTCGCCGTCGATGGTGATGCAGTTGAACGAGCGGTCGGCCACGTATTTCACGAGTTCGTCGAGCACGGGCTGCGCGACGTTCGCGTCGAAGGCGAGGAAGCCGAGCATCGTCGCCATGTTCGGCTTGATCATGCCCGCGCCCTTGCTAATGCCCGTGAACGTGACCGTGTGGCCGTCGATGGCGACCTGGCGCGACACGGCCTTCGGCAGCGTGTCGGTCGTCATGATGGCCTGCGCGGCGTCGTACCAGTTCGCGGCCTTGCGGCTTTCGAGCGCGGCGGGCAGGCCCGCCTTCAGGCGGTCGATGGGCAGCGGTTCGAGGATCACGCCGGTCGAGAACGGCAGCACCTGCGAGGGCTCGAGGCCGGCGAGGCGCGCGAGCTCGTCGCAGGTCTCGCGCGCGTGAGCGAGGCCCGGCTCGCCGGTGCCGGCGTTCGCGTTGCCGGTGTTCACCACCAGCCCGCGGATTCCCTTGCCGCCTGCGCGCACCTTCGCGAGATGCTCGCGACACACGGTCACCGGCGCGGCGCAGAAACGGTTCAGCGTGAACACGCCGGCCACGCTCGCGCCTTCATCGACGGAAATCACCAGCACGTCCTTGCGGTTGGGCTTGCGGATGCTGGCTTCCGCCCAGCCGAGCGTCACGCCGGCGACCGGATGAAGTTGTGCGGGATCAATCGAGGGGAAATTGACAGCCATGGTGGCGACCTGTCGAAAAGGCGATGCCGGCCAAGGCGCTCAAGGCCTGGCCGGCATCGGGGATTCAAAACGCAAGGCCCGCCACGAAGAGCGGGCCACCGGAATCTACGTTCAAGCCTGCGTCACGAGATCTTGCCGTGGCACTGCTTGTACTTCTTGCCGCTGCCGCAGGGGCACGGGTCGTTGCGACCGACCTTCGGCAGATCGTGCCCCACTGACGGCGTATGGCTCATGGCCGCGCCGACCATTGCCGCGGCGGCGTCGGCCGCGACCGGCGCGGCAGCCGCGGGACCGGGCGCCGCGTCGGCCTCGGCGAACTCGGCATGGCGAAACTCGACGTTCTCCAGATGATTGCCATGCTCTTCGATCTGCTCGGCCGCCTGTTCGAGCTGCTCCGGCGACTGGATCTGCACGTTCATCACGATCCGCGTGACTTCGAGCTTCACGGCTTCGAGCATCGCGGCGAACAGTTCGAACGCCTCGCGCTTGTACTCCTGCTTCGGGTTCTTCTGCGCATAGCCGCGCAGATGGATGCCCTGGCGCAGATGGTCGAGCGCAGCGAGGTGTTCGCGCCAGCTACGGTCGAGCGTTTGCAGCATGACCGAGCGCTCGAACGCGCTGAACGATTCGCGGCCCACGAGCGCGACCTTCTGCTCGTACGCTTCGTCGGCGGCCGCGATAACGGCTTCGAGAATCTCGTCGGCGTCGATGGACGACGACTCGTTGATCATCTCCTGGATCGCGAGATCGAGCTGCCAGTCGTTGCGCAGCACTTCTTCGAGTTCGGGCACGTCCCACTGCTCTTCAATGCTGCCGTGCGGCACGTACTGGCGCACGATGTCGGTGACCACACCGTGACGCATCGCGCCGATCGTCTCGGTGATGTCGTGCGCCTCGAGCAGCTCGTTGCGCTGCTGGTAGATCACCTTGCGCTGGTCGTTCGAAACGTCGTCGTATTCGAGCAGCTGCTTGCGGATGTCGAAGTTGCGCGCCTCGACCTTGCGCTGCGCCGACTCGATCGAGCGCGTGACGATGCCCGCCTCGATCGCCTCGCCCTCGGGCATCTTCAGGCGGTCCATGATCGCGCGCACGCGGTCGCCCGCGAAAATGCGCAGCAGCGGATCTTCGAGCGACAGGTAGAAGCGCGACGAACCCGGATCGCCCTGGCGCCCCGCACGGCCGCGCAACTGATTGTCGATGCGGCGCGACTCGTGCCGCTCGGTGCCGATGATGTGCAGGCCGCCCGCGGCCTTCACCTGGTCGTGCAGCGTCTGCCACTCGTCGTGGAGCTGCTGGATGCGGCGCGCCTTCTCGTCGGCGGGGATCGATTCGTCGGCTTCGAGGAACGCGGCCTGCTTTTCCGCATTGCCGCCGAGCACGATGTCGGTGCCGCGGCCGGCCATGTTGGTCGCGATGGTAATGCGCTTCGGGCGCCCGGCTTCGGCGACGATCGCCGCTTCGCGCGCGTGCTGCTTCGCGTTCAGCACTTCGTGCGGCAGACCGGCCTTCGTGAGCAGGTGCGAGAGCAGCTCGGAGTTTTCGATCGACGTCGTGCCGACCAGCACCGGCTGGCCGCGCTCGTAGCATTCGCGAATGTCGCGGATCACCGCGTCGTAGCGCTCCTTCGCCGTCTTGTAGATCTGGTCCTGCTTGTCGATGCGCTTGGGCACGCGGTTGGTCGGGATCACGACCGTTTCGAGACCGTAGATCTCGTTGAACTCGTACGCTTCGGTGTCGGCCGTGCCGGTCATGCCCGAGAGCTTCGCGTACATGCGGAAGTAGTTCTGGAACGTGATCGAGGCGAGCGTCTGGTTCTCGCTCTGGATCTTCACGTGCTCCTTCGCCTCGACGGCCTGGTGCAGGCCGTCCGACCAGCGGCGGCCGGCCATCAGACGGCCGGTGAATTCGTCGACGATGATGACTTCGCCGTTCTGCACCACGTAGTGCTGGTCCTTGTGGAACAGCGTGTGGGCGCGCAGCGCAGCGTACACGTGGTGCATCAGCGTGATGTTCTGCGGCGCGTAGAGGCTCTCGCCCTGGCCGATCAGGCCCCACTCGGCGAGCATGCGCTCGGCCTTCTCGTGCCCCGATTCCGTGAGGAACACCTGGCGCGCCTTTTCGTCGAGCGTGTAGTCGCCCGGCTTTTCGACGCCCGTGCCGTCGGCTTTCTCCTCGCCGATCTGGCGTTCGAGCAGCGGCGGCAGCGCGTTCATGCGCACGTAGAGTTCGGTGTGGTCCTCGGCCTGGCCCGAAATGATGAGCGGCGTGCGCGCCTCGTCGATCAGGATCGAGTCCACCTCGTCGACCACGGCGAAGTTCAGCGCCCGCTGCACGCGCGCCTCGGTCTCGTAGACCATGTTGTCGCGCAGGTAGTCGAAGCCGAACTCGTTGTTCGTGCCGTAGGTGATGTCCGCCGCGTAAGCTTGCTGCTTCATCGCGTGGTCCATCTGCGAGAGATTGATGCCGACACTCAGGCCGAGGAAGTTGTAAAGACGGCCCATCCATTCGGCGTCGCGCTGCGCGAGGTAGTCGTTCACCGTCACGACGTGCACGCCGCGGCCGGACAGCGCGTTCAGGTACGCAGCCAGCGTGGCGACGAGCGTCTTGCCTTCGCCGGTGCGCATTTCGGCGATCTTGCCGTAGTGCAGCACCATGCCGCCGATCAGTTGCACGTCGAAGTGGCGCATCTTCAGCACGCGCTTGCTGGCCTCGCGGCAGACGGCGAACGCCTCGGGCAGCAGCTCGTCGAGCGAGGTGCCGTTGGCCACGCGCTCACGGAACTCGACCGTCTTCGCGCGCAGCTGCTCGTCGCTGTACTGCTCGATCTTCGGTTCGAGCGCGTTGATCGCCGCGACCGTCTTCTGATATTGCTTGATCAGGCGCTGATTGCGGCTGCCAAAGATTTTCTGTAAGAAACCGGTGGTCATCGGATCGGAGTCTGCGTCGCGGCTTCGGCCGGGATTCCTGCGCGGGCGGATTCGGCGGGTCGTGCAACGCCTGCACGCGCACCGCGCACCCGGATCGGAAGGATCTCGGCGGCTTAAGCCCAAAATGGTGGATTCGAATCGGGCATTTTAGCACGCGCCCTCACAGCCGCCTGTGTCAGCGGAAAGACGGCGCCGGTGTGCGCGATGCCCGCGCGGACGGCCTTCCCGCCATGCGGCGATGGGCCGCGATACGGTCCTGGCCGAATGGCCTGAAGGCGCGTTGACGGACGGCGTGCAGGCTACAATGACGGCATCGCAGCCACGTAGCGCGCTTCGCTGCATTCAACTGCATCAGGCCGCGGCCGGCAACGAAACGCCGCCTGCGCACTCGCCCGTCCTTACGCCACATGAGCCGTTTCTCGCCGTTTTCAAGGTCCACGGGACCGCGCGCCCCACAGCCGCTCGCCGAAGTGCTGAGCCGCACGGATGCGTTCGCGCCGTTGCGCGCAGGCGTCGAGCAAATCGCGGCAATCCAGCGCGACCTCAACGCACTGCTGCCCGACTATCTCGCGGCTAGCGTGGAGCCCGGCTTCATCAAGGACGGGACGCTGGCTCTCTTCGCCGCACACAATGCACTTGCGGCGCGGCTGCGGCATCTGGAGCCGCGGCTCGTGGCCGACTTGCAGGCCCGCGGCTGGGCCCTGAACAGCGTGCGTATCCGCGTGCGTCCGCAGGCCGTGAAAGACCCCGCGCCGCCCAAGCAGGCGCGCATGACGCCAGTGGGCGCGGCAGCGCTCCAGGCGCTCAGCGAAACGCTGGAACCATCGCCACTGCAGGCCGCGCTGGCAAAAATGGCGGCTCGCCACACGAAAAAGCGTTGAGCCAGCGGCCGCCAGTCACTCAAAATCGCGCAAAAAGAAAAAGGCGGCATATAGCCGCCCTTTTCGCCATTCATCCCGAAACGCTCAGGCAAACGCCGTCTGCGCCTCGTAGCCGAAGCCGCGCGGCGCCTTCTGCGGATCGTCGAACGTGACGATCTCGTAGGCGTCTTCGTTCGCGAGCAGTTCGCGCAGCAGCGCATTGTTCAGGCCGTGGCCCGACTTGTAGGCGTCGTACGCCGCCAGCAGCGGATGGCCGACCACGTACAGATCGCCGATCGCGTCGAGCATCTTGTGCTTCACGAACTCGTCGTCGTAGCGCAGGCCGTCGTTGTTCAGGATGCGGTACTCGTCCAGCACGATCGCGTTGTCCATGCTGCCGCCGCGCGCGAGACCCAGCTCGCGCATCATCTCCACTTCGTGCGCGAAGCCGAAGGTGCGGGCACGCGCGATCTCGCGCACATACGAGGTATTCGCGAAGTCCACTTCGAGCGCCTGGCCCGTCTTGTCGACGGCCGGATGGCGGAAATCGATCGTGAACTTGAGCTTGAAGCCGAAATACGGCTCGAGACGCGCAAACTTGTCGCCCTCGCGGATCTCGACCGGTTTTTTGACCTTGATGAACTTCTTGGGAGCGTTTTGCTCTTCAATGCCCGCCGACTGGATCAGGAACACGAACGAAGCCGCGCTGCCGTCCATGATCGGAATTTCTTCCGCCGTCACGTCGACGTAGAGGTTGTCGATGCCAAGACCCGCGCAGGCGGACATGAGGTGCTCGATCGTCGAAACACGTGCGCCGTCCTTCTGCAGCACCGAGGCCAGACGAGTGTCGCCGATCGCCATCGCCGATGCGGGAATATCCACCGGCGTGGGCAAATCCACGCGCGAAAACACGATGCCCGTGTCCGGCGCCGCCGGACGGAGCGTCAAGTCGACCTTGCGCCCCGAATGCAGGCCGATGCCGACTGTCTTCACGATCGATTTGATGGTTCGCTGCTTCAACATGGTTTTTCTGCTCATTGAAAATCCCAATCGGGACTTTTTAATTCATAGCACGAATTATACTCCAGTTGCGGCAAGTCCGTCGTTCTCACCGGCGTGACAAACTGTTTCCCATCGTTACCCAGTCGCCGATGGAGGGCGGGCCGATTCCCGGAACGGAGGCGTTCCCGGGGTGATCGGCCCGCTGGGCTCGCGTAATCGCCTGTCACATTTGCGCCACGGACTCGCGTTGCCTCAAGGCAACGCAGCGCCCGCGAACTGCGCTCATGCGCGGGTCAACGTGGCGAGTATGCTCGCGGCATCGCTTACTTCGAACTTGCCGGGCGCTTCGACGTGCAGCGTCTTGACCACACCGTCGTCGATCACCATCGCATAGCGCTGGGAGCGGATTCCCATGCCACGCGCCGACAAATCCTGCTCCAGTCCGAGTGCACGAGTCAACGCCGCGCTGCCGTCGGCCATCATGCGTACCTTGCCCGAGGTACGCTGATCGCGCCCCCACGCGCCCATGACGAACGCGTCGTTGACGGAGACGCACCAGATCTCGTCGACACCGGCCGCGCGCAGCGCGTCGTAGTGTTCGACATAACCCGGCACGTGCTTCGCGGAGCACGTGGGCGTGAACGCGCCCGGCAATCCGAAGATCACCACGCGCTTGCCCGCCGCTTCCGTTCGCACGTCGAAGCTGTTCGGCCCCAGCGTGCACCCCTCGCGCGCGTCTTCGACGAACTCGAAGAGGGTCGCGTCGGGCAGCGTTTCACCCTGTTTGATCATGACTCGTCCTTTGCAACGATGTGCAAGCGTCTCGCGCGCGCATCCTGCAATGTTGGGCAACGATGTACTTCAAGGTCGTGCAGGTTCGTCGGGCGACACCGCGCCTGTCCCTCCACGCCATGCGCGTGGTGGGCAACCGTCCCTGCCGCGCATCCTCGCGGATGCGGCCTTGCTGGTCTTGCTCGCCTTCATCGCAATGCAGCGCGCCGTCCGTCTGGGTGGCGATCAGAGCTGGCGCGTTAGCGCCCTGCCCCGATCCCACGCCGCGGCGGACCTGCTCGCACTCAGTCCGCCTGCTTGCGCAGGAAGGCCGGGATGTCGTACGTGTCGACGCCCTTTTCCTGCAGCGCCTGCACGTGCGAAGCCGCGGTGTCGCGCGACGTGCGCCATACCGCCGGCGTGTCGAGCGCACCGTAGTCGGCCGTGTTGCCGTGGCCGCTGTGCTGCGGTGCGTACGCGCCCGCCGGGGCCGGGACCGGATGGTTGTCAGTGCCCGTGCGCAGCAGTTGCATCGGCGCCGCTTGCTGCTTCTTCGCCGCACGGCCAAGGCCCGTCGCGACCACCGTCACGCGCAGCGCGTCGCCCATCGCGTCGTCGTACACCGCGCCGAAGATCACCGTTGCATCTTCCGCGGCATAGCTCTTGATGGTGTTCATCACCTCGCGCGTTTCGGACAGACGCAGCGAACGGCTCGACGTGATGTTGACCAGCACGCCGCGCGCGCCCGACAGATCGACGCCTTCGAGCAGCGGGCTCGCCACGGCCTGCTCGGCCGCGAGGCGCGCGCGATCGACGCCGGCGACCGTCGCCGTGCCCATCATCGCCTTGCCCTGCTCGCCCATCACCGTCTTCACGTCTTCGAAGTCGACGTTCACGAGACCGTCGACGTTGATGATTTCGGCGATGCCCGCGACTGCGTTGTTCAGAACGTCGTCAGCGCACTGGAAGCACTTGTCCATCTCGGCGTCATCGCCCATCACGTCGAACAGCTTGTCGTTCAGGACGACGATCAGCGAGTCGACGTGATCCTCCAGTTGCTGCGAGCCGGCTTCCGCGACGCGCATGCGCTTGCCGCCTTCGAATTCGAACGGCTTGCTCACCACGCCAACCGTGAGAATGCCCATTTCCTTGGCGATCTGCGCGACGACCGGGGCTGCGCCCGTGCCGGTGCCGCCGCCCATGCCGGCGGTGATGAAGACCATGTGCGCGCCGCGCAGGGCGTCGGCGATGCGCTCACGCGCTTCTTCCGCGGCCGCGCGGCCCATTTCCGGCTTCGCACCAGCGCCGAGGCCCGTGTTGCCGAGCTGGATCACCGCCGATGCACGCGAGCGCGAGAGCGCCTGTGCATCGGTGTTCATCACGATGAAATCGACGCCTTGCACGCCGCGGTTGATCATGTGCTGCACGGCATTGCCGCCAGCACCGCCAACGCCTACCACCTTGATGATGGTGCCGTTGGTTTCCGTTTCCAGCATCTGGAATTCCATGTTGCCTCCGTCAAGAAAAAGATTCCGCTCCTCGGCCGTTATCCAGTGGAAGATCGGGCAACCTTCCGCTGCGCGCCAGCCGCCGTCACCGGCGCGATTTTCGAAGCTCGTACTTCGCCTTCTGTCCTGCGCCTGCGTTTCAGAAGTTGCCGAGGAACCAGTCCTTCATGCGCGAAAAGACCTGGCCCATCGACCCCGACTGCACTGCAACCTTGCGCCCGCGCATGCGCTGCGAGCGGCCTTCCACGAGCAGGCCCATCGCCGTCGAGTAGCGCGGATTGCGCACCACGTCGGCGAGACCGCCCGCATATTCCGGCACGCCGATGCGCACCGGCTTGAGGAAAATGTCCTCGCCGAGTTCGACCATGCCCGGCATCATCGCGGCGCCGCCCGTGAGCACGACGCCCGAACTCAGCAATTCTTCGTAGCCCGACTCGCGCACGACCTGCTGCACGAGCGAGAACAGTTCTTCGACGCGCGGCTCGATCACGGCCGCCAGCGCCTGGCGCGACAGCGTGCGCGGACCGCGCTCGCCGAGCCCCGGCACTTCGATCATTTCGTCCGGATCGGCGAGCGCCTGCTTCGCGATGCCGTAGCTGACCTTGATATCTTCCGCGTCGGGCGTCGGCGTGCGCAGCGCCATCGCGATGTCGCTCGTCACCTGGTCGCCGGCGATCGGAATCACCGCGGTATGACGGATCGCGCCTTCGCTGAAGATCGCGATGTCGGTCGTGCCGCCGCCGACGTCGACGAGCACCACGCCCAGTTCCTTCTCGTCCTCGGTCAGCACCGCCAGCGACGACGCGAGCGGCTGCAGGATGAGGTCGTTCACTTCGAGCCCGCAGCGGCGCACGCACTTGACGATGTTCTGCGCCGCGCTCACCGCGCCCGTCACGATGTGCACCTTCACTTCGAGGCGGATGCCGCTCATGCCGATCGGCTCGCGCACGTCCTCCTGGCCGTCGATGATGAATTCCTGCGTGAGGATATGCAGCACCTGCTGGTCGGTCGGGATGTTGATCGCCTTGGCCGTTTCGATCACACGCGCGACGTCGGCCTGCGTGACTTCCTTCTCCTTGATGGCGACCATGCCGCTCGAGTTGAAGCTGCGGATGTGGCTGCCCGCGATGCCGGTGAACACATTAGTGATCTTGCAGTCGGCCATGAGTTCCGCTTCTTCGAGCGCACGCTGGATAGACTGCACCGTGGCCTCGATGTTCACCACCACGCCCTTCTTGAGACCTTTCGATTCGCTCTGGCCAAGGCCGATCACCTCGTAGTGGCCGTCGCCCTTCATTTCGGCGACGACGGCCACCACCTTCGACGTCCCGATGTCGAGGCTGACCAGCAGATCCTTATAGTCTTTACTCATATCGTGCTCGTTGCGTGTGATGTCCTGTTACTTCTTGCCCGGAGCGGGCGTGTCACTGATGAAGCGCATGCCGGCCGCCCTTATCGCAAACCCGTTCGGATAACGCAAGTCCGCGTATTCGATCTCTTTGCCCCAACGTTGCGTCACCGCCGACCACGCCGCGATTAGCCGGTGCGAGCGCTCGCTGAGCGTGTCGGCGTTGCGCTCGCGGCCGAGTTCCACCTGCATGCCGTTCGAGAGCTTCACCGTCCACGCGTAGCGCGGCGAGAGCGTCACCTCGTCGGGCGTGAGCCCGAGCGGCGCGAACCACTTCTCGAGATCGCGATAGCGCGCGACCACTTCGGGGGCGGTGCCGTCGGGTCCGTCGAACGCGGGCAGGTCTTCATCCAGTTCGCCCTGGTTCGCGGTGAAGAGTTCGCCGTCGGTGCTTACCAGTTGATCGCTGCCCCACGTGCCCAACGGTTTGTACTCTTCGAGCGTGACAGCCAGCGCATTGGGCCATACGCGGCGCACGCTCGCGTGGCGCACCCATGGCATCTGCTCGAACGCGGCGCGCGCCGCGTCCAGATCGACGGTGAAGAAGTTGCCCTTCAGCCGGCCGACCACGCCCGCGCGTACCGTAGGCGCGTTGATGTGCTCGGTGTCGCCCTCGATACGGATTTCGCGCAGCGAGAAGTTCGGACGCTGCACGAGCCAGTAGCAGCCAGCCGCCAGCAACGCGAGCGCGAGCAGCGCGTGCAACGCGTTGGCGGCAAGGTTGAGCTGGCGTACGTTATTCCACATGTCGAGATTGTCGGTTCAATGCAGGTACGGCAATTCGTCGGTCAGAGATTATTTAGGGTTTCAATCTTTCAGCGTGAGCGCCAGCACGCGCACCACGAGGTCGCGATACTCGATGCCCACCGCCCGCGCCGCCTTCGGCGGCAGCGAGTGATCGGTCATGCCGGGCGCCGTGTTCACTTCGAGGAAATACGCGTTGCCCGCGCCGTCCATCATGAAATCGGCGCGGCCCCAGTCGGTGCAGCCCAGCACGTCGAACGCGCGGCGCGCGAGCTGCTTCAGCTCCGCTTCTTTTTCGGGCGAGACGCCGCAGGGAATCAGATACTGCGTCGAGTCGAGGATGTACTTCGCGTCGTAATCGTAGAACTCGCCCGCCGGCACGATCTTGATGATCGGCAGATCGAGGTCGCCCGCGATGCACGCGGTGTACTCGCCGCCGCCTTCAATGCTCTTTTCCACGAGCACGATCTTGTCGAACTTCGCGGCTTCTTCGAGCGCCGGCACGAGGTCGGCTTCGGCCTTCACCTTGATGACGGCAACGCTCGAGCCTTCGCTCGCGGGCTTCACGAAGAGCGGCAGGCCGAGCTTCGCGACGATCTGCGGCGCGCGCGCGGCGTAGTCGTCGCCGCGCAGCACCGTTTCGAACGGCGGCGTCGGAATGCCGAGCTGCTGCCACACGAGCTTGCTGCGGAACTTGTCGAGCCCGAGCGCGGAGCCGAGCACGCCCGTGCCCGTATAGCGGATGCCGTAGAAGTCGAGCGCGCCCTGGATCTGGCCGTTCTCGCCGTAGCCGCCATGCAGCGCGTTGAACGCGCGCACGAAGCCCTCGTCCTTCAGCGCGGACAGCGGGCGCTCGGACGGGTCGAACGCATGCGCGTCGATGCCGGCGCTCCGCAGCGCCTGCAGCACCAGCGTGCCCGACTTGAGCGACACCTCGCGTTCGGCGGACACGCCACCGTACAACACCGCGACCTTGCCGAATTGTTTGGGATCGATACTGCTCATCTCGCTCACGCCTTCTGTTCCTGGGCTACGATCCTGCCCGGCACACCGCCGATCGAACCCGCGCCCATCGTAATCACCACATCGCCGTCGCGCACCACTGCCGCGAGCGCCTCCGGCACTTCATCCACGGTCTCCACGAACACCGGCTCGACCTTGCCCGCCACGCGAATCGCACGGGCGAGCGCGCGGCCGTCGGCGGCGACGATCGGCGCTTCGCCGGCCGCATAGACGTCGGTCAGCACGAGCGCGTCGACGGTCGACAGCACCTTCACGAAATCCTCGAAGCAGTCGCGCGTGCGCGTGTAACGGTGCGGCTGGAACGCGAGCACGAGGCGGCGTTCGGGAAACGCGCCGCGCGCCGCCGCGATCGTCGCGGCCATCTCCACCGGGTGGTGGCCGTAGTCGTCGATCAACGTCCAGGCACCACCGCCGTTGACCGGAATCTCGCCGTAGCGCTGAAAACGCCGGCCCACGCCGTTGAATTCCGCGAGCGCGCGCTGGATGTCCGCGTCCTTCACTTCGAGTTCGGTTGCGATCGCGATCGCCGCGAGCGCGTTCTGCACGTTATGCGTACCCGGCAGGTTCAGCACGATGTCGAGCGACGGCGCGTCTTCGCGCATCACCGTGAAGTACATCTTGCCGTCGCGCGCGAGCACGTTCACGGCGCGCACCTGCGCGTCGGACGCGAAGCCGTAACGGATGATCGGCTTCGAAACGAACGGCAGGATTTCCTTCACGTTCGGGTCGTCGACGCACAGCACCGCGATGCCGTAGAACGGTAGCCGGTGCGTGAACTCGATGAACGCCTGCTTCAGGCGCGCGAAGTCGTGCCCGTAGGTGTCCATGTGATCGGCGTCGATGTTCGTAATGACTTCGATCACCGGGAAAAGATTGAGGAACGAGGCGTCCGATTCGTCGGCTTCCGCGACGATGAAATCGCCCGTGCCGAGGCGCGCGTTCGCGCCCGCGCTGATGAGGCGCCCGCCGATCACGAAAGTCGGATCGAGCCCGCCCGCCGCCAGCACACTCGCGACGAGCGACGTCGTGGTGGTCTTGCCGTGCGTGCCCGCGATCGCGATGCCCTGCTTCAGGCGCATGAGTTCCGCGAGCATCACGGCCCGCGGCACGATGGGAATACGGCGATGGCGCGCCGCAAGCACTTCCGGGTTGTCGCTGCGCACCGCGGTCGAAACGACCACGGCGTTCGCGCCTTCGATGTTTTCCTCGGCATGGCCGATCGCGATGCGCGCGCCGAGCGCGGCGAGTCGATCGGTGACCGCGTTTTTCGCGAGGTCCGAGCCGCTTACCTGATAGCCGAGGTTGACGAGCACTTCGGCGATGCCGCTCATGCCCGCACCGCCGATGCCGACGAAATGGATATGTTTGACGATGTGTTTCATTACTTTCCTCCCGGACTTGCGCCCGCCACGGTCGCGCAGATGCGCGCGACCTGATCGGCGGCGTCGGGTTTCGCGAGCGCGCGGGCGCGCTCGGCCATTTCCGCCAGCGATGTTCTGGTCTGTTGCCGCAACCAGTCGGCGAGTCCTTCCGCCGTCAGGTCGCGTTGCTGCACCACGAGCGCTGCGTCCTTGTCGGCGAGGAACGCGGCATTGGTGGTCTGATGGTCGTCCACGGCGTACGGGAACGGCACGAAGCACGCCGCCACGCCTACCGCCGCGATCTCGGCCACGGTCATGGCGCCCGAACGGCAGATCACGAGGTCGGCGCTCTCGTAAGCGCTCGCCATGTCGTCGATGAACGGCACGAGTTGCACGTCGCGGTCCGATGCGTCGGCTGGCGCGTTGGCGTCGAGCAGCCCGGCCGCGACGTAATTGGCCTTCAGCGCCTCGATATGTTTCGCGCCCGCCTGATGCACGACGCGCGGACGCTCGCCCGGCGCGAGCAACGCGAGCGCGCGCGGCACGACCTCGTTGAGCGCCGCGGCGCCGAGGCTGCCGCCCACCACGAGCACGCGCAGCGGACCGCTGCGCGCCGCGTAGCGCGCCTTCGGCTGGTCGACGTGTTCGAGCGCCTCGCGGATCGGGTTGCCGGTCCACTCGGCGTGCGGCAACGCACCGGGGAATGCCACGAGCACGCGCTTCGCGAGCCTCGCGAGCACCTTGTTCGCGAGACCCGCAATCGAGTTCTGCTCGTGCAGCACGAGCGGGCGGCCCGACAGCGCGCTCATCACGCCCGCCGGAAACGTGATGTAGCCGCCCATGCCGAGCACGACATCGGGCTTCACGCGCCGCAGCGCCGCGAGGCTTTGCGTGCATGCGCGCAGCAGATTGAGCGGCAACATCAGCTTGGTCTTGATGCCCTTGCCGCGCACGCCGCCAAAGCGCACGTATTCCATCGCGATGCCATGCTTCGGCACGAGCGTCGCTTCCATGCCCGCGGGATTGCCGAGCCACACCACGCGCCAGCCCCACTGCTCCATGCGATGCGCGACGGCGAGCCCCGGGAACACGTGTCCCCCGGTTCCGCCGGCCATCACCATGAGCGTGCGCGTTGCCGCGGTCATACTTTCCCTCCGCGCATCAAAACCCGGTTCTCGTAATCGACGCGCAGCAGCAGCGCCACCGCGATGCAGTTGAGCAAAATGCCCGAGCCGCCGTAGCTCACGAGCGGCAGCGTGAGACCTTTGGTCGGCAGGAGGCCGAGGTTCACGCCCATGTTGATGAAGGCCTGCGCGCCGAACCAGACGCCCAGGCCCTTGGCGACGAGGCCCGCAAACGTGCGGTCGAGCGCGAGCGCCTGGCGGCCGATCTCGAACGAGCGGCGCACGATCCAGTAGAAAAGCAGGATCACGACGAGCACGCCGATGAAGCCCAGTTCCTCGCCGATCACGGCAAGAATGAAGTCGGTATGCGCTTCGGGCAGATAGTTGAGCTTCTCGACGCTGCCGCCGAGCCCCACGCCGAACCACTCGCCGCGGCCGAACGCGATGAGCGAATGCGTGAGCTGATACGCCTTGCCCTGCGCGTAGCGGTCGTCCCACGGATCGAGGTACGCGAAGATCCGCTCGCGACGCCACGGCGACGCCCACACGAGCAGCGTAAAGGTGCCGACGGCCGTCGCCACGAGGCCGCCGAACAGCTTGCCGTTCACGCCGCCAAGGAACAGCGCGCCCATCGCGATCGCCGCGATCACCATGAACGCGCCCATGTCGGGTTCGAGCAGCAGCAGCGCGCCCACCACGCCCACGGCGAACGCCATCGGCAGGAAGCCCTTCGCGAAGCTGTGCATGTATTCCTGCTTGCGCACCGTGTAGTTGGCCGCGTAGACCGTCACGGCGAGCTTCATGATTTCCGACGGCTGCATGTTCGTGATGCCGAGCGGAATCCAGCGCCGCGCCCCGTTCACGCCCTTGCCGATGTGCGGAATCAGCACGACGACGAGCATCGCGAGCGCGATGAGAAAGAGCTTGGGCGCGTAGCGGTCCCACGTGGACACGGGGATGCGAAAGGCGACGAGCGCCGCGACCGTTCCGATCACGAGCGAAACGATGTGGCGCACGAGGAACGCCCAGTCGCGGTACGACGCGTACTTCGGCGAATCGGGCATGGCGATCGAGGCCGAGTAGACCATCACCACGCCGAGTCCGAGCAGCGCGACCACGGCCCACAGCAGCGAATGGTCATAGTCGAGCATGCGCGAACGGCCGGGCCGCACGCCGTTGACGACGCTCGCGAGGCCGCCCGAGCGCGCGCCGCCGCTCGACGAGGCGCCGGCCTGACCGCCTTCGCGCGACAAACGCGCACCGAATCGTTCGGACCAGCTCATATCATCGTCCCCCGTTCTGCGGCGATGTCTTCCACCGTGTCGCGGAACACCGCCGCGCGATGGGCGTAGTTGCGGAACATGTCGAGGCTCGCGCACGCGGGCGAAAGCAGCACCACGTCGCCCGGCTGGGCGAGTGCCGTGGCCGCGCGCGTGGCTTCTTCGAGCGTTGCGTGGTCGCTCATCGCGATGCCGGTTTCTTCGAGCGCCGCGCGAATTCTCGGCGCGTCGCGGCCGATCAGCATCACGGCGCGGCACCAGCGCTCGACGGGCGCCGCGAGCGGGCCGAAGTCCTGGCCTTTGCCGTCGCCGCCGGCGATCAGCACCGCGCGCTGCGCGAGGCCGTCGAGCGCCGCGACCGTCGCGCCGACGTTCGTGCCCTTGCTGTCGTCCACGTAGTCGACGCCGTCGATCGAAGCGATCAGCTCCACGCGGTGCGGCTCGCCGCGATATTCGCGCAAGCCGTGCAGGAGCGGCGCGGGCGGCAGGTCGATCGCGCGCGTGAGCGCGAATGCCGCGAGCGCGTTCGCCGCGTTGTGCAGACCGCGAATGCGCAGCGCGTCGGCGGGCATGAGGCGCTTCATCGCGAGGTTCACGGGCGCGGCTTCCTGCTGCTTGCGACGGCGCGGCGAAACGGGTTCGTCCGTTGCGTCGAGGTCGTGAGCCTGCACGAGCCACTGCATGCCGTTCTCGCGCAAGAGGCCAAAGTCGCCGTCGTTTTGCGGCTCGTTCAGGCCGAAGGTCACGATCTTCGCGTCACCGTTCGCTTTCACATGCGCGAGCGACATCACGCGTGCGTCGTCGCGGTTGAGCACGCGCGTGGTGCGCGGCCCGAAGATGCGGCCCTTCGCGGCCGCGTAGGCGTCGAGTCCGCCGTGCCAGTCGAGGTGATCCTGCGTGATGTTGAGAATCGCCGCGGCGTCGGGCTCGAACGTATGCGCCGTCTCCAGCTGGAAGCTCGACAGCTCGAGCACCCAGATGTCGGGCAGCGCGGTGTTGTCGATAGCTTCGGCAAGCTTGTCGAGCATGGCCGGGCTGATGTTGCCCGCCACGGCCACGCGCTTGCCCGCGCGCTCGCAGAGCATGCCCGCGAGGCTCGTCGTGGTGGTTTTGCCGTTCGTGCCGGTAATGGCGAGCACCTTCGGCGCGTAACCGCTCTCGCCCAGATGGCGCAGCGCCTGGGCGAAGAGTTCGAGTTCGCCCCACACGTCGATGCCGAGCTCGCGCGCCGCCGCGATCAGCGGCACGAGATCTTCGGCGAGCGGCGAAAGTCCCGGGCTGATCGCCACGAGTTCCACGCCGTCGAGCAGCGCGGTCGTGAACGGACCGCCCACGAAATCGGCCTCGACGCCGTGCACGGCGAGTTCGGGCAACCCGGGCGGCGCTTCGCGCGTGTCGGCGACGCGCAGGCGGCAACCATGCCGCGCGCACCAACGCGCCATCGCGAGACCCGATTCCCCGAGTCCCAGCACGAGCACCATCGGCGTTTGCCGATCCCGAAACTTCTCGCCAAACATTGCTTGCCTTTCCTTCGTTACCCTGATGAACACGGAATGCCGGTCAACGCAGCTTCAGCGTCGACAAGCCGATCAGACACAGCATCAGCGTGATGACCCAGAAGCGCACGACAACCTGCGTCTCCTTCCAGCCGGACAGCTCGAAATGGTGATGCAGCGGCGCCATCTTGAAGATGCGGCGCCCTTCGCCGTAGCGCTTTTTCGTGTACTTGAACCAGGTGACCTGGAGCATCACGGAAAGCGTTTCCGCCACGAAGATGCCGCCCATGATGAAGAGCACGATTTCCTGGCGCACGATCACCGCGATGGTGCCGAGCGCGCCGCCGAGCGCGAGCGCGCCCACGTCGCCCATGAACACCTGCGCGGGGTACGTGTTGAACCAGAGGAACGCGAGCCCCGCCCCGCCCATCGCCGAGCAGAAGATCAGCAGTTCGCCCGCGCCGGGAATGTGCGGGAACAGCAGGTACTTCGAGTAGACCGAGCTGCCCATCACGTACGCGAACACGCCGAGCGACGCGCCCACGAGCACGACCGGCATGATGACGAGGCCGTCGAGGCCGTCGGTGAGGTTCACGGCGTTGCTCGCGCCGACGATCACGAAATACGTGAGCGCGATGAAGCCCCACACGCCGAGCGGATAGCTGATCGACTTGAGGAACGGCAGCAGCAGATCGGCGCGCGCGGGCAGGCCCATCGAGAGGCCGCTCTTCACCCAGGCCATGAAAAGGTCGAACACGCGCACGTTGCTCGCCTCGGAGACGCTGAACGCGAGATACACCGCCGCGAAGAGCCCGATCACCGACTGCCAGAAGTACTTCTCGCGCGACGACATGCCGCGCGGGTCCTTGTGGACGACCTTGCGATAGTCGTCGACCCAGCCGATCGCGCCATAGCCGAACGTGACGAGCATCACGATCCAGATGAAGCGGTTCGTCAGATCGCCCCACAGCAGCGTGGAAACGGCGATGCCCAACAGAATGAGCACGCCGCCCATGGTGGGCGTGCCGGACTTCACGAGGTGCGTTTGCGGGCCATCCGTGCGCACAGCCTGGCCGACCTTCATCGCGGTGAGCTTGCGAATCACCCATGGGCCGAGGAAAAGCCCGATCGCCATCGCGGTGATGGTCGCCATCACCGCACGGAACGTCAGATAACTGAACACGCGCAAGAAGCTTGCGTCATTCTGCAGCCATTGCGCCAGCGCCAGTAGCATGCCTTGTATTCCTTCGTATTTCAGTGCGCGCCGGACGCGGCGTCCGGCGCAGGGGTTTGCGGATTCGTGAGCGGGCTTGTCAAAGCCGCCACCACGCGCTCCATCTGCATGAAGCGCGAGCCTTTCACGAGAATCGTTGCGCCGGCGCCGTAGCCGCCGCCGGCAAGCGCCCGCACGAGTTCGCCGACATCCGCGGCATGCAGCGCCTGCGCGCCGAACGCCGCCGCGATGTCACGCGCGGCGTCGCCGAGCGTGTAGAGCGCGTCGATGCCGCGCTCTTTCGCATAGGCGCCCACTTCGCGGTGAAACGCCGGGCCGTCGTCGCCGACTTCGCCCATGTCGCCCAGCACGAGCACGCGCGGCGACGCGTGCGAAGCGAGCACGTCGATTGCCGCGCGGACCGAATCGGGATTGGCGTTGTAGGTGTCGTCGATCACCGTTGCGCCCGCCAGCTCGCCAAGCGCCGCGCGCTTGACCTGCAGACGGCCTTTCACCGGCTCGAACGCCTCCAGCCCCCGGCCGATCGCCTCGAGCGGCACGCCCGCCGCGAGCGCCGCCGCCGTGGCCGCGAGCGAGTTGTGCGCGTTGTGCGCGCCGAGCACCTTCAGTTCCACCTCGAGGTGGCCTTCCGGCGTCGCGATCGCGAGACGGTTGCCGCCCGCGTTGCCAACGAGCTTGCCGGTAACCGCCGCATCGACCGCGCCGGTATGCGTATGGAGCGCGAAGTCGAGGACGCGCGACCCGGTCGCCGCCACGCGCCAGATGCCCGCATAGGCGTCGTCGGCGGGGAACACTGCGACGCCCGTGGGCTTGAGCGCGTGAATCACGCTCGCGTGCTCGAGCGCGACGGCTTCCACCGTCGCCATGAACTCCTGATGTTCGCGCTGCGCGTTGTTCACCACCGCGACCGTCGGCTCGGCGATTTTCGCGAGCAGGTCGGTCTCGCCCGGATGATTCATGCCGAGTTCGACCACGGCCAGCCGGTGAGCGCCGCTCAAACGCAGCAACGTTAACGGCAAGCCGATGTCGTTGTTGAGGTTGCCGCTCGTCGCGAGCCGCGAATTTTCGCCGACGGCCGCCGCGAAGATCGACGCGATCATTTCCTTGACGGTCGTCTTGCCGTTGCTGCCCGTCACGGCGACGAGCGGCATCGAAAAGCGCCGCCGCCAGCCGAGCGCGAGCGCGCCGAGCGCCGTGCGCGTGTCGTCCACGCGCAGCGCGGGAATGCGCCAGTCGCCGGGACTGCGCGAGACGAGCGCCGCGCTCACGTGACGGTTCGCGACCTCGCCGAGAAAGTCGTGCGCGTCGAAGCGGTCGCCCTTGAGCGCGACGAAGAGATCGCCGGGGCCCGCCGTGCGGCTATCGGTCGAAATGCGCTCGAACGTTGCGTTCTCGTCGCCGAGTACGCTTGCGCCGGGAATCAGCGCCGCTGCTTCGCGCAGGGAAAGCATTGTCATTCACCGCCTCCGCGCCCGTGCGTGGCACGAGCTGCGAGGGCAAGCCGCGCGTGGTCCTGGTCGGAGAACGCGCGCTTCTTGCCCATGATTTCCTGGGTCGCCTCGTGGCCCTTGCCGGCCAGCACGACGACGTCTTCGCGCGCCGCGCCGCGCACCGCCTGCAGAATCGCGCTCGCGCGGTCCTCGATGCAGCGCGCCTTTGCGGGCTCGTGCATGCCTTGCGCGATCTGCTCGATGATCGCGGCCGGCGACTCGCTGCGCGGGTTGTCGCTCGTCACGACGACCTGGTCGGCGAGGCGTTCGGCGATCGCGCCCATCAGCGGACGCTTGGTCGCGTCGCGATCGCCGCCGCAGCCGAACATGCAGACGAGCTGGCCACCGCGCGCAGCCGCGATCGGGCGCAATGCTTCGAGCGTCTTTTCGAGCGCGTCGGGCGTGTGCGCGTAGTCGATCACGACAAGCGGCTCGTCCTGATCGGCGCGGCCGCCGAGGCGCTCCATGCGGCCGTTCACCGGCTGCAGCTTCGCGATTTCGTTGAGCGCCGCGACGAGCGGCACGTTCGCCGCGAGCAGCGCGCCGAGCACGCCGAGCAGATTGCTGACGTTGAAAAGGCCGAGAACCTGCACCTCGACTTGCGCCTCACCCCAGTCCGACGTTTCCAGATGGAAAACCGTGCCGGTGGCCGTCGCGCGCACGTCCTTCGCGCGCAACCAGGCGTCGGCGGCCGGCGCATCGGCGGCGAGCGTCTGCACGCCGTACGCGATCGTGCGGGCCTTGCCCCGCGTGGCCGCGATCAGGCGGCGGCCCGCTGCGTCGTCGGCATTGACGACCGCGGCGCGCAGGCCCGGCCATGCGAAGAGACGCGCTTTCGCGGCCTCGTAGGCCTCGAACGTGCGGTGATAATCGAGATGGTCCTGCGTAAGATTCGTGAAGATGGCGACGTCGAACGAGGTGCCGTTCACGCGGCCCTGATGCAACGCGTGCGACGAAACTTCCATCGCCACGGCCTGCGCACCCTCGCTGCGCAACTGCGCGAGGCTGCGCTGAAGCTGCGGCGCATCCGGCGTGGTGAAACCGGTGTGCACGAGCTGTCCGGGAAAGCCGCTGCCGAGCGTGCCGACGATGGCGCACTTCTGGCCAATGCCCGTGAGCGCCGAAGCGACCCACTGGCTACACGAAGTCTTGCCGTTGGTGCCCGTCACGCCGACCACGAGCATCGCGTCGCTCGGGTCGCCGTACCAGCCGCTCGCGATTTCGCCCGCGAGCACGTCGAGCTGCGGCACGGCAAGCGCGATCGTCGTGTCCGGTTGCCGGCCCGCATAGCCTTCCGGCTGATACAGCACTGCAGCGGCGCCGCGCTCGATCGCGCCGGCGATGTGCCGACGGTTGTCCGCGCCTTCCACGGCATAGGCGAGAAATACGTCGCCCTGCTTGAGCGAGCGCGTGTCGGCGTGCAGGCCGGCTGCGGGCGCAACGTGCGCGCGCAGCCATGCGAGCGCGTCCGCGATCTGCCGGTGCGCGGGATGCTGGGTGCGCAGGGCGCTCATCGGACGACTCCGGGTCGGTTCTTCGCGTTGTCCGCGACCGTCATGCGATGCGCGGTCACAGCCGTCTTGTTTGCGGGTGAGTTCACCATGCGCTTCGCGGGAGCGGCCGGCACGTTTTCGGCAGACGGAGCCGAGGCGCCC
The DNA here is from genome assembly GCF_900096975.1 of Paraburkholderia lycopersici. Classification (GTDB taxonomy): domain Bacteria; phylum Pseudomonadota; class Gammaproteobacteria; order Burkholderiales; family Burkholderiaceae; genus Paraburkholderia; species Paraburkholderia lycopersici. The sequence continues at coordinate 96,067 of NZ_FMYQ01000029.1, forward strand.
GCGGCGCTGTCGTCCTCGACGACGAGCTGCTTCACCGGCATGTCGGGCGGCACGTTCAGCGAGCGCAGCGTATCGCCGACGATGCCCGAGAACACCGGCCCCGACACCGCGCCGCCGAAGTGGCTGCCGGCCGTCGGCTCGTCGACCGAGACCGCGACCACGATGCGCGGATTGGGCATCGGCGCCATGCCGACGAACGAAGCGCGGTACTTCGAGCGGTCGTAGCCATGCGGACCGTGCTTGTATGCCGTGCCGGACTTGCCGCCCACCCGGTAGCCGGGCACGGCGGCGTCGGGCGAGGTGCCGTCCTTCGACACCACGCTTTCGAGCATCGTGCGCACTTCACGCGCCGTGACCGGCGAAAAGACCTGCGTGCCCAGCACCGGCTGGGTGTCGCCGGGGTGGCGGAAGATCGTGACCGGCAGGATCTGGCCGTCGTGCGCGATCGCCGTGTACGCCCGCGCGAGCTGAAACAGCGAAACGGAGAGGCCGTAGCCGTACGACATCGTCGCCTGCTCTATGCGGCGCCAGCTTTTCCACGGGCGCAGACGGCCCGCCGCCGCGCCGGGAAACCCGACCTTCGGCGCCTGTCCGAGACCGATGCTGGTGTACATGTCCCACATTTCTTCGGGCTTGAGCGTCATCGCGATCTTCGTCGCGCCGATATTGCTCGACTTCTGGATCACGCCACCGACCGTGAGGACGCCGAACGCCGCGTCGTCGGTGATGGTCGCGCCGTCGAGCGTGAAGTGGCCCGGGCCCGTATCCACCAGTGTACTCGGCGAGACGCGGTGCAAATCGAGCGCGAGCGACACCGTGAACGGCTTCATGATCGAGCCCGGCTCGAACACGTCGGTGAGAATGCGGTTGCGCAACTGCTCGCCCGTGAGGTGCGAGCGGTCGTTCGGGTTGTAGGTCGGATAGTTGACGAGCGCGAGCACTTCGCCCGTGCGCACGTCCACCACCATCGCCGCGCCGGCCTTCGCCTTGAACTTTTCGACGGCCGCTTTCAGGTTCGAATAGGCGATGTACTGGATCTTGCTGTCGATCGATAGTTCGACATCCTTGCCATCATGGGGCACGACCGTTTCGTCCACATCCTCGATGATGTGACCCATGCGGTCCTTGATGACGTGGCGAATGCCGGGCACTCCAGCGAGAATCTTCTGGTCGGAGAGTTCCACGCCTTCCTGGCCTTCGTCTTCGACGTTGGTGAAGCCGATCAGGTGAGCGGTGACGTCGCCTTCGGGGTAGAAGCGCTTGTATTCGTTGCGTTGATAGACGCCCGGAATGTCGAGCGCCGAGACCTTCTGCGCCACGTCGAGCGGCACCTGGCGCTTCACGTAGACGAAGGTCTTGTCTTCGGAGAGCTTCGCGCGCAGCTCCTTCGCGCTCATGCCGAGCAGCGTGCCGAGCTGGTCCAGCTTGTCGGCGCCGAGATCGTCGGGCACGGCTTCGGGAATCGCCCAGATGGCGCGCACGGGCAGGCTCGTGGCGAGCACGAGTCCGTTGCGGTCGAGAATCTTGCCGCGCGTGGCCGGCAACTCGACGGTGCGCAGGTAGCGGCTTTCCCCTTGCTTCTGATAGAACGCGTTGCCCGGGCCCTGGATCCAGAACGCGCGCGCGGCAAGCGCGACGAACGCCATGAAGAGCAGGAACACGACGAGCTTCGAGCGCCACATCGGCAGACGCACGGAAAGAATGGGGTTGGCGCTGAAGGCGACGCTCTTGCGGCGATTGTCCTTTTTCATCGCGCGGCTCCGCGGCGGGCAGGCGTGGTCGCGGCGCCCTGCGGCGGCGCCGAGGTCGGCACGGGAGCGTCGGCGGCGGTTGCGGCACCCGGTGCGAGCGTCAGATATTGCGTGCGTCCGGTCGTGACGGGCTGCATCTTGAGCGAGTCGGTGGCGATCTGTTCGATGCGCGACGTCCTCGACAGCGCACTCTGCTGATACTGAAGTTGAGCGTAATCCTGCTGGAGCTGGTGCTCCTGCGACTGCGCGCGTTGCAACTGGATGAAGATCTGGCGCTGCTGATTGGTGGCGTTCACGACCGAGAGCGCGCACCCCATCACGACGATCAGCAGGAAGATGTTCAGGCGGTTCATGGCGTGACGCGCTCCGCGACGCGCATCACGGCCGAGCGGGCGCGCGGGTTCGCGGCGACTTCCTCGTCGCTCGCGAACACGCGGCCGAGCAGCTTGAGCGGCGGGCTCGGCAGGTCGACGGCGCGGATCGGCAGGCGACGGTCGATGGCAGGCGCGCTCGCGTGCGCCTGCATGAACCGCTTGACGATCCGGTCTTCGAGCGAATGAAAGCTGATGATCACCAGCCGCCCCCCCTGCTCCAGCGACGCCAAAGCCGCCTCTAAAACGACTTGCAGCTCCGCAAGCTCTTGATTGACGTGAATCCGTATAGCCTGAAAGGTGCGGGTTGCCGGGTCCTTACCCTTCTCACGGGTTTTGACGACGTTAGCCACGATTTGGGCAAGCTCGCCCGTGCTGTCGAGAGGCCCGAGACGGTCGGACTCTGCCCGGCGAGCAACAAGCGCCTTTGCAATCTGAAAAGCAAACCGTTCTTCCCCATAATCTCGAATCACCTCCGTCAGTTCCTGCAACGTGGCCCGCGCGAGCCAGTCAGCGGCGGACTCGCCGCGCGTCGGGTCCATCCGCATGTCGAGCGGGCCGTTCGCGCGGAAACTGAAACCGCGCTGCGGATCGTCGAATTGCGGCGACGACACGCCAAGGTCCAGCAGCACTCCCGACACACGCCCTACTCCGCGCGACGCGAGCTCGTCGCGCAGCGAAGCAAAACTCTCATGGACGATCGAAAACCGCGCATCGCCGATGGCTTGCGCCGTCGCGATCGCCTGCGGGTCCTTGTCGAACGCGATCAGGCGCCCGGCTTCGCCGAGGCGCCCGAGAATCGCGCGGCTGTGGCCGCCGCGGCCGAACGTGCCGTCCACATAGACGCCGTCCGCGCGTGTAACGAGCGCTTCGACCGCTTCGTCCAGCAGCACCGTGCGATGCTGCAATCCTTGTCCCATCGCAGATGCCATAGCTCTTTACCCGCGATCAGAACGTGAAATTCTTCAAGGCGTCGGGCATGCCCTGCGCCATTGCCGCCTGTTCCTTGGCGGCGTAGGTCTGCGCATCCCACAACTCAAAATGACTACCCATGCCGAGCAGCATGACTTCCTTTTCCATTCCTGCCGCCAGACGCAATTCAGGTGAAACGAGCACGCGGCCCGCGCTGTCGAGATCGACGTCGGACGCGTTGCCGAGAAAAATGCGACGCCACCAGTGCGCGTCCATCGGCAAGGCGGCGACCTTCGCACGGAACACTTCCCATTCGGGGCGCGGAAATAGCAACAGGCAGCCGTCCGGGTGCTTGGTGATCGTCACCCGTCCTTCTGCCTGTTGTTGCAGCGCTTCCCGATAGCGCGACGGAATAGACATCCGTCCTTTCGCATCGAGTGCCAGCGCCGACGCCCCCTGGAACAATTTGCTCCCCCTAACGCGGCGCCGTTCGCCGCCCGCCTAAATCTCAGAAAATTTACCGGAATACGCGCCTGAAATCACACAAAAATACACTTTCTCACACTGTCTCCCACTTTAGAGGAAGGGCCATCGAGGGTCAAGGGAGGCCGGACGTTTTTTGACGAAATTTATCCGCTAGAACAAGGACTTAGCGGCACTTGTTGAAGTCGGGCGAAAAGCCAAAAATCGTTATGAATGAATGAACTAACGCAGGTTCTGAAGGTGATACGTGAAAAGCGCGGCGATAAACGGCCTACGGCGGGAGCGAGCGGGGGTCTGGCGGGGAGTAATTCGGGGGGCTGAAAGCTCTGAAAGATTAATCGTAACCGGGCCGACAACGATTGCCGGCCCGGGTTGCCGAATCAAAGATAGTAAGCGGTACGCGTCATGACCTTCGATGCTACACGCATCAGCGAGCGCACCGGCAATGGCAATTCGACTCCGCCGAGATCGGTGGCCGACTTGGCGTGCGAGATCTCGTCGGTACGCATCTGCTCGACGACCGCGCGCGATTCGTGATCGGCGGGCGGCAAGCTCTCCAGGTGGCTGTCGAGATGGTGCTCGACCTGGCGCTCCGTTTCGGCCATGAAGCCAAGACTCACCTTGTCGCCCAGCCGCCCGGCTGCGAAGCCGATGGCGAGCGCCCCCGCATACCACAGCGGATTGAGCAGACTGGGACGCGAGTCGAGCGCCTGCAGACGGCGCGAGGTCCACGCAAGGTGATCCTCTTCTTCGCGTGCGGCTTGTTCGAAGGCGGCCTTGAGCGCGGGCGAGCGCGCCGACATTTTCTGGGCCTGATAGAGCGCCTGGGCACACACCTCGCCCACGTGGTTGACACGCATGAGGCCGGCGGCATGTGCGCGCTCGGCGGCCGTGAGTTCGCTGCCGGCCGGCACAGCATCGCCCGCGGGCGTAACTTCCACGGTGACGGGGGACGGCTGCGGCATCGGGCGCGTCATGCGCGACACGCCGGTGATCGAGCGCAGGCCCCGGTCGAATTCGGTAATCAGATCATCTAACGTCATCCAGCCTCCCTTTCGTTTCGTCGGCGAGCCAGAGAATCGCTCGCCCGGGACCGCCCTTTCTTAAGCACTAACAATCTCATGGAGATCCGTCAATCCGGGGCAGCGCCGATAGATAGCCGCATATTCTAGACCATGTTGTGTAAACGAAACAGGTACTTAGCGACGCCCTGGCTTTTCCTTTGTGACTATTAACCCTTTTGTTACATTACGTGCAACTTCTCGCGAAGTTAGAAGGACAGGACCACGCAAGATAAAAAACGGGTCCCGTTAAAAAGACGCAAAAGATTCGCAAACACTGGAGATCATTCAATGAAGAAGTCGCTTCTCGCGCTCGCTGCGCTGGGCGCGTTCGCGGGCGTTGCTCACGCTCAGAGCAGCGTCACGCTGTACGGCATCATCGACGAAGGTTTCAACATCAACACCAATGCGGGCGGCAAGCACCTGTACAACCTGTCGAGCGGCGTTCTGCAAGGCAGCCGCTTCGGTCTGCGCGGCGCTGAAGACCTCGGCGGCGGCCTGAAGGCAGTCTTCGTGCTCGAAAACGGCTTCGACGTGAATAGCGGCAAGCTCGGTCAGGGCGGCCTGATGTTCGGCCGTCAGGCTTATGTCGGCCTCTCGAGCGCGCAGTTCGGCACGGTCACGCTGGGTCGCCAGTACGACTCCGTCGTCGACTACGTCGGTCCGCTCGAAGCAGGCGACCAGTGGGGCGGCTACATTGCGGCTCACCCGCAGGATCTCGACAACTTCAACAACGCCTACCGTACGAACAACACGGTCAAGTTCACGAGCGCGAACTACGCCGGCCTGACGTTCGGCGGCACGTACAGCTTCGGTGGCCAGGCAGGCAACTTCTCGGCGAACCAGATCTGGTCGCTGGGCGCCGGCTATAACAACGGCCCCCTCGCCCTCGGCGTTGGTTACCTGAATGCACGTACGCCGAACGCCACCGGCGGCATCTTCAACAACGGCGGCGCCGCTGCGCCGCTGTCCGCGACGAGCAACCCGGTGTATGGCGGCTTCGCGTCGGCGAACACCTATCAGGTCATCGGCGCAGGCGGCGCGTACACGTTCGGCGCAGCGACGTTCGGCGTGACGTACTCGAACGTCAGCTTCCGCAACCTCGGCACGACGGCTACGTCGATCTTCGAGCGCGGCACGAACGCCACGTTCAACAACGTCGAAGCGAACTTCAAGTACCAGTTCACGCCGGCCCTGCTGGCAGGCTTCGCGTTCGACTACACGGACGGCAACAACGTCACGCGTGCGAACGGCACGAGCCAGAGCGGCGCGAAGTACTACCAGTACTCGATCGGCACGGACTACTTCCTGTCGAAGCGCACGGACGTCTACGTGATCGGCGTGTACCAGCACGCTTCGGGCAACGATTCGACGGGCGGCTCCGCTGTCGCATCGATCAACGCCCTGACCCCGTCGAGCAACGACAACCAGTTCACGGCTCGCGTGGGTATCCGTCACAAGTTCTAATAAGAACAGCCGTTGTAATCTCGAAGGCGCCTCCGGGCGCCTTTTTTCTTTTGCGAGACGCTTCGCTTCGCGACACACCGCAAGTCGCAAAAAAAGCCTGCCCTCGATGGGCAGGCTTTTTCGCCTGCTTTTCGCCTGACTCGCGCCTGCTTCGTGCCTGGCGCGTTCGCGGTCAGGCGCGGCCGTCGCGCAGTTCGCGGCGCAAGATCTTGCCGACGTTGCTCTTGGGCAGATCGTTGCGGAACTCGATGATTTTCGGCCGCTTGTAGCCCGTGAGCTGGGTCTTGCAATACTCGAACACGTCCTTGTCGGTGAGCGCCGGGTCCTTCTTGACGATATAGAGCTTCACCGCTTCGCCCGAATGCTGGTCCGGCACACCGACCGCCGCCACCTCGAACACGCCCGGCAGTTTCGCAACGACGTCCTCGACCTCGTTCGGATACACGTTGAAGCCCGAGACCAGGATCATGTCCTTCTTGCGATCGACGAGCTTGATATAGCCGCGTGCGTTCACGAGGCCGACGTCGCCCGACTTGAAATAGCCATCGGACGTCATGACCTTCGCCGTTTCTTCCGGACGTTGCCAGTAGCCCGCCATCACCTGCGGACCGCGAATGCAGATCTCACCGGCCTCGCCAATCGGCAGTTCGTTGTCGGCGTCGTCGCGAATCGAGATTTCGGTGGAAGGCAGCGGCAAGCCGATCGTCCCGGTGTATTCGGTGGCTGTAACCGGATTGCAGGTCACGCTGGGCGAGGTTTCCGAGAGCCCATAGCCTTCGACGATCGGCGTATGGGTGCGCTCGTACCAGCGCTTTGCCACGGCTTCCTGCACCGCCATGCCGCCGCCGTTCGCGACCAGCAGATGCGTGAAATCGAGCCTGTCGAATTCCGGATGATTGAGGATCGCGTTGTAGAGCGTGTTGACCGCGGGAAACGTGGTGATCGAGTAGCCGTGCAGTTCCTTGATCATCCCGCCGATATCGCGCGGATTCGGAATCAGGATCGCGAGGCCGCCGGTGCGGATCGACAGCAGGCCGCAGACCGTGAGCGCAAATACGTGATAAAGCGGGAGCGCCGCGACCGTCACGGCCTGCGTGCCGGACGGCAGTTTCGCGAGCGCGGGCTCGGTCCACGCCGCCGACTGCAGCACGTTGGCGACCAGATTGCGATGCAGCAGCGTCGCGCCCTTGGCCACGCCGGTGGTGCCGCCCGTGTACTGGAGGAAGGCGACGTCGTCGGGCGTCTGCTCGACGCGCTCGAAGCCCGCGCGTGCGCCCTCGGCGAGCGCGTCGCTGAAGCTCACGTGCCCCGGCAGGTTCCAGGCCGGCACCATCTTCTTCACGTGCCGCACGACAAAGTCGACGATGAACCCCTTCGCGCCGAGGAGGTCGCCCATCGACGCCACCAGCACATGCTTCACGCGCGTATTGGCGATAACGGCGCTCAACGTTCCGGCGAAATTCTCGAGGATGACGATCGCCTCGGCACCGCTGTCCTTCAACTGATGTTCGAGCTCGCGCGGCGTGTAAAGCGGATTCACGTTCACGACAACATAGCCCGCGCGCAGCACCGCGGCCAGCGCAACCGGATACTGAAGCACATTGGGCATCATGAGCGCGACGCGCGCGCCGCGCGCAATGCCGCGCGACTGCAACCACGCGGCGAGACGCTGCGAGAGCTGGTCCAGCTCACCGTAAGTGATCGTCTTGCCCATGCACGCGAAAGCGGGCTTCGCGCGGTATTCGCTGAAGCTCTCCTCGAGCAGCGCTGTGATGGACACGTAACGGCTCGCGTCGATTTCCGCAGGAACGCCGGGCGGGTACGATTTCAGCCAGACTTTTTCCATGTGGCGTCTCCTCCCTGATTTTTCGAATGGTCGTGCTAAAAAGCGGATCGTAGCATGCCGATCTCGCTTTTATGCCAGCAAATCAGCGTGTTAGAAAGGCCCCTCGAACACGTGCTCGAGGGGGCAGGCGGCATGAAACAGATTCAGGCGCGTTCGACTTCGACCAGGCAATCGTAGAAAGTCGCCGAGCCGCCAAGGTCGGTGAGCGCCTGGCTCGTCACCTCGTTGGCGTTGCGGCCGTCCGGCGCGAGCTTCTTCCACCAGATCGAGAGACCGACAACGAGACCGCTGCGAGCCCGGTCGGTCACGCGCGCCCGTGCGCGCATCGAGCCGCGGTCGTTGAACACGCGGACCTCGTCGCCATCGGCGATCTCGCGGTGCGCGGCGTCGTCCGGATGGAGGTCGACGTGCGGCTCGCCTTCGGTTGCGCGCAGGCTCTCCACGTTCACGAAGGTGCTGTTCAGAAAGTTGCGCGCCGGCGGCGAGATCATCGCGAGCGGATAACGCGCCGCGAGCTCGGGCGCACCGTCCGCCGATTCGTGCGGCGGCAGGTAGTCCGGCAGCGGATCGAGCCCGGCCTTCGCGAGCGCCTCGCTACGGAACTCGCATTTGCCCGTGGGTGTGCGAAAGCCGCCGTTTGCGAACGGTGCTTCGGGGATGTCCAGCTTCAGCCAGCCTTCGCGCTTGAGCACGGTCCAGTCGGCGCCGCCAAACACGGGATCGCTCCAGTCGAATGCGTGCGCCGCCACGTCTTCGTCGCTTTCGAACAGCGCCGGCTCGGTCAAACCCATCGCGCGCGCAATCGAACGGAAGATTCCGGTGTTCGGACGCGCCTCGCCGACGGGAGCGATCGCGGGAAGGTTCGCCATCACGTGGGTGTGGCCGTAGGACTTGTGGACGTCGAGATGCTCGAGCTGGGTCGTGGCGGGCAGCAGCAGGTCGGCGTAATCGGCCGTGTCGGTCTGGAACTGCTCGAGCACGATCGTAAAGAGATCTTCCCGCGCGAAGCCGGCCGCGACCTTCGCCGATTCCGGCGCGACGGCGACCGGATTCGAGTTATAGACGACGATCGCTTCGATCTTCGGACCGAATGCGGCGTCGCCCGGGTGCGTGAGCGCGTCGCCGATCTGGTTCATGTTGATGATGCGCGGCTGATGCTGCGGCCAGCCCGGGATCAGGTCGGGACGTTGCAGCGCGTGCACATCGACCGGTGCCCAGCCCGACGACGAAAGCAGCACGCCGCCCGCACGCTCGCGCCAGGCACCCGTCAACGCGGGCAGGCAGGCGATTGCGCGCACGGCATTGCCGCCGCCGCGCACGCGCTGCAGACCGTAGTTCATGCGAATTGCCGCCTTGCGCGTCGACGCATAAAGACGCGCGAGATCGACGACCACCTGCTCTTCGATACCGCAAATTTCGGCGACGCGCGCAGGCGTATAGGTCAGGGCGCGCGCTTTCAGGGCGTCGAAGCCGTGCGTGTGCGCGGCAATGTATTCGTGATCGAGCCGGTCCTCGCTAATCAGCACGCGCATCATGCCGAGCGCGAGCGCGCCGTCGGTACCGGGCTTGAGCGCGACATGCTGATGGCACTTCTCGGCGGTGAGTGAGCGATAGGGGTCGATCGCGATCAGCTTCGCGCCGTTGCGTTTTGCTTCCTGCGCGCGCGTCCAGAAATGCAGGTTCGAGGCGATGGGATTCGCGCCCCAGATCAGGATCACTTCGCTTTCTGCGAAATATTCCGTGAGCATGCCGAGGCTCGAACCGAACGTATAACGCAGGCCGGCGGCGCCCGCCGCCGCACAAATCGCGCGATCGAGACGGGAGGCACCCAGCTTGTGAAAGAAACGCTGGGCGATGCTATCGCCCTGGACTAGCCCCATCGTGCCGGCATAGCTGTACGGCAGGATCGCTTCAGGCGCACGCTGTGCGATTTCACCGAGGCGCGCAGCCGCGATGCGGCAGGCCTCTTCCCAGCCGATCGGCTCGAAACGCCCTGCCCCCTTGGGGCCGACGCGCTTCATTGGCTGAGTCAGACGCTTCGGATGATGGACTCGCTCGGCGTAGCGCGTCACCTTCGTGCATAGCACGCCCTGCGTAGGCGGATGGTCGGGATCGCCACTTACCTTGATCGCCCGACCGTTTTCGACGGTCACGCGCATCGCGCAAGTATCGGGACAGTCGTGCGGGCAAACCGCGCGGGCAAATTCGGCTGGGGCGCTCATCGGGAATCCGTGGGTAAGGCGTTCTGTCGTAAGGGGGATTTTATTATGCCCACGGCGAGCGTCTCGCATGCACCGTGGGGGTTGGCGCGAAAAAAAAGGTTCGGCGTAGAATGGTTTGTCTAGACTCGGCCTTTTGGGGAGACAAGGGCCGGGCGCCCACTTTTCGAGCACCGTCCGCCATGAAACTGATTCCCGAAATCCAGGCCGCCCAAGGCGAAATTCAGGGCCTCCGACGAACGATCCACGCGCACCCCGAACTGCGCTACGAAGAAACCCAAACCTCCGACCTCGTTGCATCGAAGCTCGCCGAATGGGGCATCGAAGTGCATCGCGGCATGGGCAGAACCGGTGTAGTCGGCGTGCTCAAGCGCGGCAACGGCAACCGTACGATCGGTTTGCGCGCCGATATGGACGCCTTGCCGATCGAGGAACTCAATACCTTCGATCATCGCTCGCGCAACGAAGGCAAGATGCATGCGTGCGGGCACGACGGCCATACGGCGATGCTGCTCGGCGCGGCGCAATACCTCGCGCGGCACGGGCAGTTCGACGGCACGATCGTCTTCATTTTCCAGCCTGCCGAAGAAGGCGGCGCCGGCGCAAAGGCGATGATCGAAGATGGCCTCTTCAAGCAATTTCCCGTCGATGCGGTATTCGGCATTCACAACTGGCCCGGCATGCCGGCTGGCCACTTCGGCGTGACCGAAGGGCCGATCATGGCTTCGAGCAACGAATTTCGCATTGAAATCAGGGGCGTGGGCTCACATGCCGCATTGCCGCACAACGGTCGGGATCCGGTCTTCACGGCAGTCCAGATCGCGAACGGGTTGCAGAGCATCATCACGCGCAACAAGAAACCGCTCGATACGGCCGTGCTGTCTATCACCCAGATTCATGCCGGCGATGCGGTCAACGTGGTGCCGAACACGGCGTGGATCGCGGGCACGGTGCGTACGTTCACAACGGAGACGCTAGACCTGATCGAATCGCGGCTGCGCAAGATCGCCGGGAGTACGGCCGAAGCCTACGAGTGCTCGGTCGACATCACCTTCTACCGCAACTATCCGCCGACTGTGAATAGCGGTGCGGAAACAAAGTTCGCTGTCGAGGTCATGCGTGATGTGGTCGGCACCGACCACGTGGATGCAAACGTAGAGCCGACCATGGGCGCCGAAGACTTCTCTTTCATGCTGCTCGAAAAGCCAGGCTGCTACGCGTTTCTCGGCAACGGCGAAGGGGGGCATCGAGAAGCGGGACATGGCACCGGCCCTTGCATGCTGCACAACGCGAGCTACGATTTCAACGACCAACTGCTGCCCGTGGGGTCGTCGTACTGGGTGCATCTGGCGACGAGATTCCTGGCTCAGGCGTGATTTCGGGCTGTTAACGCAAAAAGCGTAAGCGGCTCGCGGCGGCCGTCGTAGACGGCTTCAGGGATCGGAATCAAAGTGATGTCCATCATTTTCGAAGTGATGGACACCACTTTGTCAGAGCCAACACAGAGGCCCGGCAGCCGTAAAGGTCGCCCGAACCATAATCCCGAATTCCGACGTCGCTTGGCGAAGGCAGCTTGCGAACCAGGGGTGTCAATCGCCCGGTTGGCCCGTGAGAACGGCTTGAACGCGAACCTCGTGTTCGCGTGGCGGCGCCGGTATCTGGCGGAACAGCAAGCCGAGCCGGTGCAACTCGTTCCGGTGGCGATCGTGAACGAGGCGTCATCGGTCGATGAACCTCCGGCGCCGCCAGAGCCAGAGATCGTGCGGCCGGCTGTGCCTGCTGGTTCAATCGAGGTTCGGATCGGCCGGGCAGTGGTTAAGGTCGACGGTATTGTCGACGCTGAGATGCTTCGAACGGTTTTGGAGAGCCTGCGCTCGTGATTTCTCTGCCAACAGGTACGCGTATCTGGCTTGTCGCGGGCATCACGGATATGCGCTGCGGCTTCCAGGGCTTGGCTGCCAAGGTGCAAACAGCGCTTGAGGAGAACCCGCTGGGCGGTAACGTCTTCATCTTCCGCGGGCGCCGCGGCGATCTCGTGAAGGTGCTTTGGGCTACTGAGGACGGGCTCTGGCTTCTCGCGAAACGGTTGGAGCGAGGGCGTTTCGTCTGGCCGCAGGCCGATGGCGGCAAGGTCTTCCTGACCTCCGCCCAACTGTCGATGTTGCTTGAGGGTATCGACTGGCGGCAACCACGCCGCACCGCTGCACTGTCGATGTTGTAAACGGCGAGGAAGGCTCGTAAACTGCGCTTCATGTCGAACGGCGCCGATCTCCTTGAGGATGTTCACGCGCTGCAGGCCTTGGTGCTTGCGCAACGCGCGTCGCTTGCCGAACAAAGTGGCGAGATCGAACGGCTCGTGCGGGACATGGCCGAACGGGAACTCGAGATCGAGCGGCTGAAGGCGCAGATCGACAAGCTCAAACGGATGCACTTCGGTCGCAAGTCCGAGCAGCTTGACCGGCAGATCGACCGGCTTTAGACCGAGCTCGAAGATCTGGCTGCCGGTCGCGGCGTTGCCGATATGCGCCGAGCCCGCGCGTCGACCGCGAGCATGTCTGGCGTCAACGCGTCGCCGCAGGAGGCCCTGCCGCCCCATCTGCCGCGCGAAGAGCATGCGTTCGAACTCGATCCGGGCTGCCCACTGTGCGGAAACGTGATGTAGCTGATCGGCGAAGACACATCCGGGCAGCTCGCTCGTGTCTCGGCCGCCTTCAAGGTGATCCGCACGATCCGGCGCAAGGGCGTCTGCACCTGCTGCAAGCACTTCTCGCAGCCGCCGATGCCCGGTCTGCCGATTGAACGCAGCATTGCCCACCCGAGCCTGTTGGCTGACATCCTCGTCTCGAAGTATGCGGACCACGCCCCGTTGTACCGTCAGTCGGAGATTGCCGCACGCGACGGCGTCGCGCTCGACCGCGCCAGCATGGGGCGCTGGGTTGGTCAATGCGAGGAGCTGTGCCGCCCGCTGACCGAGGCACTGCGCCGCTACACGATGGCCGGCAAGAAGCTGCATGCGGATGACACACCGATCCCCGTGCTCGCGCCGGGCAACAAGAAGACCAGGACCGGTCGCCTGTGGGTCTACGTGCGCGACGACCGCCGCTCTGGTTCGAACGAACCGGCCGCAGTATGGTTCGACTACTCGTCTGACCGCAAAGGCATCCATCCCCAGACCCGTCTCGCCGGATTCGAGGGCATCCTGCAAGCAGATGGCTACGATGGCGTCAACGAGTTGTACGCGAGCGGCAGAGTTCGTCAGGCGGCTTGCTGGGACCATGCGAGGAGACGGTACTACGAAGTTCATGCGAGCACGCCAACCGACGACACGCAGGAACTGCTCGACATGCTCGGCGAGCTCTACAGCATCGAGGCGAATATCCGCGGCAAACCAGCCACCGAACGGCTGCGAGTGCGGCAAGAGAAGAGCAAGCCACTGCTCATCGGTAAGCGGTCCATCTTTAACGTCTAGTCCTGATCGACAGGAGCGAGGAGCATAGGGGTCCACCAATTCGAGGTGGACACCTATGCCTGACAAAGA
>NZ_FMYQ01000084.1 GCF_900096975.1 Paraburkholderia lycopersici
AATCCGCGCATTGATCCGATCGGCAAGGCGCAGTTGCCGTCGGCAGAACCCTTTAGTCTCGGCCAGAAGCCAAGCCTGATATTCGCACCGAGCGAGATCGCCGACGCGAGCGTGAAGAACGGCAAGCTGCATATCCGTCTCTATGGACTTGGCATGCTGGGTCCGAACGGTCCCCTCCCGATTCACGTTACGGAGATTGCCCGCGAGCGGCAGGAACATCGGCACGACTCGACGCTTGCGAACTTCCTCGATATTTTTCATCACCGCTATCTCACGCTGCTGTATCGAGTCTGGACATCGGCGCAGTCGGCCGTGAGTCTCGACCGGCGCGACGATGACGCTTTCAGTTTCTACACTGCGAGTCTTTCGGGCTACCCGCTCCAGTTGCAGCGTAAGCGGCCCCTGCAGTCCCATGCCCGACTGTCGGCCGCGCCTCATCTTGTGCGCGAAGCGCGTAATCCAGACGGCCTGGCCTCGACGCTTGCACACTATTTCGCCGTGCCGGTGCGCATGGAGGAATTCGTGTTCCAGTGGATCGCGCTTGAGCCAGAAAATCTCAGCCGCATGGGCGCGTATGGTGAACCGTCACGCATGGGTGAAGGTGCTGTTCTCGGCCAGAGCGTTCCCGACCGGCAGGGCAAATTCCGCATCACCATCGGCCCGCTCGACATTGATGACTATCACCGCTTCACGCCACGCGGCGATGACCTGCTCCGGCTGGTCGATCTGGTCAGGGAGTTCGTGGGCCAGACTATCGCGTGGGAACTGGTACTGGAGATCAAGCCGGAGAGCGCAGCACCTATGGCGCTGGGCGATGGCCAACGGCTCGGCTGGTCGGGATGGATGGGGGAGTCGCCTGACGACAAACCGGTTGTGGGCATGAGCTTCGAACCCGAACAATACGTGACGCAGCTCGTGCAGAACCGGGCGAGACGGAAAGAGGAGACGTCGGCAAATGAACGGGATGTGCCTTGTGTTTGATCTGGACAACCAGATCAGCGGGATGATTCCGGCGTTCGAGGTGACGCGAGGCGGGCGTTGGTGTCCTGATTGCGCAAATCTTGCCCGTACGAAGGACGAACGCAAGCGGTGGAAATACGATATAGACGGTTGAGTTCGCGCTGAATGAGCAACGATTCGAAATTAATCTCCGGCTTTGTAGACTGTAGATGCCCGAGGGCGGGACGAGTGCGCCGGGTTATTCGCCTGGCGCGATACATTTGAAAAGAGAGTAGAGCAAAGGCACGAAGAGGACCC
>NZ_FMYQ01000054.1 GCF_900096975.1 Paraburkholderia lycopersici
TTTAAAGAGCATTCGCGAAACCCGCCGTACAACCACTCACTGCCCGGCGTTTTCTGCGTTGCTGCGTCAGCAGCAGAGAAACGAGATTATGAAGAATCTTTTTCGCTTCGTCAACCCCTTTTTTTAGCGTCACCGCCTGAAGGCTGCTGATCCCGCGACCGCCGGTTTCCGCGGCGGCCTTCACTCGCCCGACGTCCATCACATCGAACAGCGAAGGGGGCGAATCTTAACGCCCCGGCCGCCACGCCTGCAAGCCCTTTTCGTCGCTTCAATAAAAAAGAGGCGCCAGGTGCCCCTTCGAACGATCGCATCAGCGCTCATGTTTTCGGGTCACCGTTCAGCGGCCGCCTGAACATTGCCTTGCACGGCGGAGAAAGTTCATCGTAGTGCCGCTTCATACACGCCGTAATCTTCGTCTTGTTTGGAATTTCGCTCGCGCAGAAGTGAAACGCATCGCCGCGGCAAGCGTGTTCCTGCTCGTCGCGCGATTCGCCGCTGCTCGCCATCGCGAAGGTCAGGCCCACCAGCAATGCGCCCGCCTTCATTATGTGATTGAGCGGATTCGTCATGGCGTTCTCCTCGTGATGAATCATCCCGCGCCCTTGCAAGGGCCATTCCCGGCACGTCGCTTGCAGCACTTCGGGCAATTCTCACGATGAGGCGCTGCCCAATCGCAGCGGATACGGCATGAACCCATCGATCACGCGAATCATCGCGCTCTGTTCGGCCATGGCGCTACCCGGCCTCCCGTTCCCCGCCCGCGCGGACGACAGCGCAAGCCCCTGCGCCGCGCTCAAGCGCATCGTGGCGGCCGCACCGCATTTCGCTTCGCTGGGTCCCGACGACGGGCGCGCCGTCGCCCAACCCTACGGCGACGACGCGCAATGCACCACGAGCGCCGGCGGTTACCAATGCATCTGGAGCGCACGCGACGCAGGCTCGGGCACAAACGCGCTGGAAGGGGTGGGCGCCGATATCGCATCGTGTCTGCCTGACGCGACGCACGACGTGAACTCGCCGGGCCGCCAGCACTTCTATCTGGGGCCGCGCGGCAGCCGGACCGAGATCACGGCGCAGACCGAGGGCTCGGCACGTATGAAGCTGCGCGTCTCACATCAATAGTCGCGCCGATAACGGGATACGCTGACCGGCGCGAGCGAGCCGCCCCTCACGAGCCGGCCGCGCCACCCGAAGCCAGCCTCCGCCGCTTCGAGCCCGGCGCCCGCGAAGCGCCATGCCGACGGCCGGTGAGCACCGTCTGAACGATCACTGCGGCAAGCAGGAACGCGCCGCTCGCGAGGTTCTGATAGTAAGGGCTCAGCGTGCCGACCTGGTTGATCACGTTGTCGATCACGCCGAGCAGCAGCACGCCGGCCAGCGGACCGGCCATCGTCCCCACGCCCCCGGTGAGCAGCACGCCGCCGATCACGGCCGCCGCAATCGATTGCAGTTCGTAGCCCGTGCCCGCTCCGGACAAGCCCGAGTCGAGATGCGACGCAAGCAGCGCCCCGGAAAGCCCTGCGAGCGCGCCGGACAACCCGTAGGCGAGGATCTTCACGCGCTCGACGCGCACACCCAGCATGCGCGCCGCCTCTTCGTTGCCGCCAATCGCAAAGATCGCCGCGCCGAATCGCGTGTGATTGAGCAGCACCGCGCCGAGCGCGTACACGACGAGCAGCACCCAGATCAGATTGTTGAGCCCGAGCAGCGAACCATTCGCGATCCGCGCGAAGAAGCCGGGGTTGGCGATCAGCAGGTCCTGGCTCGCCAGCACGAGCGCCAGGCCCTTGAGCCCGAGCAGCGCGGCAAGCGTGACGATGAAAGGCGCCATACGCGCGCGGGCGATGAGAACGCCGTTGACCAGACCCACGGCAAAACCGGCCGCCACCGGCGCGAGCATCGCGGCGCCCCATCCATAAGGCGCGGCATAAGCGGCCAGCACCGTACCGAGCCCGACCATCGACCCGACAGAAAGATCGAAGCCGCCCAGAATGATGACGATGCTCTGCCCCACTGCGACCAGTCCGAGAAACGCGCCGTTCGAGACGATGTCGGCGAGGTTCGCGGGACGCAGGAAGTCGGGGAACACGATGCCCGCCACGAGCGCGACGACCACGAGCATCGCGATCGCCCCGCGCGACTGCACGAGCGCGATCAGTTGCGCGCGGCGATTGGCGCCCGGCGCGGCGGCTTGCGTCGAGTTTTGCATCGCGTCAGCCTCCTGAGCGTTGCAGATACAGCGCGACGACGATGAACACCGCCTTCAGGATCTGCGCATAGGTGAAGCTGATGTTGTTCATGATGAAGCTCGCGTCGAGCACCTGCAGCAGCAGCACGCCGAACACCGCGCCCACGATGGAGATGCGTCCGCCCGAAAGCGGTGTGCCGCCGATCACCGACGCGGCGATCGCATCGAGCTCGAAATTGACGCCGACGTAATTGGGATCGGCGGCGCCGAGACGCGACGAGGCGAAGACACCCGCGAGGCCCGCCAGCGTGCCGCTCACCGCATAGACGAGAAAAAGCGTGCGCCGCACCGGAATGCCCGCGAGAAACGCCGCGCCGCGACTCGCGCCCACGAGAATCGCGTAGCGCCCGAAAGTCGTGCGCCGCACCACAAACGCCACGACGACGGCGAGTCCGAGCGCGATCAGCATGACGACGGGCAGCGGGCCGAGCGCGCCGGCGCCGAGCAGATCGAACGCGGGCGCATCGGGCAAATTCACGCGCGAACCGCCCAGCATCGCCTGCGCGAGCCCGCGCGCGGCGACGAGCAACGCAAGGCTCGAAATCAGCGGATCGATTGCGAGCAGCGCCACGAGCAATCCGTTGCACAGACCGACCACGGCGCCCATCGCGACCGCGCCCGCGAGCGCGGGCCCCACGCCATATGGGAGGAACACGGCGATCGATGCGCTTGCGAGCGCCATCACCGACCCGACCGAGAGGTCGATGCCACGCGTCGCGATCGCAAGATTCTGGCCAAGCGCAATCAACACGATCGGCGCCGCTTCGAACAGCAGGCTGCGCGCCGCGAACGGGTTCGAAAACCCCGGTGTGACGGCGACGTTGAACGCCACGAGCGCGGCCAGCGCGAAGTACACGCTGTGCTCGCGCAGCACGGTGCGCCACGCATGGGCGCGCGGCGCGTCGCCGGACGCGGAGGAAGCCGTGCGGTTCGAAGCATTCGAGGGGCTCAAGCGTGCCTCGTTCGATTCAAGATTGGTCGACATCGGAGCGGTCGTCGTGGATTGTGGCTTGTTTGGCACAAAGGTGCTCACGTGTTGCCGGCGCCGTGGTCCGCTCCCGCGCCTGCGAGCACGGCGAGCACGTCGTCCGGGTGCGCGCCCGCCGTAGGCATGCCGCCTCCGGTCGCGCCTTCGTTGAGCACCACGAGGCGGTCGGTCAGCGCAAGCAGCTCCTCCATTTCCGATGAGGTCACCACCACGGCAAGCCCCTCACGCGCCAGTTCCTGCACGACGCGATGCACTTCCTCCTTCGCGCCGACGTCGATGCCGCGCGTGGGATCGTCGAGCAGCAGCACCGTCGGACGCGTCGAGAGACAGCGCGCGATCAACGCCTTTTGCTGATTGCCGCCCGAGAGCGTCGTGATCGGCGCGCCGGGGCCAGCCGTCTTGATTCCGAGCCGCGCGATCGACTCGCGCACGAGTTGCGCCTCCTTCGCGCGCGAGATGAAGCCAAAGCGCGAGATACGCGGCAGCAGGCTCGCGACGATGTTCTCGCGCACCGAGAGACGCGGAAAGATGCCTTCGGCACGCCGGTCTTCGGAGAGGAACGCGAGGCCGCGCCCGATCGAGCGCGCGGGGCTCGCATGCGTGAGCGCCCGGCCGGCGACGTCGACCTCGCCGCCGTCGGCCTTCTGTGCGCCGAAGATCGTCTTGAACGTCTCCGTGCGGCCCGATCCGAGCAGCCCGGCGAGCCCGACGATCTCCTTGCGGGCCACGCGCAGCGAAACGTCCCGCACGCGATTGCCCCATTGCAGATGCTCGACGCAAAGCGCGGGAGCGGCGTGGACGTCGAGCCCGGCGCTGCCCGAGCGCTCGGTCCACGCGTGTTCGCCCGCGCTCTCGCGGCCGAGCATCGCGGCGATCAATGCCGCGCGCGGCAGCTCGTCGGGCGTACCCGTGCGCACCACTGCGCCGTCGCGCATCACCGTCAAGCGATCGCACAGCCGGTAGCATTCGGAGAGCCGGTGGCTCACGAACAGCAGCGCGATGCCTTCGGCGCGCAGACGCTCGACGACCTCGAACAGCACGTCCACCTCCGCGCCGCTCAGGGCCGACGTCGGTTCGTCGAGGATGAGCACGCGCGCGCCCAGCGAAACGCCGCGCGCAATCGCCACCATCTGCTGCGCGCCGAGCCCGAGCGAACCGAGGCGCGCGGCGGGATCGACGGCGAGCCGGTAGCGCTGCACGATTTCGGCAGCGCGTTCGAGCATGCGCTTCCTGTCGATCAGGACACCGAACCGTTTTGGCTCGTGGCACAGAAAGATGTTGTCCGCCACGCTGCGCTCGGGGATCAGGTTGATTTCCTGATACACGGCGCACACGCCCGCGCCCTGCGCCGCGCGCGGGCTGCCGAACGCGACGCTCGCGCCATCGAGCGTGAGACCGCCCGCATCGGGCTGATGAAAGCCGGTGAGCACCTTGATCAGCGTGGACTTGCCGGCGCCGTTCTCGCCGACGAGCCCGTGCACCTCGCCCGCGCGCAGCGTGAGCGATACGTCGCGCAGCGCGCGCACCACGCCGAAGGTCTTCGAAACGCCGCGCGTTTCGAGCACGGCGGGAAGCGCGGTGGGATGGGCGGGGGTGTCGGCGCTCGTCGTCATCGTGCGTGCACGACTCAGTAGACCTTGCCCTGCGCAAGCGACGGTTGCGCGTTGGTCCTGTCGAAGAGCGCGTCGTCCATGATCTGCTTTTGCGGCACGGCCTTGCCCGCAAGGTAGTCTTCCAGCGACTTGAAGGCGAGCGGGCCGAAGCGCGGATTCGTCTCGACGTCGGCGGCGACGATGCCATTCGAGATATCGGTGACGATTTCCTTTGTGCCGTCGATCGAGACGATCTTCACGCCGTTAAGCTTGCCGGCCTGGCGCAGCGCCTTGATCGCGCCGACCGTCATCGTGTCGGCGTGGGTGTAGACGGCGTTGACGTCCGGATGCGCGAGCAGGATCTGCTCCATTACCTTTTGCGCCTCCGTCGTCGACCAGTTCGCGGTCTGCGCCGCGGCGATCTTCATGTTCGGGTAGGGCTTGAGGCCGTTCGCGAAGCCGTCCGTGCGCTGGCTTTCCACCGTATTGCCGTAGCCTCCCTGGATCTCGGCGATAACGGCATTGCCGCCGGTCGCGTCAGCGAGCGCCTTGGCCGCGCGCTCGCCCTGCTTGTAGAAGTCCGAGCCGAGGAACGTGATGAAGTCGGCGCAGACCGTGCCCGCCGTCTGCCGGTCGATCGTCACGACGGGGATGCCCTTCGCGCGCGCCTGGGCGAACGCCGGCTGCAGACCGGTGGAGTCGTTGGGCGCGACGATGAGCGCTTCGGCGCCCTGGTTGATCATGCTTTCGATGTCGGCGACCTGCTTGGCCTGGTTGGCATTGGCGTTCGTGTACAGCAGACGCTTCACGCCCGCCTCCTTCGCCGCGGCGCGCACCGAGGCGGTCTCGGTCGCGCGGAACGGATTCTGTTCATTCTCCGATTGCGAGAAACCCACCACCATGTCGCTCAACTTCTTGCCGCCCGGCTTGGGATTCGTGCAGGTCTCGCTGGAATTCGACTGGACTTTCTGTGCACCGGCGTCCGACTGCGCGTAAGCGCTCACGGCGAACGCGCTCGCAAAGCAAAGACCGGCGGCGATGAAGGCGGACTGGATTCGTTGATGACGCATGGCTGTCTCCGTGAATGACCTCGACGCGGCACAGGCAAGGTCCCGACCGCGATTGTTCTTGTCTTTCTTGATGCATCCGGCGCGGACGCCGGCACGACGCGCGACGTCATGCACCGGATTATTACGGCCACTGCTTCAACTAATATTAACAGTCAATTTTCCCCGATATTAATGAGGGTATTCACGGGGGAGACCGAGTTCGGCGCGCAGACCGAAGCGCGCTCGATGAGCGGCCCGTCGAGCTTGACGGTGCGGTGGCGCACCGGCGCGCCGGCGCTGCGGTTCTGCTCTTCCTGCAACAGCGTCTCGACGGCCCAGCGCCCGAGCTCGTAGTTGGGCAGCACGACCGTAGTGAGCGGCGGATGGGTATGGCGGGCGATTTCCTGGTCGTCGTAACCCATCACGGAAACGTCTTCGGGCACGCGCAGCCCGAGCTGCTTGAGCGCCTCGATCGCCCCGATCGCCGTCAGGTCGTTCGCGCAGAAAATCGCCGTGGGCGGATTCGGCTCGCGCATGAGCGAGAGCGTGAGCTCGAAGCCCTTGCCGGAGCTCCAGTCGCCGTCGCGCACGAGGCGCCCGTCGAACAGCAGGTCCGCGGTCGCGAGCGCCTGGCGATAGCCCTTCAGACGGTCCTTCGCGGCGTCCTGCCAGGTCTCGCCGTTGATGAAGCCGATGCGCGTGTGTCCCGCCTCGATCAGGTAATCGGTAGCCGTATGGCCGCCCGCCACCTCGGCCGGCACGACCGACGACAGCGCGTGGTCGGACGCATAGCAGTTGAGCAGCACGGCCGGCACTTTCAGCAGCGCGGGCGGCACCGCGACCTTGCGCGTGTAGACCGTCGCGTAGATCACGCCGAGCACGTTCGGCATGGACAGCGTTTGCAGCACGTGCTGCTCCATCTGCGCGTTGCCATGGGTGGAAAACACGGCCAGCAGGCAGCCGTTGTTCCAGGCGGCGTCGCGCGCGCCGTCGATGCTCACGACCGGGTGCGGGCTCGTCGAGACTTCGTCGGCGATATAGACGATCAGGTTGCGCTCGCCCGCCGGGGCGGGCGTCTGCACCGCGCGGATCGGCAACTGGTAGCCAAGCGACTGCGCGACTTCGTGCACCTTCTGGCGCGTCGCGTCCGAAAGCTTGGCGCCCACCGCGCCGTTGAGCACGAGGGAAACCGTGGATTGCGACACGCCCGCGGCCTTCGCGATGTCGGTCATGGTCGGGCGGCGCTGGGTCGATTTTTTCATCGGGTGTGAAGACGACTGCGGGAGAGTCTGCGCGGCGCGGCGGCGCGCACCGCTCGAGGCTGCGCTGCCGGGCCGAAGCGTAGCATTAATAATTTTGGGCTTCAATTGGAGTATGTCACCATTTTTCGCCTCCACAGCGAACTGTTTCAGAGACTATATTAACGCTTATTAGTAATAAAATGATCGCCCGGAGAAACCCCATTTGATTTCCCGACCGCCCCCCTCCCCGCCTCCGGACCTGCTATTCGACGCCGCCGCACTCGACGACGGCCAGCTCGTCACGCTCGCCCACGGCGATACGCGCGCGCTCGTCGCGCCCCATGTCGGCGGGTCGATCGCCGCGTTCTACGAGGCGGCGGGCGAAGCGCCGTCGTTCCACTGGCTGCGCCCAGCCACGCGCGCCGCCATCGACGCGCGCGATCCGCTCGGCATGGCGAGCTTTCCGCTGATGCCCTACTGCAACCGCATCCGCGACGGGCGTTTCCGCTTCGAAGGCGAGATGATCGACCTGCCGAGCGGCTCGGGCGCGCTGCGTCATGCGCTGCACGGCCACGCATGGCGGCGGCCGTGGACGGTCGAAGCGCAGACGGCCGACACGCTCACGCTGCATTTTCTGCACGAGCCGCACGACACTCAGGGCTCGCGCGGATCCGGCCCGCGCACCGGCACCGGCTGGCCGTTCCGTTACGAGGCGCGCCAGCATCTCACGCTCGACGCGCGCGGCCTTACCGTGCGCCTGTGGGCGCGCAACCTGGCCACGTGGCCGATGCCGTTCGGCCTCGGTCATCACCCGTACTATCCGCGCACGGCCGGCACGCGCATTGCCGCGCGCGTGCGCGCGATGTGGGAAATCGACGCGGAAGTCCTGCCGGTCTCGCTCAACGCGCACCCGGCCGTCGACGCGCTACAGGACGGCCTCGTCGTCGACGACTTCGATCTCGACAACAACTTCTCCGGCTGGCGCCGCGAGGCGTTGATCGAATGGCCGCACGAGGGCCAGCGCCTCGCGCTGCATGCGAGCGCGCCGCTCGACTTCTTCGTGCTCTTCAGTCCGCGCGGCCTGCCGTACTTCTGCGCGGAGCCCGTCAGCAACACGACGGACTGGCTCAACCTGCGTCACGCAGAAACCGTGCGGCGTATCGACGTGGGCGGCACCGTGCTTGCTCCCGGCGAAACGCTCGAAGCCCAGCTTGCCTGGCTGCCCGAGCGATCCTGAAGCCGCGGGCGTCGCTCAGCGGTTACCATTCCCGGTTGAAGCGCAAACCAGCAAACGCGGCTCGCCACAGCGCGCCGGCACAACGACAACCGTGTGGAAATCGCACCGGGCGCCAACGCTCCAGGTGCGACCGACAGGAGACAAAGCCATGGACCGCCCGCGCGCCGTCGACGTCCAGTCCTTCATCAACGACCATCCGTTTTCGCCATTCCAGTGGTTCATCTTCGCGATGTGCTTCGTCATCGTCCTGCTCGACGGTTTCGATACGGCTGCGATCGGCTTCATCGCCCCCTCGCTGCCTGGGGAATGGGGCGTTTCCAGGTCCGCGCTCGCGCCCGTGCTGAGTGCGGCGCTCTTCGGCCTCGCCTGCGGCGCACTCGCGTCGGGGCCGCTCTCCGACCGCCTCGGGCGGCGCACCATGCTGCTCGGCTCGGTGCTGGTATTCGGCGTGACCTGCCTCGTCTCGGCGTTCTCCACCAGCATCGGCGAGCTCACGTGGCTGCGCTTCGTCACCGGCGTCGGCCTCGGCGCCGCCATGCCGAACGCGGTCACGATGATGGGCGAATTCTGCCCCGACCGGAACCGCGCCACTGTGATCAATCTGATGTTCTGCGGCTTTCCGCTCGGCGCGGCCTGCGGCGGCTTTCTCGCGGCATGGATGATTCCGCATTTCGGCTGGCGCAGCGTACTCGTGCTCGGCGGCGCGACGCCGCTCGTGCTCGCCGTGCCGCTGTTCCTGCGCATGCCCGAATCGGCGCGCTACATGGTGGCGAACCATCGGCCCGCCGCGCACATTCGCGCCGCGCTCGCCCGCATCTCGCCCGACGCAGCGCACGCGCAGGTGTTCACGATGAGCGAGCACGTCCCGCAAACGCCGGGCAAAGGCCTCGGCGTCGTGCTCTCGCCGATGTACTTCGTCGGCTCGGTCATGCTGTGGGTCGCGTATTTCATGGGGCTCGTGATCTTCTACGCGTCGATCAACTGGATGCCGCTGCTGCTCAAGGATTCCGGTCTGACGGCCTCGAGCGCCACGCTGATCTCGGCGCTCTTCCCGCTTGGCGGCGTGGGCGCCGTGCTGAGCGGCATGCTGATGGACCGCTTCAACGCGAACCGGATCATCGCGGCATGCTACGCGCTCACCGCGCTCTCGGTGTGGCTCATCGGCCAGGCGGCGGGCAACGTGGCGTTGCTCGTACTCGTGGTATTCGCGGCTGGCGTGCTCATGAACACGGCGCAATCGTCGATGCCAGCGCTCGCCGCCGCGTTCTACCCCACCCAGGGGCGCGGCACCGGCGTGGCCTGGATGCTCGGCATCGGCCGCTTCGGCGGCATTGCGGGTTCGTTCCTCGTGGCCGAACTCACGCGCCGGCACTTCACGTTTGCGGGTATCTTCGCGACGGTTGCCGTCGCCGGTCTTCTTGCCGGCGCGGCGCTGCTCGTCAAGCAGGCCGCGCGGCCGAAGCCGCAAGCTGGCGCTCCGGCGGCGGCAAAGACGGAATCGTTCGGGCACTGAAGCCCGTTCCCGCGGCGGATGGCGGCGCAATCCGCCGCGGATTCAGCCGCCGAGCGCACCGAGGTCGAGCGTATGCGAATGACCGATCCATAGCGCGGCGTCGCGGTGGTCGCGCAGGGCATCCGACGTATTCGGGTGCATGAAGACATCGAGCGAGCCGTGGTTGAGCGTGAGCCATTCGACGACAGCCACGAAGCGCTCGCGCGGAATGGCAAGCTGATACGACCACATCGGATGCGGCCCGACCGGACGCTCATGAAAGCGCCCGATCTGCACGATATCGCCGAAACGGGCTTCGATCGCCTCGCGCAGGGTCCAGGCGGCATCGCGCGTCGCCGGGTCGAAGTAGATGTGCGCGTGCCAGCTCGCGATATCGGCGGGATCAAGGTCGTTCATGGCGGGTACGAGGTTGCGGTGAAGGCGGGGCAATCATTGTCCATCGAATCGCCCGCGCCGCGCAGGCCCGCGCGCAACGCGCGCTTCAACGCGCGCCGTTCGAACAGGTGTCGCCCACCATCAGACGCACGATCTCGTCGCCGTCGGTTTCGGCCACGCGCCGCTCGCCCGCGACCTCACCGCGCCGCAACACGACGACGCGTTCGGCCACCGCGAAGATGTCGTGCAAATTGTGCGAGATGAGAATCACGGCCACGCCCTGCGCCTTGAGCGCGCGTATCAGCTCCATCACCTTGCGCTGCTCGGGTACGCCAAGCGCCGCGGTGGGCTCGTCCATGATGAGCACGCGCGCGTTCCAGTAGATCGCGCGGCCAATCGCGATGGCCTGGCGCTGACCGCCCGAGAGCATTTTCACGGGCCCCGCGAGCTTGCGCGCGGGAATCGCGATATCGAGCCGCTCGAGCATCTCGCGCGCAACCCGCGCCATCTGCGGCCGATCGATCACCTGGAAGCCGAATAATCGCCGCACGGGCTCGCGGCCGAGGAAAATGTTGCTGCCGACGTCGAGATTGTCGGCGAGCGCGAGATCCTGATAGATGGTCTCGATGCCCTGCGCTCGCGCGTCCTGCGGGTCGCGCAGTTGCAGCGGACGGCCTGCGAAATGCAATTCGCCCGCATCGGCGCGATACACACCCGACAGGATCTTGATGAGCGTGGACTTGCCCGCGCCGTTGTCGCCCGCGAGCGCAAGCACCTCGCCGGGCATGAGCCGCAGCGAGACGCGCTTGAGCGCCTCCACGCCGCCAAAGCGGATCGAGACGTCACGCGCTTCGAGAACCGGCTGCGCGCCCGTGCTGTTCATTGCGCGCCTCCGAGCCGTTCCTTGTACTGGTCGATCAGCACCGAAAGAATGATGACGATACCGACCACGATGAATTGCCAGAACGCGTTGACGTCGACGAACACGAGCCCGAATTCGATCACGGCGATGATGAGCGCACCGATCAGCGTGCCGACGACGTTGCCCGTGCCGCCGAACAGACTCGCGCCGCCGATCACGACTGCCGCGATCGAATCGAGGAGCATGGGTTCGCCCGCATTGGCCGCGCCCGCGGCGAAGCGCGCCGTATAGACGATGCCGCCCACCGCCGCGAAGGCCGCCGCAATCAGATAGATCGCGAACAGATGCCGACGCACGTCGATACCCGCGCGCACCGCGGACTGCGGATTGCCGCCTATCGCATAGGTGTACTGACCGAAACGCGTCTGCGAGAGCACGAAATGCATGACGACGAGCAGCACGGCCGTGAGTATCACCGGCGTCCAGCCGCTACCGAGCCACGCGAGCCCCGCGTTGTTGACGGACACGGTCATGCCGCTGCCCGCGGCGAGAAAGCCCGCGCCTCGCGCAACGCCATACATGCCGAGCGTGCCGATGAAGGCGGGCACGCCGAGCCTCGCAATCAGTACGCCGTTCACGAAGCCCGGGATCAGGCACACGACAATCGTGAGCGGAACCGACATCAGCAAGATCCACGGCGAGCCGCCGCCGGGAATCGTGAACTGCGCGACGCACACGGCCGCAAGGCCCATCACGAAGCCCACAGACAGATCGATGCCGGCGGTGACGATCACGAAGGTCTGACCGATGGCGAGCAGGAGCGGCGCGCTCGCGGCAAGGCCGATCGACTGCAGGTTGTACGCGTTGAACACGAACGAGCGATGCGCCGAGACACGCGCCCACGCCTCAAAAAAAACCAGCAGCGCGCCGAGAAAGAGCCACGGCCAGACCTTGCTGACGAGCGCGAGCCGATCGAGTCGTTTGTCGTTCATGTGGGCCGATTCGACGGACTTAATTGGAATAGATGTACTGCTTGATCTCCGGCTTGTCGATATTCGACTTGTCCAGCACGACGAAGCCCGTGCCCTTGTAGGTAGGAATCGTCTTGCCGTGGATGGCGTCGTCGGCGAACTTCACGGCGTAGTAGCCCATCTGGTCGGGAAGCTGCGCAATGGCGATATCGACGAGACCGCTCCGGATCTGCTCGTCGATGCCCGGCACGGCGTCGAACACGACGACCTTCACCGCGCCCTGCTTGCCCGCGTTCTTCACGCCCTGCGCCGCGCCCGCGCCCGAAAACGTGTTGGCGCCGAACACGCCCGCGAGATCGGGATTGCGCGCGAGCACCGCTGCGACATGCGAAGCGGCGCGATTGGCGTCGTCCTCGTTGTATTGCGTCTCGAGCACCTTGATTCCGGGGTGCCGCTTCATCTCTTCCAGGAAGCCCTGTGCACGCGCATCGGTGCTGGAAATGCCCGGCTTGTTGTTCTCGCAATAGACGGTGCCGTTGTCTCCAATCGCCTTCGCGAGCGCGTGCGCCGCCACACGGCCGCCTTCCAGGTTGTCCGAAGCAATGTACGAGAGCGGGAAATCGGCGTCGCCCTTGCCGGTTTGATAGTGGCCGTCGCCGATATAGGTGTCGACGGTAATGACCTTGATGCCGGCGTCGGCCGCCTCCTTGAGCGGGCCGATGAGCTGCTGCTTGTCGACCGGCGAGACGAGCAGCACGTCGGGATGCCTGGCGATGAACGCCTTGAGGATCGGCACCTGCTCCGTGGTGTTCCAGGCCTTCGGCACCTGGAAGAGCAACTGGATGTTCTCTTCCTTCGCGGCGCGCTCGGCACCGCGATGCATCGTGAAGTAGAAGGGATCGGTAACGCCGGGCAGGAGCGCGACGACAGGATGCGCCGCATCCGCGCGGGCCAGGCTGGGCAGTGTGGCAAGCGCACCGGCGGCGATCGTGGAAAGAGCCATCAGACAACGGAGTGCGGTTCGCAGCATGTTTGTCTTCCTCCAGGTAAGTGCGACGCACGGCGCCCAATCTTCCCGAGGCGACGACGCCCGGCAGCAGTGGCTCAGTATACTGACGCACACTGTTACCGGGCCTGGTGTTTTCCTGCACTCCTTTCTACGTTTATGCGCTTCAAATGCAGGCATCCCGATTTGTGGGACGACTGATCATTTCATTGCAGGAACAACCGGTACGCCGGATTCTGCGTCTCTTCCCAGTGCGGATACCCGAGCGTGGCGAGGAAGCGTCGGAACCCGGCGTCCTCGGCCGCGGGCACCTGGATGCCCACGAGAATCGAGCTGTAGTCCGCCCCCTGGTT
>NZ_FMYQ01000045.1 GCF_900096975.1 Paraburkholderia lycopersici
GTGATGACCTTCACCGCATCCGCCGATTGCACCGTCGCGATCGCGTTGCCCGCGTAGATCGGGCGCTCGAACGTGTCGGGCGAATCGACTGCCGTGATGTCCGAGATCTGCGCGACGTCGAGCTTCGCGGCGATACGCGGCGCGACGTTCTTGCCCGCCGCCGTCGCCGGCGCGAGGATGTGCGAGTAATTCTTCGCGATCGCGAGAACCGTCGCTTCGACGTTTTCCGCGAGACCCGCTTCGAGTTGCGGCGCGTCGGCCAGCAGCACCTTCGCCACGCCTGCGATCTTCGCGGCCGCGTCGGCTGCGCCCTGTGCGTTGTGGCCCGCGACCAGCACGTGCACGTCGCCACCGATCTTCTGGGCTGCCGCAACCGTGTTCAGCGTCGCGGCCTTGATCGACTGATTGTCGTGTTCGGCTATTACCAGATTCACCAGATTCGTCATTTTGTCTTGCTCCCCTTACAGCACCTTGGCTTCCGTCTTCAGCTTCTCGACCAGCGTCTTCACGTCCGGCACCTTCACGCCGGCCGAACGCCTGGGTGGCTCGGCAACCTTCAGCGTCTTCAGGCGCGGCGTCACGTCCACGCCGAGGTCCCCGGGCTTGATCGTTTCGAGCGGCTTCTTCTTCGCCTTCATGATGTTCGGCAGCGTCACGTAGCGCGGCTCGTTCAGGCGAAGGTCGGTCGTGACCACTGCGGGGAGCGTCAGCGACAGCGTTTCCGCGCCGCCATCCACTTCGCGCGACACGGTGGCCTTGCCGTCAGCCACGACCACCTTCGACGCGAAGGTGGCCTGCGGCAAGCCGGCCAGCGCGGCGAGCATCTGGCCGGTCTGGTTCGAATCGTCGTCGATGGCCTGCTTGCCGAGAATCACCAGTTGCGGCTGCTCCCTGTCGACCAGCGCCTTCAGGAGCTTGGCGACCGCGAGCGGCTGGAGGTCTTCACTGGACTCGATGAGGATCGCGCGGTCCGCGCCGATGGCGAGCGCCGTGCGCAGCGTTTCCTGCGCCTGGGCGACCCCTGCGGACACCGCGATCACTTCGGTCGCGACACCGGCTTCCTTCAACCGCACCGCTTCTTCCACGGCGATTTCGTCGAACGGGTTCATCGACATCTTCACGTTGGCGATGTCGACGCCCGTGCCGTCCGACTTCACACGGACCTTCACGTTGTAATCGACTACGCGTTTGACTGGCACAAGAATCTTCACTGCATGTCTCCATCCACATTGAATCAAATCACGCCTTTATCTTTCAACTCGGCCAGCTTTTGCGCCGAATAGCCGAGCATCGACTGCAAGACTTCGTGCGTGCCCTCGCCGAGTTGCGGAGGGGCGCGCCGCACCGGCATGCGTTCGCCGTCGATGCGCCACGGCGGCGCGAGCACGGGCGTCGTGCCGCTTTCCGTATGCGGATGCGGCTGCTGCGTCACGAGTCCGCCTCGCGCCGCACGCGGCGAAAGCAGCGCCTCACGCAGGCCCGCCACTTCGCCGCACGGAATGCCCGCGTGCGCGAGGCGTTCGAGCAGCAGCTTGCGGGGCCGGCTGGCCAGCTCGCGCGTGATCTCGGGCACCAGCGTTTCGCGGTTCTGCCCGCGCAGGATGTTGGTCTTGTAGCGCGCGTCGTCGGCGAGGTCGGGGCGCTCGATCGCTTCGCGGCAAAAGCGCTCGAACTGCGCATTGTTGCCGACGGTGATGACTAGCGGACCGTCTGCCGCATCGAACACGCCGTACGGCACGATCGACGGATGCGCGTTGCCATAGCGCGGCGGATCTTCGCCGATCAGTAGCGCTTCGAGCCCGTAGTAAGCGGTGATCATGAGCCCGCAATCGAACAGCGCCATTTCGATGTGGCGCCCGCGCGCGGTGCGCTCGCGTTCGTACAGCGCCGCGAGCATTGCCTGGGCTGAATACATGCCGGTGAACAGGTCGACTGCCGCGACACCGAATTTCAGCGGTGCTTGATCCGCTTCGCCGTTCATGGCCATGAGGCCCGTTTCGCCCTGCACCACGAGGTCGTAGCCGGGGCGCGTCGCCTCGGGGCCGCTGCGGTCGTAGCCCGAAATCGAGCAATAGATGAGACGCGGATTCTCCGCGCTCAACTGCGCATAGCCGAGCCCGAGTTTTTCCGCGCCGCCGAACTTGAAATTCTGAACGAGAACGTCGCTGGTTTTCGCGAGCTCGCGCACGATCTGCTGGCCCTCGGGCGTTTGCAGATCGAGCGTGATCGAACGCTTGTTGCGATTCACGCTGTTGAAGTACGCAGTTTCCGTCTTGCCGACTCGTACGCCCCAGTCGCGCGTGTCGTCGCCGCGATCGGGATGCTCGATCTTGATGACTTCCGCGCCGAGATCGCCGAGCACCATTGCGCTCCACGGCCCGGCGAGCACGCGCGAAAGATCGAGCACGCGTACACCGGATAGAGGCAAGCTGTCTTTGTCGGTCTGCATCGGCAGGCACTCCTGGTTCGTTGTGGAGGCAAAGGGCCGCCTTTGCCTCTCATGGCTCAAGCCGCCTCGCGTCCCAGTGCGATGTAGCGCGCGAGATGATGATCCTCGTCGCCGAGTTGATGATCGATCATCACGAGTCGCTTCGCATAGTGCGCGAGCGGCAACTCCCACGTCATGCCAATGCCGCCATGTAGCTGGATCGCTTCTTCGGCCACGCGCGCGCCAATGCGCCCGATCGTGTACTTCGCCGCCGAAAGCGCGCGCTCGCGCAACGCGCGCGGCGCATCGATGGCCGCGGCCGCGTTGATGACCGCCGAGCGGGCCTGCTCGATTTCGAGCAGCACGTCCGCCATGCGATGCTGCAGCGCCTGAAAGCTGCCGATGGGCGCGCCGAACTGCTTGCGCGTGCGCAGGTATTCGAGCGTGAAATCGCGCGCAGCATCCATCGCGCCAACCGCTTCCGATGCGAGCGCGACGATGCCGTAGCCGCGCGCGTGTTCGAGCGTCGCAAAGCCGCCGCCTTGCACGCCCACTAGCGCGTCGGCGCTCACCTTCACGTCGTCGAGCGTCACTTCGGCCGCGCGGCCGCCGTCGATCTTGCGATAGCCGCGCACGCTCACGCCCGCAGTGTCGCGCGGCACGAGAAAGAGCGAGATGCCCGCTCCGTCGAATTCGTTGCCCGAGGTGCGAGCCGAAACGAGCAGTACGTCCGCCTGTTCCGCCTGCTGCACGACGCCCTTCGCACCCCGCAGCGCCCAGCCGTTGCCGTGCTTTTCGGCGCGGGTCGCAACGCGTGCGTCCTCGTAGTGCGAGCCCGGCTCGTCATGCGCGAACGCGGCGATCTGCGAGCCGTCGACGAAGGACGCGATGCGCGCACGTTGCGACTCGCTGCCCGCATGCGCGAGCGCGCGGCCCACGATCAGCGTATCGAGGAACGGTTCGACCACGAGCCCGCGCCCGAGCGCTTCGAACACGACGGCCACGTCGAAACCCGCGCCGCCGAAGCCGCCATCGGCCTCGTCGAACAACGCGCCGATCACGCCGAGTTCGGCGAAACGCCGCCACATGTCGACGCTAAAGCCTTCTGTGGAGCGCGCGATTGTATCGCGTGTATTGAAACCGTATTGCTCGGCGACGAAGCGGTTGAGCGTATCCGCAAGCATGCGGCGGTCTTCGGTGTGCTGGAAGTCCATGGCGAGCCTCTCAAAGACCGAGAATCATCTTGGAGATGATGTTCTTCTGGATTTCGTTCGAGCCGCCGAAAATCGACAGCTTGCGGTTGTTGAAGTATTGCGCTGCGGCGCTGGCCGCTTCGTCCGGGCCGACCGCGTCGCCTGCATATCCTTCCTCGAGTGCTTCCTCGATGAATGGTGCGGCATAAGGCCCCATTGCGCGGCGCAGCAGCGACGAAATCTCCTGGCGAATCTCGGTGCCGCGAATCTTCAGCATCGAGCTTTCCGCGCCGGGCACGCCGCCGCCCGCCACGGCGGCGATCACGCGCAGGTTCGTCGTCTTCATGTTTTCCAGGTCGATTTCGACCTTCGCGACACGCGCCGCGAATTGCGGGTCTTGCGCGAGCGGTTTGCCGTTGCGCATGATTTTCTGCGCGGCGCGTTTCAGGCGCGCGAGCGCCGCCACCGAAAAGCCCACGCCCGCGATGTTGGTGCGCTCGTACATGAGCAGATATTTTGCGTAGGTCCAGCCCTTGTTTTCCTCGCCCACCCGATTTTCCACCGGCACGCGAACCTCGGTGAAGAACACTTCGTTCACCTCATGTTCCCCGTCGAGCGTGACGATGGGGCGCACCTCGATGCCCGGCGTGTTCATGTCGATCAACAGGAAGCTGATGCCTTCCTGCTTGCGCACGTCGGTTGCGGTGCGCACGAGGCAGAAGATCATGTTCGCGTAGTGGCCGAGCGTGGTCCATGTCTTCTGGCCGTTCACCACGTAGTGGTCGCCGTCGCGCACGGCGCTCGTGCGCAGCGAGGCGAGGTCCGAGCCCGCGCCCGGCTCCGAATAGCCCTGGCACCACCAGTCCGCGCCGTCGAGAATGCGCGGCAGCCAGTAGCGTTTTTGCGCTTCGCTGCCGTACCGGATGAGCACGGGGCCGAGCATGTTCACGCCGAACGGCACGACGCGCGGCGCGCCCGCAATCGCGCATTCGTGCTCGAAGATGAACTTCTGCACGGCATTCCAGCCGGGGCCGCCGTACTCCTTCGGCCAGTGATTCGCGAGCCAGCCCTTTTCATTGAGGATCGCGTGCCATTGCGCCATGTCGTCGCGCGTCAGGCGCCTGCCGTTGCGCACCTTGTCGGCGAGCCGCTGCGGCAGGCGCGCTTCGAGGAATGCGAGCACTTCGCCGCGGAACGCTTCTTCTTCGGCCGTGAATTTGAGGTCCATGTGTGATTGCTCCATGCCGCCGCGGCTTTTCTTGTGCGCGTGCGGCGTTCCGACTTCAGGCCGATTGATTGAGGCTCGCGAAATTCTCGCCGCGCTCGACGAGTTCGACGAGCAGCGGCGACGGACGCCAGAACAGCGGATCTTCCTTCGCGTACTCACGAATGTCGGCGAGCACGTTGGCGAGGCCCACCGTGTCGGCGTACTTCATCGGGCCGCCGCGGTAGCGCGGGAAGCCATAGCCGTAAAGCAGCGTGACGTCCACGTCGAGCGGACGCAGCGCAATCTTTTCGTGCACGACGTTCGCGCCTTCGTTGATCATTGCGGCCATGTAGCGGCGGACGATCTCCTCGTCGGTGAAGCTGCGCGGCTCGATGCCCGCACGCTCGCGCTCGGCGCGGATGATCGATTCGACTTCGGGGTCGGGCGTGCCGGTGCGCGCGCCGTCGGGGTAGAGGTAGAAGCCGCGTCCCGTTTTCTGGCCGAACCAGCCGCGCTCGCACAGGCGGTCGGCGATCTGCACGTAGCGGGCCTTCGGGTCGCGCGTGGCGGCGCGGCGCTTGCGCGTGGCCCAGCCGATGTCGCCGCCCGCGAGATCGACCACCTGGTACGGGCCCATCGGAAAGCCGAATTCGCGCACGGCCTTGTCGATCTGGTAGGGCGAGGCGCCGTCTTCCATCAGGTGATCGGCGGCCGTGCGAAACACCGCGAGAATGCGGTTGCCGATGAAGCCGTCGCACACGCCCGCGCGCACGGGCACCTTGCGCAGCTTCTTCGCCAGCTCGAACGCGGTGGCGACGACGTCGGCGCTCACCTGCTTCGGCACCACGATTTCGAGCAGCTTCATGATGTTGGCTGGCGAGAAGAAGTGCAGGCCCACCACGTCTTGCGGACGCTTGATGCTGGCCGCGATCGCATCGATGTCGAGATACGAGGTATTGGTCGCGAGCACGGCGCCGGGCTTGCACACGCGGTCGAGTTCGGCAAACACGGCCTGCTTCACGGCCATGTCCTCGAACACGGCTTCGATCACGAGATCGACGTTCGCGAGCGCGTCGTACGCGGTGCTGCCATTGAAGCGCGCGAGGATCTGCGCCTTCGCCTCGGGCTTCATGCGGCCCCTGGCGATGAGGCCGTCGTAGACCTTTTCGACATGCGCGCGACCGCGCGCGAGCGCGGCGTCGTCCCGCTCGATCATCGTAACGGGCAGGCCCGCGTCGAGCACGGCCACGGCGATGCCCGCGCCCATCGTGCCGCCGCCGACCACGCCGACGGTTTCGAT
Source organism: Paraburkholderia lycopersici (assembly GCF_900096975.1). GTDB lineage: Bacteria > Pseudomonadota > Gammaproteobacteria > Burkholderiales > Burkholderiaceae > Paraburkholderia > Paraburkholderia lycopersici. Next base: position 6,129 of record NZ_FMYQ01000045.1, read on the forward strand.
CGCGCGAGGCTTTGCGTTCTTCGTTTCGGGCGCTTTCTGCACTTCGCGCTCGGCGAAGAATGCGTGCACGAGGCCCGCGCGCTGCGGGCTGTCCAGGCATTCGAGGAACTGCTTGCGTTCGAAGCGCAATCCTTCGTCGAACGAAAGATCGAGCGCGGCTTGCACGCAATCGACGATCTTCAGCGGCGAGAAAAGCCCGCGCGATTTCTTCGCGGTGTCGGCGCGTGCGGCGTCGATGGCGGCTTGCGACCGCGCGCGGTCGGCGAGACCGAGGGCGTCGCGCGTGCGGCGCACATGGGCATGGCCTGCGAGCAGTTCCTGTGCGTAAGCGAGGCCTTCGGCGAGAACGTCGTCGCTCGCGCCAGCGCGATCGACGAGACCAAGCTCGAGCGCTTCCTGCGCACTCGCGTGCCTGCCGCTCAGCATCAGCGAAAGCGCCGCCTCCGCGCCGATCAGGCGCGGCGTGCGCTGCGTGCCGCCCGCGCCGGGCAGCAGGCCCAGTTGGACTTCAGGCAAGCCGAGCTTCGCACCCGCCACGGCGAGCCGATAGTGCGCCGCGAGCGCCACTTCGAGGCCGCCGCCGAGCGCCGCGCCGTGAATCGCGGCGATCACGGGCTTGTGGCAGGCCTCGATGCGGTTGCACACGTCGGGCAGCGCGGGCGGCTGCGGCGGTTTGCCGAACTCGCGGATATCCGCGCCGGCAATGAAGTTGCGCCCCGCACCGACGATGAGCACCGCCTGCACGGCGTCGTTCGCCTCGGCGTGCTCGATGGCGGCGGCGAGGCCGCGGCGCACGTCCACGCCGAGCGCATTGACGGGCGGGTTGTCGACGGTGACGAGCAGCACCTTGCCGCGCAGTTCGTGCGTGACGGGGGACGCGTTGACGGTATCGGATGCCATGGGAATGCTGTCTCCATAATGAGGGCCCGACCGGTGGGCCGGGCTACAGGTGTTCTATGCTGGCCTATGCTGGCGTCGATTCTCGGCGCGTCAGGGGCAATTGACAATCCCATGGTCAATTGACAGACTGTCAAAATATCTTTGACAGTGGACTGCCATGGACGTCAACGCGCTGACGCTGCTCGTCGAGATTCTCGACGCGGGCAATCTGAGCGAGGCGGCGCGCCGGCTCAAGATGAGCCGCGCGAACGTCAGCTATCACCTGAGCCACCTCGAAAAATCGATCGGGCTGCAGCTCGTGCGCCGCACCACGCGTCGCGTCGAGCCGACCGAAATCGGACTGAAGCTCTACGAGCACGGCCGCGCGATCCAGAATGCGCTGCTTGCCGCGCGCGAGTCGGTGTCCACGCTGGGGCAAAGCCTGCAGGGGCGCGTGCGGCTTTCGGTGCCGAGCGGCTATGGCCAGCTCGTGATGTCGGAGTGGCTCATCCAGTTCAAGCGCACGTATCCGGGCATCGTGCTCGACGTGATGTTCGAGAATCGCGTGGAAGACCTGTTGCGCGACGAAGTGGATATCGCCGTGCGCGTGATGCACGAGCCGCCGCAGAATCTCGTGGCGCGCGACATGGGGCCGGTGAAGTACATTGCGTGCGCGTGCACGCAGTGGGCCGAGCGGCACGGCATGCCGCAAACGCTCGAAGACCTCGCGCGCGCGCCCGTCATCACGGCGACGGTGGTGGGGCGGCAACTGCGCCTTGCGGGCTATCTGCGCGAGGAACGGCACGAGGTGCTGCTCGAACCGTCGATCATCTCGGAAAACTTTCTCTTTCTTCGCCAGTCGATTCTCGCGGGCCTCGGCGTGGGCATCGTGCCCGACTACGTGATGCACGACGACATTCGCCTGGGCGCCGCCGTCACGTCGCTCGACGCATGGCGCCTGAGTATTTTCGGCACGCACATGTACATGCTCTACATGCCGAACCGGCACCATACGCGCGCCGCGTCCACCTTCATCGACTTCGTGCTGGGCGAGGCGCGCAAGACCGGGCGCGGCGCGGCCGCGTGAAGCCTGTTCACGCGGCCGCGATGCGTGCCGGCGCGGCGCACTACTGCCCCGTGATCGTGTTCGCGTACTCTTGCGCCGGCTGCGAGGTGTTGCCGCCTTGCGCGACCAGCAGATGAATCTGTCCCGGAGCGAGTTGCGAGAGCGTTCCGGCGATGGGCACGGTCGTGATGAGCCAGTCCGCGTTATTCGCGAGATTGAAGGCGTCCGACTGGTAGATCGCCGTCTTGCTGCTGGCCGTCGTGACGATCGCCACGTAGTTGCCGCCGTTCATGTAGACGGAGTCCTGCCCGCTGGCCGGCACGGCGTTCTTGTACGTCACCGCCGGCAACGTCGGCGATACGTTTGCGATGTTGGTGCCGGGCGCAACGATATAGATGTCGAGGTTCTGCGCGTTGACGGTGGCGTTGAAGGCGCGCACGCGCGCGCTGTTGGAGAGCAGGCCCTTGTCGAACGGGTCGTCGATCAGGCCGATGTCGCCGCCCGTGAGCGCGGGCAGCGCGAGCACCGTGTACTCGTGGCCCTTCGCCACGTCGGGGAAGTTGCCGCTTGCGATGGGCGTGGTCGTGCCGGTGTTCGCATACGCGACGGTCGTGTTGCCGGTGTTGATGTTGGCGAAGTTCGTCACCTGCTTGTACGCGATGTTCGTCTGCAAGGGGCTGCCGTTCACGAGGAAATCGACATTGGAGCCACCCGGCAGCGCATGCACGAAATGGATCTCGGGGTTCTGCAGTCCGAGTTCCTTGCCGACGTCGTTGCTGCCGCCTCCGCATGCAGCGAGCAGGGCTGCCGCGCTTGCAAGCGCGACCAGGGTGCGTATCTTCTTCATCGTCCACCTCATCTGTTTCGTTCAGGCTGTATAGGCGCGCGGACTCGATGGCGAGCGCGCGTTGTTATTGCGCCCGTTCGCGTGCCGTGAGGGCGGCGCGATGGTGCCTGCGGGCGAGCACGATCAGCAATCGGTGTGCCGGGCGCGGCGACACGGACGGCCCGTGTGCGCGCAACGGCCTGAAAGGACAACGAGGTGGCGAGCCTGGCGGCGGCGGAGTGTTTCTTTACAACGTTCGACGGCAGCTTTTACCAACGAAAAAGCCGATTCGCGCCGGGTCCGATATTCAAGAATCCTGCGTGGATTTGCCGTTCGGGCGTGCGTCTTGCGCACTTTCGCTGTTTGCACATGCGCCGTGGGCAGGCGGTCTTCCGCGCGTGATCGAGGAAATCGATACGCGTTGCTGAATGCCTGCCTTCGTGAGCATGTGTGCGCTGATGGGCGCGGTGAGAAACAGGAACGCCGGGATCAACAGTTCGTGCAAGCTCGCGAAGTTGTCGCGCGCGCTGAAGTAGACCACGGAGGCGAGCACGACGCCACCCGCGCCGAGCGTGGTCGATTTCGTCGGACCATGCAGGCGCATGTAGAAGTCGGGCAGGCGCGCGAGGCCGATCGCGCCGATCAGCGTGAACGCGCTGCCGAACAGCAGCAGCGCGCAGACAATCGCTTCGATGACGGTGTGCATGGCGAGGCCCGGCTAGTGGAGTTCGATGATGTCGCCGCGCTGGAGGTATTTCGTGAACGCGACGGTGGCCACGAAGCCCATCACCGCGATGAGCAGCGCAATTTCGAAAAAGACCGTGGAGCGCAGCATGATGCCGTACACGACGATCAGCGCGATGGCGTTGATGTTGAGCGTGTCGAGCGCGACGAGCCGGTCGGGCAGCGACGGCCCGCGCACGAGGCGCACGAGCGTGAGCAGGAACGCGAGACCGAGAATCGCGAACGACACCGGAACGACAATGGCTAGCATGCGAAGATCTCCATCAACGGGGCTTCGTAACGGGACTTGATCGAGGCGACGAGCGCGGCTTCGTCTTCGAGATCGAGCACGTGCACGACGAGGCGCGTACGGTCGTCGGAGAGTTCGGCGCACAGCGTGCCGGGGCTCAGGGAGACGATGCTGATGAGTGACGTGAGCGCGATTTCGTGGGTGCTGTCGAGCGGCACTTCGATGAAGGCGGGGCGCAGGCGCCTCGTCGGGCCGAGCACGAGCAGCGCGACTTCGAGATTGGCCGCGACGATGTCGTAGAGCACGTGCGCGAAGAGCCGTGCAAGCAGCCATGGCCTGCCGAATCGCACGGGGGTGAGCCACAGGCCTTCGCCTACGCGGAAGGCAATGGCGGCGCCGAGCACGAAGCCGAGCAGCACGTTTCCCGGCGAAACGTCGTTCATCAGCAGTACCCAGCAGACGAGCAGGACGAGCGTGAGCCAGGGGGGCGGGAAGAGCCGCTTCAACATGTCAGCTTCCTTTTGCCTGCGCGGTCTGCGCGGTCTGCGCGGGCAGAATCGCCCGGACATACGCTTCGCGGTCGAGCAACTGCGCGGCGGTGGCGTCGAAATACTGCTTGAGTGGACCCGCGAGCAGCGTAGCGGCCACGACGCCCGCAAGCAGCAGCGCACACGCGGCGAGCTTCGCGCGGCTGCCGCGCGGCGCGGCGCCCGGCGCGCCGGCGTAGGCGCGTGAGGCAGGAATCGCCCACAAGAGACGCGTGCCGGTGCGGCTCAACGCGACGATCGAAAGCAAGCCCGAGACCAGCACGGCAGGCCAGAGCACGGCGGCCTGCGAGAGCGGCGTCGCCGCGAGCACCATCGCCTTGCCGAGAAAGCCGGAAAGCGGCGGCAGGCCCGCTGCGCCTACCGCGGCCGCGAGATAGAGCAAGCCCGCGAAGCTCGAGGGCCAGGGCGCGGGGTTTTTTTCCACGCTGGCGGGTTGCACGAAAGCCGCGACGGGTTCGTCATCCGCTTCGGGCGTGATGGCGGGCGCGGTGGCGTCGTCGAGCGATTCGCGCGAGGCGGGCTCGCGTAGTTCGGGCGACGCGCCTCCAACGGCCGACCCGGTTGCTTCGGACTCCAGCGTATCGGCAAGCAGGAACAGCGCACCGGTGCACAGGGTCGTGCTGACGAGGTAGTAGAGCAATGCGCTCCACGCGAGCACGGTTTGCATCGTGGCGGCCGCGATCAGCAGGCCGACCGAGACCAGCACGAGAAAACCGGTGGTGGTCTTGAGGCTCGATACCGCAAGCGCGCCGAGCGCGCCATAGACGATCGTCGCGATGGCGAGCCACCATGCCCAGTCGTGCATGAACGCGCCGAGCAGGCCGTCTGCCGCTCCGAACAGGAGCGCGTCGCAACGCAGCATCGCGTAGATGCCCACTTTGGTCATGATCGCGAACAGCGCGGCTACCGGGCCGATCGCGCTGCGATACGCTTGCGGCAGCCAGAACGACATCGGGAACACAGCGGCCTTCAGGCCGAATACGAGCATGAGCGTCGCGCCCGCGAACCGGGCGAGCGGCAGCGTTGCGGAGTCCAGGTGCGCGAGGCGCTCGCCCATGTCCGCCATGTTCAGCGTGCCCGTGAGGCCGTACAGCACGCCGATCGCGATGAGGAAGAACGACGAGCCCACGAGGTTCAGAAGCATGTAGTGTAGGCCGTTGCGCACGCGGCGGCGCCCGCCTCCGTGCAGCAGCAGCGCGTAAGAAGCGATCAGCAGCAGTTCGAAGAACACGAAGAGATTGAAAATATCGCCGGCGAGAAACGCGCCGTTCAGACCCATCAGCTCGAACTGCACGAGCGCTCGGTAGTAGCGCCCGCGCCGCGCGTCCGCGCCCGTCGTGCCGAGCAGGCAGCAGCAGGCGAGCAGCGCGGTCAGCACGAGCATGAGCGCGCCCAGGCGGTCGAGTTGCAGCACGATGCCGAACGGCGCGGGCCATGCGCCGAGCGCATAGCGCGCAATTTCGCCTTGCGCGGCGTGTTCGGCGAACGCCACGGCGATCGGCAGGAGGGCGAGTGTGGCAATCACATTGATCGCGCGCCGCAGGCGCTTTGCGCGCAGCGGCAGCGCGACAATGGCGGCCGCCGCGAACAGCGGAATCAGGATCGGCAGGATGAGAGCGTGGTTCATTCGCCGCGCGTCCCCTTCTCGATCCGGCCCAGGCCGTCCACATGATCCGTGCCGTCGATCGCGAGCGCGCGCAGCGCGAGCACGACCGTGAACGCCGTCATGGCGAAGCCGATCACGATGGCGGTGAGCACGAGCGCCTGCGGCACCGGGTCGGCGTACTGCGCGCCCGCCGCGATCACGGGCGGCTTGCCGGTGGAGAGCCGGCCCATGCCGAGCAGGAACAGGTTGATCGCATACGAAAACAGCGTGATGCCGAGTATCACCGGCAGCACGCGCGCGCACAGCAGCAGGTAAATGCCGCATGCGCAGAGCACGCCGAGCGTAATGGCGAAGGCGGCTTCCATCAGCTTTTCTCCACGTGTTGCATGTCTTTGTCGCGCACGCCGAGATGCGAGACGATCGTGAGCGTCGTACCCACCACGGCGCCCAGTACGCCGAGGTCGAACAGCATTGCCGTGCTCAGTTCGATGTCGCCGACCAGCGGCACGTGGAAATGACCGAATGCGCTCGTGAGGAAGGGATGGCCGAGCACGATCGCACCCACGCCCGTCGCGGCCGCGACGAGAATGCCGAAGCCCGCGAGGGCGCGGTAGTTGATGCGGATGCGCGACTCGGTCCACAACACGCCGCTTGCAACGTACTGAAGCAGGAGCGCAATCGATATGACGAGCGAAGCGATGAAGCCGCCGCCCGGCAGATTGTGGCCGCGCAGGAATATGAACGCGGCGACGAGCGTGGTAAGCGGCAGCATGAGGCGCGCGAGAATGGCGAGCAGCAGCGGATGCGATTGCGACGACCACGGCAGGCCGCCGGGCCCGGTATCGGGCGACTTCAAGCGCAGCCCGCGCAGCATCGCCTTCACGGCGAGACCCGCGACGACCAGTACGCTGATTTCGATCATCGTGTCGAAGCCGCGGAAATCCACGAGGATCACGTTCACGACGTTGTGGCCGCCGCTGCCCGGCAGCGCGTTCGCGAGAAAGAACCCCCCGACGCCAGCCACCGGCGCGCGCGTCATCACCGCATAGGCGACGCCGCCGACGAGCGCGCCGCATGCGAGCGCGAGCACCGCGTTGCGCGCCCTCGTCGGCACCGGCTGCACCGCGCGCTGCACCACGGGCAAGAAGTAAATGGCGAGCACTAGCAGCAGCACGGTCACCACTTCCACGGAGACCTGCGTGAGCGCGAGGTCGGGCGCGGAGAAGCGCACGAATGCAAGCGTGACGAGCAGGCCGCAGGTGCTCAGCATCACTAACGCATAGAGCGTGTTGGCGCGCACGATCACGACGCCAATGGCGAGCAGCGCAATCAGCGCGAGGCCGGTCAGCGTGATCGCGTCGAGCGGCACGGAGCGGTAGGCGCCGTCGAGCGACGTGAGCGAAAGCAGCGCGGTGCCGGGCACGATCAGCATCGCCGCGATCATCCACGTCAGATACGAGGGCAGCGAGCGCGTCTCGAAGCGATTTACCACCACGGCCGCCGCCTTTTCGAGTTGCCGCAGGAAACGGTCGAACCCTTCGCTCGCGTTCATTTCCGAGAGCATCGAGCGATGGTGGCGGAACGCATCGCGGCGATAGAAGAACAGCAGCGCGCCGCCCACGAACGACAGGCCGCTCATGAGGAGCGGCACGTTGATGCCGTGCCACAGGCTCAGGCTGTATTCGGGCACGACGCCGCCCAGCGCGAACCACGCCGCCGATTCGAGCATTCTGCCGATGGTTTGCTGCGGGACGAGTCCGACCAGCAGGCAAATCACGACGAGAATCTCCACGGGCAGCTTCATGAAGCGCGGCGGCTCGTGCGGCGGATAGTGAGGGAGGTCGTGCGGCGTCTCGCCGTCGAAGAACACACCCCACACGAAGCGCAGCGAGTACGCCACCGAAAGTCCGGCGGCAACGACGGCGAGCGCGGGAATGATCCAGTTGAAGTCGCCGAGCAGACCTTGCGCGAGCGTTTCGCCGAAGAACATCTCCTTCGAGAGGAAGCCGTTGAGCAGCGGCACGCCTGCCATGGCGAGCGACGCCACGCTGGCGAGCGCGGCCGTGTGGGGCATGAAGCGCGCGAGGCCGCGCAGGCGGCCGAGGTCGCGCGTGCCGGTCTCATGGTCGATGATGCCCGCGGCCATGAACAGCGAGGCCTTGAATACCGCGTGATTGAAGGTGTGAAAGAGCGCGGCGACGGTGGAAAGCTGGGTATCGAGGCCGAACAGCAGCACGATGAGCCCGAGATGACTGATGGTCGAATACGCGAGCAAACCCTTGAGATCGCGCTGCACGAGCGCCATGGCCGCACCGCCGGTGAGGGTGACGAGGCCGATGAGGCTCGTCACGTAGAAGAACCAGCCGGTGCCTTCGAGCACGGGATAAAAACGCGCGATGAGGAAAATGCCCGCCTTCACCATGGTCGCCGAATGCAGATACGACGAAACCGGAGTGGGCGCGGACATTGCATGCGGCAGCCAGAAGTGAAACGGAAACTGCGCGGACTTCGTGCAGGCCGCGAAAAGCATGAGCAGCAGAATGGCCGGATAGAGCGGATTGCGCTGCACGTTGCCCGCATGCGCGAGCACCACGTCGAGGTCATAGCTGCCGCAAACGCGGCCGAGCAGCAGCACGGCGGCGAGCAGCGCGAGGCCGCCCGCACCGGTGATGGTGAGCGCCATGCGCGCGCCGCGCCGCGCTTCGGGACGCGAAGGCCAGAAGCCGATCAGCAGAAACGAAACGATGCTCGTGAGTTCCCAGAAGACCACGAGCAGCAGGAGATTGCTGGAAAGCACGACGCCAAGCATCGCGCCCATGAAGAGCAGCAGCAGCGCATAGAGGCGCGGCAGCGATTCGCTGCCCGCCAGGTAGTAGCGCGCGTAGATGAAAACGAGCAGGCCGATCGCGAGCACGAGCAGCGCGAACATGAACGAAAGACCGTCCAGACGCAGCGAGAACGCGAGGCCGATCTGCGGAATCCAGTCGGCTTGCCATCGCAGCACGCCGTAGGTGGCCATGCCCACACGCTCGCTTCCCAGCAGGCCGAGCCCGAGCAGCGCGGCTGCGAACGCGACCCAGGTGCCGGAGGCCGGAGCGCGACGTCCCGCGCACGCGACGAGCGCCGCTGCGATGAACGGTAGTACGACGAGCCACCCCATTGCCATTCGACACTCCCCGGAAACCGACAGAGCGGCGAGCCGGCGCGCCGCAGTTCACGATCATAGCCGGAAACGGGGACGGACTTCATGCATGTGGCGCGAATACGTCCGATAACGCGCGTGTCAGACCATGCGGCCGCGGGCCTTGCGAAAGCACATGAGCGAGAATGCCGGCATTAGTGGCCGATTGCGGCGATGTCCGCGCCACGAACGCGCGTAACGTGGACCGACCCGGCGAAACGCGCGACGAGCCGATGCGCGATGGTGCCGTGGGTATTTCCATATTCGCGCCGCGCATGCAAAAAGGCCGTTGCCCGCACGCAGCGGCCAACGGCCTTTTCCCGTGCCGCGCTGACGCGGCACTGACCGCGCGGTTATTGCGGAATCATGCCCGTCAGTAGATATGCCTGAATCAGCGTCACCACGCCCACGACCGCGGCAAAGAACAGGCTGTGGCGCACGGTGAAGCGAAACAGCGCCGATTCCTTGCCGACGAGCCCGGTTGCCGCGCAGGCCACCGCGATCGACTGCGGCGAAATCATCTTGCCGCTCACGCCGCCCGAGGTGTTGGCTGCGACGAGCAGCGTGTCCGACACGTTGATCTGGTGTGCCGTGGTGTGCTGCAGCGAGCAGAACAGCGCGTTCGACGACGTATCGGAGCCCGTGAGGAACACGCCGAGCCAGCCGAGGAACGGCGAGAAGAACGGGAACGCGGCGCCAGTGCCGGCGAGCGCGAGGGCGAGCGTCGACGACATGCCCGAGTAGTTCGCGACGAACGCGAAGGCCAGCACGAGCCCGATGGAAAGCACGGGGCGGCGCAGTTCGCCGAGCGTCTCGAAGAACGCGGCCACGGCCGCGCGCGGCTTCATGCGCAGCAGGATGGCGGAGAGGATGGCGGTAATCATGATCGCGGTGCCCACGGCCGAGAGCCAGTCGAGCTTGAACACGGCCTCATAGGGCTTGGGCGATGCGACGATCGGCGCGGTGCGCACGACGAGTTGATCGAGCCCCGGTACGTGCAGGCTGAATATGGTGCCCGCGAGCGCGCCTTTCGCTGCGAACAAGGCCTTGAACGGCTTGACGCTCCACACGGTCACGATTGCCGTGAGCAGAATGAACGGCAACCACGCGCGCACGGTTTGCGCGACGCTGTACGGCGAAGCCTGGCGGCTCGAAGCGGCTGCGCGCGAACCACCCGCGCCACCGCCGAAACCGCCGAAACCGCCGAGCGTCGCGGCGCCGCCGCTCATCTGCACGTTCGCGCCTTGCGCGGCGCGGCGCGGCTGCCACACCTTGAGGAACGCCGCGAGCGCGACGAGGCTCACGAGCGCCGAGGTGATGTCCGGCAGTTCGGGCCCGATGTGGTTCGAGGTGAAATATTGCGTCACGGCGAAGCTGCCCCCGGCCACGAGCGCGGCGGGCCACGTTTCCTTGAGGCCGCGCTTGCCGTCCATGATGAAGACGAGCCAGAACGGCACGAAGAGCGAGAGCAGCGGCAACTGGCGGCCCGCCATCGCGCCGATCAGGAACGGGTCGATGCCGGTCACCTGGCCCGCGACGATGATGGGAATGCCCATCGCGCCGAACGCCACCGGCGCGGTATTGGCGATGAGGCACAGGCCGGCGGCATAGAGCGGCTCGAAGCCGAGCCCGACGAGCAGCGCCGAGGTGATCGCCACCGGCGCGCCGAAGCCGGCGGCGCCTTCGAGGAACGCGCCGAACGAAAAGCCGATGAGCAGCAGCTGGAGGCGCTGGTCGTCGGTGATCGAGAGCACGGAGGCGCGGATGACCTCGAACTGCCCCGTCTTCACGACGATCTTGTAGAGGAACACCGCGGTGACGATGATCCACGCGATCGGCCAGATGCCGTAGGCGAAGCCGAAGCCCGCCGAGACCAGCGCCTGGCGCACGGGCATGCCGTACTCGAAGATCGCCACGGCGAGCGCGAGCAAGAGCGTGATCGCGGCTGCGATATGGCCTTTCATGCGCAGACCGGCGAGCGCGACGAAGAAGAACAGGATGGGAATGGCGGCCACGAGCGCGGATAGCCACAGACTGCCGAATGGTGTGTAGATCTGATGCCAGGGTTGCACTTCGGTCTCCTCCGATGATGCGGGTCGAAAATTTATGTGAGGCCGTCAGGCATGCTGTGCGATTTATTTCGTATGCCTGACGAATGGAGCGCTATTGCGGCTGGTCACGCTCGCGCAGCAAATCGTGCAAGCTGCGCGGCGCGGGCTTGAGCGGCGTGCGATGCTGCGTCCAGCCCATTTGTTGCGAAGGCGCAAGGCCGCGCAGGCGCGTGACGGCCCAGCGCAATGCGCGATAGGCGCGCGGATGCGCGAACGCGCCGCTCCAGAAGCGCCAGATGAACTGCTCGCTCCTGCTGTGATTCGCGCCCTGGCCGCGCAGCGGGTGCGCGACGCTTTCTTCGGGATCGCGGTTCGCCTCGGTGCGCAGGCGCACGAGCAGTTGCGGAATCGGAATGCGCACCGGACAGACTTCGCCGCACGCGCCGCACAGGCTCGATGCCGTGGGCAGTTCGGCGGTCGCGTCGAGCCCGAGCAGATGCGGCGAGATGATCTTGCCGATCGGCCCCGGATACGTGGTGCCATACGCGTGCCCGCCGATGCGCGTATACACCGGGCAGTGGTTCATGCAGGCGCCGCAACGGATGCATTGCAGCGTGGCGCGCAACTGCTCGTCGGCATAGGCCTGGCTGCGGCCGTTGTCTAGCAGCACGAGGTGGACTTCGCGCGGGCCGTCTTTTTCGCCTTCGCGGCGCGGGCTGCTGATCAGATTGAAGTAGGTGGTGATGGGCTGGCCCGTGGCCGAGCGCGTGAGCAGGCTCGAAAGCGGCACGATGTGCTCGAGCTTCGCCACGACCTTCTCCATGCCCATGATGGCGACATGCACGTCGGGCACGGTGGTGGAGAGACGGCCGTTGCCCTCGTTTTCCACGAGCCAGAGCGTGCCCGTGTCGGCGGCCGCGAAATTCACGCCTGAAAGGCCGATCTGCGCGTCCACGAAGGCGCGGCGCAGCGCACGGCGACCGGTTTGAATGAGCGTGTCCACGTCCTCGGTGTAAGGCGTGTCGGGAATATGCGCTTCGAACAGATGCCCGATGTCGCCCTTCGTTTTGTGAATGGCGGGCATCACGATATGCGAAGGCTTCTCGCCCGCAAGCTGGACGATGTACTCGCCCATGTCCGACTCGACGCAATCGACGCCGCGTTCCGCGAGGTAATGGTTGAGCTCGATTTCCTCGCTCGCCATCGACTTGCCCTTTATCACGCGCGTGGCCGCATGCCGCTGCGCAATCGCGTGGACGATTCGGTTCGCTTCGTCGGCGGTCTCGGCCCAGTGCACCTGGATGCCGTTCGCGCGCAGGTTCGCTTCGAGTTGTTCGAGCAATTCGGGCAGGCGCGCGAGCGCATGCTGGCGTACGGCTTCGCCGAGATCGCGCAGCGCTTCGAGTTCGTCGGCTTCGGGAAACTGCGCCGCGCGTTTGCCTTGCAGGAAGTCCATCGCGCCGCGAAAGCTCTGGCGCAGTTGCGGATCGTCGAGCGCCGCGCGTGCGCGCTGGCGGAATTCGGCGGTCGGCACGAAGTGGAGCGTGTTTTCATGGCCCGCCGCGGGCGGCGTCTGCGTGATCGTGCTCATTGGGCGGCTCCCCGCTGCGTGCTCGTTTCGTGATCCTCATCGATCACGACGACAACCCACAGCGCGCGCGGTCCGTGCGCGCCATAAGCCGTGGTCTGCTGGATGTCCGAGGTCTTCGACGGACCCGAAATCATGACGAGATTGGCCGGCATGCCGTCGCGCCAGCGTTCCGCCGTCACGGCGGCGTGCAGGTCGGCGTGCAGCGTGCGGGCGTAAATCAGCGCGACGTGCAGCGGCGGCACGAGCGAGACCGTGCGCGGCGCGTTCGCGTCGGGCGCGACCACCAGCGTGCCCGTGGCAGCGAGCCCCGAGCGCGCGACGGTGAAGCCCGCGTCGATGGTGTCGAAAAGTTCGGCCTTCCATTGCTCGATGGGCCGCGCGTAGTCGCGCGCCTGCACGTGAGCCGGCAGCGCCATCGTGAGCGCGTGGCCTTCCACACATGAGGTGTCGAGCAACAGGTTGCGCACGCCCGCCGCTTCGAGACGCTGCGCGAGATCGGCGGCCCAGGTGGCGCCGCTCGCGCAGATCACCTCGGCATGCGCGGCTTCGAGCATGTGCCGGAATTGCGCGATGCGCTCGTTCAGCGCGAGCGGCGCATGGGCGCGGCGCGCCTCGAAATGTGCGTCGATGCGCGCGTCGAGCGCTTCGACCGCCGTGGCTGCCGTGGCGCGCGCATGTTCGCGCAGCCGCCCGAGCATGCGCGCCCGCGCACCCGTCGTATCGGCGCTCATGCGGCCTCCCCGCCGGTGCGGCGCCACAGGAACGATGCGAGGTGCTCCACGGCGAGCGGCGCCTGCTTGTGCGCGGCTGCGTGGCCGATGTTGAGCAGGCACCCGCAATCGGCGGAAACGAGGCGCTCGCAGCCCGTTGCACACGCGGCGGCGATCTTGTCGGCGACCATCGCGCCGGAAATGTCGGGGTGCTTGAGCGAAAACGTGCCGCCAAAACCGCAGCATTCCGGCTCGCGCTCGTGGTCGATGCGCGTGACGCCCGGCAGCGCATCGACGGCTTCGACGCCGTGCACGCGCGTGCCCATTTCGCGCCGCGCGCCGCAGGAGGTGTGCAGCACGACGCGTTCTTCAGGCTGCGCCGCGGCGCCATAGGCATTGAAATCGACGTTGAGCACGCGCACGAGGAATTCCGTGAGTTCGTACACGCGCTCCGAAAGCGCATGGGCGCGCGCGGCGTCGGCGTCGTTGTCGAATAGCGCGGGCCAGTGGTGGCGCATCATGCCCGCGCACGAGCCCGATGGCACGACCACGGGCCATGGCTTTTCGAAGAGGCCGAGCTGCGCCCGCGCGACTTCGCGCGCCTGGCGCGGGTTGCCGCTGCTATAGGCGGGCTGGCCGCAACAGCTCTGGCTGCGCGGGAAATGGACCGTGAGGCCTTCGCGTTCGAGCAGCTTGACCGCGTCGAGGCCGGCTTGCGGCACGAACAGGTCGACCAGGCAGGTAGCGAACAAATAGACGTCGGATGGACGCGCGGTGGGGTATGGCCGTGGCTTCATGTCTCGCTCGGTGTCTTTGCGCGTCGTCGTGTGCTTTCGGGGCGGGCGTGGCCGCCGGGTCTGGGAGCCGGGGCGGGGCTGCACGCGGGACTAGCGCTGGTTTGAGCGCATAATTCCCGCTTCGGACGCGGGGTTCAAACTGGTTGGACCACGCGTTGCCCACGAGGACGAAACGCGGAAATGACAATGAGGGACAGGGCAAGCGCGCGCGGGCGCGTGGAAACCGTGATGCGCCGGATGGAGACGTCGCTGCTCGACGGCACCTGGCGCGCGGGCGCGAAGCTGCCGTCCGAACGGGGGCTCGCGCTCGAATACGACGTGGCGCGCAACACGGTGCGCGAGGCGATCCAGCGGCTCGCGGCGCGGGGCCTCGTGCAGAGCCGGCGCGGCGCGGGCGTATTCGTCACCGACCAGTTGCGCACGGGGTTTGCGTCGCCTTGGGGCCAGCTCGTGGCCGATCACCCGGCGCTGCGCGAAGACATTCTGGAGTTTCGCCGCGTGCTGGAAGGCGCGACTGCCTATTTCGCGGCGCTGCGCGCGAGCGACGAGGACCTCGCGCGCATTCGCGCGCTGCTGCAGGAACTGGAGCGCACACGCAAGCTGGACGACAAGGCCGCCGAGGCCGAGGCCGACGCGAGGCTGCACGAGGTCATCGCGCAGGCCTCGCACAACGCGATGTTCCTGCATTTGCACACGAGCGTGCTGGGCGTGCTGCGCGAGCACATCACGATCAACGGCACGGGGCTGCGCGTGCAGAACGAGGACGCGCCGGACCGGTTGCTGGAGCAGCACCGAACGCTGTGCGGCGCGATCGTCGCGCGGCGTCCCGAGGAGGCGCGCACGGCGATGCAGACGCACATCGACTTCGTTCGCACGCGGGTGGGCGAGGAAATCGGCTGGCCAGAAAGTGGTCCAACCAGTGACCGCGCCAGGGACGCCGGGGTCTGGGCCGCGGCAACGCAGACGGGCAAGGGCGCGGAACGTGCGCTTGCAGCGGAAGCCGGAAAGCGTGCGGAAAACGGACAAAGCGGAAAGCGCCCGAAGGGCGGCCGCAAGGTGAGCGCGGCGAAGCGCGCCCCCGAGGGCGTCGCGCCGGCGGCCAGGACCGCCGCCGAGGCAGCCTCGCGCGCGGTGCGCGGGAACGCTGCTAACGTTGCCCGATCCGCCCTGGGGGGCGAGGACGGCATGCACAACAGCAACAGCGGGAGGGAAACATGAGCGAACGCACCGCGCAAATCGTGTCGCTGAGCGCCGTGACGTTGAGCGTGAGCGACATCGCGCGTTCGGTACGCTTTTACGAGGCGCTCGGCTTCGTGCAGAAGGCCGGCTCTCAAGTGGCGGGCTTCGCGTCGTTCGAACTGGCCGGCGCGGCGGGCGTCTGCTATCTGAACCTGCTGGAAGCGCCACATGGCGCAGTGGACGGCTGGGGGCGCGTGATCCTTTACGTGGCCGACGTCGACGCGTTTTATGCCCATGCGCTGGCGGTAGGGGCGACGCCCGAATTCGCGCCGCGCGACGCGCCCTGGGGCGAGCGTTATTTCCATCTCGCCGATCCGGACGGCCACGAGCTGAGCTTCGCGAAGCCGCTCGCCTGAGCCGCCGCGATGCATTTTGAAATATTCGTGACACTCGCTGCGACGATAGTGGCGCGAGGCTGCGTCGGCCAGCACGACGCGAGTGCCGGAATATCGAACAAGGAGAGAGTCGCCATGAATGAATTCGACCGCACGGCGGGTACCGAACAGCAGGATGCCGAACGACATCGCCGCCGGCGTCTGGACGAAGAGCTCATCGACGCCTACGACGAAGAGCTCGAAATGGAGGTCGACGACCGGTTGCAGGAAAGCGGCCTGCAGATCAGCGACGAGGCGCGCGCGCTGCGCCGCGTCTACTTTCGCGAGCTGATCCGCCTGCAGGGCGAGCTCGTGAAGCTGCAGGACTGGATCGTGAGCACGGGGCACCGCCTCATCGTGATCTTCGAAGGGCGCGATGCGGCGGGCAAGGGCGGCGTCATCAAGCGCATCACGCAGCGCCTGAACCCGCGCATGTGCCGCGTGGCGGCGCTGCCCGCGCCGAACAACCGCGAGCGCACGCAGTGGTATTTCCAGCGCTACGTGCAGCATCTGCCGGCCGGCGGCGAGATGGTCCTGTTCGACCGTAGCTGGTACAACCGCGCGGGCGTCGAGCGCGTGATGAACTTCTGCACCGACGACGAATACGAGGAATTCTTCCGCTCGGTGCCCGAATTCGAAAAGATGCTCGCGCGGAGCGGCATACAGATCGTCAAGTACTGGTTCTCGATCACGGACGACGAGCAGGAAGTCCGCTTCCAGAGCCGCATCGAGGATCCGCTCAAGCAGTGGAAGCTCTCGCCGATGGACCTGGAAAGCCGGCGCCGCTGGGAAGCCTATACGCACGTGAAGGAAGTCATGCTGCTGCGCTCGCACATTCCCGAAGCGCCGTGGTGGGTCGTGCAGGGCGTGGACAAGAAGCGTGCGCGCCTGAACTGCATTCATCATCTGCTGAGCCAGGTGCCCTATCACGAGATCGAGCACCCGCAGGTCACGCTGCCCGCGCGCGTGCATCATCCCGACTATATTCGCCAGCCGGTGCCGCAGGACATGATCATTCCGGAAATTTACTGACGCGCCAGCGCTTTCAAGGCGCCCGCCCAGTTAAAAAAAGCCGCGCTCCCCGTCACCGGGGAGCGCGGCTTTTTACTTGCCGTTCGCGCTCAGAACAGGTGCTTGAACAGCCAATAAAGCGCCCCCGCCAGCACGATCGAAGCGGGCAGCGTGAGCACCCACGCCAGCACGAGGCTGCGCACCGTGTTCCATTGCAGGCCCGAGCCGTTCGCCGCCATCGTGCCCGCCACGCCCGAGGAGAGCACGTGCGTCGTCGAGACCGGCAGGCCGTATACGTCCGCGGCGCCGATCGTCACCATCGCCACGACTTCGGCGCAGCCGCCCTGGCCGTAGCTCAGGTGCTGCTTGCCGATGCGCTCGCCCACGGTCACCACGATGCGCTTCCAGCCCACCATCGTGCCGAGGCCGAGTGCGATCGCCACGGCCACCTTCACCCATGTCGGGATGAATTTCGTCGCGTGATCGATCTGGCTGCGGAAGTTGAGGATCGCCTTCGCGTCGTCGGCCGAGAAGGCGACGGCCTTTTGCTTGTCGAGCAGGCGGATCGCCTCGGAGATCACGTACATCGTGTTGCGCACGTTGTCGACGCTCGCTTGCGGCACCGCCGCGAGCGAGCCGTAGCTGCGCACCTGTTCGCCCACCTGGTTCGACAGTACGGCGAGCGCCGGCACCGTCGTGTCCGAAAGCGTGCGCCTGCCGATGAAGCGTTCGATTTCGGCGCGCGGGTCGGCCGGCGCGGCCACGCCGTTCGTGTAGCGTTCGAGCGCGCGCGTGGCGTCGTGCGCCACGGCGACGAAGGTCTGTGTTTGCCCGGCCGTCACGGCGCGGTTCAACGCGTAGGCCGTGGGCACCGTGCCGATGAGGATCAGCATGATGAGGCCCATGCCTTTCTGGCCGTCATTGGAGCCGTGCGCGAATGATACGCCCGTGCACGTGAGGATGAGCAGCGCGCGGATCCAGAACGGCGGCGGCTCCTTGCCCTGAGGCTCGGCGTAGAGCGCGGGCACGCGCACGACAGCCTTGAGGACGAGCAGCAGCAGCCCGGCCAGCAGAAAGCCGACGATCGGTGAAAAGAGCAGCGACTTGCCCACGCCGAGCGCCTGGCTCCAGTCCACGCCGCTCGTGCCGCTGGCGCCGTGCATCAACTGGTTCATGAGGCCCACGCCGATGATCGAGCCGATCAACGTATGCGAACTCGACGAAGGCAGGCCGAAATACCACGTGCCCAGATTCCAGATGATCGCGGCGATGAGCAGGGCGAATACCATCGCGAAGCCCGCACTGCTGCCCACCTGCAGGATCAGCTCGACGGGCAGCAACTGCAGGATGCCGAAGGCCACCGCGCCGGTGGACGTGAGCACGCCGAGAAAATTCCACGCGCCCGACCACATCACAGCGATATTGGGCGAAAGCGAGTGCGTGTAAATGACGGTCGCGACTGCATTCGCGGTATCGTGGAAGCCGTTCACGAATTCGAAGCCGAGCGCGATCATGAGCGCGACGCCAAGCAGAATCCAGGGAAGCGAGGAGCTTTCGCGCACGGGCGAGAGGTCGTCGGCGAGATGCATCCCCACGTACACGGCGCCGGCGGCGACGACGACGAGGAAGGCAAGCAGGCTGGCATTGCGCCCGCGCGAGGGGGCGGTGTCCCGTTGCGGTGACAGGG
This sequence comes from Paraburkholderia lycopersici, assembly GCF_900096975.1. Classification (GTDB taxonomy): domain Bacteria; phylum Pseudomonadota; class Gammaproteobacteria; order Burkholderiales; family Burkholderiaceae; genus Paraburkholderia; species Paraburkholderia lycopersici. The sequence goes on from NZ_FMYQ01000045.1 coordinate 24,668, forward strand.
AAAGGTCTGGCATGGCGGGCGGGCTCCAGGGGGTGGCGGGAGGGCAAAGGTAACGTCATCGATCGTGAACCGCCCAGGTTTCGGTTTGATGACAGATTTATGCCGGTCATGCCCTATAAATCTCGTGTCGAGACCGGGCAGCCCTCGGGAACGGTCCGCCTGCGGAAGGAGGATTGCGCAGATGCCAAAACGGGTTCTTTCGCTGCGTCTTCTGGTGCGCCGTTGGGCCATGGTGCGGGCGAGAGCGGCGACGCGCCTGATCGGCAACTACCCCTTCTTCGCAGGGCTCTCCGGCACGCTGGTCGCCACGGTGATGGCGATCCTGACCTACGCGGCGCTCTACGAAGGCCGCGCCGAAGAGTTGCGCCACGCGGCCGAGAACTCGCACAACCTCGTGCAGCTCATCAGCAACGACATTGCGCGCAACGTCGAGATCTATGACCTGTCGCTGCAGGCCGTGGTCACGGCGGCGCAGCAGCCGCAAACCTGGCTCATGCCCGAGGCGTTGCGCCAGCGCGTGCTGTTCGACCGCGCGACGGCGGCCTCGAATCTCGGCGGCGCCTACGTGGTCGACGCAACCGGCCACGTGAAAGCCTCGCAGCGCGCCGTGGCCGAAGCCGTAGCCGCCGGCGTGTCGTTCGCAGACCGCGACTATTTCGTCGCGCACCAGAGCGACCCGCGCGCGGGTCTCTTCTTTTCGAAACCCTATCGCTCGCGCCTGCGCGGCGGAGTGCTCACGATCGGCCTCACGCGCCGCATCGACGCGCCCGACGGCGCATTCGCGGGCGTCGCGCTGCTCGGGGTGCGCCTCGATTATTTTCAGCAGCTTCTGGAGCGCGTCGATCTCGGGCAGCGCGGCCATCTGTTCATCCTGATGCGCGACGGCACGCTGCTCGCGAGCAAGCCGCCGTCACAGCGCGGCGCCGGGGCGAGCTATGCGGATCTGCCGAATTTCGCGGTCTTTTCGCGCCGCGACGCCGGTACCTATACCGCGCATTCGGCGCTCGACGGCGTGATGCGCATCTATACCTTCGCGCATGTCGGCAATACGCCGGTCATTGTCGTCGCGGCGCCCGCCGTGGCCGACGTGCTCGCCAGCTGGCGCCGGCGCAGCTATATCGCGCTCGTGATGACGACGGTTTTTGGCGGCGCCTGGGTTGTCGTTTCGTGGGTGCTCGCGTTCGCGCTACGCGACAAGGTGGTCGCCGAAGGCGAACTGTTGCGCCTCGCCGTGACCGATCCGCTCACGGGTCTCGCGAACCGCCGCGCGTTCGACAGGCGTCTCGCCGAAGAGTGGCAGCACGCGGTGCGCGAGCGCACGCCGCTTTCGGTGCTGTTCTTCGACATCGATCACTTCAAGCTCTTCAACGACACGTACGGACATGCCGCCGGCGACGAGGTGCTGGCCTTCGTGGCCGGGCGCATCGCTGCCGGATCGCGGCGCGCAACCGATCTCGTCGCTCGCTTTGGCGGCGAGGAGTTCGTAGTGCTGCTGCCGGGCACGACGCTCGATGCCGCGACGCGCATGGCGGAGAAGATCCGCAGGCGCATCGAGTCCGACAATCTCACGCTGAGCGGGACGCACCACGGGTGCGTGACGGTGAGCGCGGGGTGCGCGAGTTGCGATCCGCCGGCGGGCGGCAGCGGCGCGAAGCTGCTGATCGCCGCCGACCGCCTGCTCTACGAGGCGAAGGAAGCCGGCCGCAATCAGGTCCGGTCGCAGCAATGGACCGGCGACGGGACGCCGCCGCTGGTGGGTTCCGAGGCCGGAACCCGAGGCCGCGACGCGCCCGCAACCTGAGACAAGCCGAAGGCCGCCCCGGGCGAGCGGGGCGCGCTCGCTTTCCGCAGGCAGGCGTGCGGCGCTCCCGGCACGCCGGTCAGCGCGCAGATTTCGACAGACGATGGCCGAGACCGAGGTTCGAGACGATCTGCCAGGTGTAGACGCGCGAATAATGGACGCCGAACTGGCGGCCGATCAGTTCGCGCACGCGGCTGTTGGTCCATGCGTCGCTGGGAAAGCCGTGATCGCGCGCGGAGCCGTGCAGGGCGCTCGCGATCCAGCCTAGCGCGGCCTGATCGAGCACCGAGGGGCGGCCGCCCACGCTCATCTGCTGGAGCGCGGCGAGGCCGCCGTCTTCGACGATCGATTTGTAGCGCCTCACCGTCTGGGCGGAAAGGTGCAGTGAGTCGGCGACGGAATTCACCGTCGCGCCTTCCATCAACATCTGGCCGGCGGCCATTCTTCTCGCGACGCTCGGCAGGTTTTCGGTTCGGGTAAGCATGTGTTCACTCGTCGACGAAAGATTCCGGTCATGCGGCAATGCGGATGTGCCGCTCCTGTAACCCTCTTCCTGCATGCGGGTCTTGTCGCTTGCCATGGACTTGCGCCGGGTGCGGTGACGCGGGAGCCATGACGGACGGCGAAATCGACGCCCGGTGAAGGGCGCTTGTTGCGAAACGCCTCGGTGTTCCGCAGCGGATATTAATAATTGTTTTTGTAGGGAATGTGTATAGTCAGCGGAAAAATAGTCTGCTTGACTTGTGGAAAATCCTGAACTAATGGGAAAAAACAACCGACCCGGATTGCTCAACAATGGGCGCCGTTATTTCAACTTGATGTTGCAATGCGATCGGGCGGTGTCGCCAGCTAATAGCCGACTCTTTTGCTCGATTACTGGAAGCCGCGCTGCGCGCAGGTTTCGTATGAGCAATTCCGCGCACAGTATGGCTCAATGCGGATTAAATATCGATGGTCGTGCTTTTAAGCGCGATTAGCGATCCGGGCTCCGCGCCTATGCGAATCGGCCGCCATTCTTTGCCGCTTGCTATTGACAGCCCGATGACGGCCAGGGACGGCAATTTCAGGGAGAGATTTGATTTTTTGTGCGGAACGGTTTTGGCGAATATTCAAACTCGAATGCGGATTGGATTTGAATGCGAACGCGTCCATGTCCACTCTCGGCGCCGCGCTGCCAAAACCGCCTGCATGAACGGCGCCCGAGGCGCGCCGGCTGCGCTGTAATTCGCCGGCGTCGTTGTGTAACAAAATCACGGCATTACAGGGACTTCCTCATCCTTTGAACGAGGAGGCGACGGACCGGGAAAACCCGTGCGGCACACAATTGGATAGGTGATCGCCATGCCGGCCTGCGGAAACTGTCGGGAACGATCTCCCGATAGCGCGCAAAAAGGGACGATCCGGTGGCATCCCAGCGGATGTATCGGGTATCGGATGAAGAGTGGTACTTCGCCGCTCGGTCCCCGACCTTGATGAGCAAGAACGCGTCCCGGCGCCGCGATGAGTTGCGCGAGATGTTCAACGCCTTGCGCTGGATTCAGGCAGGCTGCTTCGAGGCGATGGTCAATGAATGATCTGCGTTCGATCGTCCGGGTCGCGCAGGAGCGTCGTGGTCAACCCAGCGCGGTTATTCTCGACGGACGCCCCCTGCAGTCGATCTGCAAGAGTGAGCCTCGAGCCGGTTACGACGGCTAAAAAACGCAAACGCAGCGGCAAGGTCCACATCGCTGTTGATGCGTTGGGGCAGTTGCTTGCCGAGCACGTGACGCCTGCCAACGAACAGGGGCGCACGCAGGTCGGGGAACTGGTACGTCAGGTGCGATTGCCCGAAATCTTGGCTGGTTTGCATTTCGTCGTGTTCTTCGTGCTTATGCTCATTCATTTTGCAACCCTTAACAAAAGTGCATAACCTCGTCTGGAGTCGCTTGCTCTGCGAGAGCAGATCGTACTTCTGTCTCCGTGGAGCGCTCGGGAGATCCAGTAAGTTGCCAATACACTGAGCACCAGGCTGCGGAAAAACGCTCGGCTGGAAGGCGCCTGCTAATACCTTGGACGAATACCTAAAATCTGTTCAACAATCTGGTGTTGCGACGACCGGTTGAATCTGCCCGTTACCGGCAAAACACGATCGCGTTGCCTCGCTCGTGCAGACCGGTGAATATCTCCGGGCGCGAAGCCGTCAGAGGTTGAAATTCGCCTGCACGGCGCATTCCGTACGCGTCCTGTCTGCAACCCGGCAACCCGGTTTGCTGATCAGTGCAACGACATATCGCTGTCTTCCATTTTCTTGATGCGATAGGCAAGCTGCGCGCGTGTCACACCGAGCAGGGCCGCCGCCTTCGTGAAATTGCCCTGCGCTGCCTTGAACGCGGCCTTCACCAGTGTGTTCTCGATTGCATCGAGAGACATGTTCGAACGCGCAACGATGCCTTCGGCCCAGGCCTTCAAGGCTTCGGCCTCCTGTCCTGCTTCCGGCGAGCGGGACTCGGGATAAAGATTCGCGTTCTCCGTCAACAGGCCCAATTCGTTCAGCGCCATTGGGCCGTGCGCGCCTATCTCGCTGTCGATGGTAACGAGCTGGTGATAACCGAGCGGCTGGTCGTTTTCTCCGAGAATAACGCCACGCTCGATCACGTTCTCGAATTCGCGCACGTTGCCGGGCCATCGATAATTGAGCAGGATCTGCCAGGCCTGCGCCGTCACGCCCGTCACTCGCCGTCCGTAACGCTCGCTATATTTACGCAGCAAATGTTCGAGCAGCAGCGGAATATCGTCGCGCCGCTCGCGCAACGGTGGAATCTGGATCGGGAACACGTTCAGGCGGTAAAACAGGTCTTCGCGAAAACGTCCTTCACTCACCGCTTTCCAGAGGTTTTCATTTGTGGCGGCGAGGATGCGCACGTCCACCTTACGCGTTACCGTACTGCCGAGCGTTTCGAATTCGCCGGTCTGGATCACGCGCAGTAGCTTGCCCTGCGCCGTCATCGGCAGGCTGCTGATCTCATCGAGGAAGAGCGTACCGCCATCGGCGACCTGGAAGCGCCCGGACCGCGCTTCGCCCGCGCCGGTGTAAGCGCCCCGCTCGACGCCGAAGAGTTCGGCTTCCATCAACTGCTCCGGAATCGCCGCGCAGTTTACTTCGAGGAAGGGTTTGTCGGCGCGCGCACTGAGGACGCGGATCTCCTTCGCGAAAGCACTCTTGCCGACGCCGCTCTCGCCGAGTAGCAGCACGGTGGCCGTGGTCGGCGCAACACGCTGGATCTTGTGCATGACCGTGTTGAACGCAACAGACGCTCCGATTACGCTCGAATTTTCGATAAAGCGCGACGCCCCTTCCTTGCGTGGTGAAATTTCGATGGTGCGCGAACGCTCGCTTGCTTCGGGTGGCACCAGATGGAACGGCCTTGGCTCGAAATACACGAGATCGAGTTCTGCGTCGGGCCAGTCGTCCGCGGGACGAGCGATGCAACGGCACATGTCGGCGCCCGTCGCACGACACTCCACTTCGCGCACGAGAATGCGCCGTCCCACGCATGTGCTCAGGAAGCCGGAGGCGTAGCCCACTTCCATCCAGCACGCGGCCGAACCGTCAATGCCGAAGGACTCTATGTGAACCTGGTCGTCGTAGCTGTTCTTCCAGAAAAATTCGATATCGCAGATGCCTTTTTCGATATCGACCTTTTGGGACACGATGATCGGAGGACTAACAATGCCCTGCAAGGCATGAAAGTAGCCGCCGCTGATCATGAGGCGTTCGACGGGCGTGCCGGGCGGCCGGATTTTCATCGCGAGTTCCGCGTCGCGGCAGCCGGCCGAGTAGCCGAAGCGCGTGAGCAGGCCGCGGGTCGCTTCCATGCCTAAACAGAGGACGAGTTCCTGTCGCAAGGCGCGCAGGGATTCGACATGAAAGAGGACCATGCGACGGTCCTCCAGCCAGATCAAGCCTTCCGCTGGATTGAAATGCAGGTGTTTGAGGACGTCATTGGCTTCCAGACCTGGCTCCACGGCCGTCCCGGCCGGTTTCTTGCTGCGCGCTTTGCTCAATTGGTTGTCTCCTGCCGCTTCCGCTTGTCTCTCGGCATGCCGAGGTGGGATGGTCGCTATTTTTTGCGCCTGAGTATACAGGCTGGAGGCAGGCTGGAGGCGCTTATGTTGTTCGTCAAGCGTTCACGGCTGGTTTGGGTTGGTACATGGTGCCGTCGCATGGCGAACAAGACGTCGCCGCGCCGCCTTGCCAGCGCAATGAGTGCCGGATCTTGCGCGCGTAATAGGCCCTGTGAGACCGGGTCTCGCACGGAGGCGAAGGCGGAGAGAAACAACGTGCGCTCGAGCCGCTTGTTGCCGCGGCGGCGTGGGCGTTCGCCGCGGTTGCCAATGCGAATCGTCGAGAGCCTGTCGCGCGCAAGGAAAATGCGTGCGTTCTTTACGCTGCGGCGTTGATGGCGAAAATTCGCAGGCCGGGCAAGGCTAAAAGCACGGCATCTTAATAAATTCATCAATCGAGCCGATCCCTCGTCAGCAATTGCGAAAGCGCGCGACACGTCCGCCGTGCAGAAAAAGCGAAGCAATATCAAGCACATCTCCGATTGTTCGGCACGCAAATCGTTGCGTCCGCATCGCATTGGCATACAGCTTGCAATTAGGTGGGGCCAACTCAGAGAAGCGGCAGATTTTCTTACCTAAAAAAACGCACCTGCCGACGCATGCGCGGCAGGGCGAACAAGGAGGCAACACATGTCCGATATTTCGACATTGGGTTACGTTGTGCTTAACGTTAGCGATCTGGATCAGTGGGAGTCGTTCGCCACTGACATTCTGGGTCTGCAGGTCGGCCAGCGCACCGATAATTCGATCAGTCTGCGCATGGACGAACGCGAGCAGAACATCTTGCTGGAGCGCGGCACTGCCGACGATCTGGCCGCGCTCGGCTGGGAATTCGATACCTTCGAAGCATTGCGGGAATACGTGGACGAATTGCGCGCGAAAGACGTTAACGTGATCGAGTGCGACGGTCAGGTCACGCAATCGCGCAAGGCCGAGCGCGTGTTCTATTGCATCGACCCGGAGGGTTTGCGCCACGAATTCTTTACCGGGCCGAAGATCGCGCCACTGTCGAAGCCGTTCCGTTCCAAAGTACTGGTATCGGGTTTCGAAACGGGGCGTTTGGGCGTCGGCCATACGTTCTGTATAGCGCAGGATTATCCGGGCGCAGTGAAGTTCGCCACCGAAAAACTGGGGCTGAGGCTTTCCGACTATATCCGCGACTCGGAAACCTTCCCGGGTGTGACGGTGGATGCCACGTTCCTGCACTCGGCCACGGGCCGCCACCATTCCATCGGACTGGCGTACATGCCTTTCCCGAAGAAGATGCACCACCTCATGGTGCAGGTGAAGTCGCTCGATGACGTGGGCCTCGCCTTCGATCGCGTGCGCAAGGCGGGCGTGCCGGTGGTGATGGAGATCGGCCATCACCCGAACGACGGCATGGTGTCGTTCTACTGTGCCGCTCCCTCCGGCTTTGCCATCGAATTCGGCTGGGGAGGCCTCGTCATCGACGACTCCACCTGGAACGTCCGGACCTATAGCCAGCTCGACGACTGGGGACACCAGCAGCCCGGCAAGTGACCGGATTCACGCGGTTCCCGAGGCGGAGGCTGGTTGTCCGGTGAACGCCGATGCCGCGCAATGCCGCAATACGAGGCCCCCGAAAAGTCCAACGACGTCATGCACAAGTGCCTGGCAACGGGCCAGTGCTGATCGACGCAATTAACCAACGCATCAAGGAGGCCAACATGGCTGCTGTTATCGAAAACGAAATCGCCGTGCCGGGCATGGAAGCGCTGGTGCAGCGCGCGAAAGACATGATTCCCTGGCTGCGCGAGCAGGCCGAGAGTGTGGAGCAGACCCGTTCCGTGCCGAAGTCCACCGTCGAAGCCTTCCGCAAGGCGGGCTTTTTCAAGATCCTGCAGCCGAAGCGCTGGGGCGGCTACGCGATGAGCCCGGAAGTGCTCTATCGCGTCGTGACCGAACTGAGTCGCGGTTGCCCGTCGAGCGGCTGGACGGTCGCGATCCTCGCGATCCATCAGTGGGAGTTCGGCAAGCTCAATCCGAAGGCTGGCGACGAAGTCTGGGCGAACGATCAGGACATTCTCGTCAGTTCGTCCTACGCGCCGACCGGCAAGGCGCGCCGCGTCGAAGGTGGCTGGATGTTGTCGGGCCGCTGGCCAACGTCGAGCGGTTCCGAGCACGCGGATTGGGGCGCATTCCTCGGTGCGCGCATATATAGCGACAAGGGCGAACTCGTCGACATGAATTCGTTCCTCGTCAAGCACGAGGATTACGAACTGGTCGACGACTGGCACGTGATTGGCCTGTGTGGCACCGGCAGCAAGAGCCTCGTCATCAAGAACGAAGCGTTCGTGCCGGATCATCGCACGCACAGCTTCACGCGGTATGAACTGAACGACAGTGAGTGGACGTATCAGATGCCGTTCAATCAGGTCTTCAACGGCGTCATCGCGGCGGCCATCATCGGCATCGCGCAAGGCGTAGTCGATCTGTTCATCGAGCACACGAAACCGAAGCAGAACCAGTTCGCGATGGGGCCGGGCCCGGTCAAGAGCCCGTTCGTGCAGGAAAAGCTCGGCAACGCCGTCGTGCTGATCCGTTCGGCGCGCGCGCGCCTGCTGCAGGACACCCAGGAAGTGTCGGCTTTCGCGCAGCGCCGCGAACTGGTGCCGCTGGAATTGCGCGTGCAGCACTTGCTCGACGTGCAATTTACCGCGAAGGATTGTTTCGCTGCCGGTCAGATGGTTTTCAAGAAGAGCGGCGCGCGCGGCATCTTCCTCAACGTGCCGCTGCTGCGCCAGTTCCGGTCGTTGGTGGCGGCCTCGAACCACATCACGCAGAACGAAGACGACATCTCGGCGCTCGTCGGCGCCTACTTGCTGGGCGAGCCGATTCCGCCGGGCATCTTCGAACCGCCGGTGCTCGCCGGGGCATAACGCGAGACATAGCTGCGAAGCAGGGAGTGCCTTCTTCCGGCGCCGCACGGAAGAAGTTGCACGGAGAGCTCGACCGTGGCGACGTGGCACTTCCCGGCCAGCAAGTTCCTGGCCGACTTGGGCATTCTGCTGGCCCTCGTGTTCGGCGAAACATGCCGGGCGCGTTGATCCCGCTGCCGGCGCTGTCCTGCTTCCTGTCCCGAACAGGAAAGAGTAGGAGGCAGGGGGCGGGCAGCACGAGCGGTGCGTCGGGCGATGTTGTATCGATGCCGCAACAGGCATGGCAATTAGAGGAGAGTTCTCATGAACGAGAACGCAAACGAGCGTCTTGACTGGACGCCTGCCCCGGAGCTGCGGGCGCTGCCCACGGTAAGTGCGCAGGAACATCGCGGCGGCATGCGCAACCTCGCGGCCGCAGTAACGGTCATCACCTCGCGTTATGCGGGACAGCGGGCCGGCCTCACGGCGACCGCAGTCGTTTCCGTCACGGCCGAGCCGCCGCGCCTCGCCGTGTTCGTCAACAAGAACGTGGTCGCCGCCGATGTCATCCTCAAGAGCGGCGCGCTGTGCGTGAACGTGCTGGCGAGCCAGCAGGACGACGTGGCAAAAGCCTTCGCCGGCATGGTCGATGGCGTGCATGGCGAGGACCGCTTTGGCTATGGCCGGTGGAACGCGATGGTCACTGCATCGCCGGCCCTGGAGGGCGCGCTTGTCAATTTCGACTGTCGCGTCGTCAAGGTCTACGACGAAAGTACGCACTACGTTTTCCTGTGTGAGGTGCTGGCAACGGCGGGGGGCGCTGGGGAAGACGCACTGGTTTACCTGAATGGCGCTTTCAGGCAGATAGCGCATTGACGCGCGGTCGCGTGGCCGGCGTAGCGGGCAGCGAATAACAAGCTTGGAGATGGTTGTAAACATGCGGAACAATCAGTCCATTACACAACGCGAGTACGACTTTCCTGGCGATGCGACGTTGATGTCGACCACCGACACGGAGCGCAAGGTCACGTATGCCAATGCCGCGTTTATGCAGGTCAGTGGCTTCGGTCCGGAAGAAGTCCAGGGGCAGCCGCACGACGTGATGCATCACCCCGATATGCCTGCCGATGCAATTGCCGATATGTGGACGACGCTCGAGGGCGGTGAGCCGTGGACGGCGTTGATAAAGAATCGTCGCAAGAACGGCGATCACTATTGGGTGCGTGCCAATGCAACGCCGGTGGTGCGCAATGGCAAGACGACTGGCTATATGTCGGTGCGAACAAAGCCGTCGCGCGAGGAAATCGAGGGTGCCGATACGTTGTACAGAAAGTTTCGCGAGGGCAAGCAGGGCGACAAGCGATTCCATAAAGGGTTGACCGTTCGCACGGGACTGTCCGGCTGGACCTCGCTTCGGCAAACCCTGTCCGTGCGCTGGCGTATCCGATCGATCATTGTGTTGATGTTCGGAATGCTTGTTACCGTCGGGTTGATCGCGGTACCCCACCTTCAATCAACGGAGGATCAGACTCATTTCGCGGGCTTTTGTGGCGTGATGCTGGCGCTGTCCTTGCTGATTTCAGCACTACTGGAGAAGCAGATTTCGGCTCCCCTCGAGTTGGCGCTCGACCAGGCTCTGAAAGTTGCCTCTGGCGAGAGAGCTGGTGTTGTGCATATGGACCGTGTCGATGAAATCGGCATGATGCTGCGCAGTATCAGCCAGCTAGGATTGATGTTTCGCTGGCTGATCGACGACGTTAGTGCACAGGTTGTCAACGTGCAGGACGTGATCAACGAGATCGCGCACGGCAACATGGATCTGAGCGCCCGTACAGAACAGGCCGCATCCAGCGTGCAGCAGACTGCGTCGTCCATGTCGCAGATGACGGCGACCGTGAAAGCCAATGCCGAAACGGCGCAACAGGCAAGCAGACTTTCGTCTGATGCGAGTTCGGCTGCCAGTCAAGGTGGCCAGGCCATGGGAGAGGTGGTGTCCACCATGCACGAGATCACCGAGCGTTCCCACAAGATCGCGGACATCATCAGCGTGATCGACGGAATCGCATTCCAGACGAACATTCTTGCGCTGAACGCAGCGGTAGAAGCGGCGCGTGCGGGCGAGCAAGGTCGCGGGTTCGCAGTCGTGGCGGGCGAGGTGCGTGCTCTGGCGCAGCGCAGTGCAAATGCGGCCAGGGAAATCAAGGAACTGATTGGCGCGAGCGTCGATTGCGTCGAAATCGGTTCGCGCCTGGTCGACGACGCGGGCAAGGCGATGGATCAGATCGTTGAACAGGTCCAGCAGGTGTCGAACCTGATCGTGGAAATCAGTTCGGCGACCGAGGAGCAAAGTAGTGGCGTTTCGCGGGTCGATCAGGCGATCGGTAGCCTCGACGGGATCACGCAGCAGAACGCGGCACTGGTCGAGCAAAGCGCCGCGGCATCCGCAAGCCTCAAGCAGCAGGTGGCGCGTCTCGTGGAAGCGGTCAGCGTGTTTCGTTGACGGGTAAGCGATCGTGGCGCGCAAATTCCCGGGCGGGCCGCGGCAGACGTCGCGATCCCGCTCAACTGCTACATGGAAATATGGAAATCGACGCAATCCGGACGACGGCGGTCTGGCCTGAGATCGCTGCAAGCAGGCTGGCGTGCCGATCTCGATGGAGCTTGGCCACCAACCGAACGACCGCATGTTTTCGTTTTACATGATTGCCCCTGTTTCGCGATCGAATTCCGCCGCAGCAGTATCGCGGTCGACGCCATACGGGAAATCGAGTGCCGTACCGAATCCGGCAACGCGGCCCACATGCGGAATCCGCTGCCGGGTACGCCCCGGGGCCTGAGTTGCCACGGATTCGGTAAGTAAAACCAGGCAGTTCATCATTGGAGAATATGTCATGACGATTAACGAAGCGAATACCAGCAAGTTCATCACGATCGACGAGCCGGGTCTCGCGAACTTCCGCGTTCACGTGAACGATGCCGGTCAGGGTCCGGCCGTAATCATGCTGCACGGCGGCGGCCCCGGCGCCAGCGGTTGGAGCAATTACTACCGCAACATCGACGCGCTGGTGAATGCCGGCTTTCGCGTACTGCTTATCGATAGCCCGGGCTTCAACAAGTCCGGCGAGATCGTCAGCGACGTGCCGCGCAACGTGCTGAATGCGCGCGCAACCAAGGGCGTGATGGACGCGCTCGATATCGACAAGGCGCATCTGGTCGGCAATTCGATGGGCGGCGCATCGGCGCTGGCCTTCGCGCTCGAATACCCGGACCGTATGCTGCGCATGGTGCTGATGGGCCCGGGCGCGCAAGGCCCGAGCATCCTCCAGCCGCAGCCGGGCGAGGGCATCAAGCATATGTTCAAGTTGTACTCGCAGCCGACCTATGCGAATTTCGAAGCGATGCTCGACGTATTTGTCTACAACCCTGCGGCCATTACCGACGAACTGCGTAAGGGCCGTTGGAACAACATCGAGTCGAACCTCAATCACCTGAAGAACTTCGTCGAAAGCGCGAAGCGCTGCCCCGTCACGAGCTGGGACCTGTCGGCGCGTTTCCCGCAGATCGCTCACAAGACCCTGATCACCTGGGGCCGCGACGATCGCTTCGTGCCGCTCGACCACGGTCTGCGCATGATAAGCACGCTGCAGGACGCGCGTCTGCATGTGTTCCCGAAGTGCGGTCACTGGGCGCAATGGGAACACGCCGAGGAGTTCAATCGCCTCGTCGTCGACTTCCTTAGAGCGTGTTAGGCACTTCCGGCCAGACCTGGTATCCTGGCTGGATGGCAAAACGCAAACCCTACCCGACGGATGTGTCGGACGAAGAATGGAA
>NZ_FMYQ01000014.1 GCF_900096975.1 Paraburkholderia lycopersici
CTCTTGATACTTTTGCTGCTCCCGGCCGCCCAGAAGGACTGCCGGGTCGCCGCCGCATCAAGCGCCCACACTTATCGGCTGTAAATTTTTAAAGAGCATTCGCGAAACCCGCCGTACAACCACTCACTGCCCGGCGTTTTCTGCGTTGCTGCGTCAGCAGCAGAGAAACGAGATTATGAAGACTGCCGGGCGATCTGTCAACAGGTTTTTTTACATCGCTCAACCTGCCGCTCTACTTCGTACCGCCCGCAGACCCAGATGCCACAAGGCTTTCGCCCGGGCTTCCCGTCTCCCCCGCGCCGTCATCGAAAGCGCGAAAGACCGGAATTCTAGTCACAGGGATGACATCTTGCAAGCGGTTTTTTCCTATAGCAGTCGTCATAGAATCTCCGGCCGATGTCCGCTCGCCACGCCGCAACAACGATCGCGTATCGCGCCTGCCCCGCCCATCCGGCGCGCTCCTGCTGCCCAATCCGATGGCGCGCAAGGAACCGACTAGAATATGGGGTTCTCTGCACCCCAACTCACAGATTTATGCGCTCGCGAATCGCCAAACGCCTTCCTCCTGACGCCGACAAGCTTGTCGGCCTCTCGCTCGCCCTGTTCGCCTCGGGCAGCCGCACCGAAGACCGCTTCTGGGAGGCCAAGCTCGACACGCTGCTCGCGAAGGTCGTGCGCAACGGCAATCAGACCACGCTCGACGCCGCGCTCGATCATCTCCAGCAGAATCACCCCGACGCCTACGGCGCGCTCGCCGACATGGCCGAGACGCACAGCGAATCGTTCATCGTCGAACACGAAGGCGCGCAATATGAGGCGCTGCTCGTCGCCGCCCCCGTGCTGGCCTGGACACGCTACGTCATCCCGTCAGGTCCGCTGAAGGGCGACGCGTCCGACGCCCTGCGCACCCATCTCCAGGCTCACGTCCTCGCGAGCGGCACGCGCGTGGCGATGGCCCCTTATCTGTATAGCATCGACCAGTTGCCACGCCATCACGTCGAAACCTGGCGCCTCGCGCAACAGCTCTCACAGGCTGCGCTGAGCGGCAGCCCGGCGAAGATCAGTTCGGGCGAACTGCCGGAAACTTCGCCGATCCTCGCCGATCCGCGTTTCCTGCTTGCCATCGTTGCCGCGCCGGTCGGCGCACCGCTCTTCCGCTGGCAGGAAGAAGAGCACGGCACGCGCATCGAGCGCGGCCAGTGCCTCGAGCAGTGGGCGACACAGGGGGGCGCCAACCTTGCCGTCGTCATGCCGGGCTGCGAATTCGAGTGCCTGTTGCCGGACGCCTATTACTCCGCGTGCCGCGACGCCGACGAGCGCGTTCGCCCGCACACGATCCGCACCGCCGTGCGCTACCTGCTCGACACGATCGGCGCGGGTGCGCAAGACCTGCGCGCCGTCGTCGCAGGCTTCGGCGAGCGCCGTATCGACGAATACCGCATCGGCTTCACCAGGCGCGGCAGCAACGATGTCCTCTACGGCGTGGTATGGCCGCTTTACGGCCGCGAGAACGGTGACGCCGATATCGACGAAGAACCGACGGAGGACAACGTCAGCAACGGTCCGCTCGAAGAAATCGTCGCACTGCTCAAGGAGTCGGGCATCACCGACATCCGTCGCCACGCTGGCCGCTTCGAGCCGGAATATTGCGATGACTGCGGCGTCCCCCTCTATGCGGATCCTCTCGGCGAGATCGTCCACGCCGAGATGCCGGAAGATGCTGAGCCCGTACAGCCACACTTCCACTAGGACAACGCCTAAATTCCTACCCGGTCCCGCCTGTGTGCGGGACTTTTTTTTGCCCTATGTCTTATGCCTTTTGGACAGGCCGCCAGCGCGCAACCTTTTTGTCATCATGGTGCTGTTGGTCTGGTTCACCGCCGCGCAAAAGCGGCACGCGTTGCACAACATTTCGAGAGACCGTCAACGAGAGGAGGGCAAATCCATGCGGTTCGTTGTACTCAATCCGGACGCCGAAAGGCGCGAAGGGCTCAAGGCGCTGTTAAGACAAATCGACCGGCGCGCACGCTTTAACGATGCGCCGGACTGGCGAGGCGCCGAGCGCGCCATGCAACGCTTCACGCCCAACCTGCTCGTCATCGACTGGCACGATCGCATATGCGCGGGCGAACTGCGTCAATTCGTCATGCGGCACCGCAGCCTGCCCGTCGCCGTGCTCGTGGACAGCGTCGAAACGCCGGTCACTGTGCGGGCGCTCATCGACGAAGGTGCGCGCGGCATCATCCGGCGCACGACGGACTCCATCCTGATCGTAAAATTTCTGGAGCTCATCCTGCTTGGCGGCGATCATCTGCCGGCCGACGTGCTCGGACCCTTCGCCCCGTGGCCGCTGCCGCCCCGGCGCAACGCCAAGGAGGCGGCGCAGGCTCGCAAGCTGCGCCCGAAGGTTCACCTTTCACCGCGTCAGGAGCAGATCCTGCGGTGCGTCCATATGGGCAATACGAACAAGATGATCGCGCGCGCGCTCGGGATCAGCGAGGGCACTGTGAAAGTCCATCTGACAAGCATCTTTCAGCAGCTCGGCGCGCCCAATCGCGCAGCGGCCGTCGCCATCTACAACGGTTTGCTTGCGAACCAGCTGCAGGTACTGCGCGCCCAGTGCGAGCGGTCACCCCAGCCGAAGCATGGCGAGCATGGTCCAGTGCCGTTGCGCGCACGCGAGACCCTGACGTTTCGCTATCCGTTGCTGTCAAGCGACAATGCCGAGGCGCTTCCCATCGCCGCAGAGCCGCACGCGCCGTACGGCACCCCCGTTCCAGGCGAGCTGATACAGCCTGCCGGGGCTGACGAAGCCAGCGAATGCCCCGACGAAGAAGCGCCGGGGCCCGCTCGCGCACACGTTTTGCCTTCCAACGAGTAATATTAAGCACATGGGGTTCCTATTTACGCCGCTTCCACTGTGGGTTGCTATCGGTGCATGGGTTGTCACCGTGGGGTTGCTCGCACTTGCGTTATGGAAGAACCCCTTCAAGCGTCTTCAGGACGCGACGCTCCAGCACGTGTGGCTCGCGATCGTCGTCGCGATCTCCGTGCTGTGGGCGAGCAACGCGTGGCTCGAAGACGGCACCGTGCTGCACCTGCTCGGCGCCACGCTCGTGGTCACGCTGTTCGACTGGGGGCTCGCACTCGTCGCCATGGGCGTCGTCGTCGGGCTCGCGGCGCTGATCTTCGACGCCCCCTGGGAGGGCGTCGCTCTTACTTTCCTGATATTCGGCGCCTTCCCTGTCGCAATTTCAGCGCTGCTGCAGCGCGCCTGCACTGCCTGGCTGCCGCGCAATCTTTTCATGTTCATCGTCGGCCAAGGGTTCGTGTCGCCCGCCATCGCCGTTTCGGCAGCAGCCTGGCTGGCGCTCGGTACCCATGTCGCGCTCAATGGCGGATCGGCGCTCACTGTGCCTGCCGGTTATGCATTCAGCGTATTCCTGCTCGCCTCGGGGGAAGCCTGGTTCACCGGCATGGCAACCGCGTTGATTGCCGTCTATCGTCCGGCGTGGGTCACCACCTACGACGTGCGCCGATATCGCCTAGGCGGACCGCGGACCTGACAGGCATTGGCCGGTTGCCCCACCGCAAGTGGTGTGAAATGGCGGGCGCGGCG
The DNA here is from genome assembly GCF_900096975.1 of Paraburkholderia lycopersici. GTDB lineage: Bacteria > Pseudomonadota > Gammaproteobacteria > Burkholderiales > Burkholderiaceae > Paraburkholderia > Paraburkholderia lycopersici. Next base: position 3,620 of record NZ_FMYQ01000014.1, read on the forward strand.
ACTCGTCGCGCCCGGACGCTAGCACTCGCGTAGCGGCGTTTGCGCCGGTCACACCCTTCGAATCGACGAAATAAATTGTTTCCGGATTGAACTCATCCGGGCTACGCAGCATCTTACCGTGCCTGACGTTCCACCCCTCTTCCCTAGCAAGCAGATGGACTGCAACCATGCATCCCGCCGGCTGCGATGCGTAGCCGGCCACCTGGCTGCGTGCGCCGTGAGCCTCATGCTCATCGCCACACCGGCCGTCCAGGCCGATCAGCTCGATCAGCACAACGATCTCGTCAATCAGTTCGTCACCCAGATGCACGCCGACCCGCTCGTCGCGGACTGCGCGGCGCACGGCGACTTCGTTGCGAGCACCTCCGCCGCACTCGATCACATCGAGTTTCCACCCAGTTCGTTCGACAGCGCGCACGCGAGCGTGACGCCATGGAACGACTCGTTCGACGAAGGCAAGCAACGCGTGAAGGTCGATACGATCGTGACCGTCGACGGCATCGGCATACCCAAGGAAGGCGGCACCGCGCCCTACGATCTGAAGTTTCGCTGCGGCTATGTCGGCCAGCAAATGCTCGCGTTTAGCTGGAACGATCCAGTCCCGCCGGCTCGTGCGCGTAGCGAGCGCGGCACGGCGTCTCACGGCAGCGCGCACGTGAAAGGCAAGCATTCGACGAAGAAGGCCACCGGCAAGGGCTCGAAGAAAGTGGCGCCGGGCAAGTCAAGCCACAAGCCGTCGAGCAGCGGCACGAAGTCGGCCGGCAAGTCCGCAACGACGAAATCCACTGCGAAGAAGACCACATCGAAGAAGAAGACGACAGCTCACTGATCTCGTCGACGTCCTCGATGCAAAAAGGGGGAAGCGGCCAGGCCGCCTCCCCCTTTCTTCGAGTACGCGCGGATTCAAACGCGCATCATGCAACCGTCTCGACGTGGTGCAGAATGGCCTGCAGCATCGCGGCGCCCAGTGCGGCGCTGCGCTCGCCGCTCCAGCCCACCCGTTCGTCGGGCAGGTTGGCGTTGTCCTTGAATGGCATCTCGAGCGTGAGCGACAGGCAGCCATGGCGATGGCCGATGTACTTCGATGCGAGCTTGAGCGCGTCCTCGCGATAGCGGCTCGCTTCGTAGCCGTGCTGGTCCTGGAAGTCGGGGCTCGCCACCTTGAACGCGTCGATGAACGCCTTCTGCCCGGCGCGTTGCTGATCGGTAAAGCCCGGCAGCATCTCCGAGCCCGCCACGAACACATAAGGCAGCGTTTCGTCGCCGTGGATGTCGAAGAAGAGATCGACTCCTGTCTGCTCGATCGCATCGCGCACGACCAGCACTTCGGGACTGCGCTGCGCGTCCGGCTCCATCCATTCGCGGTTCAGGTTCGCACCCACGGCGTTGGTGCGCAGATTGCCGTGCACGCTGCCATCCGGGTTCATGTTGGGCACGATATGGAACACGGCGCGGTCGTAGAGCTTGCGCGCGACCGGATCGCCCGCCCAGTCTCCCCATCCCGCGAGGCGCTTGACGAGACCCTCCACAAACCATTCGGCCATGCTCTCGCCAGGGTGCTGGCGCGCGATGATCCACACGGTCTTTTTCGGCTTGCCCTCGGGAACGGTTTCGCCCGGCATGCCGAGCGAAAGCAACGTGATCGGCCGGCCCTCCACGCTCTGGCCCAGCTCCGTGAGCGTCGCGTGCGGCAACTGCTGCAGCGCGCCGAGAAACTCCGAGTGGCGCTCCTCGCTATACGGCTCGAAATACGCGTAGTAAATGCTGTCGAAGTCGGGCGTGTGATCGATCACGAGCTGTTTGCCGTCGTACGAGGTCGGCACGCGGAACCAGTTCACGCGGTCGTAGCTCGCCACCGCCTGGTAGTCGCGCCAGCCGTCGGGAAACGCGCAGGCAGATGCGTTCTCGAACGTCATCACGCAACGCTCGCCGCGCGCGCCCGACAGGCGGAAGTAGAACCACTGCGCGAATTCCGACTGGTTGTCCGCGCGCACGCGCAAGCGGATGTCGTCGGCGCTGTCGCACGACAAAACCTCGATCGCGCCGGCATCGAACTGGCTGGTGATGGCAATCGTCATGGTGGTTTCCTTCTCGCTCACTTATTCGGCTGTGCGCCGGCGAAATACATAAGTCGAATCGTTCGATGCGGACGCATCGAACGCGTAGCCTTCCACGTCGAACGCTCTGAGCGCCTCGGGCTCGGCAATGCGGTTCTCGACGGCATAACGCGCCATCAAGCCGCGCGCCCGCTTCGCGTGGAAGCTGATGATCTTGTAGCGGCCGCCCTTCCAGTCCTCGAACACGGGCGTGATGACGGGCGCCGCGAGCTTCTTCGGCTTGACGGCCTTGAAGTACTCGTTCGACGCGCAGTTCACCAGCACGCGCGCGCCCTTGCGCTCGAGCTGTGCGTTGAGCGCATGCGTGATGCGCTCGCCCCAGAATGCGTAGAGATCCTTGCCGCGCGCGTTCTCGAAGCGCGTGCCCATTTCCAGGCGATACGGCTGCAGCAGATCGAGCGGACGCAGCAGGCCATAGAGCCCCGAGAGCACGCGCACGTGCTGTTGCGCATAGTCGAGATCCGCCGACGAGAGCGACTTCGCGTCGAGGCCTTCGTAGACGTCGCCGTTGAACGCGAGCACGGCCTGCTTCGCGTTGGCCTGGCTGAACTGCTTCGACCAGTCGGCATACCGCTGGAAGTTCAGGCGTGCGAGCGGGTCGGAGATGCTCATGAGCGAGCCGATCTGCTGAGGCGAGAGGCGGCGCAGACCTTCGATCAGCTCGGCTGCGTCGTCGACGAAATCGGGAATGGTGTGGGTCTCGATGTGCGCCGGCGTGTCATAGTCGAGCGATTTGGCCGGCGACAGAACGATTATCATAGAGGCTTGCAGGCACGCGCGTGCCGATGTTCAAAGGCGAAAGCCCGATTGTAGCGAATTCACGAATGACCGGCCTCACGCCCCCAACCGCCCTCCCCCTCTCCGCCGCCGCGCGCCCCCTTCCCGTGGTTCTCGATTCGAACGTCTGGCTCGATATTCTCGTGTTCGACGATCGGCACACGCGTCCCATTCGCTCGGCGCTCGAACACGGCGCGATCGAGGCGCTCATCGACGCGCGCTGCCAGGCCGAACTGGCCCACGTGCTCGACTATCCGCAGTTCGCCGGACGTGGCGTCGCGAAGGCGGACGCCCTGGCGGCGCTAGCCGGTTTCGTCACGCTGATCGACCCGCCCGCGCTTCCCGCCGATGCGCGCCCGTTGCCGCGATGCCGCGACCGCGACGACCAGAAATTCCTCGAACTCGCATACGCGAGCGGCGCGCAATGGCTCGTCTCGAAGGACCGCGCGGTGCTCAAGCTCGCACGGCGCGTAGCGCGCGACTTCGGCTTTCGCATCGCGACGCCCGACACCTTCGTCGCCGAATGCGTTCAGGGCGCGGCCGCGTCGGCGCAAGCCTGATGACGCAGCACTGAAGGGCGTGCACTCGCGCTGTCCACCGCAGCCGCGCCGATTTGCCTACAATCGGTCTTTCCCGTTCCAACGCCACCCCTGCCCGCGACATGAACGCACCGCACCCCACGCAAACGACGCAGCCCCCCCTGCTCACGCCCTCTTTTCCGTCGCGTCTGCCGAACGTCGGCACGACGATCTTCACCGTGATGAGCGCGCTCGCCGCCGAAAAGGGCGCGGTGAACCTGGGCCAGGGCTTTCCCGACTTCGACTGCGACGCGCGCATTGTCGACGCCGTCGCGCAAGCCATGCGCGAGGGCCACAACCAGTACTCGCCGATGGCGGGCGTGGCCGCGCTGCGCGAGGCCATCGCGGACAAGATCGAGCACGTCTACGGCCGCCGCTACGACGCCGGCAGCGAGATCACGGTAACGGCCGGCGCGACCCAGGCGCTGCTCACGGCGATCCTCGCGACCGTGCACGCGGGCGACGAAGTGATCGTGGTCGAGCCGACCTACGACAGCTATCTGCCGTCGATCGAACTGGCGGGCGGCAAGCCCGTGTTCGTGACGCTCGAAGCGCCCGACTACGCGATTCCGTTTGACCGCCTCGCCGCGGCCATCACGCCGAAAACGCGCCTCATCCTCATCAACACGCCGCACAATCCCACAGGCACGGTCTGGTGCGCCGAGGACATGCGCAAGCTCGAGGCAATCGTGCGCGGCACCAACGTGCTGATCCTGTCGGACGAGGTGTACGAGCACATGGTCTACGACGGCCAGCCGCACGAGAGCGTGGCGCGCTATCCGGAACTGGCCGCACGCAGCTTCATCGTGTCGAGCTTCGGCAAGACCTACCACGTGACGGGCTGGAAGGTAGGCTACGTGGCCGCGCCCGCGCCGCTCACGGCCGAGTTTCGCAAGGTGCACCAGTTCAACGTGTTCGCCGTGAACACGCCGATGCAGTTCGGCCTCGCGCAATATCTGCGCGACCCGAAGCCTTATCTGGAGCTGCCCGCGTTCTACCAGAAGAAGCGCGACTTCTTCCGCGCGGGTCTCGCGAATACGCGTTTCAAGCTGCTGCCGTGCGAAGGCACCTACTTCCAGTGCGTCGACTATTCGGCGATCAGCGATCTGCCCGAAGCCGAATTCTCGAAGTGGCTCACGGCCGAAATCGGCGTGGCCGCCATTCCGGTGTCGGCGTTCTATCACGAGACGCACGAATCGGGCGTGGTGCGCTTTTGCTTCGCCAAGCAGGAGAGCACGCTCGCGACCGCCATCGAGCGGCTCGCGCGGCTCTGACCTCGGGCGCGCGATGGATACGCGAACGGCGGTGCGTTCCCGATCCTCGCGCGCAACGGCATGGGAAGCGGCGCGCGCAACGGCGCCGCGGCGCTCAGGAATTCGCCTCGATGTACGCCTTGCGGTCGGCGTTGACGCGCTGCGCCGCCGGACGCTCGCCGATCAGCTTGACATACGATTTCCAGTCGATACCCGCGTCGGCAAGGAAATCGCCGCCGTAGACCGCCTGCGTCGCGCGGGCCACGAGCGGCAGGCTCACGAACGCGGCCGCATCGGCCACGCCGAACTGCTCGCCCGCCACATAAGGCGCGAACTTCGCGAGCTGCCTGAAGCTCGCCACGTAGCGGCGCAGGCGCTTTTCCACCGCCGCCTTGATCTCGTCGCCCGTCTTCCCGCCGAAGAACGCCTCGCCGTAAAGTTCCCGCGCGTTCAACTCCAGATGCGTTTCGATAAAGACGACGAGTTCGCGCTCCTTCGCCGCCTGCCACGGGTCCGCCGCGAAAATGTGTTTGTCTGCAAAGCGGGCCGCCAGATACTCGACGATCACTTCCGACTCGCACAGAAAACCCTGCTCCGTTTCGATATAAGGCACCTTGCCGCCCGGCGACTGCGCGAGCCGCGTCGCTTCGAGCGGCAGTTTCGTCGGCACCTCCTCGAACTCGATGCCGTGCTCGAGCAGCACGAGCTTGACCTTGTTGTAGTAGTTCGAGAGCGCGAAACCATGCAGCTTGATCATCCTCGTTGTCTCCTTGATAGGGGCGGTTCCCTTGTCGAAGCCGCCAAACCGTTTTCATAAAATTGTACGACCGTGCTATTCTAGGCCAATCCTGGAGCCAGGCTTCCAATGACTTCACATCATTTCAATATCGAGACAACCGCCGCCGTCGGCCATGCAGCGATGGATTGCAATATTGCCCGGATCGCTGCCCCAGCGGAGTTCGCGATGCACCGCCACGACACCAGCCCGATGCGGCGCGGCATCCACGGCGTGCCAGGCGGTCCGCGCTGTCGCCCGTCGCCGTGGCTTGTGCGCCGCACGCAGCTCGGCCTTTCGCTGACGCAGCCGGAAGCACCGGCGTCCACCGACATCAACGCATCGAACGAGGCACCGCGATGAGCGCCGAACTCCGCAGCACCCGCCCGCAAAGCCACGAATCGACCCTCGTCCTCACGCTGTCGAACCCCGGCGCCCGCAACGCGCTGCATCCCGACATGTACGCCGCGGCCATCGAGGCCTTCGACGCCGCCGAGCGCGACTCGTCGCTGCGCGCGATCGTCCTCACCGGCGCGGACAACTTTTTCTGCGCGGGCGGCAATCTGAACCGTCTGCTCGAAAACCGCGCGAAGGACCCTTCGGTGCAAGCCGCCAGCGTCGACATGCTGGCCGCGTGGGTGACCGCGATGCGACAGTCGAGCAAGCCGATCATCGCGGCCGTGGAGGGTGCGGCTGCCGGCGCGGGCTTCTCGCTCGCGCTCGCCGCCGACCTGATCGTCGCCGCCGACGACGCGAAGTTCGTCATGGCCTATTCGCGCGTGGGCCTCACGCCCGATGGCGGCGGCTCGTGGTTTCTCGCGCGCTCGCTGCCGCGCGCGCTCGCGTTCGAGCTGATGGTGGAAGGCAAGCCGGTCGGCGCGCCTCGCCTGGCGGGGCTGGGCGTCGTGAACCGCCTCGCGAAACCGCAATCGGCGCTCGACACCGCCCTCGCCTGGGCCGACGAGCTCGCGAAGATCTCGCCCAACTCGGTAGCGCGCATCAAGGGCCTGACGAACGTCGCGGACGCACAGCCGCTCGAAGCCCAACTCGCCGCCGAGCGCGACAGCTTCGTCGCGTCGCTGCATCACCGCGACGGGCTCGAAGGCATTACTGCATTCCTCGAGAAGCGCGCCCCCGTCTACAGGTAACCGGCTCGATCGGCACATCCATGAGCGAATACCAGTTGCCCGCACGCCGCCGCCTCTACCTGATGCGGCACGGCGACGTCACTTACTTCGACGAGACGGGTCGCGCGATCGACCCGGACACCGTGCCGCTCAACGAGCACGGCCGCGCCCAGGCAACGGCCGCGGGCGACGCGTTCGCGTTGCAGGACGTGCGCTTCGATCGCGTGATCGCGAGCGGCCTGCGCCGCACGGTCGAGACCGCGCAGCGCGTGCTCGCAGCCACCGGCCAGTCGATAGGGATCGAAGTGCAACCCGCGTGGGAAGAGATTCGCGGCGGACGCCTCGCCGCGATTGCGCCCGCCGAAGTCGAAGACGCCTTCCTCCGGGTGTTCGACGGCATCGTCCCCGAAGACACGCGTTTTCTGGGCGGCGAGACGATCGGCGAGCTGCTCGACCGCGTGCTGCCCGCGCTCGACGCGCTACGCGACGATCGGTCGTGGGACACCGCGCTGCTCGTGCTGCACGGCGGCGTGAACCGCGCGATTCTGTCGCATGCGATCACGGCGGGGGGCCGTGCGTTCTTTGGTCATCTCGCGCAGGCCACGGGGTGCGTCAACGCGCTCGACGTCGGCAACGCGCCGCGAGACTGGGTCGTGCGCACGCTCAACTACGCGCCGCCCACGCCGCTTCATCGCGACGTGCGCAACACGACGATGGAAATGCTTTACGCGCAATACCTGCGCTATCGACCGCGCGGCTAGCGCGCCGCGGCCCACTGGAGAAACAGGAGAAGGGAGACAAACATGGCGCAAGCCACCCCGGATGGAGACACCCAACAGAGCGCACAGGCAAACGCACAAGCCGGCACCGATTACTCGGCGTTCGAAGGCACGCGCCCGGTCGCCGAGCGCCAGCGCTTTGACGCCGCCGCGCTGGCCGCCTGGCTGACCGCTCACGTGGCCGGCTTCGAAGGTCCGCTGACCATCGAGCAGTTCGCGGGCGGCCAGTCGAACCCGACGTTCAAGCTCGTCACGCCCGGCCGCACATACGTCATGCGCGCAAAGCCGGGCCCGAAGGCGAAGCTCCTGCCATCGGCGCATGCGATCGAGCGCGAGTATCGCGTGATGGATGCGCTCGCCGCAACCGACGTGCCGGTCGCGAAAATGCTCGCGCTCTGCGACGACGAAGCGGTGATCGGCCGCGCTTTCTACGTGATGGAGTTCGTCGAGGGCCGCGTGCTCTGGGACCAGTCGCTGCCCGGCATGACGCGCGAGGCGCGCGGCGCGATCTACGACGAGATGAACCGCGTGATCGCCGCGCTCCACAACGTGGAGCCCGATGCCGTGGGCCTCGCCGACTACGGCAAGCCCGGCAATTATTTCGCACGCCAGATCGATCGCTGGAGCCGCCAGTATCTGGCGTCGGAAACGGAGCGGATCGACGCGATGCATCACCTCATCGAATGGCTGCCGCAGCACATGCCGGACGACGCAGGCTCTCGCGTATCGGTCGTGCACGGCGACTACCGGCTCGACAATCTGATCTTCCACCCGAGCGAGCCGCGCGTGCTGGCTGTGCTCGACTGGGAGCTCTCCACGCTCGGCGATCCGCTCGCCGACTTTTCATACCACTGCATGGCGTGGCACGTCGATCCCGCGCAGTTTCGCGGCATCGCCGGGCTCGACTGGCAAGCGCTCGGCATTCCCGACGAAGCGCATTACGTCGAACGCTATTGCGAGCGCACGGGCCTCGAAATTCGCGGCGACTGGAACTTCTATCTTGCATACAACATGTTCCGGATCGCGGCGATCCTGCAGGGCATCATGAAGCGCGTGGCGGACGGCACAGCCGCTAGCGCGCAGGCGCTCGACGCGGGCCGCCGCGCGCGGCCGATGGCCGAACTCGCCTGGCGCTACGCGCAGAAGGTTCGCTGAGACTCACTCGAGAAAGATGTCTTTTTCATAGTCATTGCATCGCATTGCGAGGTCACCGATGAACTTCGATTACTCCCCGAAAGTGCAGGCGCTGCGCGAGAAGCTGCTCGCGTTCTTCGACGAACACATCTATCCGAACGAGGCTGTCTTCCACGAAGAAGTCGAGCGCAACCGTGCGAACGGCAACGCCTGGGTGCCCACGGAAATCGTCGAAAATTTGAAGCAAAAGGCGCGCGAAGCGGGGCTGTGGAACCTGTTCCTGCCCGACTCCGGCCGCGGCGCCGGCCTCACGAATCTGGAATACGCACCGCTGTGCGAAATCATGGGCCGCGTGCACTGGGCACCCGAAGTCTTCAACTGCAGCGCGCCCGACACCGGCAACATGGAGACGATCGAGCGCTATGGCAGCGAAGCGCATAAACAACAGTGGCTCGAACCGCTGCTGCAAGGGGAAATCCGCTCGGCGTTCCTGATGACCGAGCCCGAAGTGGCCTCTTCGGACGCGACCAACATCCAGACGCGCATCGAACGCGACGGCGACGAGTACGTGATCAACGGCACGAAGTGGTGGTCGTCGGGCGCGGGCGACCCGCGCTGCGCGATCTACATCGTGATGGGCAAGACCGATCCCGACGCGCCGCGCCATACCCAGCAGTCGATGATCCTCGTGCCCGCCGACGCCGCCGGCATCACCGTGCGCCGCCCGCTCACCGTGTTCGGCTACGACGACGCGCCGCACGGCCACATGGAGATCACGCTCGAAAACGTGCGCGTGCCCGCTTCGAACATCCTGCTAGGCGTGGGCCGCGGCTTCGAGATCGCGCAAGGGCGTCTCGGGCCAGGGCGCATCCACCATTGCATGCGCCTCATCGGCCTCGCCGAGCGCGCGCTCGAATTCATGGCGAAGCGCGCCCTCTCGCGCGTCGCGTTCGGCAAGCCGGTCGCGTCGCAGACGGTCACCCAGGAGCGCATTGCCGAAGCGCGCTGCATGATCGAGCAGGCTCGCCTGCTCACGCTCAAGACCGCCTACATGATGGACACCGTCGGCAACAAGGGCGCGCGCGGCGAGATCGCCATGATCAAGGTGGTGGCGCCGAACATGGCCTGCCAGGTAATCGACTGGGCGATGCAGGTGCACGGCGCGGCGGGCGTGAGCGGCGACTTTCCGCTCGCTTATTCGTACGCCTCGGCACGCACGCTGCGCTTTGCGGACGGCCCCGACGAAGTGCACCGCAACGCCATCGCCAAGCTCGAACTCGCGCGCTACATGGACGCGGGCGCGGCCTCGCGCGTGGAAATGCCGGTCACGCGCTCGTAAGTCCACAAACCCGTCAGGGGCGCTCGCGCGCCCTCTGCGAGCGACGCCGATCTATGCTAATTTGCGCCAGATCCGGCGTCGCGGCAGGCTTCGCGACGCCTCGTCAATGGTGCCAAGGAGCCACGATGATCGACGTCTATAGCTGGGCCACGCCGAACGGTCACAAAGTCCATATCATGCTCGAGGAAACCGGACTCGAATATCGGGTGCATCCGGTCGATATCGGCGCGGGCGATCAGTTCAAGCCCGAATTCCTCGCCATCAGCCCGAACAACAAGATTCCCGCCATCGTCGATTCGGACGGGCCGCCCCGCGCTGACGGCAAGCCGTTCTCGCTGTTCGAGTCGGGCGCGATCCTCATCTATCTCGCCGCGAAAACGGGCCGCTTCATGCCCGAAGACCTCGCCGCGCGCTACGACGTGCTGCAGTGGGTGATGTTCCAGATGGGCGGCCTCGGTCCGATGCTCGGCCAGGCGCATCACTTCCGCATCTACGCGCCCGAGAAGATCGACTACGCCATCAATCGCTACACGAACGAGGCGAAACGCCTCTACAACGTGATGGAAACGCAGCTCGGAAAGACCGAATATCTGGCCGGAGACGAGTACACCATCGCGGATATCGCGGCCTTCCCCTGGACGCGCTCCTGGCAGAACCAGGGCGTCGATCTCGACGCCCTGCCTAACGTGAAGCGCTGGCACGAAGCGATCGCCGCACGGCCGGCGGTCAAGCGCGGCGTCGAAGTGCTGGCGAACGCGCGCAAGCCGCTGATGGACGAGAAGGCGAAGGAAATGCTGTTCGGCGCGACTCAGTACGCCAGACACTGAACGGCGGCAGCCGCTTCGGAGCATCGATAAAGAAGCATCGGTAAAGGGGCGGCCGCCTTGCAGCGGCGCGCCCCCTTTTCGTTGCGCGCGCGATCTTAGAAGTAGTGGCGCGTGATGAACTCGGCCACGCACGCGGGCCGCTCGCTGCCTTCGCGCTCGACGCCCACGTCCCAGACGACCTGCACGCCGCCGCCCTCGACATCGCTCACCTCCTTCACCGCGATGCGCGCGCGCACCTTTGCGCCCACCGGCACCGGTTGCGTGAAGCGCACGCGGTTCAGTCCGTAGTTCACGCCCATGCGCTGACGCATCTGCAGCGTCGCGCCGAGCAGCGCGGGAATCAGCGAAAGCGTGAGAAAACCGTGCGCGATCGGGCCGCCGAACGGCGACTCGCGACGCGCGCGTTCGGCGTCGACGTGGATCCACTGGTGGTCGCCCGTGGCGTCGGCGAAACCGCGCACGTCCGCCTCGCCCACCTCGCGCCAGCCGCTCACGAGCGGCGGCGCGCCGACGAGCGCGCGCAACGCGGCGGCGTCGGCGATCTGCATGACGTCGCTTTCGCTCACGACGCGCTCCCGGGATGGCGAAGACCGAACAGCGCCTTCGAACGCACCGTCACGATCAGTTCGCCGTGCTGATTGTGTCCTTCCCACTGCGTTTCGACGATGCCGCGATCAGGCTTGCTTTGAGAGACGCGCTTGCTCAGGATCGCGTTCGTCATCGTGAGCGTGTCGCCCACGCGCGTAGGCTTGAGCCAGCGAATCTCGTCGACGCCCGGCGAGCCCATCGACGTCGAATCCTTCAGGAAGTTGCGCACGAGCATACCCATCATGACCGAGCAGGTGTGCCAGCCGCTTGCGACGAGGCCGCCGAACATCGACGCCTCGCCGGCCGCCTCGCTCAAGTGGAACGGCTGCGGATCGAACTGCTCCGCGAAATGCACCACCTCGTCGCGCTGGAAGGTGTACGAACCGACCACATAGCGCTTTCCGACTTCGAGATCTTCGTAACTCAGACCCATCCCTGCTCTCCGCTTATGTTGCTTGCCGCCGCTGTGCCTTATGCCGCCTTCGCGAAGCCGGGCAGCGAGGCGAAGCGTTCAAGATGATGATCGACGTCGCCGAGCGTCGTTTCGATGATCGCGAGGCGCTTGAACAGATGCGCGGCCGCGACCTCGTTGGTGACGCCCATGCCGCCGTGCAGTTGTACGGCCTGTTGCCCGACGAAGCGCGCCGCCTGTCCCACGCGCACCTTGGCCGCCGAAATGGCGCGGCGTCGCGCCTCGGGCGACTCGCTACTGTAACGCGCGGCGGCGAGGTACGTCAGCGAGCGGGCTTGCTCCGCGTGGATCAGCATTTCGGCCATGCGATGCTGCAGGGCCTGGAAACGCGCGATCGGCACGCCGAACTGCTGGCGCGTCTTCGTGTACTCGACGGTCGCGTGGTTGAGCGCGTCCATCGCGCCCAGGGCTTCGGCGCACAGCAGGAAGGTCGCGTAGTCCGCAATCTTTTCCCACGTCGCCGCGCCGGTGTGCCCGTCGCCAGGACGGCGCGCGTGCGCGTCCTTGAACGTGAGCGTGGCGGCGCGCTGGCCGTCGATCGTGCGGTAGTCGCTTACCTCGACACCTTTCGCGTCGCGCGCGACGACGAAAAGCGCCACCTCGCCCGCAAGCCGCGCCGGCACGATCCAGTAGTCGGCCTGCGCCCCGTGCTGCACGACCGACTTCGTGCCGCTGAGCGCGAAGCCGTCGCCGGTTTCCTTCGCCTGCGTGTCGAGCGAGAACAGGTCGTAGCGCGCCTGCGGCTCGTGGAACGCGGCGGCAAGCTTGATCTCGCCCGCGGCGACGCGCCGGAGCAGCGCGGCGTTTTCTGCCGTGGAGGCGCCCGCGAGCTTGAGCGCCTCGACGCCCACCGCGGTTGCCCAGTACGGCTCGACCACGAGCGCGCGACCCAGCTCCTGCATGACCACGAGCATGTCGAACGGCGAGCCGTCGAAGCCGCCCTGTTCGGCCGGCACCGGCAGCGCAGTGAGGCCGAGTTCGACGAATGCACGCCAGTGTTCGCTCGAAACGCCCGCGCCCGTCTTCACGATCGCCTGGCGCGCTTCGAAGCCGTAGTTCTTGTCGAGATAGCGACGCAACGCGCCAGCGAGTTGCTGTTGCTCTTCGGTGAAATTGAAGTTCATTGCGCCGCTCCTCAAATCCCCAGAATCATCTGCGCGATGATGTTCTTCTGGATTTCGTTCGACCCGCCGTAAATCGACGTCTTGCGATAGTTGAAGTAGTACGCCGCGAGCGGAGCCGCGTCGTCGTCGCCACCGGCCGCGTGTTCGCGCTCGCCGTCGAGGAAAGCCGGATCGAACGGCGCTGCGAGCGGGCCGATCGCATCGAGCATCAACTCGGTCAGCGCCTGCTGGATCTCGGTGCCCTTGATCTTGAGCATCGACGCCTCGGGGCCCGGTCCGCGTCCGTTGGACGCACTCGCGATCACCCGCTCGGCGGTGACTTCGAGCGCCATGAGCTCGATTTCCACGGCCGCTACGCGCGCGGCGAACACCGGATCTTCGAGCAGCGGCTTGCCGTGCTTCTTCTGCTTGAGCGCAACGCTCTTGAGGAACGCGAGTTCGCGGTTCGACGCGCCCACGCGCGCAATACCGGTACGCTCGTGGCCCAGCAGATACTTCGCGTAGGTCCAGCCGCGGTTCTCCTCGCCGACGAGATTCTCGACCGGCACCTTCACGTCTTCGAAGAAGACTTCGTTGACCTCATGATCTTCGTCGAGCGTGATGATCGGACGCACGGTAATGCCCGGCGTCTTCATGTCGATCAGCAGGAAAGAGATGCCCTCCTGCTTCTTCGCGGCGGGATCGGTGCGCACGAGGCAAAACATCATGTCGGCGTGCTGACCGAGCGTGGTCCACGTCTTCTGGCCATTCACGACGTAGTGGTCGCCCTCGCCACTTTTGACGAGGCCCGCGCGCGTACGCAGCGATGCGAGATCCGAACCCGAGCCGGGCTCCGAGTAACCCTGGCACCACCAGTCTTCGCCGGAGAGGATGCGCGGCAGATAGCGGCGCTTCTGGGCCTCGCTGCCATACTTCATGAGCACGGGCGCGACCATCGAAACGCCGAACGGCAAGACCATCGGCGCGCCGATGCGTCCGCACTCGGCGTCCCAGATGTGGCGCTGCGTTTCGGTCCAGCCGGGGCCGCCCCATTCGACGGGCCACGCGGGCGCGGACCAGCCGCGCTGGCCAAGCAGCTTGTGCCAGCTTGCGATGTCGTCGCGAGTGAGGCGCTTGTGGTTGAGAACCTTGTCGCGCGTCGCCTGAGGCAGATTGGCCTCGAGCCAGGCGCGGATTTCGGCGCGAAATGCGCCGTCGGCGGGGGTGTAGTCCAGATCCATGCGCAGTGTCTCCTGGCCGCTGCCGGTGCGGAACGAACCCCGCGCCGCGACGAAGACCCGCACGGCGTTATTGCAGCGGGCCCTTCAGCGCGGCCGGAACCGGCAGCGGCATCACATCGATGCCTTCTTCGACGAGAGCTTGCGCATCTTCCGCGGATGCGACTCCACGAATGTTGCGCGACGGCGCTTCCTTGTAGTGAATGCGCCGCGCCTCCTCGGCGAAACGGTCGCCCACGTTCTCCGTCTTATCGAGGACCTCGCGAATCACGCGCATCGCATGCGCCTGCCAGTGCTCTGCCGGGTCGCGAGGCGACGCTCGAGGCGTCTCGCTCGCGCCGGACAGGTTCAGCCGGGGCGCGGACGGCAAGCGGCTCACGTGGGTCGCGCCGCACATCGGACATTCGACCAGTTTGCGGGACAGTTGCGACTCGTAATCGTCAACCGATGCGAACCAGCCTTCAAACCGATGGCCGTCTGGACACTGTAAATCGAGGACCTTCATGGGGAATCGAGGCTTGCGATGAGTTTAGCGCAAATCGTAAATTTAAGAACGACCGTTCGAAAAAATCTTGTGGCCAGCCACCCGGGACTTTCCCGGGGGTTCGATTGTAGCGCCGCCGGGATACGCGCGCGCGCGCGCCCAAAAATGACAACGGCGGCCACGCGGCCGCCGTTCTATCGGGACAACGACGTGCTTCGCGCGTCTCAGCCCTGCTCCGGCTTCGCCATCGGCCATGCGCCCGAAAGCGCCTTTTCGAGCCAGAACGTGCCGATGATCGTCTTCACGTCAGTGATCTTGCCGGTGCGCACCCATTCGAGCAGTTCGGGAACCGTTGCCGTGAAGGTCTCGAGAAACTCGCCATCATCGAGTTGCGCCTTGCCCGCCGTCAGGCCGCGCGCGAGATAGATGTCGATGAACTCGGTCGAATACGAGATCACCGGATGTATTTGCGTCAAATAGACGTATTCGCGCGCCGTATAGCCCGTCTCCTCCTTCAGTTCGCGGATTGCGCAGGCCAGCGCGCCCTCCTGCGGATCGAGCTTGCCGGCCGGGAATTCCGTCATCACGCGCGCAAGCGGATAGCGGTACTGGCGCTCCATCAGCACGCGCCCGTCGTCGAAGAGCGGAATCACCATCACGGCGCCAGGATGCTGGACGAACTCACGCGTGGCGTGGTGGCCATCCGGCAGGGCCACCGTGTCGCGCTTGAGGGTCAGAAAGTTGCCCACGTAGAGTGTTGTGCTTTCCACGCACGTCTCGGCGAGCGCCGGGTCGTGTTGATGATGTTCAGCCATATTCAGCCTCGTGGTGCTCAAAAGGGGATCGGGAGGTCGCGCGCGACGCTTGAAATGGAATCGGTCGAATTGCGCGCCGGCCGCGCGCATCACGCCAGGCGGCGTTTGACGAGATATTGCCAGGCGAAGCCGGGAAACGCGAATACGACAAAAAGACTGAAGGTGATCGCGTAGAACTGCCAGCCCTGTTCAAAGCGGTTACCGGCGCGCGCCTCCAGCAGGAAGCCGAACGCGCCGACCACAAAATACAGCACGATCATTTCAGCGATGCGAATCCACGCACTTTTCTTCGATGCGCGAAGCGGCACGATGCCGAACAACCGCTGGTTAAGAAACGGCAGGTTGGCGCCCGCGAGCGCCAACAGCACGATAAACCAGCCTGCTGCCGACATTAGAGCGGCAGCGTGTGCGAAACGGCCTGCAGGCAGAGCGACATCAGCGGACCCGGGATGATGCCGAGCACGAGCACCGCGGCGCCGTTGAGCGTGAGCAGCGCGCGATTGCACGCGTGGCTTTCGATCGGCGACGTGTCCTGCGGCGCGTCGAAGTACATGAGCTTGACAATACGCAGGTAGTAGAACGCGCCGAACAGCGACGTGATTACAGCAAGCACGGCAAGCCACGTAAGGCCCGCGTTCATCGTCGCTTCGAGCACCGCAAGCTTCGCGTAGAAGCCGACCGTCGGCGGAATGCCGGCGAGCGAGAACATCATGAGCATCATGACGAACGCGAACACAGGGCTGCGCTGGTTCAGACCCTTGAAGTCGTCGAGCGTTTCGGCTTCGAAGTCGCGACGGGCGAGCAGCATGACGATGCCGAACGACCCGAGCGTCGTGATCAGGTAGACGATGCTGTAGAACATGGCCGAGCTGTACGCGCTGGCTGCGCCCGTCGCCTTGTTGTCGACGATGCCGGCCAGCAGGCCGAGCAGCACGAAGCCCATGTTCGAAATGGCCGAGTACGCGAGCATACGCTTGACGTTGCGCTGCACGATACCCGTGATGTTGCCGACGATCATCGAGAGTGCGGCGAGGATGATGAGCATTTCCTGCCAGTCGACAGCCAGCGGCAGCAGACCCATCACGAGGAAGCGCACGGCCCACGCGAATGCCGCGACCTTCGGGCCACCGCCGGTGAGCAGCGTCATCGCCGTGGGCGCGCCTTGATAGACGTCGGGCACCCACATGTGGAACGGTACCGCGCCCATCTTGAACGCCACGCCCGCCACGATGAACACCACGCCGAACAGCAGGACGATGTCGTTGATGTGGCCCGAGGCTACGGCCTTGAACACTTCGTTCAGCTCGAGCGAGCCGGTCGCGCCGTACAGCATCGAAATGCCATACAGCAGGAAACCCGACGCGAGCGCGCCCAGCACGTAGTACTTCATGGCTGCTTCGTTCGACTGCGTCGCGTCACGTCGCAGCGCGATGACCGCGTAGAGCGAGAGCGACATCAGCTCGAGGCCGAGGTATAGCGTAAGGAAGTTGTTGCCCGAGATCATCGTGATCTGGCCGAGCAGCGAGAACATGCCGAGCAGGAAGAACTCGCCCCGGAACATGTCGCGGTCTTCGAGATACTTGCGCGAATACACGATCGACACCGCGTAGCCAAGCGTGACCACCGATTTCATCGCGCTCGCGAATGGGTCGATCACGTACATCCGCGTGAAGTAGTAGTACACGTGCGGATCGAACGCGTTCGCCGCAAACCAGATACCGGCTACGACCGTGGTCAGCAGCGCGATGAAATAGGTCGTGCGCCGGCCCGAAGGACCGGAGAACGTGTCGTTGAGCCACGCGACGACGAGGCCGGTCATCACCAGGGCGTCGGGCAGCAGAGCGTTCAAAGGGGCGTTTGGCATGATCTTTTGTTCCTCCGCTCGGTATTACTGTGACAGCGGCAGTTTCGACACTGCGACGTGGGAGAGGAGGTTTTCCACGGAAACGTGCATCACATCGGTAAAGGGCTTCGGGTAGATGCCCATGAAAAGCGTAAACAGCGCGAGCACCGCAAGAATGAAGTATTCGCGACAGTTGATGTCCTTCAGCTCGCGAACATGATCGTTGGCGATCGCGCCGAAGTACACCCGCTTGTACATCCACAACGTATAGGCCGCGCCCAGGATCAGCGTGAACGCCGCCCCGAAAGCGATCCAGAAGTTGTACTGCACTGCGGCCAGAATCACCATGAATTCGCCGACGAATCCCGAGGTGCCCGGCAAGCCGCAGTTGGCCATCGCGAACAGCATGACCAGCGCCGCGAACTTCGGCATGGTGTTGACCACGCCGCCGTAGTCGGCGATGTCGCGCGTGTGCATGCGGTCATACAGCACGCCGATGCACAGGAACATGGCGCCCGAGACGAAGCCGTGCGAGATCATCTGGACGATCCCGCCTTCCATCGCGAGCTGGCTCGACGGGCCGAACATAAAGAAGCCGAGCGTGACGAAGCCCATGTGAGCAATCGACGAATACGCGACCAGCTTCTTCATGTCCGCCTGCACCATCGCCACGAGGCCGATGTAGATCACGGCGATCAACGACAGCGTGATGATGACCGGCGCCAGGTAGTGGCTCGCGTCCGGCGCGACCGGCAGCGAGAAACGCAGGAAACCGTACGCGCCGAGCTTGAGCATGATGGCGGCCAGCACCACCGAGCCGCCCGTGGGCGCCTCGACGTGCGCGTCCGGCAACCACGTGTGCACCGGCCACATCGGCACCTTGACGGCGAATGCGAAGAAGAACGCGATGAACAGCAAAATTTGCGGTGTCATGGCAATCTTCGCGGCCTGCCAGGCGGCGAGGTCGAAGGTACCCGTCACGCGGTAGAGGTACAGCAACGCGACCAGCATGAGCAGCGAGCCGGCCAGCGTGTAGAGAAAGAACTTGAACGCTGCATACACGCGATTCGGGCCGCCCCACACGCCGATGATGATGTACATCGGAATGAGCGTGGCTTCGAAGAACACGTAGAACAGCAGACCGTCGGCGGCGCAGAAAACGCCGATCATGAGACCCGACAGGATGAGGAACGCCGCGTAATACTGTGCGACGTTCTTCGTGATGACCTGCCAGCCCGCGATCACGACGATCACGGTAATGAGCGCCGTGAGCACCACGAACCACATCGCGATGCCGTCGACGCCCAGGTGATACGCAATATTGAACCGTTCGATCCAGACCGACTTCTCCTCGAACTGCAGGGAAGCCGTGGTCGTATCGAAGCCCGCAACGAGCGGAAGGGTGACGAGGAAACTAAGCACCGAACCGATGAGCGCGAGCCAGCGGTCCGCGCTCGGGTTCCGACGGGAACCCACTACAAGAACGATGATGCCGAATACGATCGGCATCCAGATCGCAATACTGAGAATCGGAGTTGCGTGCATGCGTTTCCTCGCCTTATTTGCCGCTGAGCGTTACAAACAGGGTAAGGAGGCCAAGCATGCCAATGATCATGGCAAATGCGTAGTGGTAGATATAGCCGGATTGCAGGAACCGAATGACAGATGCAAACCAGCCGATAAACTTGGCGCTCCCGTTTACGACGCCGTCGATCACGACGACATCGCCCTCCTTCCACAGACCGCGACCGATGGCGACCGCTCCGCGAGCGAAGACGATTTCGTTGATCTTGTCGAGGTAATACGCGTTAACCAGCAGCTTGTAGACCGGCGAGAACGTGCGCGACACGACGGCCGGCAGTTCCGGGCGCTTCATGTAGAAGAACCACGCCACCACCACACCCGCGAGCGCGAGCCACACCGGCAGACCCGAGAACGCATGCGCGCCCATCGCGGCCCAACCCTGGAATTCTTCGCCCATCTCGGCAAGCGCCGGATGGTTTTGCCCGATGAAGATAACGTTCTGGAACGCCACGCCGTGCGAGAAGTAGTCGCCGAAAAGCAGCGGCTGGATCGCAATCGCACCGGCGATCACCGAAGGAATCGCGAGCAGCACGAGCGGCACCCAGATCACCCACGGCGACTCGTGCGGCACGTGCGCGTGGTGATGCGCTTCGTCATGATGCGCGGCCTCTTCGGCGCCCATCGGCGAGTCGGGGTGCTTCGGACCGCGGAAGCGTTCTTCACCGTGGAACACGAGGAAGTACATGCGGAACGAGTACAGCGCCGTGACGAACACGCTGGCCACCACCGCGAAGTAAGCGAAGCCCGAACCCGGCAGGTGCGAGAGCTTCACGGCGTCGATGATCGAATCCTTCGAATAGAAGCCCGAGAAGAACGGCGTGCCGATCAGCGCGAGCGAGCCGACGAGCGAGGTGATCCACGTGATGGGCATGTACTTGCGCAGGCCGCCCATGTTGCGCATGTCCTGGTCGTGGTGCATGCCGATGATGATCGAACCCGCGCCGAGGAACAGCAACGCCTTGAAGAACGCGTGCGTCATCAGGTGGAAGATCGCGACGGGGTAAGCGGACACGCCGAGCGCGACCGTCATGTAACCGAGCTGCGAAAGCGTGGAGTACGCGACCACGCGCTTGATGTCGTTCTGGACCACGCCGAGGAAGCCCATGAACAGCGCGGTGATGGCGCCGATCACGACGATGAACGACAGCGCGGCTTCCGAAAGCTCGAACAGCGGCGACATGCGCGCGACCATGAAGATGCCGGCCGTCACCATGGTGGCCGCGTGGATCAGCGCGGAGATCGGCGTCGGGCCTTCCATCGAATCGGGCAGCCAGACGTGCAGCGGGAACTGCGCCGACTTGCCCATCGCGCCGATGAAGAGGCAGATACACGCGACCGTCAGCAGGTTCCACGAGGTGCCGGGGAACGTCAGCGCGGCCAGTTCGTGGCTCTTCGAGAACACGTCGTTGTAGTTCAGCGAGCCGCCGTACGCGAGCAGCAGGCCGATGCCGAGCAGGAAGCCGAAGTCGCCGATGCGGTTCACGATGAACGCCTTCATGTTCGCGCAGATGGCGCTCTCACGCTTGAAGTAGAAGCCGATCAGCAGATACGAGACGAGGCCCACCGCTTCCCAGCCGAAGAACAGCTGCAGGAAGTTGTTGCTCATCACGAGCATCAGCATCGAGAACGTGAAGAGCGCGATGTACGAGAAGAAGCGCTGGTAGCCCTCCTCCTCCGCCATGTAGCCGACCGTGTAGACGTGAACCATCAGCGACACGAAGGTCACGACGACCATCATGAGCGCTGTCAACGAGTCGATGAGGAAGCCGACTTCGAACTTCAGGCCGCCAACCGACATCCATTCGTAGACGGTCGCGTTGAAGCTCGCGCCGTTCAGCACGTCGAAGAACGTGATGCACGAGAGCACGAACGCAATCGCGACGCCGAGAATGGTCACCGTATGCGCGCCCGCGCGCCCGACCGACTTGCCGAACAGACCGGCAATGAGAGAACCGGCGAGAGGCGCCAGCGGAATCGCCAGCAATAAGGTTTCGTTGAGTGTTGTTGCCATAGCAGCCTGCCTTAGCCTTTGAGCTGATCGAGGTCCTCGACGTTGATCGTGTCGAGGCTGCGGAACAGAGTCACAAGAATAGCCAGACCAATCGCGGCTTCCGCTGCCGCAACAGTTAGCACGAAGAACACGAAAATCTGTCCGTGAACGTCACCGAGGTAATGCGAGAACGCGACGAAGTTCGTGTTCACCGCCAACAGCATCAGCTCGATCGCCATCAGGATGATGATGACGTTGCGCCGATTGAGAAAAATGCCGACGATCGAGATCGCAAAAAGGATCGCGCCGAGGACGAGGTAATGGGCCAGTGTCAACATAGTCATTCGCTCCTTGGCGCTTAGCTCTTGGTGCCGGAACCGGACGGGACCGGCGCGGCCACGCCGGTCGCTTCCGCGGCGGCCTTGTCGGTTTCGGCCACTTCCGGAACTTCCTTCACGGCTTGCATCTTCACGAGACGCACGCGGTCCTGGCGGCGCACGCCGACCTGCCTGGAAACGTTCTGGCGCTTCGCGTCCTTCGGCTCGCGCACGGTCAGCGCAATGGCCGCGACGATCGCCACCAGCAGCACGAGGCCGGCGACTTCGAAGGCGAAGATGTAGTCGGTGTAGATGATCTTGCCGATCAGGTGCGCGTTCGACACCGCAGCGGCGGCGGCCGGCGAATTGTCAGGCACCGGCGTGCTCGTCGCGCCGTAGCCGTGCCACAGGATCAGCGCGGTTTCGACCACGATGATCGCGCCCACGATGGTCGCAACCGGGATGAAGCGCTTGAAATCGCGGCTTAGCACGTCGATGTTGATGTCCAGCATCATCACCACGAACAGGAACAGCACCATCACCGCGCCCACGTAGACGAGAACCAGCAGGATCGCGAGGAATTCGGCCTCCAGCAGCATCCAGATCGCGGCCGCGTTGAAGAACGCGAGCACGAGGAAGAGCGCGGACGAGACAGGATTGCGCGAGGTGATCACCTTCAGCCCTGATAGCGTGAGCAGCAGAGCGAAGATGTAGAACAGGACGGTCGTGAATTCCATGATTACTGGTTCATCGTTGAGGCCTTCGTGAGGCGGATTGCGCGGCGCAGACTGGCGGCCAGACCAGGGAGCGTCGCGCCGCGGCGGTCAGGCTGCGGCAAAGCGCGGGCGTTCGGCACGCGCGTTCCCCGCAGCCGGCCCGAACCGCGGGCCGATGCAGCGTCAAACTGAAAGATCAACGGTACGGTGCATCTGCTGCCTTGTTTGCCGCGATCTGCGCTTCATAGCGATCGCCGACGGCCAGCAGCATATCCTTCGTGAAATACAGGTCGCCGCGCTTCTCGCCGTGATACTCGAGAATGTGCGTTTCGACGATCGAGTCGACCGGGCAGCTCTCTTCGCAGAAACCGCAGAAGATGCACTTGGTCAGGTCGATGTCGTAACGCGTCGTGCGGCGCGTGTTGTCCTCGCGCACTTCCGATTCGATCGTGATCGCAAGCGCGGGGCACACGGCCTCGCACAGCTTGCACGCAATGCAGCGCTCTTCGCCATTTTCATAGCGTCGCAGCGCGTGCAGGCCGCGAAAACGCGGGGAAATCGGCGTCTTTTCTTCCGGGAACTGCACGGTGAACTTGCGCTTGAAGGTGTAACGACCCGTCAGCGCGAGGCCCTTGAGCAGTTCGGCCAGGAAAAACGTCTTGAAGAAGTTTTGGATAGCGTTCATGGTTTCGTTCGCCCCTTATTTCCAGATGCTCAACGGCGACATGTACCAGAAGCCGACCACGATCAGCCACACGATGCACACCGGAATGAACACCTTCCAGCCGAGACGCATGATCTGGTCATAGCGATAGCGCGGAAACGTGGCGCGGGCCCAGATGAAAACCGACAGGAGGAGGAAGACCTTCAGCACCAGCCAGAACACGCCCGGGATGAAGTCGAGGAACGAGAACGGTGCGCTCCAGCCACCAAGGAACAGCACCGAGGCGAGCGCCGAGATCACGATCATGTTGATGTACTCGGCGAGGAAGAACAGCGCGAACGCCATACCCGAGTAATCGATCATGTGACCCGCGACGATTTCCGACTCCCCTTCCACCACGTCGAACGGATGGCGGTTCGTTTCAGCGAGGCCCGAGATGAAGTAGACGACGAACATCGGCAGCAGCGGCAGCCAGTTCCACGAGAGGAACGTGATGCCCCAGTTCGCGAACATGCCGCGCATCTGACCTTCGACGATAGCCGAGAGGTTCAGGCTGCCCGAGACCATCAGCACGACGACGAGCGCGAAGCCCATCGCGATTTCGTACGAGACCATCTGCGCCGCGGCACGCATCGAACCGAGGAACGCATATTTCGAGTTCGAGGCCCAGCCTGCGAGGATCACGCCGTAGACACCGATCGACGAAATCGCCATCACGTAGAGCAAACCGGCGTTGATGTCGCCGAGCACCGCGCCCGCCTGGAACGGAATCACCGCCCAGACCGCGAAAGCCGGCACCACCACCATGATCGGCGCGACCATGTAGATCCAGCGGCTCGCCTGCGCGGGCTGAATGACTTCCTTCAAAAGCAGCTTCAGCACGTCGGCAATCGGCTGCAACAGACCTGCGGGACCCACGCGGTTCGGACCGAGACGCACGTGCATCCAGCCGATCAGCTTGCGCTCCCAGAGAATCAGGTACGCGACGCACAGCAGGATCACCACCGCGACGACGAGAATGCGCACCAGCGCCCAGACGGTGGGCCAGGCCACGCCGAGCAGTTGGCTGCCGCCTGCATTGATCGTATCGAACAAGCTCATTTACGCCTTCTCCACCAGCAGTTCACCGAACAGGCTGCCGAGTTGCGCACCGGCCGGCGTGGCCGCCGACACGCGCACCACCGTCGGCGCAAGATTCGCATCGCGCGTCGCCGGCGCGGTCACCGAGCGCTCGCCCTGGCGCACGCGCACGGCGTCGCCTTCCTTCAGGCCAAGCTGGTCGAAGTATGCAGCCGGCAGGCCGATGGCGTTCGCCACGCGCGCAGCCGTGGTGAGCTGCAGCGCTTCGCCGCGGCGCACGATTTGATCGGCGTGATAGATCGGCACGTCGGCGATGCGCTCGAAGCGGCCTTCAGCGGCCTTCGCGAGGCTGCCGCGCGCAACCGCCGCGCCGGCCTTGTTCGAGAGGCGGCCTTCGAAGCTGCCGTCGCCGAGGGCCTTGCGGCGCACCTCTTCGGCCGTGTCGTATTCGAAGCCAGGGGCGCCCAGCAGCGTGCCCAGCACGCGCAGGACCTTCCAGGCGGGGCGCGTGTCGCCGAGCGGGCGCACGACGCCGTTGAAGGTCTGAGCCGTCCCTTCGGCGTTGACGAAGGTGCCCGACGTTTCCGTGAACGGCGCGATGGGCAACAGCACGTCCGCGTAGTCGACACCCGTCTTGTACGGCGAAAACACGGCGACCATTTCGGCCTGCGCAAGCGCGGCGCGCGCGGCGGCCGGGTTGGCCGTGTCGAATTCCGGCTCGACGTTGAAGAGCAGATAGCCCTTGCGCGGCTGCTCGAACGCTTCGCGAGCGTTCAGGCCATCGCGGCCCGGCAGTGCGCCCGCGAGATGCGCGCCGACCGTGTTGGCCGCTTCCGTCAGAAAACCGAGCGTCGCGCCCGTCGTTTCGGCGATGAACTGCGCGGCTGCATGCAGACGCGAGAATTCCGGATGCTGGACCGCGGCGTTGCCGAGCAGCACGAAGCGGCGCTCACCGTTCGCAAGCGATGCGGCGACCTGCTTCGCGGCTTCTCCGGCTTGCGCGCCGGCGAAGCCTTCCGGCACTGCGACGCCCTTCGCTTCGGCGACGGCCGCTGCGATCGAAGCCAGTTCGTCGAGCCATGCCGAAGGCGCCGCAACGATACGCTGCGCGTTCGGGATCAGCGAACCGTCGGCGGTAGCTTGCAGGAACGTGACCTGTGCGCCGCCCTTCGCTGCCTGGCGCAGACGCGCGGCGAAAAGCGCGTGATCGCGGCGCAGGAACGAGCCGATCACGAACGCCGAGTCGGCATACGAAAGTTCGGCGATCTTCGTGCCGAGCCACGGCGCGCCTTCGAGCGGCGCCGAGAAGTCGCTCTGGCGCAGGCGGAAGTCGACGTTCGGCGTGCCGATCGCATCCGCGAACTGCTTCGCGAGATAGAGTTCCTCGGTCGTGCTGTGCGGGCTCATGAGCAGCGCGAGCTGGTTCTCGCCGTGCTCGTCGCTAATGCCCTTGATGCCCTTCACGACGTATTCGAGCGCGGTCTGCCAGTCGGTCTCGACCCACTGCCCGCCCTGCTTGATCATCGGGCGCGTGAGGCGGTCTTCGCTGTTCAGGCCTTCGTACGAGAAGCGGTCCTTGTCCGAGATCCAGCATTCGTTGATGGATTCGTTCTCGAACGGCAGCACGCGCATCACGCGGTTGTTCTTCACCTGCACGACGAGGTTCGCGCCCGTGCCGTCGTGCGGGCTCACCGACTTGCGGCGCGACAGTTCCCAGGTACGCGCCGAGAAGCGGAAAGGCTTGCTCGTGAGCGCGCCGACCGGGCACAGGTCGATCATGTTGCCCGAGAGCTCCGAATCGACCGTCTTGCCGACGAACGACGTGATTTCCGAGTGCTCGCCGCGGCCGAGCATGCCGAGTTCCATCACGCCGGCGATCTCGTCGCCGAAGCGCACGCAGCGCGTGCAGTGGATGCAGCGCGACATCTCTTCCATCGAAATGAGCGGGCCGACGTTCTTGTGGAACACCACGCGCTTCTCTTCGCTATAACGCGAAGCCGACTTGCCGTAACCGACCGCCAGATCCTGCAACTGGCATTCGCCGCCCTGATCGCAGATCGGGCAATCGAGCGGGTGGTTGATCAGCAGGAACTCCATCACGGCTTGCTGCCCCTGAACGGCCTTGTCCGACATCGTGCGCACGACCATGCCTTGCGACACCGGCGTCGCGCACGCAGGCACGGCCTTCGGCATCTTCTCGACATCGACGAGACACATCCGGCAGTTGGCCGCGATGGACAGCTTCTTGTGATAGCAGAAGTGCGGAATGTACGTGTCGACCCGCTGCGCAGCCTGGATCACCATGCTGCCTTCGGGCACCTGCACCTTCTTGCCGTCTATTTCAAGTTCAACCATGATGGTTAATCGTCCCTAACCTGTTACCGCTCAATTTCACAGCGGCATTCCCCGTCACATCGCCGTTGCGTCGTGCCACGCGGTTCGCGCACAACGCGCTGTCGCTTCCCGCCGGTCAGGCGGCCGCCGTTTCCGGGGCCGCGTGCGAGCCGGCATGTCCGCCGACGAGACAACGCTTGTTGTGCACGTGATATTCGAATTCGTCCCAATAGTGCTTGAGCATGCCCCGCACCGGCATGGCCGCTGCGTCGCCGAGCGCGCAGATCGTGCGGCCCATGATGTTGCCGGCCACCGAGTTCAACAGGTCCAGGTCTTCCTGGCGGCCCTCGCCATGCTCGATGCGGTTCACCACGCGATACAGCCAGCCCGTGCCTTCGCGGCACGGCGTGCACTGTCCGCACGACTCTTCGTAATAGAAGTACGAGAGGCGTAGCAGCGAGCGCACCATGCAGCGCGTTTCGTCCATGACGATCACGGCGCCCGAGCCGAGCATCGAGCCCTGCTTGGCGATGGAGTCATAATCCATGTCCGTCTGCATCATCAGCTCGCCCGGAATGACCGGCGCCGACGACCCGCCCGGAATCACGGCCTTGAGCTTCTTGCCGCCGCGCACGCCGCCGGCCAGTTCCATGAGCTTCGCGAACGGGGTGCCGAGCGGAATCTCGTAGTTGCCTGGACGCTCCACGTCGCCGGAGACCGAGAAGATCTTCGTGCCGCCGTTGTTCGGCTTGCCGAGCTCCATGTACGCCTGCGGACCGACGGTCAGCAGGAACGGCACCGCGGCGAAGGTCTCGGTGTTGTTGATCGTGGTCGGCTTGCCGTACACGCCGAAGCTCGCCGGGAAAGGCGGCTTGAAGCGCGGCTGGCCCTTCTTGCCTTCGAGCGACTCGAGCAGCGCCGTTTCCTCGCCGCAGATGTACGCGCCATAGCCATGGTGCGCGTGCAGCTGGAACGAGAAGTCCGTGCCGAGAATGTTCTCGCCGAGGTAGCCGGCCTGGCGCGCTTCTTCCAGCGCAGCCTCGAAGCGGCGATACACCTCGAAAATCTCGCCGTGGATGTAGTTGTAACCCACGGTGATACCCATCGCGTACGCGCCGATGGTCATGCCTTCGATCACCGCATGCGGATTCCAGCGCAGGATGTCGCGGTCCTTGAACGTGCCCGGCTCACCCTCGTCCGAGTTGCAGACGAGATATTTCTGGCCCGGGAACTGACGCGGCATGAAGCTCCACTTCAGGCCCGTCGGGAAACCCGCACCACCGCGGCCGCGCAGACCGCCCGCCTTTACGTCGGCGATCACCTGCTCGGGCGGAATCTTTTCCTCGAGGATACGGCGCAGCTGCTTGTAGCCGCCTCGCGCAACGTAGTCTTCGAGATGCCAGTTCTCGCCATTGAGTCCCGCGAGAATCAGCGGTTTGATGTGACGGTCGTGCAACGAAGTCATTTCGAAAGCTCCTCGAGCAGCTGGTCGATCTTCTCGCGGCTCATAAAGCTGCACATGCGGTGATTGTTCACGAGCATCACCGGTGCGTCGCCGCACGCGCCCATGCACTCACCTTCCTTCAAGGTGAACTTGCCGTCGGGCGTGGTTTCGCCGAAGTCGATTCCGAGCTTCTGCTTCAGGTATTCGGCGGCGCTTTCCGAGCCGCCTTCAGGGCCGAGCTGGCACGGCAGATTCGTGCAGAGCGTGATCTTGTGCTTGCCGACAGGCCTCGTCTCGAACATCGTGTAGAACGTGGCGACTTCCTGGACCGCGACAGGCGGCATGCCAAGGTAGTCGGCCACGAACTGCATGAGTTCGGGCGACAGCCAGCCATGCTCTTCCTGAGCAACGGCCAAGGCCGCCATCACGGCGGACTGCTTCTGATCGGCGGGATACTTCGTCAACGCGCGATCGATTTCTTTCAGGCCTTCAGCTGAGATCATTTTCAGACACGACTCTTTCAATTCCTACCGAACGAAAACCTGCCGCGCGTTATTACGCACTCGCTGCGACAGACGTGGCGTTCCATGCTGCGAGCGCCCGGGACCGGGCGCACCTTACCGCGCGCCGCTTTAGCGGTCGATTTCGCCGAACACGATGTCCTGCGTGCCGATGATCGTGACCGCGTCGGCAATCATGTGACCGCGCGCCATTTCATCGAGCGCGGACAGGTGGGCGTAACCCGGCGCACGGATCTTCAGACGATACGGCTTGTTCGCGCCATCTGACACCAGGTAGATGCCGAATTCACCCTTCGGATGTTCGACGGCAGCGTAAGCCTCGCCTTCGGGCACGTGGAAGCCTTCCGTGAAGAGCTTGAAGTGGTGAATCAGCTCTTCCATGTTTGACTTCATGTTTACGCGCGAAGGCGGCGCAATTTTGTGATTGTCGATCATCACGGGACCCGGATTCTTGCGCAGCCACTCAATGCACTGTTTCACAATGCGCGTGGACTGGCGCATTTCTTCGACGCGCACGAGATAGCGGTCGTAGCAGTCGCCGTTCACGCCCACCGGGATGTCGAAATCCATCTGGTCGTAGACCTCGTACGGCTGCTTCTTGCGCAGATCCCACTCGATGCCCGACCCGCGCAGCATCGCGCCCGTGAGACCAAGCTGCATCGCGCGCTCGGGGCTCACCACGCCGATGCCCACGAGACGCTGCTTCCAGATGCGGTTGTCGGTGAGGAGCGTTTCGTACTCGTCGACGCAACCGGGAAAGCGCGTGAAGAAGTCGTCGATGAAATCCAGCACCGAACCCTGGCGTGCCTCGTTCATGCGGGCAAGCGCCTTCTCGTTGTGGATTTTCGACGCCTTGTATTGCGGCATTGCGTCGGGCAGGTCGCGATACACGCCGCCCGGACGATAGTAAGCCGCGTGCATGCGCGCGCCCGAGACCGCCTCGTAGACGTCCATCAGGTCTTCACGCTCGCGGAACGCGTAGAGGAACACCGCCATCGCGCCGACGTCGAGCGCGTGCGAGCCGATCCACATCAGGTGGTTCAGCACGCGCGTGACTTCGTCGAACAGCACGCGGATGTACTTCGCGCGAACCGGCACTTCGATGCCGAGCAACTTCTCGATGGCGAGCACATAGCCGTGTTCGTTGACCATCATCGACACGTAGTCGAGACGGTCCATGTACGGCACCGACTGGATGAACGTCTTGTTCTCGGCGAGCTTTTCCGTCGCACGATGCAGAAGGCCGATATGCGGGTCGGCGCGCTGGATCACTTCGCCGTCGAGCTCGAGCACGAGGCGCAGCACACCGTGCGCTGCCGGGTGCTGCGGGCCGAAGTTGAGCGTGTAGTTTTTGATCTCTGACATGCGACCCTCTTAGTGTTTCCTCAGACCACCGTAACGATCCTCGCGGATCACACGTGGCGTGATCTCGCGCGGCTCGATCGTGACGGGCTGGTAGACCACGCGCTTCTGCTCCGGGTCGTAACGCATTTCGACATAGCCCGAAACCGGGAAGTCCTTGCGGAACGGGTGGCCAATGAAGCCATAGTCGGTCAGGATGCGGCGCAGGTCGGGGTGACCTTCGAAGACGATGCCGTACAGGTCGAACGCCTCGCGCTCGTACCAGTTGGCCGAATTCCAGATCTCGACAACCGAGGGCACGATGGGCACCTCGTCGTCCGGCGCGAACACGCGCAGACGCAAACGCCAGTTGTTCGTGAGGGAGAGCAGTTGCGACACGGCGGCGAAGCGCGGGCCTTCCCACGCGCCGTCACCGAACGTCTGGTAATCGACGCCGCACAGGTCGAGCAGTTGCTCGAAGCGCAGCAAGGGATTGTCGCGCAGCTCCTTGGCCACGCCCAGGTACTCACCTGCCTTGACGACCAGCGTCAGTTCGCCGAGCGCCTCGGTGAGACTGACGATGCGCGCGCCAAGGGACGCTTCGAGGTTCGCTTTCAGGGTCTCGAGTTTGCTTGCCATATTGTGGGGAGGCACGCGGCCTTTATTGACGGGCGATGGTGCTGGTGCGGCGGATCTTCGCCTGCAACTGGATCACCCCGTACACCAGGGCTTCCGCTGTCGGTGGGCAACCCGGCACATAGACGTCGACCGGCACGATGCGATCACAACCGCGCACGACCGAATACGAATAGTGGTAGTAGCCGCCGCCGTTGGCGCACGACCCCATCGAAATGACCCAACGCGGCTCGGCCATCTGATCGTAGACCTTGCGCAGCGCGGGCGCCATCTTGTTGCACAGCGTGCCGGCGACGATCATGACGTCCGACTGACGCGGGCTCGGACGGAACACCACGCCAAAACGGTCAAGGTCATAGCGGGCCGCACCCGCGTGCATCATCTCGACTGCGCAACACGCAAGACCGAACGTCATCGGCCACAGCGAGCCAGTGCGCGTCCAGTTGATCAGTTTGTCGGCCGTGGTGGTGACAAACCCTTCCTTCAAGACCCCTTCGATACTCATGTGCTTTCCACTCCAGACGGGCAGCCCGCAGCATCCCCGCAGCGCCGCCCATGCTATCCGGCGATTAACCCATTATTCCCAGTCGAGACCACCTTTCTTCCAGATGTAGGCAAAGCCCAGCAGGAATTCGAGCAGAAACAGCATCATCGACAGGAAGCCCGGCCAGCCGATGTCGCGCAGGGCCACACCCCACGGAAACAGAAACGCCGTTTCGAGATCGAAGATGATGAAAAGAATGGCGACCAGGTAGTAGCGTACGTCGAACTTCATGCGCGCGTCTTCGAACGCTTCGAAGCCGCACTCGTACGGCGAATTTTTTTCGCTGTCTGGCCGGTTGGGACCGAGGACCTTGCCGATTGTCACCAGCGCTATGCCCAGACCAAGACCCACAAGAAGGAACAGAAGGACGGGGAAATAGGCAGCGAGGTTCAAGGCTATCCTCTATATCGGTTAGTTCTGAGGTTCCGCTGGAACTTGCATCGCTCCGCGGGAATCACTTCACGTACTTCGCGCTGCGAACAGAAAATGAACACGACGTAAGAAGCAAAAATGCCAGCCGAAGCTGAAGCAAGCGGCTGGCATTTTTTTAGATAACATTGGTGCCGACGGCGAGACTCGAACTCGCACAGCTTTCGCCACTACCCCCTCAAGATAGCGTGTCTACCAATTTCACCACGTCGGCACTACATGCAATCCGGGACAACAATTTCTTTGCAACCCGCGAATCGCTTCAAGATTTAAATTCTAACTTGTTTCCGCTCTTTGTTCAACGCACAAAAACGAGTTTTTCAAAATTATTTCGGGACATCGTTGCCCGGTTGCGAGGCCGCCGCAGCAGGCGAAGCCGCCGCCGAAGCGGTTGCGCCTGGAGCAGATGCCGCCGGTGTCGAAACAGCCGGAACCGAGGCTACGACCGGGGCTGGAGCCGAAGCGCCAAGCACGCCCGCCGAAGGCTTCGCATGATACGACCCCAGGTAAGTTAAAGCAAGCGTCGAGCAGAAAAAGACCGTTGCGAGAACGGCGGTGGTCCGCGAAAGAAAGTTCGCCGACCCGCTCGCACCGAACAGACTACCCGACGCGCCGCTGCCGAAAGCAGCGCCCATGTCCGCGCCTTTGCCGTGCTGCAGCAAGACGAGGCCGATCACCCCCAGCGCCGACAAAAGCTGAACCACGATAATCAACGTTTTCAAATACAGCATCACACTCACCTGAATCCTGGTTGAACGCCCACCCTCCCGGGATGGACGCGTAAGCAGCCCGCACGACGCCTTGCGCGCGCACAAGCCTTTCTTTAGCCTGCGACGCTCGCACCGGCCGCAGCGGCCGCGCAGATCGCGAGGAAATCGCCTTCTTTCAGCGACGCGCCGCCAATCAGGCCACCGTCGATATCGGCCTGTCGAAAGAGCTCCGCCGCATTTTCCGGCTTCACGCTGCCGCCGTAGAGCAGCGGCACGTCCGCTACCTGCGCGTCCTTGGCCGCAAGGCGCGCGCGCAAGAACGCATGCACCTGCTGCGCCTGCCCGGAACTGGCGCTCTTGCCGGTGCCGATAGCCCAGACCGGCTCATAGGCGACGACGATACTTGCCGCCTCTTCGGCCGACAGCGCCGCCAGCACCGCGTCGAGTTGCGCGCCGACCACGCGTTCGGTCGCACCGGATTCGCGCTCCTCGAGCGTCTCGCCCACGCAGACGATGGGCGTAAGGCCCGCAGCGAGCGCTCTCTGCGCCTTCACCGCGACGACTTCGGAACTTTCGCCATGGTAAGCGCGCCGCTCCGAGTGGCCAACGATCGCAAACGCAGCTTCGAAATCGGCGACCATGCCTGCCGCAACCTCGCCCGTGTAAGCGCCCTGCTCGTGCGCCGAAACGTCTTGCGCGCCCCACGAAACCCGGCTCCCGCCGAGCAGCCCTTGCGCCTGCGCGAGGTACGGGAACGGCACGCACACCCCGACTCGCACGTCCGCGGGCAGCGCCTGCACACCGCGCGCGACGCCTTCGAGCAATGCCGCATTGGCCGCGATGCGGCCATGCATCTTCCAGTTACCGACTACGAGCTTCGATCGTTGTTTCGTCATTGTTCCGGTTGCTGTTAAAAGCGGACGCAAAACACATAATTTTACTGCGTGAAATCGAGGCGGGTCAAACCGGCCCGCCTCGATGCGCAAAAAAGACGCGAAAAAAATGCCGAAGAATCAAGCATGAACCCGATCAGACCGACCGCATGCGTCCGATCTCAGGCCGCGCCGCTCCAGTCGAGCACGATTTTGCCGATGTGCTCGCTGCTTTCCATCAGCGCATGCGCCTCGGCAGCCTGTGCGGCCGGAAACACGCGAAACACGACGGGCTTGATGCGACCCTCTTCGATGAGCGGCCAGACATTCGCTTTCAGTTCCTGCGCGATCTGCGCCTTGAATTCCACGGGGCGCGCGCGCAGCGTCGACCCCGTAACCGTGAGCCGACGGCGCAGAATCTCGCCCATGTTGAGCTCGGCTTTCGAGCCGCCAAGCGTTGCGATGAGCACGATGCGGCCGCCCGTGGCGAGCGCCGAAAGCTCACGAGCTACATAGCCGCCCGCAACCATGTCGAGAATCACGTCCACGCCGCGATCGTTCGTCAGCGCCTTCACGACCTCCACGAAATCGCCGGTGCGATAGTTGATGGCGCGGTCGGCGCCAAGCGCCTCGCAGGCGCGGCACTTGTCGTCCGAACCCGCGGTCGCGAACACGCGAAAGCCGAGCGCATGGGCGATCTGGATGGCCGTCACGCCGATGCCGCTCGAACCGCCCTGCACGAGCAACGTCTCGTTCTCGCCACCCTCGCCCTTACCGAGGTACGCGCGCTGGAACACGTTGCTCCAGACCGTGAAGAAGGTTTCGGGCAGCGACGCCGCTTCGACATCGGTCAGCCCCTTCGGCACGGGCAAGCATTGCCCGAGCGGCGCGACCACGTATTCGGCATAGCCGCCGCCCGCGATCAACGCACATACGCGGTCGCCGATTTTCAGGCCGAACGGATTGTTCTTCTCGTCGATCGCGCCCCCGACGATCTCCCCCGCCACCTCGAGCCCCGGCAGGTCGGAAATGCCCGGCGGCGGCGCATAGGAACCCTTGCGCTGGAACACGTCGGGCCGGTTCACGCCCGAGGCGCTCACCTTGATCAGCACTTCGCCGGATTTCGGCTCCGGGGCCGGCCGCTCGGCCAGCTTGAGCACGTCCGGCGCACCGAATTCGGTAATCTCGACTGCCTTCATCTCGTATCTCCCAAGTCTGGATGGCGCTGCGCACGCGACCTCGTTGACGCGTGCGCACTGCCATTCACCCTCATTGTCATAAAAAACGGCCGGCGCGTTGTGCACGCTGCCGGCCGTTCGAGCTTGCCGCGTTACTGCTGCGGTTCGCCCTGCGGTGCGCCGCCATTGGCCTGCTCGTTGAGCAGCGCCTTGGCGGACAAACGCACGCGGCCCTTCTCGTCCGTCTGGATGACCTTGACCTTCACGATCTGGCCTTCCTTCAGGTAGTCGTTGATGTCCTTGATGCGCTCGTTGGCGATCTCGGAAATGTGCAGCAGACCGTCCTTGCCCGGCAGCAGGTTCACGATCGCGCCGAAATCAAGCAGCTTGAGGACCGCGCCTTCGTACACCTGGCCGACTTCGATTTCAGCCGTGATGTTCTCGATGCGCTTCTTCGCCTCGGCCATGCCTTCGCTCGACGTGCTCGCGATGGTCACGACGCCGTCGTCCGAAATGTCGATCGTCGTGCCGGTTTCTTCCGTCAGCGCGCGGATCACCGAACCGCCCTTGCCGATCACGTCGCGGATTTTTTCCGGGTTGATCTTGATCGTAATCATGCGCGGTGCGAACGCCGACAGCTCCGTGTTCGCGCCCGAGACGGCTTGCGTCATCTTGCCGAGAATGTGAATGCGGCCTTCCTTCGCCTGCGCGAGCGCGACCTGCATGATTTCCCGGGTGATGCCCTGGATCTTGATGTCCATCTGCAGCGCGGTGACGCCCGCTTCCGTGCCCGCCACCTTGAAGTCCATGTCGCCGAGGTGATCTTCGTCGCCGAGGATGTCGGTCAGCACGGCGAACTTGTTGCCTTCGAGGATCAGGCCCATCGCGATGCCCGCGACGTGCGCCTTCATCGGCACGCCGGCGTCCATCAGCGCGAGACAGCCGCCGCAGACCGAAGCCATCGACGACGAACCGTTCGACTCGGTGATTTCCGAGACGACGCGGATCGAGTAGCCGAACTCCTCGGCGCTCGGCAGGCATGCGACGAGCGCGCGCTTCGCGAGACGGCCATGGCCGATTTCACGGCGCTTGGGCGAACCCACGCGGCCCGTTTCGCCGGTCGCGAACGGGGGCATGTTGTAGTGGAGCATGAAGCGGTCGCGGTACTCGCCTTCGAGCGCGTCGATGATCTGCTCGTCACCCTTCGTGCCGAGCGTCGCGACGACCAGCGCCTGCGTTTCGCCGCGCGTGAACAGCGCCGAGCCGTGCGTGCGCGGCAGCACGCCCGTGCGGATTTCGATCGGACGCACGGTGCGCGTGTCGCGGCCGTCGATGCGCGGCTCGCCGTTCAGGATCTGCGAGCGGACGATCTTCGCTTCGAGGTCGAACAGGACGTTGCCGACCGTGGCCTTGTCGGCGGCCGTCGTGCCGGCCGCGGCGGCGGCTTCTTCGAGCTTCGCCGAGGTC
The DNA here is from genome assembly GCF_900096975.1 of Paraburkholderia lycopersici. Classification (GTDB taxonomy): domain Bacteria; phylum Pseudomonadota; class Gammaproteobacteria; order Burkholderiales; family Burkholderiaceae; genus Paraburkholderia; species Paraburkholderia lycopersici. The sequence continues at coordinate 38,696 of NZ_FMYQ01000014.1, forward strand.
GTCGCGTAGACCTCCTTCAGCCTGGCCGAGCGCTGCTGCTTGTCGCGCAGCTGGTAGGCCGCGAGCAGTTCGTTGTAGGCGATGTCGGTGATGCGCGCGATCAGCGCTTCGTCCTTCGGGGCCGGCTGCCAGTCCCACTCCGGCTTGCCGCCGTCGCGCACGAGTTCGTGGATCGCGTCGATGGCCGTTTGCATCTGCTCGTGGCCGAACACCACGGCGCCGAGCATCACGTCTTCGGGCAGCTGATCGGCTTCCGATTCCACCATCAGCACCGCGCGCTCCGTACCGGCCACGACGAGGTCGAGGCGCGACTGCTTGATCTGCGCGCGCGTCGGGTTCAGGACGTACTCGTTGTTGATGTAGGCCACGCGCGCCGCGCCCACGGGACCGTTGAACGGCAGACCCGAGATCGCGAGCGCCGCCGACGCGCCGATCAGCGCGGGGATGTCGGCGGGGATGTCCGGATTGATCGACAGGACGTGGATCACGACCTGCACTTCGTTGTAGAAGCCTTCCGGGAAAAGCGGGCGCAGCGGACGGTCGATCAGGCGCGAGATCAGCGTTTCGCCTTCCGACGGACGGCCTTCGCGGCGGAAGAAGCCGCCGGGGATCTTGCCGGCCGAATAGGTCTTTTCGATGTAGTCGACGGTGAGCGGGAAGAAGTCCTGACCCGGCTTGGCGGTCTTCGCGCCGACGACGGTCGCGAGCACGACGGTGTCTTCGACGTCGACGATGACGGCACCGCTTGCCTGACGGGCGATCTCACCCGTTTCGAGGCGCACATTGTGCTGGCCCCATTTGAATTCCTTCACGACTTTATTGAACATGGTCATGTCACTCACTCCTTACTCATTTGTTATGCGCCGCCCGCACACGCGGGCGATGCGGCAAGACAGGCTCCGGCACCGCGCGGGAAGAGGAGTGTTATGCCATTCCAGCGGGCCGCGACGTTGCGGCACAGCCGCGCACGACCTGCTGGAATGACACAAAGCTCTGCCCCGAGGCCCGGCCCTGCTGCTTGTACTGCGTGGCGCTGCTTTTCGAACCGGCGTGAAGCGCGCCGTTCAAAAACAAAATGCCTGCATCAGCGAAAACTGACACAGGCATCTTTGTGGGAAACCTTCCGGTTACTTGCGCAGACCCAGCTTTTCGATCAGCGCGCGGTAACGATCAGCGTCCTTGCCCTTCAGGTAGTCGAGCAGCTTGCGGCGGCGGCTCACCATGCGCAGCAGACCGCGGCGGCTGTGGTGATCCTTGGCGTGCGACTTGAAGTGCGCGGTCAGTTCGTTGATACGCGACGTCAGGAGCGCAACCTGAACTTCGGGCGAACCCGTGTCATTGGTGCCGCGCGCGAATTGCGCGACGACTTCGGACTTCTTGATATCTGCTACGGACATTTTGCTTTTCCTTTAATACAAACGAGCGGTCACGGAAGAAAGGCCGTGCCGTGGCTTGATTCCAAATTGCTTGCCGCAGGATCGCGACAAGGGGCGTATTGTAGCACAGCCCCAATTTGCCGCGAACCCGCACATAAGGCGCGCAGTCAAGGCCGCTTCATCTGGCACACGGTGGCCGGCACGGTGCGTTCGGCGGGCAGCGCCAGCATCGTGCGAAAGCCGTATCCGGAGCCTTCGTTGTCGTAGCGCACGCCGGGCGCGCCTTGCTTGTCCATCTGCATGACGTAAAGGGGCTGGATCGCCTGATGATCGTCGGCGCGCATCCGCATCGGATGGAAGCCGCTTTCGTCACCCATGAAACGCATGCCCTCCAGCGCTTTCGCGACCGCCTCGGGGTCGGCGGTGCCGGCCTTCGTCATGGCCTGCGCGAGCATTTCCACCATCATCGACATGCGCAGCACCGGGTAGTCGTTGCGAGCCGCCGGGTAGCGCGCGCGGAATGCCTTGTACCAGTCGTCCGAGGCCGCGCCGCCCACGTTCGGATGCCAGTCGGCCACGGCGATCACGCGCTTCACGCCGGCCTCGCCGAGCGCCGCCGGAGCGCCGAGGCTGTTGCCGTAGAAAGTGTAGAACTTCGCGTCGAGCCCTTGCTCGCGCGCGGCCTTCACAAGCAGCGTGAGATCGTTGCCCCAGTTGCCCGTGATGACGGCGTCGGCGCCCGCCGCGCGGATCTTGGCGATATAGGGCGCGAAGTCCTTCACGCGGCCGATGGGGTGAAACTCATCGCCGACAATGGCGATGTCGGGACGGTCCTTCGACAGCGCCGCGCGCGCGAGCGCGCTCACGTCGCGGCCAAAGCTGTAGTCCTGGTTCAGCAGATAGACCCTCTTCACCGACTTGTCCGCGGCGACCACGCCCGCGAGCGCGTCCATGCGCATGCCCGCGTGCGCGTCGAAGCGGAAATGCCAGAAGCTGCAGTTCGCGTTGGTGAGGGCAGGGTCGTCGGCGGAGTAGTTGAGGAAGAGCTCGCGGTTGTCGGGCTCGCGCACGTTCTGGCGGTCGATCGCCGTCACGAGCGCCGCCGCCACCGCCGAGCTGTTGCCCTGCATGACATAGCCGATGTGGCGATCCTCGGCCGCGCGCAGTTGCACGAGCGCCGCCTCGGCGCTGCCCTGGCTGTCGAGCACGACGAGTTCGAGCGGATGCCGCCCGTCATGCAACGCGACGCCGCCGCGCGCGTTGACGCGTTCGACGCCGAAACGCAGATTGCGCTCGACGGCCGCACCCGCGTTCGCAAACGGCCCCGACATGCCTTCGATCAGCGCAAGCTGGATCGGTTTGCCCGTCGGCGCCTCGTCCGCCTGCGCGCCCGCCGCGGCCGCAAGTCCCGCCGCCAGCGCCGCGGCCATCGCGAGCATGGCCGCCGCACGCGTCATTCGTGCCTTCATGCGCTCTTCCCTCTTCTTCCGTCGCCAAGCGGTTTCGATTTCGAAGCGCGGATCATAGGCCGCGCGACGGTGCGACGGCAAGGCCTGCGCGCACGCGCAGGACACGTCAGGCCAGGCCCTCGCGTGCAGCGCGCCGTGTCAAAATAAGCGATCCACATTCACGGCGGTCATTGGAATCTTGCCAACGGGGGACATCATGCTCACGCGCTTCTCAACCTCGCTTGCCACGTACGCGCGCCTCGCCTCGCGCCGCACGCGTCTCGTCCTCCTCGCGGGCGTGGGCGCACTCGCGCTCGCAGGCTGTGCGCAGCCCTGGCAGCAATTCCATGCCGGCGACGACGCACAGGCCGTGATCGCCCGCTTCGGTCCGCCGGCCGAAGTCTACAACCTGCCCGACGGCGGCAAGCGCCTCATGTGGCCGACCCAGCCGATGGGCGAAACGACCACGGCCGCGGACATCGACGCCGACGGCAAGGTCGTGAACGTGCGCCAGGTCCTGCAGCCCAACGAGTTCTATCGCGCCGAGATCGGCAAATGGACGCGCACCGACGTGCTCGTGAACTTCGGGCGGCCGGTCGAGACGTCGTACTTCCCGCTGATGAAGAAAGAAGCGTGGACCTACCGTTATCTGGAAGACAACGTCTGGTATATGCTTTACAGCTTCTACTTCGACGATCAGGGCATTTTGCGTCTCACGCAGAAGACGCCCGATCCGCTGCACGACCCGGATCGGCGCAGCCTGTTCTGAGCACTGCGCCGGTCACGGCGCAGAAAGACAAAACCCCCGCGCTCCGGCGAGCACGGGGGTTTTTCACGTGTGCGACGAAGCGAGGCAAGGCGCCCCGCCGCCGCTTACGAGCGCTGCGGATTGAGCTTGTCGCTGTCCGACGAATAGAGCTTGTTGAGCGCCGAGATATACGCCTTCGCCGATGCCGCGACGATGTCCGGATCGGTGCCCACGCCGTTCACGATGCGCCCGGCCTTCGACAGGCGCACGGTCACTTCGCCCTGCGCCTGCGTGCCCGTCGTGATCGCGTTGACCGAATACAGCAGCAGTTCCGAGCCGCTGCCGACTTCGGTTTCGATTGCGTTGAGCGTCGCGTCCACGGGGCCGTTGCCCGCCGCCTCGCCCGTCACTTCCTTGCCGTCGGCCGAGAACACGATGCGCGCCTGCGGGCGCTCGCCCGTTTCCGAGTGCTGCGCGAGCGAGATGAACTTGTAGTGCTCCTTCTCCTGCGCTTCGGCCGATTCCTCGGTGACGATCGCGATGATGTCCTCGTCGAAGATTTCGGCCTTGCGGTCGGCCAGTTCCTTGAAACGCGCGAATGCATTGTTCAGTTCGGCTTCGCTGTCGAGCTGGATGCCCAGTTCCTGCAGACGTTGCTTGAACGCGTTGCGGCCCGAGAGCTTGCCGAGCACGATCTTGTTCGCGCTCCAGCCCACGTCTTCGGCGCGCATGATCTCGTAGGTATCGCGCGCCTTGAGCACGCCGTCCTGGTGGATGCCCGACGCGTGCGCGAAGGCGTTCGCGCCGACCACGGCCTTGTTCGGCTGCACGACGAAACCGGTGATCTGCGAAACGAGCTTCGAGGCCGGCACGATCTGCGTGGTGTCGATGCCGAGATCGAGGCCGAAGTAATCCTTGCGGGTCTTCACGGCCATCACGATTTCTTCGAGCGAGGTGTTGCCCGCGCGCTCGCCGAGACCGTTGATCGTGCACTCCACCTGGCGCGCGCCGCCGATCTGCACGCCGGCCAGCGAATTCGCCACGGCCATGCCGAGGTCGTTGTGGCAGTGCACCGAGAACACGGCCTTGTCCGAATTCGGAATGCGCTCGCGCAGCGTCTTCACGAGGTTGCCGTACAGCTCGGGCACGCCGTAGCCAACCGTATCGGCAATGTTGATGGTGGTCGCGCCTTCGTTGATGACGGCTTCGAGCACGCGGCACAGGAAATCGAGGTCCGAGCGGCTGCCGTCCTCGGGCGAGAACTCCACGTCGTTCGTGAACTTGCGCGCGAAGCGCACGGCCAGCTTCGCCTGCTCAAGCACCTGCTCGGGCGACATGCGCAGCTTCTTCTCCATGTGCAGCGCCGAGGTGGCGATGAACGTGTGGATGCGGAACTGGCCGGCGGGCTTGAGCGCGTCGGCGGCGCGCTGGATGTCCTTGTCGTTGGCGCGGGCAAGCGAACAGAGCGTGCTGTCCTTCACCATGCCGGCGATCGTGTGGATCGCGTCGAAATCGCCGTTCGAGCTGGCCGCGAAGCCGGCTTCGATGACGTCGACCTTCATGCGTTCGAGCTGCTTCGCGATGCGGATCTTCTCTTCCTTCGTCATCGACGCACCGGGCGATTGTTCGCCGTCGCGCAACGTCGTATCGAAGATGATGAGCTTTTCTGCTGCCATTTCGGGTCTCCAGGGGGACTTGTTCAGTGTCTAAAACGGATTTCGGGTGTTCGCGCCACCGTTGGCGACGCTGACAATGAACGAAGCAGACGGAGGGCGAGCGGGATCAGCGCGGCAGGCGCGCTAGCGCTAGCACGCTTAGGCGCGCGCCGGCTTGAAGGGAAAGGAGGGGGAACGGGATGCTGTCCATTTGGCCGACTATAGCCGGAATCCGCCGATAGCGCAATTGGAGGAGACCTGGGCGAGCATCGCGTGCCGCCGCAAAAAGAAAAAGGGCCGCGCGCTCGCACAGCCCTCCGTTCATCGCTCCCGCAACCGCGCCCTACCGCTCGCGCGGAGACGAACGCGCGGGGTTGCCTCGGCCGCGCACTGCCTGATACGCCCAGAACGCATACCCCGAAAGCCCGTAAAGGACGAACAGGCCAAACAGCATCAGCGGCGGATCGGACGAAACGAGCACGAACGCCACCACCACGAGGAGCGTGGCGGCGAACGGCACGCGGTGACGCACGTCAAGCGCCTTGCCGCTGTAGAACGGCGCGTTGGATACCATCGTCACGCCCGCGTAGATCGTCAGCACGAAGGCGACCCATGGCAGCCACGCGAGCTTCACGGGCACGCGGTTGTCGGTGGCGAGCCAGACGAAGCCGGCGATCAGCGCCGCCGCGGCGGGGCTCGGCAGCCCCTGGAAGAAGCGCTTGTCCACCACGCCGATGTTCGTATTGAAACGCGCAAGGCGCAGCGCCGCGCCCGAACAGTAGACGAAAGCCGCGAGCCAGCCCCAGCGCCCGAGGTCCTTGAGCACCCATTCGTACATCACGAGCGCGGGCGCCACGCCGAACGACACCATGTCCGAAAGGCTGTCGAACTGCTCGCCGAATGCGCTTTGCGAATGCGTCATGCGGGCGACGCGGCCGTCCATGCCGTCGAGCACCATCGCCACGAAGATGGCGATGGCCGCCACCTCGAAGCGCACGTTCATGGCCTGCACGACCGCGAAGAAGCCGCAGAAGAGCGCAGCCGTGGTGAACGCGTTGGGCAGCAGGTAGATGCCGCGCTTCTTCAGGAACTCCTGGCGCGCCGCGCGCCGGTTCGCGGCGACACCCAGCGGCTCCTGCACCGACTTGTTGCGGCGAAACGGCCGCGGCAGCGGCGCGCCGGCCGGGTTACGGGGTCGACGCTGTTTGAATCCGGCCATCGCTGCCCTCCTTTATGCCGATTGCGTCGGCAGTTCGGCGAGGATCGTCGACGAGGCTGACACCTTCTCGCCGATCGACACGCGCGGGCGGCTGCCCACGGGCAGGTAGACGTCGACGCGCGATCCGAAGCGGATAAAGCCATAGCGCTGGCCGCGCGCAAGCGGCTCTCCCGCCCGCACGTAGCAGAGAATGCGGCGCGCGATGAGGCCCGCGATCTGCACCGATGTCACGGTCGTGCCATCGGCCATCGTGAGGACGACCGCGTTGCGCTCGTTTTCGGTCGAAGCCTTGTCGATGGCCGCATTCAGGTAGGCGCCCGGAAAATACTCGACCTTGGCGACGGCGCCGTCGACGGGCGAACGTTGCGAGTGCACGTTGAAGACGTTCATGAACACGCTGATCTTGAGCGCTTCACGGTTGGCATACGGGTCGTGCGCCGTTTCCACGGCCACGATGCGGCCGTCCGCCGGGCAAAGCACAGCGTTGGCCTGCGTGGGGATCGGCCGCGGCGGATCGCGGAAGAACTGGACGACGAAGATCAGGATCAGCCAGAAGGGCCATGCGAGTCCGAAGCCCGCGACCGCATGGATCAAGAGCGCCACGACGGCCGCAATGGCGATGAACGGCCAGCCTTCGCGCGCGATGATCGGATGGGGGTAATTCATGGTGGCTTCGCTATTATTTTGAAAACCGTAGGATAGCAAAAGCCGCCCAGGGTTCATCCCACCGGGGCGGCTTTTTCGGGTCCGACTCAGTTCAATCTGCTGCGCGGCAGCGCAAAACCGCGCGCGCAATCAGCATTGCGACGCCAGCTTAGTTCTTCGACTGGTCCACGAGCTTGTTCTTCGCGATCCACGGCATCATCGCGCGCAGCTTGCCGCCGACCACCTCGATCTGGTGCTCGGCGCCGAGGCGGCGGCGCGATTGCAGCGTCGGCGCGCCGGCCTTGTTTTCGAGAATGAAGCTCTTCGCGTACTCGCCGGTCTGGATGTCCTTCAGGACGTCCTTCATCACCTTCTTCGTTTCTTCGGTGATGATGCGCGGACCCGTCACGTACTCGCCGTACTCGGCGTTGTTCGAGATCGAGTAGTTCATGTTGGCGATGCCGCCTTCGTAGATCAGGTCGACGATCAGCTTCAGTTCGTGCAGGCACTCGAAGTACGCCATTTCCGGCGCGTAGCCCGCTTCGACCAGCGTTTCGAAACCGGCCTTGATGAGGTCGACCGTGCCGCCGCACAGCACGGCTTGCTCGCCGAACAGGTCGGTTTCGGTTTCTTCGCGGAAGTTCGTTTCGATGATGCCGGCACGGCCGCCGCCGTTCGCCGCCGCGTACGACAGTGCGATGTCACGCGCCGCGCCCGACTTGTCCTGGTGGACGGCGATCAGGTGGGGCACGCCGCCGCCTTGCGAGTAGGTACCGCGCACCGTGTGGCCCGGCGCCTTCGGCGCGATCATGATGACGTCCAGATCGGCGCGCGGGATCACCTGGCCGTAGTGAACGTTGAAGCCGTGTGCGAACGCGAGCGCGGCGCCGTTCTTGATGTTCGCGTGGACCTCCTTCGCGTAGACGTCGGCGATCTGCTCGTCGGGCAGCAGCATCATGACGACGTCGGCGTTCTTCACCGCCTCGGCCACTTCCTTGACCGACAGGCCGGCGTTCTCAGCCTTGCTCCACGAAGCGCCGCCCTTGCGCAGGCCGACCGTGACGTTCACGCCGCTGTCCTTGAGGTTCAGCGCGTGCGCGTGGCCTTGCGAGCCGTAACCGATGATCGTGACCTGCTTGCCCTTGATGAGGGAGAGATCGGCGTCCTTGTCGTAGAAAACTTTCATGTTGGTTCCTTGGCGAGAGTCTGGTGAATTTCGGTACTGCTATTAGCTTGTGCTGCACCGGATGCGCCGCCCGTGGGCACGGCATCCGGTCAAGTTCCGGTGCGCGATCGAAGACTGATCGGGTGTCACACCTTCAGAATGCGCTCTCCGCGCCCGATGCCCGAGCCGCCCGTGCGGACGGTTTCGAGAATCGCGGTGGCGTCGAGCGCCTCGATGAACGCGTCGAGCTTGTCGCTCGCGCCCGTCAGTTCGATCGTGTAAGTCTTTTCGGTGACGTCGATGATGCGGCCGCGGAAAATATCCGCCATCCGCTTCATCTCCTCACGTTCCTTGCCGACCGCCCTTACCTTGATCAGCATCAGCTCGCGCTCGATGTGGGCGCCCTCGGTCAGGTCGACCACTTTCACCACCTCGATCAGGCGGTTCAGATGCTTCGTGATCTGTTCGATCACGTCGTCCGAGCCAATGGAAACGATGGTCATGCGCGACAGCGAACGGTCTTCGGTCGGCGCCACCGTCAAGGTTTCGATGTTGTAGCCGCGTGCGGAGAAGAGGCCGACCACGCGCGAGAGCGCGCCGGGCTCGTTTTCCAGCAGAACGGAAATGATGTGTCTCATGATGTGATCCGCGATTTATCCAGTGAGCGTGTTGCCGCCCTTCCCCGCGAACCCGCGCGCCCGTCGTGTGGGCGCGCGCCGCGCGAGGTCGATGCGGCGCCGTGCGAATACCGTTAGAGGTCTTCCGAACCGAGCAGCATCTCGGTGATGCCCTTGCCGGCCTGCACCATCGGCCAGACGTTTTCGGAAGGGTCGGTCTGGAAATCGAGGAACACCGTGCGGTCCTTCAGGCGCAGCGCTTCCTTGAGCGCCGGCTCGACGTCCGCCGTCTTTTCGATCCGCATACCGACGTGGCCGTACGCTTCGGCGAGCTTCACGAAGTCGGGCAGCGCATCCATGTACGAATGCGAATAGCGCTTGCTGTATTCGATCTGCTGCCACTGGCGGACCATGCCGAGGTAGCGGTTGTTCAGCGAGATGATCTTCACGGGCGTGTCGTACTGCTTGCAGGTCGACAGTTCCTGGATGCACATCTGGATCGAGCCTTCGCCCGTGATGCAGACCACGTCGTCGTCGGGATGCGCCATCTTCACGCCCATCGCCGCCGGCAGGCCGAAGCCCATCGTGCCGAGGCCGCCCGAGTTGATCCAGCGGCGCGGCTGGTTGAAGCGGTAGAACTGCGCGGCCCACATCTGGTGCTGGCCCACGTCCGAGCAGACGAACGCGTTGCCGCCCGTGAGTTCCCAGAGCTTCTCGACCACGTACTGCGGCTTGATGATCTCGCTGCCGCGGTCGAACTTCAGGCAATTCTTCTCGCGCCAACCTTCGATGTCCTTCCACCAGGCGGCGAGCGCCTCGGTGTCGGGGCCGTGCTCGGCGTGCTGAAGCTGCTCGATCAGTTCCTTGAGCACTTCCTTCACGTCGCCGACGATGGGGATGTCGACCTTCACGCGCTTCGAAATCGACGACGGATCGATGTCGATGTGGATGATCTTGCGCGGACGCGAGGCGAAGTGGGCCGGGTCGCCGATCACGCGGTCGTCGAAGCGCGCGCCGATCGCGATCAGCACGTCGCAGTGCTGCATCGCCATGTTGGCTTCGAAGGTGCCGTGCATCCCGAGCATACCGAGGAACTTGCGGTCGCTCGCGCGATAGCCGCCCAGCCCCATCAGCGTGTTCGTGACCGGATAGCCGAGCAGATCGGCGAACTGGTTCAGCTCGCGCGACGCATCCGCGAGGATGATGCCGCCGCCCGTGTAGATGTACGGGCGCTTTGCCGAGAGCAGCAGCGAAACCGCCTTGCGGATCTGGCCCGAATGGCCCTTGGTGACCGGGTTGTACGAGCGCAGCGCGACGCTCTTGACCGGCTCGTACGCGCACGGCGCCTTCGACACGTCCTTCGGAATGTCGATCAGCACGGGGCCGGGACGGCCGGTGCGCGCAATGTAGAAAGCTTTCTTGACGGTGGCGGCGAGATCGCGCACGTCCTTCACGAGGAAGTTGTGCTTCACGCAGGGACGCGTGATGCCAACCGTGTCGCACTCCTGGAAGGCGTCCTGGCCGATCGCGGCGGTGGGCACCTGGCCGCTGATGACGACCATCGGGATCGAGTCCATGTAGGCCGTCGCGATGCCGGTCACCGCATTGGTGACGCCGGGACCCGAGGTCACGAGGCACACGCCGACCTTGCCGGTCGAGCGCGAGTAGGCATCGGCCGCATGAACGGCTGCCTGCTCGTGACGCACGAGAATGTGCTGGATTTTGTCCTGCTTGTACAGCTCGTCGTAAATGTAGAGCACCGAGCCGCCGGGATAACCCCAGATGAATTCGACCTGCTCGTCGGCGAGCGCCTTCATCAGCACGGTTCCGCCGATGGAAGGTTGAGCTTGAGGGTCAGATTCTTGCGAGGGGGGAACCGACGTGGAGAATTCCGCGCTGGGCATATTCATCATTCACCTTTCGAAATTTCGGCAAAAATTTGATCGGGTGCTCTCTGCCGGGCTTGTGGCTCGGGTTCAAGCGGCGCGTCCAGTTGACAGATGAGCCTCATGGGCCACACCTGAATTGAGACAGGTCACTTATGTTGCGAACCGTCGAAGATAGCGGGTCGATGGCGTTCGGTCAAGCGATTATTGAGAATGCGGGCACGAACGTTGCGCACCGGCGCCGACCTCGCGGTGCCGGCGATGGCCGGCAGCGCAAAGCGCGCCATGGCGCCACGCGGTCGGGCTGGCCTGCTGTTTCCCTACCGGCGCGAAAATTTGCTAGCATCCGCGAGTTTTACGACATTTTTCGAACGATTACGCGTACGCTGGTGGCGGCGCCCTGCAACGGATGGCTTCAGACAAGGAACTCGCCGACTTCCTGGCGGGCGTCGAAAGACGCGCGTTCAAGCAGACGGTCTACGCCGTGAGGGACGACGACGCCTCGCTCGACATCGTGCAGGACGCGATGATCAAGCTCGCGGAAAAATACGGAGACCGTCCAGCCGCCGAACTCCCCCTGCTCTTTCAGCGTATTTTGCAAAATACGATGCACGACTATTTTCGTCGGCAGAAAGTACGCAATACATGGGTGAGTCTGTTCTCGTCGCTCGGCAACGCCGACGACGAAGAATTCGATCCGCTCGAGACCTTCGAGGCCGGGCAGGGAACGGCTGGCGCCGAGAGCAGCGAGCAGCAGATGGAGCGCGCGCAGGTGCTCCAGATGATCGACGACGAGATCCAGAAATTACCGGCACGTCAACGGGAGGCGTTTCTGATGCGTTACTGGGAAGATATGGATGTCGCCGAGACTGCCGCCGCGATGGGCTGTTCCGAAGGCAGCGTGAAAACGCACTGCTCCCGGGCCACTCACACGCTGGCACATGCGCTCAAGGCCAAAGGAATCACGCTATGAGCTCCGCCCTCGAAAATAAAGAACTAGAGTTCGTGCGGGAAATGCGTCGCGCGCTCGATGAGAGCGCCGCCAACCTGCCCGCCGCCACCACCGCCCGACTCGCCGCCGCACGCAAGGCCGCGCTCGCCCGCAAGAAGGCCGAGTTCGTGCTCGTGCGCGCACCGGCGCTTGCCGCTGCCGGCGCCGGCAGCATGTCGGGCGAGCCCTCGCAGCTGCCTACGCGGCGCCGCTCGGCGCTCGCGCGTTTTGCGCTCGCCTGGCCACTCGCGGCGCTCGTGGCGGGCCTCTTTGCCATCGCCTGTTTTGAAGATCAGCAACGCACCGCAGAACTCGCCGATATCGACGCGGCCATGCTGAGCGACGACCTGCCGCTCACCGCCTATCTCGATCATGGGTTCAATGCGTATCTGACGCGCGCGCACTAAGGAAAAACTGAGCGGGAGACTGACGGGGTGAGTTACAAGCGCGGCCTGGCCGTTGTCATTGGATGCGTGGTCGCGGCAGTCGTGTCGTATGTGGCGACCTACCCGCGCTTTCACCCCGCGCCGGCCGGCGAAAACGCGGCTGGCGCGGCCACGCAGGCGAAAGCGCCGTCCGTCGAAACTTCGCTCACCACCGAGTTTGCCCCGCTGCCGCTACCCGGCCAGAACAATCCGCTTGCGTGGGCGCGCCTGAGCGATGCGCAGCACGCCGCGCTCGCCCCTTTCGCCTCCGAATGGGACAAATTCAGCGAGGAACGCAAGCGGAAATGGCTAAAAATCGCATCGCGTTACCCGAAAATGTCGGCTGAAGCGCAAAAGCGGCTGCATGAGCGCATGACCGAATGGGTACGCATGACGCCCGAGCAGCGTCGCGTGGCGCGCGAAAACTATCAGGCGTCCAAGGAACTGCCGGCGCAGGCGCGCCAGCGGGCCTGGAAGGCTTATCAGCAGCTCCCCGAAGAACAGAAGGAACGCCTGGCCGCGAGCGAGCACAAGCGCCGGCCCACCGTCGTGAGCGCGCCGCCTAGCGGCAACAAGAGCGAGATTCGCGATATCCAGCGGCTCGTCAACGAGCGCGATCGCCGCGGCCCGCCCCATGCGCCGGCAGGTGTCGCAGGGGCGTCGGGCGCGGCAGGCGCAAGCAGCACGGGCTCGGGCCTCGCGCCCGCAACGCCTGGCGCGCCGGGCGAACCGCCAGCGGCCTCGTCGTTCGCCGCAGGCATTCCCGCCGCCGGCAGCTTCGTGCCGGCCACGCCGATTCCCGTCTCCCCGGCCGAAGCGCCGGCCGCCTTCAAGGGCTCCTGAAGCGCTCCGCACGCGCTCGCAAAACCCCTTGCTGCCCACCTCGCCGCAGCGTTCCGGCCATTTCGCCGCGCGCGCGCTTTCGCGGTTATGCTTGTCGCGTCCCACCTCAACCCGACGCCATCGTGTCCGAAAGCGCCCAAGCCGCCGCCCTGCCGCCCACCGCCGCCGAGCCGCTCAAGCCTGTGCCCGTCTCCATTCGCCGTCGCCTCGCCGCACTCGTCTACGAGAGCGTGCTGCTTTTCGGGGTCGTCTTCGCCGCGGGGCTCGCGTTCAGCCTGGCTTTGCAGCAGCGCAACGGCTTTACGCATCACAACCTGATGGCGGCCTGGATCATCTTCGTGGCCGGTGCGTACTTCGTCGGCTTCTGGCACAAGGGCGGCCAGACGCTGCCGATGAAAACCTGGCGCCTGCGCGTGGTCGGCCCGGACGGCGCGCCGCCCACGCTCGCGCGCGCGGCGCTGCGCTATTTCGCGGCGTGGCTCTGGTTCCTGCCGCCGCTCGCGCTGCATCCGCTGCTGCATCTCACGATTCCTCACCCGCTCGCGCTCGCGACCGTCTGGTTCGCAACGTGGGCGGCAAGCGCGCGCTTCGCCGGCGACCGCCAGTTTCTGCACGACCGCATGGCGGGCACGCGCATCATCGCAACCGTCGCATCAGCGCCACAGCGCGCCACGGCATAGCGCCGACACGCCGGCCGCACAGGCACAGCACGGGGCTGCGTAACGAGACCTTCTCGTGACTGTCATGTTGCCGTCACGGCGGCATGGCGCAATGCGCGTATCACAACCTGCCGCGCGTGCCATGGCCCAAAAGACGTCAGCGACCACCCTGTTCCGGCAGACTACCGGACGAGGGACCGACTCCGCCACGTTCCACCCCTCTCCCGGCGGCGCCACCTTTCCCACCCCAGCCTTGCCGCCCCAGTCGCTCGACGACACCCCTGCTTCCGGCCCCCACGACGACGATCATCCCGACCCCATCCGCTACCGTACGATCTGGCTCTCCGACATCCACCTCGGGACGAGCGGCTGTCAGGCGTCGTATCTGCTCGATTTTCTGCGCCACAACGAGTCGGAATATCTGTACCTCGTGGGCGACATCATCGACGGGTGGCAGCTGAAGAAAGGCTGGTACTGGCCGCAGGCGCACAACGACGTGGTGCAGAAGGTGCTGCGCAAGGCGCGCAAGGGCACGCAGGTCGTCTACATTCCCGGCAACCACGACGAGAGCGCGCGCCAGTTCTGCAATCTCGCGTTCGGCGACATCCACGTGCGCGAGGAAGCGTTCCACACGACGCTCACGGGCAAGCGACTGTGGGTCGTGCACGGCGATCTCTTCGACGGCGTGATCCAGCACGCCAGGTGGCTCGCCTATCTCGGCGACTCGGCCTACACGCTGATCCTCGTGCTCAATCGCTGGTTCAACCGCATTCGCGCGAAGCTCGGCTTCCAGTACTGGTCGCTCTCGCAGTACCTCAAGCATCAGGTGAAGAACGCGGTGAACTTCATCTCCTCGTTCGAGCGCGTGATGACCGACGAAGCGCGGCGGCGCGGCTGCGACGGCGTGGTCTGCGGCCACATCCACAAGGCCGAGATCCGCGACATCGACGGCATCCTCTACTGCAACGACGGCGACTGGGTGGAAAGCCTCTCCGCGCTCGTCGAGACTTTCGAGGGCGAGTTGCGCATCGTCTACTGGACCGTGATGCGCGCCCCCCAGGCGCAGACATCGACGCGCAGGGCCCGCGTGAGCGCCGCTTGAGCGTGAATCCCGCACGGGCTGGGCGCCGCAGCACCGGCCTGCCGCAGCAGCCACAACCGCATTATCAGAGGGCCGACGACCGATGAAAGTAATGATCGTGACCGATGCATGGGAGCCGCAGGTCAATGGCGTAGTTCGAACACTGAAAAACACGACGCGCGAGCTCATCGCGCTCGGGCATCAGGTCGAACTGCTCACGCCGCTCGAATTCCGCACGATGCCGTGCCCCACGTACCCGGAGATCAAGCTCTCGCTGTTTCCGAAACGGTACCTGCGCGAGCGCATCAGCGCATTCGGCCCGGACGCGATCCACATCGCGACCGAAGGCCCGCTCGGCCTCGCCGCGCGCCGCTATGCGATCGACCACGATCTGCCGTTCACGACCGCTTATCACACGCGCTTTCCCGAATACGTGCAGGCGCGCTTCGGCATTCCGCTTTCGGCGACCTACCGATTCCTGCGCTGGTTCCACAAGCCCTCGCTCGCGGTGATGGCGCCCACGCCCGTCGTGAAGACCGATCTCGAGAAGTTCGGCTTCACGAACGTCGTGCTGTGGACGCGCGGGGTGGATCTCGACATCTTCCGGCCGATGGAGTCGAAGGTGCTCAACACGGCGCGGCCCATCTTCCTCTACGTGGGCCGTGTTGCCGTCGAGAAGAACGTCGAGGCATTCCTCAAGCTCGATCTGCCCGGCTCGAAATGGGTATGCGGCGAAGGCCCCGCGCTCGCCGAACTGAAATCGCGCTACCCGCAGGTCAATTACCTGGGCGTGCTGAACCAGCCCGAGCTCGCCAAGGTCTACGCCGCCGCCGACGTGTTCGTGTTCCCGAGCCGCACCGACACCTTCGGCCTCGTGCTGCTCGAAGCGCTCGCGTGCGGCACGCCGGTGGCCGCCTATCCGGTGACGGGTCCGATCGACGTGCTCGGCAACGGCGGCGCGGGCGCAATGAACGAAGACCTGCGCGAGGCGTGCCTCGAAGCGCTCAAAATCGATCGCGCCGAAGCGCGCGCATGGGCCGAGCGCTTCTCGTGGCGCGCGGCCTCGGAGCAGTTCGCCGCGCACCTCAAGCCGCGCTCTCGCGCGACGATGGAGCCCTCGAGCGCCGCGGCCTGAGCGCGGGGCCGGCCATGGTCCGCGCCTCGACTGTCCGCAAGCGCGCGGCAGACACGGACGCCCCCGGGGCAACCGTGTCCCGCGCGTGCGATACTGGTGCCCTTCAGCGCACCACCATGACGCCACGTCCTCCGTCACCACCGCGTAGCGCCCATAGCGGCGCCGAGGGCGCCCAAAGTGCGGGCGCCCAAAGTGCAAGTCCGCCAGCACGCCAGGGCGCCGGCGGCGCTGCGCGTGCCGCGCCGCCATCGGCGTCGGCGTACGCGCAACCCGGCCCCGCGACAACCGTTGCACCGCCCGTGACCGCCGCACCCGAACCGCCCGAACCGCCGTACCTGCACGAACCGCTCGGCCCCGACGACCCGCTCGCCCCGCTGCCGTTCAATCCTTACAAGGGCAACCGCGGCATCACGCGCGCGTGGAAGGCGCTCAGGTACTCGATCAAGGGCTTTCGCGCCGCGATCCGCGAGGAAAGCGCGTTTCGCCAGGAGCTCACGCTCGCGGCCATTCTCGTGCCCATCGGCGTGTTCATTCCGGTCGAGCCGGTCGAGCGCGTGCTGCTGCTCGGCTCGGTGATGCTGGTGCTGATCGTCGAGCTCCTCAATTCGAGCATCGAGAACGCCGTGGACCGCATCGGCCTCGAGCGCAACGAGCTTTCGGGCCGCGCCAAGGACCTCGGCAGCGCGGCCGTGACCGTCGCCTTGCTGCTTTGCGTGATGACCTGGGGGCTGATTCTCGTGCCCCGTTTCGGTCCGCTGCTGCTGCACGGGCTCGGCGTCCTGTAGCGGCACGCCCCTGCCGGCGTCCGGCGCGCGGCGCATTCCCCCGATCTGCCCGGCCAGCGCAAGGTCCCTGTGCGTGTGGGCCGTCGGTTTATAATCGAACGACAGTCTTATAACGACCAACCGCGGCCGGGCCGCGCGCACCGCAACACATCGGCGGGCGCCTGAGCCCGGCACAGCATTTTCAGGGCCGGACGACATGGAAGCCAAACCTCCCCGCCGTACACGCGAACGGATTCTCGAGCTGTCGTTGAAGCTGTTCAACGAGATCGGCGAGCCGAACGTCACCACGACGACCATCGCCGAGGAAATGGAGATCAGTCCAGGCAACCTGTACTACCACTTCCGCAACAAAGACGACATCATCAACAGCATCTTCAGCCAGTTCGAGCAGGAGATCGAAAAGCGTCTGCGCTTTCCCGAAGACCATCGTGCGACCATCGACGAAATGTGGGCCTATCTGCAGTACATGGTCGACTTCACGTGGCGCTACCGTTTTCTCTACCGCGACCTGAACGACCTGCTCGCGCGCAACCGCACGCTGGAGATGCACTTCAAGCAGATCATCAGCCACAAGGTGCACTTCGCGAAGCAGTTCTGCGAGCAGCTCATGGAAGACGGCGACATGGTCGCCACGCCCGCCGAGATCCAGGTGATCTCGACCAACATCGGCGTGATCGCGACCTACTGGCTCTCGTACCAGTTCGTGATGAATCCGCGCAAGTACAACGACCAGGAAGCGATCCGCGACGAACTGCACCAGGTCAGCGTGCAGATCGTCTCGCTGATGGCGCCTTATCTGCGCGGCCGCGCGCGCGAGCTGTTCGACGACCTCGTATCGGGCAAGCTTCCGAAGCGCGAGTTCTATGACTACCTGCCGCCGCGCGACGGCGCAGGCACGACGAACGCGCCGAACCCGGCAGGCGCGCGCGTCGCGACCAGGGACAACCGGGACTGAGCGCCCAAGGCTAAACGCGAATGAAAGCAGTCTGCGTGTATTGCGGCTCCGCAGAGGGAGCCAATCCGATTTATGCCGAGGCGGCGCAGGCGTTCGGCCGCGCGCTCGTCGCCGCGAACCTGGCGCTCGTCTACGGCGGCGGCAAGGTGGGCCTGATGGGCGTGATCGCCGACACCGTGATGGCGGCCGGCGGCCGCGCCATCGGCGTGATTCCCGAACTGCTCGTCGACAAGGAAGTGGGCCATACTGGCCTCACCGAACTGCACGTCGTGCCCGACATGCACCACCGCAAGAAGATGATGGCCGATTTCTCCGACGCCTTCGTCGCGATGCCGGGCGGCGCGGGCACGCTCGAAGAGCTGTTCGAGGTCTACACGTGGGCGCAGCTCGGCTATCACCGCAAGCCCGTGGGCGTGCTGAACATCGGCGGCTTTTACGATCCGCTCGTGGCCTTGCTGGACCACACGGTACGCGAAGGCTTCATGCGCCAGACCTACCGCGAGATGCTGCAAATCGACGGCGATCCGGCGGCGCTGATCGCGAGGCTGAAGCGCTACCACGCACCCGCGAAGGACAAGTGGGCGGACCTGCGCGAGAACGTCTGATCCCGATCTTGTCGCGCGGCGCCGCCGTTCCGACGAACCGCAGTCACGACCATGAGCACATCGCGATGAGCAAGGTTGTCCTGATCACCGGCGCGAGCCGCGGCATTGGCCGCGCGACGGCGCGCCTGCTCGGCGCGCACGGCTGGACCGTGGGCGTCAACTATCTGCACAACGAACCCGCCGCCGCCGAAACCGCCGCCGAAGTTGGCCGCGCGGGCGGCCGCGCACGCGTGCTGCACGGCGACGTGGCGAGCGAGGCGGACGTCGTCGCGATGTTCGACGCGCTCGAGTCGGCATATGGCCGCATCGACGCGCTCGTGAACAATGCCGGCATCGTCGCGCCCGGCAGCCCGGTCGCCGACATGAGCGCCGAGCGCATGAAGCGCATGTTCGACGTCAACGTGTACGGCGCTTTCCTGTGCGCTCGCGAAGCGGCGCGGCGCATGTCGAAGGACCGCGGCGGCGACGGCGGCGCGATCGTCAACGTTTCCTCGGCGGCGGCGCGCCTCGGCTCGCCGAATGAATACGTCGATTACGCGTCGTCCAAAGGCGCGATCGACACGATGACGATCGGCCTCGCCAAGGAGCTCGGCCCTCAAGGCGTGCGCGTGAACGCGGTGCGTCCCGGCCTCATCGATACCGACATCCACGCGAGCGGCGGCCGCCCCGACCGCGCAGCCGTGCTCGGCGCGCAGACGCCGCTCGGGCGCCCAGGCAGCGCCGAGGAAGTCGCGCAAACGATCGTGTGGCTGCTGGGCGACGCCGCGTCGTACGTGACGGGCGCGCTGCTCGACGTGAGCGGCGGACGCTGAACAGGCAGGCGCCGGTCCGCTAGAACGACGACCCCGGTTCGCGCAGGAACGCGGCTTCGTCGTCCGTGGATGCGCGCGCGAGCAGCGCGTTGCGATGCGGAAAGCGCCCGAAGCGCTCGATGACCGCAGCGTGGCGCACCGCGTAGTCGTAGTAGCCCTTCCCTTGCGGATCTTTCGCCAGCTCGCCGAAGAGTCGCAGCGACTCGCGCTGCGCTTCGGCGGATTCGGCGTGCTCGAACGGCAAGTATGCAAACAAGCGGTGCTGCAGCGTGGGCAGGCGCAGATCGGCGCCGCTCGCCACCATGGCGCGCGCGATGCCGAGCGCCTTGTCGTCGCCGGAAAACGCGCGCGGCGTGCCGCGATAGCCGTTGCGCGAAAACTGGTCGAGCACGACCACGAGCGCGAGCGCGCCGTCGGGCGTCGCGCACCATGCGTCGAGCTCGCCCGCGCAAGCGGCATCGAGCAGCGCACCGAAGCGCTCGCGCAACTGCGCGTCGAATGCCTCGCTCTTGCGAAACCACATCTTGCGTTCGTGGCCGAACGCCGCCGAATGCGGCGCGCCGAACCAGAAGTCGAGCACGTCGCGCGCACGCGGGTCGAGGCTCATTCGGCCAGTTCCAGCACGAGACGCCGCGTGCGCGCGCTCTTCTTCTCCAGCTTCGCCACGCGCAGCGCGCCGATCTCCCGCGTGTTGCGCACGTGCGTGCCGCCGCAAGGCTGCAAGTCGACGTTCTCGATACGCAGCAGCCGCACGCGGCCAAGCCCCGCCGGCGGCTTCACGCTCATCGTGCGCACGAGTTCGGGACGCTGCGCCATCTCCTCGTCCGTGATCCATTCGGTCGCGACCGGATGCGCGCCCGACACGAGTTCGGCGAGCCGCGCCTCGACCATTTCGCGTCCGATCGGCTCGACGGTCGCGAAGTCGAGGCGCGCATAGTCGATCGTGATGCTGCAGCCATCCACGGGATACGGCAATACCGCGCACATCAGATGGCTCGCCGTGTGCAGGCGCATGTGCCGGTGACGGCGCGCCCAGTCGATCTCGGCATGCACGCGCTCGCCGGGCGCAAGGCGCGCGAGCAGCGCTTCCTGACCGGGCGCGGGAACGTGGAGCGCGTCGTCGGGCGTCGCGCCTTCGAACTTCGCCTTGCGCGTGTCCGCGATCTCGATGCGCGTGCCGTCGGCGAGCACCAGCGCGCCGGCGTCGCCGGCCTGGCCGCCGCCGAGCGGATAGAACACGGTCTGGTCGAGCCGCACGCCGTCCTCGCCCACGGCCAGCACGGTGGCTTCGCAATGCGTGAGATAGGCGTCTTCGCGAAAGAGCGCGCGGGTGGTCGTCATCGTGGGTTTCTCCTTGTTTTGCGTGCGGGTTTGCGTGCGGCTGGCGGCGCGGGGCCGGATCTGCCGGATCCGCCAGCGTCCGTCCATTATGGCCGCGCAGCGCAACGTCCCGCTAAACGGCCGCGCCGCGCGTGCGCCTGACTGTACCGGTGTACGGACCGGCACGATCGAGGGCAGGGCAACGCAAATCAGCCCGGACGATTGCGCATCCAGTCGGCGGTGTCGAGAAACGAGTGCATAAGGCGCTCGCGCAACGGCTCGGGCAGGCCGACGTCCTCCATCGCCCACGCCATGCAGCGCAGCCACTGGTCGCGCTCGGACGAAGCGATCGCATACGGCAGATGGCGCGCGCGCAGGCGCGGATGGCCAAAGCGCTCGATGTAGTGATCCGGGCCGCCAAGCCAGCCGCAGAGGAACCAGAACAGCTTGTCGCGCGAGCCGTCGAGCGTTTGCGGATGCATCGCGCGGATGCCCGCGAAATCGGCTTCGAGGTCCATCAGGTCATAGAAACGGTCGACGAGTTCGCGCACGCGCGCCTCGCCGCCGACGAGGTCGAAGGCCGTGGGTTGCTGCGGCGCTTCGTCGGCTGGGTCGGTCATACGGTTGATTCGATGCGAAAAGAGGGACGGCCATGCACGCTGCTGCGCCGCCGGAAACGCCGATTTTCGCATAGCGGCGCGCGACGGGTTGCCGCCGCAGTACTCGCGCAGTAGCCGCGCAGTAGCCGATTACGTCAAGCGTCGCGCAGCGACTGCAGCGCCGGACGCGCGAGCACATGCCGCAGGCTGATCCACCCGCCCACGCCCGCGCACAGCACGCCCGCCGCGATGCCGGCCGGCACGAGCCACGGATCGAACGCGAGATAGAACTGGAACACGCGCGTGGCGAGCACCGAGCCCACGGCCTGCGCGCCGATCGCGGCCATCAGACCGGCGAGCGCCCCCACGCAGACGAACTCGGCTATCTGCACCGCGCGCACCTGCTGGTGCGACGCCCCGAGCGCGCGCAACAGCGCCGATTCGCGCATGCGCTCGTCGCGCGTGCCCGCTAGCGCGGCGTAGAGCACCAGCACGCCCGCCGCGAGCGTGAAGAGGAAGAGGAACTGCACCGCGCCGATCACCTGCTCGAGCACGCGCTCGATCTGCGCGAGGATCGGCGCGATGTCGATTGCCGTGACATTGGGATAGCGGGCCACGAGACCGTCCACGACCTCGCGCTGCGCGGACGGCAGGTGAAAGCTCGTGATGTAGGTCGCCGGGAAGTCGCGCAGCAGCTCGGGCGGCATCAATACGAAGAAGTTCACCTTGAACGAACCCCAGTCGAGCTTGCGCACGCTCGTCACCGGCGCCGTCACTTCGAGCCCGGTCACGTCGAACTTGAGGACGTCGCCGGGCTTCACGCCGATGAGCTTCGCGAGCCCCTGCTCGATCGACAACTGCGGCGCGCTCGAATCGCCATACCACCGGCCTGCCTCGATGCGGTTGTCCTCGGGCAGCGTCCTCGTGTACGACAGATTGAATTCGCGGTCCACCAGCCGCCGCGCGTCCTCGCTCTTGTAGTCGTCCGGGTTCACGGGCTTGCCGTTGATCGAGACGAGGCGTCCGCGCACCATCGGCTCCAGCGCGCCGTCCGCGATGCCGTGCGTGCGCAGCCAGGCCGCCACGGCGTCGCGCTGGTCGGGCTGGATGTCGATGAGGAACTCGTTGGGCGCGTCGGGCGGCGTGGATTTGCGCCAGCCTTCGACGAGGTCGTTGCGCGTCATCGCGATCAGCAGAAGACACATGAGTCCGATGGCGAGCGCCGTGATCTGCAGCGCGCTCGCGCCCGGGCGCCGCTCGAGCGATGCGAGCGCGTAGCGCCAGCCCACGCCCGCACGTGCCCGGCCGCCGAGGCGAGCGCCGCGCGCCGCGTGCGCCGCGCACCAGAGCGCCACGCGCGCCACACCCGCGAACACGAGCAGTCCGATCGCAAACCCTCCCGCAACGATGCCGCCGAGCTTCAGCTCGCCCGCCGCGATCACGAGCAGCCCCGCAAAAAGCACGATGCCGACGCCATACGCGGCCCACGCGGCGCGCCCTTCGTCGCCCCACTCGCGACGCAGCACGCGCACCGGCGGCACGCGCGTGAGCGGCAGCAACGGCGGCAGCGCGAAGCCGAGCAGCAGCACGAGACCCGCGGCGATGCCTTCGACCACGGGCAACGGACCCGGCTGCGGCAGCACGACGTCGATGAGATTGCCGAGCGAGGCAAGCAGCGCGAGATGCCCCGCATAGCCGAGCGCGACGCCGATCACGCCGCCCGCGAGCCCGAGCCCCGCGAACTCGAGCACGAAGAGCGTGCGCAGCGTGCGCTGGCTCGCGCCGAGGCAGCGCATCGCGGCGCAGGCGTCGAGATGGCGGCGCGTGTAGCGATGCGCGGCCATCGCGATCGCCACGGCCGCGAGCAGTGCCGTGAGCAGCGAGACGAGCGTAAGGAAATGGCGCGCGCGATCGAGCGTCTGACGCACCTGCGGCTGGCCGTCCTGGAGCGATTCGAGCGCGACGCCGCGCATCTTGCCGCCCTCCACGCGCGTGCACGACCACGACGCGAACTGCGCAACGGCCGCGTCGGGGCCCGCCACGAGGAGCCGGTAGGTCACGCGGCTGCCATAGCCGGTCAAGCCGGTCGATGCGAGCTCGTCGGCGCGCATCATGAGACGCGGCGAAAAGTTCACGAACGAAAAGCCGCGATCGAGCTCTTTCGTGACGATCGCGTTCACGATGAAGCTGCGCGTGCCGACCTTCACGGTGTCGCCCACATGCAGCTTGAGCGCGTCGAGCAGTTCGTCGTCCACCCAGACGGCGCCCGGCGGCGGAATGCCTTGCGCCGCGTAATCGGGTGCGCCGGGCGCGGAGGCGATGCGCAAGGCGCCGCGCAGCGGATAACCCGCTGAGACGGCCTTGATCGCGGCAAGACGCGAGGACGTCGCGTCCGCCGCTTCTGGCGCCTTCGCTGCGGCGGAAGCTCGCGACGCGCCGGAGCTGACCATGCTCGGAAAGATCGCCGTGGTCGCGGTGCGCAGCGCGAGCGACTGCGCCTCGCGCGCGAACATCGGATCGACGGGATGGTCCGCGCGCACGATGAAATCGGCCGCGATCATGCGCCTTGCGTCGCGTTCGAGGCCGCGCTGCAGCCGGTCGGCGAGAAAGCCCACGCTTGCGAGCGCCGCCACGGCCAGCACGAGCGCGAGCAGCAGCATCGTGAGTTCGCCGGCGCGCCAGTCGCGCGCGGTCATGCGCACGGCGAGACGCGCGAGATCGGACGCGCCCGGGGTGGCGCGCGTGGCCGCGGGACGCGGGAGCCCGCCGGCTGCACCCGCGGGCTCAGCGCTCGCGAGCCCCGGGCCGCCGTCGCTGCGCGGCCGTTTTGCGTTGGAGGAGGAAGGTGCGCCGCCGCTCAATCGTGCCGACCTCGCAACGAAAGACGCGACACCATATGCGTCGCCATGCCGCGAAAGCCGCCCTGCACGCCGCGCCACAGGCGCGGCAGCGCCCAGGCCGCGAGCACGAGGAACGCCACGAGCATCACGAGGAAGAGCAGCGGCACGAAGAATGCGAGCAGCACGCCCACGAAGGTCATGCCGTCCTCGGCGCTCGACGTGACGACGTTCGACACCGGCTCGGGCGAAAGGTTGATGAGCGCGCGCGTGCCGGCCTTGGCGAGATGCGCCGTACCCGCGAGCGTGCCGCCCGCGAGGGCCGCCACGGTCAGGAGCGCCGGATCGGCGTGGCCGAGCGCGCCGGCCGCGAGCACCGCGCCGGCCGGAATGCGGATGAAGGTATGCACCGCGTCCCAGAGCGAATCGAACGCGGGGATTTTGTCGGCGAGGAATTCGAGCACCGTGAGCGCGGCGGCAATGCCGATCACCCAAGGCGAAGCCAGAACGGAAAGCGTGTCGGGCAGATGAATGAGGCCGAGACGCTGCAATACGCCGGCCATCAGCACCGTGAGATAGAGGCGCAGGCCGCTGCCCCAGGACAGGCCCGCTGCTAGCGAAAGTGGTTCCAGCATGGCTGCCTCCTCGCGCGGCGCGGCCGGGGCGCCGCCGCTCCGCACATGAAGCGGGGGAGCGGACGCTGTGCGCCTACGCTCGCCGCTCGAGCGGCGCGGAGTGTTATCGGGTTATGACCGTCCCATTATAGCCACGCTCGCTGCGCCGCCGCAGTGGTGTTGCGCGGGCGCGGCACAGACCCTCGGGCCGATGCGTGCGCAGGGATTTCATCAGGCAGCCGAAGAAAGCTTGAGGCCGGAGACACCGAACACGATCAGCGCGGCGCTCACGGCCTCGCCCGTCGTGACGATGCCGACCGCGAACGCGCCGACCGCGCCGATGCCTGTCCACACCGCGCAGGCGGTGCCGAGCGGCAACTGCCGCATGGCCATGGCGAGCAGCGCGAAGCTGCCGAGCACTAACCACCGTGAACACCGAGGGCCAGAACCGCGTGAATCCTTCGGATGACTTGAGACCGGCGGTCCACGCCACTTCGAGCAGTCCGGCGATGAAAAGAAAAACCCAGGACATGGGGAACAACACACCATTTGAAAAATGGGGCCGTCCCCGATGAATTCGAAACCGGCAGGCCGTCCTTGCGGAGCCCTGAAATTTAATACCGCGGCGGCGCACCTACTGCACGCCCACCAGCCGATATCCCACGCCCGTCTCGGTGATGATGTGCTCGGGCTGCGCGGGATCGCGCTCCAATTTCTGCCGCAGATGCGCCATGTAAATGCGCAAATAATGGCTGCTTTCCACATGCGACGGCCCCCACACCTCGCGCAGCAATTGCCGGTGCGTGAGCACGCGCCCGGCGTCGCGCACGAGCGTGGCGAGCAGGCGGTACTCGATGGGCGTGAGATGGACCGGCGCGCCCTCGCGCGTGACCTGCCGCAGCCCAAGGTCGACGTTCACGGCGCCAAAGCTCACCTGCGGCGCCTCGTTCGCGCCGCCGCGATTGCGCCGGCGCAACTGCGCGCGGATGCGCGCGAGCAGTTCGGAGACGCCGAACGGCTTCGTGAGGTAGTCGTCGGCGCCGGCGTCGAGCGCGGCGACTTTCTCGCTTTCCTGCGTGCGCGCCGAGAGCACGATCACCGGGAGGTCGCTCCAGCCGCGCAGTTCGCGGATCACGTCGAGCCCGTCGGTGTCGGGCAGGCCGAGATCGACGATCACGAGGTCGGGCTTGCGCGTGGCGGCCTCGACGAGCCCCTGCTTGCCGGTCTCGGCGTCGTGCACGACGATGCCCTCGCCCTCCAGCGACGCGCGCACGAATCGGCGAATCTGTTTTTCGTCTTCGATCAGGACGACGGCGATGCTCGGGTCACTCATGGGCTGGGTTCGGATCGACGGGTTTATCGGCGGCGCACTCCCGCGCGGCGGCCGTCCGGGGTGCGGAGGCGGCGTCCGGGTCGCGCGACGCGCAGAGCGCTTCGTGCGTCTGCGGCGCGTCGATTACATCGGTCACGTCGCTCGCGTCGGCGGGCAGCGGCGGCGGCGACTCCACCGGCAGCGCGAACCAGAACGTCGCGCCTTCCACATGGCCGTCGGCGGCGACGCGATTGGCCGCGCCGATTGTACCGCCGTGCGCTTCGACGATCGCCCGGCAGATCGCGAGCCCGAGCCCGATGCCGGGCTTGGCCGACTCCTTCTCGCCGCGCGTGAACTTCTCGAACACGCGCTCGCCCATGCCGGGCGGCAAGCCGGGGCCGTTGTCCTCGACCGACACGCGCACGAACGGCCGGCCGCCCTCCTCCACGCGGCGTGCGGCGATGGTGAGCGGCGTGTCCGCTGGCGTGTATTTGGCCGCGTTCTCCAGCAGATTCGAGAAGAGACGCTCCATCAATACGGCGTCGAGCTGCAGCAGCGGCAAGCCTTCTTCGAGCTTGACCTGAACGGGATGGCGCGCGAGCACACGGCGGCACGCGGCGAGCGCCGCGCCCACGGTTTCCTCCAGCAGCGTCCACTGGCGATTGAGCTTGAGGCTGCCCGCCTGCAGCCGCGCCATGTCGAGCAGGTTCGTGACGATGCCGGTCATGCGCAGCGCTTCGTCGTGAATGGCCTCGATCAGTTCGCCCGAGCGCGCGTCGCGCGGCATACCGGCCGTACTGGCCGGCTCGTGCGTCTGCGCGAGCATCGACGAGAAGCCGACGATCGCCGTGAGCGGCGTGCGCAGGTCGTGCGAGATGGCCGAGAGCAGCGAATTGCGCAACCGCTCGGACTCCATGTTGACGAGCGCGTCGCGCGCGATGTCCACGTAGTGCACGCGTTCGAGCGCGAGCGCGATCTGCGCCGCGAATGCGTCGAGCATGCGCTGCTGCTCGGGCACCTGCAGCTCGCGCGCATCGCGCGTCACGACGGCGAGCACGCCGCGCGTGCGCATGGGCGCCTTGAGCGGCAAATAGCGCGCGACCGCGGCCGGCAACGTGTCGGTGCCGTGGCCCGCGGGCTTTTGCTGGTCATACACCCACTGGCCCACGTCGAGGTCGAGGCTCGCGGCATCGAGCATGATCTGCGGATCGGGCTCCTCGATTTTCTGCTGCACCTTGTCGACGCTGTCGGGCAAGAGCAGCGCCACGCGCGCGCCGAACACTTCGCTCACGTGGCGGCTGCCGATCGCGACGATCTGCTCGGTGGTGAGCGCCGCGGCCAGCTCGCGCGCCATCGCGTACATCGCGCCGGTGCGCTGCTCGCGCCGTTGCGCGACGCTCGCTTCGCGGCGCAGGCTCGACGTGAGATGACTGATGACGAGCGACGTGAGCAGCATGCCGACGAAGGTCAGCAGGTATTGCGTGTCGCTGACCGACAGCGACATGCGCGGCGGCACGAAAAAGAAGTCGAAGGCCGCGACGCTCGCGAACGAGAGCAGGACGCCCGGCCCGCGCCCGAGCTTCGTCGCGGCGAAGATCACGCCGAGCAGATACAGCATCACGAGGTTCGCGAGATCGATGCGGTCGATCAGCTGGCTCGCGACGAGCGTCACGCACGCGCAGATCGCGAGCGCGACCGCGTATGCGCGCGGCGGCGAGCGCCCGGCGCCGCCTGCCGCGAGCGCCTCGCGCCACGCGTCGGCGGCGCGCGCGGCGGCGCTGGCCGCGCCGGGCTCGGCGAGCGAGCGCGGGACCTCGCCCGCGCTCGCCCGTATGAGCGTGAGATCGACGTCGCCCGCCTTTTCGGCCAGGCGCTCGCCGAACGGACGCTTGAGCCAGCGCGAAAAACCCGTGCGCAACGACCCGCCCGCCACGAGCTTCGAAACGTTGCGCAAACGCGCATAGCCGACGAGCGTAGTCGCGGCATCCTCGCCCGCGAGCGTTGCCGTTTCCGCGCCGAGTTCGGACGCGAGCTTGAGCGCGCCGAGCGTGCGCTCGCGGATCGCGTCGGGCAGACGCTGGAGCTTCGGCGTCTCGACATACACCGCGATCCAGTCCGCCTTCAGGCTGGCGGCGAGGCGCGCGGCCGCGCGCACCAGCGCGTTCGCCTCGGGCCCCGGCCCCACGCAGACGACGAGGCGCTCGCGCGCCTGCCACACGTGCTGGATCGAACGGTCGGCGCGATATTCGCGCATCTGCGCGTCCACGCGGTCGGCCGTGCGGCGCAGCGCCAGCTCGCGCAGCGCGATCAGGTTGCCCTTGCGAAAGAAGTTGCGCACCGCGCGCTCGGCCTGGGCGGGCATGTAGACCTTGCCGTCGCGCATGCGGTCGAGCAGTTCCTCGGCAGGCAGATCGACGAGCGTGACCTCGTCCGCGCGATCGAATACGCGGTCGGGTACGGTCTCCCAGACGCGAATGCCCGTGATCTGCCCCACCACGTCGTTGAGGCTTTCGAGGTGCTGCACGTTCACGGTCGTATAGACGTCGATGCCGGCGTCGAGCAGCTCGTAGACGTCCTGCCAGCGCTTCATGTGACGCGCGCCGGCGACGTTCGAATGCGCGAGTTCATCGACGAGCACGAGCTGCGGCTTGCGCGCGAGCGCGGTGTCGAGATCGAACTCGTCGAGCAGCCGCCCGCGATAAGCGATGCGCTGACGCGGCATCACTTCGAGGCCGTTGGTGAGCGCGGCGGTTTCGCTGCGCCCATGCGTTTCGACGATGCCCACCACCACGTCCACGCCCTCCTCGGCGCGGCGGCGCGCGGCCTGCAGCATCGCATAGGTCTTGCCGACGCCCGCGGACGCGCCGAAGAAAATCTTCAGCTTGCCGCGACGGCGTTTTTCCTCGTCGCGCTGGAGCCGGTCGAGTAGTTCGTCGGGATCGGGGCGGTTCATGCGGGGTTCGAAATGATTGGCACGCGAGGTTGCGCCTCGACGGCGCGCATCACGAAGGATCGTCTCACCGCGGCGCGGAATTGGCAAACCGCATGGCAAACCGCACGCACGGCGGCGAGGCGCCTTGCGTGCGGCGGCCGGCAACGCTGCGGCTCAGCTCGCCGCTTTGCCGTCGAGCGCGAGGTTCAGCTCGAGCACGTTCACGCGCGGCTCGCCGAACACGCCGAACTGACGGCCCTTCGTATGGCGGTCCACGAGCGCCTGCACGTCGTTCGCGTTCAGGTGGCGCGCCTGCGCGACGCGCGCCACCTGGTACGCAGCGGCGGCCGGCGAGATCTCGGGGTCGAGCCCGCTGCCCGAGGACGTCACGAGATCGACGGGAATGGGCTGCGAGACATCCGTGCCCGCGGCCTTCAGGGCGGCGATGCGGCCTTTGACCTCGTCGGCGAGCGCCGGGTTGGTCGGCCCGAGATTCGAGCCGCCCGAGCCCGCCGCGTTGTACGGCATCGGCGAAGTCGCCGACAGACGGCCCCAGAAGTAACGGGGCGCATCGAACTGCTGGCCGATGAGCGCGCTGCCCACCACCTTGCCGTCCGCGACGATCAGGCTGCCATTGGCCTGGCGGTGGAACGCGGCCTGGCCGAACGCGGTCATCACGGCCGGATACACGAGGCCGGTGACGACCATCAGCACGGCGAAGATCACGATCAAAGGACGAAACTGCGCTTTCATTTTGGTTTCCTGTCTATTTGGCGAGGCATGGCTCAAACCCAGCCGAACGCGGCCAGCACCATGTCGATCAGCTTGATCCCGACGAACGGCACCAGAATCCCGCCGAGGCCGTAGATCAGCAGATTGCGGCGCAGCAGGATGGCGGCGCCGAGCGGCCGGTACTTCACGCCCTTCAGCGCGAGCGGAATCAGCAGCACGATGATGAGCGCGTTGAAGATCACCGCCGAAAGAATGGCCGACGCGGGCGTGGCGAGATGCATCACGTTGAGCGCGTTCAGTTGCGGATAGGTGGTCGCGAACGCCGCCGGAATGATCGCGAAATACTTCGCGACGTCGTTGGCGATCGAGAACGTCGTGAGCGAGCCGCGCGTCATGAGCATCTGCTTGCCGATCTCGACGATCTCGATGAGCTTGGTCGGGTTCGAGTCGAGGTCCACCATGTTGCCCGCTTCCTTCGCGGCCTGGGTGCCCGTGTTCATCGCCACGGCCACGTCGGCCTGCGCGAGCGCGGGGGCGTCGTTGGTGCCGTCGCCCGTCATCGCCACGAGCCGGCCCTGCCCCTGGTGCTCGCGGATCGTCGCGAGCTTGGTCTCGGGCGTGGCCTGCGCGAGGAAGTCGTCCACGCCGGCCTCGGCGGCGATCGCGGCGGCGGTCAGGCGGTTGTCGCCCGTCACCATCACGGTCTTGATGCCCATCTTGCGCAGTTCGGCGAAACGCTCCTTGATGCCGCCCTTCACCACGTCCTTCAGCTCGATCACGCCGAGCACGCGCGCGGCGCCGTCGTGCAGGTCCGCCACCACGAGCGGCGTGCTGCCGCGCCGCGCCACGTCGTCCACGGCCGTGTCCACCTCCGGCGGGAAGCGGCCGCCGTGCGCCTCGACGTAGTGCTTCACGGCGTCGGCGGCGCCCTTGCGGATTTCGCGGCCCGGCAGGTCCACGCCGCTCATGCGCGTCTGCGCGCTGAACGCGAGAAACACGGCCTGGAGCGCCGTCATGTCGCGCTGGCGGATGTTGAAGCGCTGCTTCGCGAGCACGACGATGCTGCGGCCTTCCGGCGTTTCGTCGGCGAGCGAGGCCAGTTGCGCGGCGTCCGCGAGCGCCTCCTCGGTCACGTCCGGCGCCGCCACGAACGCCGACGCCTGGCGGTTGCCGAGCGTGATCGTGCCGGTCTTGTCGAGCAGCAGCACGTCCACGTCGCCGGCCGCCTCCACGGCGCGGCCCGAGGTCGCGATCACGTTGGCCTGCATCATGCGGCTCATGCCGGCCACGCCGATCGCGGAGAGCAGCCCGCCGATCGTCGTCGGGATCAGGCACACGAGCAGCGCGACGAGCGCCGTGATCGTGACCACGTGGCCCATCTTTGCCGCCTCGACCGAGAACATCGAGAACGGCAGCAGCGTCGCGGTGGCGAGCAGCAGCACGATGGTCAGCGCGACGAGCAGGATCGTGAGCGCGATCTCGTTCGGCGTCTTCTGGCGCTTCGCGCCCTCGACCATCGCGATCATGCGGTCGAGGAACGCCTCGCCGGGGTTCGCCGTGACGCGCACGACGATCCAGTCGGACAGCACGCGCGTGCCGCCCGTGACCGACGAGAAGTCGCCGCCCGACTCGCGGATCACCGGCGCCGATTCTCCCGTGATGGCCGATTCGTCCACCGAGGCCACGCCTTCGATCACCTCGCCGTCGGCCGGAATCGTGTCGCCGGTCTCGACCAGCACCACGTCGCCGCGGCGCAGGTCGGACGCCGTCATGATGCGGATCGGCGCCTTCGGATGCGGCTCGTTGAGCTTCTTCGCCATCACGTCCTTCTTCGCCTGGCGCAGCGACGCGGCCTGCGCTTTCGAGCGCCCTTCCGCGAGCGCCTCGGCGAAGTTCGCGAACAGCACCGTGAACCACAGCCACAGCGCGACCGCGAGGATGAAGCCCGCGGGCGCCTCGGCCTGGCCCATGAGCGCGGCGATCCAGAGGATCGTCGTGAGCACGCTGCCCACGTAGACGCAGAACATCACGGGGTTGCGCAACTGCGTGCGCGGCTTGAGTTTTCTGAACGAATCCACGATGGCCGGACGCACGAGCGCCGGATCGAACATGGATCGTGTTGCACTATGTTGATTCATATCGATGAAGTCCTGTTCAGTGCACGCCCATCATGATCAGATGCTCGACGCCGGGGCCGAGCGCGAGCGCGGGCACGTAGGTCAGCGCGCCGACCAGCAGCACGGTGCCGAGCAGCAGCACGACGAACAGCGGGCCGTGCGTGGGCAGCGTGCCGCCGGTCACGGCCAGCCGCTTCTTGCCGGCCAGCGAACCCGCGATGGCGAGCACCGGCACGATGGTCCCGAAGCGGCCGAACCACATCGCGATGGCCAGCATCGAGTTGTAGAACGGGGTGTTCACCGAGAGCCCCGCGAAGGCGCTGCCGTTGTTGTTCGCCGCCGAACTGAACGCGTAGAGGATCTCCGAGAAGCCGTGCGCGCCGGGATTGGCGATGCCGGCCTTGCCGGCGTCGAGCAGCACGGCGATCGAGGTCCCCACGAGCACGAGCATCGGCGTGAGCAGCACGACGATCGACACCATCTTCATCTCGAACGACTCGATCTTCTTGCCGACGTATTCGGGCGTGCGGCCGATCATGAGCCCCGCCACGAACACCGCGAGCAGCGCGAACACGAGCATCCCGTAGAGCCCCGAGCCGACCCCGCCGAAGATCACTTCGCCGAGCTGGATGAAGAGCATCGGGATCAGGCCGCCGAGCGGCGTGAGCGAGTCGTGCATCGCGTTCACGGCGCCGCACGAGGCGGCCGTGGTCGCGACGACGAAGATGCCCGTCTGCGCGATGCCAAAACGCGTTTCCTTGCCTTCCATGTTGCCGCCGGCCTGCAGCGCGCTCGCGTGCTGATCGACGTTGAGCGTGGCGAACATCGGATTGCCCGACTGTTCGGCCGACAGCGCGCAGCCCACGGCCACGGCGAACGCGACCGTCATTACCGCGAGCACGGCGACGCCCTGCCTGCGGTCGCCCACCACGTTGCCGAACACGAGACACAGCGCGGCCGGAATGATCAGGATCGCCAACATTTCGACGACGTTCGAGAACGGCGTGGGGTTCTCGTACGGATGCGCCGAGTTCGCGTTGAAGAAGCCGCCGCCATTGGTGCCGAGCATCTTGATCGCGACCTGGGAGGCGACCGGGCCCATGGCGAGCGTCTGCGTCGTCACCTTCGTGTCGACCGTGACGGCGTTGCCCTGCGCGTCCTTCACCGGATTGCCCTGGGCGTCGAGCTTCGGCGCGGCATAGGTCGTGGTCTGCAGCACGGGCACGTCCTGATACGCCTTGAAGTTCTGGATCATGCCCTGGCTCATCAGCAGCGCGGCGATGATCGCCGCCATCGGCACGAGCACGTAGAGCGTCGTGCGGGTGAGATCGACCCAGAAGTTGCCGATGGTCTTCACCGAGTGGCGCGCAAAGCCGCGAATCAGCGCGACCACGACCACGATGCCCGTCGCCGCCGAGAGAAAGTTCTGCACGGTGAAGCCGAGCATCTGCGTGAGGTAGCTCACGGTCTGCTCGGGCGAATAGTCCTGCCAGTTCGTGTTGGTGACGAAGCTGACGGCCGTGTTGAACGCGCCATCCACGGTCATCGGGCCGAACTGCTGCGGGTTGCCGGGCAGCCAGCCCTGGACGCGCAGCAGCAGGTAGAGGAACAGCGTGCCGAACAGGTTGAACGACACCGTGGCGAGCGCGTAGCGCTTCCAGTCCATCCCGGCCTGCGGATCGACGCCGGCCACGCGATAGAGCAGGTTTTCGAGCGGCGCGAAGAGGCGCACGACGCGCGAGCGCCCGTCGAGCACGCGCGTCATGTAGCCCGATACGGGCACGGCGAGCGCGAGCAGGATGACGATGAAAAGCCCCGCCTGGAGCAGCGTGCTGGTATTCATTCGATATCCTCCGCGCGCAGCAGCGCATGGACGAGATAGACGAACAGCAGCAGCGTCGCCGCCCCCGATAGCCAGAAGATCCAGGTCATGAGCGCACTCCCTTCACGCCCTGATCGCGGCGGTACTGCATGAGCTTGTCGCAGCCCGCGATCAACGCGTATGTGAGCGCGGCGAAAGCCGCCAGCCCCCCGATATACAGCACATCCATTGTCGTGTTCTCCATTCGCGGATGACGGATGGCTGCAAGGTACCCGCTGACGCATTAAATCCGGATCAAAGGTGTCGGCGCTTGTATAAAAAACGCGTAAACGAGCGGGTGCGGCAGGGAATGGAGAAGAAAAAAGGCGCGCAACGTTGGCGTTGCGCGCCTTTAGGGACGGCTGCAGCGAAGCAGGATAAAGGTCCGGTCAATGCGCCCGCGTCGATGGCACGGCGCGTGCGGCGCGCCGGCGCATCCGGTCGGCTCACGGCAGCAGCACCGTCGATCCCGTGGTCTTGCGCGCTTCGAGACCGGCGTGTGCCTGCCCCACGTCGCTCAGCGCGCAGCGCTGGTTGATCGACGTTTTCACCTTGCCCGAGGCGACCACGTCGAACAGCTCGGCGGCCATCGCTTCGTAATCGGCGCGTCTGGCGATGTAGGTGAAAAGCGTCGGGCGCGTGAAGAACAGCGAGCCGCGCCCCGCGAACTCCGACGAATCGATCGGCGGCAGCGGCCCCGACGCATTGCCGAAACTCACGAACATGCCCAGCGGCGCGAGACAGTCGAGCGATTTCGTGTAGGTATCCTTGCCGATGGAGTCGTACACCACGGGCACGCCCACGCCGTTGGTTATCTCGCGCACGCGCGCCGTGAAGTCCTCGCGCGTGTAGACGATCGGATGGTCGCAGCCGTGCGCTTTCGCGATCGCGGCTTTTTCGTCCGATCCCACGGTGCCGATCACGGTCGCCCCGAGCGCCTTCGCCCACTGGCACACGATGAGGCCCACGCCGCCCGCCGCCGCCTGGATGACGATGGTGTCGCCGGCCTTCACGCGGTACGTGCGGCGCAGCAGGTATTGGGCGGTGAGGCCCTGCAGCATGATCGAAGCGGCCGCTTCGTCGCCGATCGCGTCCGGCAGCTTGATCACCTGGTCGGCGCGCAGCACGCGCTCCTGCGCGTAGGCGCC
This sequence comes from Paraburkholderia lycopersici, assembly GCF_900096975.1. Lineage (GTDB taxonomy): Bacteria > Pseudomonadota > Gammaproteobacteria > Burkholderiales > Burkholderiaceae > Paraburkholderia > Paraburkholderia lycopersici. Next base: position 73,218 of record NZ_FMYQ01000014.1, read on the forward strand.
CGGCGGACGCGCGACATAGGCCACGCGGTCGCCCACCTTCAGCGCGCTCACGCCCTCGCCCACGGCCGTCACCTCGCCCGCCGCCTCCATGCCGAGTCCGGCGGGCAGCGGTTGCGGATAAAGGCCGGTGCGAAAGTACACGTCGATGTAATTGAGGCCGCACGCGCTCTGGCGCAGACGCACCTCGCCCTCGCCCGGCTCGCCCACCTCGACGTCCACCCACTTCATCACTTCGGGGCCGCCGGTTTTGTCGTAACGGATTGCCTTGGTCATCACGTCTCCTTGCAGTTCTCCTGGTTGCTGGCTGGATGGCGCGCACCTGACGCGCACGTCACGCGCGTGTCAGATTGCGTCTTTCTGGCGCTGCGTGAGCACGTCGAGCAGCATGCGCGCCGTCGAAATGTTCGTCGCGCACGGCACGTCGTGCACGTCGCACGCGCGCACGAGCGCGTTGATGTCGGGCTCGTGCGGCTGCGGCGTCATCGGGTCGCGCAGGAAGATCACGATGTCGATGTTGCCTTCGGCCAGACGCGCGCCGATCTGCAGGTCGCCGCCATGCGGGCCGGAGAGCATGCGCTCGACGTTCAGGCCGGTCGCGGCCTCGATGCGCGAGCCGGTCGTGCCGGTGGCGATGATCTCGCAGTGACGCAGCGTATCGACGTATTCGCCCGCCAGCTTGACGATGTCTTCCTTCTTGTGGTCATGCGCGATCAGTGCGACGCGGGTTGGCATGGCGTGAGGCTCCTTGATGTGAGGGTTGCGTGCCGGGTTGTCGTGATGCGCCGCAGGGGGCGGCGCGCCGTTAGAGGATGGCGCACCCGGTTCGGGGCGGCCGGACCTCGCACGGGCCGGCCGCGCGCTGCTCGACGGCGAGCCCGGAAGTATCCGCGGGACAAGTCAATAGGTGCCCGGATAAGCCCCGCCGTCGATCAGCCAGTTCTGCCCGGTAATGTAGCCCGCGTGAGCGCTGCACAGGAATGCACAGGCTCGGCCGAATTCCTCCGGCGTGCCGAGGCGCCCGGCGGGAATCGTCTGAATGCGGCGTGCCCGCGCTTCGTCCTCCGAAATATGGTTCGCCTTCGCCTGCGCGACGATGGTGGCGTGGATGCGGTCGGTGTCGAATGCGCCCGGCAGCAGGTTGTTGATCGTGACGCCCGTGGCCGCGACCTGGCGCGCCACGCCCGCGACGAAGCCCGTGAGACCCGAGCGCGCGCCGTTCGAGAGGCCGAGCACGTCGATCGGCGCCTTCACCGAGGAGCTCGTGATGTTGACGATGCGCCCGAAGCCGCGCGCGATCATGCCGTCGATGGTGGCCTGGATCAGCGCGATCGGCGTGAGCATGTTCGCCTCCAGCGCCGCGATCCACGCTTCGTGCGTGTACTTGCGGAAGTCGCCCGGCGGCGGCCCGCCCGCGTTGTTCACGAGAATGTCCGGCGAGGGGCAGGCGGCGAGCGCGGCGGCGCGGCCCGTTTGCGTGGTGATGTCGCAGGCCACCGCCTTCACCTCCACGCCCGCGCTCGCGCGGATCCGGGCGGCGGTCTCCTCGAGCGTCTGCTCGGTGCGCGCGACGATCGTCACGTCGACGCCTTCGGCGGCGAGCGCCTCGGCGCAGCCGCGCCCGAGCCCCTTGCTGGCCGCGCACACCAGCGCGGTGCGTCCTGCGATGCCCATGTCCATCGTATTCGTGTCCTTGTTGCGTGGATGTCCGTCATGTGACAAGTCGCGCGCGGCCGGGCCACGCGCCGTGCCGCCCTGCGACCTTTGTTCGATTCTAGAAGAATCGGGCGCGCCGCGTGGAGCGCCGGCGGCGGCGCCCGGTTCCCCGCCGAGTCACCGCCGGCTCCCTCTTGGTTCCTGCCCAGTTCCCGTATACTTGCGCCTGTAGCGCGGCCCGGCGCCTTCGCAAGCCCCACCCGCTTGCCGCGCGCGGCGGCCCGTGTTCGCCGCAATCGCGCAATCCGGGCGCCCCGCTTCGGACCCGCGCGGCAGCGGCACGACCGATTCCCCGATTCCCTTGCAGCCTCGTGCGCCCCGCCATGAAACAGGACAGCCGTTTCCCGAATCTCTTCATCCTCGATCACCCGCTGATTCAGCACAAGCTCACGCACATGCGCGACAAGGACACGTCCACGCGCACGTTCCGCGAGCTGCTGCGCGAGATCACGCTGCTGATGGGCTATGAAATCACGCGCGCGCTGCCCATGACGACGCGCCGCGTGCAGACGCCGCTCGTCGAAATCGACGCGCCCGTGATCGCGGGCAAGAAGCTTGCCATCGTGCCCGTGCTGCGCGCGGGCGTGGGCATGTCCGACGGCCTGCTCGAACTGATCCCGTCGGCGCGCGTGGGCCATATCGGCGTGTATCGCGCCGACGACCATCGCCCGGTCGAGTATCTCGTGCGCCTGCCCGACCTCGAGGACCGCACGTTCATCCTCTGCGATCCGATGGTCGCGACAGGCTACTCGGCGGCGCACGCCATCGACGTGCTCAAGCGCCGCGGCGTGCCCGGCGAGCGCATTCTGTTCCTCGCGCTCGTGGCCGCGCCCGAGGGCGTGGAGGTGTTCCAGAAGGCGCACCCGGACGTGAAACTCTACGTGGCGTCGCTCGATTCGCACCTCAACGACCACGCCTACATCGTTCCGGGCCTCGGCGACGCCGGCGACCGGCTGTTCGGCACGAAGAACTGAGGCCTGCGCATACGGGCCGCCCGCCCAGGCCGGACCGTCCCAGCGCCCCTCCCGGCCGCACGTTCGCGGCCGGCGCGCTCCCGCCACAAACGGCGATCGCCGTGCGTTTCGTCACGTCGCACGGCGAAGCCGGGCGGTCCCGGCGTGATAAAATTCAGATCCACCTGAACGGGCGCGCCCCCGAATCCAGCCGGGCGGGCGCGGCGCCGGCTTGGCGCGAAAGCGCCGCACGGCTTGCATCAACGCCATGCGGCCGCGCCGCCAGCGCGCCGGCGCCACGAGGCGCGGCCGGCAAAGCAAGGGCGGACAGGACACTCAAGGGCGCACCGGCTCGCGCGCGCACGTCATCGGCATGGCGGCGCTGGCGCGAAGCCGCCCCGGGAACACGCAACGACAACAGCACATTGCACACTGCACGCGCGCCGCGCGTGCGACGGAGAAAGGTATGGCGGGTCATTCGAAATGGGCCAACATCAAGCACAAGAAAGCCGCAGCTGATGCGAAGCGCGGCAAGGTCTGGACGCGGCTCATCAAGGAAATCCAGGTCGCGGCGCGACTGGGCGGCGGCGACATCGACACGAACCCGCGCCTGCGCCTCGCTGTCGACAAGGCGACCGACGCGAACATGCCCAAGGACAACATCAACCGCGCGATCCAGCGCGGCGTGGGCGGCGTGGACGGCGCAAGCTACGAGGAAATCCGCTACGAAGGCTACGGCATCGGCGGCGCGGCCGTCATCGTCGACACGATGACCGACAACCGCACCCGCACCGTCGCGGAAGTTCGCCACGCGTTCTCGAAGTTCGGCGGCAACATGGGCACGGACGGCTCGGTGTCGTTCATGTTCGATCACGTCGGCCAGTTCGTGTTCGCGCCGGGCACGCCCGAAGACGCGCTCATGAACGCCGCGCTCGAAGCGGGCGCCGACGACGTCGTGACGAACGATGACGGCTCCATCGAAGTGGTGTGCCCGCCGTTCGACTTCCCGAAGGTGAAATCCGCGCTCGAAGCCGCGGGCTTCAAGGCGGAAATGGCCGAAGTCACCATGAAGCCGCAAACCGAGGTCGAATTCACGGGCGACGACGCCGTGAAAATGCAAAAGCTGCTCGACGCGCTCGAGAACCTGGACGACGTCCAGGAGGTGTACACCAACGCGTCGATCGCCGAGGAATAAGGCGTCGGCCCGGGCGGCCCGCCGCCCGCATGCGATTTTTACGGCCGGCGCACTGTGCGCCGGCCGCAACTGTTTCTGGTTCAGGTCTTTCGGGGATTCACATGAAGTTACTCGTCGTCGGTTCTGGCGGCCGCGAACATGCGCTGGCGTGGAAGCTCGCGCAGGCGCCGCGCGTGCAACTCGTCTACGTCGCACCCGGCAACGGCGGCACCGCGCAGGACGAGCGGCTCGCCAACATCGACATCACGGACATCCACGAGCTCGCCGATTTCGCCGAGCGCGAGCAGGTCGCCCTCACCGTGGTCGGCCCGGAAGCGCCGCTCGCGGCGGGCATCGTCAACGTGTTCCGCCAGCGCGGCCTGAAGGTGTTCGGCCCGTCGAAGGAAGCGGCACAGCTCGAAAGCTCGAAGGACTTCGCCAAGGCGTTCATGAAGCGCCACAACATCCCGACCGCGGCCTACGAGACCTTCTCGGACGCCACGGCCGCGCACGCCTACGTCGAGAAGAACGGCGCGCCGATCGTCATCAAGGCCGACGGCCTCGCCGCGGGCAAAGGCGTCGTGGTGGCGATGTCGCTGGAAGAAGCGCATCAGGCCATCGACATGATGCTCGCCGACAACAAGCTCGGCGACGCCGGCGCGCGCGTGGTGATCGAAGAGTTCCTCGCGGGCGAGGAGGCGAGCTTCATCGTCATGGTGGACGGCAAGCACGTGCTGCCGCTCGCGTCGAGCCAGGACCACAAGCGCCTGCTCGACGGCGACCAGGGCCCGAACACGGGCGGCATGGGCGCCTACTCGCCCGCGCCCGTCGTCACGCCGCAACTGCACGCGCGCGTGATGCGCGAAATCATCCTGCCGACGGTGGCGGGCATGGAGAAGGAAGGCATCCGCTACACGGGCTTCCTCTACGCCGGCCTCATGATCGACGCGCAGGGCAACCCGAAGACGCTCGAGTTCAACTGCCGCATGGGCGACCCCGAGACGCAGCCGATCATGGCGCGCCTGAAGGGCGACTTCTCGAAGGTCGTGGAACACGCGATCGCGGGCACGCTGAACCAGGTCGAACTCGAATGGGACCGCCGCACGGCGCTCGGCGTCGTGCTCGCGGCGCACAACTACCCGGATACGCCGCGCAAGGGCGACCGCATCAGCGAGATCCCGGCCGAGACCGCCGATTCCGTGACGTTCCACGCAGGCACGCAGCTCGTGGACGGCAAGCTCGTGACGTCGGGCGGCCGCGTGCTGTGCGTGGTCGGCCTCGCCGATTCGGTGCGCAGCGCGCAGAGCGTGGCGTATGAGACCGTGAACCGCATCTCGTTCGACGGCATGCAGTATCGCCACGACATCGGCTATCGCGCCGCAGGACGCAAGCAGTAAACGCAAGGGTTCTTCGGGGCCGCGAGCACTCATGCGGCCCCCAAAGACACGAGCCGCCGCTCGCGCCTCGCTCTACATGCGTCTCCCCGCCGCTCCCTGTGGCCTGCGCGCAACGGCCCCGGCGGCCGATTCGTCCGGGCACCCGCGTTCGTCGCGCAGTTCGCCGTACAACAGGCCGAAGCGAGCACGCCAGCGCAGCGGCGTGACTGTGTTGTCGGGCACGGCCGACGCAACGCTGATAACGGCGTCGGGCGTCGCGCCAATCGGCGCTACACTGCCGCTGTCAGACCGCCCCGGGGCGGCCTATCCGAGTAACCTGAATCCGGCGCCGCCGCCCCCATTTCATCGATGACCGACACTCCGAACAGCGCCTCCCCGGACAGCGCAGCCGTGCGCGCCTGGCTCGCCAGCCTGCAGATGCAGATCGCCGACGCGCTCGGCGCTTTCGACGGCACGCCGCTCGCCGCCGACAACTGGCAACGCGCCCCCGGCGACACGCTGCGCGGCGGCGGCTGCACGCGCATCATCGAAGGCGGCCAGTTCTTCGAGCGTGGCGGCATTGGCTTCTCCGACGTTTCCGGCGACGCCCTGCCGCCCTCCGCCACGGCCGCGCGCGCCCAGCTCACGGGCCACGGCTTCGAGGCGATGGGCGTTTCGCTCGTGCTGCACCCGCGCAATCCGTACTGCCCGACCGTGCACATGAACGTGCGCATGCTGCTCGCCACCAGGGCGGGCGAGGCGCCGGTGTTCTGGTTCGGCGGCGGCATGGACCTCACGCCGTATTACGGCTTCGAGGAAGATGCGCAGCATTTTCACCGCGTGTGCCGCGACGCGCTCGCGCCCTACGGCGCCGATCTCTATCCGCGCTTCAAGCGCTGGTGCGACGACTACTTTTTCCTGAAGCACCGCAACGAGGCGCGCGGCGTGGGCGGCATTTTCTTCGACGACTACGCCGAAGGCGGCTTCGACCAGGCGTTCGCGATGCTGCGCAGCGTGGGCGACGGCTTCCTCAAGGCTTACCTGCCGATCATCGAAAAGCGCCGCGCGACACCCTACGGCGAAGCCGAGCGCGAATTCCAGGCATACCGGCGGGGCCGCTATGTCGAGTTCAACCTGGTCTGGGACCGCGGCACGCATTTCGGCCTGCAAAGCGGCGGACGCACGGAATCGATCCTCATGTCGATGCCGCCGGGCGCCGCCTGGCGCTACGACTGGCAGCCGCAGCCCGGCACGCCGGAAGCGCGCCTCTATACCGACTTCCTGCCGGTGCGCGACTGGATCTGACGCCGTGACGCAACCTTTCGCCGCCCCGCCCAGCGCGCTCGCACGGCGCGTCGGGCTGCTCGGCGGCACCTTCGATCCGATCCACGAGGGCCACCTCGCACTCGCGCGTCATTTCGCGCGCGTGCTGGATCTGAACGAGCTGGTCCTGCTGCCCGCCGGCCAGCCGTGGCAGAAGCCCGGCGTCACGGCGGCGCGTCATCGGCTCGCGATGACGCGCGCCGCCGCCGCCTCGCTCGCGCCGCCGGGCGTGACGGTCAGCGTCGACGCCGACGAAATCGAGCATCGCGGCCCGACCTACACGGTCGACACACTGCGCCGCTGGCGTGCGAAGCGCGCAAGCAACGGCGCGGCGGCACTCACGCTGCTGATGGGCGCCGATCAACTGCTGCATCTCGATTCGTGGCACGAATGGCGTTCGCTGTTCGCGCTCGCGCATCTGGGCGTGGCGAGCCGTCCGGGCTTCGACTTCGCGGCGCTGCCGCCCGCAGTCGCCAGGGAAGTCGCCGCGCGCCGCGCGAGCGCGGCCACTCTCGCGGCAACGCCGCATGGCCACCTGCTGATCGACGAAACGCTCGCGCTCGACGTTTCGGCGACCGCCATCCGGCGCGACCTGCCGGCCTGCGTGGCGAGCGGGCAACGCGGCGGCACCGCCGCCGACAAGCTCCCCGCAGCCGTGTGGGACTATATCCTCCAACATCATCTCTATCTGCAACACGGGTAACTATGGACATCCGCAAACTTCAACGCGCCATCGTCGACGGTCTGGAAGACGTCAAGGCACAGGACATTCGCGTCTTCAACACGAGCCATCTGACCGAGCTGTTCGACCGCGTGGTCGTCGCGAGCGGCACCTCGAACCGCCAGACCAAGGCGCTTGCCAACAGCGTGCGCGAAAAGGTCAAGGAAGCCGGCGGCGACATCGTCAGCACGGAAGGCGAGGATATCGGCGAATGGGTGCTCGTGGATTGCGGCGACGCGGTCGTCCACATCCTGCAGCCCGCGCTGCGCCAGTACTACAACCTCGAGGAGATCTGGGGCGACAAGCCGGTTCGCGTGAAGCTCGCGGCCAGCACGGGCTTCGTGGGCGCGCGCCCGAGCGAGCCGATGGACGACGAAGACGAGGACGAGGCACCGGTCGCGAAGAAGCCCGCGCGCAAAACCGCCGCGCGCAAGATCGCGAAATAAGCGCAGCACGCTTCCAACCGATGAAACTGCACATCGTCGCCGTCGGCCACAAGATGCCGGACTGGATTGCCGAGGGCTTCGAGGAATATACGAAGCGCATGCCGCCCGAGCTGCGCATCGAACTGCGCGAGGTGAAGCCCGAACAGCGCTCGTCCGGCCGCCCGGCCGAGAGCGTGATGGCCGCCGAGCGCACGCGCATCGAAGCCGCGCTGCCGAAGAACGCGCGCATCGTCGCGCTCGACGAACGCGGCAAGGACTGGACCACGATGCAGCTCGCCAAGGCGCTGCCGCTCTGGCAGCGGGACGGCCGCGACGTGGCGTTCCTGATCGGCGGCGCGGACGGCCTCGACCCCGAGCTCAAGTCGCGCGCCGACACGCTGCTGCGCCTTTCCTCCCTCACGCTTCCGCATGCGATGGTGCGCGTGCTGCTCGCCGAGCAGCTTTACCGCGCCTGGACCATCACGCAGAATCACCCCTATCATCGCGTGTGAAGCGGTTCTGAAGCACGCATGAAGCCGGTATCCGGCACGCCCGAGCCGCTCTGGGCGCGCGCCCCGCGCCTCACGGCAGGCACGCTCGCCAACCCGAAGTCCGTCACGTCCAAGACGCTCCGATGCCCACTAACGCGCCCTATCCGTTCGTCTATCTCGCCTCGCAAAGCCCGCGGCGCCAGGAGCTGCTGCAACAGCTCGGCGTGCGCTTCGAACTGCTGCTGCCGCGTCCCGACGAAGACGCCGAAGCGCTCGAAGCCGTGCTGCCCGGCGAGCACGCCGCCGTCTACGTCGAGCGCGTGTGCGCCGCCAAAGCCGACGCCGCGCGTGCGCGCCTCGTGGCCGGCGCACACAGCCATGCGCCGATTCTCACGGCCGACACCACGGTGTCCATCGACGGCCACATTCTCGGCAAGCCGCACGACGCCGCCGAAGCCTACGCGATGCTCGAGCGGCTCGCGGGCCGCGAGCACGAAGTGCTCACGGCCGTGGCCGTGGTGAACGCCGAAGGCGTGTGCCTGCCCGTCGCGGTCTCGCGTTCGCACGTGCGCTTCGCGAGCATGCTGCCCGCCGCGATCGCACGCTACGTGGCGAGCGGCGAACCGTTCGGCAAGGCCGGCGCATACGGCATTCAGGGCCGCGCGGCGGAATTCGTGGAGCGAATCGACGGGTCCTATTCGGGTATCATGGGTTTGCCATTATTCGAAACGGCCGCCCTCCTGCGCGCCGCGGGCATCGACTTCTAGAACAAATCATGAACGAAGAAATCCTGATCAACGTCACGCCCCAGGAGACGCGCGTCGCATTGGTCCAGCAAGGCGCAGTACAGGAGCTTCACGTCGAGCGCACGCTGTCGCGCGGGCGCGTCGGCAACGTCTATCTCGGCAAGGTCGTGCGCGTGCTGCCCGGCATGCAGTCCGCGTTCATCGACATCGGCCTCGAACGCGCCGCATTTCTGCACGTGGCCGACATCTGGCATCCGCGCATCGCCGGCGAAGCGCATGCGAGCGTGCATCATCAGCCCATCGAAAAGACCGTGTTCGAAGGGCAAACGCTCATGGTGCAGGTCGTGAAGGACCCGATCGGCACAAAAGGCGCGCGGCTCTCCACACAGGTGAGCATTGCCGGGCGCACGCTCGTGTATCTGCCGCAGGAACCGCATATCGGCATTTCGCAGAAGATCGAAAGCGAGGCCGAACGCGAAGCGGTGCGCGCGCGCCTCACGGCCGTGCTGCCCGCCGACGAAAAGGGCGGCTACATCGTGCGCACGATCGCCGAGGACGCCACGAGCGAAGAACTCGCCGCCGACGTGGCATATCTGCGCAAGACGTGGGCGACGATCCTCGCGCAGGCGCAGCGCGTGCCCGCCACGAGCCTGCTTTATCAAGACCTGAATCTCGCGCAGCGCGTGCTGCGCGACTTCGTGAACGACGAAACCTCGCGCATTCAGGTCGATTCGCGCGAAACGTTCCAGAAGCTCACCGAGTTCTCCACCGAATTCACGCCCGCCGTGTTGCCGAAGCTGCATCACTACACGGGCGAGCGGCCGCTCTTCGACCTCTACAACATCGAGGCCGAAATTCAGCGCGCACTCTCGCGGCGCGTCGATCTCAAGTCGGGCGGCTACCTCGTGATCGACCAGACCGAGGCGATGACGACCATCGACGTGAACACGGGCGGCTACGTGGGCGCGCGCAACTTCGACGACACGATATTCAAGACGAACCTCGAAGCCGCGCATACGATCGCGCGGCAATTGCGTCTGCGCAATCTGGGCGGCGTCATCATCATCGACTTCATCGACATGGAAAACATCGAGCATCGCGACCAGGTGCTCGGCGAACTGAAGAAGGCGCTTTCGCGCGACCGCACGCGCGTGACCGTGAACGGCTTCTCGCAGCTTGGCCTCGTGGAAATGACGCGCAAGCGCACGCGCGAATCGCTTGCACATGTGTTGTGCGAGCCGTGCCCGACATGCCTCGGCAAGGGGCAGGTCAAAACCGCGCGCACGGTTTGCTACGACGTGCTGCGCGAGATTCTGCGCGAGTCGCGGCAGTTCAATCCGCGCGAGTTCCGCGTGGTCGCTTCGCAGCAGGTCATCGATTTATTCCTCGAGGAAGAATCGCAGCACCTCGCCATGTTGATCGACTTCATCGGCAAGCCGGTGTCACTGCAGGTGGAGTCGAACCTGAGTCAGGAACAGTATGACATCGTGCTGATGTAGCGCGATGCCGTTTAGCGCATCACCGGAGCATCGCTGTTGAATCACCAGCGCGTCACCATTGAGCAGATCGGCGAATTCGATGAGATCGTCGACGTGAGAACGCCGCTCGAATTCGCGGAGGATCACGTTCCCGGCGCGATCAACGCGCCCGTGCTCAGCAACGAGGAGCGCGTGATCGTCGGGACGATGTACAGGAACGCCCCGTTCGACGCCACGCGCGTAGGCGCGGCGCTGGCCGCGCGCAACATCGCGAGGCATCTCGATACGACCTTCGCCGATCGCCCGCGCAACTGGCGCCCGCTCATCTACTGCTGGCGCGGCGGCAAGCGTTCGGGCTCGATGACGGCGATGTTCAACATGATCGGCTGGCGCGCGCGCCAGCTCGAGGGCGGTTACAAGGCCTACCGCCACACGGTGGTCGAAGCGCTCGGCAGCCTGCCCGGCGCGTTCCGCTACATCGTGCTCGCGGGGCCAACGGGCAGCGGCAAGACACGCCTTCTGAAAGCGCTCGGCGCGGCCGGCGCGCAGACGCTCGACCTCGAAGGGGTCGCCGCGCATCGCGGCTCGCTGCTCGGCGCATTGCCCACGCGCGCGCAGCCCACGCAAAAGTCGTTCGACACGGCGCTCGTGCAAACGCTGCGCACGTTCGACGCCGCGCAACCCGTGTTCGTCGAAGCGGAAAGCCGGCGCATCGGCGCGATCACGCTGCCGGTCGCCCTCGTCGGGCACATTCGCGGTGCGCCTTGCGTCGTGGTCGATGTCGCGCGCGAGGAACGCGTCGCGCTACTGCTGGAAGAGTACGGCCATTTGCTGGCCGACCGTGCGTATTTCCGCGAGCAACTGGTGAAGCTCACGCCGCTGCATGGGCGCGAGCGTATCGAGAACTGGTGCGGCTTGCTCGACGCGGACCGGCGCGCCGAGTTGTCCGAAGCGCTCATCGCCGAGCACTACGACCCCGCCTATACGCGCAGCACGCGGCGCCACTATCCGAAACTCGCGAAGTCGCTGCACTTCGCATTCCAGCCGATGACGGGCGACACGCTCGCGCAGGCGCGCGCGCTGCTCGAGCAATTGCAGGAGTCGTCACACGCCGGCGAGCCAACGGCCAGCGAAGCCGAAGCGCCTCGCGCCGTCTGACGCACCCCTGCTCTGTTCCTGCCACGTACTTCACAAAAGCCGCGCCGGGCCCCAGGACGACGATGAGGCCCGGCCGAAGCCATCAGTATCCCGATGGCGGCGGTATTGCACGGCCAACTCACGTGCGGCGTGCGGCACGCTTAGCGCGAGTACATCGCGTTCCAGTCTTCGGCCGACACTGCGGCGCGGCCGCCCGACTGCGACGCATTCGCCACGCCGCCGAAACCGCTGTTCGCGCCGTTGAGCGCGGCGACCTTCGCCTGGGCGGCCTGAATGGCTTCGGGATAGTGGGCGTTGTCGCCATCGCCGACACGGTAGCCCACCTGCTGAAGCTGCACGAGTTCGGCGCGCACCTGGGCGCGGGTGATGGTGGAATGCGACTGCGCGAACGAAGCGGCAGGAGCAACAAGGGCGGCGATAGCGGCGGCAGCGGCAACAGTGTGGATCAGGGACTTCATGGAAACGACCTCCAGTTGGAATAGACGGCCGGCGTGCCAAGGTATGTACATGCGACCGATGTACACATCGTATGCTCATGAAACCCTAGGGTTAACCCCTAGAATCCTAAGGCACTATTCCAGTTCGAGGCAAGGTCCGCTGCGATCCGTCACTCAAACCCACTAGCGCACTAGCGGCGCGCCATGCCGCTGTCCGCCAACGAAGCGGTGTGTTGCAACTGCGCAGGCAGATCGGGTTCCCAGGCTTCGAGATCCTGGGTCGGGTAAAGGCCGAACGCGTACACCACGCGCTTGAGGCGGCTCACGAAGCCCGGTCGCGGCACGTTCGCAAGCGTGCCGGGCGCCGCCTCGGCCGTGCGGCTCATGTAGTTGCGCTTGAAATCGCGCTGCGAGACGCCCCACTTCATGAGGAACTCGCGGCCGCCGCGATTGCGGCGAATGCGCCCCGTCGTGCGACAGCCGAAATGGTAGATGCGGCTCGCGCCAACCGAACGGAACACGCGGCAGCCCACCAGCCAGAGCTTCATCAGGAAATCGTCGTCGCTGCTCATGCCGGGACCGAACTCGATGCTGTACCCGCCCACGCGCAGCCAAAGCTCGCGGCTCACCAGCGTCGGCTGCAGCGCGATGCCGTTGCGGTCGGCGGTATTCATCTTCGCCGCGAATTCGAGCAGGCCCGGCTCGTTGAAATCGGCGGGCCCCGTGCCGAAGTGGGCGACCGTCACGAGGTCGTTACCGGTATCGGTCGGCTCGATGATCTGCGAAGCCAGATACGCAGGCGCGGCGCCGATCTTGCGCAGCGCGTCGACAAAGGCCGTGTCCCAACCCGGCGTGCAGAACATGTCGTCGTTCATGAACAGGATCCACTCGCGCGAGGCGAGGCGCGCCACGTCGTTGACCGCGATGCACACCCCCACGTTCCCCTTGCTCCACGTATGGCGGAGCCCCTGCTCGCGGACCCAGTCGAGTGTCCCGTCGCTGCCGTCGTTGACGTGCACGAGAATCTCGTGCTCGAACGCGGAATGGCGCCGGATGCTGTCGACGCACAGTTTCAGGTACGGCAGGTTATTCCATGTCGGGATCAGAATACTGAACATGCGGTTTTGACCTATGAAGGGTCGGACTGGACAGCCGCGCGGTCGGCGATCGCCGCGAGGACGCCGATCACGGTCGCATAGAAAGACACCGTGCTCTTGAGGTCGAAGGTTTCGACCGTCAGCCCGAAAACGAGAAACATCAGGACAAAGGACAGCCCCATCAGCGCCGTCCGCCGCGCCGTCCTCGATGCGGATTGCAGCTTCGCGGCGAAAAAGACACCCGGCACGACGTAGATCGCCAGCAGCGCGAGACCGCCCACGATACCGTAGTTGGCCATATAGGCGAGCAGCTGGTTGTGCACTTCGCCTTCGCCGAACGCCGCCGCGACCGGCGTGAGCGCACCTTGCCGCGCGAGCGACGTCATCTTGTCGCGAAATCCGTCGCCGCCGAGGCCCAGCACCGGATGCTCGGCGATCAGCTTCGAGGCCGCTTCGTAAAGCTGCAGGCGCACGCCGACGGACGTATCGCGGTTGCCGTGCGAGTATTGCGTCAAGTCGGACGACACCATGTCGACGCGCTCGCGCACCGTCCCCGAAAGCCCGTAGACAAGCCCGAGCAGCAACGCGACGGTCACCGGCATCAGCACTTTCCAGTGGAACGGCTTGCCGCGGCCGAGCTCCCAAACGATCAGCACGGCGACGAGCGGAATCGCCGCCCAGCCGCCGCGGGCACCGGACAGCAACGAAGTGGCGAGGCCGGCAAACAGCCCGGCGACCTTGAGAATGCGCCAAAACACGCGGTCTTTGCGCCACCAGTTCAGCGCGATCGCCGAGAGCACGCCGAGCGCGAGCGCGAGATCGCCGAAATGGATCGGGTTCAGAAACTGACTGCCGACGCGGCCTTCGCCCCAGTCGCGCGGCGTGAGCAGCGCGATCGCGAGCGCGGAGAGAGCGCCTAGCGTAAAGGAGATATCCGCCCAGACGAAGATCCGCAGCGGTGCGCGGCGCAGGGCGAGAAAGATCGGAACGGCGAGCAGAAACCGCGACGGCGAATCCCAGGTCGGGAACAGGGGATGGCCATGCGAAAGCGTACTCAGCGCGACGGCGGCAACGGGGCCGCACAGCGCGACGCAGAACGCCAGAGCGACACGGTCCAGAGGCGCATAGCCATACGGCGCGCCCGCGCGCCGCCAGCACAATGCCGCAAGCGTCACGACCGCCGCGCCGATCGACATGGCGCTCGAGGCGCCTTGCACGAGCATGGCGACGGAGGGAAATGCGAGAAGGAAAACCGCGGTCAGCCAGTCGCCGGGCACCGTGCGTCGGGGTTCAATCGTAACAGCTGTCGGCATCGCTAAACTGCTTTGTCGGTAAGGTCGGTTGCTCGCTCCACCCCTACGAGCTTGTAGGGGTCTGTGAAGCGAAACGCGACATTGTACGCATACAACCTTCTCGTTCGAATCTGAGGCAAAACTTCCGCCCCGGCCGGGCCGCCCGACGCCGCGCGCCTTGATCTGTCACCAGTATGCCGAGTAGTGCCATGCTACACTAAGCGGTTACCTAAATAACAACCAGACCGTGTTTCAGCAGACCCACTCGAACACTTCAACGTTTTCGCCGGCAGGCTGGCTCGACAACGCCGTTTCCCGGTCTACCGTGATCCCGTATCAGGGCGTGCCTTACGAGCCGGAGGTGTTCCTGCGCAGCACGAGCCGGCTCAAGATCGCCAAAAAGTACCTGCACAAGCAACTGCTGCTGAAGGCGCATCGCCAGTTGCGGCTCGAACGGGGACATCTGGGCCATTCGCAGCGGATCCTCTGGATCTACGCCAAGCGCAACTTCGGCGACGCAACCATGGACATGGCCGGCCGCGCCCTGCTCAAGGACAAGGGTGTGCGCATCGATCTGCTCGCCCTGCCGTCGCTGGTTCCGCTATTCAACGAAGACGACGTATTCGGCACGGTCTACGGCGACCCGGGCGAAGTCGATGCGAGCCGCTACGACGCGATCCTGCTCTCCGAATACAACCTGCCTTCGATTCGCCTCAAAACCCGCCACTTCGCGAAGCTGCCTTACGCCTGCCTGTTCCGCTACTTCAACGGACCCGACCGCAACCAGACGCGCTTCAGCTTCGCGAGCATCAACGACGTCTTTTCGCTCGGCCACAGCGCCGACACGCTCAGCGCGATCAGCAAACCGTATCTCGCCAGCCGCGCGACAACGCGCGAGTCGGTGCGCGCGCTTCTGCCCGCGCGTCCGTTCATCGCGCTGGCGGCGGGGGGCGTCGACCCGGACCGGACGTACCACCGCTGGCCTGAATTCGTCGAATTGCTGAGCCGTTACGACAATGCGCCCGCGGCGAAGGAAATCGTCGTGCTCGGCTCGGACAACGGCGAGCAGATCGCACAGCAGCTATGCGCCAGTGCGCCCGCCAACGTGCGCATCCGCTCGCTGACAGGCAAACTCGCCTTCCTTCAGGCGCGCGAGATCGTTGCGCACGCAGCGTTGTTCGTAGGCGCGGACGGCGGCCTCATGCACGTCGCGCACACCACGCGTACGCCCAGCGTTTCACTGTTCTCGCACCGCGAGCCGCCCCACCTGCGCTTGACCGAGGCCTGCCATTCCATCGGACTGCAGGGTAGCGGCAACGTCGATACCATCGCGCCCGCGCAGATCGTCGGCGCGGTGTTACGGCACCTCTCCATTCACGAACCGGCGGCCACACCCACCGCGGCCTGACGGCGCACCACACGGCAAGCGCCTCATGCCGCTTCCGGGCGCGGACCGGGTTTCATGACCGCGGCGCGCAAGATTTCGCGCGCCGCAGCCGTTGCCCGAGCACGTCAGGCAGCGCTTTGCTGATACTGGATCTTGTGCAGGTGCGCATACATCCCGTCCTGGCCGAGCAGCTCCTGATGCGTGCCCGACTCGACGATGCGACCGCCGTCCATCACGAGAATGCGATCGGCGCGCTCGATCGTCGACAGGCGGTGCGCGATCACGAGCGTGGTGCGCCCGCGCATCAGCGTTTCGAGCGCCGCCTGCACGTGACGCTCCGATTCCGAATCGAGCGCCGACGTCGCTTCGTCGAGGATCAGGATCGGCGCATTCTTGTAGATGGCGCGGGCGATCGCAAGACGCTGCCGCTGGCCACCCGAGAATTTCATGCCGTTGTCGCCGACCAGCGTGTCCATGCCCTCGGGCAGCGCCGAGATCGTGTCCCACAGGTTCGCGGCGTGCAGCGCGCGCTCCACGCGCGCGCGGTCGGCCGTTTCGCCATAGGCGACATTGCTGGCGACCGTGTCGTTGAACAGCACGACGTCCTGGCTCACCATTGCGATCTGGCTGCGCAGCGCATGCACGTCGTAGTCGGTGAGCGGCACGCCGTCGACCAGCACCTGACCGCCACTGGGATCGAAAAAACGCGGCAACAGGTTCACGAGCGTGGTCTTGCCGCTGCCCGACGGGCCGGCGAGCGCGACCATTTCGCCGGGGTTGATGCGAAACGACACATGGTCGAGCGTCACGCGGTGGCTCGCGCCATAAGCGAACGACACGTCGCGAAACTCCACGTCGCCGTGCGCTCGCTCGAGCGGCAGGCCGCCGCCGGCCGGCTCCGGCGGCTCGTCGATCAACCCGAAGATCAGCTCGGCCGCGGTCATGCCGCGCTGCAGCGGCTGGTTCACGTCGATCAGATGCTTGAGCGGCGAAATCACGAGCAGCATCGACGTCACGAAGGCCACGAAGCCGCCGACCGTCGTCTGGTCATTCGACGCCTGCACGACCGCAATGGTGATGACGATCGCCAGCGCGATCGATGCGAGGAACTGCGTGAGCGGCTGCGCGAGCCCGCCCGACACCGTCATGCGCATCTGGTAACCGCGCAGGCGGCGGCTCATCTCGCCGAAGCGGTCCATTTCGTAGCGCTCGCCATTGTGGACCTTGACGACCTTGTACCCGCCGACGGTCTCCTCGACGATATAGGACAGGTCGTTCGTGAGCATCTGGTGCTCGCGATTGAGCCTGCGCAGCCGCCGGTTGATCTTGCTGACGAGCCAGCCGATGGCCGGCAGCAGCACCGCGACGATCAGCGTGAGCCGCCAGTTCAGGTAGAACAGGTAACCGAGCAGGAAGATCACGGTGAGCGAATCGCGCACGAGCGTGACGAGAACGCCGAGCAGCACGCCGAGAATCTGGTTGACCTCGAACACGATCGCATTGATGACCGTGCTCGCGGTTTCGCGCTGAAAGAAGCCGACGCTCGCATGTATCATGCGCTCGAACATCTTGAGCCGCAGCGCGAGCAGCACGCGGTTCGACACGTACTGCAGCAAATAGCCGGAAGCGTATTGCGCGACGCCGCGCACGAGCGCGAGGCCGATGACCGCGACCGGCACGAGCCATCGCGCTTTCGGGTCGCCGCGCGTGCCGAAGCCGTGGTCGAGCAGCGGCTTGAGCAGCGCGGGAATGCCGGCCTCGGTGGCGGCGACTACGCCCATCGAGACCACGCCCGCGAGAAGCACCCACAGAAGCGGTTTCACATACGGCCACAGCCGCTTGCCGATCTCGACCGGCGACGACTTCGTGCCGGAGCCGACCGGCTTGCTCAAGGTTGATCTCTCGCTCAAAATTCCCTCGAAAAATACGCGTGATCTGCCGCCTCCCGGCAAACAGGTACGCCATTGTAAACGTTCGGACCAGGCGCCGAAGGATCGGCACGGCCGCGCCCAGAGCGCGCAGGCACCGTAACCGCCCGTAACCGCGCGCGAATGCACGGCGCGCCGGCGCCCCGCCGATTTCGTACCGGCGAACATTTTGGATATACTCACCGATTCGGCTTCGTCGCATCACCGCGTGCGCCGGCAGCCCTCCCGGATTGCCGGGCGATCCGGATCCGGACTTCCTACCTTATTCGAGCCATCGCGAGCCAGCGCCGATGAACGAACGCGCCAAACCCGATGCGATCAGCGTCATCGTCATCGTCAAAAACGAAGCACACGATATCCGGGACTGCCTCGCGTCGGTGCAGGGCTGGGCCCACGAAATCGTCGTGCTCGATTCGGGCAGCACGGACGGCACCCAGGCGATCTGCCGCGAGCTCGGCGCCAGGGTCGTGGAAACCGACTGGCCCGGTTTCGGGCCGCAGAAGCAGCGCGCGCTCGACATGGCCCGCGGCCCCTGGATTCTCTCGCTCGACGCCGATGAACGTGTCTCCCCGGCGCTGCGCGACGAGATTCTCGCGAGCGTGAAGGACAACGGCGCAGACCTGTTCCGCCTGCCCCGCCAATCGAACTACTGCGGCAAGTGGATCCGTCATTCCGGCTGGTCGCCCGATTACGTCACGCGGCTCTTTCGCCGCGACGCCGCCCGCTTCTCGACCGATCTCGTCCACGAACGCGTGATCGCGGCGCCCGAGGCGCGCGTCGGCACGCTCGCCGAACCGCTGATCCACTACAGCTTCCGTGACTTCTCGGAAGTGCTCGGGAAGATCGACAGCTATTCGAGCTACGGCGCGATCCAGGGCGCGGCGCGCGGCAAGCGCGGCGGCCTGCGCAAGGCGCTGCTGCACGGCTTCTGGTCCTTCGTGCGCAGCTGGATCATCCAGCGCGGCTTTCTCGACGGCAAGATGGGCTTCGTGCTGGCGATCTCCAACGCCGAAGGCACCTACTACCGCTACCTGAAGCTGATGCTGCTCGAAACGCAGCACGCAGCCGCGGCAAAATCCCGCGACGATGCACCGGAAATCCAATGAACGCACCCCGCGACATGCTGATTTCCGTGATCGTGAGCACCTATAACCGGCCTGACGCACTCGAGCGCGTACTGTCGGGCTGCGGCGCGCAATCCGACACGCGCTACGAAATCATTGTCGCCGACGACGGCTCGGCCAAGGCAACCCGCGAAACCGTGGCGCGCTGCGCAAGCTCGAGCGCGGTGCGCATCGAACACGTCTGGCACCCGGACGACGGTTTCCGGCTGGCCGAGATCCGCAACAAGGGCATCGCGCAGGCCCGCGGCGACTACCTGATCTTTCTCGACGGCGACTGCGTTCCGCAGCGCGATTTCGTTCAGCGGCACCGGCAGCTCGCGAGCGAGCGCGCCATCGTCACCGGCAGCCGCATCCTGCTCGACGAAACGCTCACGAAGCAGGTCATCGACCGGCGCATTTCATTGCAGGACCAGGGCTTCGGCTTCTGGGCGAAACAACGCCTTGCAGGCCACGTCAACAAGATCGCGCCGCTCTTCGTCAAGCTGCCTGACCGCAAGTGGCGCGACGTAGAGCAGTTCAAGTGGCGCGGCATCAAGGGATGCAACATGAGCGCCTGGCGCAGCGACCTCGAGCGCGTGAACGGCTTCGACACGAGCTTCGTCGGCTGGGGGCACGAGGACGCCGACCTTGTCGTGCGGCTCGCCAACGGCGGCGTGCACCGCAAGCTCGGCGCCTACGCCACGGAGATTTTCCACCTGTGGCACCGCGAGCAGCCGCGCACGCAGGCCAGCCCCAATCAGGAACGGGTCAAGGCGCGCATTGGGGATGGCACCGTGCGTGCCGAACGCGGCCTGGCCGAACTCGCGCAGTAAAGCGCGTCGTGCCCGAACGAGGGCATGGCGACAAGCGCGCTGTCGCGCCGCCCAGCCCCTCAGTAAACGATCTCGATCGAACTGCCGGCGAACTCGCCGCGCAGTGCGGCGAGCAGGTCGTCGGTCGGCTTGACGCGCCAGGCGTCGCCGAGGCGCACTTCCCCTTCGGCCCGATCGTTGCGGTAAGCGATCTGCACGGCGAGGCCGTTCGGAATCGCGGCTTGCGCGCGCTCGCCGCGATCGCGCCCGAAGCCGCCGCGGCCGCGCGTTTCGGCAACCGGCGCCGGCAGCGAGTCGTCGGGCTTCGCGCGATACGCTTCGAGCACCGTGCGCAGCGTGCTCGCGTCGGCGTTGCCGTTCATCTGCAGCTTCACGGCCTGCGCGTAGCGGCTGCGCGCACGCTCCAGGTCCATCACCGTGTCCACGGTGAAGCGGATGCCGCCCGTGAACGCGTCGTTGCGCGCGCCGCCCTGCACGACGAGCAGTTCGTCTTCCTTGAAGAGCGCCTTGTGCGCCTCGTATTGCTCGTTGAACACCGTCACTTCGCACTGGCCGGTGCCGTCGTCGAGCATCGCGATGAGCATCTTGCCGCGCTGGGTCATTTGCGTGCGCAACGAGGCGATCACACCCGCAATGAGCTTGTCGCGCCCTTCCTTCAGTTCGCCTATTTTCTGGCGCACGAAGCGGCGCACTTCGTCCTTGTAGGCGTCGAACAGATGCCCGGAGAGATAGAAGCCGAGTGCGCCCTTCTCTTCCTGGAGCTTGCGCTTGTCGTCCCACGCGGGCTCGTCCACCAGTTCGTGCGCCGCGAGCGGCGCGTCGCCCATGTCGAACAGGCCTGCCTGCATGGCGTTCGCGCTCGCCTGCTCGGCGGCTTCCATCGCCATCGGCACGGAGGCGAGCAGTTGTGCGCGGTTCGCGTGGATCGTGTCGAACGCGCCGGCGCGGATCATCGCCTCGATCGTGCGGCGATTGACGAGACGCCGGTCGATGCGCTCGCAAAAGTCGAACAGGTTCTTGAACAGCCCGCCTTCTTCGCGCGCGCGCAGGATTTCCTCGATGGCGTTCTGGCCGCTGCCCTTGATCGCGCCCAGACCGTAACGGATCGTGCGCGAGCGCTTGCCCTCGGCCACCAGAGCATCGGCCACCGGCTCGAAGCGGTACGCCGATGCGTTGACGTCGGGCGGCAGCACCTTCATGCCGTTCGTGATGCAGTCCTCGAAGAGGATCTTCACCTTGTCGGTGTCGTCCATGGCGAGCGACATGTTGGCCGCCATGAATTCGGCCGGATGGTGCGCCTTGAGCCACGCCGTGTGATACGCGAGCAGCGCGTAGGCCGCCGCGTGCGACTTGTTGAAGCCGTAGCCCGCGAACTTCTCCATCAAGTCGAAGGTCTCGTCCGCCTTCTCGCGCGTGAGGCCGTTCTTCGCCGCGCCTTCCGCGAAGATCTCGCGGTGCTCGGCCATCTCCTCGGGCTTCTTCTTGCCCATCGCGCGGCGCAGCAGGTCCGCGCCGCCGAGCGAGTAGCCGCCGATGATCTGCGCCATCTGCATCACCTGCTCCTGGTAGACCATGATGCCGTAGGTCTCTTTCAGGACAGGCTCGACGCGCGGGTCGGGATACTCCACGACTTCGCGCCCGTGCTTGCGCGCGCAAAAGCTCGGGATCAGGTCCATCGGGCCCGGACGGTACAGGGCCACGAGCGCGATGATGTCCTCGAAGCGGTCGGGCTGCGCGTCCTTCAGCATGCCCTGCATGCCGCGGCTTTCCAGCTGGAACACGGCCACCGTGTTGGCCTTCTTGAGGATCTGGAACGACGCCGGGTCGTCGAGCGGCACCTGGGCGAGCGACCAGTCTTTCTTCGACGGGTCGAGCATGCGGATATAGCGCTCGGCCCAGTCGAGAATCGTCAGCGTGGTGAGGCCCAGAAAGTCGAACTTCACGAGGCCGACGGCTTCCACGTCGTCCTTGTCGTACTGGCTCACGACGCCGCTTTCGTCGCCCTGCGTGTAGAGCGGGCAGAAGTCGGTGAGCTTGCCGGGCGCGATCAGCACGCCGCCGGCATGCATGCCGACGTTGCGCGTGAGACCTTCCACGAGCTGCGCGAGGTCGAGCAACTGGTGCACTTCGTCTTCGTTGTCGTAGCGCTCCTGCAGCAACGGCTCTTCTTTCATCGCGTCGGCGATGGTGACGTGCTTGCCCGGCTTGAACGGAATCAGCTTCGCGACGCCGTCCGTGAAGTTGTAGCCGAGGTCGAGCACGCGGCCGATGTCGCGCACGGCCGCCTTCGCGGCCATGGTGCCGAAAGTGGCGATCTGCGAGACCGCGTCGGCGCCGTACTTCTCCTTCACGTACTGAATGACGCGGTCGCGCCCATGCTGGCAGAAGTCGATGTCGAAGTCGGGCATCGAGACGCGTTCCGGATTCAGAAAGCGCTCGAACAGCAGGTTGTAGCGCAGCGGATCGAGGTCGGTGATGCCGAGCGCGTACGCGACGAGCGAGCCCGCGCCCGAACCGCGCCCCGGCCCCACCGGCACGCCGTTGTTCTTCGCCCAGTTGATGAAGTCCGCGACGATCAGGAAGTAGCCCGGGAAGCCCATCTTGATGATGGTCCCGCACTCGAAATCCAGACGCTCGTAATAACGCGCGCGTTCCTTGTCGCGCTCGGCGGCGTCGGGATAAAGCTGCACGAGGCGTTTCTCGAGCCCTTCCTTCGAAAGCTGCACGAGATAGTCGTCGAGCGACAGACCATCGGGCGTCGGGAAAAGCGGCAGCTTGGGTTTGCCGAGTTCGAGCCTGAGGTTGCAGCGCTTCGCGATCTCGATGGTGTTCGCGAGAGCCGAAGGGACGTCCGCGAAGAGCGCGACCATTTCCTCCTGGGTGCGAAAACGCTGATCGGTCGTAAAGCGCTTCTGGCGGCGCGGATTCGCGAGGATGTCACCTTCCGAGATACACACGCGCGCTTCGTGCGCGGTGTACTCCTCGTCGGTCATGAACTGCATGGGGTGCGTCGCCACCACCGGCAGCTTCAGTTGCGACGCGAGCGCCACCGCCTGTTCGACATACTGCTCGCCGCCGGGCTGGCCGCAGCGCTGCAGTTCGATGTAGTAGCCACCCGGAAACAGCTTCGCCCAGCGCTGCGCATGGCGCTTCGCGCTTTCGACGTTGCCCGCCGCGAGCGCGAGACCCACGTCGCCCTGCTGCGCGCCCGAGATCGCGAGCAGCCCTTCGGCGAAACCGCTTTCGAGCCACGCGACGTCGATTTCCGCGCGGCCGCGATACTGGTTGGTGAGCCACGCCTTGGAAAGCAGCTCGCACAGGTTCAGGTAGCCGCGCTTGTCCTTCACGAGCAAAAGAAGCCGCGAAGGCTTGTCGCGGTCGTCGGGATTCATGATCCAGACGTCGCAGCCGGCAATGGGTTTGACCCCTTTGCCGCGGGCTTCCTTATAAAAACGTACGAGGCCGAACGCGTTGCCGAGGTCGGTGAGCGCGAGCGCGCCCTGGCCGTCTTTGGCCGCCGCCTTGACGAGGTCGTCGAGACGCACGATGCCGTCGGCAATCGAGAATTCGGAGTGGACGCGAAGATGGACGAAGCGGGGATCTGACATGGGCGTCATTGTACCTCTACGGTCACGCGATTTTCGGCGCTCGCTCGCATGCTGGCCTTCCGGACAAGGCCTTGCGCGGGCCCTGGGCCGCCGCACGGCGCGACGTCCACGCCACAGGCGGCGTGAGGCGCGATTGAGGGATAATAGCGAACTGCGCCCGGCGCGCGCCCTGCCCTCATTCCCGCTTCGCGGGACCGCAGTCCGCCCGTCCGGCTCCGGTTTTCACGCGCGCCTCGCGCCTTTTCCGTTGCATCATGCGTATCCTCAATCTCTCCGCCTACCAGTTCGCCACACTCGACAAGACCGCCGAGTGGCGCCCGCTCGTGCTCGAGCGCTGCAACGCGCTCGACTTGCGGGGCACGATCCTGCTCGCACCCGAGGGCATCAACCTGTTCGTCGCCGGCGATGAAGACAACGTGCGCGCCTTCATGGACTACATCAATCACGATCCGCTCTTCGAGGGCAAGTTCGCGACGCTGAAGTTCAAGGAAAGCTTCTCCGAAACGCGCCCCTTCAACCGCATGCTCGTGCGCCTGAAGCGCGAAATCATCACGATGAAGAAGCCCGCGATCCGCCCCGAGGAAGGCCGCGCGCCTTCCGTTGCGCCGGTCGTGCTCAAACAGTGGCTCGACCGCGGCTTCGACGACGAAGGCCGCCCCGTCGTCATGCTCGACACGCGCAACGCATTCGAAGTCGACGTGGGCACGTTCGAGCGCGCGCTCGACTACCGCATCGGCAAGTTCAGCGAATTCCCCGGCGTGATCGAGGCGAACCGCGCCGACCTCGAAGGCAAGACGGTCGTGTCGTTCTGCACGGGCGGCATCCGCTGCGAGAAGGCCGCCATTCACATGAAGGAAGCCGGCATCGAGCACGTCTACCAGCTCGAGGGCGGCATTCTGAAGTACTTCGAGGAAGTGGGCGGCGCGCACTACAACGGCGACTGCTTCGTGTTCGACCAGCGCACCGCGCTCAACCCGCGGCTCGAACCGACCGATACCGTGCAGTGTTTCGCGTGCCGCGCCGTAGTGACCCCAGACGAGCAGGCTTCGCCGCTCTACGTCGCGGGCAAAAGCTGCCCGGCGTGCCACCCCGAGCGAGCAGGCGCGGCGGCGCAAGCGGCTGCTTGACACGCACGCGATACGCACACGAACTGACACGCACTGAACGCGTGAGCCCAATGCCACAACGGTATCGCGGGCGCTTTGCGCCCTCGCCCACCGGACCGCTGCACTTTGGCTCGCTCGTCTCGGCGCTTGCGAGCTGGCTCGACGCGCGCGCGCATGGCGGCGCCTGGCTCGTGCGCATGGAGGACATCGACGGCCCGCGCACGGTGCCGGGCGCGGCCGATGCAATTTTCGCCACGCTCGGGCGCTTCGGCTTTCACGCGGACGAGCCGCCCGAATGGCAGAGCCGCCGCGTCGACCTGTACCGCGCCGCGCTCGATCGCCTGATCGCCTCGGGGCATGTCTACCCGTGCGGCTGCACGCGCAAGGAAATCGCCGATTCGCAGTTGCACGCGCACCGGCGCAATACCACGCTGATCTATCCGGGCACCTGCCGAAACGGCCTGCACGGCAAGCCCGCGCGCGCCTGGCGCCTGCGCGTGCCCGACGACGCGCGATCCGGCGCCGGCAATCCCGCGCTCATCCGCTTCGACGACCGCTGGCAAGGCCCGCAGCAGCAAAACCTCGCGACCGAAGTCGGCGACTTCGTGCTGCTGCGCGCGGACGGCCAGTGGGCGTATCAGCTGGCCGTGGTCGTGGACGACGCCGAGCAGCACATCACGCACGTCGTGCGCGGCGCGGACCTGCTCGACTCGACGGCGCGGCAGATCTGGCTCCAGCAGTGTCTTGGCGCGCCGACGCCCGCGTACCTGCACGTGCCGGTCGTCACCAACGCGCAAGGCGAAAAGCTCTCCAAGCAAACGGGTGCGCGGGCGCTCGACCCCGCGCGCCCGCTGGAAGCCTTGACGGCGGCCGCGCGGCATCTGGGACTCGCGCTTCACGACCCGGCGCCCGCAACGCTCGAAGCGTTCCAGGCCGACGCGATCGACGCGTGGAAACGGCGGCTCACGCAATTACCGGCCGCATGAACGAAAACGGCATGTCGCTCGAAGCGACATGCCGTTTTTCTTTGGGCGGCGCGCGAAGGCCGCGCGCGCGAACTCAGTTCGACGAAGACGACGTCGGCTTGTTGCGCCAGCCGGACCCGAGGCCGCCAAGGAGCGCCGCGAGCGGCTGCTTCGGCTGCTGCTTTTGCGGCGCCGCGCCCGCGGGCTGGTCTTCGGCCTTGCTGCGCGCGCCCGGCGAGGGCTCGTAGGGCTTCAGGAAGAAGTCGTCGACAGGCTGCGCACGGTGATGATGCGGACGGTCGAACGACGCCGCGCGGCGATGCGTGCCGCGCTCACCGCGCTCGCCACGGCCTTCATGGCCGTCGCGCTCGCGCCGGCGGCCACCGCCCTCGTGATGCGCGACCGGCACGTCGACCACGAGCCGCTCGACGGTGAGCGGACGCTTGATGAGCTTCTCGATGTCGGCGAGCTGCTTCTTCTCGTTGGGGCTGCACAGCGAGAGCGCGTCGCCCGAGGCGCCTGCGCGGCCCGTGCGGCCGATGCGGTGCACGTAGTCTTCCGCGTTGAACGGCAGGTCGAAGTTGATGACGGCCGGCAGCTCGGCGATGTCGAGGCCGCGCGCGGCCACGTCGGTCGCCACGAGCGCCTCGATTTCGCCGCGCTTGAAGGCGTCGAGCGCCTGCATGCGCTCGCTCTGCGAGCGGTCGCCGTGAATCGCGGCGGCCACGATGCCCGACTTCTCGATCTGGCGCGCAAGGCGGCTCGCACCGATCTTGCTGTTGCAGAACACGATCACCTGCTTCAGGCCCCGGTCGCGGATCAGTTGCACGACCGCACCGGTCTTGTCGCCCTCGGCGACTTCGTAGACGATCTGGGTGACGTTCGTGGCCGTCGAGTTGCTGCGCGCCACTTCAATTGTCTGCGGATTGCGCAGGTAGGTCGCGGCGAGCTTCTTGATTTCGCCCGAGAACGTGGCCGAGAACAGGAGCGTCTGACGCTCTTTCGGCAGCAGGTTCAGGATGCGCTGCAGGTCAGGCAGGAAGCCCATGTCGAGCATCCGGTCGGCTTCGTCGAGCACGAGCATCTGCACCTGGCCGAGGTTCGTGGTCTTCTGCTGGACGTGGTCGAGCAGGCGGCCCGGCGTCGCGATCAGGATCTCGACGCCGCGGCGTAGTTCGTCGGACTGCGGATTCATGTCCACGCCGCCGAACACCACCGCGCTGCGCAGCGGCGTGTGCACCGCGTACGAGCGCACGTTGCTGGCGACCTGGTCGGCCAGCTCGCGCGTGGGCGTAAGGATCAGCGCGCGCACCGGGTGGCGCGCCGGAGACGCGCTCGTGCTCGCGGCCGGCAGCAGGCGCTGGATGATCGGCAGCGAGAAGCTCGCCGTCTTGCCGGTACCGGTTTGCGCGGCGCCCATTACGTCGCGGCCCGTGAGCACCACGGGAATCGCCTGCGCCTGGATCGGCGTGGGCGTCGTGTAGCCCTGTTCCTGGATGGCCCGGAGGATTTCGGGTGCAAGGCCAAACTGGTCGAAGGTCGCAGTACTGGGCTTGACGGCTGTGTCGGACATGGTGGCTTCGCTATAAAGGCGCATTTCGCGCGAGGCGCGGGAGCGCCTCAAAAGGTCACTGCTGGGCATTGCAGGTCGATGCAGGGCTGCATCACAATCACAACATGTAAGGCACCTGCCGCGACGGGCGGAACGCTCGCGCGGGCCGCCCGGCAAACGGGTGGCCCCGCGGACGACGAGAAGGTCCGCCGGGGACGGGGCGCTGGCTCCCTTGCCGCGCTCGCTCGGGTTCAACCCGGCCAGACTCGCTCGCTTCCAGATGGTTCCGGCGCAATCGCTGCGCCGGTCGCCGTATTCGCCCCATTTGCCACATTCGCCGAAAACGGCTTGGTCGGCCCCACCTGGCTCAACTGGCTCAACCGGCCTCGCACCGCCGGATCATGCCGGCTGCGCCGGCCGATCCGGCAGACCGCACAGGGGCTGCCGCCGGCTTTCTACCCGCTTTTTGCCGCGGGCGCAACGGGCCGAAAGGCCGGTATTGTAGCACCTTGGCATAAATCCCTATGGCAGCGGCCCATCGGTTCTGCCACGAGGCGCACGGCGGATTCCCGCACATCGCGCCCCGTTCATCGCGCCCTTTTTCCGCGCCCTTTTACCGTGCCGCCGGCTCACCACGTTTCGCGCATCACCATCAGCCGCAATTCGGTCATGTCCTCGATCGCATAGCGCACGCCCTCGCGCCCGAGCCCCGAGTCCTTCACGCCGCCGTACGGCATGTTATCCACGCGAAATGACGGAATATCGTTGATCACCACGCCGCCCACTTCGAGCCCGTCCCAGGCGCGGTGCGCATTCGCGAGCGAGTCGGTGAACACGCCCGCCTGCAGGCCGAAGTCGCTGTCGTTGACGATCGCCAGCGCCTTGCCGAAGTCGTCGAAGCGCTCCAGGATCGCGACCGGCCCGAACGCCTCCTTGCGGTAGAGATCGGTGTCGCGGCGCACGTCTTCGAGCAGCGTGGCCTCGAACATCGCGCCATCCACCTTGCCGCCCGCGACGATCTTCGCGCCCGCCAGCACGGCGCTCTCCATCCAGCCCGAGAGGCGCTTCGACTCGGATACGGAGATCATCGGTCCGACGAAAGTCGTCTCGTCTTTCGGGTCGCCCATCTTGAGCGTCCTGACCTTGGCGATGAGCTTCTCGCGCAGCGCGTCGTAAATCGACGCGTGCACGAGAATGCGCTGCACGCCGATGCAGCTCTGTCCCGACTGGTAATACGCGCCGAACGCGAGCCGGTCCACCACGTAGTCGAGCTTACCGCCCTGGTCGCCGTCGACGATGGCCGCCGCGTTGCCGCCCAGTTCCAGCACCACTTTCTTCTTGCCCGCCTTCTTCTTGAGATCCCAGCCCACCGCAGGCGAGCCCGTGAACGAGAGGAGCTTGAAGCGCTCGTCGGTGGTGAAGAGATCGGCGCCGTCGCGGTGTGCGGGCAGGATCGAAAACGCGCCTTTCGGCAAATCGGTCTGCGCAAGCACTTCGCCGATGATGAGCGCGCCCACAGGCGTGCGGCTCGCGGGCTTGAGCACGAACGGCACGCCCGCCGCAAGCGCCGGCGCAATCTTGTGCGCGGCCAGATTGAGCGGGAAATTGAACGGCGAGATGAACGAGCACGGGCCGATGGGCACGCGCTTCACGTAGCCGCGATAGCCCTTGGCGCGCGCCGAGATTTCGAGGTTCACGATGTCGCCGTCGATGCGCACGCTTTCCTCCGCGGCCACGCGAAAGGTGTCGATCAGCCGCGTGACCTCGCCGCGCGAATCGTTGATCGGTTTGCCCGCCTCGATGCACAGCGCCGTCGCGAGCTCGTCGAAGCGCTCGCGAAAGCGCGCCACGCAATGATCGATCACGGCCTGGCGCCTGAACGGCGGGAACGCGCGCATGGCGGGCATGGCGGCTTCGGCGGCGGCGATGGCCTGGTCGATGGCCTTCGCGTCGGCGAGCGCGACGCGCGTGGCGACTTCGCCGCTGTACTTGTCGGTGACTTCGAGATCGGTGTTGGCGGCGACCGCCTCGTTGGCCAGGTAGTACGGATAAGTGGGTTCGAGCATGGCGGATTCTCCGGAAGAAGCGCGTCGCACGGTGGCGATCTCGGCGTAAAGGAGCGTGGAGGCCCGGCTTCGAGCCGCGCAAGGCGTGCGCCCGGGCCGGCCCCGGGTTTCACAGCTGCGCGCTCAGGCGCTTGATCTCGCGATTGAGCACGCGCTCGTTATCCGAATAGTCGATGGGCACGTCGATCACGTGCACGCCCGGTTGAGCGAGGCACTGCTCGACGAGCGGCTTGAGCGCGTCCGCCGCGCCCACGCGGTGGCCGTGCGCGCCGTAGCTCCGGGCGTAGTCGACGAAATCGGGGTTTTGCAGCGTCATGCCGTAGTCCGGGAAGTTCATGTTCTCCTGCTTCCAGCGGATCATGCCGAACGCGTCGTCGCGCAACAGCAGCACGACGAGATCGAGCTTCAGGCGCACCGCCGTCTCGAGCTCCTGCGAGTTCATCATGAAGCCGCCGTCCCCGCACACGGCCACGACCTTGCGCTGCGGATGCACGATCCGGGTCGCGATGGCCGACGGCAGCCCAGCGCCCATCGAGGCGAGCGCGTTGTCGAGCAGGACCGAATTGGGCTCGCGCGCGCGGTAGTAGCGCGCGAACCAGATCTTGTACATGCCGTTGTCGAGGCACAGGATGCCGTCGTCGGGCATCGCCTCGTACACGTCGTGCACGAGCCGCACCGGGTACAGCGGAAAGCGCTCGTCGTGCTGGCCCTTGGCCAGATGCGCCTCGAAATGGCGCTTGATTTCCTCGAAGCGGGCGAAGTCCCACGCGTGCTCGCGCAGCTTGAGGTTTTCCTTGAGCTGCCACACGGCGTTGGCGATGTCGCCGACCACTTCGATCTGCGGAAAATACACGGGGTCCACTTGCGCGCCGAGAAAGTTCACGTGGATGACGGTCTTCTCCTCCGCGCTGCGCATGAAGAACGGCGGCTTCTCGATCACGTCGTGGCCGACGTTGATGATGCAGTCGGCGTGCTCGATCGCGCGGTGCACGAAGTCGCCGTCCGAGAGCGTGGCGTTGCCGAGCCAGAGCGGATGCGACTCGTCGATGACGCCCTTGCCCATTTGCGTGGTGAAGAACGGAATGCCCGTCTCGTCGACGAATTCGCGCAGCACGTCGCGCGTGGTCTTGCGGTTGCCGCCCGCGCCGATCATGAGGAGCGGGTGGCGCGCCTTGCAGATCGCCGCCACCGCATGCGCGACGGCCTTTTCCTCGGCGACGGGGCGGCGGCTGTAGCTCTTGGGAATGGGCTTGCCGTCGCCCTCTTCGTCGGCGACGTCCTCGGGCAGTTCCAGATGCGCCGCGCCCGGCCGTTCCTGTTCGGCCTGGCGAAACGCCTCGCGCACGAGCGCCGGAATGTTGCCGATGGAGACAATCTGACGCGCGTACTTCGTGAGCGGCTCCATCATGCGCACCACGTCGACGATCTGGAAGTGGCCTTGCTTGCTCGACTTGATGGGCTTCTGGCCCGTGACCATCAGCATGGGCATGCCGCCTAGCTGCGCGTAGGCGGCGGCCGTGACGAAGTTGGTGGCGCCGGGACCGAGCGTGGAGAGACACACGCCGGTGCGGCCCGTGAGCCGCCCATAGGTGGCGGCCATGAAACCCGCGGCCTGTTCGTGGCGCGTGACGATCAGACGAATCTTCGAGCGCCGCAGCGATTCGAGCAGATCGAGGTTTTCTTCCCCCGGAATACCGAACACATACTCGACGCCTTCGGCTTCGAGCGCCTTCACGAACAGATCCGATGCTTTCATCGACCACCTCGCTGGCATGAGCGTGGCCGGCGGCGCGTGCGGCAGCCGGCCTTCGTGCAGGCCGACAGGTTACTCCCGCGGGGCGGAACGCGTCGTGAAGCGCGCCTTCGGCGTTGGCGTTGGCGTCAGCGCATGATGGTCGCGCAGCCGGCGACCACCGGCTTCGGACTCGCGCCGGACATGGTGTCGTAGAGATCGGCGCCGGGGCCCTTGGTCCACCACGTATAGCGGTCGGCGACGTACTTCACGCCCGAGGCGGCGATCACGCCGACGAAGAGGAGCTTGCGTCCGTCCACGGGCACGAGCGCGAAGCTCTGGCCGTTGGCCGCGTTCAGATACGTGACCTTGAACGTCTTGCCGTCGGCGCAGGTATAGCCGAACGTGTGGCGCGTCTGCACGCGGATGTCGCGGACTTCCAGCGGCGCACTGGCCGCGCCGGCCGCATCGACGTGCGGCGCGGCGACGACCCCGCACGCCAGCGCGAGCGCGCAGCGGGCGCCGCGCGAGCGGATCGCGCGAATTGCCTGGATGGGAAAAAGACCGCCGGCGCGGCTTCGAGCGTCGATCATTGCGTTCTCCGTGTGCGTGGGCCGCGCGGCGCGTGCGGCACGCGAGCTGTTGCGGCAGGCTCGCACGATAACCCGTGACGCGCGCCGGCCGCACGGCCGGCGCCGCGCGCGGGCCGCGAACTCACTTCGACGCGTCGCCCGGCACGGGGTGCACCGCCGCGGCCGCCGCGCGGGCGCGCGAGCGGGCCTCGTCGGTGTCGGCGCCCGTGGCGAGCGCGACGCCCATGCGGCGCTTCACGAAGCTCTCGGGCTTGCCGAAGAGGCGCAGGTCCGCGCCGGGCACGGCCAGCGCCTGCGCCACCCCTTCGAACGCGATGCCGCGCGCGTCCATGCCGCCATAAATCACGGCCGAGGCGCCCGGCTCACGCGCCGTCGTATCGACGGGCAAGCCGAGAATGGCGCGCGCGTGCAACTCGAACTCGGAAAAGCGTTGCGAGGCGAGCGTGACGAGCCCCGTGTCGTGCGGACGCGGACTCACTTCCGAGAACCACACCTCGTCGCCGCGCACGAACAGTTCGACGCCGAAGAGGCCGCGGCCGCCGAGCGCCTCGGTCACCTTGCGTGAAATCTCGCGCGAGCGCTCGAGCGCCTTCGCGCTCATGGGCTGCGGCTGCCAGGACTCGACGTAATCGCCGTCGACCTGCAGATGGCCGATCGGGTCGCAGAAGTACGTCTGCACCTGGCCGCTGATCGCGTCGATCGCGCGCACAGTAAGCTGCGTGATTTCATAGTCGAAGTGGATGAAGCCTTCCACGATCACGCGTCCGCGATTCACGCGGCCGCCCGCGAGCGCGTATTCCCAGGCGCGTTCGACGTCGGCTTCGCCGCGCACGACCGACTGCCCCTTGCCCGAGGACGACATCACGGGCTTCACCACGCACGGATAGCCGACCTTGGCGACGCCGGCCTTCAGCTCGTCAAGCGAATCGGCGAATGCGTAGGGCGAGGTCGCGAGGCCGAGCTCCTCGGCGGCGAGGCGGCGAATGCCTTCGCGGTTCATCGTGAGCTGCGCGGCGCGCGCGGTGGGAATCACCTCGGCGACGCCTTCGGCTTCGACGGCGGCGAGCGCGTCGGTGGCGATGGCCTCGATTTCGGGCACGACGAGGTGCGGACGCTCGGCATCGATGAGCGCGCGCAGCGCCTTCGGGTCGGCCATGTCGATCACGTGCGCACGATGCGCGACCTGATGACCAGGCGCGTTTTCGTAGCGGTCGACGGCGATCACTTCGACGCCGAGTCGCTGCAGCGCGATGATCACTTCCTTGCCGAGCTCGCCTGCGCCGAGCAGCATGACACGGGTGGCGGAAGCGGAAAGCGGCGTGCCGATGCGGGGGCGGGTCTGCATGATGTCTCCAGAAATGACGGTATTGCGCGAATGCGTGAGAGCGCCGATGTTAACACGCGGCCTGGCTGCCGCGAGGCGCATGACGGGCCCGGCGCGCACGTTTGCGCTCGCGTGCCGCAGCGCGGTGCGTTACGCTTACGCCTTCGTCGATTACGAGGAACGATGCGATGCCTTTCCGCATGAACTTGCAGCCCACCCGGCGCGCTGCTGCGCGAGCCCTCGCCTCGCGCGCGGCGATGCTCGCCGCCGCCCTGCTGGTTTGCGCGTGCAAGCTGCCCGTCCACACGAACGCGTCCGCGCCGCTGCCCGATCCGTTCAATCCGGCCACGACGCAGCTGCTCGACAACACGCACTGGCAACTCGTGGAATGGAAGCGCGCCGACGGCACGCTGCGCGCCGTACCGGGCCCGAACCTCGCAGCCACGAGCGAGGAGAACCCCGACGCGCGCCCGATCACACTCGACCTTTCGACGGAGAGCGGGCAGCGCCGCGCGAGCGGTTTCTCGGGCTGCAACCGTTACTTCGGCGCGTACTCGCTGAAAAGCGGTCTGCTCTCGTTCAGCCAGCTCGGCGGTACGCGCATGGCTTGCGTCGGCGCGGGCGGCGACATCGAAGGCGCGTATCTCGAGGCGCTCTCGCACATCACGCGCTCGGGCGTGCAGATGCGCCATCCGCAGGCGCTCTTTCTCGTGCTGGAAAACGGCGACCGCCTGACCTTCGCGGAGCAAGCCGCCGCGGCAAACCCGGCGCCGGGCGCCGCCTCCGACGCCAAGCCGGCGCAGTGAGCACCGCTCGCATGAGCAGCCGCGCCCTCGCCCGGCGCGGCTCTTTTTTTATGGCGCGCGCGCCAAAGCGCCGCGCCCGGGGTCGTTCAGGCGTCGCTCGCGCAACGCGCCCCGGAGCTCGCGCGGCGCCCCGCCATGGCAGATGGCGGCGCACGCCGGCCGAGCGGTTACACTCCACCCGTCGCACACAACATTCTCTACGTACATCTTTGGCATGCACACGGTAGTTCCTGGCTGGTTCGGCGTATCGGCCGTCTGGTTCGTTCCTTTGATCTGGCGTCTCGTGAAATCCGCGCTGCCGGGCGGCGCGGGCCTGCGCGGCCCCGGCACGATCCGGCTTTGGCTCGGCTTTTTCGGCGTGCTCCTCGCGAGCTGCGCGCTCGAGGCGACGCTCGTCGACATCGCCGGCTTCGACGCGCTCGGCCATGCGCTCTCGGGCGCCCTTGGCAAGCTCGTCGGCCACGCAGCCGCGCCGCTTGCCATGGCGGCGCTTTTCCTCGCGAGCTTGCCGTGGCTGCTCGATTTTCGTTGGCGCGAATTCCTCGCGTGGGCGGACATCTCGCTCGGACTCGGCCTGAACATCCGCGCCTCGCGCGATACGGACCACAGCCCGCGCCACGAACGCCGCAGCCGCCGCGCCACGACCGACGACGGGCTTCCTGCGCACAGCGCGCCCGCCGTCAATGCGCCGATGCCAGGCGACGGCGCGCGGAGCAAGCGGCCGACCCTCTGGCGGCCGCCCGCGCATGAAGGTCGCGAAGGTCCCGATGGCGCGCGGCTGGCAGGCGCCACGGGTGCAACAGGTGTTGGACCAGACGCCTCGACGGCCGCCGCTGCAGACGCTTCGTCGCCGGCTCGCATCGAGCCGGGCTTCCGGGGCGCCGCCGATCCGTCCGCCGCATGGGCGCGCACCGAGCCGACCGCTGCCGCGGACTGGCTGCGCAGCACGCGTGCGCCAACGCAAACACCATCCGCGGGCTCGCCGCGAGCAGCCGCGGAGTCGCCACGCGCACCGCTGGGCGACGCGCGCCGTCAGCCGGCGCGCGGTGCAGGCGCGGCGCCTGGCATAACGGGCACCCATGGAGCGCCGGGCGTCGCCGCCCAAGCCAATGCGCCGTGGCGAACCGAGCCTGGCCAGACGCGGCCAGCCATACCCGCCGCAGCGGCAGGTGCCGGTGTGCGCGCAACATCGGCGGCGCTGCACGGCGCGGCGCCGGGCGTCGCGGCTGGCACGGCTGGCGCGGCTTCGGCTGCTGCACGCGGCTTTCCGCCCGCTGCCGCGCCGGCATCGCTCGATCCGCTGACTTCGCCGTTCGCGCAGCCGGCCACGCCGCGCCGCAGTGCGCCGCCGCCCGCGGCGGGCAGCACGGCGGCGCGTGCCGCCGCCGCCGTGCCGCCGCGCGTCGCGAAGCCCCCGCGCCCGTTCGTCTGGCAAGGTCAGCCGTCACGCGTGAGCGCCCGGCCGCCGATGACTTCGCCGTTTTCCGCGCACCTGGCCGATACGCCGTCCGCCGCGCCGGCCTACTCGCGCTCCTCGCCCACCGCTGGCACGGACCGGGCGCAGGCGCCGCTATCGACCAACGTGCTCGAAACATTGCGCTCGATCGAAGAGAACGCCGCGCGCTGGACGACGCTTGCCGGTGCGAGCCTCGCGCGCCGCAATTTCGACGAGGCCGCTTCGCTCCAGCGCGCCGCGCCAAAGCACGCGGACACGACCGAAGCCGCACCGCCGCACACGCAATTCCCAACCGCAGCTCCGGCCATATCGACGACGGCGGCGTCGCCGCTTCCGCACGCGCCTCAAGACCAGGACGCGGCATTCGCACCGCCCGCTCCGCTCACGCAGCCGGACGCCGACGACGTCGCGCCGAACACGCACGCGCAATCGCTCGCTGACGCGAGCGGCCAGCCGCACCCGGACAGCGCGGCGGCGGATGAAATGCCTGCCGCCAGCGCCGCTCCTATCGCCGCAGAGGCGCAATACCTCGCCACGCCTCGCGAGCCGACGGCCTGGCAGCCGGCGCACGCGGAGGACGCAACACAGAGCGCACCGAACGAGTCGATGCCTGTCACGGAGCCACAGCCGCAGCCGGCGTCGATGCCGGTCGAGCCCGAGCCGGACGCCCCGCAAGACACCGCTTCGCCCGCGCCCTGGCCGATGCAGGATCACGGCATGCCATGGATCCTGCTCGACGACGAACCGTCGACGGAGACCCCGGCTCAGACGTCAGCCGCCGAGCCGTTTTTCACGTTTTCGCCGGCAACCGTTCCTGAGCAGGCGCACGCGCCGGTCGCGCCCGTTGCGACGGCGGCATCCGCGGAACCGCACGATACGCCCGCCACAGCCGATGCATCGGCCCTGTCGAATATCTTGCAGTTCCCGCGCGTCGTGCGCGAAGCCCAGCCCGATGCCGCCGCCGCATCCGTGAACGACGCAGCGTCTGCCAGCGGGCAATCGCATGATGTGGATGCGCAAGCCGATGCCCTCGATACGACATCGGCAGCGGGCGTCGACGAATCGGCCTATGGCACCTACGGCGGCACGTTCGAATTGCCCGTGCGCGTGGTGCCCGCGCATGCCGCCGCCACGGTTGCGCATCCGCTTCCCGCGATCGCGCGCGAGGACAGAGACGCGCCTTCGCCCACGCCCGGGTCGTCCGCCCCGGTAACTCACGACGACGTGGCAAGCGTGAGCACGCCGCCCGCGCCGCCCGATCAGACGCAGACCGCTGCGAGCGCAGCGGCCGATACCACGCCGGCAACGGCGGAATCGCAAGCCCATGCGCCGGCACTCGAAGCCGCGAACGCGCCTGCCGCACCGCCCGCTGCGAGCGATGCCGCCGTATCCGCCGTCGCGGCCACGCCCGACTACGCGGCGCCGTCTTCCGTCGTGCCCGCGCCCCCCCCAACGCCGCCATGGTTGGCCGAATGGCAACCGGAGAACCACGCTGCAGCGCCCGCGGCGTCCCCGCTCGCGACGATTCCCGCGCTGCCCGCAGCGCCGTTTTCCGCCACGCCGTCGCTCCCGGCCGCGCCCCACCCCGCCGTCGCGACCGGGCCCAATGCCGCGAGCCCCGACTTCGAGCCCGCGGCCGACGCGCCGGATGCAGCCGAAGCGATCGCCCCCGCCGAACTGGTCACCCAACCGCCCATCGAGCCGCCCATCGAGCCGCCCGCCCAACGCGCCGCCGTGCGCGGCCACGTGCCGACGACTTTCGCGTTCGAGCCGCTCGCCGCGTCGGCGGTCGAACTGCCGGGCCTCGACCTGCTCGAACGCGCCTCGTCCGAGATCGAACCCGTCTCCGAGCAGAAGCTCGCCGAAACGAGCCAGCTCATCGAGCAGCGCCTCCAGGAATTCAAGGTGCCCGTGACGGTGGTCGGCGCCTCGGCGGGCCCGGTCATCACGCGCTTCGAAGTGGAGCCCGCGCTCGGCGTGCGCGGCAGCCAGATCGTCGGCCTCATGAAGGACCTTTCGCGCGGCCTCGGCCTCACGTCGATCCGCGTCGTCGAGACGATCCCCGGCAAGACCTGCATGGGGCTCGAGTTGCCCAATGCGCGGCGCCAGATGATCCGTCTCTCCGAGATCCTCGAATCGGGCGCGTACCAGCGCTCGCCGTCGAAGCTCACGATCGCGATGGGCAAGGACATCGTCGGCCATCCGGTCGTCACCGACCTCGCGAAGGCGCCGCACATGCTCGTGGCCGGCACGACCGGTTCGGGCAAGTCGGTCGCGATCAACGCGATGATCCTCTCGCTGCTCTACAAGGCGACGCCCGCGGACGTGCGGCTCATCATGATCGACCCGAAGATGCTCGAACTCTCGGTCTACGAGGGCATTCCGCATCTGCTCGCGCCCGTCGTCACCGACATGAAGCTCGCCGCCAACGCGCTCAACTGGTGCGTGGGCGAAATGGAGAAACGCTACCGGCTGATGTCGGCCGTCGGCGTGCGCAATCTCGCGGGCTTCAACCAGAAGATCCGCGACGCCGAAGCGCAGGAAAAGAAGATCGGCAACCCGTTCTCGCTCACGCCCGAAGCGCCCGAGCCGCTCGCGCCGCTGCCGATGATCGTCGTCGTGATCGACGAACTGGCCGACCTCATGATGGTCGCGGGCAAGAAGATCGAGGAGCTGATCGCGCGCCTCGCGCAGAAGGCGCGCGCCGCCGGCATCCACCTGATCCTCGCCACGCAGCGGCCTTCGGTGGACGTCATCACCGGCCTCATCAAGGCCAACATTCCGACGCGCGTGGCGTTCCAGGTGTCGTCGAAGATCGACTCGCGCACGATCCTCGACCAGATGGGCGCCGAGTCGCTGCTGGGCCAGGGCGACATGCTGTTCCTGCCGCCGGGCACGGGCTATCCGCAGCGCGTGCACGGCGCGTTCGTCGCCGACGAGGAGGTGCACGCCGTGGTCGAGTACCTGAAGCAGTTCGGCGAGCCCGAGTATGTGGAAGGCATCCTCGACGGCCCCGCCTCCGAAGGCGCGCCGCAGGACCTCTTCGGCGAGTCGCCCGACGCCGAGGCCGATCCGCTCTACGACGAGGCCGTGGCGTTCGTCGTGCGCACGCGGCGCGCGTCGATCTCGTCGGTGCAGCGGCAGTTGCGCATCGGCTACAACCGCGCCGCGCGGCTCGTCGAGCAAATGGAAGCGGCGGGGCTCGTCTCGCCGATGGGCATCAACGGCAGCCGCGAAGTGCTCGCGCCGGGTGGCCAGGGCGAGTGAAGAAGGCGCGGCGCGCGCATTCCTCACGCCGCCGCGCGACCGCGCGCGTCACTGCGCGACGAACTTGAAATCGACGGGCGAGCCGATGTCCATGCGCTTCGGGTTCGGCTCGAGCAGGCCCGTCTGCCGGTCGCGGCGGAACACATAGGCCGTGTCGCTGTTCTGGTTGCCGACGATGAGCCACTGGCCCGTCGGATCGATCGCGAACTCGCGCGGCGACTTGCCGAGGCTCGACTGGCGGCCCACGCGCCTTAGCTTGCCGCTGTCGCCATCGACGGCGAAGATCGAGATGTCGTTGGCGTCGCCGCGATTCGAGACATAGAGGAACTTGCCGTCCGGCGAAAAATGCAGCGCCGCCGCGCCCTGCGTGCCCTTGAAACCCGGTTCCGCGAGCCTCTCGATCTGCTCGGGCTTCATGCGCCCGTCGCGGTAGCTGAACACGGTCACGGTCGCCGCGAGCTCGCTCGTGAGATACGCGTGGCGGCCGTCGTTGCCGAAGACGAGGTGACGCGGGCCGCTGCCTGACTTCACGTCCGCATAGCGCCATTCGGCCGGGCTCACGAGGCCGCGGCTGCCGTCCGGCGTATAGCGGTAGGTCCAGAGCTTGTCGGTGCCGAGATCCTGCGTGAAGAGGTAATGTCCGTCGGGCGAAAATACCGTGGAGTGCACGTGCGCGTTGTCCTGACGCCCTTTCACCGGTCCCCCGCCCTCGTGATGCACGGTGAGCACGGCCTCGCCCAGCTTGCCGTCCTGCTGCACGGGCAGCACCGCGAAGCTGCCGCCGGGGTCCGCCGCGACCGAATAGTTGGCGACGAAGAGATATCGCCCATCGGGCGAAAGGCTCAGATAGCACGGATCGTTGCCCTGCGCCGAGACCTTGTCGAGAAACGTGAGCTGACCGCTCGCAGCGTCGAAGCCGAACGCGCTCACGTCGCCGCGCAGGCTGGCCGGCCCGTTGTCGCCGGGCAGCTCGTTCACGGCATAAACGAAGCGATCGTCCTTGCTCACCACGAGAAACGACGGATTCACCGTCTTCGCGACGCTCACCTGCTGGGCGTCGCCGGTCTTCGTGTCGAAGCGGTAGACGTAAATCCCCTCGCTCTTGCCGCTCGTGTACGTGCCGACGATCAGGTTGTAGACGCCTGCGTCGGGCGCGGCGGTCGAGGCGGATTGCGAGGCCGACTGGGCGAACGCAGGCGTCGCGGCGACGGAAGCCATGATGACGAAACCTTTGATGAGCTGGGTTACGAGGCGCGCGGGTCCGCGCCGGACAGCGCGCGGGCGGGGACGTGAACGGGCAGGCGCAGGCACGGCATTTGCAACGGCATGGCGAGGGAACATGTCGACCTCCTTTTTCTTGTCGATGCGGTGGAGCGGGTCGGCGTCGGCGCCGACTTCGACCGGTATCGTCTGATACATGGGATGCCGACCCAGTATAAGAGAGGTTGCGCAGCGCCGCCCCCTCACGCGCGCAGCCTCGTTGCGCACGCACGGCGCATGCCTCGCGACGGCTAGTCGAAGCAGTCAATCGAAGCATTCGGCGCAAGACGGGAGTCGACCCAGGTTCTTCACACCAGCAGCTACAAGGGAGCCGTCATGAACATTCACGTCGCCATCGGGCCGCTCGTCGCGCTCATCGCAGGCATTCTGATTCTCGCCGTGCCGCGCCTGCTCAATTACATCGTCGCGCTGTATCTGATCATCATCGGGATCATCGGGCTTTTCGGCGTGGGCGGGCATCTCTGATGTTTGTTGACGTCGGCGAGATGGGTATTTGCGCGCGCTGGCACGCAAAACGCATTGCGCAGGCGGCCCCGCTGCCACTACTCTTGTGCGTGCATGCCGCGATACAGCGGCAAGCGGCTTATGTTTTCGAGCAACGCTGTCAATCTGCTTACCATGCCCGCACCCATTGAAGACTACGCATTGATTGGCGACGGCCACACGGCCGCGCTCGTGTCCCGCGCCGGCTCCATCGACTGGCTTTGCTGGCCGCGTTTCGACTCCGGCGCCTGCTTCGCCGCCCTCCTCGGCACCGAGGAAAACGGCCGCTGGCTCATCGCGCCCGCGCAGCCCGAAGGAGACCGGGATCGCGTCGAGATCAAGATCACGCGCCGCTACCGCGGCGAAACGCTGATCCTCGAAACGGACTTCGAAACGCCCGAGGGCGCCGTGACGCTCATCGACTTCATGCCGCCCGGCAACGGCTGGTCGGAGCTCGTGCGCATCGTCGTGGGGCGGCGCGGCACCGTGCGCATGGAGAGTCAGCTCGTGCTGCGCTTCGACTACGGCTTTTCGGTGCCGTGGGTGAGCCGCCTCACCTACGAAAGCGGCATCAAGGCCACGGTCGGTCCCGACACGGTCGTGCTGCGCACGCCCGTCGATCTCCAGGGCGAAAACATGCATACGGTCGCGCAGTTCGAAGTGAAGGAAGGCGAGCGCGTGCCGTTCTCGCTCTCCTATGCGGCCTCGCATCTGCGTCTGCCGCCGCCGCGCGATCCGTTCACGGCGCTCGCGCGCACCGAGAACTTCTGGACCGAATGGGCCTCGCGCAGCACCGTGGAGGGCCGCTGGGCCGAACCGATCCGCCGTTCGCTCATCACGCTCAAGGCGCTCGCCTACGAGCCCACGGGCGGCATCGTCGCCGCGCCCACGACGTCGCTGCCCGAACAGCTCGGCGGCACGCGCAACTGGGACTACCGCTATTGCTGGCTGCGCGACGCGACCATCACGCTGCTCGCCATGATGCGCGGCGGCTACTACGACGAGGCGCGCGCCTGGCGCGCCTGGCTTGGCCGCGTGATGGCCGGCTCGCCCTCGCAACTGCAGATCATGTACGGGCTCGCGGGCGAACGCCGCCTGCCCGAGTTCGAACTCGACTGGCTGCCCGGCTACGAAGGCGCGAAGCCCGTGCGCGTGGGCAACAACGCGGTGGGCCAGCTGCAGCTCGACGTGTACGGCGAAGTGATGAATGCGCTGCATCTCGCACGCGTGGGAGGCCTCCAGGCCGATGACACGGCCTGGGCGATCCAGTGCGCGATGCTCGAGCATCTCGAGACCATCTGGACCGAGCCCGACGAAGGCATCTGGGAAACGCGCGGCGGCCGCCAGCATTTCACCTTCTCGAAGGTGATGGCCTGGGTCGCATTCGACCGCGCCGTCAAGTCGGCGGAAAAATTCGCGCTGCCCGGGCCGATCGATCACTGGCGCGAACTGCGCGCGACGATCCACGCCACCATTTGCGAGCGCAGCTTCAACAGGGAGCTGAACTCTTTCACGCAGATCTACGGCGGCACCGACCTCGACGCGAGCCTGCTGCTCATGCCGCTCGTCGGCTTCCTGCCCGCCGCCGATCCGCGCATGGCCGGCACGGTGGCGGCGATCGAACGCGACCTCATGTGCGAAGGCTTCGTGATGCGCTATCGCACCACCGAATTCGACGACGGTCTGCCGCCCGGCGAAGGCACCTTCCTCGCGTGCAGCTTCTGGATGGTCGACAACCTCGCGCTTCAGGGCCGCATGGACGACGCACGCCACATGTACGAACGCCTGCTTTCGCTCGCCAACGACGTGGGATTGCTCGCGGAGGAATATGACCCCATTGCGGGACGCCTCGTCGGTAATTTCCCGCAGGCGTTCTCGCACGTGGCGCTCGTGCACACGGGTCTGAACCTCATGCGGCACGAACAGGAAATGGCGAAGGAAACGGGTCATCCGGCCGTCGACGGCGCGGCCGCCGAGCCGGCTGTTGCATCCGCATCGTAATTGTTCGAAAGCGCCTGGACGTTTGCACGAGCTGGGGTACACTAGGGTTGCTGCGTTGCACAACGGCGAGGCGTAGTAGACTGCCCGCGCCGCCTTGCAACGGGGCGCTCGCGTGCGCCACCTTGCAGCAAGCTTTCAGACAATCTCTGCCGGCGCATGCGGGTCAGCCCGCGCTAAAGCCCCCCGTACGCCGGCCGATAAACAACTTGACCGACCAACCTTGCCGGCCCGCATCTGCTCCGCGCTTCACTTGCGCGCGACCCGGGTGCGAACCGCACCTTGAAGATGCCGGAGCGCCCATGCTCTATCAAATCCGTGAATTCCAGCGCGCGTTGCTGAGCCCGCTGACTGCCTGGGCCCAGGCCGCTTCGAAATCGTTCTCGAATCCGTCGAGCCCGTTTTCGCTCGTGCCGGGTGCAACGCGCCTCGCCGCAGGCTACGAACTGCTCTACCGTCTCGGTAAAGACTACGAGAAGCCCGAATTCAACATTCGGCAAATCGTGAAGGACGGCTTCAACATTCCGATCGTCGAGCAGACCATCATCGAGAAGCCGTTCTGCCGCCTGCTGCGCTTCAAGCGCTATGCCGACGACACGGGCGCCGTGGCGGCGCTCAAGGACGAACCCGCCGTGCTGGTGTGCGCGCCGCTCTCGGGCC
This sequence comes from Paraburkholderia lycopersici, assembly GCF_900096975.1. Lineage (GTDB taxonomy): Bacteria > Pseudomonadota > Gammaproteobacteria > Burkholderiales > Burkholderiaceae > Paraburkholderia > Paraburkholderia lycopersici. The sequence continues at coordinate 115,750 of NZ_FMYQ01000014.1, forward strand.
ACCACGCCACGCTGCTGCGCGACACCGTGCGCACGCTGCTGCAGGACCACAAGGTGTACATCACCGACTGGATCGACGCGCGCATGGTGCCGCTCGAAGCCGGTCCGTTCCATCTCGACGACTACGTCGCGTACATCCAGGAATTCATCCGCCATATCGGCGCGAAGAACGTGCACGTGCTGTCCGTTTGCCAGCCTACGGTACCGGTCCTCGCGGCCATCTCGCTCATGGCGAGCCGCGGCGAAGACACCCCGCTGACCATGACGATGATGGGCGGCCCAATCGACGCTCGCCGCAGCCCCACCGCCGTGAACTCGCTCGCCACCGAGCATTCGCTCGAGTGGTTTGCGAACAACGTCATTCACCCGGTACCCGCCAACTATCCCGGCGAAGGGCGCGAGGTGTATCCGGGCTTCCTCCAGCACGCGGGTTTCGTCGCGATGAATCCGGGCCGTCACACGACCGCGCACTGGGACTTCTACAAGAGCCTCTTGCGAGGCGACGAAGAGGACGCCGAAGCACATCGCCAGTTCTACGACGAATACAACGCGGTGCTCGATATGGCCGCCGAGTACTACCTGGACACCATCGAGACCGTGTTCCAGGCCTTCCGCCTCGCGGAAGGCACGTGGGACGTGGCCGGCGAGCGCGTGCGTCCGCAGGATATTCGCGACACGGCCCTCTTCACGATCGAAGGCGAGCTCGACGACATTTCCGGCGCTGGCCAGACGCGTGCCGCGCACGATCTGTGCACCGGCATTCCCGAGACCAACCGGCATCATCTGACCGCCGAAAAATGCGGCCACTACGGCATTTTCTCGGGCCGCCGCTGGCGCACGATCATCTATCCGCAACTGCGCGACTTCATCCGCAAGCACGAGGCGGCCAGCGGCCACACGGGCAAGCAGCCTTCCGCGCGCGGTCGCTCCGCGCAAGGCGCCGTCGCCTGACGATGCCTCGCGCGTGTCGCCGGCGCGCCGACTCGAAAACACGTTCGCAGCAAAACGCCGCGCCGTCCCTGGACGGCGCGCGGCGTTTGTAGGGCGTGCAACGCTCTCGCAAGCGAATGCGCGTTACCTGCGCATCAGATACGCGAGCAGCATCTCGGTATTGAGCTGGATGATTTCCGCGCGCTCGGCAGCCGTGCTGAAGTCGCGCCCGAGCGTCGCGTTGAGCGTGTAGCGGTTGGAGACGATGTAGTAGCCCATGCCCGAGAGCGTCACATAGAGCCGCAACGGGTCGATGCTCGGGCGAAACAGTCCCGCGGACTCGCCGCGCGTGAGGATCGCGCCGAGCGTGGCCACGATCGGCGAGATCATCTCGCGTATGCGCGTGGACTTCTGCATGTAACGCGCTTCGTGCAGGTTCTCGTTGTTCACGAGCCGCAGCAGTTCGGGATGGTCGCGATAGTAATCCCAGACGAAATGCGCGAGTCGCGTGATCGCCTCGACGGGGGCGAGGCCGCCGAGATCGAGTGCCCGCTCCGCTTCGTTGAGCGCGCCGAAGGCATATTCGAGTACGGCGGTAAACAGCTGCTCCTTGCTGCCGAAGTAGTAATAGAGCATGCGCTCATTGGTTTCCGCGCGACGCGCAATCTGGTCGACGCGTGCGCCGAACAGGCCGCCATTGGCGAATTCTTCCGCCGCGGCAAGCAGAATGCGGCGGCGCGTGCCTTCAGGATCTCTTTTGATTTTTGGCTGATTCATGGTGGCAGGATCTCGGTAAGCCGCGTTGTCCGGTTGACGCTGTGAGCGATGCCACGCCGGACCTCTCCTGGCGTTCGTGGCGACAGCGTTATGCGGGGCGCGCCAGGTTAATGGACAGACACCCTCCGACCTACGGTCTTGCGTTCCTTCTTGCTTGTTTGATGTCGTTGCGATCCGGCATCGTTCTTCCCCCTGTCTGCTCCATGCAATGCGCTCCGCCTGCCGTGTATCGCTTACGTCTATTGATTTCCCCTGGATTGCATAGCGCTTCGCATTAAGCGCTTTGATTATGGCACATGGTCCGCCGATGGCAATGCGGGAAATCGGCGATAATGCGAGCTTTGGCGCTGTGCGTATGCGCCCTGTCGGGCCTGTGCGCCCAAGGTCATGCCGCCGCACGGGCCACCCAGAAGTTTGCGACCGTGAACGATTCCAAAACACTCGCAGATCGCATCGAAGATCTGCTGCCCCAGACCCAATGCACGAAGTGCGGCTACGACGGCTGCCGGCCCTATGCCGAAGCCGTGGCCGCCGGCGCTGCCAACTATAACCAGTGCCCGCCCGGCGGCGTTGAGGGCGTCGCGCGCCTCGCGAACCTGCTCGGCAAATCCGTCATTCCGGTCAATCCGGACAACGGCGTGGAACGTCCGCGCCCGGTGGCGTTCATCGACGAGCAGTTGTGCATCGGCTGCACGCTGTGCATGCAGGCCTGCCCCGTCGACGCGATCGTTGGCGCTCCCAAGCAGATGCACACCATCGTCAAGGATCAATGCACGGGCTGCGACCTGTGCGTCGCGCCCTGTCCGGTCGACTGCATCGCAATGATTCCCGTTACAGGCGAGGCAACCGGCTGGGACGCATGGACGCAGCAGCAAGCCGACGAAGCACGCGCGCGCCATGACCGGCGTGTTGCGCGCCAGGCCGCCGAACGCAACGCAGCCGAGGCGCGCGCGGCCGCGCGGCGCGCCGCCACGAGCGCGCAGGTGCGGGCGCCCGCGCTGGAAGACGACGCCAAACAAGCGAACGCCGCACAGCCGGCAAGCTCCCCCGCAGACGACGCCGAAGCGAGGAAGAAAGCGATCATCCAGGCGGCGCTCGAACGCGCGCGCCGCAAGAAGGCTGAGATGGCCGAACAGGGTGTGGGCCCGCGCAACGTCGAGCATGTAAGCGCCGACGTGCAGGCGCAGATCGACGCCGCCGAGGCGCGCCGCAAACGCATCGGCATCGGCATCGGCTCGGATGCCGCGGACGCTCACGGCGAAAAACACGGCGCGCCCCATGACGACGACCCGTCCGCGCAATAGCGAACCACCGACCACCGCACGACCCACGGCCCCACGCACAACGAGCATGAACGCCACCAAGCGCCGCGCCATTTACGAAACGCTGCAAAGTCTCGATCCGCATCCCACCACCGAGCTCGAGTTCAACACACCGTTCGAACTCCTGATTGCCGTGATGCTCTCGGCGCAGGCCACCGACGTTTCGGTGAACAAGGCCATGCGCAGGATGTTTCCGGTAGCCAATACGCCGGAGACGCTGCTTGCGCTCGGCGAGGAAGGCGTGGCCGACTACATCAAGACGATTGGCCTCTATCGCACCAAGGCAAAGAACGTCATTGCGACCTGCCGCATCCTGATCGATCAGTACGGCGGCGAGGTGCCGCAAACGCGCGAGGCGCTCGAGGCATTGCCGGGCGTCGGGCGCAAGACGGCGAACGTCGTGCTCAATACGGCGTTCGGCCAGCCGACCATCGCCGTCGACACCCATATCTTTCGGGTTGCGAACCGAACGGGACTCGCGCCCGGCAAAGACGTGCGCGCCGTCGAAGCCGCGCTCGAAAAGTTCACGCCGCCCGAGTTTCGCCAGGACGCGCATCACTGGCTCATTCTGCATGGCCGCTATGTGTGCAAGGCGCGCCGGCCCGAATGCTGGCATTGCGTGATCGAGCCGCTGTGCGAGTTCAAGCCGAAGACGCCGCCGCCGGAACTCTGAGCGGGAATGCGCCCCCGGGCGTAAAATGAGCGGCCCAGGCGCCGCAGCAGCGGCGCCGCATGCCTGCGCTTCACCAATAGAACCGACCCGAGATGTTCAACCCCAGCCGCGACGAAGTCCGCCGCTTTTTCACCGAGACCTGGCGCAAGCAGCGCGCGGGCGAGATTCTCACGCCGCTCGAGGCGATCGCCGCCGACTGGATCGTCGAGCACCCCGAGTATCACGCCGAACTCGCCGATGCCGATGCGGCCGCCGCGCAGGATTACTCGCCCGAACGCGGCCAGAGCAACCCGTTCCTGCATTTGTCGATGCATCTCGCGATCAGCGAGCAGCTCTCGATCGACCAGCCGCCCGGTATCCGCGCCGCGCACGACCGGCTCGCCGCACGCCTCGGCTCCGCGCACGACGCGCAGCACGCGATCATGGAATGCCTCGGCGAAACGATCTGGGAAGCGCAACGCACGAACACCCCGCCCGACACCGACGCCTATCTCGCGCGCATCGAGCGCCGCGCTTCGCGCGACTGACCGCGCGACCGAACCGAAACCGCCCCAAAAAAACACCCCGCGCGGGCCTCGCCGAAAACGAGGCCCGCGCGGGGTGTTTCGCATGACGCGGCACGCGTGGCGCGCGCCGCCGCCGCGCTTACTTCTTGTTGACGAGATCGCCCTTGAGCGACTCGATGTACGCGGCGAGATCCCTCATGTCGTTCTGCGAAAGATTCTGCACCTGCGCCTGCATGATCGGGTTGTTGCGGCCCAGATGCGGGTTGCCGCTGCCCATCTGGTACTGGCGCAGCGCCCAGTAGATGTAGTCGGCGTGCTGACCGGCGAGCTTCGGATATTCGGGGCTCACGGGCTTGTTCAGGCCCGGACCGTGACAGGCCGCGCAGTTGTGGCCCTCGGCGAGGACCTTGCCGTTGGCGGCGTCGGCCGCATGCGCGGGATTGAGCGCGAGCGCGGCGGCCAGCGCGAGCCCGGCGCCCGCGAGCTTGATGGTTGCACCGGCAATCGAAGGCACAGCCGTGTAGGGCTTGTTCATGGATTCTCTACCTGCCGGTTATTTATTGGGATTGTCCTTCGACGCGGCCGTTTGCGACGCATAGTAGGCCGCGATGTCGGCGATGTCCTGCTCGGTGAGCGAGGACACGATCGCGTGCATCGTCTCGAAATGCCGGTCGCCCTTCTTGTAGGCGTGCAGCGCGCTCATGAGGTACTGCGCGTTCTGGCCGCCCAGGATCGGCACGTGATAGACCTCGGGATAGGCGGTGCGGTAGTCGGGAATACCATGACAGCCGATACACATCGCCACTTTGTCCTGACCCGCCTTCGCGTTGCCCACGACGTCCGCGTGAGCCGTGACCGCGAAGCCCGCCAGCACCGAAAATGCGCCGATGACGACGTGCTTGCCGACAATTTTTTTCATAGCATCCAACCTGGCTTGAGGGGATTCGAACACCCGAACCGCAGGCCACGGCCTGCGCCGCATTACTGCTGTTTTACTTTTGGGGTCGCCGTGCAGGCCGAAAAAAATCGGTCCGAGTATACCGCGACGCCGCGCCGGCCGTCCACCGGCGGCCCCACGCCCAGCGGGCCTCGAACGGGCCTGCGGCGGCGCCCGCGCGGCCCTGGGGCGCCCGCAGGCGCCGGCTGCGCGCGCCTTTGCGGCGGCCGGCCGGGAAGAAACCCGGAGGAACCCTGGCACGAGCGGTGGGCCCGCATGAATGGCACGGCGACCGGCGCGACCGCGCCCCAAAGCGCGGACCCAACGATACGCGAGGCGCCTCCGACGCAACACCCCATCTGACTTATACTGGGATTTTTTTCCCAGCGAGCGGATTGACCATGCGCGCCACGCGTTTCGAAGGCTCATCGCAGTACGTCGCCACCGACGACCTCAAGCTCGCGGTCAACGCCGCGATCACGCTGAAGCGCCCCCTGCTCATCAAGGGCGAGCCCGGCACCGGCAAGACCATGCTGGCCGAGGAAGTCGCGGCGGCGCTCGACATGCCGCTCATGCAGTGGCACATCAAGTCGACCACCAAGGCGCAGCAGGGGCTCTACGAGTACGACGCGGTCTCGCGCCTGCGCGACTCGCAGCTCGGCGACGAGCGCGTGAAGGACATCGCCAACTACATCGTGAAGGGCGTGCTGTGGCAGGCATTCGAGGCCGGGGAACAAAGCGTGCTGCTGATCGACGAGATCGACAAGGCCGACATCGAATTCCCGAACGACCTCCTGCGCGAACTCGACCGCATGGAGTTCTACGTGTACGAGACGCGCGAGCTCATCAAGGCGAAGCAGCGTCCGCTCGTCATCATCACGTCGAACAACGAGAAGGAGTTGCCCGACGCCTTCCTGCGCCGCTGCTTCTTCCATTACATCAGTTTTCCCGATCCGGCCACGATGCAGCGCATCGTCGAGGTGCACTATCCGGGCATCCGCAAGGAGCTGCTCAATGCGGCGCTCGAGAGCTTCTTCGAGCTGCGCAACGTCGCGGGCCTGAAAAAGAAGCCTTCGACCTCCGAACTGCTCGACTGGCTCAAGCTGCTGCTTGCCGAAGACGTGCCGCTCTCCGCGCTGCGCGCGGCCGACGGCGCGAAGACCATGCCGCCGCTCGCAGGCGCGCTGCTCAAGAACGAGCAGGACATGACGCTGTTCGAACGCCTCATCTACATGAACCGCCACAACCGTTGACACGGACCGCGCAAGAGGACCCCGCAGGCAAGAGCCGGAGACACCGCATGCTGATCGACTTCTTCTACACGCTGCGCGACGCGAAGCTGCCGGTTTCCGTGAAGGAGTACCTCACGCTCGTCGAGGCGCTCAAGGAACGCGTGATCGCGCCTTCGCTCGACGACTTCTACTACCTCGCGCGCATGACGCTCGTGAAGGACGAGCAATACTTCGACCGCTTCGATCAGGCGTTCGGGGCGTATTTTCGCGGCATCGAGAAGAAGTCGGCACTCGCCTTCGAGATTCCCGAAGACTGGCTCAAGAAGCGGCTCGAACGCGACTTCACGCCCGAGCAGCGCGCGCAGATCGAAGCGATGGGCGGCCTCGACAAGCTGATGGAGCGCCTCAAGCAGCTCTTCGAGGAACAGAAGGAGCGCCATGAAGGCGGCAGCAAGTGGATCGGCACGGGCGGCACGTCGCCGTTCGGCAACGGCGGCTACAACCCCGAGGGCATCCGCATCGGCGGCGAAGGAGGGCAGCGCAGCGCCGTGAAGGTGTGGGACGCGCGCGCGTTTCGCGACTACGACGACCAGGTCGAGATCGGCACGCGCAACATCAAGGTGGCGCTGCGGCGCCTGCGCCGCTTCGCGCGCGAAGGCGCGGCCGAAGAACTCGATCTTGCCGGCACGATACGCAGCACCGCCGCGAACGCGGGCTGGCTCGACCTCAAGATGGTGCCCGAGCGCCACAACAACGTGAAGGTGCTCATGCTGCTCGACGTGGGCGGCTCGATGGACGACCACATCAAGCGCACCGAGGAGCTGTTCTCGGCGGCCAAGGCCGAGTTCAAGCATCTCGAGTTCTACTACTTCCACAACTGCGTCTACGACTATCTGTGGAAGAACAATCGCCGCCGCCACGCCGAACGCACGCCCACGTGGGACCTGCTGCACAAGTTCACGCCCGACTACAAGCTGATTTTCGTCGGCGACGCCACCATGAGCCCGTATGAGGTGCTGCAGCCGGGCGGCTCGGTCGAGTACAACAATCCGGAAGCGGGGGCCGTGTGGCTGCGCCGGCTCGCCGACCAGTTTCCGCATTTCGCCTGGCTCAATCCCGAGCCCGAGCGACTATGGGAGTACCGCCAGTCGGTGTCGATCATTCGCGAGATTCTCGGGCACCGCATGTATCCGCTCACCGTCGCCGGGCTCGAAACAGCCATGCGCGTGCTGAGCAAGTAGGCGCGAGCCCCTCCCTCTGCTTTTGTCCGGGGCGGCGCGTGCCACGAGGCCGCGCCGCCGCTTCCCCTCGCCGCTCCCCATACGCACAATCCGGAGACCACCAGCATGACCGCGCCCTCCTCTCCCAACCTGCCAGCAAGCGTCAGGCCGGGACCGCTGCGCCCCTTCGCCGACACGTCGATCGCGACAGTCGTGGCTGGCTTCGTCGCGATGATGACCGGCTACACCAGCTCGCTCGTGCTGATGTTCCAGGCCGGCCAGGCCGCGCATCTCTCCGACGCGCAGATCTCCTCGTGGATCTGGGCGCTCTCCATCGGCATGGCGTTGAGCACCATCGGCTTGTCGCTGTGGTTCCGCGCGCCCATCGTGGTCGCGTGGTCCACGCCGGGCGCGGCGCTCCTCATCAGCTCGCTGCCGCATGTGCCCTACGCCGAGGCGATCGGCGCCTACATCGTCTGCGCGGTGCTGCTCACGGCCGTGGGTCTCACCGGCTGGTTCGACGCGCTCATGAAACGCATTCCCGCCGGCATCGCCGCGGCGCTGCTCGCGGGCATCCTGTTCGAGATCGGCATCGAGATCTTCCATGCCGCCCAGGTGCAGACGCCGCTCGTCCTCACGATGTTCTTCGGCTACCTGATCGTGAAGCGCCTCGTGCCGCGATATGCGATCGTCGCGACGCTCGCGATCGGCATCGCGGCAGCCGCCGCGCTCGGGCTGCTCGATTTCAGCCACTTCCGCGTGGCGGTGGCGCGGCCCGTGTTCACGATGCCGGCGTTTTCGGTCACCGCCGTCGTGAGCATCGGCATTCCGCTCTTCGTGGTGGCGATGGCCTCGCAGAACGTGCCCGGCATCGCCGTGCTGCGCGCCGACGGTTACGACCACACGGTCGCGCCCTCCTCGCCGCTCATCGCCACGACAGGCCTCGCCTCGCTCGTGCTCGCGCCGTTCGGCTCGCACGGCGTGAATCTCGCGGCTATCACCGCGGCGATCTGCACCGGCCCGCACGCGCACGAGGACCGCACGAAGCGCTACATGGCGGCCGTGTGGTGCGGCGTCTTCTACCTGATCGCGGGCACCTTCGGCGCGACGATCGCGGCGCTGTTCGCGGCGTTTCCGCAGGCGCTCGTGGTATCGATCGCGGCGCTCGCGCTGTTCGGGTCGATCATGAGCGGCCTCACCAACGCCATGCAGAACCCGAGGGAGCGCGAGGCCGCGCTCATCACGTTCATGGTGACCGCCTCGGGGCTCACGCTGCTCTCCATCGGCGCGGCGTTCTGGGGACTCGTGGCGGGGGTCGTCACGCAGCTCGCGCTGCACGCGCGGCGCGCGTGATGCGTTCGGCGCGCCGTGGATCGCAGCGCCCGGCACGGGCATGCGGCCTGCGGCCCCTGGCGCTGCCGTCGCGCCCGCGTCAAAACGCTACGCCACCCGTTTCCGCCATAAAATGACGATGTGAGCCGCGCACGATCCGCGCGGCGAATCGCGCCGCTGCCGGTCGGGTTCGCGCGCCTCACCGCCCAAGCCGGCCGGCAACGACGCAGCGCCTTTTCGCGTTCCGCCCGGCGCGCCCGAGTTCACGCTCGGTGCGCACCGGCCGTCCAACTCTCACCGATGCCGGCGCGCACGCGCCCCACAAGGCCTGACATGACTACCGCACTCGATCAGCTCAAGCAGTACACCACCGTCGTCGCCGATACGGGCGACTTCCAGCAATTCGTGCAATACAAGCCGCAGGACGCGACCACCAATCCGTCGCTGATCCTCAAGGCGGTCCAGAAAGCCGAGTACAGGCCGCTGCTCGAGAAAACCGTGCGCGATCACGCGAGCGAATCGCTCGAGTCGATCATCGACCACCTGCTGATCGCGTTCGGCACCGAAATCCTCAAGATCATTCCGGGTCGCGTCTCGACCGAAGTGGACGCGCGCCTCTCGTTCGATACGAAGCGCTCGATCGAGAAGGCGCATCACATCATCGACCTCTACAAGCAGGCCGGCATCGAGCGCGAGCGCGTGCTCATCAAGCTGGCGTCGACCTGGGAAGGCATTCGCGCCGCCGAGGTGCTGCAGAAGGACGGCATCCGCTGCAACATGACGCTGCTCTTCTCGCTCGCGCAAGCCGCCGCGTGCGCCGAAGCCGGCGCGCAACTGATCTCGCCGTTCGTGGGCCGCATCTACGACTGGTACAAGAAGGCCAAGGGCGCCGACTGGGACGACGCCAGCGACGGCGGCGCGAACGACCCGGGCGTTCAGTCGGTGCGCAAGATCTACGCGTACTACAAGAAGTTCGGCTACAAGACCGAGGTGATGGGCGCGAGCTTCCGCAACACGAGCCAGATCGTCGAACTGGCCGGCTGCGACCTGCTCACCATCAGCCCGGACCTGCTGCAAAAGCTCCACGACAGCAACGAGAAGGTCGAGCGCAAGCTCTCGGCGCAAGCGTTCAAGGACGCGCACATCGAGCGCGTGGCCGTGGACGAGCCGTCGTTCCGCTTCCAGCTCAACGAAGACGCCATGGCGACGGAGAAGCTCGCGGAAGGCATCCGCGCTTTCGCCGCCGACGCGATCAAGCTCGAAAAGATGATCGAAGCGCTGCGCGCGAAGTAACGCCCCCTAGTAACGCCCCCTCGCGTGCGACAGGAAGCACGAGTCGCGCGAAGCGGGCGCCGCCGGCCCGATGCCGACGCCCCCAAGGGCCGCACATGCCGCATGTGCGGCCCTTGGCGTTGCTGGCGCCGCCGCAACGCCCGTTCCCGTCCGCGCTCTCGCAAACCCTGGCGAAGATCGCTCGGCGGCGGCCCGGCGCGCGCCTAGAATCAGGGCTGCGGCGCGAACCGCCGCGCGATCCGGCCCCGCGTCAACCCGCGCGCCAAAGAGCGAAGGGGCCGCCCCACGTCCACTCCGCAAGGAAACCGACGATGCACATCCAGCCCTATCTCTTCTACCCCGGCAATTGCGACGAGGCGATCGCGTTCTATCGCGAGGCGCTCGGTGCGCAGGAGCTGTTCAAGATGCGCTTCAAGGAGGCGCCGCCCGATCCGGAGCGCCCCATGCCGCCGGAGCTCGCCGAAAAGATCATGCATGCGACGCTCCAGATCGGCGACGCGCAGCTCATGATGTCCGACGGCGGCTGCATGACGCAGAACGACAAGTTCCTCGGCTTCAGCGTCTCGCTGACCGGCTCCGACGCCGCCACAGCAGAGCGTTATTTCAACGCCCTCGCCAAGGGCGCAAACGTGACGATGCCGTTCCAGAAGACCTTTTGGTCGCCGGGCTTCGGCATGCTGACCGACAGGTTCGGCGTGCCCTGGATGGTCACGGCGCCCCCGCTCCAGCAACCCGCCTAGCCAAGCCTCGGCCTCGGCGGGCGAGGCGCGCGAGACGTCACACCATGCGGTGCGACGCGGCGCGCTCGATGTTCCAGCGCGGCTCGATGTCGAGAAGCAACGCGCGCAGGCGCTCCACCTGCTCTTCCACGCGCAGGCTGAGCCAGTATGGCCCTTGCATCTGGGGCGCCAGTGCGCCGCCCGCGGCCTCGGGCAAAGCGCCTGCGCTCGCCCCTCGCCCGTCCCCAACGCGTCCTCGCCCGTTCGCGACTGCCGTGCGCAACGCCTGCGCCGCCGCGCCGGGTTGACGCCCGCCGCCAAAGCGCAACGCGCGCGCCGTGGCGAGGAGCGCGCGGCGCACCGTGTCGCCGCGCTCGGCGAACGCCACGCGCACGAGCGCCTGTTCGTAACCGCCCGTACCGGTCGAAAGCATTTCCAGCGCGCTCAGGATCGAGCGATGCAGCCGCTGCACCTGTTCGAGCCGCGCGAGCGGTACGTCGATCTCCCTGGCCACCGACGGCATCAGGCCGCGCAACTGCACGAGCCGCGCGTTCAGACGCATGAAGGTCTGCGCCTGCTCGTCGGCGTCCACGTGCTCGCCGTTCGCCGCTTGGGCGTACATGCGCGCGCATTCGCGCAGATTGTCGGCGAGGCGGTAGCGCCACGAATACGTGGCGTGCAGCGGCAAGGCGAACGAAAACGCGAGCGCGATGACGATGCCGATCATCACATTGAGCGTGCGCCAGAGTCCCGTATCGATGAGGTTGTCGCCGTGGCCCGCGACGATGCACATCGTGATGGCGGCCAGTAGCGCGACGTAGCCCGGCTTGCCGATCGCGTAATAGCCGCACACGGCGGCGGCAAGCGACATCAGCGCATAGGTGAGCGGCGCGGAGCCCGTCGCGGCCTGCACGACGATCAGCACGAGGCCGATCGCGGCGCCGAGCAACGTGCCGAGCGCGCGCTCCGCGGCCTTCTTGCGGATGTTGCCGTGATGCTGAAGCCCGCCGATCACGACGAGCAGCGTGACCGACGCCCAGATGCCGTGAGGAATGTCGATGCCCGTGGTCGCGAGAATCGAGGCGAGCATCGCGAGGCCGACGCGCACGCTGTGAATCACCTTGGCGTTGCGGTAGCGGTAATACGGCGAGGTCAGCGAACGCCACATGCGCGCGAAACGTGAACGGCGACGCGGCGGCCGCAGGCGTTGGGCGCCGCCGTGCGGGGAAGAGTCGGTTTCGGATGAGGCCATGGCGCGAGCTGGATGTGAGCCGGTTGAAAACCGGACGCCCGGCAAGGCAGCGTCCCAGCGGCCATCGTGCACCAGAAAAACAAATGCCCGCAACCGTTCGTTGCGGGCATTGCGGCAAAGGACCAGGCAAAACCCGGCCCGGCGGCGCGCGCCGGGCCGGATCCGCTCAGCTCTCGACGACGTCGAGATAGTCTTCCGGACGCGTGCGGTCCTCGCCCTTCTGCATGCCGAACACGTGCACGAGCGCGGACACGGCGACCGAGACCACGAGATTCACGATCAGCGACCACACGGCGGCATAACCCGGAACGGCCATGCCGAACAGGTGGATCGTGAAGATCGAGCCCGCGAGCTTGAGCGAAATGGCCATCCACGTGCCGGTCGCGATGCCGGCCGCCCAGCCGACCAGCAGGCCGCGATAGTCGAGCACGCGCGTATAGAGGCCGAGCACGATGGCAGGCAGCGTCTGGATGATCCAGATGCCGCCGAGCAGTTGCAGCTGGATCGCGTACGTGAGCGGCAGCCCGAGGATGAACGCCACCGCTCCGACCTTCACGATCAGCGAGACCAGCTTGGCGATGTTGGTCTCCTGCTCGTGGTTCATGTTGCGGTTGATGAACTCCTTGTGGATGTTGCGCGTGTACAGGTTGGCCGCCGCGATCGACATGATGGCCGCGGGCACCAGCGCGCCGATGCCGATCGCCGCGAACGCCACGCCCACGAACCACGACGGGAAGAAGTGCAGGAACAGCGCCGGCACCGCGAAGTTCGGGCCGAAGGCCTTGAAGTACGGCGCGAATTCCGGCATGTCCTTCACGCCCGCGGCGAGCGCCATGTACCCGAGCAGCGCGAGCAGGCCGAGCACGAGCGAGTACGCGGGCAGCATCGCCATGTTGCGGCGGATGGTGTTGCCCGACGACGACGAGAGAATCGCCGTGACCGAGTGCGGGTACAGGAACAGCGCGAGCGCCGAGCCCACCGCGAGCGTCGCGTACGCGCTATAGCCGTTCAGGCTCGCGGCGTCGGGCGACTTCAGCAGCAGCTTGGCGGGCGGGACCGCACCGAAGATGTGGCCGAAACCGCCCATCTGCGCGGGAATCACGATGATCGCCACGATGATCGTGATGTAGATGAGGATGTCCTTCACCACCGCGATCATGGCCGGCGCGCGCAGGCCCGACGTGTACGTGTACGCGGCGAGAATCGCGAAGGCGATGATGAGCGGCAGGTCGCCGACGAAACCCGTGGTGTCGAAACCGAGCGCGCCGATCACCACTTCGATGCCCACGAGCTGCAGCGCGATGTACGGCATGGTCGCGACGATGCCCGTCACGGCGATGGCGAGCGCGAGCATGCGGCTGCCATAGCGCGCGCTCACGAAGTCGGCCGAGGTGACGTAGTGGTGGCGCTTCGCGATGGCCCAGAGCTTCGGGAACACGACGAACGCGAACGGATAGATGAGGATCGTGTACGGGAGCGCGAAGAAACCCGTTGCGCCCGCACCAAACACGAGCGCCGGCACGGCGACGAAGGTATAGGCGGTGTAGAGGTCGCCGCCGAGCAGGAACCAGGTGACGACCGTGCCGAAGCGGCGGCCGCCGAGGCCCCATTCGTCGAGGTGCGCGAGGTTGCCCTTGCGCCAGTGGGCGGCCACGAAGCCGAGAACCGTGACGCCGAGGAAGAACAGGACAAAAACGATCGTTGCGGTGACGTTCATTGTGCGCCCCCTGCGTCGCCCTTGCGGGTCTTCGTCTTGTGATAGACGAGCGCGGTAATGACGGCGCTGATCAACACCCAAAGAAGCTGATACCAGTAGAAGAACGGGAAGTCCCACAGTGTGGGCTCGACCCTGTTGTATGACGGCACCCAGATCATCGCGATCCAGGGCAGCAGCAAAAGCCATAGCCAATGCTTGCTTGATTTTCCGGCGTCGGCGTCGTGAGCCATGACGTCTCCTCGTGCTTATGTAGTTATGCGACCTTGCTTCGTTTGCGGTCCGGCGCCCGACGTGAGGCGGCGGATGGCCTCGCGAACGGATAGCCCGCAAGGTCCCCGAAAGCGCTGAAAAGAGTATAGAGGCCACGCCGCATGGTCAAGCAGGGCGGACCCCAATCAGAAGGCCGTTGTCAAGAGCCGACGCTTGCGCTACGTCCTAAAAACCGTCCGGAATCGCGGTGAGGAGCCCGCGCGGACGCAAAAAAGCCGGCCCGTGGTTGCCACGTGGCCGGCTTTCAGGGTGATGAAGCGGCGCCAGCGCCGCTCGCGCGGATCAGATCGAGAACGTCGCGCCGTTCTGGCCGCTCGATTCGCGCAGCGCCTTCACCCACTGGTGTGCGGGCAGACCGAGCTTGCTTTCGAGCAAACGCGCGCGCTTTTCGAGCGCCTCGTAGGTCACTTCGAGCGCCGGGCCCGAGAACGCCAGCACCACGCGATTGCCTTCGTGCACCTCGGGCAGCGCGATCACGCGGCCGTCGAAGGCTTCCTTCAGGCGCTTCATGTTGCGCACGAAGCTCGGATGATCGCCGAACAGGTTGATCGTCGCGACGCCCGCATCGGCGAGACACGCGCGCACGGCGCGGTAGAACGCCACGCTGTCGAGCACCGGGCCGCGCGCGGTCGCGTCATAGACGTCGATCTGCAACGCGCCGATCGTGCCGTGATTGGCGCGGTCCTGCACGAAGTCCCATGCGTCGAGTTCGCGCACGGTGAGGCGCGCGTCGTCGCTGGGCAGCTCGAACATCGTGCGCGCGGCCACCACGACCGCCGGATTCAGCTCGATCGCCTCGACCTTCGCGGGACGCAGGTAGCGGTGCGCGAACTTGGTGAGCGCCGCGGCGCCGAGACCCAGTTGCACGATGCGCGCGGGCGTGGCGAGAAAGAGCAGCCAGGCCATCATTTGCTGCGCGTATTCGAGCTCGATGTGCTGCGGCTTCGACAGGCGCATCGCACCCTGCACCCATTCGGTGCCGAAGTGCAGATAGCGCACGCCGCTCTCCTCCGAAAACGTGACGGGTGCGAAACGCGGCTTGCGCGGCGCTTCGATGACCGGAGCGTCGTCGAGGTCGTCGGCGGCAGCGGTGGCGCGGCGCGGGCTCTTCGTCACCCTTGCGGTCTGGCTCGTCTGCGTTGCGGCGCTGGCTTTCTTGAATGCGCGTGCCTCGGCGGAGGCGCGCTTGATGAGAGTCGTCATGTAAAAAATCGCTTGCTGTGGGGGCGCAGATGCAGGTGCATCTGCTCGGGCGACCGAGAGCATAGCATTCGCGGCGCATCGAGCCCGGTATCGCAGGCACGCCGAGACCCGGGCCGCGACGCGTGCGTCAATGGCTATCGTCCGCAAGTGCCCTGCCATTGTGCTCGCCGCCGATCCCCGGCTGCCCCGGCTGCAACGCAAGCGGATCGACCCGCACTCGATGGAAATGCATGTCGATGCGCGCGAGATGCAATGCGCGCGGCACGGCGGGCAACGGTCCGGCGGCATCGATCGCGCGTTCGACGGCTTCGTCGAGATCGTCGTTGCCGCTCGGGCGCAACAGCTTCACGGAGACGATGGAGCCGTCGGACGCGGCGCGGATCGACACGATGGCTTCACTCTCCATCGGCACTTTCTTCGGATTGACGAGCATGTTGCCGCCGAGCTTGCAGCTCACGTAGCGCTTCCATTGCCAGGCGCCCAAGGTCGCCTCCGTGGGCGGCGCGAAGCCTGGCGTCGCGACGGCCGCGAGGCACCGGTTCATGACCTCCTGCGGCGACGGGCGCACGTGCGGCCCCACCGACGAGACGTCGTCGGACGCGCAGGCACTCAGAAAAAGCGTAAGGGAAAAGACGATCGGGGGCAGGCGTTTCTTGTTCATTATGGTCTCGTGTCCCGTCGGTGGACGCGCACCGAGGCGTTCGCGAGACCATGCTAGCGCGGCCAGATTGCAGCGCGCTTACGCCTGTGTTCGCTAGCGCTCGCATGACCCGCATGCCCGTTATACGAACGCATCCCATGCGCGCCATTGCGCGCGCTTCGCGGCGAATGTCATCGGCGCGCAGGCCGCAGGGGCGGCAAGGAAGGCGATATCGTTCGGCGCGGGTTACCCCATCGACGCAAAGGGTTTGTGCATCGGAGCATCAGGCGGGCGTAGCATGTATCCATGCACTACTCATGCATGTTTGATGTTCCGCCCTGCGCCGGGACTGGAGGCATTTCCATGCCGGCGTGACGTTAGTCACACTCATCTGATTCCAAGAATCATGTCCATCGTTACCACGCTGAAGCACGAGCACCAGGAAATTTTCAAACTACTCGAGAAGGTTCAGACACTCGGCTTGTCGGATGAAGGGCGAAAGTACCTCAAGCAGGCGCGCAGCCTGGTCGTAGGTCACCTCGCCCGCGAGGACAGCAAGCTGTACCCTCAAATGCTGGCTCGCGACCAGACCAGGGAACTGGCGGCGTCTTTCGCATCGGAGATGAAGAACATTTCGAAAGAAACCTTGTCTTTCTTCGACGCGCTCGAAAGAGGGGAATCCGGTCTGGATTTTGCGCGCCAGATGGGCGGCGCGATTGCCCATTTGCGGCAGCGCATGACGCGCGAAGAGGTGCGCCTGTACCCCGCCTTCGACCGGCATTGCGCCTGAGCGCTGCAAAAGCGGCGACGATGCATTGGATGCGTGCCCGCACACATGCCGGCCGCCAATGTCATCCTTCCCGCCAGTCTCGCAGCTTGCACCAGATCGCCAGTTTTTCCTTATATGGCATTGCCGCGTACGCGGGGCTGCTCGACGGCAAATGCACGAGGTGGTAGGCGGCGGCCTTTTCTCCGAGCGCCCGCGTGCCGATTCTGGCCGCCGTTCCCCCGTTGAAGGCGATGACGGCCAGATTCGGCAACGTCTCCACCAGCGCGACGAGATCGTTGCTCGCATGATTGCGGATACGGCTGTCGAGACTGCCGATGCGCTGCGCTTCGGCCACGACGTCCCACAACCCGATGCGATGTTCGAGTAGCGCATCGAGCCGGGCGGGATATGCCATGCCTGCCAGATCCCGTTTGATAACGTCGCCGATCAGATGCCAGAACCTGTTCTGCTTGTGCGCGTAGTACTGCTGATGCGCGAGCGACACCTCGCCCGGCAGGCTGCCAAGGATGAGCACGCGCGTATGCGCGTCGACGACGGGATCGAAGCAGCGCTTGAAGGTCATGGCGAGGCGCGAAACGTTCAACGCGGCGCGTGATGCGCGCGCGACGCGGTGTGATCGAGCGGCCCGCGCTCGCGTCCGAGGTGCACGGCCGTTTCGGGCATGAGCGGGTCGCGCGAGAGGCGCGACCATAGCGCGGGAAGCATGCATTCGGTCACGAGCAGCGGCGCGCCTGCCCGCTCGAACACCGAGCGGCGCGCGACGAACACATGATGTGCCTGCGCGGCCGGGGTCTCGCGCGCCGCGAGCGCGTGGAGCGGGTGCCGCGCGCTCACACGCCGGCTCACGAGCGCCGACCGCGCCACGCCGCTATCGCTATAGAGCAGTTCCGCGAGCGGCCGCGTGCGCAGGCGGCGCATGGCCTGCCACACACCGTGACTCGCGGCGAGCGGCGTCGCGCTGTGCGCCGCGACGAACGGCACGCCATCGACCGCGAGCACGATCTCGCGCACCCACGCGCGCGCGCGCGGCGCAAGGCCGAGCGCCGCGTATTCGTCGGGCCAGGGCATATCGACGGCTTCGCGCGTCACGCGAACTTCGACGCGTCCGAGCGTGCGCAAATGCGCCGTGAGCGAACCGCCGCGCGTGAGCCAGTCTTTCTGGCCGGCGCTCAAGGCGGGCAAGGGCTTGACGCACCAGCGCGCGTCAGCGGCATCGAATCGGAGAGGCATGGCGCGCATTATAGGCCGCGGGGGTTTCGGTCCGCCGCGAGCTTGCCGGTCAAACGAAAAACCCCTTGCGGCAAATAACCGCAAGGGGTTCGCGACTGCGGGAAACCGCGCCTCAAGCCCGCGCGATCAACAGTGCGTTCGTGCGCTTCACGAAGCTCGCGGGATCTTCCAGCACGCCGCCTTCGGCAAGCAGCGCCTGATCGAACAGCAGATGGCACCAGTCGCCGAAGTCGGCGCTATCGGCGCGCAGCGCCTTCACGAGCGGATGCTCGGGGTTCACTTCGAGAATGGGCTGCATCTGCGGCGCCTGCTGACCCGCTGCCTTGAGCATGCGCTGCAGATAACCGCTCATGTCGCCTTCGTCGGCCACGAGGCACGACGGCGAATCGGTCAGGCGGAACGTGAGGCGCACGTCCTTGGCCTTGTCCTTGAGCGCTTCCTTCATGTGCTCGACGAGCGGCTTGAACGCCTCGTTCACCTTCTCCTGCTGCTGCTTTTCCTCGTCGTTGAGCGCGCCGAGGTCGAGGTCGCCGCGCGCCACGCTCGCGAGCGGCTTGCCGTCGAACTCGTTGAGGAACGACAGCATCCACTCGTCCACGCGGTCGGTGAGGAGCAGCACCTCCACGCCTTTCTTGCGGAACACTTCGAGGTGCGGACTATTCTTCGCCGCCTGCCACGTGTCGGCGGTGACGTAGTAGATCTTCGTCTGCTCGGGCTTCATGCGCGCAACGTAGTCGGCGAGCGAAACAGTCTGCTCGCTCGTGTCGTTGTGCGTCGACGCAAAGCGCGCGAGCTTCGCCACGCGCTCGCGGTTGGCGTGATCCTCGCCGATGCCTTCCTTGAGAACCTGACCGAACTCGGTCCAGAACGTGGCGTACTTCGCCTTGTCCTCTTCCTTTGCTTCGGTGTCCGTAGCGACGTTCGCCATCTCTTCGAGCATCGAGAGCACGCGCTTGGTCACGCCGTCGCGAATCGCCTTGACGTCGCGGCTTTCCTGCAGGATTTCGCGCGAGACGTTGAGCGGCAGGTCGCTCGAATCGACCACGCCCTTCACGAAGCGCAGATAGTTCGGCAGCAGCTGTTCGGCGTCGTCCATGATGAACACGCGCTTCACGTAGAGCTTCAGGCCGCTCTTGTGATCGCGGTTCCACAGGTCGAACGGCGCATGCGACGGCACGTACAGCAGCTGCGTATATTCGCTGCGGCCTTCCACGCGGTTATGCGTCCACGCGAGCGGATTCTGGTGATCGTGCGCGAGGTGCTGATAGAACTGCTGGTACTGCTCGTCGCTGATGTCGCTCTTCGCGCGCGTCCAGAGCGCGCTCGCCTGGTTGATGGTCTCGTATTCGTCCTTCGTGACCATCTCGCTCTTTTCGGCGTCCCATTCTTCCTTCTTCATCTCGATGGGCAGGCCGACGTGATCCGAATACTTCTGGATGATCGACTTGAGCTTCCACGCGGAAAGCAGCTCGTCCTCGTCTTCGCGCAGATGCAGCGTGATGCTCGTGCCGCGTTGCGCGCGCTCGATCGCCTCGACCGAGAACTCGCCCTCGCCCGCGCTCGTCCAGCGCACGCCTTCGGCCGCCGGCAAGCCCGCGCGGCGGCTTTCCACCGTGATCTTGTCCGCGACGATGAAGCCCGAGTAGAAGCCCACGCCGAACTGGCCGATGAGCGCCGCGTCCTTCTGCTGGTCGCCCGAGAGCTTGCCGAAGAACTCCTTCGTGCCCGAGCGCGCGATCGTGCCGAGGTTCGACACGGCTTCGTCGTGGCTCATGCCGATGCCGTTGTCGTCGATCGTGATCGTGCGCGCGGCCTTGTCGAAGCCCACGCGGATGCGCAGGTTCGGATCGTTTTCGTAAAGCGCGCTGTTCCCGATCGCCTCGAAGCGCAGCTTGTCCGCCGCGTCCGACGCGTTCGAAATCAGCTCGCGCAGGAAAATCTCCTTGTTGCTGTACAGCGAATGGATCATCAGGTGCAGAAGCTGTTTCACTTCTGCCTGGAAGCTCATGGTTTCTTGTGCCATGGTCGGGGTCCTCTTTCGTTGCAGTTCTGGTCTGACAGATCGTGAGCCGCGAGTTCGATGGAAATCGCTTCGCGGCGCGCCGCCCGCCCACTTGGGGACAGGCGGCGACGTTTTCAAGAGCCGCCCTCCGGATTCACATTTGCGCGCCGCCGCGCCGCTCGACGCCGCCCAGATAGTCGCCGAGAAACGCCGGCAGCGCCGGGTCGCCGCAATTGGCGATGTTGAAGCGCATCCACGTGGTAGGCGACTGGTGCGGCGAGAAAAGACTCCCCGGCGTGAGCAGGAAGCCCGCTTCGTGGCCCGCCGCGGTCAACGCGTCCGCGTCGACGCCCGTGTCCGCCCACAGGAACATGCCCGCGCCGGGCGCCGAGAAGAGCCGGCAACCGGCGCGCTCCAGCATCCGCGCGGCCTTGTCGCGCACGCCGTCGAGGCGCGCGCGCAGGCGCTCCACGTGGCGCCGGTAGTGGCCTTCGGTGAGCACGCGGTAAAGCACGCGCTCGTTGAGCTCGGGGCTCGTCATGCCGACGAGCATTTTCTGGTCCGCCACGGCCTGGGCCACGTCGGGCGCACTGGCGATGTAGCCCACGCGCAGATTCGGCGCGAGCGTCTTGGAAAAGCTGCCGAGGTAGATCACGCGACGCAGCTGGTCGAGGCTCGCGAGCCGGGTGGCCGGATAGCCCGCCGGGCACAGGTCCCCGTAGATATCGTCCTCGACGACGATGAAGTCGTGCTGCTCGGCGAGCCGCAGGATGCGAAACGCCTGCGCGGCCGTGAGCGAGGTGCCCGTGGGGTTTTGCAGCACCGAGTTGATGACAAGCATCTTCGGCTGCCAGGTTTCGACCAGCGCTTCGAGTGCGTCGAGGTCCGGGCCTTCGGGCGTGTACGGCATGCCCACGAGCCGCGCGCCCTGCGAGGCAAAGCGGCCGAACATCTGGAACCACGCGGGATCGCCGACGACGACCGTGTCGCCGGGTTGCACGTAGATGCGCGCGAGCAGGTCGATGGCCTGGGTGATGCCCGAGACGAGCACGATCTGCTCGGGCGTCGCGCCGATCTCCAGCTCCGCCATGCGCGTCTGGAGCTGCTGCCGCAGCGGCAGGAAGCCTTGCGGCGAACCGAAGCCGAGCAGTTGCGTGCCGCTCTGGCGGCCGAGCGAGCGCATCGCGCCCGTCAGCAGCTCGCCGTCCAGCCAGCGCGCGGGCAGATAGCCGAGACCCGGCCCTTTTTCGGGGCGCGTCGACGTATGGAGCATGTTGCGCAGCAGCCAGACCACGTCGATGGTGGGAGGCGCGGCACCGGCAGCGTTGCCGTCGGCGCGCGCGGAAGCCCCTGCCGCCGCCGGCGCGCGTTCGCCCGCGACAAGCGCGAGCCGCTCGCGCACGTAGAACCCCGAGCCGCGCCGCGAGTCGAGATAGCCCTGGGCGACCAGCCGTTCGTACGCCTCGACCACGGTGAAGCGCGACACGCCCTTGTCGAGCGCGAGCTTGCGGATGGACGGCATCCGCATGCCGGGGCGGAACACGCGCTCCTCGATGCGGCGGCGACCCCACTGCACGAGCTGGTCGACGAGCGTGAGCGTCGCCGCGTCATGCGGCGCGGGAATCTGGTCTAGCGGGACGGCGGACATGACTTCTCCCGGAACTTGAACTGTACAGTGCACTATCGGGCCGATTGTACCGTTACTGTCCGCAGCCATACCGGTACATTTGATCGCACGCGTACCGGTAAGGATCCGGCTGCGGCCCTTTGCGCACCGTTCGGGCGCAGGGGTCCGCCTTCTTCCTTCCGGCTCCGGCCCGCTCCCTGCTCCGCTTCCCCATGAACGTGAATGCCTCGCCGCTTCGCCTCGATCATCTCGTCGTCACCGCGCGCACGCTGGAACAAGGCGTGCAATACGTGAGCGACGCGCTCGGCGTCGCGCCCGCAGGCGGCGGCGCACACCCGCTCATGCGCACGCACAACCGGCTGCTCGGGCTGTGGGGCGACGCATATCTGGAAGTCATCGCCGCCGATCCCGGCGCAAAAAGCGGTGCGAATGCCCGCGCGCGGCTCTTCGCGCTCGACGACCCCGCCGTACAGGCGCGGCTCGAACGCGGCCCGTACCTCGCGCATTGGGTCGCGCGCGTCGAGCCGCCGAAGAACCTCGCGCGCTGGCGGGACCAATACCCGCAGCGCATTCCCGAACTCGTGCCGATGACGCGCGGCGACTTCTCCTGGCAGCTCACGGTGGCGGACGACGGCGCCTTCCCCGCGTGGCAAGGCGCGGGCGACGGCGTCCTCCCCTCGCTGATCCAGTGGGACACCGCCCGCCACCCGGCGCAGTTGCTCGCCGATAGCGGCATCGCGCTCACGTCGCTCACCGGCTTCCATCCGCAGGCGCAGCGCGTGCGCGAACAGCTCCAGTGGCTCGGCGCCACGCACCTGATCGCCGTGGAGGCAGCCCTTTCCCCCGCGCTCGTCGCGCAGTTCGAAACCCCGTCCGGACCGCGCACGCTCGGCGCGCCGGCATGCTGATCCGTCGAGCGCAAGCCACGCAAGGCATCGCATGAAAGCACGCGAAACCCAAGGCATGCTGCTCGGCCTCGTCGGCGTCATGATCTTCAGCCTGACGCTGCCGATGACGCGCATCGTCGTCGCCGAATTCCACCCGCTCCTCAACGGGCTCGGCCGCGCGCTCGCCGCCGCCGTGCCGGCCGCGTTGCTGCTCGCCATCCGGCGCGAGAAGCGGCCCACCTGGCCGCAGGTCAAGAGCCTCGCGGTGGTGTCGCTGGGCGTGATCGTCGCGTTCCCGGTGTTTTCGGCCTTGGCGATGAAGACCGTGCCGGCCTCGCATGGCGCCATCGTCAACGGGCTGCAGCCGCTCGCCGTGGCCATTTACGCGGCGTGGCTCTCGCACGAGCGGCCCTCGAAGGCGTTCTGGGCCAGCGCGCTCATCGGCAGCGCGCTCGTGATCGCGTTCGCGCTCCAGGCGGGCGGCGGCGCACTGCACGCGGGCGACGCGTGGATGCTCATCGCCGTCGGCATCGGCGCGCTCGGCTATGCAGAAGGCGCGCGCCTCGCCCGCCAGCTCGGCGGCTGGCAGGTGATCTGCTGGGCGCTCGTGGTTTCCGCGCCGTTCCTCGCGCTGCCCGTGGGCTGGCTCGCATGGGCGCACCACGTCGCGCACCCCGGGCCCGTCGCGCTCAAGACCTGGCTCGCCTTCGGCTACGTCACGCTGTTCTCGCAGTTCATCGGCTTTTTCGCCTGGTACGCGGGGCTCGCCATGGGCGGCACGGCGCGCGTGGGCCAGGTGCAGCTGTTGCAGATTTTCTTCACGATGGCCTTCTCGGCGCTGCTGTTCGGCGAGCAGGTCGCACCCTCGGCATGGCTCTATGCGGCCGCCGTGATCGCCACGGTCATGCTGGGCCGGCGCGCCGCGATCGGCGCCGTCCCCGCTCCGGCGCGCGCGTGAACAGGTTTCGCGTCATAATCGACGGTTTTCGGCGGCAGCCGGCCGCACGCGATCGCGCCCGGTACCGCCGCCTCGATTCGCATCCGGATATATGTATTCGTATCTTCTCGCCCGACCCCAATAAAGGAGACCCCATGGACCAAAGCGATCTCAAGGCCGCCCCCGCGTGGCAACTGTCCGAGCGCGCGATCAAGCTGACCAGCTCGGCAATTCGCGAAATCCTGAAGGTCACCGAACGCCCCGAAGTCATTTCGTTCGCGGGCGGCCTGCCCGCGCCGGCCAGCTTTCCGGCCGAGGAAATGCGCGCCGCCGCCGACCGCATCCTGCGCGAGGACCCCGCCGGCGCGCTCCAGTACAGCGCGACCGAAGGCTACATGCCGCTGCGCGAGTGGGTGGCCGCGCGCCACTCGGTGGGCGGCGCGAAGGTTCGCCCGTCGCAGGTGCTCATCACGACGGGTTCGCAGCAGGCGCTCGACCTGATCGGCAAGGTGCTCGTCTCGCCCGATAGCCCCGTGCTCGTGGAAACGCCCACCTACCTCGGCGCGCTGCAGTCGTTCTCGCTCTACGAGCCGAAATACGTGCAGGTCCCGACCGACGAAAAGGGCCTCGTGCCCGAAGGCCTCACGCCCGAACTCACGGCCGGCGCGCGCCTGCTCTACGCGATCCCGAACTTCCAGAACCCCACGGGCCGCCGCCTGCCGCTCGAACGCCGCCAGGCGCTCGCGGAGTTCGCCAGGCGCTCGCCCTTCCCCGTCATCGAAGACGATCCCTACGGCGCGCTCGACTACGCGGGCAACCCGCTGCCCACGGTCCACTCGCTCGCGCCCGAGCACGTCGTGCATCTGGGCTCGTTCTCGAAGGTGCTGGCGCCGGGCCTGCGCGTGGGCTACATCATTGCGCCCGAAGACCTGCACTTCAAGCTCGTGCAGGCCAAGCAGGCCACCGACCTGCACACGCCGAGCTTCACGCAGCGCATCGTCTACGAGGTGGTGAAGGACGGCTTCCTCGACACGCACATCCCGAAGGTGCGCGCACTCTATCGCGACCAGTGCGAGGCAATGCTCGACTCGCTCAAGCGCAACATGCCCGAAGGCGTGAGCTGGAACCGCCCCGAAGGCGGCATGTTCGTGTGGGTGACGCTGCCCGCCCACGTCGACAGCATGAAGCTCCTCGCCGAAGCCGTCGCGCAGAACGTGGCCTTCGTGCCCGGCGCGCCGTTCTTCGCAAACGATCCGCAACACAACAAGCTGCGCCTGTCGTTCGTCACGGTGCCGCCCGCGAAGATCGAAGAAGGCGTCGCGAAGCTCGCGGCCCTGATCCGCGCGCACGCCTGATACGACGCCGGGCCTTTATCGATTCACCACCCGAACGAGGAATCCTGATCATGGCTGACATCAACATCTACGACCGTCTCGAACAGCTCGGCATCGAACTGCCGCAGGCCGGCGCCCCCGCGGCGGCCTATGTGATGAGCGCGCAGAGCGGCAACACGGTGTACCTGTCCGGTCACATCGCCAAGAAGGACGGCAAGGTATGGGCCGGCAAGCTCGGCGACTCGCTCACGACCGAGGAAGGCAAGGCCGCCGCGCGCTCGATCGCCGTCGACCTGCTCGCCACGCTGCACGCCCACACGGGCGACCTCAACAAGGTCAAGCGCGTGGTCAAGCTCATGAGCCTCGTGAACTCGACGCTCACCTTCACCGAGCAGCACATCGTCACGAACGGCGCTTCGGAGCTGATCGCGGACGTGTTCGGCGAGAAGGGCAAGCACGCGCGCTCGGCCTTCGGCGTCGCGCAGATTCCGCTCGGCGCGTGCGTCGAGATCGAGCTGATCGCCGAAGTCGAATAAGCGGCCAGCGGTAACTCGCGCGGGCCGTCTCGTCGCCCGCGCGTTCCCTGCGCTCCGTGGTTGAGCACTCGCGCAATCGCTCCTCCGTCACTCCTCGCCCCGCCATGACCCAGCACAGCGTGCGCTTCAAACAGGTCGACGTCTTCACGTCGCGTCCATTCAAGGGCAACCCGCTCGCCGTGGTGTTCGACGCCGACAAGCTGAGCGGCGACGAGATGCAGGCCATCGCGCGCTGGACGAATCTTTCGGAAACGAGCTTCCTGCTCGAGCCGACCGACGCGCGCGCCGACTATCGCGTGCGCATCTTCACGACCAAAGGCGAGCTGCCCTTCGCGGGCCACCCCACGCTCGGCACGGCGCACGCGTTCCTCGAAAGCGGCCGCACGCCGAAAAGGGCCGGCCGCCTCGTGCAGGAATGCGGCGCGGGCCTTGTCGAGCTCGCCGCCGGCGAGCACGGCGCGTGGGCCTTCGCCGCGCCGCCCGCGCGCACGACGGCGCTCGCAGCCGCGCAGCACGACGCGTTGCGCGCGGCGCTGCGCTCGGACGCCATCGACTTCACGGCGACGCCCTGCGGCGTCGACAACGGCGCGCCGTGGCTCGTCGTGCGGCTCGCATCGGCGCAAGCGGTGCTTGCGCTCGACATCGACTACGACGCGCTCGAATCGGTTGCCGCGAGCGTCGGCGCGCACGGCCTCGCCGCCTACGGCCCGCATGAAGCCGACGGTCCCGCCACCTTCGAAGTGCGCTGCCTGATGACGGGCCTCGGCAAAGGCGAAGACCCCGTGACCGGCAGCGCGAACGCCGCCATCGCCATGCTGCTCGAACGGCAGAACCGGCGTCCGGGCGCGCGCTACACGGTGCGCCAGGGCACGGTACTGGGCCGCGATGGCCGCGTGCAAATCGATTACGGCAACGCCGCAGGCGTCGATGATGCAGCCGGCAAGATCTGGATTGGCGGGCATTCGGTGACGGTCGTCGACGGGACCTGCCGGCTCGACTGAACAACGGCGAGCGCGAGGTGCCCCCCGCGGCCTTCGCCTCCGTCCTCATGCGCGCGGCATGGTCCGCCGCCATGCGCCGCGTCGCGTTTATGCACCGCACATGGGCATCGCCGGGCCGTCGAGACGACCCTCGTGTATACCCGGGGGACCATAGCTTCCTTAATCCATCCCCAACCAGTAATATCGAAACATCGGACGCGTGACGCGTCCGGCGTTCATTGTCCGCGCGCAATGCGCGTCTTCCCCAGCCGTCCGTCACTCATGCCGCCGATCCATCCGAGCGCTCCGTTGCCATTCCGGCCGCCGCATCCGCGGTGTGGCGCTACGCGCGTGCGGCGGCCGCGATGAGCGCGATCCGGAGTCCGTTCTCCCGCGATTCGAGCCTGCGCGGCGCGCCGGGTCCAGCCTGGACGCGGCCGCGCGCGCTGCTCGCCATTCCGCTGCTCGGCGTGCTGGTGCTGGTGCTGTTGTGGGCGGTCATCTTCGCGCGCCTCTCGGTCGAAAAGGATGCGACGATGCGCGAGGCCGCGGCCTCGGCGGCCATCCTCTCGGCGGCGCTCGAACAGCACACCGTCAAGGCGATCCACCAGGTCGACCAGATCACGCGTTTCGTGAAGTACGAGTTCGAGAAGTCGCCGGGGCGCTTCAATCTCGCGAGCACCGTCGAGAAGGGCGTGGTGCAGAGCGACTCGCTCGTGCAGGTGTCGATCATCGACGAGCACGGCAAGCTCGTCGCCAATACGGCCGATCCGAACCCCAAGCCCATCGATCTCTCGGACCGCGAGCACTTCAAGGTGCACGAGCACGAGAACGACGACCAGCTCTATATCAGCAAGCCGGTGCTCGGCCGCGTGTCCGGCCACTGGACCTTGCAGATGACGCGCCGCCTCAATCATCCGGACGGCTCGTTCGCCGGCGTGGTGGTGGTGTCGGAGGACCCGGGCTACTTCACGAGCGACTTCTACAACAACGCGGCGATCGGCCGTGACGGCGTGATCGCCGTGATCTCGGACAGCGGCGCCGTGCTCGCGCGCCGCACGGGCAACGCCGAACGCGCGGACGGCACGTTCTCGGCGAGCGGCGTGTACCCGATCTCGGAGCATGTTTCGGGTACCTACGTCGACCCGATCGACCACGTCACGCGCATCGTCTCGTACCGCCATATCGACGGCTATCCGCTCGCCGTGCTGGTCGGTCTTTCGCAGGCCGAAGAATTCGCCGACTACAACCACACGCGCGACGTCTACCTGATGATGGCGACGTTCATCTCGCTCGCCATGCTCTCGTTCTTCGCCGTCGCCACGGGCCTGATCGGCAAGCTGCTCGGGCGCGAGCGCGAGATGTCGCAGCTCGTGCAGTACGACCTGCTCACGGGCCTGCCCAACCGCTACGCCACGCTGCAGCGCCTGCGCCACGAAGTCTCGCAGCCCGGCAACCTCGGGCGCCTCGCCATCCTCTTCATCGATCTCGACAACTTCAAGACGGTCAACGACACGCTCGGCCACAACGCCGGCGACATCGTCCTGCAGATGAGCGCCGCGCGCCTTGCCGACGCCGTGAGCGGCGCAGGCACGCTCGCACGCATCGGCGGCGACGAGTTCGTGGTGATCGTGAAGGGCGACGACATCGAAAAGCGCGCCATCGCGCTCGCCGAGGCCACCAGCGCCGCGTTCACGCATCCGTTCGACGTGCGCGGCAGCGCTTTCGTGCTGCACGCGAGCACGGGCATCGCACTCTTCGCGGTCGCGCACGAAAGCGAAATCGATCTGCTGAAAAAAGCCGATCTCGCCATGTACGCCGCGAAGGAGGCCGGGCGCAACTGCTTTCGCTTCTACTCGCCGCAACTCGCCCACCGCGCCGACCACTTGATGAAGTGGGAGCAGCAGCTACGCGTCGCGCTCGCCGAGGACCAGCTCTTTCTCGCCTACCAGCCGAAGATCGATCTGCGTCGGCGCTGCATCACGGGCTTCGAGGCGCTCGTGCGCTGGAACCACCCGCAGTACGGGCTCATTCCCGCAGGCGAATTCATTCCGGTGGCCGAATCGACGGGCCTCATCGTGCCGGTGGGCGACTTCGTGATCCGCACCGCGTGCGCGCAGCTCGCGCGGTGGCAGCAGCAGGGCTACGAATCGCTCACGCTCGCCATCAACATTTCGGCGGTGCAGTTCTGGCGCGGCGACCTCTACGAGACCGTTGCGCGCGCAATCGAAGAGACCGGCATCGCCGCGCACCGGCTCGAACTCGAAATCACCGAAACCGCGATGATGGAGTACCCGGAGCTCGTCTCCGAAAAGATCTTCGCGCTGAAGCGTCTCGGCGTGCGCGTCGCGCTCGACGACTTCGGCACCGGCTATTCTTCGCTGTCCTACCTGAACCGCTTCGCCGTCGATACGCTCAAGGTCGACCGCTCGTTCGTGCAGGCCATTCCCGCCGACCGCAGCGTGTGCGTGATGGTGTCGGCGATCGTCAATCTCGCGCGTTCGCTCGGGCTCACCGTGGTCGTGGAAGGCACCGAGACCGAGGAGCAGATCGCCTGGCTCTCCGCGCTCGGGCCGATCGAGGCACAGGGCTTCCTGTTCTCGCGCCCGGTGCCCGTGGAAGGCGTGGCCGCGCTGATCGAGCGCTTCGGCGTGTGCAGCGCCGCGCAGCCGCCGGGCGCGAATGCCGCGCGCGAAGCACGCAACAACGAGCGCCTGAGCGACGCGCCGCAGTCGCACTGACGCCCCCGCAGGCGAGCCGCTTGCGCGCGACGCGCACGCGCACGCATCTTGCGCATGCCGGTGCAGATAGATTCACACGCTCCCCCGCATGCATGATCCGGTCATGCAAACCCGCACCGACGACGCACTCGCGACGCCCGCCCGCGACGAAGACGAACCGCTTCCGACGCTCTTTCGCATCGTGCTGACCTTGTCATCGGTGTCGTGGGGCGGCCTCGCGCTCATGGCGCAACTGGAGCAGCACGACGTGGCGCGCGGCTCACGCAAACGGCGTTTTCCGATCTCGCCGCGCTCGCGTGGTTGGTGCCGGGGCCGATGGGCTGCAACGTCGCGGTGCAACTGGGTCACGTGCTGCGCGGACGTGCAGGCGCCTGGGCCGCTCCTGAACGTGGTGCCCTTCTTCGGCTATCTCGTGTGGATGGCTAGGTAGGCGCGCTCGTCGCCACGCTCGCGCAGTTCGTGCCGTCGGGCTGCCTCGCCGCGCCTTCCGCGAGCGCCTCTTCACCGGCAGGCGCGACTTTTCGGACGTTGCGTGAGATTGCGCGCCGGAGCGCCGGGTTCAGAACCCGCGTGCGAGTACCGCGAAGCCGATCGTCACGAGACCGAGCACGAGGTTGATGACGACGAGCCGGCGCACGGTGCCCACGGCGCGCGCGCCATCGGGCCACTTCTGCGCCTGCACGGCGCGGCGAATGCGCGGAAACACGGCGAAGCGGATGTGCCCGAAGATCAGCATCATCAGCACGCCGAGGCCCGCCATCGCATGGAGTTGCCAGGTGGCGCGCTCGCCGCCGAACTGCATGAGGAGGAAGCCGCCGGAAAGCAGGATGACGATGACCGCCGCGCCCACCCAGTTGAAGAAGCGCCCGAACACCGATTCGATGAGCGGCAACCGCAGTTGCGGCGAAAGGTCTTCGAGCGCCGGGCGCAGGCAGAAGTGCGCGAAGATCATGCCGCCCACCCAGACGGCGACGCCCAGAAGATGCAGATAGAGCGCGATTGCGATCGCGTGACCCATGCTTGATATCCCTCGTAACGTATATGTATCCGGCCGTCGGCGGGAGCAAGCGCTGAAGCGCCCGCTCCCGTCCCTTGCAGCGCCGTCCGCCGGCCTTGCGCGGCATTATTCCATGCCGCGCCGCCTGTCGCGCGGAGTCGGTGCGCCGGCACGGACGCCGGCCCCTGCGCCGGACAAGCTCGCCCGTTATTGCGTCAGCACCGGACGCATGCCCGTAATGACCTTGAGCTTCGAGTCCGGCGCGCGGCCCTTGCGCGCGCGCTTGCCGATCTGCGGGGCCAGCACCGCGCCTGCCATCAGGTCCTCGCCGGGCTTGTTGCCGCGGCCCGTGCCGATCAGCACCACGCCGGCCGCGCCGATCGCGAGCGCCTGCAGGAGCTTCTCGTTGTCGTCGAGCTGCATCAGCGTGACGCCACGCCCGCCGCCCGAGAGCGTCTTCAACTCGTCGAGGCCGAACACGAGCAGACGCCCGCCCGACGACAGACACGCCACCTGGATCGCGCCGGGCAGCATGGGCATCGGCGCGAGCGGCACGCTGCCTTCGTCGATCGTCATGAACGCCTTGCCTGCCTTCACGCGGCTCACCATGTCGCCGATCTTCGCGATGAAGCCGAAGCCGTTGCTCGACGCCAGCAGCAATGGCTGCTCCGCGTTCGCCGCGAAGTAATGCAGCAGATGCGTGCCCGCTTCGAGCTCGATCAGCGAGGTGACGGGCACGCCGTCGCCGCGGCCGCCCGGCAGTTGCGCGACCGCCACCGAGTAGACGCGCCCGTTGCTGCCCCATGCGATGAGCGTGTCGGGCGTGCGGCACAGGAACGTCGCGTAGAGGCCGTCGCCGGCCTTGAACGTGAAGCCCTGGGGGTCGAGCCCGTGGCCCTTCAGCGCGCGCACCCAGCCCTTCTGCGAGACGACCACCGTGACCGGCTCGTCGGCCACGCGCACTTCGAAGCTCGCGCGCTTTTCCTGCTGGATGAGCGTGCGGCGGTCGTCGCCGTACTGCTTCGCGTCGGTTTCGATTTCCCTCACGATGAGCCGCTTCATCGACGACTCGTTCGCGAGCAGTTCTTCGAGCTTCGCCTTTTCCTCGCGCAGTTCGGCGAGTTCCTTCTCGATCTTGATCTTTTCGAGCCGCGCCAGCTGGCGCAGACGGATTTCGAGAATGTCCTCGGCCTGGCGCTCGGAGAGGCCGAACGCGCTCATGAGCGCGCTCTTCGGCTCGTCCGACTCGCGGATGATGCGGATCACCTCGTCGATATTGAGGAAGACGATCATCCGCCCTTCGAGGATGTGAATGCGGTCGTCGACCCGGGTCAGGCGGTGCTGCGTGCGGCGCGTGACCGTGGCGAAGCGAAAGCCGATCCATTCGCCGAGGATTTCGCCGATGCCCTTCTGGCGCGGCCGGCCATCGGCGCCGATCATCACGAGATTCAGCGACGCGTTCGATTCGAGGCTCGTATTCGCGAGCAGCGAGTTGACGAATTCAGCCTGGTCGATGCGGCTCGTCTTCGGCTCGAACACGAGGCGCACGGGCGCGTCCTTGCCCGACTCGTCGCGCACGGCGTCGAGCAGCGCGAGCATCGACTGCTTGTTCTGCAACTGCTCGGGCGTGAGCGTCTTCTTGCCGAGCTTGAGCTTCGGGTTCGTCAGTTCCTCGATCTCTTCGAGCACCTTCTGGCCTGAGGTGTTCGGCGGCAGTTCGGTGACGACCAGTTGCCACTGGCCGCGCGCGAGGTCTTCGATCTTCCAGCGCGCGCGCACCTTGAGGCTGCCGCGGCCCGATTCGTAGGCCGCCGCGATTTCCGCCTCGCTCGAAATGATCTGGCCGCCGCCCGGAAAGTCCGGCCCCGGCAGCCTCTCCATGATCTCGGCGTGGGAAAGCTTCGGATTCCGGATCATCGCCACGGCCGCCGACGCGACTTCGCGCAGGTTGTGCGCCGGAATTTCCGTCGCGAGACCGACCGCGATGCCGGAAGCGCCGTTGAGCAGCAGCATCGGCAGGCGCGCGGGCAGCGTCCTCGGCTCCTGGAACGAGCCGTCGTAGTTCGGCATGAAATCGACGGTGCCCATGTCGATTTCGTCGAGCAGCAGCTTCGCGATGGGCGTCAGGCGCGCTTCGGTGTAACGCATGGCCGCCGCGCCGTCGCCGTCGCGCGAGCCGAAATTGCCCTGGCCGTCGATGAGCGGATAGCGCATCGAGAAGTCCTGCGCGAGCCGCACGAGCGCGTCGTACGCCGACTGGTCGCCGTGCGGGTGGTACTTGCCGAGCACGTCGCCGACCACGCGCGCCGATTTCACGGGCTTGGCGTTGTCGCCGAGACCCATCTCGTTCATCGCGTAGAGGATGCGGCGCTGCACGGGCTTCTGGCCGTCGCAGACGTCGGGCAGCGCGCGGCCCTTCACCACGCTCACCGCGTAATCGAGGTACGCGCGTTCCGCGTAGTGGCCGAGCGTGAGCGTGTCGCCTTCGGCGCCGCCGGTCACTTCAGCAAAGAGGTCGTCCATGTTCAATCAATCCGTAATCGTGTGCGAGCGCGTGGGCGCGTCAAATGTCCGCTTCGACTTCGTTGCCCTTCTCTTCGAGCCACGAGCGGCGCGAGGCCGCCTCGCCCTTGCCCATCAGCATCGTCATGCGCGCGACGGTGGCTTCGTAGTCGAGGTCGCCGAGCGCGATGGGCGACAGGCGCCGCGTGTCGGGGTTCATCGTCGTGTCCCAGAGCTGCTCGGCGCTCATTTCGCCGAGACCCTTGAAGCGGCTGATGGTCCATTGCGTGTCGCGCACGCCGTCCTTGCGCAGCTTGTCGAGGATCGCTTCGAGTTCGCCGTCGTCGAGCGCGTAGAGCTTCTGCGCGGGCTTCTTGCCGCGCGCGGGCGCATCGACGCGAAACAGCGGCGGACGCGCCACGAACACGTGGCCGCGCTCGATCAGTTGCGGGAAGTGCTTGAAGAACAGCGTGAGCAGCAGCACCTGGATGTGCGAACCGTCCACGTCCGCGTCGGAAAGAATGCAGATCTTGCCGTAGCGCAGATTCGAGAGATCGACGGTGTCGTCGGGGCTGTGCGGATCGACGCCGATCGCCACCGAAATGTCGTGCACCTCGTTGTTCGCGAACAGGCGGTCGCGCTCGGTCTCCCACGTGTTGAGCACCTTGCCGCGCAGCGGCAGGATGGCCTGGTACTCCTTGTCGCGGCCCATCTTCGCGGAGCCGCCGGCCGAGTCGCCCTCGACAAGGAAAAGCTCGTTGCGCGCGATGTCGGTCGCTTCGCAGTCGGTCAGCTTGCCGGGCAGCACGGCCACGCCCGAACTCTTGCGCTTCTCGACTTTCTGGCCCGCGCGCGTGCGCGCCTGGGCCTGCTTGATGACGAGATCGGCGAGCTTCTTGCCGTGCTCGACGTGCTGGTTGAGCCACAGCTCCAAAGCCGGACGCGAAAACGACGAAACGAGCTTCACGGCATCGCGGCTGTTCAGGCGCTCCTTGATCTGCCCCTGGAACTGCGGATCGAGCACCTTGGCGGAAAGCACGAACGAGACGCGCGCGAACACGTCTTCGGGCAGCAGCTTCACGCCCTTGGGCTGAAGATTGTGCAGCTCGACAAAGCTCTTCACGGCCTGGAACAGGCCGTCGCGCAGGCCGCTTTCGTGCGTGCCCCCCGCGGGCGTCGGGATCAGGTTGACGTACGACTCGCGCGTGAGCGTGCCTTCCTCGCTCCACGCGACGACCCACGCGGCGCCCTCGCCTTCGGCGAAGGTGTCGTCGGTCGTGCGGGCGTCGGCGTAACGCTCGCCTTCGAAGAGCGGGATCAGCAGGTCGGCGCCGCCCATGCCTTCGAGCAGGTAGCCGCGCAGGCCGTCTTCGTACTTCCAGCTCTGGCGCTCGCCCGTCTTCTCGTTGACGAGTTCGACCTCCACGCCGGGCAGCAGCACGGCCTTCGAGCGCAGCAGGCGTTGCAGTTCGCCGAGCGGCAGGTTGGGCGAGTCGAAGTATTTCGGGTCGGCCCACGCGGTTACGCGCGTGCCGGTTTTCTTTTCGTCGCGCGCGGCGTTGCGCGTGGCGAGCGGCTTCGTGACGTTGCCGTCGGAGAAGCCGATTTCGGCGACCTTGCCGTCGCGCCAGACGGTCACGTCCAGACGCTTCGAAAGCGCGTTGGTGACCGACACGCCCACGCCGTGCAGGCCGCCCGAGAACGTGTACGCGCCGCCGGCCGCCTTGTCGAACTTGCCGCCCGCATGCAGGCGCGTGAACACGATCTCGACGACGGGCACCTTCTCCTCGGGGTGCAGGCCGAACGGAATGCCGCGGCCATCGTCCTCGACGGACACCGACTGGTCGGCGTGCAGCGTCACGGTGATGTGGCGGCCGTAGCCGCCGAGCGCTTCGTCCGAGGCGTTGTCGATGACTTCCTGGATGATGTGCAGCGGATTCTCGGTGCGCGTGTACATGCCCGGCCGCTGCCGGACGGGCTCGAGGCCCTTGAGCACCTTGATCGACGCTTCGCTATAGCCAGCGTTCGCGGCGTTGGACTTCTTCGTTGACATGGTGATCCACAGGGGTTGTCCGCGCGATTGTCCACAGGTCCTGTGGACATCTGCGGGGAAAACGCGTTGAGCGTTCAAAAAAACCGATACGAAACAACGGGGTGAACCGGCTGCGCACCGCGGTGGCAGGCGCGCTCGCGGCGGCGCAGTCGGCCGGATTCGCGAGGTATTGTACTGATTTGGGCTCGCGCGGCAATTTGGAAGGAGGTTGGCCGTTCGGCCGAGAGGCGAAGCATGAGGCGAGTCACGTAGAATGCGCCTCGCGCGGCGGCAGCCCGCCGGCACGGGTTTCGAAACGGCCCTCGTCGGGCCGCCTCGCTTTATTTGCGCTTGCTCTCCAGTTCCTCCCACCGCTCCAGCGCAACGAGCAGCTCCTCGTCGATCTGCGCATAGCGCTCGGTGAGCCTTGCGCCCTCCTGCGCGTCCTTCGCGAAAATCGAACCGTCCTCGATCTTCGCGCCGATGTCCTTCTGCTCCGTCTCCAGCGCCTCGATACGCTTGGGCAGCGCTTCGAGCTCGCGCTGCTCCTTGAACGAGAGTTTCACGGTGCGCTGCGCGTTGCGCCCCGCCGCGCTGTCCCTGGGCGCCGCGGATGCGGGCGCCGCGTCCTTCGGCGCACGCGCCTCGGCGATTTCCTGCGCGCGGGCGCTCTGCGTCTGCCAGTCCGTGAAGCCGCCCACGTACTCGCGCCAGCGCCCTTCGCCTTCGGACGCGATCACCGACGTCACCACGTTGTCGAGAAACGCGCGGTCGTGGCTCACGAGCAGCACGGTGCCGTCGTAATCGGTCAGCAGTTCTTCGAGCAGTTCGAGCGTGGGGATATCGAGGTCGTTGGTCGGTTCGTCGAGCACCAGCACGTTCGCCGGACGCGCGAACAGGCGCGCGAGCAGCAGTCGATTGCGCTCGCCACCCGAAAGCGACTTCACGGGCGAGCGCGCCCGCTCGGGCGCGAACAGGAAGTCGCCCAGATAGCTCATCACGTGCTTCCTCGCCCCGTTGATCTCGACCCAGTCGCTGCCGGGGCTGATCGTGTCGGCGAGGCTCTTTTCGAGGTCGAGCTGCGCGCGCATCTGGTCGAAATACGCGACCTGCAGGTTCGTGCCCACGCGCACCGTGCCTTCGTCGGGCTTCAGTTCGCCGAGAATCAGCTTGAGCAGCGTGGTCTTGCCCGCGCCGTTCGGACCCACGAAGCCGATCTTGTCGCCGCGCATGACCGTGGCCGAGAAGTGATCGACGATCGCGCGGCCGCCATAGCGCTTCGTCACGTCGGTGAGCTCGGCGACGATCTTGCCGGACTTCTCGCCCTGCGCGACGTCGAGCCTCACGTTGCCCTGCACGTTGCGCCGTTCCTCGCGCTCGCGGCGCATCTGCACGAGGCGCGCGATACGTCCCACGCTGCGCGTGCGGCGCGCTTCCACGCCCTTGCGGATCCACACCTCTTCCTGCGCGAGCAGCTTGTCGAACTTCTCGTTCTCCACGCGCTCGACTTCGAGCTGCTGCGCCTTGCGCTCCTGGTACTGCGAGAAGTTGCCCGGATACGAAAGCAGCTTGCCGCGATCGAGTTCGACAATGCGCGTGGCCACGCGGTCGAGGAACGCGCGGTCGTGCGTGATGAAAAGCAGGCTGGAGCGCTGCGCGACGAGCAGTTCCTCGAGCCAGCGGATGCCGTCGAAATCGAGATGGTTGGTCGGTTCGTCGAGCAGCAGCACGTCGGGCTGCACGACGAGCGCACGCGCGAGCGCCACGCGCTTTTGCATGCCGCCCGAAAGCGAGCCCACGCGCGCGTCGCCTTCGAGCCCGATCTGCGCAAGCGTCGTGGCAACGCGCGTGCGCCAGTTCCAGGCGTCGGCCGTATCGAGCGACGATTGCAGCGTGTTCATGCGCGCGAGCAGCGCGTCGTGCTCCGCGCCTTCGGGCGTGTCGGCGAGCTGGTGCGCGACCGCGTCGTATTCGTCGAGCAGCGCGCGCACTTCGGCGAGGCCCGAGGCGACGGTGTCGAACACCGTGGCATCGGCGTCGAAATCGGGCTCCTGCGGCACGTAGACGGTCGAGAGATTTTGCTGGCGCGTGACGAGGCCGTCGTCGGGCTTCGCGAGATCCGCGACGATGGTGAGCAGCGACGACTTGCCCGCGCCGTTGCGGCCGATCAGCCCGACGCGCTCGCCGGCTTCGAGCGAAAAATCCGCGTGATCGAGCAGCGCGACGTGGCCAAACGCCAGTTGCGCGCCGGTGATGGTGTAGAGCGACATGGATGGAAAGCGATGCGTGCGATGGACCTGAAGCGGGCATTGTACCGGGCCGCGCAGGTCGGGCCGCGAAGGTCGGGCCGCGAAGGTCGGGCCGCGAAGGTCGGGCCGCGAAGGTCGGGCCGCGAAGGTCGGGCCGCGAAGGTCGTGGCCACGCAGGTCGGGCCGCGAAGGTCGTGGCCACGCAGGTCGGGCCGCGCAGGTCGTGGCCGGAGGTGCGTTGCCGCCGCTCGCCGCCGCGTGCGGCTGGCGCCACGGAGATCCCGGCCTAGCGTCCAAAGCGCCATATCCGTATGCGGCCCTGCGACGCGGCGGCACGCAGAACGTTTTCCGGTAAGATCGCGGGTCGCCCGCGCCGCCCTGCCGACCAGGCATAAAGGGCCGCATGACGGGCATGCATCGAATCGACTAGACGAAGGACGCGCTGTGAGCGAAGTAATCGAATACAAGAGCTGGGTCTGCCTGATCTGCGGCTGGATCTACAACGAGGAAGAAGGCTTGCCCGACGAAGGCATCGCCGCCGGCACGCGCTTTGCCGACATCCCCGATGACTGGCGTTGCCCGCTGTGCGACGTGGGCAAGGGAGAATTCGCCGTCGTCGAGTTCTGATTCGCGGCGCGTTGCGAAAGCTCATGGCGTCATTTTCGCGCCGGGACGCCTTTGCTATACTCTTGGCCCTGCGTCGCGATATGCTCCGGGTCGGCAGAACCGAACCGCTTCGCGACGGCTCCGCGCCATGACGGGTCACTTGGGAAACATGGCGGTCTGACGGAGCCACGCATCGTGCAGTGCTCGACCTCGTGCTCCCTGTAGTTCAATGGATAGAACAAGTGCCTCCTAAGCGCTAGATGCAGGTTCGATTCCTGCCAGGGGGACCAGCCGCCCGAGCACCCGTATCGGTACACGATGCCGCGGCACTTCGCCGGTCCCGTCTTTCTCGCGCGCTCGCGCACCCATTTCCCCAAGCAGGTCTTCCATGGACATCAACAAGCAAATCGCTGCCCTTACCGCTTCCGAGCTGCAAACGGCCGGCGCGAGCCAGGCCACCGCCATCGCCGTGAGCGTGCTGTTGCGCCATCTCAACTCGCCCGAACTCGCCCGCCAGCTGGGCGCGGCGTTCGAGAACCACCAGGCCGTCATGCTGCAAACGCCCTGGCCCGAGCAGATGCTGAACTCCTTCGAAGCGACGCGGCGTTTCTTCGAAAGCGCAGCCCAGGTGCAAGGCGCGACGCCGCCGGACGTGGACTAAGCGGCCCAGCTCGATCCGGCGCACCTGCGCGCCGTCGAAAGAACCTGGGGTATATACCGACTCAAATGCCCCTAAAGGCGCGAAAAAAAGTGCCGTAATGCCGGTTATGGACAGTCCGCGTCCCCTCCCCGCCGGCTATATGATGTCGAACCTCATCGACCAGGATATCGCGCACATTCGACGCGTGATGCCGCTCTCGCTCGCCGGCGACTTCGGCGGACCGATCCTCCCCGCGCGCTACTGGCGCCAGCGCCTGCACCGGTTGCTCGACACCGGTCTCGTGAACAAAGGCCAGTTGTGCGAAATCGATAGCCTCCTGCTCATCCTCGATCTGCACGAACTCAACGTCGCGACGACTGCCGCCGCGATGCCCAAGCAGGCAAACGCCGGCCCGCAGCCCACCTGAACTCGCCGTCTTCCCGTTTTTTCTCCACATGCGCGCCACGCGGTGCTTGCGTATGCGGGAGCGTCGGGAATTCCTGGTGCCGCGGGTCGAGCATCGGTCATAATGTCCGCAAAAATACCCTAACGAGGACTCCGTGCTCACGGCTAAACCGAGAGACCTGCTCCAGCAGGCACGCAAGCGTTTCACGCAGCAGCAGATCGCCGCCCACGTCGGCAGGGACGTAAAGACCGTGCGGCGATGGGAAAAAGGCGAGACGCGCTGCCCCGCGATGCTCGAAGCCGCGCTGCGCGAACTGCTGCAAAGCGGCGCGCGCGAGCCGGGTCACGCATCGCGTTTTCGCTTCATCGATCTGTTCGCGGGCATCGGCGGCATTCGCAAGGGCTTCGAGGCGCAGGGCGGCGAATGCGTCTTCACGAGCGAGTGGAATCCGTTCTCGCGCAAGACCTATCTGGAAAACTACGGCGAGGACCACCCGTTCATCGGCGACATCACGGCCGTGGACGCCGCCGACGTGCCCGACCACGACGTCCTGCTCGCGGGCTTTCCGTGCCAGCCGTTCTCGATCGCCGGCGTGAGCAAGAAGAACGCGCTCGGCCGTCCGCACGGCTTTGCGTGCACGACGCAGGGCACGCTGTTCTTCGACGTCGCGCGCATCATCGACAGGAAGCGGCCCGCCGCGTTCCTGCTCGAGAACGTCAAGAACCTTCTTTCGCACGACCGCGGCCGCACCTTCGACGTGATCCTCCAGGTGCTGCGCGACGAGCTCGGCTACGACGTGCACTACCGCGTGATCGACGGACGTCATTTCACGCCGCAGCATCGCGAGCGCATCATCATCGTCGGGTTTCGCGAGCCGACCGCCTTCTCGTGGGATGCACTCGCGCTGCCCGAGGATGGGCCGCGGCTCGCCTCGATCCTGCATCGCGCCGACGGCCTCGAGCCGCTGCTGCCTTGGGACGGCGAGCGTTTCTTCGATCACGGCGCGCGCCGCGTGCAGCCGAAGTACACGCTCACGCCAGGGCTCTGGGCCTATCTGCAGCAATACGCGGAGAAGCACCGCGCGGCCGGCAACGGTTTCGGCTACGGGCTCGCGTTTCCCGACAGCGTCACGCGCACGCTGTCTGCGCGCTATCACAAGGACGGGTCGGAAATCCTCGTGCATCAAGGCGAAGGACTGCGCCCGCGCCGCCTCACGCCGCGCGAGTGCGCGCGGCTCATGGGCCTGCCCGACACCTTCCGCATTCCCGTGAGCGACACCCAGGCGTACCGCCAGTTCGGCAACAGCGTGGTGATGCCGGTGATGCGCGAGGTCGCGCGCACGATGATGCCGCACCTCGACGCATTGCTGGCCGCGCGGCGCGAAGCGGCGCCCGCCGCGGCCGTTGCCTGCGCTGCGCGCCCGAGCCGAAGCGCCGCCCCGGCGGCGGCCATGGCGGCGGGCCGCTGAGCGGCGCGCGCCACGGCCAGACGAAGCGAGGCGACGGACGATGATCGATGTCGTCGACAAGGCAACGCGCAGCCGGATGATGTCCGGCATCCGCGGACGCAACACGAAGCCCGAGAAAGTGATCCGAAGCCTGCTGCACCGGCGCGGCTTCCGCTTTCGCCTGAACGTGCGCGAGCTGCCCGGCCGGCCCGACATCGTGTTGCCGCGCCGGCACGCCGTGGTGTTCGTCCACGGCTGCTTCTGGCATGGCCACAATTGCGCGCTCTTCAAGTGGCCGCAAACACGTCCCGAGTTCTGGCGCGAGAAGATCGCACGCAACCGTCTGAACGACGCCAGGGCGCTCGCCGCGCTCGCCGCGCAAGGCTGGCGCGTGGCCGTGATCTGGGAATGCGCGTTGCGCGGCGCCCGGCACGATCCGCAGACAGTGGTCGAGCGTCTCGCCGCGTGGCTCGAGGACGAGTCGTCCGCATGGTTCGAGGCGCGCTCGTGACGGCGCGCCGCGGCCCCTGCCGGAACGGCCCTCGGTGATAAACTCGATCGATCGGCTGCGCCCGTGCTTTGCCTGTCGGACGCGAACGCGCAACCGTCCCACTTCTACCCGCAAAGGAGGCAACCGATGGCTGATTTCCGACTTTGGTCCGATGACTTTCCCAGCAACGGGTTCATGCCGAAGGCGCAGGAGTTCGACGACCGGGCCTTCGGTGTCGACGGCGACAACGTCTCGCCCGCGCTGCAATGGGACGAGCCGCCCGCCGACACGCAAAGCTTCGCGCTCACCGTCTACGACCCCGACGCGCCCACGGGCAGCGGCTTCTGGCATTGGGTCGTGGTGAACATTCCCGCCGACGTGCGCTCGCTCGCGCGCAACGCCGGCAAGGCCGACGGCAGCCTGCTGCCGCAGGGCGCAGTCCAGCTGCGCAACGACTACGGCACGGTGGGCTTTGGCGGCGCGGCGCCCCCGCGCGGCGACAAGCCTCACCGCTACATCTTCCGCGTGCACGCGCTCAAAGCCGCCCAACTGCCCGTCACGCCGGAGACGACCAACGCGGTTGCGCGCTTCATGACGCATCTGAACGAACTGGACTCGACCACCTACGTCGGGCTCTACGAACTGAAATAAACCGCCAAAAACAACAGCCAGCGGCGCACCCCGCAAGGATCCAGTCGGGCGCGCGCCGCCTCTCCAGTCGATGCCCACGCTTTCCGAACGCTCCGCCGCCTCCGCAGACACCGAAACCGGCCTGCCCTTCCCACAGCGCTACTATGCGATCCTCGTGGTCGCGCTCGGCATCACGCTCGCCGTGCTCGACGGCGCAATCGCCAACGTCGCGCTGCCGACCATCGCGCGCCATCTGCGTGCGAGCGCGGCAAGCTCGATCTGGATCGTCAACGCCTATCAGCTTTCGGTCACCATCTCGCTCCTGCCGCTCGCCTCGCTCGGCGACCGCATCGGCTATCGCCGCGTGTACCTGAGCGGCATGGCGCTCTTCACCGTCGCCTCGCTCGGCTGCGCGCTCGCGACCTCGCTGCCCGAACTCGCGTTCGCGCGCACGGTGCAGGGCTTCGGCGGCGCGGGGATCATGAGCGTGAACACGGCGCTCGTGCGCATGATCTATCCGCGCACGCAACTGGGCCGCGGCGTGGCGATCAACGCGATGGTCGTCGCAATTGCCTCGGCGGTCGGACCGACGCTCGCATCGGGCGTGCTGGCGGTCGCATCGTGGCCATGGCTGTTTGCGATCAACGTGCCGATCGGCATCGCCGCGTTGGTGCTGGGCCTGCGCGCGCTGCCGGTGAACGAGCGGCACCCGGCGCCCTACGACTATCTGAGCGCCGTGCTCAACGCCCTCGTGTTCGGCCTGCTGATCTTCGCCGTCGACGGCCTCGGCCACGGCGAGGGCAAACGGTGGGTCGCGCTCGAATTCGCGGGCGCGGTCGTGATCGGCTGGTTCTTCGTGCGGCGCCAGCTCACGCAGCCCGCGCCGCTTTTGCCCGTCGACCTGCTCGCCAATCCCGTGTTCGCGCTCTCGATCAGCACCTCCGTCTGCTCGTTCTGCGCGCAGATGCTCGCGTTCGTCGCGCTGCCCTTCATGCTGCAGGAGACCTTCGGTTTCTCGCAGGTCGACACGGGGCTGCTCATGACGCCCTGGCCGCTCATCATCATCGGCGCGGCGCCGCTCTCGGGCGCGCTTTCCGACCGCTATCCAGCGGGCATGCTCGGCGGCATCGGGCTCGCGCTGTTCGCGGCCGGCCTGCTCTCGCTCGCGACGCTCGGCGCGCATCCCACGGTGTTCGATATCTGCTGGCGCATGGCGCTGTGCGGCGCGGGCTTCGGCGTCTTCCAGTCGCCCAATAACCGGCAGATTCTTTCCTCCGCGCCGCGCGAGCGCAGCGGCGGCGCAAGCGGAATGCTCGGCACCGCGCGCCTCACCGGACAGACGCTCGGCGCGGCGCTCGTCGCGCTCATCTTCGGCATCGCGCCGCAACATGGGCCGACCGTGGCGCTCTACGTCGCCACG
This sequence comes from Paraburkholderia lycopersici, assembly GCF_900096975.1. GTDB lineage: Bacteria > Pseudomonadota > Gammaproteobacteria > Burkholderiales > Burkholderiaceae > Paraburkholderia > Paraburkholderia lycopersici. The sequence goes on from NZ_FMYQ01000014.1 coordinate 158,255, forward strand.
GCCTTTGCCGCCGTGGCGGCCGTGGTGAGCGTGCTGCGGCTGATGCCGGGCGCCGCGGCGCGCATGCCAGGCTGAAGCGCCCGCCGCTCGCCGTGGCCTAACCGTGCGCGTCTGCAGGCACTAACATGGGGTTAGGGCACGCCGCATTCGCGGCGGCGCCCGGTCTTTCCGTATTCCGGCGAGTCAACCTGCCGAATCCGGCAAAGGGGGCCTCCCATGTCTCTGATCGTCGCTGGTCGGTTTACGACCTTTCCCGCCGCCGAAGCCGCCGCCGAAAAGCTCTACGCCGGCGGCTTCCTCGAAGAAGACGTCAGCCTGCTCTTCGTCAATCCGCGCGGCCAGCACGCACGCCACGTCATGCACGGTGCCGGCTTCGCGGCGAACGCGCCGCCCGCCGCCGTGCCGCCGCATCACGCGCGCAACATCACCGCGGGGGCCGTGGCCGGCGCCGTGGCGGGCGTGGTGATCTTCAGCGCGTTTTCAGCGACGTTGCCCGCCGTCGTGATCGCGGCCGGCGTGGGCGCGTGGATCGGCGCGTGGATCGGCGCGCGCATCGGCGCAAGCATCGGCGCGAAAGCGCTCGTGCAACAAGCGCTGACGCCTCACGAGCGCGTGCGCCACGAAACGCGCAACTCCGGCGTGCTGCTCTCTGTGCACGTCTGCTACGAAAACCAGGATCTCGCCGCGCAGTTGCTGCGCGACGCGGGCGCCGCCGATATCGAGTGCGCCTCGGGCCAATGGCACGACGGCCACTGGGCCGATTTCGATCCGACCCGCGCGCCGATGCCGTTCGGCGAGCCGCACGGTCAGCGCGCCTGAGCGTTCCCGCTGCGCCTCGCGGCGGCGGACGACGCAAAAAACGCGGCGGCCCGAAGGCCGCCGCGCGAGTGGATTTGCGTCAAACGAGTGCGGTCAGCAAGCCGTCTTTACGCCCTACCGCGTGCCTTACTGCGCACGTGCAGCCCGCGGCGCTTGCGCGGACGCGGGCGTCTGTCCAGACGTCTTTGCCGCCGGGGCGGCATTGCGCGCCTTCGCGGTCACCGAAACCGCCGTCGCGACGCTGCGCAGATCCGCGAGGAACGTATCGCGCCATACCGAGAGATTGTTTTCGCGCAGCGAAGCCATCATGTCGTTGTAGCGCGAGACCCGCTCGGCGTGCGGCATCGAAAGCGCCCGCTCCAACGCCTCGGCCGTCTGGTTCAGGTCGTAGGGATTCACGACCAGCGCGCCCGGCAACTGCTCCGCCGCGCCCGCAAACTGCGAAAGCACCAGCACGCCGGGGTCCTCGGGGTTCTGCGAAGCCACGTACTCCTTCGCGACCAGATTCATGCCGTCGCGCAGCGGCGCCACGTAGCCCACCTGTGCCTCGCGAAAGAGCGCCATCAGCAGGTTGCGCTCGTACTTGCGGTTCAGATACTGGATCGGCGTCCAGTCGAGCTGCGCGAAACGGCCGTTGATGCGGCCCGCCTCCCCTTCGAGGTTGCGGCGGATCGTCTGATAGGTCTGCACGTCGGAGCGCGTCGGCGGCGCGATCTGCAGCAGCGAGACGCGGCCGTGCCAGCCGGGCCCGTTCTGCAGCAGCCGCTCGAACGCCTGAAAGCGCTCGGCGAGCCCCTTCGAGTAATCGAGCCGGTCCACGCTCATGATGAGCTTGCGGCCGCGCATCGCGTCGCGCAGGCTGCGCACGGGCTTGCGGTCGGAGAACTGCGACGACGCCTTGGCGATCGCATCGGGATAGATGCCGATGGGGTACGCGCCCACCTTCAGAAAGCGGTCCCACGCGTGCACCATGCCGTCCTCGCTCGCCGTGCCATGGCCGCCGCGCTCGACGTAGTCGAGGAAGGCCTGACGGTCGGCGTCGGTCTGGAAGCCCACGACGTCGTAGTGGCACATGAATTTCATGAGCTCTTCGTGCGGCGGCACCGAGCGCATGACTTCGGGCACCGGCAGCGGGATGTGCAGGAAGAAGCCGATCGGATTCTTCACCCCGAGATCGCGCAGGCAGCGCGCGAACGGGATCAGGTGATAGTCGTGGACCCAGATGATGTCGTCGGGCTCGATGAGCGGCTGCAACTGGCGCGCAAGCGAGACGTTCACGCGCAGATAGCCGCCGTATTCCTGGCGCTCGTAGCGCGCGAGGTCGTTGCGATAGTGGAACGTCGGCCAGAGCGTCGTATTGGAGAAGCCCTTGTAATACTGGTCATAGTCACGCCGGGTGAGACCTACCGTCGCGTAGGTGACGCTGCCTTGGTGCTCGATGACCGGTGCGGACGGCTCCGCGACGGTCTCGCCGCTCCACCCGAACCACACACCGCCGGTTTCCTTGAGCGCGTCCAGTACGCCGACCGCGAGTCCGCCCGCTGCGGGGCGTCCCTCCTGGGTCGGCGCAACGCGATTCGATACCACGATCAGTCTGCCCATTGCGGCTCTACCTCCTGTTTCGTTGGGTCCGAAGACGATGCGTGACAGAGGCACGCAAGACGCGTGCCGGTTCGGCAGGGTCTGGAGAAAAAACTTTGCCGGCGAACCACGGGACGAGCGAATTCCGCCCGACGGGACCACATGGCAGAACAGCCCGATGATCTCCGAGGCCGCGAAGCCGGCCTGCAAGCGGCGCGCGGCGAGCGCCGGTTCGAGCGCGATCAGGCGTCCTGTTCGGAACCGAGATCGCGTTGGTACTCGAGGCCCTCGGCCCGCGCGCCGCCTTGATTGTGCTCGCCGTCGGGCGGCACGCCGGGCGCCGCGCGGTTCTGGCCAGCAGGGTCGGGCGCGAGCGAAGGCGGAGGACCGCTCTTCTCTTGCGAATCGCGCGGGCCGCGCTTGCCCGAGTAACGGGCGGAGCGGCGCAAGGCAGGATGTCTCATGTCGATGCCTCCAGCGGAAGGCGGCCACGCGGCCACGGCGTTTTTTATAGTCTAGGGTTCACCGCGTGAATTCGCCGGTAAAAATGGCGAAGCGTTTGTAACTCGTACATAAAATCCGTCAGATTCGATTGACGGCCTCAGCACCTCGGCACGCCGCGCGTTTCGCCAGTGCCGGGCGTCCACGACACCCAGCGGGCCCAGCGTGTCCACACGGCGTTGCGCTCCGGAGCGGCGGCCAGCACGGCGGGTCCGGCGCGACGCGAACCTCGAAACCGGGAAGTCGCCGGCCGGTCGCATCGAGGTCCCGAATGCGGCACTTCACCCGGTTGCGCCGGCGGATCGCCGATCGGCGGCACGTCGGGCTCGCCGGGCTGATCTGGAGGCGGTTCGTCGGGCTGAGGAGTGTGTGCGAGCCAGGGCCTCGCGCGGACGGCATCGATGGATTTGCAGCTCGGCATCTTTCGCTCCTCATGATGGACGCGAAACTCACACTGCAAGCGTCGTACCGCCCGTGCGCCCGCATGAAGCGCACACCCGGCCGTTCGCCGCTCAGGCGCCGCCGGCCACGCGCGCAGGCGCGTCGCCCTTGCCACCGCTTTCGTTGCCGTACTCGACGAGCCGGTTGTAGAGCGTTTTCAGGCTGATGCCGAGGATTTCCGCCGCGCGCGTCTTCACGCCGCCGCACTGCTCGAGCGTCGCGAGTATGAGCTGGCGATCGGCGTCGGCTAGCGAGGTGCCGAACGGGATCGTCACCGCAGTGCCTGCCACGGGCTTCGAAAGCGAGATCTGCAGCGGCACCGTCGCCGTGAAGTCGCCGTCGTTGCCGGACATGATGTGCGCGCGCTGCACGTAGTTTTTCAACTCGCGCACGTTGCCGGGCCACGGGTAGGCCGCCAGCATCTCGCGCACCGCCGCGGGAAACTGCTTCTTCGTGCCGTGGCGCTCGTTCAGCTCGTCGAGGAACGACTGGGCGAGCAGCTCCACATCCTTGCCGCGCTCGCGCAGCGGCGGCAGGCTGATCGGAAACACGTTCAGGCGGTGATACAGGTCCAGACGCAGCTTGCCTTCGGCCACGGCCTGCTCGGGGTCGCGATTGGTCGCCGCGATCAGGCGCACGTCTGTCTCGATTTCCTTGGTCGTGCCCACGCGCATGAACATGCCGGTTTCGAGCACGCGCAAGAGCTTCACCTGCAGCTCGATCGGCATTTCGGTGATTTCGTCGAGGAACAGCGTGCCGCCGTTCGCGCGCTCGAAATAGCCCTTGTGCTGCCGGTCGGCGCCCGTGAACGAGCCGCGCTCGTGACCGAACATTTCGGATTCGATCAGGTTCGGCGAAATCGCGCCGCAGTTCACCGCGAGGAATTCGTGCTTGCGGCGCAGACTCAACTGGTGGATGGTCTGCGCGGCCACTTCCTTGCCGGTGCCCGACTCGCCCACCAGCATGACCGAGGCGGGCGTAGGCGCCACCCGGCTGATCTGGTCGTAGACCTCCTGCATGGTCGGCGAATTGCCCAGCATCAGGCCGAAGCGCCCCATCCGGCGCAACTCCCCGCGCAGCGTGCCGATTTCGGCCTTGAGGTCGCCCGCGCGCGGCAAGCGGTTCAGGATCGACTTCACGCGCTGGAGGTTGATCGGCTTCACCAGGTAGTCGATCGCGCCGGACTTGAGTGCATCGACGGCCGTCTCCACGGTCGCGTGGCCCGTGATGACCACGAGTTCCACGCCCGAGCGCGGGTCGAGATCCTCGAAAAGGTCGGTACCGCTGCCATCGGGCAGCTTCAGGTCGGTGAAAACCACGTCCGGCATCTGGCGCACGAGCTGAATGCGTGCTTCGCGCAGGTCGCCGGCCTGCGCTGTGGTGAGCCCGTCTTCGCTCACCACGGCGGCTAGCGCCTCGCGAGTTTCAGCGTCGTCATCGACAATCAATACATGTGGCATCGCGTCTCGTCAGCCTGGATAGGTGAATGGCTCCAAAGCGCGTGCGCCGCGCCCTTCGCAAGCGCGCCGGACAGGGTTGCCCGGCGCCGCAAAAGTCGCGGCACAGGAAGTAGCGCTGCAGTGGAGTACGAAACGGTCGGGTGCACGCCCAAGACGGCGTGAAATCCGCGGTTTTGCTACGTATGAGCAACAATACCGCAAGCTACGCGCAGCCCGAACCTCGATTGTTGTTGATATAACTATTATAGACTTATTCAAGATAAGCGGGCACGGCTCTCGCGAGGCGCGTCCGCTCGTTCCCGGCTAGCTGTGCGGAAACGGCCACGGCATGCCGCTCGCACCGTTGACACCATTGGACGCGCCGTTCGCATCGTGTGCATCGTTTGCCGTCGCGCCCTTCATGCCATGCCTCGGCGCGTCGTCGCGCGCTCGCACCGCCGGGCCGCCGCCCATGACCCTTTCCGCGCCGAGACCGGTGTCGCCGGCGGCTTCGGCAAGCGAGCCGCCTTCGCCCTCCCATCGGCTCAGATCGCGGTAAAAGGATTGCCGCTGCATGCGGTGGCGCTGCGCGAAGCGCCACGCCAACATGCCCGCCATGGCGCCGAGCGCGCCGACGGTCACCAAGGTTCCTACCCAACCGCTGCTGTTCTTCGACATATCGCTTTCTCCCAGATACGCCTCGTGAAGACGGAAGACGCGATGGCATCGCCCGAGGCGTGGCCGATGCGCCGTCCCTGAAAACGCAGACGGCGCCCGTCTGTCCAAGTTCCGCAGCACGATGCGTGCCAGAGAGGTCGCGGCTTGCGCCGCCTTGCACGTGCAAGGCCGGCAGAACAGCGGAAAATAGCCGCCCTGGCGCCGCAAAACCGCCAGCGCAGCCAGCTTCCGCGCCTTGCGCCATGGTCCCCGCGCACGGCGACGATGCACCGCCCGCGCAGCGACCGCGGTGGCCACAGCGGCCCGGTAGATTGCCCACTCGCATGCGGCAGTGGTTAAATGTTTATGAGATGCAAACCTCGCGGCCGTCGGAGCGGCAAGTTCCGCACCTGTCCTGGACGGCCAGCCCCGGATCGCAGGGTCGGATCGCGACTCGCGCAAATGTGTGCAAAAGCATGCAGATGCGCACAGAAGCGGCCGCCCGCACTACCTTTGCAGGACGAACATCCCTATGGCGTCAATCGAGCCGGGCTCGCCCGCCGCCAAACGAGACATCGCACGGGGCGCCGATGCGCGCGTCGCGGGCTTGCAGTCGTACGGTCTGCTCTACGGCTCGTCGGCGATCATGCTGGACCTTTACGCGCAGATCGAACGCGTGGCCGTGACCGAGGCCACGGCGCTCATCGTCGGCGAATCGGGCACGGGCAAGGAACTCATTGCCCGCACGATTCACGCGCAGAGCGAACGGCGCGACGGCCCTTTCATCGCGGTGAACTGCGGCGCGATTCCCGACGAGCTGATCGAAGCCGAACTCTTCGGCCACGAGAAAGGCAGCTTCACAGGCGCCGTGCAATCGCGCGACGGCCACTTCGAGCACGCACGCGGCGGCACGCTTTTCCTCGACGAAATCACCGAAATGTCGCTGCTCCATCAGGTGAAGCTGCTGCGCGCGCTCGAAACAGGCGAATACTTCCCGGTCGGCGGCAATGAGGCGATTCGCGGCGACGTGCGCATCATCGCCGCGACCAATCGCGACCCCGTGACGGCCGTGAAGGAAAACTGCCTGCGCGAGGACCTGATGTACCGCCTCGCCGTGTTCCCGCTACGCGCGCCGCCGCTGCGCGAGCGCGAACGCGACCGCGAACTGCTCGCGCAGCATTTCCTCACCGAGCTCAACGAGCAGGAAGGCGTGCAAAAGGCCTTCAGCAAGCGCGCGCTCGAAACCGTGCGCAACTGGTCGTGGCCGGGCAACGTGCGCGAGCTGAAGAACGCCGTGTACCGTGCGTTCATCCTCGCGGAGAAGGTCGTGGAAATCGCTCATCCGCAGCTCGTTCCGCGCGTGAAGAAGCCCGTCACGCAAGGCGACGCGATGAGCGTGTGGATCGGCACGCCGCTCGCCGATGCGCAAAAGCAGATCATCCTCGGCACGCTCAAGTATTGCGGCGGCGACAAGCGGCTCGCGGCCCGCACGCTCGGCGTGAGCCTGAAGACGCTCTACAACCGGCTCGGCAGCTATGGCGCCGACGAAGGCGACGCCGAGATTCCCGAAGACCCGGATGCATCCGAAGCGTGAGCGCGGCACGCTAGTTGCGCACTCAAGCATCGAAGCGGCAGGCCGACCAGAGATCGGCTTGCCGCGCACGCCCTTTTGCAATTGCTTGCACTTTCACTATCCCCGATAACAATCCGATGCTGCACAATCCGCAGCACGTAAAGTACGCAAACGTGCCGGATGTCCGCGCAACGCGGCGCCATCTGGCAAAGCGGCAGGGAATGATCATGCAAGAACGAAGTGCTCGGGCGCGCGTTGCGCCGTCGCCGCTCCAGGCGGTCGCGGAACCGATTGGCGGCGCGCCGCCTCTCAAACGCGCCGCCGCTTCCACCCGCAGGCGACGCCCGCTAGCGCTCACGCTGCTCGCCGCCGCGGCGAGCCTCGCGTGCTCGGCGTGCAGTTCCCTCTACTCCGAAGGCGCGCAAACGGGCGCCGGCATTGCGGGCGCGGCGGTCGCCTCCAAGGTCACGAACAATGCCGCCGTGGCGACCGGCATCGGCCTCGGTGCCGTGGCCGCCGCGAAAGCCGGCGTGCAGTACTCCGAGCGCGTCGTGCATCGCAACACCCAGGACAGCATCGCGAAAGCGGCGGGCCCGCTCGAAGTCGGCGCCGTCGCGCCCTGGTCGATCACGCATTCGTTCCCGATCGAAGACGACGAACACGGCCGCGTCACCGTGAGCCGCACGATCAGCAGCGGCGCACTCGACTGCAAGGAGATCGTGTTCTCCGTCGATCACGAGGCCGCGAAGGACAAGCCGGCCTCGAGCGCGTTCTTCGTCGCTTCCGTTTGCCGCGACGGCGACGCGTGGAAGTGGGCCTCGGCCGAACCCGCCACCGACCGTTGGGGCGCGCTGCAATGAGCCGCGTGAAAGCGCGCGCGAAACGCGCACAGCGGTCCGCCAGGAATCAGCCGATACCGCGCCCCGCAAGACTCGTCGTGCTCGCCGCGCTCTGCGCCGGTGCGGCGCTCGCGGCGAGCGGCTGCGCGTCGATCGGGGCCGCGAGCGGCGCCGCGGCCGCCGCGGCCACCGGCATCGTCACGGCGAATCCTGCCGTGGGCATCGGCGTGGGCATCGCCGTGCAGGCGGCGACCGACGAAGCCGTCGGTCGCTTCATGAAGAACATGCACGCGGACCAGCAGGCGCTGATCGCCGAGACTGCCGGACGCCTGCCCGTGGGCGGCATGGACATCTGGCGCATCAAGCACCCGTTGCCCGTGGAAAACGGCCACGGCCAGGTGCGCGTGACGCGCGCGTTCGCAAACGCGCTCACGCTGTGCAAGGATTTCGTGTTCTCGGTGCAGGACGGCGACAAGGCCGACGCGCCCGAACAGTGGTTCACGGCGAGCGCCTGTCAAGACCCGTCGGGCTGGAAGTGGGCCACGGCCGAGCCCGCCGTGGAGCGCTGGGGCACGCTGCAATAGTGTCGTCAGCCAACGAAAAACGGTCGCCGCGGCGACCGTTTTTCATGCAGCTCACGAAGCGCGCACAAGGCGGGCGAAACGCCGCTCAGGACTCCACGTCTTCCAGACTGAAGATTTCCGACTGGTCGTTGTACGAGAAGATCTCGCCGTAACGGCCCCAGTCGATCACGGTGTCGAGCGTTTCTTCCGCGGCGCCGTCGGAGAGGAAATCCTCCAGTTCCTGCTCGAAGCGCACACGCGGCGCACGATGGCCGGGCCGCTCGTTGAGCACCTTCTTGATCCGCGCGGCCAGCGGCACGTGGCGCAGCAGATGCTCGGCGAACATCATCTTGCGTTCCTGCGTGCCGAATTCGGCGAACACGCGCGCGGGCGGCGTGAGCAGCACGTCGCCTTCGCGCACGTCGGCGAAACCGAGGTGCTGCAGCACCTCCGCGATCGGGAACAGGTCGTCCACTTCGAGATGCAGCGAACGCGCGATTTCCGGCATGTCGGCGCGGCCGTGATACGGCGCGGCAGCGAGCGTTTCGATGAGACCCGCCATCAGGTTGGTCGACACGCGCGGCAGCCAGCTACCGAGCTCCAGCCCCTTCTTCGTCGTCTCGTCGGTCTGGCGCGCGGTCATCTTCGCGTAGATGTCGTCCACGAGCTTGCGGAACGCCGGGTCGAGCCGGTTGCGCGGATGCTTGAACGGCACCTTGATCTCCG
>NZ_FMYQ01000008.1 GCF_900096975.1 Paraburkholderia lycopersici
ATGCCTGTTACCCTGCGCTGAGCACACGCACGCCTCTCAGTGAATCATGGCGCTCGACCCGTCGCTCAGAGCGACGTCGACAATGGATCGCTTACAACTAACCCACTTGGGAGAGGGCGTTGGTTTTTTTGCCGTCGATGCTGACTCCACTCAGAAGCAAGCAATGGTGGAAATCAAAGCGTTGGCAAGACGGGGAACAGCTGTGCGGGAAATAGCGTGGCAAACGGGCTTGTCGCACTACACGGTGCACCGCTCCGCTATTTGCACGATGAGCAGGTGGTTCGTTACAAGTAACGTAAGCCACACCTGATGAAATTAGCCACGTTCAAGGGCTGCAGTGCTCGACATCAGCGTCGACACACGAATCACGCTCAATGGCTGTTACAGCCCGTAACGGCTGGCGAGCGATACACGGCGCGAGGTATCGCATGCATCGCGAGGCCGCTGCCGACTTGTTCGAATACATCGAAGTGCTTTATAAGCGCAGTCGTCGTCATTCATCGCTTGGCTTCATGTCGCCAACCCAAGTCATGCAAGACTGGCTTGCAGCTCAGCGGACAAACGATACGGCCGCATAACCCAGGGCCTCTGGAAGGCGAAAAAACGAGGGAACGTCACGCTTTTTGCCACTGCAGCGGACCAATCGTTGACTTTAGCGATGCCCGATGCATAGCGCCTGCTTCAGTAAGCAGCTGGCAATCGCCGGCAGGCTGCCCGGGTACGTTCGTCTGTGAGTCTGCGAACCGAGCGCCTGCCCGTGCGAAGATGACGGTCGAACAACGCGTCATCGCAGAGGCGGGGGAGGCAGAGCGCGAGGTTTCGGGAGACTCGCCGGGTTCTCGCCTATGCCCCAGCCCGTCTGCGCTCTACGCTCCACTCAAGCGACCTTTGAAAGAGGGCCATCTCGATATCGGAAGCGCGCCATGTTAGTCGCTCCCCAGTCATGCTTGGACGAGGAATCGCCGCCTCTTCGAGGCTGGCCTTCAATTCCTTTAGCATTTCAATAAACTTTGCATAGCCTTTGACCATGCTTTTTCTATTGCCATCGAAGATTTTGTCGAAGAACGGCGGCTCTTTTCTGCTTTCAAGTAGAAATTTGCGAATCTGGCTATCGAGAGCACCATAAGTTTCAGGGCGAAGAAATCTGAGAAGTTTCGACGCGTATGAAAGTCCCATGCCCGGAATGTCTAAGGCCGCGTTAATTGCGTCCTCTGGAGTATCGAGTGCTGCTTGAATTCGTTCGAATGCATGGGCGAGGTTGTATGTGCCAAGCTGGAGCTCGAATTTTTCCAATACTCCATTCTGGCTTCCTCCCCAGTGAATCATCTCGCGAATCAGGTAAATTGGAGCTTGGGTAGGTGTAGCTTCAAGGTTGGAAAATCGTCGTTCAAGGCTGCTAATCCACTCAAAATTTGGAAATTCGTCGGCACGATAGCCCCACAGCGGGTGCCTGTCAGCCCATCGATAATGTTTATACAGTTCTGGTATTTCGCTGATGTTAAGTGGCAACTTTATTCCCCGTTAGAAATTTTTCGATGTGTGCGATTAGACTGCTGCGGCCAGTCTTCAGTTCACTCTCTGCGAATTGTACAGTTGTCTTTCCAATCCTTAACTGCTGGCACTGAGCAAATTATCGAGCAGCCGCAGTGTCTCTAGCGCCCTGCCCGAGATTCCTGTTCCTATGGACGACGGAATCGAGTAATCGCGCGGGTTGATGCGAATGACCCGAGGACCGTAGCGCTCGGTGAAGCGTCTGACGGTCGACACTGTCTGGCCGGCGCCCATTTCGACAACGACGAGCCGCTCTACTGAATCGAGCCACGTTGCAAGTCGCCGCTCCTGCTGGTCTGTGCCCCGGTCCACCCATTTACAGTCCCCGAACATCAGGATGTTCGGTCGTGCGAGCCCGCCGCAGTGCGGGCAACTGGGCATCTCGTTTTCGAGCAGGCATGTCGTCTCGTTGACGGTGGGCGTGAAGTCGTCAGCCGGCCAGGTCTCATCGGTACAAGCCTCGACGCATTGAAGCCGGTGGATGGTGCCGTGGCATTCCACAATGTGCTGTGCATCGAATCCTGCTTTCTGGAACTGCCCATCGACGTTGCTGGTGAAAACGAAAGCGCCGTACTTCATCGTCGACGCCCACCGAAGCAGAGTGCCGAAGCCGGCATGGGGAACGGTCGCGCGATAGAGCGCGAGGCGGTGACCATAGAATCCCCAGCTCAGGCGCGGATTGCTCGCAAAGCCCGCGGGGTTGGCGATGTCCTCGAACGAAAATCCATAGTGACGCAGCGCCGGGTATGCACGCCAGAAGCCTTCCGTTCCCCGGAAGTCGGGCAGCCCGGAATCCACGCCCATGCCGGCCCCCGCAGTGATGAGAAGGCCGTCCGCATCGCGAATCCACGCGGCCGCCTGTCTGATAGCAATTTCGTTTTCCATCCACTACCCCGATTACGCTGTTTAATTTGTCGGTGTGCCGTTCAAGCGGTGGTGCCGTAACGCTTCGCCAGTACAGCCGCCTCGCGGGCGAATTCGTCCCGGAGTACGGCCGGCGCCAGAATTTCCGCTGCAGCGCCGAGGGAGCGAAGCCACCATCGCAGCTTTACGCTTGGGACGACCGTCCCGGTCACCTTTATCCGGCCGTCGGGCAGCGGCGTGTGTCGCTGGTCCTCTGACATGCGCCGCTCCTCAAGTCGCTTCGCCTCGGGCGGCTCTAGCGCGAGCTCCAGCACGACAGGCGCCTCCGGAAGAAAGTCGAACACCTGCTCCTTTTCAATCGTCGCCTTCAGATTGAAATCCCGTGGGTACGCAAACGCCGTCCCGGAATCGACCGCCGAGATACAACGGTCCAGTCGATACATAATCCGAAGCCAGTTTGGCTTGCCTTCCTCGGGGCGAGGCGGGTGGTCCGGACTCTGGGCGACCAGGTACATGAGCCCGGCTGATTCGACAAGTGCGAGCGGCCAGAGCCGTTTCGGCTTAATGTCTTCGTCCCTTATCTCCTTGTAGGCCGGCCGATACCGGACAAGGAGTTCGCGCTCGAAGAACGTCGCGGTCACAACCGTCTGGAAGACTTCCGGGTCGATGGGCGGCCGCCCCAGCAGATAGGTAGGCTCCACTGAACCAATCTTGTTTACCCAGGCCCGATAAAGCCGGCTGTCCTCTCCGTCTTGCGAGAGCCGTGTATCGGCGGCCTTGAACAGTGGCTCGATGTCCATGGTAACCGCCGTGGGCAGCTTGTCCGCCACAAAGCGCCGGAGCGCGTGGAACGCAACCGCCTCCGAAGCACTCATCAGGCTAGCCATCTGGTTGGCACCCTGCAGCCACGATTTGCGCTGCCAGAGAAGCTGCTGCCCCTCCATCGTGGATAGTACAAGCTTTTCCCGCTCAAGCCGCGCAAGGCGGCGCCGGACCTGCCGCGGATAGTCGACCTGGTGGCCCCGGTCGGTCAGCAACTGGATAACCCGTGAAGTGGGCATCCACGAGTCCGATTCCCTGTCCGTGGGCAGAATTCGAAGAATCGCTTCATCAAGGCTGGAAGTCATCAGTCTGGGCGTCAGTCAAAGGTGGGGCAGTCGGATTTCAGGCTTGTCGTGATTCTACGAGACGACTGGGACAGTTTTTGTCTCTTGTGTCCCGCATCATTGTCTCCGGCCACAGGAGAGACCTATGACTTCGACCACAAAAATCACCATCGCTGTTTCCGCCCGAGCACTTTTCGACTTCGAGGCAGAGAACCAGGTGTTTCGGGAAGAGGACCCGTCGGCTTACTGCGCGCTGCAGGCCACGCGGCTGGATGTCCCTGCAAGCCCGGGCGTTGCCTTTCCACTGGTGCGAAAGCTCCTCGCCTTCAATAGCGGCGGGAACAACGACGTCGAAGTTGCCATCCTGTCGCGCAACGACCCGGTCACTGGGCTGCGGGTATTCACATCGGCGCGACATCATGAACTGGAAATCAGCCGGGCGATTTTCACCAGCGGCGCGAAGCCCCACCGATACCTCGAGCCGCTTGAGGCGAACCTGTTTCTTTCCGCTCATGCACCCGATGTCAGGGACGCGATGGCGGCCGGATTTCCCGCCGCCCGGGTCTATCCGATTTCAGGTTTGACCACCGCCGGCGACGATGGGGAGCTGCGCATTGCGTTCGACGGAGATTCCGTCCTTTTCAGCGACGAATCTGAGCGCGTTTTCAGGCTGCGGCAATTGCAGGAGTTCAACGCCCATGAGGCGCGCAATGCGCGTTCGCCGCTCCCCCCCGGGCCGCTAAAGCCGTTCTTCTCAGCCCTTTGTGCCCTGCGTGGCCAGCGCTGGTCACGGATGTCGGTACGAACGGCACTCGTTACAGCGCGCAGCGCGCCGGCGCACGAGCGGGCGATTCGCACGCTGATGGCATGGGGTGTCGCGGTCGATGAGGCCATGTTTCTCGGCGGCAAGGACAAGGCGCGCTTTCTCGCGGAGTTCAGGCCAGACATCTTCTTCGACGACCACGTAAGAAACTGCGAGTCAGCCTGCAAACTCGTGGCGACCGGGCACGTCCCGTACGGCATCAACAATGAATCCGGATGTGTTCTTCACTGAGGAGCGAATCGCAGATGAATCGAGAACTCGAAAATGGAATCGTCACGAGCTACCCGGCTCTCTACCGTTCGCTGGAACCCCGTTATTCGGGGGCGTGCCTATTTGAATGTGATGACGGCTGGTACCAAATCATCGACGAGCTGTCGAGAAAGCTTGAGACCCAAGCGAGGAAATCCGACCTGCAAGTCGTCTGCGTGAAAGAGAAACTGGGTAGTTTGCGTGTCTATCTCCGGGGCCCCGCCACGGGCAGGGTCCAGGACTGGGTTGCCACAGCAGAAGGTCTGAGTCGAAACACATGCGAACGCTGTACTCAGGCGGCGATGCTGCGCAGACACAAGGATGGCGGCGGGATACGCACGCTCTGTCCAGCGTGTGCCGCGGCGATGGACTACGTTATTGAGTGACGCAACACGACAGACCTTTCTGCCAGCAACCTACGGATGAACTGCCATGCCACAGCTCCTGGAACATATCGACGCCATCGCGCGAAAATTGAATCGGGATGTGCTTTATCTCGAGTTCCTGAAGGCGCAGCGTCCTCACCACATGGACTACAGGAGTCTGGAGTCCCGCTCGCACATCATGCGATGGCTCGACCGTGAAGGCATCGAGTGGCGCGAATGTGGGCAGGTCGCGTCCGAGACGGTAATGCGCTCCTACGCCGGGGAAATTTTCATCAATGTGCCGTTCGACGAGACCGACGACCAGTACAGGAAGCTCCAGGCATTTCTCGAGTATCCGGACGGAACGATGCGCTTTGAAGACGTGCGGTTCTACGTCGTCTCGCTGCAGTTTGCCATGAAGAACGCGCACCACGATGAGCCGGGCTTCTGGGACCGCTGGGCGGACAACTTCTAATTGGCAAGACAACAGAACGGAGGCGTTGTGAGCACAATCTATATTCGTGATGGTTCGTCAAGAATTGTTGGCCGTATCCAGACCGGCAGCCAGGGGAAGCAATTCGCCTACGTGGGTGGCAGAATGGTTGGAATCTACAATCCGCAACTGGACAAGACATTCGATTCCCGGCTTCACGTGTTTGGAAACGGCAATCAGTTGATGGCTTTGGTCCGTTGCGACGATGACGATTAACGTCGTTGGGGCGACGCATTGGTGAACACCGAATGTGCTGAACCAGTGCACGAGCTTCGAGTAATTGGTTTTGCGACTCAACGGGGCCAGCTTCCCGTCGCTTTTTCGTAATTCTCACATAAATGACATGAGAATCCTCGGTCCGTTCAAAGACTACTACGACAGCGCGATGGCGCATGGAAGTGACCAGTCCCGTGTCTTCGTGCGGGTGCCGGAATCCCGCGAACTGAAGCTCGAGCGCGATGGAAGCGGCACGTTTGACAGGTATGGCCAGCTCGCCGGAATGGCTGGTGCGTTCGACTTAACGCGCGAGTGTGTCGTGCTCGGCGTGTGCGCAATCGTTTTCTGCGGTCGGGTTTATAAGGCACTTCGCGTTCGCCGCGAGCATGGCGTGGATAGAGTCGGGAGGGCGGAGCCGGTTGAACCCGGTCAACATCGGGACACCGATGATATCGAGGAACGCGTATTCTACGAGGGTGCGGGGACCCGGGAGTACCTCAGGGGGCTGCTGGGCGATGAGCGGATGAACAAGAAGCGCGATTCATTCCTCGAGTACGACAACCCCCTTGCCAAGGGAACGCTGAACGAAGGGCTGGAGCGCTTTTTCCAGCGTCAAGGTAGCGACGAACTTATGCAATGGAGCGTAGAAAACCGGACGGCCATCGCCGTATTGCACGTCGGAGGCCGCTTCTATAAATCGCTTTTGGAAATCAATCCCCCACTGAAGGGCATCCAGTTTTATCGCCTCTTCGGTCCGGTCGAGGCCTTTCAGGAACTGGATATGTTCTGGGGTGGAGTTCTGGCTCCCGAATCCCAGCCAATGGTCAGCATTGCTGACAAGGACCGCATTACACAGCATGGCTTTAACAAGCGAAGCTTTCGGAAAGACCCCGCCAAGAAGCGCCGAGCTTTCCTGCATCGGTTCGCTGAAGGCTCATATACGACCGGTGCGGACGGCCCCTCAGGCACGCGAAATACACGCCGCGAGCGGTGCGAAGGGAGCGAAAGCAGCGCGCTTGCGGTCCGCAACAGCCAGGTCATCCGTGCCTCGTCCTTTTGCGTGGGTTCTTCCGGCGCTCGAAGCCGACGACTACTTGTATCGTGCAGAGAGCTTGCGATAGGCCTCCGCAAACTCATCGCGTAACGACTTCGGTTCCAGTACCTCAACCGTGTCGCCGAACGAACGTAACCACCAGCGCAACTTGAGGCTAGGAACGACCGTGCCTTCGACCACAAGGCGTCCGTCTTCCAGATAGGAGGCGGTCTGGTCGGCAGAAATGCGCGACTCTTCAAGCAGATGATTTCCCGCGACGCCGTCGAAGGCGATGCGAATGCGGACCTTGGGCTCGACCAGGAAGTTAAAGCGCTGGTCGTTGTCGATAAAATTGCGCAGCTTGAAGTCAGTTGGATATGGAAAAGTCTGGCTGACTTCTTTGCCGTTGATACTGGCTACTTCCGCCGCATGCAGGATGCGGTCCGCCCGAAGCAGGATGCGCACATCCATTTTATGTCGCGCTGATTGGTTGGCAACACCTTCAGGATGGCTTCATCCAGTACTTGGCTGTCTCGGTCCACGGTGGTCTCCCAGACGCGTTTTCATAGCGGCTGATTTTACGGCAGAAGAGGACAGGTTTTGTCCTCTACCCTGGGGAGAATCGGTTTTCTCGCAACGGCAGTACTCAAGACGTCCGGATTTCAGCCGACATCCGTAGTGCGGGCAGTACATACGAGCCACCCGAAAGGTGGCATTGGGCATGCAACCAAAGGAGAATACGTGGCCGACATCGTGGAAATCGCAGCAGCTCCGGACATTGACTGGTCCGAAGCCGGTACGGAAATGCAACTGAGCACAATCAAGAAAAAGACATTCTCCGCCACGTTCTCGGAGGAGACCGTTTTTCACCTGAGATACGGCGAAAGTGCCGTCAGCAAGATGAACAAGGGTGTACTTGACAGGCTGGTAGCGGCTCATCGCGGGGAGATACTTTCGCTCAAGGACATTAGCGCCTGTCTGGAAGATAAGAGCCAGGGGACCTTCTTCAGTAGAACGCGCGTGGCGTCGTACGTAGGTCCCTTGCTGGTCGAGCTCGGATATGCAGTCTGGGAAGGCAAACGACTTCGGTTTGCGTAAGGGAGTTCAGCACATGCTTCGACCAACAAAAGCAAATCTGGCCCGGTCTTCGGCTGGAATCAGCTTCTGCTCTGGCGACTATTCGCTCAACCA
Source organism: Paraburkholderia lycopersici (assembly GCF_900096975.1). Taxonomy (GTDB): domain Bacteria; phylum Pseudomonadota; class Gammaproteobacteria; order Burkholderiales; family Burkholderiaceae; genus Paraburkholderia; species Paraburkholderia lycopersici. The sequence goes on from NZ_FMYQ01000008.1 coordinate 7,892, forward strand.
GAACCGGCGTGTCTACAAGTACTACTGGCAGGTGTTTACGGAAGACTCGCCTTGGGAGGATGCCGAGTTTTTCCAGAAGGCGCCCAAGCTCTCCATTGCAGCCTACATGGCGCTCGCTGCGGAGCTTAAGCGCGAAGGAAAGCGCGCGCTAGTCTACAACTCGAAACGGTTGCGCGAGAACCACGGGCTGCCACTCGACATGAACCACCCGCGGTGGAAGGGGACGGTGTTCGCACCGTCCCTTGAGGTCGATACCGACCCAGAGTACGACGGTTGGAAGTAGCCTCCAATGCACGATGAAAACGCCCCTCCGGGCTTTTTCATGTCGAGGGGACGGTACGACCCGTGGAGTAACGGCATGTTCGACGGATTCCTGAAGGACGCCAGGCAGTTCGCTGAAGGCTCCATGGCAACCTGTCGATACCACAACCGGCCGTTTTGATGGCGTAACAATACCAGGAGGAGAGGACACACGGTGTCCCCATCCTCACGTATGGTGAGCAGTCTGCGCAAAACCAGATGGAGAAGAGATGCTGCAACTTGGTGGGGTGAGAATCTATTCGGCGTCGGACCTGGTTTCCTTCCTTGAGTGTGAATACAGCACGACACTCGCGCTGATTGACCTAGAGACGCCGCTGCCGCGAAACCCGGCTGACGAACAGCTTGCGCTCGTGCAGGAACGGGGACTCAAACACGAGAAAGCTTATCTCGCTGACCTGACAGCATCCGGCAAGTCCATCATCGACATCAACGCGGTTGCGGGCAAAGACATCCGGGCGCGCGTGGACGCGACGCTCAAGGCGATGCGCGCAGGCTACGACGTCATCTACCAGGCCGCCTTCCTCGACTCGAATCTTCTGGGCTATGCAGATTTTTTGGTAAAAGTTGCCAAGCCGTCCGACCTTGGGTGCTTCAGCTACGAAGCTTTCGACACGAAGCTCGCGCTTTCGTCGCGCGGCAAGTTCATCACGCAGCTTACCTTTTACTCGCACCTGCTCGCCAAGGCACAAGGCGTCTATCCGGAGCACATGGCGGTCGTTCTCGGCTCGAACAAGGCGACGACTTACCGCTGCACCGAATACCGCCACTGTTTCGATATGGCGCTGTCCCGCTTTCTGGCACGCGTGACAAATCATAAGGCTGCGAGCATCACCGCTGCCGCAGCCGAGACGTATCCTGACCCGTGCGACAAGTGCTCCCAGTGTCACTGGAGCCAGCTCTGCGATAAGCGCCGTGTAGCAGATGACCATCTGTCGCAGGTCGCGGGCATCACGCGCGTGCAGGTGCGCAAGCTTGTCAGTGCAGGCGTGCCTACGCTCGAAGCGCTTGCAACGATGCCGCCCGGCGCGTCTGTCTCCAATATTGCGGACGAGACGCTCGCGCGTTTGCGCTCGCAAGCGGAACTCCAGCGCCACTTCCGCAACACCGGAAAGCGCAAAGTCATTCTTCTCCGTAAAGCCAAGGAGGACACCCGACTTCGCGGATTCGAACGCCTGCCGGAACCGAGCCCTGGCGACATGTTCTTTGACATGGAAGGCAATCCGCTGGAGAGCGGCGGCCTTGAGTATCTGTTCGGGGTCTGGGAAGTCGACCGGCCGGGCGGATATTTTCGTGCGTTCTGGGCGCATAACCGCGCCGAAGAGAAGCTCGCGTTCGAAGCGTTCATGGACTACCTCGACGAGCGCCTGAAGAAGCACCCGGACGCGCACATTTATCATTACGCGCCTTACGAGCCGACCGCACTCAAAAAGCTGATGTCGGTGCACGGCACGCGCGAATCGTCCGTGGACAACCTTCTCCGGCAGGGCAAGCTCATCGACCTGTACGCAGTCGTGCGCGAGGCGCTGCGCGTATCCGAGTCGAGTTATTCCATCAAGTACGTTGAACGATTCTACCGCGGTGTTCGTGCGGGCGATGTCACGAATGCCGGCGCGAGTATCGTGTTTTACGAGCGCTGGAAAGCCCTGCGTGAAGACCCGGAACAGAAAGCTGGTGCGGACAAGCTGCTGCAGGACATTGCGGACTACAACCGCGACGACGTCGTATCGACGTACCAGCTCCTCGAGTGGTTGCTTTCGCTTCGGCCGACGCCGCTTCAATGGTCAAATCGCCGCGACGCGACCGCAGTTGCGGCAGCAGCTGCTGCCGTCAAGGAAGAAGTTCTTCAAGCTCAGCTGCTCGTCGAGTCGATTCTGAAGCCGCTGCCCGCCGATGAAAAGGACTGGACACCAGACCAGCAGTCCCGCGCACTTATCGCGCAGATGGTGTTTTTTCACCAGCGCGAAGCGAAGCCGGAGTGGTGGGCGGTGTTCGCACGAAAGGAGATGTCGGATGTTGAGCTCATCGAAGATGCGGAATGCCTCGGTGGCTTGACGCGAGATACCACGCGCACGCCCGAAGCGGTCAAACGCTCAAAGCGCTACTTTTACAACGCACCACCGCAGGAGACCAAGCTGCGCAGTGACTCGCGCTGCATGGATGTGATGACGGGTAAAGGGCTGTCGAACCTGCTGGTCGACATGGACAGCCTGAGCGTCTCGTTCACCGCGACTTCGGAGCCGGAGAAGTTGTTGTCCATCGGACCGAACGGGCCCGTCGACACCACACACCATCGCGCCGCGCTTGTTCACTTTGCGACGGACTTCCGCGACGGCGGGAAGAGTTACAGCGCCGTTCATGCGCTGTTGCGCCGTGAGCCGCCGCGAATCAAGGGCATCGCGCCTGGTTCCGCGCTTATCAATCAGAAAGCCGACCTGCTGACCCAGGTTATCAATGTCGTCAAGGGCATGGACGAAACGTGCCTGTTCCTGCAGGGACCGCCGGGCGCCGGCAAGACGTTCACCGGCTCGCACGTCATCCTCGACCTGCTGAAGCAGGGAAAGCGCGTGGGCGTCACGTCGAACAGCCATCACGCCATCAACAATCTGCTACAAGCGGTGGAAACACGCGCGCACGCTGAGAAGTTCGTTTTCTCCGGCATGAAGAAGTCCACCGGCCCGGAATCGGAACTGCAAGGCTCTATCATCATTGACGTGGCCGAAGACGATGACGTCTTCTACGGCGAGGCTGACCTTGTCGCCGGCACCTCGTGGCTTTTTGTGAAGGAAGAGATGCGCGACCAGCTCGACTACCTGTTTGTTGACGAAGCAGGGCAGATGGCGCTCGCGAACCTCGCAGCCGTTGGCATGTGCACGAGGAACATCGTGCTGCTCGGCGACCAGATGCAGCTCGCGCAGCCGAGCAAGGGCATGCATCCGGGCCGTTCCGGAGAGTCCTCACTCGATTATCTGCTCGATGGCGTTGCGACTATCCCGTCGGACAAAGGCATCTTTCTTAAGACAACCTATCGCATGCACCCCGACGTCTGCGAATTCATCTCGGACGCCGTGTATGACAGTCGCCTGAAGCCAGCGCCTGGTACCTCCGCTCGCGTCGTGAATGCCCCCTTCGAAGGGCAGCGCGCCGCGCCGATGACGGGCATTCGCTTCATTCCCGTCCAGCATGACGGAAACGCGCAATCGAGCAAGGAAGAAGTACAGAAGGTGGTGAGCCTCGTCAACGAACTCCTTCAAGGGACGCGCGACGACGGCCGACGGATGGTTCCGATGACGCTTGACGACATCCTGGTTGTGGCGCCGTACAACGTGCAAGTCAATGAGCTCAAACGGGCGCTGCCCGCAGGCGCTCGGGTCGGCACTGTCGACAAGTTCCAGGGACAGGAAGCGCACGTCGTCATTATGTCGATGGCGACTTCGAACGCGGAGTACCTCCCGCGCGACATCGAGTTTCTGTTCAGCAAGAATCGCCTGAATGTTGGAATCTCGCGGGCGAAGGCGCTTGCTATCCTGGTCGCTTGTCCCGACCTGCTCACCGTGCCGTGCTCAAAGCCGGAGCAGATGGCACTCGTCAACACGCTGTGCGCGCTCGTGCAGTACTCGGACTGAGGACGGTGGGGCAACCTGGCAAGGCGCGGGTGGTCGTCTGAGCGCGACCCAGGCGAAGCTTGATGCGCTGGATGACGCGACTGGCGCGATACCAGTCGCGCAGGCGAAGGACATGGTTGATGCGGCGCGGGTACCCGGGACGACGTAACGCGTTCAAGTTCACATTGGTCCGCGCGGGTGGTTGGTCTATGAAGCTGCAACAGCTTCATAGACCAACCACCCTTTTGAAGCCCGATATTCTCGCCGGGTTCTTTTTAGAGGGACGTCCTGAGTAGAGGACGTTGCGCTGCTCGGCGTGCTGCCGAAATGCAATCCGCAGCGCGCCGTCTTCAAGGAACCAGTCTCCAGCGACCAGGAAGCCAATATCGAGCAGTCTGTTCATCAGGTCTCACACAGTTCTGTACGAGGGATGCATAGTGTACGTAGCTCTGTTCATGTGCGATAGCGCCACGTAGTTGCTATTGGATTCTGGCATGCCACAAGATGCCGGAGGACTTTGGGCGTATGCGCCTTGCGCTGTGGGCTAATCAAATGGCAGAAATCGACCGATTTGCGGCGCTAACTTTGGCGTAAACTTGATGCGTTAAGGTATCCTCGGACTCATCAACCGTACATGCAATGCCGATAAGTCTCCGCGCATTTTTGGTGAACTTGAACTGCGTAAATGGTTCCAGACACTGCTTGAACGTTCGACCATCAAGCTAGAAGTCTTGTCGTCCACCGCAATTCGCCTTCAATTGTCGGCGCATCCTGCACCAAATGAGTTGAATCCGATTATCGAAAAAGCCTAAACGGAGAAAATATTGAGATTCATCCATGCGGCAGACATACATCTCGACAGCCCCCTCATCGGCTTGAGCGCATATCAGGATGCCCCGGCAGACCTCCTGCGAGGGGCAACGCGCGCCGCGTTTACCAACCTGGTCAGTGAGGCTATCGAGCTGCAGGTCGACTTCATGATTATTGCGGGCGACTTATACGACGGACCGTGGAAAGACCACAACACAGGCATCTACTTTTCCAAGGAAATGGGACGCCTGAAGAAAGCGAATATTCCGGTGTATCTCCTCTACGGCAATCACGACGCCGAAAGCGAGATGACCAAGCAACTACAGTTACCGGACAACGTCTACGGATTTGGGACCAGAAAGTGTTCGACCTTCCGCATCGAGCACCTTAAGGTGGCATTGCACGGTCGAAGCTTCAAAGACGCCGCGACGTATGAAAACCTAGTCACGACCTATCCCGCGCCCGAACCCGGCATGTTCAACATTGGGGTGCTGCATACGGCACTTGAAGGAAATTCGGCGCACGCACCCTATGCTCCCTGCAGTTTGGATGAGTTGCATGCCATGAGCTACGACTACTGGGCCTTGGGTCATGTGCACGAGCATCGTGTTTGGGAGGGGCCTTCGACTATCGTGTTTCCTGGCAATCTCCAGGGGCGGCACATTCGGGAAACGGGGGCCAAGGGTGCTGTTCTGGTGAGCGTGGATAGCACAGGCCAGCGAACGCTTGAACGCCTGTATGTTGACGTTTTACGGTGGCACGACCTGGTCGTGGATGTCTCCGCATGCGAATCGCTGGCTGTGGCCATCCGAACTGTCGAACGCGAGCTGACCCAATTTCTGGATAACGCCAGCGGTAGCCTGACCTATGCCATGAGGGTGACGTTGGTTGGCAAAACGGCCGCGCACGGAGACCTGTTCGGGGAAGAGGCCCAACTCCGCCAGGAAGTGCTGGGGGTCGCTGCAGCGCTGGCACCCGAACGGTTGTGGATTGAAAAAGTGCGGGTTCGAACCGCCATGAAAAATGACGGGGAGACCATTAAGGCACGACACGACGCATTGTCTGACCTCAGTGAATTGCTGGCGACTGCCGAGGGCGACGAAGATTTCTTGAAAGCGCTTCAGGCGGACCTGCTCGGCCTGGTGACCAAGGCACCGTCTGAGCTGCAACAGATGATTGCTTACTTTCCGGAAATCAAATCAGGGAATCTGAGCGCACTGGTCAATGAGGCGCGTGCAGGTCTGCTGGCCCATCTTGAGAAGACGGAGTAACGGCTATGCGCTTCCAACGACTCGACCTGCTCAAGTTCGGCAAGTTCTCTGAACGGTCTCTTGAGTTCCGCGGCTCGACAACTGACTTTCATCTTATCGTCGGTCCGAACGAGGCCGGCAAATCGACGCTGAGAGCAGCGATTCTCGACCTACTCTTTGGCATTCCAGTGCGCTCACCGCACGGGTTCTTACATCCGTTGAACGAACTCAAGTTGGGTGCCTCTGTAAGCAATGGCGAGACGTCACTGGACTTCGTCCGAATCAAGGCCCAACGGCAGACGCTCAGAACGCCAGCAGACGGTGTGCTGCCTGATTTGGCACTTGAGCCATTTTTGGGCGGTATTGACAGAGACTTTTTTGACCGCATGTTCGGTCTTGACCACTTCCGACTGGTTGAGGGCGGCAATGACATCCTGAATGCCGAAAGTGACATCGGCCGAATCCTGTTCCAGTCTGCTGCAGGGGTGGCGAGCCTGGGAACAGTGCGAGACCAACTGGCCACAGAAGCCGACAAGCTTTGGGCGCCCCGAAAATCGGCTGAGCGCGCTTACTATGCCGCTGCTGACCAACTTGAGCAGGCGAATAGCGCTCTCAAGAAAGCCTCGGTTCGCACGAAGGTCTGGGCCGAAGCAAACAGCGCCGTCGAGACGTTACGAGAATCTCTGGAGGCAGCACGGACTAGTTGGCGCGAACTCGATATGCGTCGAGCGCGGCTCGAACGAGTGCGCCGACTGGCACCGCTTATTGACGCGCTCGGTCAAAACGATTCTGCCCTGGAACTCCTTAAAGAAGCGACCGACCTGCCGGAAGATGCGGCTCAAGCGCTGAGCCAGGCAGAACGCGACATCGCTCGCGCGGAAGCCGTGTTGAAGATTCGCAAGGGCGAGGTGACTGCCGCCAGGGAATCGCTGTCGGCGATTTCCGTGGATGAATTCCTGCTGAGCGCCGAGCAGCGCATTGCCGCACTGGAGGCGCGACGCGTCCGGTACGAGCCATACGCAAGGGACATCGAACGACGAAAAAGCGAAATTCAGGCGCTTCAGGGGCAAGTCCGCCGCGCCTGTCTCCAATTGAAATGGGCCTACGACTCAGAAGAAGACTTGCTGCTCAAGCTGCCGTCGTTGTTGATTCGTCGCAAGCTAGGAGACCTTGCGAGGAAAGCCAGTGGGATTGAACAATCCCTCAAGGCAGCGGACTCATCTGAGCGGACAAAGAAGGCCGATATTGAGTCGCTTGAAGCCCAATTGGGCGGTTTGTCCGAGGTCAAGGTAACAGCTGGCCTACGGGCGGCTTTGCGCAGGGCGCAATCCTTGGGTGACCTCGCACAGGTTCAGGAAAGGCAACGTGTCCAGGTCGAAAAAGCTGAGACCGGGCTTGAGACGGCCTTGCGAGCGCTGGGCATTTGGCGCATGGACATTGAGGGCCTGTCAAAGCTTCAGCTCCCATCCGGAGAGGCTATCGCACACCGACTGCGTGAACGGCAGAATCTCGACGTTCAGGTCAAGTCGCTGTCCGAGGACCTGTCCGAGCAAATTTCTGCTGTCGGGGAAGCCGAGCTTCGGGTCAATCAATTCACGGAACTGAGACATCCGACCACCTATGCGATGGTGGAACAAGCGCGAGCTGAGCGCGACGAGAAATGGGGGGCCGTCAAACAACGGGCAGACGATTTTGAGACTGACGCCGAACAGTTCGAATCGGCGATGCATAATGCAGATGCGCTGGCGGATACGCATTTGAGTAACGTCGAAGATGTGACGGAACTTCAATCGCACAAAGATGAGCTCGAAAGACAGCAACATGCCCAAACCCGCCTTGAGCGCCAGTTGGAAACAGCAAAAGGGCAACTGGACACTTTCTCTTCCGAATGGGGTGCCCTAACCGCGGCAGCGGGCCTCGACGGTCTGCCGCTTGATGATGCATTAGACTGGATTCGCAAGAAGGACGTCGCGGTTGAGCGCGGTCAAGCGCTTCTTGAAGCCCAGAAGGACTCTCAGTCCGCGTTGAATGCCATAGCGGACGCGACTCAGGAGCTGTTCACGGTCCTTGAGGAGAACGGGGTTGCCCCGGTGAGCGCTGAGAACTTGAGCGCGCTGTGCATTCAAGCCGAGCATCTTATTTCTGAAGCGGATGGCGTCAAAGGGCGTCGGGACACACTGAACGGTCAATTGGTCACGGCCCGCCAAATCTACGTGGCGCTCCAAGATGACTTGGTCGCGGCCAGAAGGGAGACGGCCTCGTGGGCTGACGATTGGGCTTCCACACTGTCGAATGCTGGACTGGACGCTGCCTACGATACCGGGACTGTCGAAGGCGCCTTGGAACTGATTGGCGAAATCGAGGAAAAGGCACGCAAGGTTTGCCAGATTCAGGCGGAGCGCATCGATACGATGAACGCTGACCTCGCCTTGTTTGCCGAGGATGTTGACGCGTTGTGCGGCGCTATTGCCGTGCCCCTAGACGGCCAGGAGCCTGCGGAGGCGGTGCAACAACTTGTCATCAAGGTGCGGCAGGCCAATGAAGCGCGAGGTGAACGAGAGAGGCTAGCCGCTGCGCTGCGAGCGGCGGAACAGCACGTTGCCGAGTTGGAAACTCGCCAAGCAAGAGGCAGAGGCCGTTGTTGAGCCTTTGAAGACGCGGGCCGGCGTATCTACGCGCGAGGCTTTGGCTGAAAGCATCGCTCAATCCGATGAAAAGCGTCGATTGCTGGAGGAAGCCTCCCGACTAAGGCGCGACCTGACAGCGGGCGGGGATGGCCAATCGAGACAAGACGTTGAGGCTGAGATTGCAGCGGCCAACTTGCCGGAGATTGCCACGGAGATTGCCGCGCTGTCCGGCGACCTTAAGACTGTCGTCGAGCGCCAGGGAGTGCTATCCGCAGAACTGGCGACCGCAGAGTCCACATTGACGGCGATTGGCGGCTCGGACGCGGCGGCGCAGGCAGAGGGTCAGCGGCAAGAGGCCTTGTCGAAGATGGCCGATGCGGCCGAGCGCTACGTGAAGGTGTTCGCTGCTGCCCGATTGTTGCGCTGGTCCATTGACCGCTATCGTCAGGATAAGCAAGGCCCGATGCTGGCCAAGGCCAGCACAATATTTGCGGAGCTGACCCAGGGTTCCTTTGAGCGCTTGGTCGTGGACTTCGACAAGCAACCCATGGTGCTGGAGGGGCGCCGGCCCGACGGCAAGCATGTGGGTATCTCGGGGATGAGCGATGGCACCCGAGACCAGCTATTCCTGGCGCTACGCTTGGCCGCTTTGGAAATTCGCCTGGAGCAGGCGCCCAAGCTGCCCTTCATAGCAGACGACCTGTTCATCAACTATGACGATGCGCGGTCGGCTGCGGGCCTGCGGTCATTGGCGTCCCTTGCCAAACAGACCCAGGTGATTTTTCTGACCCACCACCATCACATGGAAGCACTCGCTCGAGATACATTGGGCGATGCCATCAATGTCGTGCACCTGTAATCAACGACCTATCAGCTTTCGGGTATCGGTTCTGGCGCGACATCGGTTACGCGGTTGGGGCACTGATGGCGGGAATCGTTGCGGACCATTACGGGTTCAGTGCCGCAATCCTGTCCGTTGCCGCACTGACCGTTTTTTTTGGCCTCGTGGTTGCGTTGTGTATGCAAGAGCCTCGTTTGCTCGATTCCTCGCGTGTCGTCTCCAAAGGCACTGCTGCGGAAGATGCGTCTGCGCATTCCGACGAAACCACTAGAGGCGCTGAAATCAAACCATGAGCGAATCTAGCAAAGAATAATTTGTCGAGTCACGGTACTTGCGAAACACCTCAGCACGTGGCGACTCAGTGGTCGTCGTCAATGTCTGGTCTCCGAAGGATTATGACCGTCGTTTCGGTCGCGTTGGACAGAGCGTCGTGCCGCTGAGCGACAAGTTCTGGATACGTCAAGCTGAATGGTGCCGCCCAACATTCTGGTCGCGATGGTGTTTGGCGGTTGGGAACTCAATCAACGGACGTCAGCGTGCACGACTTTGCTCGTGGCTAATCGGCTGCCGGCGAACGGGTCTTGATTCCAATCTACATTTGAACGTTTCGGCGCATCCTGTTGGCGCGATACCTCAACGACGAAATGTTCGAGTGATTGGCCTGCACTGGTCGCCTTGACGACCCATTGAGGGGCTGCGCCGTGGCCATCCCAACTGTTCCCCGCAGCGTCGCGATATTTCACGGCATTGAGTCGACGCTGGTCCTCGGCGATTGAGGCTGCAATGGCCTCTGGGGTGATATCGAACTCGGCCATTCTGCGTTGCAGGTAGGCGACGATGCTATCTCGCTTTCTTTCATCCATCCTGGTTATCTCCACTCGCAACATGGCTGTCAGATTGAGCCTGTGCAAGTCGCGTGAGACGAGGATACCACAGAGCTATCGACTCTCTGTGCGGCCCGGATATGGCGTGCAGCCCGCTCATGCACAAGCATATAGATTCGGGCTTGGCGAGTTCCGCCACGTGTGCTGTTTACCTGTTCGCGTTAGCCGACGACGCTTCTAGGCCCCATCCCACGAAGACGCAGCGCTTGCTTTGCACGCGACCGGCTTCGTGATTAGAGACCTTGGCTGGGGAAACTAACCAACAGTCACCGCATATCGAGCATATGATGTTTGACAGCGCCTGACCGGGTCTCCACCTCAGCGACGAATGCTGCGAACTCGCGGCTGTATCCAGCGGGAAGTTGGGTGTTTTCTTCAATGCTGTGCCAACCCCTGTCCTGAGGGAGCGGGGAACTCAGTCGAAGCCGGGGCTCACGGCAGTCGGTTCGCGCGAGCCCAACAAGGGAAGTCACGTCGTACGCCGACGTCACCCAACGCCTGCTTGACGGAGCTGACGATGACAATGCCATATGAGCGCACGAAAGCAGTTATTGAGACGAGAGAGCTTTTGCAGATGCTCGCTGCTGGTGGCGACATAACCATAGGCAAGCCCGTCCAGATGGAGGCGCTATGCCTGCTCAGGCACTACCCACATGACATCGACCTGGATGTGTCGGCTGCAGCATTGCCCAGAATCTGGGGCGCACCGAAACACAGGCGGTTGGGCTCAGCAGCAGCCTCAAAATTTCGGAGTGGCACTCCCGGACGGGGCAATGCTGACGATATTCGCGGTCATGGAGAAGAAGATAGCGAAACTGCATCCGGTTCCTAACGATTTCCCGAGAGAATCGGCAGTCGGAATTGTATCGGATGCACGGCCCAGCTTCTTGTGCGCAAGATAGGCGGACGGTATCACGCCGGTCCTGCAGACGAGGAGTTCGCATTTGCCGGGCGCAAGGATTCTGCGGGCAGCACGACGGCCGGCCACGCGAAAGCACTCAGAAAAAGAACTTATGCGTCAGGTCCGTCAAACCAATCACGATTTCAAGGGCAATAAGCCCTATGACATACCATTCGAGGCGGTGAACGTGCTTGGTTTCCGCGATTTCTGCCAATGTTTGCGCAGTTCCTGAAATTAGTTGCAGCTTGCGTTCAAGCGCGGCCTGTCGCTCGTGCAGTTCGTATTCGTCCTCCAATAGTGCATAGAGGCCGCTGAGCTCCGGGTGTTCCCAAAGGGTCTCCGGCTTGTCGCCGATTTCAGCCCGGCCGACCATTCGGTGTTCGATTAGGAGCATCGCGCCAATTTTTGAGAGTAGCGTTTTGGCGTCCGCGCTCACCTTTCCTGTTCTTGCCAGTTCCGATGCCAACGGAATGATGCTATCGAACTCGCTCGCGGTCTTGTCTTCGTACATCGACAGCACAAGGCTTTTGCTGAGGCTGTCCGCTATCACCTGAGCCTTTTCCAACGTCAGCGCATCGAGCCAGACTGCACCGCCTTGCACTCCAACGTTCGTCTTGCCGCTCTGGATGGCGATTTCTTCGAGCTGAGGTCGCCCGTAGGCGTTGTACAGCAACTGAGCTAACGACGAGAGAAATCGTTGTTCATCACCAAGCGATACACCAAAAAGCACGACGACGCCGTACCGGAAAAGAACGGCGATGCCGTCAGCCCCCCCTACCGTTACCGTTAGCGGCGTGGTGGCGAGTGAATCGGTGATTTTGAAGTTCTTGAGTTCAATCCGGTCGGCGATGAGATGCGCACGCGCCTGTACCTGCGGAAGCGAACTGATGGCGAGATTCGACATTGGGTCACTTCAATTCGTTGGAGTCATCGAAAGTATAGGTGCGATTCTCAGCGGTACGTCACGTATCGACCCACAACACTTCATTCAAAACTCGTCGGGAAGAGTTTAGCTTGCAGGCATCGCGTCGAATCCAAACAGCCTGCGGAGCAGGCGAACCTTGTGGGTGGTCGCCTTAGCCGCAAACGATTGCGAGGGCGCCGGCATCGGAATGAATATTCAAATGGCGTAAAGTATTCGAATCCTCAGCCGATATTTCAGAAGTACACCGGTATTAGGTCTTGTCACAAGTTCCTGCGAAGCAGGCCGATTAATGTGTTCCTTCCGATAGCGAAGGTCATGCCTGCGACATAAGATTCAAGTACAAAAATGGAGAATTCGTCTGGTCACCGGCCGTCAGAACGACAAGCAGTCTCGCGTGCGTCGCGCTGTCCAGCCCTGCTCACCGACATAGGGCAGTTGACGATTGCGCTGGTGGTCACAACGCTAGCCTACCTCGCCAGCCAAACCCTCAAGGGTGTTGCAGGCGAAATCGCGCCGATATGGCTCAGCAATGCGGCACTGCTATCCCTGCTCATGGTCGCCCCACGTAGTCGCAAGCACTGGATTCTTGTGGGCGGCGTCCTCGGGAATCTGGTGGCCGCCCTTTTTGTGGGCGAGAGTCTAAGGGTACGGTCGGCCGAATTTCGGCGACTCGACCATCATGGGGCTGGAAATCGCGGGTGAGGTGCTGGAAGTCGGCGCCTCGGTCGAAGGCTATAAGGTTGGCGACCGCGTGATGGGCGTGATGGGCGTGGTCGGCGGGGGCGCATACGCCGAACTCGCGCGCATCGACTGGCGCATGGCGATGCCGATTCCGGCGCAGCTCGATTACGTGCACGCGGCGGCCATCCCCGAAGTGTTTGTCACGGCGCACGAAGCGATGATGCATCTCGGACGCCTCAAGCAAGGAGATTCCGTGCTCATTCACGCGGCGGCGGGCGGCGTGGGTTCTGCTGCGGTCCAGCTCGCATACGCGACTGGCGCGACCGTGTTCGCAACCGCAGAGGCATCGAAGCTCGAACGCGTGGTTCAACTCGGCGCCGACCATGCTATCGACTACCGCACGCAGGATTTTGCGGCGGTCGTGGCCCAGAAGACAGAAGGGCGGGGCGTCGATGTTGTGATTGATTTTGTGGGTGAGCCCTATTTCGCGCGCAATATCGCTTCGCTCGCGCATGGAGGACGGCTTGTGCAGGTCGGGATTCTGGGCGGCGGTGGGCAGGTAAGTGTCGACCTGGAGACCATTCTGTATCGCCACATCCAGATTATCGGTACGGTCATGAAGTCGCGTGCACAGGCTGAAAAACACGCCATGGTGCGTCGGTTCCGCGAGTACTGGCTCAATCGTTTCGCCGGCGGCCGGCGTCTCGAACCTGTTGTCGACAGCACGTATCCTCTGGCACGAGCCGCGGATGCTCACCGACGCATGGAGTCGTCGGCGAACGTTGGGAAAATCATCCTCACGACGGGCTGACTTTCTGAGCTGCACCGATTACAGGCGCTGACCCTGCGGCTTTATGTATGCCACGCGAACCGGTCGCGTGGCATCGTTACTTCAAGTGGTAGCGTGTTTCAAGATTCCCTCGTTTTCGTCATCGTAGAACCAGTTTGCTTCAGCCATCGGAACGCCGGCTGGGTCCGATTTTGATTGATTGCAAATGTATCGCAGCCTCAAAGTGGGCCGCCCGCGCTACCATATGTAATTCGGCGACGGCCCTGCTTATGAGACGGCGGCGCCTAATCGAAAAATCGTAGTGCAAACGTCGATACGAAAATCTTACGCTATGCGGTAGGATATGTCGTTCGGGGAACAGCCATATCTGGCCTATTCGCTACGCATAATTTTGGAGGTCATCGCGCTCACGCAATGAGTCGACGGCTGCGAGAATAAAAGGCGTTACGGTGTCACACAATCTTGAAGCGGAGTTAGACAGTCTGCTCGGGACAATGGATTGGGTTCCAAACTTTTGTACTGAGCGTCCTGAACTGCAATCAGAAAGCGCGTCAATCAGGCAGTTCTTTTTGGCGTTGCGCGACGATAAACCGATGATGATGGAGTTGGCGGCGAAGCTTGCTGACCAGATAATTGGCTATTGTCTTCCCCGCAAGCGGCTCGCGAAAGCGATAGTGCGGCATGGGAAAAATCTAGTTGATTTAGCTGCCGCAATGGCGACCCTGCGACGCGACGCACGGCACGCATTTCAGAAATATCGTACGGATTTTCCAGCGCGTTCGGGCGAGGGCGGGGAAATGCTCGCCTACGTATTCGTCGAGCATTTTCTGCGAGCGCCGATGGCGATTGCAAAGATGCATGCGAAGACGAATACCACGATGCCAGTGTTTGGGGCGGATGGTGTCCACGTCAAATATCGGAGCGCTTCGGACCAGCTCGAGGTAATCTATCTCGAGTCGAAAGTGCACAAAACGATTGACTCCGCAGCGAACGACGCCTCAAAGTCAATCGGCGATTTTCGCGATGGGATGAAGCAAACTGTCGAACTTCGCCTAACTTTGGATTTGGGCAACTTTGACCAGCTAGACGAAGCCGCACAACAGGCGCTGGAAGACTTTCTCGACCCTTACTCTGGCGTGCAGACGGCTAAGCGTCTCGACACGCACGCGTGCTTACTCGCATACAACGAGCCGGCGTTCGAGAGCGTGTCTGGTTCCAGCGCGACCGGAGTCCTAGAGAAGGCCTTCAGTGATGGCTGTGAAGCTCGGCGCGCGATGGTTAGCAATGCCTACAAGAAGCGCGACCTTCCTGAGGACAAGATTGTTACCTTTGTCTTAGGCTTTCCGAGTGTGGCTGAATTCCGTGAAGAGTTTGAGAGGGCGTTGAGCAATGGATAACTTTGCTGCGCGACTCGCGAAGCGCATTCGGAACAATCCGTCGTTCCAACGAGATTACTCGTGGTTGTGCGCCAGCGGAATTGCGGCGCTGACCGAAAACGCCGACCTCCAGCTCGATATCGACGATGACGAGGACGAAGACCTTCGGCTGACTAGGCTTGTCGAGTCTGCCAGCTGCTTCGCGATGGACGACGACCATCGCAGTCATCAGCTCGCGCAGACGATTGCGCTGTACGGTGTCGCAGCTAAGCGCGGTCCTGAAATTGTGGCGGCATGCAGCCACATTCTTTCGGAGCTCGGAAATTTCCCAGCATCGCGCTTTATTCGGGACAAGCACGACGTAAGCGAAGACAGCTTGCCGAGGGTCGTGCACATTCGTGATTTTACGCGGCGATACCACAATACCGTCAGTCTGCCGAGCGGCCAGGTCCCGCTTACGGACTTCCAGTTCGATATATGGCAAGACCTCGCACTAGGCCGTTCCACGGCAATCTCGGCACCCACCTCAGCGGGTAAGTCGTTCGTAGTCCGCGAGTATGTCGTCCAGAAAATCAAAGAGGCGTCGGCCGTACACGTTGCGTACATCGTTCCGACCCGTGCGTTGATGGCGGAGGTGCAGGACAAGCTCTCCCTGTCGCTTGGGACGGACGACCCGACACTTCGCATCACGAGTGTTCCGATTGAGGACGCCGATGCCCGCGCGCGGCAGGTCTTTGTCGTGACGCAAGAACGCCTGCTTTCCTATCTCGATGAAGTGCCGTTCGCGTCTTTCGACTTCGTCATTGTCGACGAAGCACAGCAGATGGGTGACGGGTCACGCGGGATGATTCTGCAGGAGTGTCTCGAACGCATCAATCGAGCGAACCCGAGATGCCATCAGCATTTCATTGCGCCTATGGCGAGCCGCGTAGATAACCTTGCCGCTGTCGTCGGTCGGCCGGAAGTAGAGACGCATCTTACGCAGGACTCGCCGGTCGTCTCAACGAAAATCGTGGTGAAGACGAAGGCTAATTCGACGACAGACTTGACGCTCGAGATGATGGACAACAGCCGTCGGGTAACGATTGCTCACCTGCATCGTGAGGATGGTTTCGGGGGGCGGAGTGGGCTGCTCGCTGCAGTCTGCCTAGAGCTCGGCGCGGCAGGCGGCTCGCTAATCTATGCATCGGGCCAAGCAAATGCGGAAGATATAGCCCTCCAGATTGCGACGAAACTTCCCGAAACGGAAAATCCGGAACTTATCGAGCTGGCGCGATTTATCCAAAGCGACGTCCACCGTGACTACACCCTGGAATACTGCATCCGACGTGGCGTCGGCTTTCACTATGGGTTTATGCCAACGCTGCTGAGGCAGGCGCTGGAAGATGCCTTCCGCAATGGCAGTCTGAGCTATCTCGCGTGTACGACGACCCTGTTCCAAGGGGTCAATCTGCCAGCAAGGAATGTGTTCATCGATAAGGTCAAGCGTGGCAAATCAGGCCAACTCGAAGAAGATGACGTATGGAATTTTGTCGGTCGGGCAGGACGACTCTCCCATGACGTCGCTGGCAACGTCTTCCTCGTGGACTACGACAACTGGCCGGAGAAGTTGCTCGACAGTCCTCCGCAAGTGACGGTCGAGCCTGCTCTGAGCAAAGTCCTCGGGCGCGGGCTGACGAAGCTGGAAGAGTACATCGCTAAACGCGGGCAGGTCGACGAGTCGTTCGACGACCCACGTGACTATGAGGCTGCAGCGGGCTTGATGTTAAGTCGCGTACGCCGTGGAACATTCGAGGAAACAATCGCGCGCTCGGCAGCACATCTCGACGCGGAGGACGCGCACAATCTGCGGACGCAACTGGAAGACGCTCTTGGCGAATTGAATGTGCCGTTGACGGTGATGGACCGGAACTGGCTCATTTCGCCGTGGCGTCTCCAGGCGATGTACGAGTTTCTTGAAGCTCGTGTCGAGGATGGCACGTGGCGGGAATACTACCCCACCCATCCTATGCAACCCGATAGTTATTCTCGCCACCAGCAGATGTTCATTGCCATCGAGGAGTTTCTAAAAGGCAAACCGGCAGTGAAGTGGGCCCGATACCTTAACCATCAGGCAAACGCATGGATGAAGGGCGCGACGATTGCCGCCCTGGTCGAGGGGGAGCTGACTTACCGCCGCGCACCGAAGCGCCCGAGAAAAGATGCTCGCGGATTGACCAATTCGAACACTGCCGTGCGGCGAATCTTCGAGCTGCTCGAAAAGACGCTTCACTTCACGTACGTTCAGTTGACGCGCGCTTACTGTGACTGTTTCTCCGCTGCGCTGCGTAAAGCAGGCCTTACGAAGGAAGCTGATGAAGTCTATCCGGTGTCGCTGGCCCTGGAACTCGGCGCCTGCACGCGAACAGTGATTTCGCTGATTGAACTCGGCATGTCGCGCATATCAGCACAACTTCTAGGCAAGGAAATCAGGAGCACGGACTGGACGGCGTCGCAAATTCGCTCTTGGCTGCGCTCGCGGCGTGGAGACGATTTGAAGGTGTCGAGCGTCATCCTCGGAGAATTGTCGCGGTTGAAGTTGCTGCAGCGGGGCTAATATCCCGTTGCGCGCCACGCCTCACTCGTCTGTGGTCGAGTGGGGCGTGGAGAACCGGGCGCGTTTAGTCGACAGCTATAGCGTAACGCGTGCTTTCGTGAACACCAGCACGGCAGCTGTGCGGAGCGGGCGATTGGGAGGTCTTTTGGACGGTCGATGCTTGAGCGTGACTAGCTCGTCCGGATGCGTGGACTTCAGGTCATCTACTCGCCCGACGACATGACGGATGCTTGAGAGTGTTTTCAATAGCCAATCCCTGAACTGGGTCTCGGGTGCCAATGTTGCTACCAGGCCGCGGCATCCCTTCTCCTCCGTGTGAACGATGGTGCCGCGCTTCTTGACGCTCTCCCTTCGTCGCTCAATCTCGAGCAGGTAAAAGACCTTCCAATCTTTCGACTCAGGCACCCGTACGCGGAAGCGCACGACAAGCACCCCTCGTGGCGCCTGCTTTTTGATGTCGCGCGTAACAAATTTTCTGGCATCTGGCGTTGCTGGCTCCGCATTGGCGAAAGGCTGTAGCGCAACAAGTTCCGGGGTCTCTGTGCTGACGAAGCCGTGCTTGACATGCAACCATTCGACAGCGCGGATGGTATCGGGGTGTTCGGCGTGGAGGCGACGCAACTCTTTCCACATTTCAAGCACTGTGCCGTGAGCGACGACCATCCGATGTGCTTCGGCGATAGCATCGGCGTTCGCGGCGTCAACCTTGACTGCTGGCGCGCCTTCGGATTGTGGCGGAATAACGAAGCGGGGTTTGGTTTCGAACCTGACCGTTATTTTGCGTCGTGGGCCGAGAATCAGTCTCCGCTCAGGGGCACCTTTGCTCTCCGGTGGAGCAATTCCTGTGTTGTCGAAGTCGTCGAGCGCGCGTACGACCATCTTCGATTCAGGGGATAGCGTGAAGAGAGGATTACCCTCACGCGCGACGTTATCGCCATCCTCGCGCTCTGAGCGCCACACTTCCTCATCCCTGGTTTTCACCAGGTCAATCGCGGTGCCGCCGGCCTCGGGGTGGGCGTTCAATTCAAAGCGCAATGCGAGGAATGTTCCTGGGCGAACCCAAATACCCTTAGCACTGACCTGCAACGATTTTGAGAACCACGGCGCTACTTGCAGATGTATCCATTTTCGATTTGCATTCTGCTGCGTGCATTGCTGAACGATGCCTTGCACGGCCGCCCGCGACGATGCGACATGCTGAATGTGGGCGAGGAAGGTCGCGTCGCCGTTTTGCATTCGCTCTGTCAGACGAATGACCCATTCACCCTTCGCATTTGTCTCCGGCGTTGTGTTCGTCAGAAACATCCCGAGAGCTTCATCCCAACCCATGCTTGTGAGTGCACGCGGAATCAGGCCGGACACACCGTATCCGCGCAGCAGGAATTCCATACACGGCACAATCATCTTTCGCCCGTCGAGCAAGCTCAGTTCGAGCAGCTTGCTGCGCTCTTCGCGTTCATCCGCATGAAACACGGGATATTTGCCGTTAAGCGGCGCAGGACGGCCGGCGTCAGCCTCTGATTTTGCCGACGTGATGCGCCAGCTGCCGGGGACGAAGTTCGCAGCCGTCGGCTCCAATTTTATGAGCTTGGCTTCTCCCACACGCCGCCGGCTTTGCCACACGGAGCCGAGTTGTAGCGCTTCGAGGTGGGCGAAGGCGATGTCACGGAAAAACGGTACGCCCGGCTTATCGTCCACTCGCTGGAAGGCGACCCGCACTCTGCGGGTCTTTCCGTCTAGGTTCGCGTGCAGAGCGCCGTACCAGAGCACCATCATCGGAAAATCTTCGTTCGGTATTCCTTCGCGCTCGCCTGAAGGAACGTTGCTTTGAGTCCATTCAAAAGGCATAAATCAAATCCCCGTAATGCCAATTCGACTGCTTTCGTTGCGATTTTGCGAACAGCGATAGTTGACTTTCCACAGTGCGAAATAACTGACGACGGCAACGTTTGCGCGCGCAGGTTCGGTCTGTGGTGCACAGAACCATAAACGATGTGAGCGAATTCGAGCCGCAATTTCTACCAGATTTCAACATTGCGGATTAGACGAATTTACCGTATGTTGTGAATTCTTTCCGGCAGTAAGACAAAACCGACACGACATTGAGGTTCGACTCCGGACCTGACGAAAACGCCGCAAGCATCGGCGGGGCGACGCACGTCTGCACGTAGTTCATTACGGCCGACCGAGGCGAAGCTCGAGGTGCGGGTGGTGAACTGAACTTGAAATTCCACGAAGACGTCGTGCGGACAGACAAAGAAAATGAGTGAGACGAATAAAACATTAATTAAGAAAGCGGTAACCCTTACACGCTCGCGCAGGATTGCATCGGGGAAGCGAAGAAAGCTGCGTAGTGCCGTCCGCCCGTGAAGCGCGTCGCGCGGCGAGGGTAATCACGTTCACGCCGACGAGAACATTTTTTTGCTGCAGGTGCTGTAAAGCGGTCTTCATATCAAAACCACAAGGAGCTCTACCATGAAGCAACCTGGACTCGATGGGCGCCATCGCGACAAGGATGGTCAGATTGAGCTGAAGCACGGCAACACGATGAACAAGAACTTGCCGAGGCCTATCGAGGGCTTCGGGCCGGATACGACCTTGAAGCAGATGAGGGATATAACGGGCAAGGAAAGCGAGAGGGCCATCAGGGCGGCGGCGAAAAAGCTCGGCGGTCGATAACCGCCGGGACTGAGTGCCGCGATGAATGGCACGTGGCGCAGCGGCGCGCGATAAAGCTTCGCCTAGGTGACTTGCTAGGCTAGTGCAGCGTGTTGCAGCGGTGGACGACGAACTGGGCGACGCATACGCCTCTTCGATGTCGTCTACAAGGCGGTGCTGCGTCGCCCAACGCGCCGTTCACGCGGTGCCTCAGATGCTTGTTTTCGCTCGGTATTCGCTCCGTATTGGCCGAGTTGAATCAATGAGCCGACGAAGGCCTCTGCAGCGCCGGCTCTTGAGAACTGGAAGCACTCCTGTATACCCTGTGCAGAAGACAGTTTTAGTTCCTCGTATTGGGCGATTGGAATCTGTCGGTTGTTATTGAAACGCCGGTCTGGGGTCCCGTTTTTATTGACGAAGCGCCAAGTGTGCCCGACAACCTGGGAGTCGGACGGAACACGCTCTTCTTCAATGAAACGAGTCAGTCGGGTGTCGATTTTGAGAGAACCGTAGGTACACACGGCCACATGTCTTCCACTAACGACGAAGACACGGTCTGGATAGAAGTAAAACAGATTGCGGCCAGCATTCAAGCAAGGGACGTCGATGTTGCATTTGACGTGTTTCACGCCGCCGGTGCCAAGCGCTGCGGTTTTGCGCTTCAATGTTCTCCCCGCTCCAGCATTGTAGCGACCGTCCAAAACTTGCCCGCTCGCCAGAATGCGCCATGAAGCGCGACAGTCCCTCAAGGCGGAGAAGGTACCTAAAACACGCTCATAAGTCTGCTCGGCGCTACTGTCGAAATCATAGAAGAGAACCGTACTGCGGCGCGCCTCGTCCCACATGTACAGCCAGTAGCTGCCGGCGGCCACCACAATCGACAGAACAGCCAATGTGCCTATCAAGATAGGGTTGGGATTCCCGTCTGCGGGCAGGGCATTGAGCCATAGGATACAGAGCAAGACCAACGGGCAATACCACACAGCGAACTTGCGGCGCTTGCCGTTGATTTCCTTGACCAGGTCAGCGGAGTCAGTGTCGGAGAGCTGCCGAACGTCTGCAGATTGAATAACCTCGAGCGGCGCGACGGTGGCACTACCGCTCGGGATGAATCGCTGCCCTTGTCGCGGCTCCGTCTCCTCAGAGGAGGCCGGCATCGGTGCTGGGACTTGAGTTCCTTGAGAGCGCATCGTCCCCATGGACTTGCGGTATGTGAACCCGCCACCCGACATCGAAATGTAGTTGCCGCGCGGGCCTGTCCCCACCCGAAATCCCGGTACTCCAACGGATACTCCAACGCCAGAACTCGAGAGATTAAATCGAAATGGTCCAGCCTTGATTGACTTCCTGAACGACAGCCCCACGATAATTCCCCGTAGACACTTTAGTTGATATGAGCTGGAGTATGGCTACAAGGTTTGCCCCAGCCGTCACCATGCGAATCGTCCAAATCCGCCTGGACGCTTACGGATGATTCATTTCCTCAAACGAACTAAACCGCCCTCGACAACGACCATCGTCTGAAGTTGTCCGTGGACGAGTGCTCGAGAAATGCGCGCACCGGCCTCAGCAGTTGTCCTGGCCACACCCAGCAACCGGCAAACTGCCTTCGACAGCCCATCCTGCGACGTGCTGCCTTGCTGCATCAGGATGTGTACGGCGGCGTTGCCCAGTTCTTCGAGGTTAATCTCGTCGATACTGCGGCGCGTTTCGGGGTCGCTTCCTGGCACCCGGATACCCTTCCAATCGTTCGGATTTGCATGCTCTGGCCAATAGAAAGTGACGCTATCATCCATCGTGCGGGCCACTTGCCGAGGCACCAATGCACTCAAATGAGCCTCGATGCGGCTACCGACCCTAGACAGCCCCCACGCCCGCGTGACGCGCTTGAATACCACTGCCTGCGATACTGGCCCTTCCGTTTGAATCACCCGAAGTAGTTGAGCAGCCAAGGTCGACATCGAACGGCTTTCATAGAAAAGGTCTGGATTGCCCTTATCTAGGTTGGCCAGTTCATATTCGGGAAGCTGCGCGTCAGGAGCAACCGGCTCCACGACCGACTCGGCTTCGGCGTACAAGGTATGCGACTCTTCCTCGTGCGCAGCTTCTTCTGGTAGTTCAACCGCCGGTTCGTCCTCGGTGGGCACCGTCGCTACCAACTCTTCCAGGCGGGCCACAAGCTTTCGCATCGGCTCTTCCGGATTCAGCCACCAGTCCGTGGACCAGATTCGATGCAGCTCCCAGCCAAGACCCTCAAGGACATGCTGGCGGAGTCGGTCTCGGTCACGAGCCGTCGCGCCCGAGTGGTACATGGCGCCGTCGCACTCAACGCCTAGCAGATAGCGGCCCGGCGCACGCGGGTCCACTACGCCAATATCAATCCGGTAACCCGACACGCCGACCTGCGGGTGAACTATCCAACCTTTCTCGCGAAGAGCGAAAATAACTTGCCGCTCGAACGGACTGTCAGGTTCTCTCCCAGTCGGCATGCTTTGTTCAACCAGGGCGCGCGGGCCCCGGATAGCGAATTCCAAATAGTTCTTCAGGTCTCGAACGCCGGCAGCCCTGACACGCGACAGGTCAATCTGCTCGGGCAACAGCGTACTGAAAATCACGATGCCGACACGGGCACGCGATACGGCCACGTTGAGACGCCGATGGCCACCTTCCAGATTCAACGGCCCGAAGTTGAGACTGACCTTGCCCGACTTATCCGGACCATAGGTGATGGAGAAGAAAATGATGTCGCGCTCATCACCCTGAACGTTTTCCAGGTTCTTGATGAACAGCGGTTCCTGCGCCGCCTGTGCAATAGCCTGGTCCAGCTGCTGGGATGCCCGGCGCCGTTCGTCCAGCATCCGTTCAATCAGGCTCTGCTGCGCTTGATTGAAGGTCACCACGCCAAGCGTCAGACGTCGCTTCGTCGCGTCGAGGTAATGCTGTTCAATTGCCTTGACGATGGCATCGGCTTCCGCGCGGTTAGTCCTCGAGCCGCCGCGGTCGTAGACACCATGAACGCGTTCGAAGTGCACACTCTGGTCGTTTGTGACGGGCGATGGGAAGGTGACCAGCTCATTGTCGTAATACGTGAAATTGCTGAAGGTAATCAGCCCTTCATGCTTGCTTCGGAAGTGCCAGGTCAACCGCAGTTCAGGCAGGCCGATACTAAGGCACTCATCCAGGATGCTCTCCAGGTCCTGGACGTCGTCGCTGTCCACGCCATCGTCAGAGTCATCTGAGCGGGAGAAGAAACTGGTCGGCGGCAGTTGCTTCGGGTCGCCGACGCAGACGAGCTGCTTGCCGCGCGCAATGGCACCGACGGCATCCCACACCGGAATCTGGGAAGCCTCGTCGAAGATGACCACGTCGAACTGGGCGTGCGACGCGTCCAGATACTGGGCGACCGACAAAGGCGACATCAGCAGGCATGGCTTCAGCCGGGTCATCAGGCTCGGCAGGTTTTGCACCAGTTGCCGAATCGGCATGTGCTTGCGCTGCTTCTGCAGTTCGCGTCGCAATTTCCCCAGCTCAGAATCTGCGCCGGGCGTGACCTCGACGCCCGCCGGAATCTGTCCCGCCAGTTTGGCCGCAATATATTGCTGGGTCAGCTTCTGGAAACGCTCGTCGGCCTCCTTGAACTCGGCAATCTTGCGGTCATGCTCGGCACTCGCGAAACTACAGAGTACGGGCTCCCGGTCAATCGCTTTCCGCAGCCACCAGCTCTGGTAGCTGTATTCGAAGAACACCGCCACGCTGGACAACGGTGCCTCACCAGCCTCCAGTGCATCCACAATTCCCTGCAATCCGTTGCTAATTGCATTGGCGCGGGATTTCCGCCACAGGCACCACGGCTGCAATTGTCGCGAGGCCGATTGCCATCCCTGAAGCAGGCTCGACAGTCGAGGAGTTATACCGGCTACGGTCGGGTCCAATCCGAGCTCGGCCTGACACTGTCCAAGCTCAACAACATGGCGGAGTTGGGCCGTGAACTCTCGATAGCAATCTCGGTACGACAGCAAACTTGCGCCAAGAGGCATGTCTGCCTTCAGCATGCTCCGGTTGTCGGAAACAAACGGCTGCAGCTTCGTGCGAAGCGTTTGGGCCAGTTCGATGTCATTGCCGGCAATAGCCGTTACCGCGTCGGCAAAGGATGTTGCCCACCGCTCGGCCGACTCAACGGCGGCCCAGTCCGTCTTCGACGCTGCGAACGTTTCATGCAGCAGCTGTGTCGCATCGTGCGACATGGCCTCGATGGCCTTGTCTTCGGCGTTGACGGCTGTCAGTGCCGTGATGACAGCCGGCACATCTCCACCTTGAGGGCGACGCTGGTCTTGGCGATACAGGCGCAGTTTTCCGGTAACCCCACGCTGGGCAAACAGGCTCTTCGGCCACCAGGTATTGGTTGCTGCCGCCCATTGCAGCTTCAGTTGGGACGCGTTCAGGGTAGCAACGTCATCCACGTAGTGTTTGCCCAGCGGTTCCCACACCTGATTGCGTGCCAGGCCGTGCTGTCGCAAACTGGCCAGTCTATTGCGAACGTACTCGTCATGCGCCGACCGGGCAACATCGACCGGGACGGTGGGTGCGGCAGAAAGCACGTCGGCTAGTACATCGACCGTGCCCAACCCATTCAGGGAAAATGCAATCTTGGGAAGACCCAGCTGATTCAGCAGGTTTAACGCGGCCTCGTCCAGATTCTTGGTTTGGGCATCGAACTTCGAAATCGCATCGATAAACTCCTGCTGCCAGGATGGCGTCCACTCAGTTCTGTGAACGACCGCCAGAGGATGGTTCTGCAAGCTGCTCAACTGGCTAGCCAATGCTCCCATCTGGCGGCAGGCGTCGCGCAGTGCCTCGAGTTGCGTACGGTCATGTACATCGGCATCGGCCCATGGCATCACGCCAGGTCGCCATTCCGCATACTGCAGGCTGGTTCCGATGGCATCGTAAATGGTCAGGTCGTTCGGATGGATGCGATGCAGCGCACGCGCAACGCCGTTGAGGTCTGTTCGAAGCGTCAGTAGCCGTTCCGACTCTCGCTCCCAGTCCTTGACCGTGCGTGTCCCGGCTGCATCGAGGGCGACGCCGAGCTGTTTCAAGACGTCTGCTTTCTTTGCCTTCGACGAATGCAGTTCGAGGCAAAACGGCCCCAAACCGAGGCTGCTGAGCCGGCGGTGCACCACCTCCAGCGCGGCCATCTTCTCCGAGACAAACAGCACGGTCTTTCCGGTAGCCAGCAGGTGCGCAATCAGGTTCGAAATGGTCTGACTCTTGCCCGTACCCGGCGGACCTTCAATGACGAGATTCTTGCCTTCCGCGGCGACGCAAACGGCACGTAACTGCGACGAGTCCGACAGCAACGGGGTGAACAGGTCCCGAGGCCGAAATTTCTCATCCAGGGTGCCAGGTTCGAAGCCCGTTGCGCTGTCAGCAAATGCCTTGCCGGGGTCGTTAATCAGATGAGCGACAACGCTGTTTTCCTGGAGCTGCTTCTGACGGTCCTGGAGGTCTTTCCACATCAGGTATTTCGTGAACGCGAAGATACCCAGATGGACCTGCTCCTTAACCTCCCATCCCTTCAACTCGGCTACATGCAGGCGGAAGGTTTGCAGAATCCCGCTGACGTCGATGCCATGGTCATCGGCGGGCAAGACGTCAAACGACGGCAGCTTCAGGCTGAAGTCCTGCTGCAGCTTTTGCAGCAACGTTGGATTCACGAGCGCGTCGTCGTCGTGACGTGCCAGGCGGAAACCACTTCGGACAGACTGACGGGTCAGCGTGACGGGGATTAGCAGAATCGGAGCCAGGTGGCTGGATTCGGCATCCTTGGTCTCCCGCCATTCCAGCATCCCGAAAGCCAGAAACAGCGTATTGGCACCGCCTTCCTCCATGCCTGTGCTGGCCGTCCGGAATATATCGAGAAGCCGACCTTCCAGCGTTTCTTCCTCGACATCCGTGACGATTTCGTTTCTGCCGAGTGCGTCAGTTGCGAGGTCATCCATTGCAGCCGTGCCGTTTCGACCGGCATACACATCGGCGTCGCGGCCGTCCAAACCGGACATCAGCTTCGGCTTCGCACGAACGCGGAATTCTTTTCCGTCCACAAGCCGGTCTTCCAGTGCACTCAGGTCGGGGCAGATGACCCGCAGCGAAGATTTCGTCGGCTTGAAATTCAGAAGCTTGTTGCGAAGCGTCAGGTCGAGCAGCTTGCTCTTCCATTTCGCCAGACGCCCCTCTGGAGTTTCTGGCGTGACATCATCGCGTAGAGGTATGACGACGGGGTCTAGCCGCGGCAACGGCGGTACGTCCTCGATGACGGGCGTTTCGGCCTTGGCAATCGGGACATTCTGCTCGTCGGACTGCGATGAACGGGACGGGAGCGGGCGAATCTGAACTTCGCGGGCGCGCCGGACATCGACGGCGTACGCGAACTCGGCTTCGTCATTCAGGTGTTCCCCGCCACGGGTGCAGGCCCAGCGAAGCGACGGCTTCTGTCCGCCTGCGACGCCCGTGGTTTCGAAGACCATGAACTCGCCGGATTTCACTCGCTTGCGAACCGCCTGAACATCGTCCACCAATGCGGTCGGGAAACTGGTGTCTATCAGCCAGACACCGACCCAGGCGTGACCTTCCTTGAAGAGCACGACGGGATGCAGACCTGCCTGCTCCAGGCAGGAGGCAAACAGCATGGCGAGGTCCAGACACGTCGCAAGCTTGCCGTCCAGGATGCGTTCCGGCGTCCGGATTTTCTGACCGTCATTTCCGAACGACGCTGGCGGGTTGGAGTATTGGATGTCTTCCGCAACTATCGTGCTGTAGATAGCCGACACCTGTTTCCAGACCTTTTCCCGATTTTTGGACTGGTATCCGTCCATAGACAGGTCGGCCGACGTCTGACGCAACAAGCCGGAGGCACGTGCGAGGAGCTTGTCTACGACCCGCGAGTTCGGCATGCAAAACGCGGCGAGCAGTTCGGGTAACGACCGCGTACCTGCCCACTGGTCGTAGGCGAGCACATCAATGTTGTGCGTTGCCGTTACGAGTTCCGTTTCATCGACGCGCAGCGTCGCTGTGATGATGGCTCGCTCAGACTCGTCGAGCTGGCTGAAATACTGGTGGTCCGGACGTAGGTCGACCGGTGCGAGGCGGCGGCTCTCGCCGGGCGCCAATGCCTCGAAGCGGAAGCGGGCACGCTCGGCAAAAGCTGGCACACATTTGACCAGTAGCTCGACATCAGAGAGCGTCGTCTCCCCATCATTTACGACAAGAATTTCACGGACGACCGGGACATTGTTCTGGATTGCCGCATACCCGATGGTCAGGTCGGCAATAACCTGAACGCTCGGTAGCTTCCTGTCGGTGTCGGTCGTCAAGTTCTCTGCGTCATCTGCCTGTCCTTGCGTCATCACCCCGTTCCTTACTATTCGGACATAAATTCAACCGGGTCGCCATTCCTTTGGACGGCGTCATCCAGGTTGAGCCACGATACTGATTGTGCGATTTCCTCGCATTCGCGCGTAAGAATTTTATTCTCTCTTCACACATGTCGGTTGTGTCAACATCGCGTTTTTATTCCCTCGGCTCAGCCTGAATATCCGGTATTACTGACTACTATTCGCGAGAATTCGCCGAATCCATGCGTAGTGCATAGGGGAGCTGCGAATCGTAATCCCGGTGAACTACGAGGCGACGAAGGATAGTGAGTGAGCGGCAGGAGGCCTTTGCCATCTTCCGACTGCGTCTGGGGATTCATCGCTATCCGTATGGGCGGCAGGTATTTGTATATCGCTCATTGCTCAAAACGCAAATGAGTCGTGTCAGGTTGATTCTACCTATGGTGTGGCGAAGGGCGGCTCGAACCGCATGACGGCGGGTCGGTTCAAGGGTTTTGAGCCCTTTAACGACCATAAAACTTGAAAAATTTCCACGATTTACTACGGTAAACCCACGCCGGTGCAATGCTGGCGTGTAGTTTTGAGAATGGACTTGCCACCGTAATGCTGCCCGCTCGCGCGGTTGTCCCCCTATTTATGAGAGGGTACGACAGGAGGTCGCGATGCGGCTGGGCCTTTTCAGCAAGGCAGTACGCCAGGCGAACAGTCTCGGTGCGCCTTCCCATGGACGGGGCATCCGTCCCCTTCGAATTTCCCACTTTGCTTTGCCCGGTCCCTCACCTTTCGAGTCGTGCCGGTGTACACACCGCTGTGTAGGCATCACGAAGGTAGGTGTTTACCCGTAAACGACCCTTGCGAGCCCCAACGCTGCCAGTTGCAAAATCTCCCTTGCGACTCTGGGAGATTTTCGATTTTATCTCGCAGCTTTTTGTGCGTTTATGGCTATTTTGGTGAATTTTGCTGCTTGATTGGCGAAAGATGTTGCATTAGAGTGCGCTCCGATTCGATTTTTTTCGGCAGCATTCATGCAGTCACATCACGATTCTTTGAGTTCCGCGCCTCCTCCGGGCACCCAAGGCAGTTGTTCTTCCGGAGGTCGCAAGCGCCGACCAGCAAATCCCCGAGCTCAAGCACACGCCAGCACGTCACGCCGCGGGGCGAGGCGTGTCGCAACTGTCGAATCCGTAGCGCGGACAGGTGCGGAGATGCTTGACCAGAAACAGCTCACGGACTTGTTCGACTGGCTCGGCACGCCTGAGGCCGGTCGGCGACTCATTCGGGATAGCCGGGTGCAGGCGCCGGTGCGCGATGTGCAGTCGCGGGGCGGGAACGTCATCACGGTCATGGCCAGCCGAAAGATGGGCTGCGAAATCGCGACCGAAAGCCGCCATATCGAGTTTGCCGCTGCAATCGACCATGAGTTCGACCCGAAGGTGCTCGAGTTCTACGCGCAGCCGTGCAAGTTGCGGTTGGAACTCATCGATGATTCGACCGGCGAGATTCGCAACATTACGCACTACCCGGATTTTTTGCTGATTTGCCGTGACGGTTTCGTACTCGAGGAGTGGAAATCCGAAGCGAAACTGGTGCGCCTGGCCGAAAAATATCCGTACCGCTACGTCCGTGATGTGGATGGTAACTGGCGTTCGCCGCAAATCGAAAAGCAGATGGCTGACTTGGGAATCCGCTATCGCATCTGTACCGAACGCGGCGTTCCACGCCGCCGCGTCGAGAACTTTCTGGCGTTGGCTGACTATTTTCATCCGGCGGCCGAACCGTGCCCGGAAGATGTTCTTACCCGACTGCAAGCTGCACTGAACGAACACGGCGCGTTGTTCTTCTCGGAACTGCTGACGTCCCCATACGATTTCGTAGCCGACCAGCTGAACTACGCCATCGCGCACAAACAGGTCTCCACCGACCTGGGTAACGACTCCCTGACCGAGCCGCGTCGTTTCCGGCTCTATCGCGATGACATGCTGCTCGAGTTCATGCATGCAGAAGTGCAGTCGACACATATGCCCGGACTCGAGAGCTTCGCGTTTAACCCGGCCGCCGGCACCCGGTTCGAGTACGGGGGGCGGGTGCTAACCATCGTTATCGCTGGCGAGACGTCAGTGGTCTGCAATGACTCGGATGGGAAGAGCCTCGAGCTGACGCTCAATTTTCTCCTGAATGCCCACGAAAATGGGCGTATCCGGGTCATTGAGATGGCCGAGCCCGAGGGTATCAATGCGGGGCAGTACAGCCGGGAGGAACTGGAAGAGGCGCTTCGTCGGATGGCGCTAATCGAGACCGGCGACGAAAGCAAGTGCCCGGCACGTAGCCAGCGTCGCTGGGCGGCCATGCAGCGCGAAGCCGAAGCAAATGGCGGGCATCCGATTCTGGCACTGGTGCCTCGCACGAGCGCACGTGGCAACCGGAATTCACGGTTGACCCGGGAGCAGGTCGAGATGCTTGAGCGGACTTATACCGAGTCGTGGGATACCTCGGAAGCGAAAAACTACAAGGTGTGCCATCAACATCTCGTAGTTATCTGCGATGAGGCAGGTATCAAGCCGCCGTCGTATCCAACGCTGATTAAATTCATCGACGCGCGCGCGACGCCGCACAACACTCGAAAACGCCACGGCAAGCGTCTGGCTTACCAGGAGAGCGGCTTTATCGACGTGCTGTATTTCGATACCCCGAAGCATGGCAGCAGACCGCTGCAGTATGTGCATATCGACCACACCTTGTTGGACATCGAACTGGTGTCGGGGCGAACGAGGAAGTCGCTTGGGAAAGCGTGGCTGACCCTGGCTGTCGATGCTTATAGCCGCCGTATCGTTGGCATCTATCTGACCTATGACCCGCCATCGTATCACTCGGTCATGATGGTGATACGTGACATCGTGCGCCGGTTTCATCGTCTGCCTGAATTCATCGTTGTTGATAACGGCACAGATTTCAGGTCCCATGCCTTCGAAGCATTCCTGATGGCGATGGGAACGCACCTGCGTTTCCGGCCGGCAGGGCAGCCGCGGCACGGGGCGATGCTCGAGCGGATGTTCGGTCGGCTGAATCTGGACTATATCCACAACCTGGCTGGCAATACGAAAGACATGAAAAATGTCCGCACCGTCTCTGGTTCACATTTGCCGAAGAAGCTCGCTGAGTGGTCCATCGAGGCGCTGTACTTCGGTATTCAACACTGGGCGACCGAGTTCTACGACACGAATGCCCATCCGGCGCTTGGGGAGTCGCCGCGTGACGCATTCCAGCGTGGCCTTCGCGAGAGTGGTGCTCGTGCGCACATGCGCATTCAGTACAACCGTGACTTCTTGATTGCGACATGCCCGCCCGTCGATAGAACGGGCACGAGAAAGGTCGACGCCCAGCGCGGCGTCAAGGTCAATGACTACCACTATTGGCACCCGGATTTTCGGCAGCCGCAGATTGCTGGGCAGCAATTCCCGGTGCGATATGACCCGTGGGATGCCGCATCCGTCTATGTCCGGATAAAGAACCAGTGGCTGCATGCGACCTGCCGCAACCTGCATGGACTGGGGCAACTTACGGAACTCGAGCGGCGGGCGATGACGGAAGAGTACCTCAATCGCACCGGCGCGCCTATTGATGACGAAAAAGCAGTTCAGCGGCTACGGGAATTCATGGCGACTTTCACGCCGGAAGGGGTAGTAGCGATTGCGCTCGAACGACAGGCAGAAGCCAAGGCGCTGTATGGAAGTCTTCTGGCCGGAAGCATTACGCCTGTTCCGCCGAAACCAAAATTTGGTCTGGCAGATGACGTGCCGGACCACACCGACGTGCAGCCAGATGCTGCTCAAACTTCTTCGTCTCAACAATCGCCTGCTGCGGATGTGGCGGCATGGGGCGACCTGACTGACCTTGACGAGTTTTAAAGAGAATCATGAAACAACAAGAGCAATCCTTGCTGTCGCCGGTGCAACCTTCGGCAGCCTCCCTGAATGGCAAGCGCTTCATGCATCCCCGCATCAAGCAGGTTATCGATGCCGTGCGTGCGGCGGTTTATCCCGGCAGCCAGGACAACCTCATCGCCATTTGTGGTCCGACTGGCGTTGGCAAGACCACGCTGACCAGGTATCTGGTCGAGAAGCAGCTCGAAGAATCAGTTATCGAAATGGATGCGAATCCGGGGATGATTCCGGCTATCTATGTGGAAGCCCCGGCATCTGGAGAAGACGAATTCTCCTGGCGGCTGTTTTACCAGCGCATCCTGGCCCAGCTTGGTGATGACATGGACGTGCCAAAATCTGCCTACGGTGTCGACCAGCACACCGGGCGGATGGTGCGCCCGTACGGCGGGCGCGGTGGTGGTCTGGCTGCGCTGCGCTCGGGCGTTGAGCGAGCTTTGGATGAGCGCGAGGTGAAATTCGTCGTGATTGACGAGGCGGCGCATATTATTCGCCAGACAAGCAGACGCAAGCTGCCTATCCAGCTTGATACGCTAAAGTCGCTGGCGAATGGCGGGACGCAGATGGTGATGGTTGGGTCGTACGATTTGCATCAGTTGATGGCATTGTCCGGACAGTTGACGCGCCGCACGCATGTGATTCATTTTGAGCGTTATCGCGAAGACTGTCCGGAAGATGTCAATGCGTTCAACGCTGGCCTGCGCTCCTTCCAGAAGGTACTTCCCCATCTGTGGGGAAATGACCAGCTGATGCCGTATGCCCAGGCGCTTCTCTCAAATACGCTGGGCTGTATCGGGACGCTGAGCGCAGTATTGAGCCGCGCTGCGCGGCTGGCCGAGGTCGACGGGAAATGGTCGGTGCACGCCTTGGAACGCGCGCTTCTCAATGAGACCCAGCATCGTCAGATTCTGAGTGAAATCCTGGATGGTGAAGCGGAAATCAGGCCGAGCCTGACGCGCGAGATGCCGGTTATCCGGCGTTCGACTCTTCGCCGCGACCGGAGCGTAGCATGAGCGGCGCACCAACGAATCCCCGCTCCGAGTTGCATGCCCTGGAGCCTATCGGACTGGGCACTCCTGCGGTGGAGAGCCTGCTGAGCTATCTGTGCCGACTGGCGGTTTCGCATAGCGTTTCGATGGTAGCCCTGTCGCGCAAGGTGGCATCGACCATGGGCTGGGAGATTTCCGGCCGCGACGATTGGAGCTTGGCGAATATCTGCGGTATGGGCGACGCGGCAAACAACTGGTCGGCGGCACTCTCGGCGATGACCGGTGTCGAGCGCCTGGATAACCTGACGTTGCTGCCGTGGCGAGACGTTGTCTCCCAGCTTGGGTTGACGAACCGGTCGTCGCGCTGGTGCCGGGATTGTTTCGCCCAGGACAAAGCAGACGGCCGGTTGCCGTACTTCCGTCTGGCGTGGACGGTGAATGAGGTGACAGGGTGCCCGGAACACAAGACCGAACTGGTTAACACCTGTCCTGATTGCGGGCGCACGGAAGGACGGCGGAAATCAGCTTACGTCGTGCCGGGTTGGTGCAGTCATTGCGGCGCATTTCTCGGCGCCGGCGGTGAACGTGCCGTGGCCACGCCCGAAGCGTTGTGGAAAGCGAATCAGGTCGGCGCGATGCTCGCCATGCAGCCGACGTTGGCTCATGCTCCTGAACAAGACGTGCTGCGGAGTACCATCCAACATCTCATTACTCGTCTCGACAACGGCAAGAGTGCCCATTTTGCCGAGCGAATCGGGTTGAATCGAGCGACAGTCCATCACTGGATGAAAAGTGGCGGTTGCCCGGGCTTGTCTGGGCATCTGCGTATTGCATCGCAGAC
The DNA here is from genome assembly GCF_900096975.1 of Paraburkholderia lycopersici. Taxonomy (GTDB): domain Bacteria; phylum Pseudomonadota; class Gammaproteobacteria; order Burkholderiales; family Burkholderiaceae; genus Paraburkholderia; species Paraburkholderia lycopersici. Next base: position 41,316 of record NZ_FMYQ01000008.1, read on the forward strand.
CGGACTGTCACTCCCGAAAGTTCTCACCGGTGACATATCTGGCTGGACGCCAGTGTCTGCTAGCGTGCATCAGTTGGCACTGTTGTTTCCCGAGCATGGAACGAGGTCGACTCCGCGAACGCTCGATTGTGACAAGGTCCGAACGGAGATGACGGCGATGGCAAGGTTGCCAACGCCTATCAGCGTCGCCGAAGTTGCACGCCGCCTCGACATCAATCTGCACGGGCTTTACCGGAACGCCAATCGGGAGGCTCGCGTTTTGAGCGAGCGATGGAAGCAGTACATGAAGCGAAAAGGGGAGCAAAGCATCGAGCAGGCCAGGAGCATTGTCGAGGCCGCATGCCTGGGGATGGTTGCTGATGGCCAAGCGGTCAATCTTCGCTCGCTGAAGACGCGACTGACGCCCGAGGAGTTCGGCAAAGTCCAGGGCGCTGTCTACCTGCTGCAGGAGTTCAGGGACGAGCTGACGTAGGCTTGAACCCCAGACTGCTTGCCCTTCTGGCACAAAGAGACCGGCGCGATGCCGGTTTTTTTACGCCCATTATTGGCACCATCCAAAGCAAAACCCTATAAACTACCACCGTCTCGCGATAAAGCATAATGTGGCCCGTCGGGCAATAAACCATAATCTGGCCAGATGGCCACTTTATGCTTAACGGCACATAACGGCACACGAAGGAAGGCATTCGTATCGGGTGGTACGGCCGGGCTTCAAATCCGGTTGGGGGCGTCAGCCGCTCCCGGGTCGGTTCGACTCCGGCTGCCTTCCGCCACCTCACCCCATCAAGACGCCGCTTCGCCTCCGGGGCCCAACGGCACACCTTTTCAGGGTGCCGTCACTCGCCGGTCTCTCTACTCCGATCCTTATTGAAACCGGTGGCATTATGTCGGGGTAATTCATTGCGGAGCGTGCGCGATGAGTGTCACGAAGATCACCAGGCAATGCGCGACTTATGGCCGGCGCGCGGCAATGGTTGCGACCATCGTTTCCCTGGCTTCCGGTGCGCATGCGCATGCCCGGCACGACATCCCGCCGTTCTACACGGCCGCCCCGCAGGCCATTTCCGGCCTGCCTGGTACGCTGATCCGGCGCGAAACGTGGACGGGCAAGACCCCGCCGCATACGCACGCATGGCGCATCCTCTACCGGTCCACCGGACTGCACGGCGAGCCGATTGCGGTGTCGGCCGTGGTCGCCGCGCCGGACGGACCCGCGGCCGCCGGCGGACGGCCCGTCGTTGCGTGGCAGCACCCGACCACCGGTGTCGTTCAGGCGTGCGCGCCGTCGCTGACGCCCGACGCACTGCACACCATCATGGGACTCGCCGCGATGCTGCGGCGCGGATATGTCGTCGTCGCGACCGACTACCCGGGGCTCGGCACGCCCGGGCCGCATCCGTACCTCGTCGTTCGGAGCGAGGGGCGCGCGGTGCTGGACGCCGTGCGTGCCGCCAGCCATATTCCCGAAGCGCATGCGGGCACGCGCTTCGCGACATGGGGGCACTCGCAGGGCGGTCACGCGTCGCTGAGCGCCGGACTGCTCGCGCGCGATTACGCGCCGGAACTGCATCTCGTGGGCGTCGCCGCCGCGGCGCCCGCCACCGACCTCACGTCGCTGATCGTCGGCGATCCCCGCGATGCGGGCGCCGCGCAGTTGACGGCCATGGTGATGACGGCGCGGAACCGCGTGTTCGGCGCACCGCTCGATCCGCTCGTGCCGCCCGCCGACCAGCCTCACGTCGTGCAACTGGCAAGCCAGTGCTTCGCGCCGCTGCTCGACGGCAAAACGCAGCCGCCGGACAAGCCGGTTCCCCCCGTGACCTACCGGATGCTCGCGTTGCCCGGCGACACGCAACCGTGGCGCGGCATCGAGGCAGGCAACAGCACGGGCCCCGTGCCGGCGGACGTTCCGGTGTATCTCGCCCAGGGCGGCGCGGATACGACGATTCCGCCCGCCGTCACCGAACGTTACGTGCGCCGCCTGTGCGACGCAGGCGCTTCTGTACGGTATGCGATGTTTACCGGCGTATCACACCATTTCATCGGCCGCGACGCCGTGGCCTGGATTGCCGGGCGCTTCGCGGGACAGACGCCACCGAACGATTGCCGCTGACCGGGAGGCATCCATCATGAACGTCCGGCAGACCACCGTGACATCAGGATTCCGTAAATTCGCGTCGGCGGTGGCGGCCGGGCTCGTTCGGCTGACGGGAAACCACCCGAACGCCGTCGGTATTGCAGGCACGCTGGCGGCAATCGTCGTCATCGTGGTGCCGCTCGCGGTCGTGGAAGGAGGGCGCGAGAACGTCATCGCCCGCGCGCGGGAAAACGCCGAAAACCTCAATGCGCTCGTCGCCACGGACCTCGAGCAGCGCTTCAAGGTCTACGACGTGCAGTTGCAGGATCTCGTCGCCGTCGCAGAAGATCCCGATACGTGGACGTTCCCGGAGAAAACCCGCGAACGGCAGTTGTTCCGTAGACTGCCCGACGACGCGTACGTCGACGGCAAGTTAATCGTCGGCGCGGACGGAAGGATCATTGCCTCGCAGGGTGACCGGAAAGTGAATCCGGCATTGAGGCTGAACGATCGCGCCTATTTTCTGGATCAACAGAACGACCCGTCGGCGGGGCTCGTCGTTTCGCATCCCTTTCGCTCCCGGTTGCATGCGGGACGGCTTTCCATCGCGCTGACGCGGCGCATCAACGGGCCCGACGGATCGTTCGCCGGCATCGCCTTCTTCGAAATACAGCTCGAGCTTTTCGGCAGGCTGTTCAGCCGGGTCAACGTCAAGGAACCAGGAATCGTGGAGATCCTGCTCGACGACGGAACGGTCCTCGCGGCAAAGCCGTTCTCGGAAGCGCGCGTGGGAACGAGTGTCGCCCGCATCCCCGTATTCCGGGAGGCGATGGGGCACGAAAGCGGCACGATCACCGCGACGGGAAGCGGCAACGTCGAACGGCTCTACAGCTACCAGCGCGTGTCCGGCTTGCCGTTTATCGCAGTCGTCGCGCCGGCAATGGACGACGTCCTCGCGAACTGGCGCAGACAGCGGCTCATTACCGAAAGCGTGGCCATCCTGTTCGGCGTGGTGCTGACGATCGGCGCCTGGGTGCTCGCCTGGACGCTGCGCGACAAGCTGCGGGCCCAGGCCGAACTGGCCAGCCTCGCCGCGACCGACCCGCTGACGAAGCTGAACAACCGGCGCACGCTCGACCAGCGATTGCAGATCGAATGGAATCATGCGCTGCGCGAGCAGCGTCCGCTATCGGTTCTCTTCGTCGACGTCGACCGGTTCAAGCTGTTCAACGACACCTACGGTCACGTGGCGGGCGACGACGTTCTGGCGACCGTGGCGAGGTGCGTCGCGTCGGCGACGCGGCGTTCGGTCGATCTGGTCGCGCGTTACGGCGGCGAGGAATTCATGGCGGTGCTGCCTGACACGGGTCACGACGGCGCGGTGCAGGTCGCAGAAACAATCAGGGCCAACGTCGAGGCGCTCGGCATCGGCAACCCCGGAAGCGAAACCGGCAGGGTCACCGTGAGCATAGGTTGCGCGACCTGTGTGCCGTCGAACGATGGAAGCCCGGACAGGCTGGTGTCGATTGCGGACGAGCAACTGTACCGGGCCAAGTCGTCGGGCCGAAACCAGGTCCAGTCGATCATCGTGAATTCGATGGCGGCGTCGCCAGCGAACATGTCCGGCACGAACGCTGACTGAACCGGCCGTTGGCCCGTGACTGAACAAGTCTGCGGCGCCGGTGCTACGTTAACCGGCATTGGCCGCTGTCGCCGCCCGGGCGCATCGTTGCCCGCCGCAACGGCGACGGCTTCCCGGCGAGGTAAATCGATGCGGGCAAGCGATGATTCCGTCGTGGATGTCCGTCCTCCCGTCCTTAGGTGCGCGTGCCACAGTCCCGCTTTCGCGCGCCTCGACGGATTGCTGACGCGCCGTTTCGCCAGCCTGGCCGCGCCGGTTCCGGGCGCGGCGCACGAAAGCCCGTGGTCTGTCGACCGCATGTCGTCGGTCGTTCCCGTCGCGCCGGCGACACCCGTTGCGTTTGCAAACGTCCGCCTGTTCGACGGCCGGTCGGACAGGCTCGTCGGAGGCCGGCGCGTGGTCGTCGACGGCACGCGCATCCGCGCGATCGAGGACGCGTCCGCGCCCGCCGCCGAAGGCGTTACGGTACTCGATGGCGGCGGCCGCACGCTGATGCCGGGCCTCATCGACGCGCACTGGCACACGATCATGGCCGCGATGCCGAAGGCGGACCTGCTGACGGTCGACGTCGGCTACATCAACCTGGTCGCGGCGGCGGAAGCGCGGTGCACGCTGCTGCGCGGCTTCACGAGCGTGCGTGACATGGCCGGCCCGGCATTCAGCCTGAAACGCGCGATCGACAACGGGTTGACGCCGGGGCCGCGCATCTGGCCGTCCGGCGCGATGATCTCGCAGACGAGCGGCCACGGCGACTTCCGCGATACGTACCAGGTGCCCGCCGCGCAGCCTGCATCGCCGAGCCGCGGCGAAACCATCGGCCTTGGCGCGATCGCGGACGGTGCCGCACAGGTGCTTCAGCGCACACGCGAGCAGTTGATGCTCGGCGCGAGCCAGATCAAGCTCGCGGCCGGCGCCGGCGTGATCTCCGATTTCGATCCCATCGACGTGACCCAGTTCACCGAGGCCGAATTCCGCGCGGCCGTGGATGCGGCCACAAACTGGGGCACCTATGTCACCGTTCACGCCTATACGCCGCGCGCGGTCCAGACCGCGATCCGCGGCGGCGTGCGCTGCATCGAGCACGGCCAGTTGATCGACGAGGCCACCGCGCGCCTGATGGCCGGCGAGGACATCTGGTTCAGCTCGCAGCCGTTCCTGCAGGATGCCGCGCATCCGGCGCCGCCCCAACTGGATCCGGCCAAGGTGAGCCAGATCGTGACCGGCACAGACGGCGCGTACGGCTTCGCAAAGCAATATGGGCTGAAGACCGCATGGGGCACCGACATCCTGTTCGACCCGGACCGCACGGCGACCCAGGGCGCGATGCTCGCCGCGTTGTCGCGCTGGTATGCGACGGCCGCGATCCTGAAGATGGCCACCTCCGTGAACGCCGAACTGCTCGCGTTGTCGGGGCCGCGCAATCCGTATTCGGACGCGGCGGTCGGCGTGATCGAGGCGGGCGCCTATGCGGACCTGCTCATCGTGGACGGCGATCCGTTTGCCGATATCGGCCTGCTCGCCGACCCGGAGCGCAATCTGAAAGTCGTCATGAAGGATGGCCGTTTCTACCGCAACGATCTGAGTGCCTGACGCGGTTGCGGCGGCGTCCGGGCAACCGTCGACACACAGGAGAAAAGTCGCATGAAGCGCGATACGCAATTGATCCATGCCGGGGCGGAACGCAACGAGTACGGCTCCGTGACGGAGCCCGTCTACCGTTCCAGCACGTTCGGATTCCGCAGCGTCGAGGAGTCGGCGACGCGCGCCGCCGGCATCCTGAGCGGCCAGCAGGGCCTGTACGCATACACGCGGCTCGGCAATCCGACCAACGCGGCGCTCGAACGCCGCATGGCCGTGCTGGAGCATACGGAAGACTGCGTCGTCACCGCGAGCGGAATCGGCGCGATTTCGACCGTGATGTGGACGTTTCTCGAACGCGGCGACCACCTGCTCGCGGACACGGCGCTCGATGGCGACACGCACAAGCTGTTCGACGAAGCGCTCGCGAAGTTCGGCGTGGAGGTCGATTTCGTCGACTTCAACGATCCCGGTCTCGTCGAACGCTCGCTGAAACCGAACACGGCGATCGTCTACTTCGAGAGTCCCTGCAACCCGACGCTGAAGGTCAACGACATCGCGGCGATCAGCGCGATCGCGCATGCACACGACGCGAACGTTCGCGTCGTGATCGACAACACGTTCGCGACGCCGTATCTGCAGAACCCGCTGGCGCTCGGCGCGAACCTCGTCGTGCATTCGATGACCAAATATCTCGGCGGCCACAGCGACGTGATCGGCGGATGCATCTGCGGCACGAAGGCGGACATCATGCGCATCCGCTTCGACGGCATCGAGCATACGACGGGCGCGGTGATGGCGCCGGACAACGCGTACCTCGTGCTGCGCGGCATCGCGACGCTGTCGGTGCGGATGGCGCGCCACTGTGAGAACGCCGGCAAGATCGCGCGTTATCTGGAACGCTCGCCGCGCGTGACAAGCGTCCACTATCCGGGGCTGGAGTCGCATCCCGCGCATGCCGTTGCCGACAAGCAGATGCGCGCGCCCGGCGGGATGGTTGCCGTCGAACTGGCGGGCACGTTCGACGAGACCAAAACGTTCGTGAACGGCCTGAAGCTGATCCAGCTCGCGGTGAGCCTCGGCGGCGTCGAAAGCCTCGTCGAGCATCCGGCGTCGATGACGCATTCGATGTTTTCGCCGGCCGAGCTAAAGGCGGCCGGTATCGCGCCGACGCTGATCCGGATCTCGGTCGGTATCGAGGATGTGGACGATCTGATCGGGGACCTGGAGCAGGCGTTCGCGACATCGTAGCGGTTTGCGAGGCCGCCGCGAGACGCCGGCCGCGCGGCGGCGAGAGCGCAGACAAGGCCCCTGCTGAGGAAACTGCGTGGCTCACCTTCCATCGCCCGGCTGGTCCCGCTGGCGCGCAAACCTCGTTCTTGCCGCCGCCGCGATCATGCCCGTCGCGTTGTGCGGCGCGCTGACCCGGTACGAAGCGCGGCTCATCCAGCAACGCGAGGCCGCGCTGTCGACGGCGCTCGTCAAGACGCAGATAAACGCCTTGCTGCTGGACGTCGATGGCCGGCTGGCGCGACTCGCGCCGATTGCCGGCCGCCGTTGCCCCGAGTTGCTGCCGCGACTGATGCGCGAAGCGGCGGTCGTGCCTCATCTGCGGTCGCTGAACGTCGTCGACGGCGATGTGGTCCGGTGCTCGTCCGCGGCCGGAATGGACCAGACGCCGCCTGGCGCGATCGCGAACATTCCGGCCCACGCGCCATCCGGGCCGTGGCTCGCGATCGCTAGCGGAACTCCGGTCGTTCCGGACCGCCCGGCGCTGTTCGTTGGCCGGCCGACGGGGACAGGGCGGACCGTGTTCGCCGTGATCGACGACCGCTATCTGATGGATCTGATCCAGGACGTCGCGCCGCCGGACATGTTCGACGGCGCGGAGATCCAGCTCGGTACGGGCGTGATATCGCGCAGGGCCGAGCCCGACGGCACCGCGTCGATGCTCGTGATGACCGCGCAAACCACGATGCAAGGCCATCCCGTCGCAATCCGGCTCTATGGCAGCAGCGCGCGTCTCTATCGTAACTGGGGCGCCCTCGCGCTCCGCTTCGCGCCGATTGCGCTGGTCTTGTCGGCAGTGCTCGTCTGGCTGTGCTACCGCGTCCAGCAAAGCCTGAGCTCGATGCACGAGCGGATCCTGCGGGGCATCCGGGCACGCGAGTTTCACGTCGAATACCAGCCGCTCTACAGCATCGAAACCGGCGGTTGCGCCAGCGTCGAGGCATTGCTGCGCTGGCGCCGCCGCGACCTCGGCCCGGTCCGTCCCGACGTGTTCATCAGTTCTGCAGAAGATGAGCATGTGATCGTACCGCTCACGCAGCACATGCTTGCGCTGGTTGGGGAGGACATGCAGGCATGGGCCGCGCCGCCCGGCTTTCACGTGAGCGTCAACTTCGCATCCGGGCATCTGTCGAGTCCCGTGCTACTGGACGACGTCCGCGCATTCGCGGCATCGATCGCTGCTCGCAGGCCGCAGATCATCGCGGAGATCACCGAACGCAATCTGATCGGCAATGCCAGCGCGGCGCGACGGATGATTCCGGCGCAGGAGACCCACACGGGCGGACACGACGCCGCCGGGCATGACGGCGGTTGACGCAGCGACAGCTACGTCGCGTACCGGACCGGTGAGCAGCAGGTCACCATGCTCGACTGGCAGTCGCGGAATGCCGGGTTTCGGGGCGAGGCCGTTTCCCCGCGCGAGCTTGCCAAGATTGGAAGTCCTAAAGCTCTTTTTGCAGTTGTGAAGAGGTGGGGGAGCGAGTGGCGCTTCAGCGTTCCGACCGGACGGTCTCTTGCCTTACGACACAAAATCCGTGATGACCGTCACGCCGACGCCTTCGAACTGTTCATGTTCATCAGTGCATCTATCGATGCGCCCAGGCTGATTTTCTTGCTAATCAACCGGCCCGGTTGCAGTTTGCCTGAATGGACCATGTCCAGCATTGCGCCATAGCGGTGTGCCTGCATGCCGTGGCTACCTAAAATCTCCAGTTCGTGTGCAATGACCTGACTCATCGGCACTTGCGGCGTCGGGTGATCGCCAGGCATCAGGCCGACTTGTATGTGCTTGCCGCGACGACGCAGATTGTCGATCGAGTGAAAACAGGTCGTCGGATGGCCAAGCGCATCGAGCGAAACATGCGCGCCACCCTGTGTGATTTCCTTCACGGCCTCAACCACATTCGCCACACGCGCAGCATTGACGGTTGCAACGGCACCCACCGATTCCGCCAGTTCCAGTGCCCGCTCCGAAATGTCGACGGCGACTACATTCGCGCCGATCGCGTTTGCGATCATGATCGCCGACAGGCCGACGCCGCCGCAGCCATGCACCGCAACCCACTGGCCGGCGGAGGTTTTACCTTGATCGACCACGGCACGGAACGAGGTCGCAAAGCGGCAGCCAAGGCTTGCGGCAGTCGCGAAGTCGAGCGCGTCCGGGAGGCGCACCAGGTTGAGGTCAGCGTAATGGATGCCGACGTATTCGGCAAACGAGCCCCAGTGGGTGAAGCCGGGCTGGAACTGGCTTTCGCAAACCTGCTGGTTACCTGAATGACACTCCGGGCAGTGACCGCATCCAGCCACGAACGGGACCGTTACGCGATCGCCGACCCTCCAGCGCTTTACGTTTGAGCCGACTGCCGCGACGATGCCGGCCAGTTCGTGCCCCGGGACGTGCGGAAGCACAATATCTGGATCGTGGCCCATCCAGCCGTGCCAGTCGCTCCGGCACACGCCGGTCGCCATGACCTGGATGACCACGCCGTGGGGGCCGGGGTCGGATCGGCCACATTCATCAGTTTGGGGGTGGCGCCGAAAGATTCGTAGACTGCGGCTTTCATTTTTCCATCTCATATCGCATGATTGATGCAATATATCCCGGAAATGACGGGTTTATCTTTCTATTTTCTGGTCTATATCGGAACCTTCCGGAACATGCCTTCGGGGTCCCGCCGATATGGGAAAGGAAATTTCATGGAAAAGCTGGACAGCATCGATCGCGGCATTCTTGACCAGCTCCAGCGGGACGGGCGGATTTCCAATTCAAAACTGGCCGTGCTTTTTTCCTTGAGCGAGACGTCGTGCTGGCGGCGGCTGAAACGGCTGGAGGATGCGGGACTGATAGACGGTTACTACACGGCACTTAACCGGCGAAAACTCGGGTTGGGCGTAATGGCATATGTGCAGATCGTGTGTACGCAACATTCGGAGGAGGTCACGGCAGAATTCGAAAGGATCATTCAGGCCAGCCCGAACATACTGGCCTGCGACAACACGACGGGAGAAGCAGACTATCTGCTCCATGTGGTCGCAGCCGATCTCGACGACTATAGTCGCTTCGTGGAAAAGGTCCTGAGAAAACTCCCCGGCGTTTTTGGCATACGCTCGAGTATCTCCTTGCGCCAGGTAAAATCGACGAGGCGCCTGCCGATCATATAGGCTTGCCCTTTGGGCTCATGCTTGTTCTCGTGATTACTGCGTCCGTGCGGAAATGGATAAATGGATACCCCTCCTCCGCATAGCTGCCTCCGGCTTCCCGGTATCAGACCATTATTGCGCTGGGTGGACCGCGCGAAGGCATTCGAGCGCATGATCGACGCGATACCTGCGGTGCTGGTTCTGAATGCACCGTCGTGTTGACGAGCGGGTGCGGGAACCCGAAAGTAATTTGGGTAACGGACCGGCTGAATTACCTCGACTTTGAAATCGTAATCTGGCTAGAACGGAAGTTATTTGATTAATTTTCCGGAAGCCAATCGGGTTCCTCTACACCTTCTTCTTTTTTCAGAAATGCAGCGACGGCCGGCGCATCCATGGGCCGAGAACAGTAGTACCCCTGAACAAGGGTTGCGCCGAGTGCGGCAACCGTTTTTAGTTCGGCTGCAGTTTCGACACCTTCGATCACGCAGTCGAGCGCCATCTGCCGGCTGAGATTGAGCAGCGTGCGAACGACCGTGAACGCCGTCGTCCCTTTCTTGAGACCGCTGACAAACGTCCTGTCGATCTTCAGGCGCGTGAGCGGGAGATTGCACAGGTAGGAAAGACTTGAATAACCGGTGCCGAAATCGTCGACGGACAAGCCGCAGCCCAGACCGCGCAACACGTCGGCCGTCTTCTGGACCTGGTCGAAGTCGTTGGCCATCGCCGTTTCGGTTATTTCGAAGTCGAGCCGGGCTGGCTCGATACCGCTGCTGAGAATGCGCTGCGCCAGTTCTTTCACCGTCGGCTCGCTGGCGAAATCGTGAGCGGAGAGGTTAAAGGACAGGCCGATATGCGCCGGCCACTGTTTCGCGCAGGCTAACGCCTTCGTAAACAGCGCGAGGGTCAATTCGTTGATGACGCCGCTGCGTTCCGCGGCGGGAATGAACTCCCCGGGCGCGACGGTACCGAGCAATGCGCTTTGCCAGCGCGCGAGGGCCTCGAAACCGACGGTGCGCTGCTGGTCGAGCGAGAAGATCGGCTGGAAGGCGAGGTGAAGCTCGCTGCCCAGATCGGGGGAGCGCAGAGCCTGCGCGATCCGGGACTCGCGGATGATCTCGTTGCGGTGGGTCTCCGAAAAGATGGTGACCGTGCCCCGCGAGCAGCGTTTGCCTTCATAAAGCGCGTAATCCGCCGCCTCGAAGAGGTCCGCTTTGTTTCGCGAGGTATGCGGATACGTCGAAAAGCCGATTGTCGCCCCGAGTCGCACGGAGATATCCCCGGCGAGCACGGGATGACGAAAGACATCGCAGATGCTCAGGCCAAGCTGCGAGAGGCCGGTATCGGTGCAGTCGTCCGTCACGATGATGCCGAACTCGTCGCCGCCCAGCCTTGCAAGCGTCGTCGCGCCGCGAGCCGCTGTTGCGAGGCGCGACGCGACTTCTGCGAGAACGTGGTCGCCCACGGAATGGCCGTGGATGTCGTTGACGGACTTGAATCCATCGAGATCGACCAGCCCCACCGCGAGCCGGCTGCCAGACGTTTGGGCGGAATCGAAATGTTTGTCCAGCGAGGCGAAAAACGCCCGCCGGTTCGGGAGATTCGTGAGACTGTCGATATTCGCGAGACGCTTGTTTTCGCCTTGCGCAGCAACGAGGTCCGAAAAATTCTTGAAATGGGTGAATGAAACGACCAGCATGGCTAGCGAGACCAGCGACGTATCGATCGCAATTGCCTGGAAGACGCTGTTTCCCGAGCTCAGAAACGTGACCACGAGCGCGCCGTTCACAATGGCTGTGACGGTGAAGGCCGCCTTGATTACGTGCATCAGGCAAAAGATGACGCCAATGACCGTGATGGCCATGTAGAAGGCGACGTGGAGCTTGAATGCCGCGCCGCCGTAGGGCAGGAGGGACAGCGACCACGCCGTGAACGATATGGAGAAGACCCACGCCAGCCTGCCGGAGTTGCGCATGATCGCGGCCGCATTCCCGGCGGTCACGCCGGTCCTGGCCCGCCTTATCCATGAGACCACGCGCAGCACGCAGATTCCCGTGAAAACGACGGGGCAGGCGACTCCCTGCCAGCCCGGAATGGCGTCTTCGTGGGGCAGCACCATGCCCCATGTGTTGATGATCAGCAGCCCATACATCATGGGAAGCTGATAGATCATCACGCGCAACTGAGCTTGTTTGAGGGCAGCGCTGTCCGCGGCGGCGAATGAGCGCCGAATCGTCCCCCAATATTGAGCCAGAACGTTGAACATTGCTTTGCGAATCGATGCTGTCCCTTTGCCGCTGCCGGGAACGAAATGTAATGCATCGGTTTACGGCCGCATTCTGCCGGACATTAGCCGGACTGCATTGAATTGACACGGTTTCCTGTTGCTGCCATCGGCCGTCCGACGACGACGGATAGACGAACATTCAGTTTGACCACTGTGCTTTTTCGCATGACGCGCGGCCTAAAGTTCATGTGACGGGTGCCGAAATACCGGCCATGGCGCGCAAACTTCCTGAATATCCCGACAAACATCCTCTCTGGGCCGAAGCGCGCGCGCTTGAGGCCAGCATTCGCGTCATCCGCAGGGCACAAGGCAAAAAGAACCCGGAGGATTTTCCGCCGGGCAGCCCGGAGTGCGCCGCCGCCATGGAAGAGTTCGTGCGCGACGTGTGCCGCGTGCTCCAGATCGATATCGACGTGTTGGATAAAGACGCAGGCGAGGCCTAAGATTCGCCGTTCTCCCCGGTCGCGCTGCGAGACGCCGCATCGTCCACCACCGATCTATATTTCGATAATCGTTGAAATGTGGAATCGAAGCGTGTAAGCTCGCGCTCATGGACTCCAACCTCGTTGTGCGCGCCCTGGGCGCGCTTGCCCACGAATCGCGACTCGCGATTTTCCGCGCGCTCGTCGTCGCCGGCCCGGAGGGCATGGCCGCCGGCGAAATCGCGCAGGAGCTGGGCGTCGCTCCGTCGAGCCTGTCGTTCCATCTGAAAGACCTGTCCCACGCCGAATTGGTGAAGTCGCGGCAGGATGGGCGCTTCGTGATTTACACGGCGAATTTCGAGGCCATGACGGGTTTGATCGGTTTCCTCACGGAGAATTGCTGCGCCGGTGCGAATTGCGCCGCGAGCGATCTCCCAAGCGCCTGCGGAGGCAAACAATGAAGCGCATGCATATTCACGTGTCGGTCGATAACCTCGACGAAAGCATCCGGTTTTATCGCGCGATGTTCGGCAACGCCGAGCCCACGGTACTCAAGCCCGACTATTGCAAATGGGAGCTGGCCGACCCGGCCGTCAACTTTGCGATTTCGAAGCGCGGGGCGAAGCTGGGCGTCGATCACATCGGCATCCAGGTCGAAACCGAAGCTGAGCTGGCCGAAATGAACGCGCGTTTCGCGGCTGCGGGTTTGCCGGTGGACGAGCAGATCGGCACGACCTGCTGCTATGCGAAGTCGGACAAGGCATGGACCGTCGATCCGCAGGGCGTTGCATGGGAGACGTTCCGTACGCTCGAATCTGCGCCCGTTTATGGCATGTCGCACGCGCCCGCGGCGACATCGGGCGCGTGCTGCTCGCCGGTCGAATCGCTCGTTACGTCACGGAGCCGCGCATGAGCGACAAGGTTTATTCCGTACTGATTCTCTGCACGGGCAACAGCGCGCGCAGCATCATGGCCGAAGCGCTGTTCAACATCCTCGGCAAAGGCCGCTTTCATGCGTATAGCGCGGGCAGTCATCCCACCGGCAAGGTGAATCCGTTCGCGGCCGAGCGCTGCGCGGCTTTCGGCTACGACACATCCGCACTGCGCAGCAAGAGCTGGGACGAGTTCGCGAAGCCCGGCGCGCCAAAAATGGATTTCGTCATTACCGTATGCGATCAGGCGGCGGGAGAAACCTGCCCGTTCTGGCCGGGCGAACCGCTTACCGCGCATTGGGGCTTCGAAGACCCGGCCGCTTTCGAAGGGACCGACGACGAGAAACGTCAGGTCTTCGACAGGGTCTTCCGCCAGATCATGAACCGCGTGACGCAGTTCGTGAATCTGCCGCTACACGTGCTCGACCACAACGCGATGCATCGTGAGCTGCGGGCCATCGGCGAACGCGCGCCGGAGGAAGCGGATGGCCCGCACTGATACGGTAATCAATGGCAGCCGGCCTCCAATTGGCTTCTTCGAACGCTACCTGACACTGTGGGTCGCGCTGTGCATCGTCGCGGGCGTCGTGCTTGGCCGGGCGCTGCCGTCAGTGTTCCAGGCGATCGGCGGGATCGAAGTCGCGCAGGTGAATCTGCCGGTCGGCATGCTGATCTGGGTGATGATCGTGCCGATGCTGGTGAAGATCGACTTCTCGGCGATGGCGCAGGTCGGCCGCCAGTGGCGCGGGATCGGCGTCACGCTGTTCGTGAACTGGCTCGTGAAGCCGTTTTCGATGGCGCTGCTCGGCTGGGTGTTCGTCCGTCACGTGTTCGCGCCGTGGCTGCCGGCCGCGCAGCTCGACAGCTACATCGCAGGCTTGATCCTGCTGGCTGCCGCGCCTTGCACGGCGATGGTGTTCGTGTGGTCGCAGCTTTGCAAGGGCGATCCGTATTTCACGCTGTCGCAGGTTGCACTGAACGATGCGGTTATGGTCGTTGCGTTTGCGCCGCTGGTTGCGCTGCTGCTCGGACTTTCATCGATTACGGTGCCGTGGAATACGTTGCTGATCTCGGTGGCGTTGTACATCCTGATTCCCGTCGCGTTCGCGCAAGCGCTGCGCCGCCGCTTGCTTGCAAAGGGCGACGCGTATTTCCGGAAAACGATCTCGCGTTTCGGCCCGTGGTCGATCGGCGCGCTGCTGCTCACGCTCGTGCTGCTGTTCGCGTTCCAGGGGCAGGCCATCCTGTCCGAACCGCTCGTCATCGTCATGCTGGCCGTGCCGATCCTGATCCAGGTCTGCTTCAACTCGGGGCTTGCGTATCTGCTGAACCGAAGGCTCGGCGTTGCCCATTGCGTGGCCGGCCCATCGTGTCTGATCGGCGCGAGCAACTTCTTCGAGCTCGCCGTCGCGACGGCGATCAGCCTGTTCGGCTTTCATTCCGGCGCTGCCCTCGCGACGGTGGTGGGCGTGCTGATCGAGGTGCCGGTCATGCTGCTGGTCGTTGCCGTCGTCAATCGTTCGAGGGTTTGGTACGAGTCCGCCGGTTCGAGCCGGTAACGCGGCGCAACGGAGTCATTGTGCAAAGCAACGCGGCCGTTTTTGGGCTTGGCTTTTCACATGCGGGAACGCGGATTGCTGGCCTTCGTAGATCATAAGGAGTCCACGAGGTAGCGTGTGAAAACGGCTCTTGTGCTCGGGTTGTCGTCCTGCTCCGCCTTGGCGTTTCTGACAATTCAGCCTGCATGTGCCGCCGATTCCGCGCCCGACGAAACACCGCCGTGCGGCAGGCTCGTGGGGGCGAACGCCGCGGGCGGCTTCGCATTGCGCAGCGGAGAGGCGGTCGATTTCGTCAGCGCGGGTGAAGCGACACACGGCATGCTGCGCGTCTTCAGCGACGGTCCCGTGTATCGCGCGTATTGGCAACCACAGGGCAGCGAAGAGAAGTATGCACTCGCGAACGCCGGGCCAGGCAGCGTGCGTCTCGTCTCGACGCGGCCGCGGGGCGCGCCCGCCGGCGAGGGTCAACCCGGCATCATGACGGCGCCGTTGCAGGTGCTTTCGTGCCCGAAGCTTTAATTGCCGGTCCCATCATGTGAACCGGTCTTTCGTATCGCGCCATGACCGACTAGTCTTTAACGACATCAAACGGATCGGTCCGTGGCCGGCACACGACATCGCAGCGCGATGCCCGCCTCGAAGGAGACACTTATGGAGCTCGAAACCCGCACCATGGCGCGCGTAACCGCAAGGCTCGTGCCGTTTCTGATCGTCTGCTATTTCGTGGCGTATCTCGACCGCGTCAACGTCGGCTTTGCTGCGCTGCAGATGAACAAGGCGCTCGATCTTTCGGCAAGTGCATTTGGCTTTGGTGCGGGCGTCTTCTTCATTGCCTATTTTTTCTTCGAGGTGCCGTCGAACTTGCTGCTCGAACGCTTCGGCGCGCGGCGCTGGATCGCGCGCATCATGTTCACATGGGGCGTCATCGCGGGCGCGATGGCGTTCATTCCGTATATCGCACGGCTGACGGGCATGTCGAACGCACACGTGTTCTATGGGCTGCGGATTTTGCTGGGCGTTGCCGAGGCCGGTTTCTTCCCCGGCATCATCTTTCTGCTCACGCTCTGGTTTCCCGCTAAATATCGCGGGCGCGTGGTGGGTTATTTCATGGCGGCCATTCCCTTGTCGACGGTGATTGGCGGCCCGATTTCGGGTTCGCTGCTCTCGCTGGACGGGCGAGGAGGACTAGCGGGGTGGCAATGGGTTTACCTGATCGAGGCGGTGCCCGCGCTCGTGCTCGCGGTGGCCGTGCTGTTCTATCTGACCGACAAGCCAGCGGATGCAAGCTGGCTCGCCGACGACGAGCGCCGCTGGCTAGTGGAGCGCCAGGCGCAGGAGCGCCGGCATCGCGAAGCGGTGCGCACGTTCGGCGTGCTGGAAGCGCTCTTCAATTTGCGCGTGCTGGCCGTGGCGTTGATCTACTTCGGTGCGAACGCAACCAATTACGGACTGAGCTTTTTCCTGCCGCAGATCGTCAAGGCGTTTGGCCTCACGAATCTGCAGACCGGCTTCGTGACCGCGCTGCCTTACGTGGTCGGCGTCGTTTCGATGGTGCTGTGGGGAAGGCATTCCGACCGGCGCCTCGAGCGCAAGCGCCATGTGGCATTCGCGCTGGCCGTCGCGGCCGCCGGCATTGCGGCTGCCGCGGGGCTCGACAGTCCGGTGCTCAAGATGCTGGCGCTTTCGGTTGCGGGTTTCGGTATCTTCGGCTGCCTGCCCGTGATCTGGACGTTGCCTGCCGCGTTTCTTTCCGGTGCGGCTGCCGCCGGCGGCATTGCCGCCGTCAATTCGCTCGGCAATCTTGCGGGCTTTTTTGGCCCGTTTGCGATGGGCTGGATCAAGGACAGCACGGGCGGCTTCGGTGCGGGCCTGCTATGTCTTGCCGGTGCGGGGCTCGTGGGCGCGGGCGCGGCACTCATTCTTCCTCATAACCCGGCGCTCGAAACGCTCGATGAATTCGCGCATGGCGATACGCACAGGGCGCGCGGCGTCGTCAGGCCGTGAGCGGCGCGCTCGCACGAACTCCGCTTATTTCGAATGCGCCGCAACGACCGTCGCGGCCTTCCGGCAAACGCGCTTTGCCTGTTCCCATGAAAGCGCCAGCTCGATCAATCGCCCGCGCGCATTGAGCACGACGATGCGCGATTCATGCCGGGTCTCGCGATCCGCCCAACGCGCCTTGTAATCGCCATGCAGCGGCCGGAAATCGAAATCGCGCCCGTGCGCGTGTGCCCATTGGGCGATATATTCGACCAGCAGGTTGCCAACGGAATACACGCTGAACGCCTCGTCGTACGTCGTGATCAGATACTCGACGGTTCGTGTGCCGACGAGGTTGACCGAGGCCGCCACCGGCTGCCCATTGACCTGTATGCAAGCAACGAGCGGCATACTGTTCGGGTCGTTTTTCTGCGCGAGGCCAATAAAAAAATCGCGTGTGCGGTCGTCCATCAAATACGGCGATTCGATTCCGCGTTTGAGCGCCCATTGGCGTTTATTTGCGAATAGCCATATCAGCACGCGTTCCGTTTCCTCGACCGTATCACACCATCCGAAACTGACTTCGCCTTCGCGCCGGAGCCGCTTGATGCTCGAACGCAGCGCGGCACGCAGCGTGGAGTGTCGCGTCGCGAGGAAATCGTTCCATGCGGAATAGGCGCGCAGCCCTATCGAGTATCCGGGCATCACGCGCCAGCGAGGCGGCAGCGCGGCTTGCACCCACGACTGCGGCACGGCGTCGAGTGCGTGCTGCAGTGCGCTGCCGTTTTCGACCATTGGAATATGCAGCACGTCGGCATGAATCCGCATGACCGCCTGAAGCGCGACGGCGTAGAGTTCCGCGCGGCGCGTATCGGCGATCAGCGGGCCGCCATATTCCTCGCCGCATCCGCAGCCAGGCGCCTGCGCGGTTCGCAGGCCGCCTTTGCGTACGATCGCTACAGGCCACAGCGCGAGCAGTTCGTGTGCGTCGTGCACCGTCGCGACTTCGATCGTCGCGCCGCTTGCTAGTGCCCGCGCAACGGCAGCCTCGCAATATGCAAAGCTGATGAAGGGCGAGTGGCCATCGGCCGCCGTGGAAAGCGTGCGCCATTGCGGCTCGATTGCGCGAAATGCTTCGAGGGACTCGCAGGCGCGCAGTTCGTGCCGCAAGGAGGCGGCCGGCGACGACTCATACAGCGCAGCGGCGGAAGTCGGCACATGCGTCTCCTCAATGAATTCGTGGCGCTGATGATTCAACCCGAAAGGGAAGCGCTGAGACGGTCTTTTATCGCAATGCGGCGATTGCGGTCCGAGTGCGTGTCGGCACGCGCGCCGCGCAGGCTTTGCCAGATGACGACGCTTTCATGATCTTCCGGTCCGAAGCCGACCTCGTCGTGATCGTACGGAAAGACGCCCGCAAACCAGCGCTTCAAGTGGAGCGAGCCGTCGAACACGCTGCCGCACACGGGGTTGTCATAAACGACGAACAAATGCTGGATCGCGCCGCTCGCAAGGCTCGTCTCGAGCTTTTCCAGCAACGACGCCATCAACTCGGGCCCGAACGGATTGAACAAGAAGACGACCACGTTGCCCGACGGCACCTTCAGATCGGCGACGTTGGCGTGCAGGGCGCGGATGGGCGGCCGTTGCGGAAAGCGTCGCGCCAAGACGACCGCGTTCGCGTTCGCGGTCCTCACAAGGTCCGCGCTGATGTCATAGCCCAGGGCGAGGGAGAAAGGATATTCGGAAGCGACGATCATCGGCCGGCCCTTTCCGCAGCCGACATCGACGAACGTATAGCCGCTGATGTCGCCCAACGTGTCGAGCGCGCGGCGGATGATGGTCGGCTGCGAGCCCATGTAAGGCCTCAACTGGCCGACGAGGCTTGCGTCGCGCTGCAGTATCGTGGCGTCGACCAGACCACTCGTGTCCGTGCCATATTGCAGGTCGATGGGATGGCGGCGCAGGCAGCCGGAGTAAACGGCCCGCAGCAACGGCACGCGAATGCAGACGCGACGTACCGGCGGCATGAACATGGCACGCTGCACGCTGTCGGGCAACCGTGCTACTGCATTCAGCAAGGGTTGTTTCAGCGCACGTCTGAGCGCCATTCGGGGGCCGCCGTGTGTCGTCGTTCGCATGGATTTGCGTGCCGTGAACCGTTCCAGAATCTATCCTTGTGCCATCATCGCGCGGAAGGCCGCAGCTATGCCGCCATTCATCGGTTGTAATGCGACAAAAGGGCGGCATCATCGCGGTTCCAAGCGCGGTAATATGCGGCGTATCGTTATTGAAAGGGAAATCGAATCAACGCGAATGACGATCTCGATACTCTCCCCGATTTCTCCGCCTATACTTTCGTGCCTTAATGAACATCGTCGCGCGACCTTGCGCGAATGAAGCTCCGCCTTCGAACGTATCGGTGTAGATAGGCTTTCTGGTCTTTGGGTTTATGTAATCCAACCGAAGAGGCGATGAATGATCGCGCGAGTGCACACTGAAGCGCGCCGCAAGCAGTATGCAATGTACCGCCTGCGCCTGGCAATGAAGCGGCTGATGAGCGCCGAAGCGGCTACCGAAAGAATGATGGCGACGCGCTGGGTGAATGCCTGGAGCAGCGCCGTTGGCGAACGGTGGTTCGCGGCAACGTCGTATGGCAATCTTGGCAACGCCGCAACGGTTCGGCCGGAACTCAGGGGGCATACTCACCGGGCGCTGTAACGGGCCGCGCTCCAAAATGAAATAAAACGCATATTTATTTGACCAATGACGGCGCGAAACGATATTGTCATAATTTGGACATTTTCGCGCTTATCTTGGCTCTTGCAGAATACGAAACCACGCATCCCTTGAATGTCGAACTGGATGGCGTGAATTACGCGGGTGCTTACCGCGTGATGTCGGGTAGCGTCATCGTCTACTTCGAGAACGAAATCAAGTTCGCTCAGTACGGAACCCATCGCCCCGAGATCATTGCGCGCTGGCTCTTGACCGACCTTTGCCGTAAAGCCGACTCGCGCAAGCGCAAGGCGGTCAAGTGTTAATGTCGCGTGCGTGCGTGCGTGCGTGCGTGCGTGCGTGCGTGGCGCGTACACCGTGGCGCACGCAAGGAATCAGTGTGCACTCGTGCGCATGTTGCGAAGGTTTTCCCGCACGCGTCGCGTGACCAGCACGGTCAAATAATCCTTGATGCGTGCGCCTTCGCTGTATTCCGCCCACGTTTCCTCATACATTTTTGCTACGGTTTCCATCGGCATTTGCGTTTCTGCCGCAATGGCCTTCACGACTTCCGCTACAGATGGCTGTTTCATCACCGCCTCCCTGGCGCAAGCGCGCCTGGCGAGTGTCCATCATAAATCCGCTGTGTCTTTACTGGTCGGCAATCGGCTTGCGTACGACGTCATCGCTTTTGTCGGCGTGCCATTGCGCGCGGATTTTCGCCACGACGGCGGAGGGTAGCGGGATATAGTCGAGCGCCTGGGTCGTTGGTTCGCCGTGTGTGAATGCCCATTCGAAGAACTTCAATGTTTCTTCAGTGTGCGCAGGCTTGTCCGGCGTGGCTTGCAGCAGCACGTATGTCGCGCCCATCACGGGCCACGCATCCTTGCCGGGCTGATTGGTCAACACCTGATAGAGCGAAGCGGACCAGTCGGCGTTGGCGGCCGCCGCGCTGAACGTCTGGACACTGGGTTCCACGACAACGCCTGCCGCATTCGTCATGGCCGTATAGGTTAGATGGTTCTGCTTCGTGAAGTCCCAGGCGATATAACCGATTGCGCCAGGCAAGTAGCCGACGAACGTGGCGACGCCTTCGTTGCCCTTGCCGCCGATCCCCAACGGCCAGTGAACGCTGGTTCCTTCACCGACCCTGCGTTTCCACTCGGGGCTGACCTGCGAGAGATAGTGCGTCCAGATCAGCGTCGTGCCCGAGCCATCGAGGCGTCGTACCACGGCGATGGGTGTGTCGGGCATCTTGAGGTTGGGATTGAGCCGCACGATGGCCGGGTCGTCCCAGTACAAGATCTTGCCGAGAAAGATCTGGCCGAGCACTTCGCCGGTCAGCATCACCTGGCCGGCCTTGATGCCCGGAAGGTTCACGACGGGCACCACGCCACCGATGGCGGTCGGAAACTGCCGCAACCCTTGCTTGCTCAATTGCTCGTTCGTGAGTGGCGCATCGGATCCGGCGAAGTCGACCACGTGTGTCGAGACTTCCTTGATGCCGTCGATGGAGCCGGTGCCGCGATAGACGACCTTGCCGCCGCCGGACTTCTCGTAATCTGCGGCCCACCGGGTATAGAGCGGCGCGGCGAAGGTGCTGCCGGCGCCGGTCACGCCTTCTGCTCGGGACGTGACTGCGCAAATGCCGCACATGAGAGCGGCAAGCAGGGGGAGCAATGGTCTCACAGGCATCTCCCGTTAGAACGCGCTGCGGCATGTCGCGGAGCCCGATTGGTTTGGGCATTAAAGGTTCTTCGAGGGCTGCCGGTCCGGGCAAATGGTTTTGCGTCTTACTGGCCGGCGCTCGCCTCCTTTCATTGAACGCTCCGCATACCGCTAATTACAGGACGGTGACAGCCCGGATTCAAATTGAATCCAGCTATCGTGCGGCCGGGCATTCACTTGGCATCGCGTAAATGAAATAGCCGCATTCAATCCCATCAGGATGTTGCCGGGCGCGAGTGGATGGTGAGGATAACAAACGAAATGGGAAGTCTTCGTATCGATCTCTGGAGGGAGCATGACAAATTCCGCTGAAGGGAAAGTGTGCGCCAGGCCACATAGCTGCAACGAATTATTTACAAATAGCCGCTAGGGTACGTCCGATTGCCCCGGGTTCGTCTTGACAAAACGCTTTTAATCCCTTACGGAGACGCTACAGATGGCCATCAGCACACTTCGCTCCGCGTTTTGCGGTTCTTGCCTTGCAGCACGACCTTCACGTCTTTCCCTTGCGGTTGTTCTTGCCTGTGCGAGCGCCGGCGCGGCCGCGCAGACCGCCGACGCGTTCTTCGGCGGTTCGGGTCTTCTCGTCGTGAGCCGTAGCGTCTACGACAACCGGTCGGGCAACGTTACGCCGGGCATGTCGCTGCCGCCCGACTGCAATAGCGTGCAGGCGAGCTGCCCGACGGGCGGCGCACCCTATGACGGCACCTATCCCGCCGTCTGGAACAACGTGCTTTACGATCCGAGCTTCGGCATCACGTCGCGAATATTCCTCGACGCGATCACGCCGGGCGGACAACTGGTCCGCACGCTGGAGGTGCCGAACAGCACGCATCCGGGCAACGGCCACGATCAGCTCGAAGTCCGAACTCGCTCTCAATCTGTCGAGTGATGGCCGCTACCTGACGTTCATGGGCTATGTCGCGCCGGTCAATACGATTGACGTGTCGAACTCGAATACGCCGGGCGTGATCGATCCGACGAATCCTGATGGACAGACGTACTATCGCGCCGTTGCGCGTCTCGATGCAGACGGTCATTTTTCCTTTACGGAAACCAACGCATACAGCGGCAACAACGGCCGTAGCGCGTTGCTCAACAACGGCAACGACAACGGCAAGGGCAACGGTTTCTATTACACGGTGGGCAATGCGGGTAACGGCTCGAATCCGCAGCCGGTGGGCGTGATCCTCGGCGCCGGCGCGCAGTTCATCGAGGCGACGAATCAGCACGAGGCGCAGCAAATGCCGGGGACGCCGGCGCCGCTCGCGAGCTTTTCGGTCACCCAACTTGGCGCGAAAGCCGACAAGGTTGGCAAGGACGACAATTACCGCGGCCTGACCGTGTTCAACAACGTGGTGTACTTCACGAAGGGCAGCGGCAGCAACGGCGTGAACACCGTGTACTTCGTCGATACGACGGGCAAGGCTTGCCTCTCGGGCGGTGTTGGCGTGCCGGTGGCGGGTGCGAAACTGCCGGCCAATCCGCTTGCGTACGACGCGTCCACGGTTGCAGCCAACGGCTTGCCGGACAACGTGTGCGTGCTTGCGGGTTTCCCGGCGACGCCCAACAAGTCGGCGACGACGCTGGCCTATCCGTTCGGTTTGTGGTTCGCCGACGCCAATACGCTTTACGTTGCCGACGAAGGCGACGGCTATGTCGGCGGCACGGACCTGTACACACACGCCGCGCAGCAGACCGGGGCGGGCCTGCAAAAGTGGGTGTACAACGCGGGAGCGAAATCGTGGAAGCTCGCGTATACGCTGCAGAATGGCCTGAATCTGGGTGCTTCCTACACCGTGCCGGGCTATCCGGTCGGCACCAACAGCGCGACCAGCTTGCCCTGGTCGCCGGCGACTGACGGTCTGCGCAATATCACGGGCCACGTCGAAAACGACGGCACGGTCACGATCTGGGCGATCACCTCGATGGTGAGCGGCAATGGCGATCAGGGCGCGGACCCGAATCGTCTCGTTGCCGTGCGCGACAAGCTGCGCAATACGACGGCCTCGGGCGCTGCGAACGAGCGCTTCGTTACGCTGCGTAACGCGGGCTTCGGCGAAGTGCTGCGCGGTGTGTCGCTCGCGCCGGGCGGTCTGTTCGGCAAGTGGTTCTGAGCGCTCGGCGGCGTATACGGGCGTCAGGTCGCACTCGAAGCGGGATTCACGCACAAAGCCGTATGGCGCACTGGATGAACTGACTTCCCGGCGTCGCGCGCATTCGCGAAGGTGGCGAAATCGTAAGAGTGATTTCGCCGCCGCCGCGAGCCTTACTGGTTGACATCGACCACGAGGCGCCCGCGAACCTGGCCGGCAAGCAGAGCGCTTGCAGCCGGAATCGCATCGGCAAGGGCGATTTCGTGTGTGATCGTGTCCAGTTTTTCCAGATCGAGCGTTTCTCCCAATGCTTGCCAGGCCTGCCGACGTTCGGCAAACGGGCGCGTGACGCTATTGATGCCGAGGAGGCTCACACCGCGCAGGATGAAAGGGGCGACCGTTGCCGGGAAGTCCATGCCTTGCGCAAGGCCGCAGGCCGCGACGACGCCGTCCGCGCCCAGGCTCGCGCAGACGTTCGCCAACGTGTGGCCGCCGACCGAATCGATCGCGGCCGCCCAGCGCTCCTTTTGCAGCGGGCGGCCCGGCCCGGACAACTGGGCGCGATCGATGACCTCGGCCGCACCGAGTTGTTTTAGATATTCGGATTCCTGAAGTCTTCCGGTCGAGGCCACCACGCGGTAGCCTCGGCGCGCGAGCAAGGCAATGGCAAAACTCCCCACGCCACCGCTTGCGCCTGTCACGAGCACGTCGCCATGCGTGGGCGTGATACCGTGCCGTTCCAGCGCGAGGATGCAGAGCATGGCCGTATATCCGGCTGTGCCGACCGCCATCGCCTGGCGAGGCGTGAAACCCGAGGGTAGCGGAATGAGCCATTCGCCTTTGACACGCGCTTTCTGGGCGAGCCCGCCCCAATGCTGTTCGCCGACGCCCCAGCCGTTGAGCACGACCGCATCGCCCACGACGTACGCAGCATTGGCGCTCTGCGCGACCGTGCCCGCGAAGTCGATGCCGGGAACCATGGGGAAATTGCGTACGACGGGGCCTTTACCGGTGATTGCGAGCCCGTCCTTGTAGTTCAGCGTGCTGTAGCCGACTTCGACGAGCACGTCGCCTTCGGGTAGGCGCTCGTCGTCCAGTTCGGCGATGCCCGCTTCATATGATCCGGAATCCTTATCGATAAAAATAGCCTTGAACATGATGTGTCGTGCTCCTTAAGCGATGAACGATTGCCTTCGCATGCGCTTACGCGGCGGGCAATCCGGCGATGAACCCTCTAAAGAACGTGTCGAGCGGAGCGGCGCTGCGCGCGAGCCGGGCGCGCAGCACGGCGCCTTCCCAGCCGATCCAGAAAAATGCAGCCAGCGAGGCAAGGTCGATTCGCTTTGCAAGTACGCCTTCGCGTTGGGCCTCGCGCAGGCATGCCACGATACGCGCCTGCCAGCCCTGCAGAATGCGTTCGAGCGTTTCGCGGAAGTCCTCGGGCAGGATGCCGACTTCCACGCCCAGGTTGCCAACGAGGCAACCGCGCGTATAGCCGTGGCGGGCCATGCCCTTGCCGGCGTCTTTTACGAACGCGCCGAGTCGCTCGAGTGCGGGGCGCGTGTCGTCGAGCAGCCAGCGATCGAGTTTTGCGCAGAAGTATGCATCGTACGCGGCCATGAGTTCGCGCGCGAACGCTTCCTTGCTTTCGAAATAGTGATAGAACGAGCCTTTGGGGATGTTCACGCGCTTGAGCACAGCGTCGAGTCCCGTAGCGGCAAAGCTCTGTTCGGTCAGCATTTCCATGCCGGCGCGGACGAGCGATGCACGCGTGTCCGCATGCGCGCGCGGGTCTTTGGGCGGTCTGCCGCGACGCGGTTTGACAGTAGTCGGTTCCATGAGGCGGATATTAGACTGATCGTCTATAAAATTCAAGCAGGCGGCGGTGCCAACCACGCACACGATTCAAAATCGCTCGATCAGCCGGGTTTCGCCGCGCGCGCAAGACTCATGGCATGCCGTGCGCGCCGCGTTCGCAGCGCCGTGCGTGGATAGCGGCGCATCGGCGCGGCGTGACGTCGAAACGACGATCGAAGGCCGCGAAGGCCGCAGGGGCAATTCGATCAGGCGTTCTGGAGTTGCAAGGTCGGCTACATGCTCGACGGCATGGACACGCAGATGCCGTCTTTCGTGATTCGCGCGCCGGCGTCCAGCTGGGCGGGCGTGCAAGGCGGCTATTGCGCGATCATCACCTCGCTGCCTACGTTCCTGAAAAGCGAGTGCCATCTCACCATGATGGGCCCCCTGGGGGCTAGCTCGCGACGATCATCGCCGGCTCGTATGCGGGCTACCGGTCGAGCGCATGGCGCACCGACCGGCTCGGCCGCAAGCTCATCCCGTTCGCGACGGACTCCATGGCGATTGCGTTTGCCTATACGTTGCCGCCGCTCACGAACCGGCTCGATGCTGTGGCTCGGTTTTCCGCCCGGTTTCTTCGCGTCCGGCATTTTCCAGGGCACGGGCGCGTTCTTCACGGAGCGCTTTCCCAAATGCGTGCGCGGCTCGGGGCAGGGCTTCTGCTACAACGCGGGCCACGCGATCGGCGCACTTGCGAAGCAGTTCGGTCCCGGACCGGGCATCGGATGTTTGCGATGGCGGCCTATGGCGTGCGGATCGTCGCGGCGCTCACGCTGCCCGAAACGCGCGGTCGCGAACTCGAAACGGCGTGACGGCGCAGCAGCGTCTTTCGCGCTAAGGCAGTTCGCGCGCCTTGATCGTGTCGCCGGCGCGCACGAAATTGCCGGCGCCGAGATGGTGGATCGTGTGCAGGTCCGCGTTGCTGCTGTCGAGTTCCCAGTGGCCATGGCGGAACGCGCGCGGATCGGCCGCAGCGGCGATCACTTCGCCAAAACACGTGTCGTAGGCGTCTTCGGTATGCGGCTCGGGAATCAGTCGGCATTCCATCCACGCGGAGCAACCCGCTTCCAGCAGAGGTAGTCCGAGCTTCGGGCCCGCAACGGCGGCGATTCCGAAGCGCTCGAATTTGTCGATCTCGCGGCCGCTCACGCTGCCCACGGCATATGTGAGGTCAAGGGCGGCGGCGCCCGGAATGATTACGCCGAACGTGCCGCTCGCGTTGATCAGTTCGCGCGTAAACGTGCGCTTGTCGATGACGACGGCAATGCGCGGCGGCGTGAATTCCACAGGCATGGACCATGCGGCCGCCATGACGTTGCGACGTTTGGCGTCGCTGCTCGTGACGAGGATGGTGGGGCCATGGTTGATGAGGCGGCTCGCGTGTTCGAGCGCCACCGGCGCGAAAGTCGAAAGGGTTTTCATCGGGCGCTTGATGTGGTGTGAGTCGGAACCCGGGCGACTTTACAACAGAAACGGGAATGTCGCGGAACGAGGCGGTGGCGCTGGACCCAGGGCACGTCGATGTCGTCGGCGTTCATCGCAATGTGCTGACGATTGACGTGCGCGTCCCGGCCAGTTCGGGGTATGCGCGCGCCAGTAGCGAAAACGCTAAAGGTTCCCCCGCGAACGCCGTTAGAGCGGGCATGAAGACGCTATTCACCCAGTCCGATGCACGCTTCATCCTGTCCATCGCCCTCGAACTGGCCGAGAACCAGGCCGTGGAGGCGGGAGTCGAACTGGAGTCGGCGGCAGGATCGGCGATTTGCGACGACGTGATCGTCGCGACACTCTCTCAGTTCGCGCCGACTGTCACGATCGACGAGTTCTACGGCCTGCTGGCGCGGCCCGAGGTGCTGCATTGACTCGCGCGCCAATGCGCGCCTCAGCGGCAGCCGGAAATGAAACTGCGGGCGCTCGTCGCATGAGCGTCCGCAGTTTCATTGGACCCGCGACGAAGTTCGACGTTGTTTAGAATCTCTGGCGCAAACCCATGCTCACGATCGCCTGCGACTGCGCTGCCGGCGAGTGGCCGTTGCCCTTGTCGGACACCGAGGCCGTGGCCGCGACGGGCTTGCCCGCGGTATCGAGCGTCATGCCCGAGGCGTGCTGATAGCCCGCTAGCAGATATACGGTCGAGCGCGTCGAGAGGTCATAGGTGGCTCCCGCCGAAACGTTGTGGTACTTGCGCGTCCTCATCTACGCCTTCCGCGGTGCTCGTTGCTGCGATACGTCATGCCCGCGTCGGCAATGCTGTAGGGCGTGACCGAACCCTGTGCCGATGCGATGCCGGCGAAGGACAGCAGGACTGGTGCGGCGAGCAGGTGTTTTCTCATCATTTGTTGTTTCGATGTCGATGGATCGCTTCGTGAGCGATTTCTGGTTGTGCACGCAAGCGCTGGCTACCTCGCGAACGAGGCAGCCAGCGCTTGCGCGGGAAGGGAAAGGGAACGGCGCGGGTTACGTCAGCGTTTGAGCGAAGCGCCGGGCGGCATCTCCGGGGCGCTTACGGTGACGGTCCTGCGGACCTTCGCGACGGCTTCGGCGCTGACCGGCGCGCCGGCGCTGCCCCAGCTCGTGCGCACGAAGGTGGACACGTCGGCCACTTCCTGGTCGGACAGACGCCAGCCGAACGGCGGCATCGTAAACGACGAAGGCGCGGACTTCGTGCCTTTGAGCGTGCTGCCCGAGAGCAGCACGTGAATGAGCGAAGTGGGGTCCTTGCCCTGCACGACCGGGTTGCCGCCTGGCGCCGGAAACACGCGCATATAGCCGCGCCCGTCGCTGCGGTGGCAGGCCATGCAGTTGTCGCGATAGACGGCGGCGCCGCGCGCGCTCGCATCGCCGTTTTGCAGCTTGCCGGCGGCGGCTGGGTCGTAGGCGTGCGGCGTTTCCTTCGCACCGCTGGCGGGCAGCGTCTTGAGGTAGCGCGCCATGGCGAGCAGGTCCGCGTCGTCCATGTGCTGCGTGCTGTGCTGGACCACGTCGGTCATGCCGCCGAACGCCGCCGTATGCAGATTGCGGCCCGACTTGAGGAACCGCACGATGTCGTCCTCGCTCCACGCGCCGATGCCCGTGCGCGGGTTGCCGCGCAGGCTGGACGGCAACCAGCCGTCGACCGGCGCGCCGCCCGAGAGAAAGTCGTCGCCTTCGAGGTCGGTGAGCGCGAGTTCCTGCATCGTGCGCGCGCGCGGTGTGTGGCACGCGCCGCAATGGCCGAGGCCCTGCACGAGATAGGCGCCGCGCGCGACGATCGCGTCGTTGTAGCGCGAGGCGTCGAATGGCTGCACCTTCGGCGCGAACAGCGTGCGCCAGATGCCGAGCGGCCAGCGCATCGAAAGCGGCCACGGAATGTCCACCGCGCGATTGTGCGCCGGCACGGGCGCGACGCCTTGCATGAAGTAGGCGTAGAGCGCCTTCATGTCGTCGTCGGAGAGGCGCGCGTACGAGGGATAGGGCATCGCCGGGTAGAGCGTCTCGCCGTTGGGGCGCACGCCCTGACGCACGGCTCTGGCGAAGTCGTCGTAGCTCCACTTGCCGATGCCGGTGTTCACGTCGGGCGTGATGTTGGTCGAATAGATCGCGCCGATCGGCGTGTCGAATTTCAGGCCGCCCGCGAACGGCTTGCCGCCTTGTATCGTGTGGCAGGCGATGCAGTCGCCCGCGCGCGCAAGGTATTCGCCGCGGGCGGCCGGTTGTTCGGCGGCTTGCGCTGCGAAGGTCGTGAAAGCCGCGCCCGCGATCGTCACGCGTGCAACGTTCGCGCATGTGGAGAAAAAGTTCTTCTTCATACCGCTCTTCACACGCTCACCAGGGGGCCGGGATTCTTCAGATACTGGTTGCGAATCGCTCTCGCACTCCAGTAGGCGAGGGCGGCGACGAGGCCGGTCGGGTTGTAGCCGATCCCCTGCGGAAATGCGGAAGCGCCCATCACGAACACGTTGGGGACGTCCCAGCTCTGCAGATAGCGGTTGATGACGCTCGTCCTGGGGTCCGTGCCCATGATCGCGCCGCCCACGAGGTGCGTGGTCTGATAGCGGCGCGAGTCGAAGCGCACGCCGAACTGGCGCGTGTAGACGTTCAGGGCCTTCGGGCCCATCGCCTCGGCGATCTTCTGCATCTGGCCCGTCACGTACCGCGCCATCTTGATGTCGTTGTCCTTCCAGTCGAAGGTCATGCGCAACAGCGGTTGACCGTACGAGTCTCGATAGGTCGGGTCGAGGTCGAGATACACGTCGCGGTACGACATGTTGGAGCCATGCGCGTCCATCGAGATCGTGTGCGCGTAGTGGTCCTTCACGGCCTTCTTCCACTTGGCGCCTCAGTTCGGCGTGCCCGCGGGCGTGGCGATTCCGCTGACCGGTTTCATGCCAGCCTGGTTCACCCATAGCGGCGAGCCGCCCACGAAGCCGAGCGGGCCGTGGTCGAAGTTGTCGGCGTTGAAGTCGTCCACGGCCACGCCGTTGCCGCCCGCGCCGACGAACGGATTCGTCCACGTGTCGTTGTCGAAGGATGCCGTGATGGTCGAGAGATTCTGGTACGCGAAGTTGCGGCCCACCACGCCCTCGCCCGAGATCGGGTCATAGGGCTTGCCGATGCCCGAGAGCAGCAGCAGGTGCACGTTGTGATACTGGAACGCCGAGACGATCACGAGGTCGGCAGGCTGGAACACTTCCTGTCCGGCCGGATCGATGTAGGTCACGCCCGTGGCGCGCCGTTTCGTGTCGTCGAGTTCCACGCGCAGCACGTGGCATTTCGAGCGCAGTTCGAAATGCTTTTCCTGCTTGAGCGCGGGCAGGATGTTGAGGTTCGGCGAGGCTTTCGAGTACATGTAGCACGCGTAGCCGCTGCAGTAGCCGCAGAAGTTGCACGGCCCCATCTGCACGCCATACGGATTTGTGTAGGGGCCCGAAGTGTTGGCAGAAGGAAGGCGGTACGGGTGCAGGCCGATCGATTTCGCCGCGTCGAAGAAGCGCTGTTCCGAATACGTATTCAGTTGCGCGGGCAACGGAAAATTGTCGCTGCGCGCCGCTTCGAATACGTTGCCGTCGCCGACGACATTGCCGTTCACCTTGTATGCCTGGCCCGAGGTGCCGAACACCTTTTCCGCGAAGTCGAAGTACGGCTCCAGTTCGTCGTAGCTCACGCCGTAGTCCTGGATCGTCATGCCTTCGGGGATGAACTGCTTGCTGTAGCGCTCGTCGTAGTGGCTCTTCAGGCGCAGTTCTTCGGGCGTGATGCGGAAATGCACGCCGGACCAGTGCAGGCCCGCGCCGCCCACGCCTTCGCCGGGCAGGAACGCGGCGAGCTGGCGGTAGGGCAGGGCCGTCGGGGTAGGTGTCGCGATACTCGCCGCGCTCGAGCGCCACTACGGTGAGGCCCGCTTCGGTCAGTTCCTTCGAGAGGATCGCGCCGGTCCAGCCGAAGCCGACGACCACGGCATCGACGTGAGGTTTCTTGATTGCCATTCAGGTACGCTCCCCGGTGATCGAGACCGGGCCGTACGGATAGGCCTTGCCGTTCTGGTTGACGAAATCCATGAAATCGGCGCGCGCGCCGGGAAAGCCGATCATTTTCCATGCGGCCATGTCGCGGTTGCCGCCGTGGATGGGGTCGCAGAAATACCCTTCCCGCGTGTTCTGCAGCAACTGGCCGAAGAACACCGCCGCGGGCACGCCGTCGAGTTGAGCCTCGCCCGCTTCGAGCGCGGAGAGCACGCTGTCGCGCGTGGCGGCGTCGAGCGCGTCGAAATTCTTGCCGTATGCCTTCGAGCAATACGCGTTCGCGGCCGCGATGCCGAGCCGGTAGATGTCGCGCGGCACGAGCTTCAACTGGTAGCCGAGTTCGGGCACGCCTTGCTGAAACGGTCCCTGCATGTACCAGAGCGCGCCGTGCGCATAGGGCGTGTCCATCTGCCGGTCGATGAACTCGGGCACGCCGGCTTCCAGCGCGCCGGGGCCTTCGGAATCGGCGGGAATCAGGCGGTCCGTTGCGGCCTCGACAAAGGCCCACTCGCGCGCGTCGAAGAAGCGCGGTTTGTAGGCGGCTTGCGGGGCTGCGTGAGGCGCGGAGGCCGCGCTGCCTGCGGCGGCCTCCGCGCCCGGCGGCTTCGTGCCGCCCTCGCAGCCGGCCAGCGCGCTGGCGGGAACGAGCACCGCTGCCGCGCGCAGGAAGCCGCGGCGTGTCGTGAGAGGAGATTCAGGCATGGTGGAATTCTGTATGAGTTCGGCGCGACATGATCTGACCGCGTCCGCGCAGGGATCCTGCCCAGCCGTCATCGGGCCCGCCACCGCGGTCAATGTCTTTGGAACCGGTTCCATTCTTGGTGCGTGATTCTACAGTAATCCGTGGCCGGGCCTGCACCGACCGTGCATGAAAGGCCGGCGCAGAACGCCGCGAACCGGCCCTGACAAATTTGCTTTGTTGTTTTACAACACGGGCGACGCGATGATACCGTGCGCGGTATCGACAACGCTCCATCTCCAGCGCGAGGCCTTATGAACGTGTTCCCGATTGTCGAGAGCGAATTCGCCTCGACGGTGATGGCGGTGCCGCCGCTCGCACGCGGTTCCGGTCTCTCGCTCGACGTCGAACAGAACCGCAGGCTGATTCACCACATGGAAGCAGGCGGCATCCGCACGCTGCTGTACGGCGGCAATGCGAACCTGTATCACGTCGCCGTCAGCGAATTCCGCGAGTTGCTTGGCATGCTAGCCGACCTCGCCGCGCCGCAAACGCGCGTGATTCCGGCCATCGGTCCCGACTTCGGCAAAATGCTCGACCAGGCGCGGATTCTTGCCCAAACGCAGTACAAAACGGCCATGGTGCTGCCGCTCCCCGGCTTCACCACGCCCGCGGGGGTGGAGGCGGGCCTTGCGCGCGTCGTCGATGCCGCCGGCATGCCGCTCACGCTCTATATCAAGAGCGAGAACCACGTCGACGTCGACACGCTCGTGCGCCTGATCGACCGCGGCATGCTCATTGCGATCAAATACGCGATCGTGCGCGGGGACCCGGCGAACGACCCGTATCTGCGCCGCCTGCTGCAAAGCGTGCCGGCCTCGAAGGTCGTTTCGGGCATGGGTGAGCGGCCCGCGCTCGTCCACGTGCGCGATTTCGGCCTGGCTGCCTGGACCACGGGCTCGGGCTGTATCGCTTCGAACGCCGTCATGGCGCTGCTGAAGGCCGCGAAGGAGGGCCGTGCAGAAGAAGCGCAACGCCTCTACGATGCCTTCATGCCGCTCGAAACGCTGCGCGACGACATCTCGCTCATTCGCGTGCTGCATGACGCCGTGACGCTCTCGGGCATTGCCGACATGGGGCCGATCCTGCCGCTGCTCTCGCAGTCGCCTGCCGAAGCGCTGCCGGAGATCGGCGAAGCGGCTAGAGCGCTGCTCGCATTCGAGCAGAAACTGGCTGCCTCGGCGCGGGCCGCCCACGCCAGTCTCACGGGGTCGCCTTATGTTGCTTGACAACTCGACGTGTGGTTCGGCATCCTCTGCCATGGCCCGGCAAGAAAGGAATCAGCAGGTTGCGCAGAACAATTCCATAAAAGGACGTGAGGAGATGCGATGTTCGAGGGACGCCTGAAGGCCCGCGTGCTGGACGTATGTGTGGCAGCCGCGACGACATCGATCTCGTGCCGGCGGGCACTGGCGCGCTCGCTGCCGGCATCGAGCAGAACCTCTGGCTCGAGCGGCTGCCACGATCGGTTGGCGGCGCTCTCGTCTTCTCGACGGGCGTGCATGTGTCGAGTCCATCGGCGCCATGGCGATGATCTACATGGCCATCACGCTGGCGTGGTGCTGGCCGCCGTGCGGTTCGTCAGCCCGACACAACTCGTGTCGCGTGCGAAGGCGCAGCGCCAGGCCGGCGCCCTTGCTAGAAACACCCGGAGCAACGCAGGATGAGCAAGAAGCGAAAAACCCCCGAGGAACTGCGCAGCCATCGCTGGTACGGCGTGAACGACCTGCGGTCGTTCGGCCACCGCTCGCGCACCGCGCAGATGGGTTACAGCCGCGAAGAGTACGCGGGCAAGCCGGTGATCGCGATTCTCAATACGTGGAGCGAGATCAACCCTTGCCATACGCACTTCAGGCAGCGCGTGGAAGAGGTCAGGCGCGGCATCTGGCAAGCGGGTGGCTTCCCGGTCGAACTGCCCGTGCAAACGCTCTCCGAGCCGTTTCAGAAGCCCACCACGATGCTCTACCGCAACTTCCTCGCCATGGAGGCGGAAGAGACGATCCGCTCCTATCCGGCCGACGGCGTGGTGCTGATGGGCGGCTGCGACAAGACCACGCCCGCGCTGCTCATGGGCGCGATCTCGATGGATCTGCCCACGATCTTCCTGCCAGCGGGCCCGATGCTCAACGGCAACTGGAACGGCGTGACGCTCGGCTCGGGTTCGGACACCTGGAAGTACTGGGCCGACCTGCGGGCGGGCAGGATCACGGAGGAAGAGTGGAAGGGCGTGGAAGGCGGCATCGCGCGCTCGCCGGGCCACTGCATGACGATGGGAACCGCATCGACCATGACTGGCGCCGCGGAAGCGCTCGGTTTCACGCTGCCCGGTTTTGCGTCGATCCCGGCCGTGGACTCGCGTCATGCGCAGATGTCGGCGAAGACGGGGATGCGCGTTGTCGAGATGGTGTGGGAAGACCTCAAGCCTTCAGACATCATCACGCGCAAGTCGGTCGACAACGCCGTGACGACTTGCCTCGCGCTCTCCGGCTCGACCAATGCGATCGTCCACATGATCGCGCTCGCGCGCCGCGCCGGCGTCGATCTCACGCTCGCACAGTACGATGAAATCGCGCGCCGTACGCCGGTGCTCGCGAACCTCCGTCCGACCGGCAAGTACCTCATGGAGGACTTCTATTACGCCGGCGGTCTTCGCGCCATGCTCAAGGAACTCGGCGATCTGATCGATGGCGCGCAGATGACCGTGAACGGCAGGACGCTCGGGGAGAACATCGCCGACGCGCGAATTTACAGCGAGAACGTGATCTATCGCCGCGCGAAGCCGCTCATGCCGGATACGGGTCTCGCCGTGCTGCGCGGCAATCTCGCGCCGGATGGCGCCGTGATCAAGCCGGGCGCGGCGCAGAAGCGCCTGCACGTGCACACGGGCAAGGCGGTCGTGTTCAAGGACTACAACGACATGGCCGCGCGCATCGACAATGAGGAACTCGAGTGCGACGAGAACAGCGTGATCGTGCTCCAGCACGCGGGTCCGGTCGGCGCGCCGGGCATGCCCGAGTGGGGCCAGTTGCCGATTCCGCAAAAGCTCCTCAAAAAGGGCGTGCGCGACATGCTGCGTATTTCGGACGCGCGCATGAGCGGCACGAGCTATGGCGCGTGCGTGCTGCACGTCGCGCCGGAATCGTTCGTCGGCGGCCCGCTCGCACTTGTTCAGGACGGCGACATGATCGAGCTGAACGTACCGGCGCGCCGCCTGAACGTGCTGATCTCCGACGAGGAGATGGCGCGCCGCAAGGCCGCGTGGGTCGCACCGGAACCGCGCTTCACGCGTGGCTATGGCGCGATGTACCAGATGCACGTCATGCAGGCCGACAAGGGCTGCGAGTTCGATTTCATGCAACGTGACGGCGCGAGCAGTTCGCGCGCCAGCGCGGGTGACGAGCCCGAGATTCATTAAGGCGGCGTCGTGCCGGGCAGGAGGCAAGGCCGCAACCGGATTTCCACGGGTAGTCGTCTTCGTCGAGGCGTAGCAGCGCGGGGCGACCAGACGCCTGACCTCAACGGAGCGACATCATCGTGCGACTGCCGACATCGGCGACGGACAGAATAGCGCGCCGTCCTCCACGCGCAGCCAGGCGGCGCGCGCGATTGGTGTCGTTCACCGCTTCCGCGTCTTCACGCTCCCAAGGCGGCATGTCAGGCGGTGCCCTGGGCACCGCCGCTAACCGCGAGAGCCTCGGTGAGCGTGGAGACGAAACGCGCGGTGCGGGCGTCGCGCGGGCGCGAGAAGAGCTCATGCGACGGTGCGGCCTCGACGATCGCGCCGTCCTTCAGAAAGACCGCGTCGTGCGCGACCGAGGCCGCGAGCCGCAAATCATGCGTCGCCATCAACATGGTCGTGCCCTCCCGCGCAAGCTGCCGGAGTACTTCGACGACTTCGGCGGAGAGTTCGGGGTCGAGCGCCGAGGTCGGCTCGTCGCACAGCAGCACCTGGGGCGAAGGCGCGAGCGCGCGGGCGATCGCCACACGCTGCTGCTGACCGCCCGACAGCGTGGACGGCCAGGCGTCCGCCTTCTGCGCGATGCCGACTTTCGCCAGGAGCGCGGCTGCGTGCTCGCGGGCGCGCTGTTTTTCCCATTTGAGCACCGTGACGAGCCCTTCCATCACGTTCTCGATGACGCTCAGGTGCGGGAACAACTGGAAGTTCTGGAACACCATGCCCGTATGCTGCCGCACCGACGCGATTTCGGTGCGGGAGAGCCGGCGCTCGCGGCCGAACTCGACGCGGGCGCCGCCGATGCGCAGCGTACCGGCATCCGGCACCTCGAGCAGGTTGATACAGCGAAGCAGCGTGCTTTTGCCGCTGCCGGACGGCCCGATCAGCGCGGTGACGCTGCCGGGCTTGAGCGTGAGGTCGATGTCAGCGAGCACCTTATGCTCGCCGAAGGACTTTTGGACTTTCTCGATACCGATCATCAGCGTCCCGCCGAAAATAATGCGTGGCGGCCATAGCGCGTCTCGAGCTTGCCTTGTGCCTGCGAGAGCACGGAGCTGAACACGAGGTAGATCAGCGCGGCCTCGGTATAGAGGATCAGCGGTTCGTAAGTCACGGCCGCGATGCGCTGCGCCGCCTGGAAAATCTCCGGCACGGTCAGGACCGCCGCCAGGGACGTGTCCTTCACGAGCGAGATGAACGAGTTCGAGAGCGCGGGCAATGCCACGCGGATCGCTTGCGGCAGAATCGCGCGGCGCAAGGCTTGCGCGCGCGTCATGTTCATCGAATAAGCGGCTTCCCACTGGCCACGGGGAATCGATTCGATCACGCCGCGAATGACCTCCGCGTTATAGGCGCCGACGTTGAGGGAAAAGCCGATGATGGCGGCCGTCAACGGATCGAGCACGATGCCCACGTTCGGCAAGCCGTAAAAGATCACGAACAGTTGCACGAGCAAGGGCGAGCCGCGAAAGAGCCAGATATAAAAACGCACGGCGGCGACCGCCCAGCGTGGCCCGAACAGGCGTATGAGCGCCGCGCAGAACGCGAGCGCCATGCCGGACGCGAATGAAGCCAGTGTGAGCGGGACGGTAAAGACCAGTCCCGCGTAGAGCAGTGGCCACAACGATTGCGCCATCAGATGCAGCCATGCCGGCATCGTTCAACCCGCCTTATTGCGAAACGTCTTTGCCGAAATACTTCTGCGAGATGCGGGCGTAGGTGCCGTCAGCCTTGATTTCGGCGAGCGCCTTGTCGATGGCCGCGAGCAGTTCCGGGCTGCCCTTGCGGATCAGCACGCCCGATTGATCGTCGGCGGAAGAGGTGTCGGCTGCGGCGATCTTGAGCTTTGCGTCCGGCTTGTGCTTCTGGAAATCGAGGAACGACAGCGAGTCGTTCACGGTGGCGTCCACGCGGCCCGAAGTCAGGAGATCGATCGACTCGTTGAAACCCTGAACCGGTACGACGTCGGCGCCGTGTTCGGCCGCGAGCTTGCCGAAATTGCTGGTCAGCGTGTTGGCCGACTTCTTGCCCTTCAGGTCGTCGAACGAATGAATGGTCGTGTTGTCCGAGCGCACGATCAGCACGGCATGCGTGGCGATATACGGCGTCGAGAAGTCGTACTTCGCCTTGCGCGCGTCCGTGATCGAAACCTCGTTGACCACCGCGTCGTAGCGGTTCACGTCGAGGCCTGCGATCAGACCGTCCCATTTGCCCTCGATGAACTGCGGCTTGACGCCGAGCCGCTGAGCGATTGCCGTTGCGATGTCGACGTCGAAGCCTGTCAGCTTGCCCGATGCGTCGTGATAGGTGAACGGTGCGTAAGTGCCTTCGGTGCCGACACGGAACACGCCGGATGCCTTGACTTGCGCGAGGTCGTCGGCGGCGAGGGCCGGTGTCGCGGCGACGACCGAGAGGAGCGCGGCGAAGAGTGCGGAGCGGATGGTCTTCATGATCGAGACGTTGTGATGTTAAAGGTACGGCTAGCAATCACGCCGCCAGGTCAGGCGTGAAATGGCGCGAAATCCTCGCGCCGGAGGCCGCCTGTTGCGTGCGGTTCCCCGTCATTCGGCGAATACGAATCTTCCTTCGGCTGCGATCGCGGCGAGCGGGTATCTTCCGTTCGGAATTTCGCGGGCGCGCAGCGCTTCGTTGAGTTGCGCGGGATCGCCGGGGCGTCCGATCGCCACAGCGGCTTCAATGGCATAGTCGTCGGGCACGGCGAGCTGTTCGCGAATCCGCTCGTGCTCGATGCCGGCCAGGCCGTGCGCCTTCCAGCCGGAGAGGCTCGCCTGGAGCGCCAGTTGCGCCCACGCGGCGCCGCTGTCGAACGAATGCGTGGCGGAAGTGGCCGGCTCCTTTGCACCGGGCGGCACGAAGGTCTTTTTCGACAGCACGATCACGATTGCAGCGGCGTGTTGTGCCCAACCGCGATTGAACTCGTTGAGAAAGCCGACAAAGCGCGACCAGTGCGCGGTGCCCCGGCGCGCGTAAACGAAACGCCACGGCTGGGAGTTGTATGAAGACGGCGCCCAGCGCGCGGCCTCGAGAAACGTGAACAGCGTGGCTTCGGGCAGCGCATCGTCCGTGAAGGCTCGTGGCGACCAGCGGTCGAGGAACTGTCGATCGATGGCGTGGTCGGCGGTGCGTTGATTCGATACGGTCATGTGGACATCCTGTGGATCGGCGCAAAAGAGGACAGGAAGGCGGCGCGTGCGCGCTGTCTCGCGATGCGACGAGTATAAAATCGCTCCACTGACCGACTAACGTATTTGTTTTGGGTTGCTTATGAACGATTCGTGCGTCTGGGATACGGGGCTACCGGCCGTCAATGCGCGTCTGTCTTCGCAGGCCAGAACAGCAGCGCACGCAATTCGATGCTGCGGCGGGCAGGTGCATCCGGAAGACTGGTCGGGTCGTCGAACGCCGTGTGAGCAGTGAGCCGCGCCGCGCCGTTCTCCAGCGAATCGTATATCTTCAGCAGCAGCGCTTCGTCGGGACGCAGGCGGGGAAAGTAAAACCAGCGATGCTGCGGATTCGCGAGAAACGAATAGGTCTCGCCGGTCTTGTCGCGGTAGACCAGGTCCGTCGGCACGAGGTCGCCGGCCGCAATCGAGCGGGCATCGCACAGCGCGAGCGGCAGTTGTTCCACTACGCTGAGCGGCCGCCACAGGTTGACGATCGCAAAGCGATGCGAGAGCCGCCGTTGCGCCTCTTCGGCATCGAGATGGTCTCGAACCCGGCGCGGTCCGGACACGAAGGTCTGATCGTTGTGCACCCGCCGCACGGGCTCGCGAAGCGTGGAACTGGCGCGTGAACCGTTCGCGCTGTCACGAAGCGTATGGTCGAAAATGACGACTTTTTCCGCGCCCGTCATGTCGCGCAGCAACGCCTCGGCCTCGGGACGGTAGACGAGGCGTATCAGGCTTTCGTCAGTGAAGTCGCTTACTGCGCTCCGATGCGAAATCAGTTGAAAACCGTTGCGGTCTAGCGAGATCTCGCCGGCCTCCGCGAGCGGACGCGCATTGCGGATCGTCACGCGTCGAGGGTCGAGCGTGCCAGAACTCCACGGCGTTCCCGCCGGCGGTTCGAACGTGTAATTGACGGGCCGGGTAGTCCCTGGCGCGAGATAGTTGAGCTCCGCCTCGACGGCGGGCGTTCGCTCTGCGCAAGGAAGGGCGGCCATGACTGTGCTCATGAGTCATCCTCATTAAAATGGTTCGCGCCATGGGCGCTCGTCCAGCTCCTGTGTCCAGGCGCTGCGGGCCTGGCGGTGCAACTGCCAGTCGCTTTCTGCAATCGCTTCGGCTTGCGGCAGGCCATCGGGGCCAGCGGCATCCACACGCTGCGGCGCCGCGCAATCGTTCACCGTCGATGCCGCCATCTATGACGATATGTGCGACGTGCCCGCCGCGCGGTCCGAATTTGCGCGCCAGACTTTGCGCCGGCGAACGCAGGCCCGCCCTCGCGGCGGCAAACGCCGCAAACGGCGACCATCCGCGCAGCGAGGCCGCCGCGCCAAGATCTGCGCTCGCGCCGGCGATCCAGGCGACGAACGCGGGAAGAGAAGAAGAGCGTTCGCTCATGATCTTCTCAAGCTAGTCGTCGCGCGTGCTTTTGGAAACGAATGAAAGGTCATATGTTTATTCGCGCGTTTACTCGTGCGGAAAATCTGCAATGGTTTCCGGATTCGCGCAATTGCATCTGATGCATGCGCCCATTTGGATAGCAGTTTTAATTGGTTGGAAGTGCGCTGCCTCGCCCGCATAGTGGAATCCTGATGGCTAAAGGCGGCAGCCCCCGAGTGGACCGAAGGGACCAAAGAGACGCGATGGGTGCCGCCAACGTGAC
Source organism: Paraburkholderia lycopersici (assembly GCF_900096975.1). Classification (GTDB taxonomy): domain Bacteria; phylum Pseudomonadota; class Gammaproteobacteria; order Burkholderiales; family Burkholderiaceae; genus Paraburkholderia; species Paraburkholderia lycopersici. The sequence continues at coordinate 81,165 of NZ_FMYQ01000008.1, forward strand.
ACGGAGGCATTGATGACAGTGGAATTGCAGGAAAAGCCGCTGCACGCGGATCTCGAAGCGGCGCGCGGCGACGCGCGGGCGGCCGGACTGCCGTATGCGGGCAGCGTGACGCCCCAGCAGGCGTGGGCGCTGCACCAGGCGGGCGAGGCGTTGATCGTGGACGTGCGAACAGGCGAAGAGCGCAAGTTCGTGGGCCACGTGCCCGACACCTTGCACGTGGCCTGGGCGACCGGCACGAGCCTGACGCGCAATCCGCGCTTCGTGCGCGAACTGGAGGCGAAGGCCGGCAAGGGCGTCGCAGTCGTGCTGCTGTGCCGCAGCGGCAACCGTTCGGCGCAGGCCGCCGAGGCCGCCGCCAAGGCAGGCTTTGCACATGTGTTCAACGTGACCGAGGGCTTCGAAGGCGAGCTGGACGAGGCGGGCCATCGCGGTCTGCGCAACGGCTGGCGCTTTCATGGCCTGCCGTGGGTGCAGGACTAGGGTCCGTTCACCCGTGCGCTGGATCGTTCATACGAAAACGAAGAGAGAACTGGCGTGAGCGTATTTCATGTGGCTGAGATCGTCGACGCACTGCAAGGCGTGCGACAACAATGGCGCGAGTTGCAGCGGCGCGCGCTGGAGCCGGGCGGGCGCGACCTGCCGGCGCGTGAGGCGTTGGCCGAAGTCATCGAGACGCTCAAGGGCGTGCTGTTCCCGATGCGGCTCGGGCCGCCGGATCTGCGCCAGGAGAGCGAGAACTTCTACGTGGGCCACGCACTGGACGCGGCGCTGCACGCGCTGCTCGCACAGGCGCGGCTCGAACTGCGCTACAAGGCGCGGCATGCCGAAACCGGTCCCGGCGAAATCGATGCGCGTGCGCTGGCGGCGGTGCGCGCGTTTGCGCAGCGCCTGCCGGCGATCCGCGCGTTGCTCGATACCGACGTGCTCGCCGCGTTCAACGGCGATCCCGCTGCGGGCAGCGTGGACGAGGTGCTGCTCTGCTACCCCGGCGTGCTCGCCATCACGCATCACCGGCTCGCGCACGAGCTGTACCGGCTCGGACTGCCGCTGCTCGCACGCATCATCTCCGAGCTGGCGCATGCGGCTACCGGCATCGACATCCACCCGGGCGCGCAGATCGGCAATGCGTTCTTCATCGATCACGGCACGGGCGTCGTGATCGGCGAAACGTCGGTCATCGGCGAGCGGGTTCGCGTGTATCAGGCCGTGACGCTCGGCGCGAAGCGATTTCCGCGCGATGCGGACGGCAATCTCGAGAAGGGGCTGGCGCGCCATCCCATTGTCGAAGACGATGTCGTCATCTACGCGGGCGCGACGATACTCGGGCGCGTGACGCTTGGCCGCGGCGCGGTCATTGGCGGCAACGTCTGGCTGACCGAGAGCGTGCCGCCCGGTGCCCATGTCACCCAGGCGATCTCGCGGCACGAAACGCGTGCGCCGGCTGCGGGCGTTTCTGGCGAAGCGGGCACGTCCGCACCGCTTGCGATTGCGGCGAGCGCGCCGCGATGAGCGCCATCGTTCACGACTTCGGGGCGACGGTGCGGCGTTTGCGCGAAGCGCATGCGTGGTCGCAGGAGCGGCTCGCCGAGCATGCGGGACTCAATCGCACCTATGTCGGCGAGATCGAACGCGGCACGGCCATCGCTTCGATCGTCACGGTGGAAAAGCTCGCTTACGCGCTTGGCGTGAGCATCGGCGAGCTGCTTGCCGGCGGGGCGGCGGGCGTGACGAACGCCGGGGCGCTGCCTCGCAATCCGTTGCATCCCTGAACGCTTCCTACATTCTGCCGTTTCCGCATGGGGCGATATCGCGCTTGATGCCCTTGATGTCTATAGCCGGTTGAACCGGGCAATCGGGCTTTCCATAATCTGTTGTCTTCATAAGCAATGCAGTTTTCCTCATAAGTAACCGGAGCCCTCATTCATGTCCACGACTCTGAGCGGCCAGACCGCGCTCGGCGACAATGCCGCGCGGCAACTGGCGAATGCCACCAAGACCGTCCCGCAGCTCTCCACGATCACGCCGCGCTGGCTCACGCATCTGCTGCAATGGGTGCCGGTCGAAGCGGGCATCTATCGCCTGAACCGCGTCAAGGACCCCGAAGCAGTGCGCGCCGCGTGTACGGCGCGCGAAGACGAGGGAACGCTGCCCACGACGTTTGTGCCTTATGAAGAACAGCCGCGCGAGTACTTCCTCAACGCGGTGAGCACGGTGCTCGACGTCCACACGCGTATCTCCGACCTCTACAGCAGTCCGCACGACCAGATCAAGGAGCAACTGCGCCTCACGATCGAGACGATCAAGGAGCTTCAGGAAAGCCAGCTCATCAACAATCCCGACTACGGTCTGCTGGCGAACGTCGAGGAAGAGCAACGCATTTTCCCGCTGACGGGCGCGCCTACGCCCGACGATCTCGACGAACTGCTCACGAAGGTCTGGAAGGAGCCCGCGTTCTTCCTTACGCATCCGCTCGCGATTGCAGCGTTTGGCCGCGAATGCACGCGCCGCGGCGTGCCGCCGCCGACGGTCAGTCTGTTCGGCTCGCAGTTCATCACGTGGCGCGGCATTCCGCTGATTCCGTCCGACAAGGTGCCGGTCGCCGACGGCAAGACCAAGATCCTGCTGCTGCGCGTGGGCGACAAGCGGCAGGGCGTGGTGGGTCTCTATCAGCCGGGCGTGGCGGGCGAACAGGGGCCCGGCCTTTCGGTGCGCTTCATGGGGATCAACAATCAGGCGATCGCGTCGTATCTGATCTCGCTCTATTGTTCGCTCGCCGTGCATTCGCCGGATGCGCTGGCTGTCCTCGATGATGTGGAGATCGGCAAGTACCATGACTACGCTGACACCTACCGTTAATCCCGCGCCGCTGCCGGGCGGACTGCCGGACCCCGCTACGCTCGCGCGGCTTGCCAATGAGTTTTTCAGCACGTTGCCGGGCAGCGCGGGCGCGCCCGGCGTCGCTGCGGGCAGCGGCGCGGTGGGCGGCGTGCCGTCCGCGTTGCCGGCGGCCGCGCCGATACTCGCCTCGGTCAGCAATCCCGCGCCGGCGGGCTCGCCGCTTGCGGGGCCCGGCGGCACGGGCACCGGCGTGCCGGGCTTCGCGCCGCCGCAAGGCAAGGTGCCGGGCGCCAATCTCGCGCCTTCCGCGCCGACGCACGTGTTCGCGCTGGGCAATCGTGCTCCGGCGCTCGCGCCGCATGCGGCGGCGGCGAACGGGCTGCCGGACAATGCCGTGTCGATCGCGCCTGCGCTCGAGCCGCGCGTGGGCGGCGCGTTGCTTGGCGTGCCGCAAGCCTATGCGGCCGCCGAACCGGCTCCGGCCGAGGCCAATGCCGGGACGAACGAGCGCTCGCCGTTCTATTTCATCGAATCGGCGGGATATGGCCGGCAGCTCGAGATGAAGGAGATCGCCGTGCCCGATTCCGGCCTCGCCGCGCCGGAGACATTCGGACTGCCAGGCGAAGACGCACTTCGCGGGCTGCTTGCGCTCAATCGCGCGGAATATGGTGCGCACGATGGCCACGCGCGCTACTTCCTCGAAGGGCGAGAAAACGCCGCGCCCGGCGTGCCGGGAGGCGATGTTCCGGGGGCCGGCGTGCTTCGCGGCGCCCACCCGCCTTTCGACGTCAATGCCGTGCGCCGCGACTTCCCGATCCTGCAGGAGCGCGTGAACGGCAAGCAACTGGTCTGGTTCGACAACGCGGCCACGACGCACAAGCCGCAGGCCGTGATCGATCGGCTCGCGTATTTCTACGCGCACGAAAACTCGAATATCCACCGCGCCGCGCACGCGCTGGCCGCGCGAGCGACCGATGCGTACGAGCACGCACGCAAGACGGTGCAGCGCTTCATTGGCGCTTCGTCGCCCGAGGAGATCGTGTTCGTGCGCGGCACGACGGAGGCGATCAACCTGATCGCGAAGACGTGGGGCGTGCAGAACGTCGGCGAAGGCGACGAGATCATCGTCTCGCATCTGGAGCATCACGCGAACATCGTGCCATGGCAGCAGCTCGCGGCGCTCAAGGGCGCGAAGCTGCGCGTGATTCCCGTCGACGACTCGGGCCAGGTGCTGCTCGACGAGTATCGCAAGCTGCTCAACGATCGCACGAAAATCGTTTCCGTGACGCAGGTGTCGAATGCGCTCGGGACCGTGGTGCCGGTGCGGGAGATCGTCGAGCTCGCGCATCGCGCGGGCGCGAGAGCGCTCGTCGACGGCGCCCAGTCGATCTCGCACATGCGCGTGGACGTGCAGGCGCTCGACGTCGACTTCTTCGTGTTCTCGGGCCACAAGATCTACGGGCCGACCGGCATCGGCGCGGTGTACGGCAAGCGCGAGGTGCTCGACGCCATGCCGCCATGGCAGGGCGGCGGCAATATGATCCAGGACGTGACGTTCGAGAAGACGGTGTTCCAGCCGGCGCCCGCGCGCTTCGAAGCCGGCACCGGCAATATCGCCGACGCCGTGGGACTTGGCGCAGCGCTCGATTACGTGAGCCGTATCGGCATCGAGAATATCGCGCGCTATGAGCACGATCTGCTTGCGTATGCAACGAGCGTGCTCGCGCCGGTGCCGGGCGTACGCCTCGTCGGTACGGCGCGAGACAAGGCCAGCGTGCTGTCGTTCGTGCTGAAGGGCTACACGACCGAGGAAGTCGGGCAGGCGCTAAGCCGGGAAGGTATCGCCGTGCGCGCCGGGCATCATTGCGCGCAGCCGATCTTGCGGCGCTTCGGCCTCGAGGCGACCGTGCGGCCTTCGCTCGCGTTCTACAACACCTGCGCGGAGGTCGATGCGCTGGTGTCCGTCGTGCGCGGGCTGGCGCCGCGGCAGTAGCGCAAGAGCAGGGCGGCCTGAAATCGTTCTGGCGCCTGAAAACAAGGGCGGCGCACGGCATTCGTCCGTGCGCCGCCTTTTCGTTACGGCTTCGCGGCAACGGTCTGCTGCACGGGCAGCAGCGCCCATTGACGGTCGCGCACGACGAGGTCGATGCTCTTCACGCCGTCGATGCGGCGCGTGCGCGGATCGAAGGTCGCCTTGCCGAATACCACGCTCGGCACGCCGCGCAGTTTCGGCAATGCGTCATGTACCCCCTGGCGCGTGGCGCCGCCCGTGCGCAATGCATAGGCGGCGATGATGACGGCGTCGTAGGCGTAGGCGTTGAACGCGTCGGGCTCGCGATGATATTTCGCCTTGAAGCCCTGCACGAAGCGCTGAACCTCGGGACGCGGATCGCCGGGGAAGAAGCTCGTGTTCGTCGTCACGCCGTTCACGGCGTCGCCGCCGAGTTCGAGAAATTTCGGCGAGTAGACCGAGCCCGCCGCGACGACGGGCAGCGCGATCCCGCTCTCGCGCGCCTGGCGCACGATCTGCGCGCCATCGGCGTAGTAGGCGATCAGCACGAGCGCGTCCGGGTGGGTATCGCGCACGCGCAGGAGCGTCGCGCGAAAGTCCTTGTCGGTGGGTTGATAGCCTTCGGCGGCCACGATCTGCGCGCCGCGCGCGTCGGCTGCTTTCGCGAAGACGTCCTTGCTCGCGCGGCCCCAGTCGGTGTTCTGGTAGAGCACCGCGACGCGCTTGAAGCCCTGCTTCACGGCGAGATCGGCGATGAGCGGCTGCGCGTCGGCCTGGCTCACCGACGGGCTCCAGATATAGTCGCCGCCCTTGGTGAAATCCGGATGCGAATTGGTGAAGCCGAGTTGCACGAGCCCCGCGCGCTGATAAATCGGCGATGCCGCCATCGAGGCCGGGCTCGAAAAATCGCCGAGTTCGATCAGGATGCGCGGATCGGAGACGAACTTTTGCGCGATCGTCACGGCCTGACGCGGATCGCTCTGGCTGTCTTCGAACGCGTAGCGCAGCGGATGGCCGTTGATGCCGCCTTCCGCGTTGATCTGGTCGAGCGCGAGATCGAAGCCCGCTTGCCACTGGGCGCCGTATTGCGCGTTCGGGCCCGTGAGCGGACCGCTCACGCCGAACCAGACGGGTTCGCCCGCCGCCGCCGCGGCTTGCGCGCCCACGCCGAACGCGAAAAGTCCGGCGACGCCCGGTGCAATCACGAGCGCGGCCGCGAGGCGTGCGAGCAGCTTGCGCCGCGCTGTGCGAAATGATGTCGTCATGGCTGTGCTTCCTTTGTATTCGTTGATTTCCCGTATGAAAGGAAAGGATTTCATGACGAGTCTCCAACGCGCACACCAATCTGTACAACGAATCGATTCAGCTATCGATATTTTCTTCGCACACGTTGATTCAGGCAGGAAACACCGGTTCTCCCAGCGTGAGCATGAGGCGGTTGGCCCAGGCGAAGATGGCGATCGCGTGGCTGAGGTCGAGTATCTCGGCTTGCGTGAGTCCCGTTTCGCGAAGGGCGTCGAGCGAGGTGCCGTTGACGGTTTCGGGCGCGAGCGTCAGATCGATCGCATAGCGCACGATCGCGCGTTCGCGCGGCGTGGTACCTGCGGTTTGCGGATCGGCGAAGATCTGCTCGATCACGTCGTCGCGTTTGGCTAGCTGCTGGAAGCGCTGAGCATGCACCGAGGCGCAGTAGACGCAGCCGTTTATGCGCGAGACCACGGTGCTGGCCAGTTCACGCTCGGCGCGCGGGAGGCCGCCGGGCGCGTACATGATGCTGTTGAACGCACCGGAGCGCGCCGCCAGCACCTGCGGCTCGTGTACGAGCAGCAGGTAGTAGCCGGAAGTCTTCGCTTGCGGGTGGCTCGATTCCAGCACGGCGATTTGTGCGGGGGTGGCCTCGTCGAGGGCGACTGTGTCGAGCCACGCCGACCAGCCGAGTGTTTGCGAGGTGAATCCGTGTGCCTGGCTCATGCCTGTGCCTCCAGCGCGCGCAGCGCGGCGATTACGCGTATCTGGTACGCGACGAAGGCGATCAACTGCGACAGCACGACGATGGCGCGCGTCGAAAGGCCCGCGCGTTGCAACGCCGCGAGTGCGGCGGGTCCGTTCGCGGCCGCTTGCGCGGGTGCCGAGGTCACGGCTTGCGTGTGGGCGAGAATCGCGGCGAGGCGGGTTGGCGCGGTGCCGAATGCGGCATCCGTATCGGCGGGCGTCGCTTCCGTCAATCTGTCGAGTAATGCGACGGCCTCTGTGCCGCGCGAACCGAGCGCGGCAAGGCGTTCGCGGTAGGCGCGTGCCGTTTCGCCCGCATGCGCGAGGGTAGCGGCGTAGGCCGCTGCCGCGAGGCGCTCGGCGAGCGGGAAATCGTCCGCTTGCGCGTCGAGCAGTGCGTCGAGGCTGCCTTGCGTGTGCCGCGTAGCCTCTGCGCGATGTGCGCGCAACGCAGCGACTTCGCCGTGCGGGTCGAGGCCTGCGAGGCGCGCGACAAAGTCGTCGCGCGCGCTGGTCGTTTCGGTTGACATGGTGATGAGCGTGTCAGAGAAGGGAGGCAGGTGGAGAAGCGGGATGAGAAGCGGGAGAAGAAGCGGGAGAAGAAGCGGGAGAAGAAGCGGGAGAAGAAGCGGGAGAAGAAGCGGGCGCATCGGCGTCGGTCCATTCGTCGCCGAGCAGTTCCGGCTTGTCGAAGGCTTCCAGCGCCGCAAAGTGGCGTTCGCGGTCCGCGTCGAACAGCATCGAGGCGATGGCGCGCGCGAGGCGCTGGGCCCCGTCGCTGATCGCGGGAATGTCGCCGGCGACCTTGCCGTGCGAGAGACTGGCCGCGTGGTTGAAGCAATGGATGCGAGCGAGCGCGGGACAGGTGCCCGCTTCGCGCTCCTGAAAGGCGAAGCGTCGATCGAGGTCGGGCGAGTTCGCCAGTTCCTCGTCGGCCAGCGCGGCGGGCGGCGCGTACCGCTCGCGCCAGCGTCGCACGCGAGGCGCAATGGTTGCGAACTCGGGGCGTGTATCGATATGGGTATGGAAGCCCGTGGCGAAGATCAGGTAATCCAGTTCATGGCGACATTTCGGTGTGCTGAGAATGATCGTTTCGCCTTCGGATGCGAGCGTTTCGAGCGGGCTCGACAAATGGAAATGCGCTTGAGGATGGCGCGAGACGCGCAGAACGCTGTCGCGCGGCGGCGGCGTTTGTGTCTGCCCCGCATAGTGCAGGAAGCGCCATTTCCAGTCGTCGTCGAGATCGGCGAAGCCGTGCACGAGGCCGGGGCTGCCGATGCCGGTGAGCTTGTTGATGGCGGGAAGCGTGGGGCGCCGCACGAACAGGTCCACGCGCTCCGCGCCCGCTTCCAGCGCGCATGCGGCGTTGTCGAATGCCGAAGCGCCGCCACCCACCACGCCCACGCGCTTGCCGTGCAGCGCCGCGAAATCGATCGCGTCGGACGAGTGCGCGCGCAAGTGGGCCGGCAAATTGCGGGCGAGCGCCGGAAGTGCCGGACCGCCCGTGCCTTCGCGGCCCGTGGCGAGCACGACATGGCGCGCGATCACCCGCTCCCGCGCGCCACGCGTGGGCGCGAGTTCGAGTTCGGAGAACCCGTCGGCGCGCGGGCGAAGCAATGCCAGTCGCGTGTCGTTGCGCACGGGCAGATCGAGCGCGCGGCGATACCAGCGCAGATAGGCCATCCATTGCTCGCGTGGAATCTTGTAGAGCGCTTCCCACTCTTCGCGGCCGAACTGTGCCTCGTACCACGCGCGAAACGTCAGCGCGGGCAGCCTGAGCGCGGGGCCCGCGAGTTGCTTGGGCGAGCGCAGGGTGAGCATGCGCGCGTTCGTGAGCCAAGGTCCTTCGAAACCGGCAGGCGCGGCGTCGAACGCCTGAACGTTGTCGACGCCGAGCAGCCGCAACTCCGCCGCGACAGCGAGCCCGGCCATGCCTGCACCGATGATCGCGACGTCGAGTACGGGGCGCCCGTCGATCTGGCGCGGGGGCACCCAGGCCGGCGCGGGCAGGTCGAGCCACGCGAGGTCTTCGCGCAGCCGCGCCTCGAGCGCGGCAAGACCAACCGCATCGGTTTCTGGCGAATTCGTCAGGGCGTGCAGGGCGGCGTTCATGCGATCGCTCCTTCGCTCGCATGAAGCGAGCCACTAGCTTCGCGCCGCGCGACCAGCGCATCGTGACGTTCCGCGCCGTGGCGTTTGGCGCCCGGCAGCAATTCGAGCGAAATGGTTTCCACCGCTTCCACGAACGCCTTCACGTCGTCGCGCGGGGGCCTGCCTGCCGCGCTGAACACGCCGTAGAAGAAAGGTATGTCCACGTCGAGTGCCCGTGTCACCACGCCCGCGACGGGCGTGCCGAACGCGGTGGCGGGATCGACGATCGCGACGGCGAGCCCTGCCTGCGCGGCCATCATCGCGTTGAGCGACGCATTGCTTTCGAGCACGACATGCGCGCGCAATCCGGCGGCTTCGAAAGCACGATCGATGCCGCGCCGCAGGCGATACCGGTTCGCGACTGTCGCGAGACCACGCGGCGCAAGTTGCGAGAGCGAAAGGGAAGCCGCTTGGGTGAGCGTATCGGCGTGGTGCAGGACGGCTACGCAAGGCGCTTCGATCACGTAATGCAGATCGATGTCGCCATGCGCGAGCGGCAGCGTGGCAATGCCGATGTCCACAGCGCGCGAGAGCAGGGCGTCCACGACCTGTTCGGCGGCAGCGCTGCGCAAATGCGTGTCTGCCGGTGCGCCGCTGCGCGCGAGCGCTCGCGGCACGAGCGCTGCCGCGAGCGCCGGGGTGGCGGCCACGCGCAGCGGCCGTGCCTCGTCGAGACCGATCGCGCGGGCGCTGGCGCGAATCGCCTCCAGCCCGACGAGCGAACGCTCGACTTCCGCGTAAAGCAGGAAGGCGCGTTGCGTGGGCGTGACGCGCGGCCCCTTGCGATCGAACAACGCGTAGCCGAGTTCGAGTTCGAGGTCCTGAATCGCACGCGTCACGCCCGGTTGCGATCGGCCCAGCAGGCGGCCCGCGCCTGTAATGCTACCGGCTGAAATCACGGCGGAAAAAGCTTCGAGTTGATGCAACTCCATGCGGCGCCTCGTTCATGTGGTGTGAGCATTCTAGGGCCGCCTGTATGCGCGATTCTTATAATAAATCGAGCTTTCCAAATGAGTGATCGGCGAATGATGAGGAATCTCCTGCGTTGCCCGCACGCCATTGTTGCCTGGCGACAACCGCGCAAAAGTCCCATAAGGCAAGCGATTGCGGCACTTCAACGCAGCCTGGGCCATCACGCATTTCACTCAGGAGAATAAGCATTTCACGGATGCGCTCGAATGCTTTGACTCGAAACTTGGTTGGACCGCCTCTTTGCTGCGTGATTAGATCGCAGCACTTCAATCCGTTGGATGGGAATCGAGCATGGCGAACCGGTTTGGCAAAGTGGGCGGCGCATTCGCGCCATTCAGATGGCTGCGCGCGCTGGCGTGCTTCGGTGCAATCGCGCTGCCCTGCGCGGCGCATGCGGCAGATCCCTTGTGGGTGGGTGTGAGCGGCCCGTTGACCGGCCAGGATGCTCAGTACGGCGAACAGTGGAAGCGCGGCTTCGACCTCGCGCTCGACCAGATCAACGGCAGTGGCGGCATTCACGGCCATCCGCTGCAATACGACTTCGAAGACAGCCGAAGCGACCCGCGTCAGGCCGTGGCGATCGCGCAGAAGTTCGTGGGCGACAGCCGCATACTGCTGGAGCTGGGCGACCTCTCCAGCGGCGCTTCGATGGCCGCTTCGCCCATTTATCAACGGGCGGGCCTCGTGCAATTCGGCTTCACCAATTCGCATCCCGACTTTACGAAGGGCGGCGACTATATGTGGAGCACGGCAATCAGCCAGGCGGAAGAGCAGCCGCTGCTCGCGCAATATGTGACGGGCGGGCTCGGCTTCAAAAAGATCGCGGTGCTCTACCTGAACACCGATTGGGGCCGCACGAGCGAGGACATCTTCGCGAAGGCCGCACGTGCGCACGGCGCGCAGATCGTGGCCGCCGAAGGCTACCAGCCCGACGAAAAGGATTTTCGCGCGACGCTCACGCGGGTGCGCAGCGCCAACCCCGATTCGATCGTGCTGATCTCCTACTATTCGGACGGCGCGCAGATCGTACGCCAGGCGCGCACCGCGGGCATTACGCTGCCGATTGCCGCAGTCGGTTCGGTGTACTCGCCGAAGTTTCTCGAACTCGGCGGCGATGCCGTGAACGGCGTTTATACCGAGTCGAACTTTTTCCCCGGCGACCCGCGCCCCGAAGTGCAAAGCTTCGTCCAGCGCTATCGCGCGAAATACGGCGCCGACCCCGACACGTTCGCCGCGCGCGCTTACGACGCCATGATTCTCGCGGGCGAATTGCTGCGCCGCTATGGCGCGACGCGTGCCGCCGTGCACGACGGACTCGCGAAGATCGACGATGTGCCGAGCGTGATTTTCGGCCGGTTTCGCTTCGACCCGCAGACGCGCCGGGTGGCGGGCGCGAAGAATCAGGATCTCGTCGTCAAGGACGGCAAGTTCGCGCGCTGGGACGGCGCGAGCGCGCTGCGTGCACAGTAAGCGTCGCTTCCTGGAGGAACCCCCGAGACCATGAGTGCATGGCTTGACTACACCCTCAACGGACTGATCGTCGGCAACATCTATGCGTTGCTGGCGGTCGGGCTCGCACTGATTTTCGGCGTATCCCACCTCATCAATTTTGCTCATGGCTCGGTGTACATGGTGGGTGCGTTCATAGGCTGGCTGTGCCTCATGCGGTTTGGCCTGCCTCTGCCCGTTGCGCTCGCCGTCACCGTTGCGGGATGCGCAGCGCTCGGCATGGCGATCGAACGCATCGGTTTGCGGCCGCTGCAGGGCGCCGCGCGTATCGCGCCGCTGCTCGCCACCATCGGCATCAGCTTCGTGCTCGACCAGCTTGCGCAACTCGCGTTCGGTCCTGATCCGCGCCCGGTGCCGTCGCCGCTGCCGAACTGGACGTTGACGGTCGGCGGCGCGACGCTCGGCTCGCTCGACGTGCTGATCGCGGCGATCGGCGTCGGCGCGGCCGCCGTGCTCTATGCTTTCCTGCGCTTTAGCCGCCTCGGCTGGGCCGTGCGCGCGACCGCACAGGACCGCGACGCGGCGCAGCAAATGGGCGTGGACGTCAACGCAGTCAACCGCGCGGTGTTCGCCATCGCGTGCGGACTTGGCGGCCTGAGCGGGCTGCTCGTCGGCATGTACTACAACAGCATCGACCCGGCGATGGGCTTCCAGGCCACGCTCAAGGGCGTCGTCGCGCTGCTGATCGGCGGGCTCGGCAACGTGCCGGGCGCGATCGCGGGCAGCCTTATCCTCGGGCTCGTCGAGAGCTACGGCGTGGCGCTCTTTGGCACGAGCTACCGGGATCTGTTTGCGTTCGTGCTGCTGCTCGCATTTCTGGTTTGGCGTCCTAATGGCTTGTTCAGCGCCAACCGGCGTTTGCCGCCGGAGCCGCTCACGGGCACCTTCGTCTCGAATCGCCGGGCGCTGAGCGTGCCCCGACCGGTGATCGCCACCCTGGTCGAGATCGCGGCCGCGCTGCCGCTCGCGATCTCGTCGTCTTACGTGCTGCAGACGCTCGCGAACGCGTGGATTTATGGCCTCCTGGCGTTGAGCCTCACGCTCGTCGCCGGCACCGTGGGGCAGATCTCGCTGGGGCACGCGGCGTTGCTGCTGATCGGCGCCTATGCGTCGGCGCTGCTTTCGGCCGATTTCGGCTGGACGCCCGCGTTGACCATTTTGCTGGCGGGGTTGCTGACGGCGGCGCTCGGCACGCTGCTCGTCTATCCGTCGTTTCGGCTTCGCGGCCACTATGTCTCGATCGCGACGCTCGGCATCGGCGAGATCGTGGGGCTCGTCGTGCTGAACTGGGACAGTCTCACGCGCGGCCCGATCGGCGTGTCGGGGATCGCGCCGCTCTCGTTGTTCGGCTGGACGCTCGACAGCGCCCGCTCTGTCTACTGGTTCACGCTCGCCGTGCTGGTCGCGCTCGCGCTGCTGCAGTTGCGGCTGTTGCAATCGCATCTGGGGCGCACGTGGCGCGCAGTGCGCGAAGACGACGTGGCCGCGCGGGCCTACGGCGTGAGTCCCAACCGCTACAAGGCGCTCGCGTTCGCGTGGGGCGGCTTCGCGGCGGGCATGGGGGGCGGCATCGCTGCGCACCTGTATAGCTACATCAACTATCAGACCTTCGATTCGCAGGTGTCGATTCTCGGCCTGACGATGGTGATCCTGGGCGGCCTCGGTAACGTTGCGGGCGCAATCATCGGCGCGACGGCGCTGATTAGCCTGCCCGAGCTGTTCCGCTTCGCCGCCGAGTATCGCATGCTCGTTTATGGCGTCGTGCTCCTGCTGCTCGTGCGGTTCCGGCCGCAGGGCCTGTTCGGTTCGGTTTGAGGGGAAGACACATGCCCACGAATGTCACGGCAGATGCCGAAATCCTCTTCGACGTGCGTAACGTGACGCGCCGGTTCGACGGACTGACCGCGGTCGCGGGCGTGAGCTTCTCGATTGCGCGCGGCGAATGCGTGAGCGTGATTGGTCCGAACGGTGCGGGCAAGTCCACGCTTTTCAATCTGCTGGCGGGCGCAGACATGCCCAACGAAGGCGTGATCCGTTTCGACGGCGAGGACGTGACCGGCTACGCGCCCGAGCAGCTCGCCGCGCGCGGCCTCGCGCGCACGTTCCAGCATGGCCGCGTGTTCGGCAACCTGAGCGTGCTCGATAACGTGTTGATGGGCGCGCATGCGCGCCTCGATGCTGCGCGCCGCGGCTTGCCGGTTGCCGGAGCGGTAGCGGAACTGCTGCGCGCATTGTTTCAGCCGCCCGCCGTGCGGCGCGAGGAAGCGGCACTGCGCGCCGAAGCGCGCGCCGTGATCGCTCGCTTCGGCGAGCGTCTTGCGCCGCGCGTCGATCAGCCCGCGCACAGCCTTTCCTATGCGAACCGGCGGCGCGTGGAAATCGCGCGCGCGCTGATGCTCGGTCCGCGCATTCTGCTGCTCGATGAGCCGACCGCCGGCATGAACGAATCCGAAACGGCCGAGATGCTCGCGCTGCTGCTCGAACTCAAGCGCGAAGGGCTGACCATCCTGCTCATCGAGCACAAGCTAGAACTCGTCATGACGCTGTCCGACCGCGTGCTCGTGCTCGACGAGGGCCGCGTCATCGCGGCGGGCGTGCCGCACGACGTGCGCCACGATCCCGCCGTGATCGAGGCCTATCTCGGTCATCGTCAGGTGGGCGCCAACGACCTTTCTCGCGCGGTAGCCATATGAGCGAGGCGCAAGTCATTCCGCTTTTCAACGATGCCTCACGCGAACGCCGCGCCATGACTACGCCGCTCTTGAAACTCGACCGCGTCGACACGTTCTACGGCCAGAGCCAGGTCCATTTCGGCGTGACGGTGGAGGTGCCGCGCGGCGAGATCGTTTGTCTGCTCGGGGGCAACGCGAGCGGCAAATCGACGACCATGAAAGTGATTCTCGGGCTGCACAAGCCGCGCGCGGGCACAGTGAGCTTCGACGGCGCGCCGCTCGACGGGCTCGATACCGCGCAGATCGTACGCCGCGGGATCGGCTCCGTGCCGGAGGCGCGACGGCTGTTCGGCGACATGAGCGTGCGCGAGAACCTGTTGATGGGCGCCTTCACGCGGCGCGACCGCGAGGGGATCGCGGAAGATTACGAGCGCATGCTTGAGCTGTTTCCTCGCGTGAAGGAGCGGCTCGGTCAGCGCGCGGGCACGCTCTCGGGCGGCGAGCAGCAGATGCTGGCGATGGCGCGCGCGCTGATGAGCCGCCCGAAGCTCGTCTGCATGGACGAACCGACCATGGGACTTTCGCCGCTTTACGTCGACAAGGTGCTCGACCTGATTCGCACGATCAACTCGCAAGGCGTGACGTTTTTCATGGTCGAGCAGAATGCGAGCCTCGCACTGCAGATCGCGCATCGCGGCTACGTGCTGCAGACGGGGCGTGTGGTGCTGTCGGGCGAGGCTTCGGCGCTGCTGGCCGATGAGCGTATTCGCGACGCCTACCTGGGCGGCCCGCTTGCTTCGAAAACTGCGTCGTGAGCGGGCCGACCCAGGATCAGGATACCCAGGTAATGCACGGGGTCAGGCGGACTGCCAGCGCGCGTCGGCGACCGTGAGTTTCTTCGGAATCAGCTTGAGGCTGGAGAACGTGTCGGCGATCTGCTGCTGGTAGGCGAGCGTGGCGCTGTCGACAGGCTGCACGCCGTAGCCGGTGCGACGCAGCGCGACTTCGAGCGTGGCGGCGTCGAGTCCGACGAGCGGCGCAAGCTGCGCGGCCACCGCCGGGACGTTGTCGCGCGCCCACGTGTCCACGGCGGTGACCTCTTCCAGCAGCGCGTGGACGACGGGCGCATGCGCATTGGCGAAGCTGCGGCTCGCAGTGTAGTACTGCGTGTTACGCACGAGATGCTCGCCGTTCGCGATCGTGCGCGCATTGGCCTGACGTTCGATCGCCGCGAGGTATGGGTCCCAGATCACCCATGCATCGACGCTGCGGCTCGTGAACGCGGCTCGTGCATCGGCGGGCGCGAGATAAGCGGGCTGAATGTCCTCGTACTTGAGCCCCGCGTTCTGCAGCGCCTTGACGAGCAGATAATGCACGTTCGAGCCCTTGTTGAGCGCGACGCGCTTGCCGCGCAAATCGGCGGTCGTGCGGATCGGCGAGTCCTGGTGGACGACGATGGCTTCGCCCAGCGGCGCCGGCGGCTCGCTTGCGATATAGACGAAATCCACGCCGCCTGCCTGCGCGAAAATGGGCGGCGTCTCGCCGACCGTGCCCACATCCACCGCGCCGGCCGCGACCCCTTCCAGCAGCTGCGGGCCGCCCGGAAACTCCAGCCATTGCACCGTGAAGCCGAGCGGTGCAAGGCGCGTTTCCAGTGTGCGGCGTGCCTTCAGCAGAACGAAGTTGCCGTATTTCTGAAAGCCGATGCGCAGGACCTTGCTGTCCTGCGCGCGCGCCGCTCCGCTTTGCAGCGCCAGCGCGGCCGTGCCCGCGAGCCCGGCTGCGCCGCGCAACGCGGCGCCGGTCGCCGCAAGCGAGGCGAGCTTGAGGAGTGTACGGCGAGAGCCGTTTGCGGTGTGATGGTCATGGTTGTCGTTCGACATTGCTTTTTCGGTCCTGTCCGGAAATGCGTGGAAATGCACGGAAACGGCCGCTGGCGCGCGGCAGATCGCCTCCCACCTTAATCCGTTTTATCGTCTGTACAACCAAGATATTGTCAGATGCTTATGGCGGCGCCGCCTTCTGCAAAGTGCGGCACGACCGAATCGTCGGCCTTGAACGCAAGCGGCGACTTCCCCGGGAGGAAAGCGGGCGGAGCTGGGCGGCGAGGGCGCGCGTCATTGTTCGGCGTGCCACGGCGTCAGCCTGCGTTGCAGCACGCGCAGTCCGAGTTCGAGGACGAGCGCAATGGCGCCGATCAGCAGAATGCCGGCGATCACCACGTCGGTGACAAGAAAGCGCGACGCGGAGTACACCATGAAGCCGAGGCCGCGTGTCGCGGCGATCAGTTCGGCGGCGACGAGCGTCGACCAGCCGGCGCCGAGCGCGATGCGCACGCCAGTGAGGATTTCCGGGAGCGCGCTCGGCAGCACGACGAGCAGAAGGAGCTGCCGGCGCGTGGCGCCGAGCGTGGAAGCCGCGAGCAACCGGCTCTTCGCGACGCGGCCGGCGCCGGCGGCGGTTGCAATCGCCAGCGGAGCGAAAATGGTCAGATAGATGAGCAGCACCTTCGAAAGCTCGCCAATGCCGAACCAGATCACCATGAGCGGCAGATACGCGAGCGGCGGCACCGGGCGATAGAACTCGATGACGGGGTCGAGCACGCCGCGCGCAATGCGGTTCGTGGCGATGGCGATACCGGCGGGAATGGCGGTGACGAGCGCCAGCGCGAATGCGAGCGCGATACGCGCGAGGCTGGCGCCAAGGTGCTGCATGAGCGTGGCGTCGTCGAAGCCGTCGGTGTAGAGCGAGATCAGCTTTCTTAGCGTCGCTTCGGGCGTGGGCAGCAGGACGGGCGGCAGCCATTGCAGGTGGCTTGCGAGCCACCACGCCGCGAGCAGCACGGCGAGCGTCGTCGCCGTGGCCGCGTGGCCCGCATGGAAGCGCGCGCCGGCACGGCGTGCCCCGGCGTCGCCGGGCGCGGCTTCGCCGACGTTGCCGGGGGCAAACGCGGGTTGCGCACGCGAGTCGTTTGTCGCCATGTCAGGCTCCTTCTGTTTCGCGCATGAGCTGATCGAGCAGCTCGAGATGAATCTGGATGAATTCGGGATCGCTGCGGATCGAGCGCAGCGATTCGCCCTCGGCATAGCGGCGAGAGAATGTCAGCCCGTGGCGCGCCACGACGCGGCCCGGCCGCGGCGAGAGAATCAGCAGTTCGGTCGCGAGCAGCACGGCCTCTTCGATGCTGTGCGTGATGAGGAATATGCCCTTGCTGGTTTTTTTCCAGACTTCCAGCAGCAGGCTTTGCATGTGTTCGCGCGTGAGTGCGTCGAGCGCGCCGAGCGGTTCGTCCATGAGAAGAAACGCGGGGTCTGCGGCGAGCGCGCGGGCGAGCCCCACGCGCTGGCGCATGCCGCCCGAAATCTCGCCGATGCGATGCCGCTCGAAGCCCTGCAGCTTCACGAGTTCGAGCACCTGAGCCGCGCGCGCCTCCCGCTCCGCACGGTTCGCGCCGCGCAGGCGCAAGCCGAACGAGACGTTTTCGATCACGTTGAGCCACGGCATCAAGGCGTCATCCTGGAAGACCACGCCGCGGCTCGCGTCGGGGCCCGTGACGATTTCGCCGTTCTTCGTCACGGTGCCCGACGAGGGCGTCTGAAAGCCCGCAAGCAGCGAGAGCAACGTGCTTTTTCCGCATCCGGAGGCGCCTAGCGCCACGACGATTTCGCCGCTTCGCACCGCAACCGAAACGTCCTGCAGCGCCGTAAGCGAGCCGCGCGCCGTCTGGTACACGACGCTCACGTTCCGGGCTTTCAGTTCAGCCATGATTCACTCCGTCAATCGATGCGCCCGCGATGGCCGACGCGCGTTACCTGTTTCGACGAGATTCGTCTTCTCATTTCGCGGCGGCAACGAAGCGCGCGTCGATCGCACCGCTGTAGTCGGGCAGAGCCTGATCGATCTTTTTCTGTTCCTGAAGGAAGTGCGCCGTTGCCGCGACCGCCCTGGCCGTGCCGCCGCCGAGCAGCGCGGGCGAAGCCTGCTCCGTCGCGTTGGGGTAGCGGTTGCCCGCGAGCAGTTGCGGCACGTCGGCCGGGCTTGCGCCGCTCAGCTTCGCGATGGCCGCGACCTGGCTCGACGTGCTCGTCCAGGACGAGCCATTTGCCTGGTAATCCGAATTGGCATGCACGGTCACCCGGACGAACTTCTGGACGAAGTCCGGATGCGCCTGCGCGAAATCCTTGCGGACGGCCCAGAGGTCGAAGGTCGGCGATCCCCATTTACCGACCTGGGTGGAATCGACGAGTACGTGCCCCGTTTCCTTCGCCTTGCCGAGCGCGGGGTCCCACGTGTAGGCCGCGTCGATTTCTCCGCGCGACCAGGCGGCAATGGTTTCAGTCGGACCGAGATTGACGATATGCACCTGGTCCGGGCGGATGCCCCAATGCTTGAGCGCGGCCAGCAGGCTGTAATGCGACGTGGAAACGAACGGCGTGGCGATGGTCTTGCCGATCAGGTCCTGCGGCTTGTCGATATGCGCGCCGTTGCGCACCACGAGCGCTTCCGAGTCGCCCGTGAGCGCATTGACCACGACCGCCTCGACCGGCACCCCGCGGCTGACGGCGGCGGCAAACGGGCTCGATCCCACGTCGCCGATCTGGATGTCGCCGGAAGCGAGCGCGGCGACGACGTCCGCGCCCGTGTCGAAGCGGCGCCAGTTGATGGTCCATCCGGTGGCTTTTTCATACGCGGCGGAGGCCTGCGCGAGCTTGGCGGGGTCGGCGCCGTACTGATAGGCGATATTGACCGTTTCCGCGCGGACTGCCGCGCCGTGCGTGAGGAGGACCGCCAACGCGGCGTTGGCGGCGATACTCTGGAGGAGGGGTTTGAGTTTCATGGTCGTCTGCTGTTCCAGTAGCGTATTGAAAAGGTTAGCGTGGGCGGTCTTGACGGCTAACCAACGAAACATCACTTGCATATGCGCGCGCGCTCAGAACGAATGCCGCAAGCCGATGCGAACGTCGGCCTGCGTCGAGGTGGTCGAGGGCATGAAGCTGTAGCCGATGACGGCATCGACGCCTTGCGACGCCTTGAGCCAGTCGCCGGAGAGGTAGACGTCCGTGCGTTTCGAGAGCAGGTAGTGCAGGCCCGCCGACACCTGGTTCCAGTGATGGCCCTCGAAGTGCGTGTACTGGTAGCCGCCGATCGCGCTGAATGCGTGCGTGACCTGCCAGTTCGCGCCGCCTTCCGCGACCTGCATGTGCGAGGTTTCGCCAAAGGCCTTGATGGTCGTGCAGGTGAAGTTGCCCATCAGCGTGACGTTGCTGAACGCATAGCTCGACCCGATGCCGAAGGTGCCCTGCCGCTCGACGGGGAATGACGTGCTCGAATAGAGGTCGGTGAGGGCGCCGGTTGCCGGGTCCACGCTCACTGTCGGGCGGCCGAGGAAGCTGCGCGTGCCGATCATCGCGTAGGGATCGAACGCGTAGATGCCGTGAGGATTGTTGAGCTGTGTGTAGGCCGCTCCAGCCGTGAAGTTGCCTCTGGCGAAGTGCGCCCCCAGACTGTAGGCGCTGTCTTCATGGAAGTTGCCTGCCACGTTGCCGAACGACCACATGCCGCCGAACGTGAAGCCGCCGAAGTCCTTCGAGAGAAACTTGATGGAATTCGGCAAGCGGTCGGCGTTCAGGCGGTCGAAGTCGCCTTGGTGAATGGCGTAGCCGCTGGCCCATGCGGAGATGTTGTATAGCGATACCATTTCGGCCGTCATGTCGAGCTGGTTGCCCAGCGAGAGCGTGCCCCATTCATTCGAAAGGCCGACGTATGCCTGGCGGCCGAACTCCGCGCCGCCGAAACCGAGCTGTCCCGTGCCGAGATGAAAGCCGCTTTCGAGGACGAAGACAGCGGAAAGTCCGCCGCCCAGATCCTCGACGCCTTTCAGGCCCCACCGGTTGCCATAGGAGACGCCATCGCTGAATTCGGCGAGATGCGCGCCGCCGCTATTGTTCACATAGGTAACGCCGGCGTCGAGAATGCCGTAAAGCGTGACGCTGCTTTGCGCGTGCGCCGTGCACACGCCTGTCAGGATGAGGCTTGCGAGCGTGCCGCGCAGGCCGTACGTGAGAGCGACTGGTTTTTTTGTACGCATGGAATTGTGATAGGTGCGCGTGGTAGGCGAATCTCGCGGCGAAAGCTTCGATTACCCGTGCGATGAGGCACGCATGCCTCATGAAATGCCAGGTAATCCAAACTATCGTCCGGCGACCCGGATTCGATTTCGAGTCGCCAATATCACCGACCGGCACCGTGCGCGTGAAGACACCGCGCGTTTATTCCCGCATAAGAGGCGCTTATACGGCGAGATTTTGTTATTTGCTTATGCCGCGCGGTCATTTGTGCGCGCAGATCGTCCTGCGCGACGTGGCGCATCGCCGGAGGGCGGACGCATGGCGCTCAGAGGGCCGTCTGCGGTTGGCAGGTGCGGAACATCCAGCGCCTGAATTGCTGCACGGCGCTCGCTTCGGGCCGCGCGGGAGGGCGCACGAGAAAATAGCCGCGTTCGGTTACGACGGGGGCATCGATGAGGCGCACGAGCAAGCCTCTTTCGATCAGGTCGTCGACCAGCGGTGTCCAGCCGAGCGCGACGCCATGGCCGAGCAGCGCCCCCTGGATCACGAGCGAATAGCTGTTGAAGGTCATGCTGCGCGCCGAGCCGGGCGTGGGGAGTCCCTTGGCCGCGAACCACGAGTCCCAGGCGAGCCAGCGCGCCGGTTCCAGCGCCTGCACATGGAGCAGCGGCAAATCCGCGAGATCGTCGGGTTTCGTTACCCCGCGGTGAGCGGCGAAAAACGCGGGCGAGCATACGGGTGTGACTTCTTCCGCGAAAAGACGCGTGGCCGTGCACGGCTTCCAGTTGCCGTCGCCAAACGCGATCGCCACGTCGACGCGGTCGTGATAAGGATTGAAGGCCGTCTGCGAGGTGACGATCTTGACGTCGAGCGCGGGCATGGCGTGCTTGAGCGACGCCAGGCGGGGCACGAGCCAGTACGCGGCGAATCCCGGATCGGTATGAATGGTCAGCGCGCTGGCCGCGCGGCTCGTGCGGATTCTCCCGGCCGTGAGCCGTATCGTTTCGAGGCTCGTGCGCACCGTTTCATGAAGCCGCTCGCCTTCGGGCGTCAGCGTCACGCCGCGATGGCCGCGCGCAAAAAGCGGGGCGTCGAGGTCGGCCTCGAGCTGAACGATGCGCTGGCTCACGGCGGGCTGCGTCGTGCCGAGTTCGCGCGCCGCAGCCGTGAAGCTCTTGAGCCGCGCCGCCGACTCGAACGCGAGCAGCGCCTGCATGGGCGGCAGCCGGTCGTGGGCGCTTTCGCGCGCAATGGCGGCAGTGGGCTCCGGCGGCGCGGACATGGCTGGCTTTGCGGACATATCGATCTCGAATGCGGGGTTGACGACGTGCCGCGCCGGCCGACGCGCGCTTATGTCGCTTATGCGCCCATAAGCGCAGCGGGGCTTCACGGGGCGGGGGCGCTGGCATAACGTCTTGCTGCACGATGTGCTGTACGTCCGCCCCGGCGGGCGCGCATCACGTAATCAGGACCGTTCATTCTATCCACGCAAGCAAATGGCTCATATTGCGAAACCGAATATCCTTATCTTGATGGGCGACCAGATCACGCCCGCGGCGTTGCGGCCTTATGGCAACACCGTCGCGAAGACGCCGCGCATCGACGCGCTGGCGCGTGAAGGAGTGGTATTCGATTCGGCCTACTGCGCGAGCCCGCTTTGCGCGCCTTCGCGCTATTCGCTGGTATCGGGCTGTCTGCCCTCGAGAATCGGCGCTTACGACAACGCCGCCGAACTGCCCGCGCAAACGCTGACCTTCGCGCACTATCTGCGCCACGCGGGCTATCAGACGGTGCTTTCGGGAAAGATGCACTTCTGTGGGCCCGATCAGCTCCACGGGTTCGAGTCGCGCCTCACCACCGACATCTATCCCGCCGACTTCGGCTGGGTGCCTGACTGGTCCGCGCCGCAGGTGCGGCAGAGCTGGTATCACAATATGACGTCAGTGCTCGACGCCGGCCCGTGCGTGCGCACGAACCAGCTCGACTTCGACGACGAAGTGACGTTCACGGTGCGTCAGAAACTCTTCGATATCGCGCGCCGGCGTGCGGCTGGCGACGACGAGCGGCCTTTCCTGATGGTCGCGTCGTTGACCCATCCCCACGATCCGTATGCGATTTCCCGACAATACTGGGACCTCTATCGCGACGACGAAATCGATTTTCCCAAGACGACGCTGAGCTACGAGGAGAGCGACGCGCACTCACGCCGTCTGCGCGATGCGTGCGAGATCGACGCGACGCCGGCGTCGCGCGACCAGGTGCGACGCGCGCGGCGCGCCTACTATGGCTCGCTATCGTATGTGGACGCCCAGTTCGGCACGATCCTCGACACGCTCGAGGCCGTGGGTCTCGCCGACGATACCATCGTCGTGTTCACCTCCGATCACGGCGATATGCTCGGAGAACGCGGGCTCTGGTACAAGATGACGTTTTTCGAAAACGCCGCGCGGGTGCCGTTGATCGTGCACGCGCCGGGGCGCTTCGAAGCGCGGCGCGTGCGCGAATCGGTCTCGCATGTCGACCTGCTGCCAACGCTCGTCGAACTCGCGACGGGCACGATGCCCATGCCGTGGCCCGACGTCATTGACGGGCGCAGTCTGCTGCCGCATCTGCGCGGCGGGAACGGACATGACGAGGCAGTCGGCGAATATCTGGGCGAAGGCGCCGCCGCACCGATCGTGATGATTCGCCGCGGGCGCTTCAAATACGTGTATTCGCCCGCGGACCCCGAGCAGCTTTTCGACCTGCTGGACGACCCCCTGGAGTTGCGCAACCTCGCGGCGGATTCCGCTTATGCGTCGCGCTGCGAGGCCTTTCGCGACGAAGTGTGCCGCAGATGGCGCCTCGAAGCGCTGCGCAGCGACGTGCTCGCGAGCCAGCGTCGCCGCCGCTTTCACTTCGAGGCCACGCGGCGCGGCCGCATCGCGCAATGGGACTGGCAACCCGGGGAGGACGCGAGCCAGCGATATATTCGCAGCCATCTCGACCTCGACGCGCTGGAGGCGCTTGCGCGCTTTCCTCGCGTGCGCTGAGCGGCCACGCCAGGCTCCCTGGCGGCGCGCGCATTTCCGTTGTCTCCGAGGAACGCAGATCGCGGTACGTTGATTTCCTAAGGCCTAAACATTCTTTGGCAATTGCACGGGCGAGGACTAGCATGAACCGCATTGGACGATACCGTCCGCTGTGTCTCCACGGAAAACTCCATGCAATACAAAGGATACGAAGTCGCGCCGTCCGCGCATGCACTGCCGAGCGGCCTGTATGCCGCGAATCTCACCATCGAATGCGACGTGGCGCTGCACGGACCGTCTTTCAGGTTCGATGCGCTCGACTACTTCTTCGAAGCCGATCACGCCGTCGCCTACGCATGGCGATGGGCGCGGCTCTGGATCGACAACCACCTCAAGCAAACGCGTCATGACGCTTGACCCGGGACCGGCCGGACATCCGACGGCCAGCGTTTGCTTGCGGCGATCCGCTCCGGACTTTGCGTGTGCACGTTTGGGCGCTGCTTCTCGTTGTGCCAAATCGCCGGCATCGCTTTCGATCTGAAAAATGGTTGGTTCCCCCGATCCCCTCGTGCCGATAGGCTGCGTGCTTCGCCAGCGCTAATGTCCAGCGACAGCGCACGGCAACAAACGAAGGAATCTCGACAATGAAAAACAGGATCTGGGGCGCAGTGCCTGCCGCACTGTTGACGGCACTTCTCTTCGTGGCGGCGAACGCCGCGCATGCGGATCGTCTGGACGATATCAAGCGAGCGGGTGTGCTGCGCGTCGCGGCATTCGACAGCAATCCGCCGTTCGGTTTCGTGGACCCGAAGGACAATCAAATCGTCGGGCTCGATGTCGACTATGCGCGCGCCGTGGCGAAAAGCCTCGGTGTGAAGCTCGAAGTCCAGCCGACCAACCCCGCCAACCGCATCGCATTTCTGAAGTCGGGCAAGGTCGATCTGGTATTCGCCAACTTCACGATCACCGATGACCGCAAAAAGGAAGTGGATTTCAGCACGCCGTATTTCGCATCCGGCACCCAGTTCATTGCGAAGAAGGGCGTATTGAAGTCCCCGGATCAACTGAACAGCCTGCGTATCGGCGCAGACAAGGGCACGACCAACGAGCAGCAGGTGCGCGCGAAATTCCCGAACGCGACCATCGTCGCATACGATGACACGCCTTTCGCTTTCGCCGCGCTGCGCACGGGCAACGTGCAGGCGATCACCCAGGACGGTCCGAAACTGGTCGCATTGCTCGCGCGCGCCCCGGACAAGGCGAACTACGAGATTTCCGCTTTCACGATATCGAACGACTACGAGGGTGTTGGCGTGCCCAAGGGCGAGACGCGTTTGCTCGACGTGGTGAACGGCACGCTGACGCATCTGGAAACCGACGGCGAAGCCGCGCAGATTTACGACAAGTGGTTTGGCCCGAAGAGCGCGGCGCCGTTGCCGCGTCTCTTCAAGATCGGCGATCCGCAAAAGAACAGTTGAGCGCTGCGACGGTCTTCAGGGTTCATGCCGTAGCCCCTTGAGCGCCGTGAACCCTTCTTGTTCCTCTTTGCCTGATTCATGCATAACTGGCTTGAACCGAAGTATCTCGCGTGGCTCGAACAGGGTTTCCTCGTTACGCTGATGCTGTCCGCCTGCGCGGCGTCGTGCGCGACGCCGCTGGGTTTTCTGCTGGCGGTTGCGCGCACGGCCCGCACCGGGGCGGTCGCGCGCGCGGCGGCGCTCTACGTGTTCGTCTTCCGCAATTCGCCGCTGCTCGTACAACTGCTGTTCTGGTATTTCGGTGCGGCGGCCGTTTTGCCTTCCGGCTGGATGACCTGGCTTAACGCGCCGCACATGGCAACGCTTGGTCCGTTGCCGCTACGCTGGCCGAGTTTCGAGCTGTTCGCGGGCTGGGTCGGACTGACCTGCTACACGACGGCGTTCATCGGCGAAGAGTTTGTGGCCGGCATGCGGGGCGTGAGCCGCGGCCAAGCCCAGGCGGCTGCCGCGCTTGGCATGAGCCGTTACACGACGCTGCGCCATGTGATCCTGCCGCAGGCGTTGCGCATCGCGACGCCGCCGCTCGCCGGCCAATACATGAACGTGATCAAGAACTCCTCGCTGACGATGGCGATAGGCGTCGGGGAACTGTCGTATATGTCGCGCCAGGTCGATACGGAAAGCTTCAGGACATTTCAGGCATTCGGCACCGCCACGGTGTTCTATGTATTGGCCATCGCGGTCATCGAGGTCGCGCTGGTGCTCTGGCAACGCACCGGCCAGCGCGGCGTGCAGCGAGGTCGCGCATGAACGGATTCGACTGGCTTCCCGCGCTGCGTTATCTGATGCTCGGGGCGTTTCCGGCAGGTCCCCTCGGAGGCGTTGCGCTGACGATCGCGCTCTCGGTGGTGTCCGCGCTGCTCGCGGCGCTGATTGGTCTCGCGGGCGGCATTGCCCTCGCCATGACGCGCGGATTCGTCCGTGCCGCGCTGACTGCCGTGGTCGCGTTCTTTCGCGCGATACCCGTGCTGATGCTGATTTTCTGGACCTTCTTCCTCATGCCGATCCTGCTGCATGTCGACGTTCCGGGCCTTGCGACCGTCGTATGCGCGCTGGCGCTGATCGGCGGCGCATATCTGTCGCATTCGGTCTACGCGGGCATTTCGTCGATCAGCGACGGGCAGCGGCAGGCAGCGCTGTCACTTGGTTTGACGCGCTGGCAGAGCCTGCGCGAGGTGATCCTGCCGCAAGCCGTGCGCGTGATGATGCCGTCGTTCGTCAATCAGTGGGTGGCGCTGGTCAAGGACACGTCGCTGGCCTATATCGTCGGCGTGCCGGAATTCACGTTTCTCGCCAATCAGCTCAACAATCGTCTGCTGGTGTATCCGGCGCAGATATTCCTGTTCGTCGGGCTCGTCTATCTGCTGCTGTGCGGTGCGCTGCAGTGGATCGCCAACGCGCTGCTCGCCGTTGGCGCGCCGCCCGCGCGCAAGGCCCGGTAGCGGCTCATTAGAGGCCCAATCGCGGTTGTTTCGCCGCAGCGTCGCCCGGCATGCCGAGCGGGCGGCGCGGGCCGCTGCGATCGAGCGTGCTCCCCGTGTTTCATCGCTTATCCTCTTCGCGGGCAAGCCGGCGGTTACGCGAGGTCGGTCAGCGCACCGTCGCGCGCGACGACGTGTCCGTTCGACACAACCAGCTTGCGCCTGGGCCGTGCCACCACCGCATGGGCAATCGTTTCGGCGTCCACCAGCACGAGATCGGCGCGCGCGCCGGCGTGCAGGCCGTAATCGGCGAAGCCGCAGCCGCGCGCGGCTGCGGCGCTCACGCAGTCGAACGCAATTGCCAGATCGTCGTCGCGCCGCAGGTCGTAGCGCAGGCCGATCAGCATCGCGCGTTCGAGCATGTCGGGTACGCCATACGGGGTCCACGTATCGCGTATGCCGTCGTTGCCCCCGAAGATCGTGATGCCCATTTCGCGGCACCGCTTGAGCGGCGGGACGGGCCGCGACGGCGGCGCGCTCGTGAGCAGCGCCACGTCGAGGCGCGCGATGCGCTCGAGCAGCGCCTGCGGTTCCGGCAGCGCGCCGAGGCAAAACGCATGGCTGACCACGACCTGTCCCTGCATGCCCGTCGCCTCGACGCGATCGAGCAGCAGCTTCAGCGTGAAGGCGCCGATGTCGCCCGGCTCGTGAAGATGGATATCGATGGGTTTTCCGTACCGCTTCGCCAGCGCGAAAGTGGCGTTCAGCGAGCCGACCGGATCGCCGTCGATCAATGCGGGGTCGAGCGCGCCGAGCACGTCGGCGCCGGCCGCGAGCGCGCTGCCGAGCAGATCCTCCGTGCCGGGGCGAATCAGCATGCCCGACTGCGGAAACGCGACGATCTGCATGTCCAGCACGTCGCGCAGCGCGTGGCGCGTTTCGAGCACGCCTTCGAGGTAGTGCAAGCCCGCGTCGGTGTCGATGTCCACATGGCTGCGAAGGCGCGTGGTGCCCGCCGCGAGGAAGGCGCGCGCGAGCGCGAGCGATTGCGCACCTGCATCGTGCCCGGCGGCCTTGCGCCATGCGCGCTCGTTCTCGATGCGGTCGACGAGATTCGGGCCGACCTCGTTGCGATACCACGCGCGGCCCCAGTGGCTCTTGTCGAGGTGCGTGTGTCCTTCGACGAAGCCTGGCAGCAGCAGCGCGCCGCCGCCATCTTCGATTGCGGCGCCGGGCGGCGGCGCAACATTCGGACCGGGCGCTTCGATGCGTCCGTTCACGACCGGGACGGACACCGGCGAGCCATCGGGCAAGCGGACGTTAGAGAGCAGGAGAGGGCGGGCAGCAGAGGTCATGCCGATTCCATGGTAGTGGTCATGGGAGTCTCGCAGCGCGCTGCGAGGCGCTGATGACGCTGAACGCCAGCGTTGGCCAACTCCGCAGAAAGGGTACGCCGAACGGCACGGGCGCACCACCGCGGACAAGCGCGTCAAGGGACTGCCGCGGACTTGTCTCGCATGCCGGGGACGCCCTGAAGCAAGGCCGCTCGCGGGCGACGGGCAGTTTCGATATTGGCCCGCGTGTGTCCCGCGTGTGTCCATTACGCGCGCACGCGCGTCACGTCGATGCAGAAGTCATGGACCGCAGCGACCATCTGATGCAGCCCCGGCTGTTCGAGCGGATAGTGCCCGGCGTTTTCCAGCATCGTCACCTTCACGGGCACACGCTTGATTCTTTGCAGGAACAACTGGCTCAGATGCAAGGGGGTCCAGCGATCCTGCGCGGGCTGTGTCAGCAGGATTGGGCATACGTCGAAATCTTCCGGCTCGATAGCCGGCTGATAGCCCGTGTAGCTCGCCAGAAAACGCATGGTCACCCACTTTCCGGCCGACGTTTTGTCCGCCATGCAGGCCCTCAGCGCAGCGGGATCGTTGACGAGCGCGCGCATCTTGCTCGCCGCGGCCATCGGCATGCGTAAGCCCGCGAGCGGCGTGCGCGCGGTCAGTGCCGCGAATGGCCCGCCGACACGGCTCATGAACCGGTTGTACGCGGTTTCGTCACGAACCTGCTGGATGCGTTGATCGAGAAAGGTCATGCCGACAATACCGCTGACTTTCCCGTTCTTCGCCGCGACGTGATACGTCTCCATGCCGCCCGCGCTCAGCCCGTAGAGCACGATGGGCCGGTCGTCCCTGGCCAGTTCCCTGTCGACCAGATCGCTTCCGGCCTGTACCCAGTCGTCGTACCGGACCGGCATGCCGCCGCCCACCTGCGTCAGTCCGTATTCCGGCATGTCGATCGCTATGGTCTCGAAGCCTTTGCGGGCAAGCGGAGCGCCGAGAATGGTCGACATCTGCCGGCCGTTTGTCCCGACTCCGTGAAAGAGAATCACCTTCAGCGGCGCGCCGGCATTGCGGTAGCAATCGAGATGAATGCGATGAGCGCCCCACGACCACCACTCTTCCCGCGGCTCCTGCGACGGCTTCAACTGAAACTCGACGGGGAGAAAGCCTTGAATCTGCCTCCAGTTTTCCTGTTGCGCATAGGTCGTCATGGGGTCTCCCGTTGAAAGGCAGGGTTCGCGTTGGGGATGGGATAGAATCAAACAAATGTCGGATACAAATCTAACTTATGTCGGATTCAAAATCAAGTCTCGCTAGCCGGGTGACACGTCGTCGTCCTGTCCAGGAGCGTTCCATGGCTCGCATGGCCAAGGTGCTCGAGGCGGCTGAACGGATGCTGGAAGCCGTCGGGCCGGAGAAAACGTCGATACCTGCTCTCGCCGAGGTGACCGGCGTGCCGCGCGCGGCGATCTATCCGTTTTTCCCGGACAAATACGCGTTGTTCTCGCACCTGGCCCTGATGCACATGGAGGGGTTGACGAAGGCGCTCGCCCATTTGGCCGAGGAGACGACGCGCGACTGGCGGGTTTGGGTGGAGGCCGCGATCGGCGTGGCGGCCGGCTACTACAACGCGCATCCGGCCGCGAGCATCCTGTTGTTGCGCGGCTCGTTTTCCGATACCGACCGCGCGGCGCACGAATCCAAGAATGCGACGCTCGGAGCGCTCTTTCGCGCGAGGGCCGCGAGCATGGGCGCGCTCGCCGCGCTGCCCACGACGCCCGACGCAGCCACGATCGGTCTGGAAATCGCGTTTGCCTGCATGAAGCATGGCTATGCGACGGAAGGCCGGGTGTCGCCGGAGATTTGTCGGGAGGCCTCGCGCGCGGTCATCGCGTATCTCGCATCATGGGATGAGCAGGGATAGCCGCTAATCCGTCGAGCCGGTGCGCCGTGGGCCGCGCCAGGGTGAGGGGAGGAAAAAAGCCGCTGGTCGTGAGAGCAGCGGCTTTTCTTGCGACAGATGCGAATGAGGGAAGCGTGTTCCGTTCGCGCTTGCGTTTATTGGCGCCTCGTTGTCGTGTCCGATTGCGGTTATTGGTCGGCTGGCGAAACGACGCTCGGGGTCGCGAGCGAATTGTTGCTCTTCGGACCGCTGGTGTGGGACGGTGGACCGGGGTTCGTGCTCTGCTGCAGAGGCGAGTTCGGTGGTGACCCGGAGCCCATGCCGCTGTCGGAATTGGCGGCTCCGGGCGCGCCATAGCCGCTCGTTGCCCCGTTCGTCGGGTTGGTCGCCGGGCCGACCGTGCCGCCCTGGCTCGGCGAACCGCCATCGCCGACCGCCTGTGCATTCGCCTGTGCATAAGCGCCGCCCGACAGGGTGAGTGCGGCGACGGCCGCGATCAATGCGCTGCTTGCCTTGTTCATGATCGGTTCCTCCTTGGCCGGATTGGAATATCACGCAGCCAATCGCTGCGCGTCTGACCATGAACTAATTCAGCAATTACCGTACCGCGGGCTCTTGTCCGCACTGCCCCGAGGTACGTCGCCGCGCTGGGGGCACCAAGGCCGATGCCCCATGCAGGCTCGCCGCATGTCACATCATGCCGCCGCTGGCGCCGGCACTGCCCGTGCCGGAAGACGGCGCGGACGTCGCGGTAAGCGGGTGGGCGAGACCCGCCGCGGACAGCAGAGAGACGGCCGTCTGGTCAGGCATGCCATTGGCGTCAATCGCTCCTGCTGCTGACAGTGCGTCCAGATCGCCGTCGACGCCTGCTTGCCCGACCGTAAAGGTCGTCGTTAGAAACACCGGCGCCGTCAGCGTGACCGCATAGCGCTGCTCGAGATTCGTGACGACTGCCGATTGCGCTGCCTGCGCGTCGGCCTGGTTCGCCAGCACCTGCTGGAACTGCGAACTGGTCGGGAACCCCGCTATCAAACCGCTCTCGCTCGTGCCGAGCTGCGACGCGATGTAGACGAGCATCAGTTCGGTCTCCGGCGTCGTATTGAAGGCGCCGCCGGCAAATGCCAGGGAATGCAGGCTCGTGCCACCGGAGGTCACGGTGAGGATGCAGGGCGGCGTGGCATTGAACGTGATCGTGTAGCGTCCGCCGGCGTCGGACGAGGTGGAGCCCGAGCCCTGCACGCAACTGAAGGCGATCGCCGCGTTGGCGAGCGCATGACCGGTGGCGGCCGTGCCGGATATGGCGACATTTGGCGTCACGTTTGCGCCGCCGCAATTGTCGAGGCCGATGCAGGCATTTCCGCCGCAAGCAGTGAGCGTTGCGAGGGAAGCAACGCCGATTGCAGCCAGCACCGGACGAGCGAAACACGCGTAGTGGGTGTCCATGGTTGCCTGCCGTTGGTGGATCGGGTTGGGGCAATGGGTTCCATTGAGCGGACCGAGGCCATGCGCGATTCTAGCGCCGCCTGGCATCGCGACCGTTTTGCGCGTCGATCGCATGCGCCGGTGTGGTCGGTTGCTGAATGGGGTTCGTCGGCTCGTCGAGAGGCGAAGGTCGAGTGCGCGCGGCCCCGGCGGCGCTCAGCCCTGGGTTTAGGCGTGGAAAAGAATGTCGTTATCCCTGGTGCCGCCCGTTTTCTGACGACCGTTCCGGCGCGAAAGAAAAATAGCAGGCATAGCGCGGCGGTGCGTCATCGCCCGAGTGTGCGGCCGACTAGTGCATAGCGGCCCGCCAACCAGAGGCGCAAGCGCGCATCGGGCCGCGAGCGGTTCAGGGATGTTTTGAATGGACGCCGAGCAACTGACGGTGGCGCGCTTCGGTTTCGTCATCGGCGGGGAACATGCATTCCAGCCGCAGTTCCTGTGCCACAACGGTTTGCGGTGCGCCCACGATCGTGACCATCGAAAAATAGCGAAGCACGACTCCCTCGCTGACGAAACCCAGCGGAATGACCGGCATGACGGGCGCGGCGCTCGGCTCATGATGCGTCTTCCAGTCGTGCGGAACGTCTGGATAGGCAAGCAGTTCGTCGAGCAGCCGCCTCGTGCCCGCGTCGACCATGTGGCCGACCGATTCCCGATACACGCGTTGCAGCAAGCTTCGCGAGACCGTATCCCAGTCGGCCACGAATGGACGCATCCCCTGTGGATCGAAGATCAGGTGAAGCATGTTGCGAGGACCTCCGCGCGAGGCCATGTCGATGAAACAGTCGAAGAAGCGCGGCGCTGCGTCGTTGGTCATCAGTACGTTCCAGTGGCGATCCATCACGATCGCCGGAAACGGCTCATGCTGGCGAACGACACGTTCGAGCGCGCGAACGACGCCATGCATCTCCTGCGCGTTCCATGGCGCCTCCGAATACATGGGCGCGTAGCCGGCGGCGAGCAGCAGGGCGTTGCGCTCGCGCAGCGGCACGTCGAGCGTCTGTGCGAGTGTCAGCAGCGTTTCCCGGCCCGGCACGCTGCGTCCGCTTTCGATGAAGCTGATCTGACGCTGCGAGACGCCGGCCTCGAGCGACAGATCGAGCTGACTGACGCCACGCACGTCGCGCCAATAACGCAGCAAGTCACCGAGTTCGCCTGGCAGTGCTTTCGGATCAGGGCGGGCGGCGTTCATTGGATTTCGCTAATCCAGGTGATGAATGGACCGGGTTCAGCGTTCGGGCGCATGCCACGCGAACGCCTCGAACCGTGCTTCCAGCGGCGGCCGGGTTACGTTGCTCGTGTAGTTCGTAATCGTCGATGCGGCAACCACCGCAATGACCTCGAGTATCTGCTCGACGCTGAACCCGGCTTCCAGAAAGCGCTTCTGATCAGACTCGCCCAGCCGGCCGCGCTTTTCCATGAGCGTGCGCGCCAATGCCGATAGCGCGGCCAGTCCGGGGTCATCAGGCAAGACGCCGTTCCGGATCGCATCGACATCGGCGGGGCGCACGCCCTCCTTCAACGCGAGCGCCGTGTGAAACGCGACCGGCCATTCACTGGCGTTCGTGACCGCGTTGGTCAGCAACAGTGTCTGAATTTGCGGCTCGGTCAGACTGCTCGCATGCACGCGTTCGAACAGGCCGATGAAACCGTTGATCAACACCGGCGACGCCGCCATTGTGGCCGCGATGTTCGGGACGACGCCGAACGTCTGTTGCAGTTGCTGGAGCACGGGCCTGGATTGTGCGGGAGCGGATTCGATCGTGTGAACAGGATAGCTGGACATGGTATCTCCTTGGCGGCGAGCGCTGCCGGAATGGCGCGTGACAGCCGAAGAGTAGAAGCGGTCATGAGTTGCGCCAATTACATGCCATGTAATCAACGCTGCGAAGCACCATGGCCGGCGGCATGTGAGCCGTCGTGCAAGGCGACCTCCTGCGATTCGCAACGAGCCCCAAAAAAAGCGCCCGCACGGCGCGCTTTCACATGCAATCCGCGAGGAGCAGTTCGTCACGGCCGCTTGTCGCGCTGCGCCGCCGACGTGAAATCGAAGCTCGCGAAACAGCCGTCCTGGTACCGCTGCGCCACTGGATCGAGCGGGTTCTTTTGCGCCAGAATCCCGGCCGCCCAATCTTCCGCGTTCTGCGTCGGCTCTTGGCCAAGATGGCGGTATTCGGTGGGCTTTGGCAGGCAACTGCCAATGTGCACGTTCACGGTCTCGATGCCGTGCCTGTTCCAGTAGAGGCGCGCGAGCGATTCGCCCCACGCCTTGGAAAGACCGTAGAAGCCGCACGGGCACACAAGCACCGGGGTGATAACCAATACAAAAAAACTATTTGCACAAAGTTGTAAAGCAAATAACGAGATGACGGGGATTTCCCCCAATCGGCATGCGTCCTTCGATGCGCGCGTTCGGCGGTGCGGACCTCGGCGTGCTTTACGTCACGACGATCTGGCCGCCAGCAAGCTGGGAAGCAGGACGGCCTCGTGTTCGCCATCGACGCAGGCGTGCGTGGATTGCCGGAACCCGATTTCGCAGGTTCGCTGCGCGCGGCTGTTTGACTTTTTTCCTCTGTGCCTTCACAGCAGCGCGCGACCGAAATCGGTCTGCGGCGGTCCGGTTCGACGTCGCGGTACGTGGTCACGACCCGGACGCTTGCGCGGGCGTGCAAGGCAAAGTGGCAGCAAATTGGTAAAGCGGGCTCGAACGGGCTTCAAACTGGCTGAAACAGGCGTGAAACGGGCGCGGAACGGGGCCGGCCAAGTGCACGGGAACGCCGTCGGTACGCCATATGACTTACAATTGACGACACTCCTGACAACCCAAATGCATCGTCCGATCATGCCTGAGCAGAAGGCGCCGAATATGCCGGCGCGGATTTACAGCGATATCCTCAACCGCATCATCGAAGGTGAATACAAGGAAGGGGAGCGCTTGCCGACCGAGCACATGCTCGCGGAGCACTTCGCGACCTCGCGCCCGACGGTGCGCGAGGCGCTCGCGCAACTGCGCGCGGACGGCATCATCGCCACGCGCCACGGCTCCGGCACGACGGTCATGCGGCGCCCCGACCCCGACGTGCGCCGCTTCGCGCCGCTCGAAACGTTGTCGGACATTCGGCGCTGCTACGAATATCGCGTGGTGGTCGAAGCGGGGGCGGCCTCGCTGGCCGCGCAAAAGGCCGATGACGCGGACATCGCCGCCATCCGGCGCGAGTGCGACAACCTGCAGACCATCATCGAGACATCGGGTATCGGCGCGAAAGACGACTTCGCGTTTCACATGGCCGTGGCGCGCGCCTCGAAGAACCAGTTCTTCATTGCGGCGCTCTCGGGCATCCAGGAGCAGATGGTGTTCAGCATGAATCTCTCGCGAAATCTCTCGCTCGTGAAGTCGATCGAGCGGCAGCGTCTCGTCCAGGGGGAACACCTCGAAGTGCTCGAAGCGATCCAGGCGCGCGACGCCGAGCGCGCCTCGGCAGCCATGCGCGCCCATCTCGAGCGCGCTGTGAACCGCATGTTCGGTTCCTGAGTTTCCCGATCCGGCGCGGGCCGTGCGCATGCGCTGCTTCGCGTCGCCGATGTCCCGCCAGTCGGCGTTTTTCCCTCGAAACGACAAACGGGCGTGGGCCTCGCATTGCACGAGAACCACGCCCGTCTTCTTCAGCCGGGTCTGGAGGGCGAGCCGCCCCCCAGTGGAAACGGAAGCAGCTTACGCAGCCTGCTTGACCGCGCGCGCCGACGCTTGCGCGACGGCCTTCGTCGCGGCCTTGCCGGCGGCATCGAAGTTGCTTTCCGCAAATTCGACAGCCTGCTTCGTAGCCTTGTTCACCGACGAGTACGCGCTGCTGGCGGCGTTCAGCGCCGACTTGATCGCGGCGACAGCGGCTTCCGAGCCGGCCGGCGCGTTCTTCGCGGCGTTGTCTACGAACGATTCGATCGCGCGTTGCTGCGACTCGTACTGCGACTGGGCGGCGGTGGCGAATTCAGCCTGCGCGGCCGAAACAATGCCGTAAACGCTGCGGCCATAGGCCAGCGCCTTTTCGGCGGTGGGCTGGGCGGCGCCGGCCTGCACGGCGAAGAAACCTTGCGGGTCCTTTGCCGAAAGCGCGCGCTGCGCGTGTTCCTGGCTTTCGGCGAACGCCGAGCGGGCCGTTTCGATGTTGAGTTCGGCGAGCTTGATCGCACCTTCGAATGCCTTGCTCGTCAGACCGAAGAGCGTTTCGAGGCCAGCTTTCTGGGTTGCGGCGAACTGTTCGGGGGTCGGCAGGTTCATGTCGTCTTTCCTGTAGGGGGACGCTACGCGTCGGCTCCGGTTGCGAAAAAAGGGAAAACTTTCGGATCGATCACCGGTTCGCGCAGAGAAGGTTTTGTGCGATGCAGCAATCGACTTCATATTAACCCAGCCATAATTCGTGTCAAGTGATTTTTGTGCGTCGCAGCAATTATGTAAACGCCTGATTCTTTGCTGGAAATTTCCAGTGCCGGGAAATGCGGGGTGCGGGATGCGGACCCGCGCGCCTGGCGCCGGCTTTCGTCCGACCAGCCGCCGTAAGAACCGGAACGGTGGCGGCGCTTTTACGCACGTTCCCTTTCCCTTGGCGATCGACGACAACCCCTGCCTCCAAACTGGCGCGCTTGCCATCTGGCGGATTCGGCGGCGTCAGGGACGGGGGCGCATAATGCGCGGGTCGCCGCTCGGGCCGCGTTGGACACGCCCTGCGGCGTGCGGCCCGCGGCGGGAATAAACGCGCCGCGCCGCGCGTTATCCCCACTGTTCCGCTACGGCAGGCTCATGTGAAAACTTCCCTTTCCGCCGAATCCGCTTTCGCCGATCCCGCTGCCGGCGCGCAGAAATACACGCGGGTGGCGGTGCTATTGCACTGGTTGATCGCGCTACTGATCCTCACGAACGTCGTGCTCGGCCTTACCGCCGCGTTGCTGCCCGACGGCGCGCTTTCGGACATGGCCATTCGCCTCGTGATCGACACGCACAAGTCGATCGGCATCACCGTGCTCGGCCTCGCGATCCTGCGTCTGCTGTGGCGCGTCACGCACCGGCCGCCGCCGCTGCCCTCCGAATTCCCGGGCTGGGAGCGCGCCTCGGCCCATGCCGCGCACCTTGCGCTTTACGTACTGATCTTCGCGATGCCGCTGACGGGCTGGCTGCACGACTCCGCCTGGGTCGCCGCCGCTTCGCATCCCATGTCTCTCTACGGCCTCGTGCCCTGGCCGCGCATCGGCTTCATCACGAGTCTCGATCCGGCCACGAAGGAACAGTTGCACAACCAGTTCGGCGCGCTGCATACGGCGTGCAGCTATGCGCTCTACGGCGTGCTCGCGCTGCACGTTGCGGGCGCACTCAAGCATCAATGGATCGACCGTCATTCGGTGCTGCGCCGGATGATGCCGTGAGCAACACGCGAGGAAACGACTTGAATAACACGCTTGAAGAGGCGCTGGCCCGCACGTCGCCGCGTCTCGTCCCGCCTCCCACGCCCTTCGCGAGCATCGTGATTCATTTGAGCGTCATGGCGCTCTGGGTCGTGTTGTTCGCGCGCGCGTTCTTTCTGCAAGGCGTGGTCGCGTGGTCAACCGGCATTGCCTACGTGGTCTACGACACGGTGTTGCTGTTGTTCGTCGCGTGGAAGGCGCGCGTGCTGCTTGCGCCGGCTGCCGTGTCGCGCGCAGGCGAAAGCGCCCACGCCGGCGAGGCGAAGCTGCCGACGCTCGGCGTGATCGTCGCCGCGCACAACGAGGCCTCGGTGCTACCGATCACGCTCGATGCGCTCTTCGCGCAAACCCGCGCGCCGCAGCAGATCGTGATCGCCGACGACGGTTCGACCGACGGCACCGGTGCGCTGCTGGCCGGACGCTACGGCCTTGTCGAACCGTGCGAAGGGCAGTTGAGCGCGCCTTCGCTGCAATATCCGAACCTGCGCTGGCTGAAGCTCGCGCACGGCGGCAAGGCGCGCGCGCTCAACGCTGCGTTGCTTGCGATCGCAACGGAAGCGGTCATGACCGTGGACGCCGATACGCTGCTCGACCCCGGCGCCTGCGCCGCGATGGCGAGCGCGTTTGGCGGCGAGCCCGAGCTGGTCGCGGCGGCGGGCCTGCTCACGCCGGTTTGCGACCATACGTTGAGCGGACGCTTCTTCCAGTGGTTCCAGACCTACGAGTACATCCGCAATTTCATCTCGCGCTTTGCGTGGATGCGTGCCGACAGCCTGTTGCTGGTCTCCGGCGCGTTCGCCGGTTTTCGCCGCGATGCGGTGATGGCCGTGGGCGGTTTCGATGCGGACTGTCTCGTCGAGGACTACGAACTGATACACCGTTTGCGCCGTTACTCGGCGCGCAAGGGACTTGGCTGGGATGTGCGCGTGCTCGGCGCAGCCCGCGCGCGCACCGACGCGCCCGGCACGCTTGCGAGTTTTCTGCGCCAGCGCCGCCGCTGGTTCGCGGGTTTCCTGCAGACGCAGTACTGGTATCGCGACATGACGGGCAATCGTCTGTATGGAAAGCTCGGCCTCATGATGCTGCCCGTCAAGGCGTTCGACACCGTGCAGCCTGTTTATGGACTGACGGCGTTTGCGCTGTTGATCGGCTTTTTGTTCGACGGCCGCTTCACGATCGTGTTGCCGGTGCTGGGCGTGATCGTCGGCAAGATTGCAATCGACCTCGCATTTCATTTGTACTCCGTCCATCTTTATCGCCGCTGGAGCGGGGATCGCACGCATTCGAGCTTCGGTATGGCGTTTCTCGCCGCCATCTTCGAGCCGTTCTCGTTCCAGTTGATGCGCCACAGCGGCGCGGCGCTCGGCTGGTTGCATTTTCTGCTCGGGCGGCGCAAGTGGGGTGTGCAGCGGCGCACGGGACTGGCGGCTGCGCACAGTCGCGAAAGTGCGGCGTCTCAATGACCGGAATGCGGCGCTCGCGCGCCGTACTTCGCGCAAGGCATTCGCGCGAAACGCGGGTTCGCTCGGCGCGCTCCTTGCCGATCCCTCGTGGATCGAGTGGCGTCTGCATGCGCCGGGCGCGCCCGGTGCACCACCTTGAGGCGCGGATGCGGCGCTGACCCGACGCGCGCCATGTCGATACCGCCGATCCTGTCCGCCCTGCACCAATCGAGCGCATGAAACAAGGTCGCTTGCCGTGGCATACCCCTTGCTTTTTCGCCTGTACCGCAGCGCACGGCGCATTCCGCTTCAATCATGAGACGAAACGCGGCACGCCGCTGCACGCAGTCGCATTCACGCGCGAGAACGAACCGATGCAAGTCCATGACGAGATGCGCGAAGAGGGCGCAGTGCGCCCGCACTACGAACGCTTTCAGTACTGGCTGGAGAGGCAGACCGGCGAGACGATGGCGCGCAAGCGCGCCGAGGCGGACTTGCTGTTCCGGCGGGTCGGCATCACGTTCGCGGTGAACGGCGACCTCTCCGGCACCGAGCGGCTGATTCCCTTCGACCTCATTCCACGCATCTTTCCCGCCGACGAATGGGCGTTGCTCGAACGCGGGCTGCGCCAGCGCGTGCAGGCGCTCAATCTGTTCCTTCACGACGTCTATCACGAGCGCAACATCGTGCGCGCGGGCGTGATTCCCGCCGGACAGGTCTATACGAATGCGCAGTATCGCCCGGAGATGCAGGGCATCGACCTGCCGCTGGGCGTCTATGCGCATATCGCGGGCATCGATATCGTGCGTGACGGGCGCGATGGCGCGTTCTATGTGCTCGAAGACAATCTGCGCGTGCCCTCCGGCGTGTCGTACATGCTGGAGAACAGAAAGATGATGATGAGGCTCTTCCCCGAGCTGTTCGTCCTGCACAAGGTGGCGCCCGTCGCGCACTATCCCGATCTGCTGCTCGATACGCTGCGCTCGGTGGCGCCCGACGGCGCGGACGATCCGACCGTGGTGCTGCTCACGCCCGGCATGTACAACTCGGCGTATTTCGAGCATACGTTCCTCGCGCAGCAGATGGGCGTTGAACTGGTGGAAGGCAAGGACCTGTTCGTGGAGGATAACTACGTATTCATGCGGACGACACAGGGGCCGCGCCGCGTCGACGTGATCTACAGGCGCGTGGACGACGACTTTCTCGATCCGCTCGCATTTCGCGCGGACTCGGCGCTCGGCGTGCCGGGACTCCTCACGGCATATCGCGCGGGCCGCGTCGTACTCGCAAACGCCATGGGCACGGGCGTGGCCGACGACAAGTCGATCTATCCATACGTGCCCGACATGATCGAGTTTTATCTCGGCGAAAAGCCGATCCTGAAGAACGTGCCGACCTGGCAATGCCGGCGGCCCGACGATCTTGCCTGGACGCTCGAACACCTGCCGGATCTCGTCGTGAAGGAGGTGCACGGGGCAGGCGGCTACGGCATGCTGGTCGGGCCCGCTTCGACACGCGCGGAAATCGAGGCGTTTCGCGCGCGGTTGCTCGCGCGTCCGGGCAACTACATCGCACAGCCCACGTTGGCGCTGTCGGCTTGCCCGACCTTTGTCGAGGCGGGCATCGCGCCGCGCCATATCGATCTGCGACCCTTCGTGCTTTCCGGCAAGACGATTCAAATGGCGGCGGGCGGTCTCACGCGCGTTGCGCTGAAGGAGGGCTCCCTCGTCGTCAACTCGTCGCAGGGCGGCGGGACCAAGGACACATGGGTGCTCGAATAATTTCACCGGCCATGCCGCACGTTCAAGACGAGGTCCGATCATGCTGAGCCGCACTGCCGATCATCTGTTCTGGATGGCCCGCTACATGGAGCGCGCGGAAAATACCGCGCGCATGCTCGACATCAATCTGAAAGCGCTGCTGCTGCCGGGCAGCGCCGACGCCGAAGCGCGCACGCATCGCGCGGTGCTGCGCATCTCCGAACTGGAGCGGGCGTTCGACGCGCGCCACGAGGAAACGACGAGCAGCAACGCGCTCAAGTTTCTCGTTGCGGACCCAACGAATCCTTCGAGCATCTATTCGTGCCTGCAGGCGGCGCGCGAAAACGCACGCGCGGTGCGTGGCACGCTCACGACGGAATGGTGGGAAACGATCAACGACACCTGGCTGCAATTCGCGGAGCGTCTGCGTGGCGGCGAACTGGAGGCGCATCCCGATGCGTTGTTCGAGTGGGTGAAGTTCCGCTCGCATCTGTCACGCGGCGTGCGCTTCGGCACGGCGTTGCAGGACGATTCGCTGTTTTTCACGCAGCTCGGCACGTTCCTCGAGCGCGCGGACAACACGGCGCGCATTCTCGACGTGCGTTTCGTCGAAGTGGAGAATGCCGATTCGCGTTCAGCTGCGCGGCAGCTCGAGGACTTCTATTACTGGACTTCGATTCTCAGCTCGGTTTCGGCGCTCGAAATCTATCGCAAGGTTTATCGCGACGTAGTGACGCCCGCACGCGTGGTGGAACTGCTGATACTCAACCAGCAAATGCCACGCTCGCTGCTGGCGTCGCTCGACGGCGTCTGCGCGAATCTCGCGATGCTGCGCACGGAGGCCTCGCGCGAAGTCGAGCGTACGGCCGGCAAGCTGCGGGCCGAACTGCTCTATGCGGACCTCAGGCAGATCTTTTCGATGGGCGTGCATACGTTCCTTACGCAATTTCTCGCGCGCGTGTATGAACTGGGCAATCAGGTTGCGCGCACCTATTTGATGTTGCCGGTGAGTTAGCGCGATCCAGCGCTTATCGATATCCGAATCGTCTCGTTGGAGGAATGACGTCATGCAGCTCGCCATCCGGCACGACACGGTCTACCGCTACGAAGCGCCCGTGCATTATTCGATCCAGCAATTGCGGCTTTCGCCGCTCACCACGCCCACGCAGATCGTCACGCAATGGCACATCGATGCGCCGGGCAAGCTCGATGCCGGCCGCGACGCCTATGGCAACGCGATGATGACGCTGGTGCTCACGCGTCCTCATACGGAAATCCGCCTGCGCGTGCGCGGCGAAGTGGAAACCGTGGCGCTTCCCGACGGTCGCCTGTCCGAAGGCGAGGGCCCGGTGCCGATGCATCATTTCACGTCGCCCACGCGGCTCACCGAGGCGGACGAGGCCCTCATGGAGTTTGCCCACAGCCTGGCGCCGCTCGACGACACAGCGGCGGTCCTCCAGGCCGCCGAGCGCATCGCCGAACGCGTGCGCTACGAGTCGGGCGTCACGGACGTGACACATACGGCGGCGGACGCGCTCGCGCTGGGCCGCGGCGTGTGCCAGGATCACGCGCATGTGATGCTGGCGGTGTGCCGCGCGCGTGGCGTGCCGGCGCGCTACGTGAGCGGCTATATCGATCCCGGCGACGTGCCCGGGATGGCGAGCCACGCGTGGGTCGACGTCTGGCTCGACAACGGCTGGGTGACGGTGGACGTCACGCATGCCTGTTTCGCCAGCGAAAAATATTGCCGGATCGCGGTAGGGCGCGACTACGACGCTGCCGCGCCGGTTCGCGGCAGCCGCGTAGGCGGGGCCGGGGAGACGCTCGACGTCAGCGTGCACGTGAGCACGCAGCAATCGCAGCAGTAGGTATGCTCCGATAATAAAGTAACAAAGACCGGGATGAGCAAGGAGGCACATGACGTACTGTGTGGCAATGGCAGTGGAAGAAGGACTGGTGTTTCTTTCGGATACGCGCACGAACGCGGGTGTCGATCACATCAGCACGTCGCGCAAAATGGCCGTGTTCGAGGAGCCCGGCGAGCGCGTGCTCGTGCTGCTCGTCGCGGGCAATCTGGCCATCACGCAGGCCACGCTGCAAGTCTTGACCGAACCGCAGGACGCGGCGCGCCCCACGCTCTGGAACGTGCCGACCATGGTCGAGGCCGCGCGCGTGGTGGGCGAGGCAGTGCGCGAAGTGCATCGGCGCGATGCGGAGGCGCTCAAGACCTTCAACGTCGATTTCAACTGCAGTTTCATTCTGGGCGGCCAGATCGGCAGCCTGCCCATGCGCCTGTTCCAGGTCTACGCAGCCGGCAATTTCATCGAGACGTCGAGCGTGAATCCCTATTTCCAGATCGGCGAGTCGAAGTACGGCAAGCCGATCATCGACCGCGTGCTTACGCCGTATACGCCGCTTGACGAGGCCGCGAAATGCGCACTCATCTCCATGGACTCGACGCTGCGCTCGAACCTCTCGGTCGGTTTGCCGCTCGATCTGCTCGTGTACGAGCGCGATGCGCTGCGCGTTACGCGATACGCTTCGCTCGATCAGTCGAATGCGTATTTCCAGATGATTCATTCGACGTGGGGCGCGCGCTTGCGCCAGGTGTTCGGCGAGATTCCGGACCCGCTCTGGGCCGACGAAGGCAACGTGCCGAGGCACGAGCGCACGACGTTGCCTAGCGCCCCGCGCCCCGCGCATGATGGCCACGTGCCCGAGCCGCGCCCCGCGCAAACGCTCGCGCAAGCCCAGCCGAACGCGGCGGCAAACGCGCCGCGCATGCCGCGCGATGGCTGACAGCGCCGCTTCGGAACCGGGCTCGCCAACCTCTCGCATGGCCTGCCGGTAAAGGAACCGGTATCCTCCTGCGTAGCATTCGCGGCACGCCGCGCGCACCGTCGCGCGTCCCCTCGACAGGACAAAGGAGGAAGGCTGATGAAGCAGACCGACGACCCGAAAAGCGGGCACCCCGAGGAACACACCGTTCCCGGCGGCCCGGAAGATCCCGCGCGCCGGCGCGTGCTCGGCGGCCTCGCGGCGGTTGGCGTCGGCCTCGCGCTCGGCGGTTGCCAGACGCCGGAGCAGAGCGCGGCGGCCGCGACGCGCAGCGCCGCCGATTCCCGCGTCGATGCCGCGCTGCGCGATCAGGTGCGCCAGATCGTCGTGATC
This sequence comes from Paraburkholderia lycopersici, assembly GCF_900096975.1. GTDB lineage: Bacteria > Pseudomonadota > Gammaproteobacteria > Burkholderiales > Burkholderiaceae > Paraburkholderia > Paraburkholderia lycopersici. The sequence goes on from NZ_FMYQ01000008.1 coordinate 123,903, forward strand.
TATGCGGAGAACCGCAGCTTCGTGAACCTGTACGGCAACTACCCGGGCGTCCAGATGCCGCTCGCCAGCGTAAGCGCCGAACGCTACGTGCAGTTCGATCGCGATGGCAAGACGCCGCTGCCGCAGTTGCCGAAGATCTGGGGCGGTCTCGTGCCCCAGGCGCAGGAGCTCGACGGCAAGCGCTACATGATCGCCGAACATGCGATCATCGGCCTTCCGAACCGGCCGTTTCGTATCGTGGATGCGCAAGGCAATCCGTTGCCGAATGGCGTCATCACACGCGACCTCGTGCATCGTTTCTATCAGAACCAGATGCAGATCAACGCGGGCCGCAACGACCAGTTCGCCGCATGGGGCGACTCGGGCGGTCTTGTGATGGGGTACTACGAGAATTCGGCGCAGACCTTGCGGCTCTGGAACATCGCCCGGCAGAACACGCTGTGCGACAACTTCTTCATGGCGGCTTTCGGCGGCTCATGGCTCAACCACATCTTCCTGATTTCCGCGCAGGCGCCGCACTACGCCGAGATCGAGGCCAGTGCCGCGAAGCATCTCGCTTCGGTGGTGGAGGGCGACGACCCCAGGGGCACGCGCCTGAAGCTCGCGCCGAACTCGCCGGCTTCCGCGCTCGACGGGCCGCCGAAGTTCGTGAACGACGGGCTGTTCACGCCGGACGGCTATGCGGTCAACACCATGGCGCCGCCTTATCAGCCGAGCAACGTGCGCCCGTCTGCGGACGGCAATCCCGCGCTCGCCGATCCTGCCAATCCGCGCGTGCTGCGCCCGCAGACCTATGCGACGATCGGCGACCGGCTCTCCGCGAAAGGCGTGGACTGGGCCTGGTACAGCGGCGCCTGGCAGTACGCGCTCGATCATCGCGACACGGGCGCGGTGCCCGACTTCCAGTATCACCATCAGCCGTTCAACTACTTTGCGAACTTCGCGCCGGGCACGGCCGAGCGGGCGCGTCGTCTGCGCGACGCGGGCGTGGGCGACGACCCGGCCACGAACCGTCTGCTCGCGGACATCGACGCCGGGCGCTTGCCCGCCGTCACGTTCTACAAGCCCCAGGGCAACCTGAACATGCACGCCGGCTACGCGGATGTGGAATCGGGCGATCGCCACATCGCGACCGTGATCGAGCATATCCAGCGCGGTCCGCAGTGGGCGAACACAGTAATCGTGGTGACGCACGACGAAAACGGCGGCTGGTGGGACCCTGTTGCGCCGCCGGCGGGCGACCGCTGGGGCCCCGGCTCGCGCGTACCCGCGCTCGTCATCGCGCCGTTCGCGAAGAAGGGCTACGTCGATCACACGTTCTACGACACCGTTTCCATCCTGCGTTTCATCAGCCGCGTGCACGGCCTCGCGCCGATCGACGGCGTGGCCGCGCGTGACCAGGCGTTCGTTTCGCGCGGGCAAACGCCGCCCGGCGATCTCACGGCGGCGCTCGACCTGGCTTGAGCGCGCGCTTCGTGTGGCGACGGCGGCACCCGGAAAGCCCCACGTTGCCTTCCGGTTGCCCATATGAAGCGCAAATTGACGCGAGCGCGACACAAGCGACGAAGTCCCCATGCGATCAAGGAGTTGGCGCGATCGCCAGGCGGTTATCAACAGGTTTTTCCCCGAAATCTGTGGATAATTTTGTCGTGCTCGCAACAACCTCGATTATGCGAGCAGGAAAGACCGCGAATCGCCGGCTACCGCAATTCGCCCGATCTATACCATCCCAGGCGCGGAAGCCACTACCTTGCTCTTGCGGATATCGATCAGTCAGTGCCGTACTTCGGCGAGTGCGGACCGTACAGCAACCCGTTCGGTGGCCCGGCATGCAGCAACCGGTAGCTTGTGATGCCGGCAATAGCGTGGCTTCTGTCAGTCACTGAGTTAGCAATCTGCTTGATCGCCGCTGTCACCAGCATGCCGATCAATCCACCACCGCTGTTGTTGTTGCCCTCGTTGCTGCTCGCGCTCGCGCTACCCTGCCAGAGCACATCGCCCGTTTTGAGGTCGATGAGTTTTGCTGAGGCGGTGACTATCGCTGCGCTGTCCAGCATCCGGTACACCGTGCCGTATTGCGTCACCTTGCAGTACAACGCAGCATCTGCGCCGAAAATCTCGCGCAGTTTGGCGGGCGCGGTCGCCTGGATGTCGTTCGCCGTCGTCAGGCCGTTCTGCCTGAACGTCTCATCCATTACCGCCACCGGTACCACGTAGTAGCCGGATTCGGCGAGTGGCATCGTCATCTGGGAGAGCATGCTGCTCGTTGCGTTGACGTCGGACGTTTCATTGGTCGGCGGCAAGACGAGGATCGAGCGCGGCCGGCTGTTCTTGAATGCCGTGTAGTCTGCGTGCTTTACGGGCTGCGCACATGCGGCGAGTAGCGCAAGCGTCGAGAGGGCAAACCAGAGTTTGAGAGAAGAGAACTTGGACATGGTGGCTCGCTCAGGGTTGCTTCGGTTTCTTCATCAGGAAGTCCATATAGATCGAGGATTCCGGAAAGAGCGCTTTCTCGGCCTCGAACTCCTGCATGGCCTGCGTGTCGTTGCCGACACTCGCGTACAGCATCCCCAGTTGCGCATGGAACCCTGGTGGTGGCGTGCGGCCCTTGCCGCGAATTTCCTGAAGCGCTTTGTCCAGCGCGTCGATCTGCTCCTGAGGCGCCTTTCCTCCCTTCAGGTAGTCGTAGACTGCTGGCTGGTAGCCGTTCCACTGATAGAGCGGTGGTGAGGTGTTCGCCGCGCATCCACCGAGAAACACGGCAGCCGCTGTGACTGGCAGGCAGATAACCCGTTTGATTTTTATTCGTTGCATTGTGGACCCTGTCGCATGGTTATTGCAGTTGTTGAATCCTTGACGGCCGAAGCGGCCGTGCACGCCTATCGGGCTGCCTTTAATGCGCCGGCGTCGACCTGTTCGACCAGATGATTGACGGCATTCTGGATCGCGAGGTCGAGCACCTTGCCGTTCAGTGTCGAGTCATAGCTCGCCGTGCCGCCGAAACCGATGACTTCGCGGTTGGACAGGCTGAACTCGCCCGCCCCCTGACTCGACGTGATGACTTCCGATGTCGTCGTGTCGACTACGTTCAGGCTGACTTTTGCGTAAGCGATCTGCTCCTTGCCGCGACCGAGGATGCCAAACAGTTCCTGGTCGCCGACTTCCTTGCGGCCAAACTCCGTCACATCGCCGGTGATGATGTAGTGCGCGCCCTTGATCGCCTGTTCCTTCTTGAGGAAACCCGACTCCTGGTGGATTTCGTCAAGGTTGTCGCGATCGAGGACATTGAAACGCCCGCTTTGCTGAAGCGCCGTGATCAAGATGGTCTTGGCCTGGCCTCCGAGACGGTCGATGCCGTCGGAGAAAATGCCACGCATGTAGCTCGACCGGTTATCAAACTTGCCCACTGCAATGCCAACCGGTTTGCCGGCAGAGGGTCTCTGGGCGCTGGCGACTGGGGGTACCGGCAACGAACGCGACGACTCGGTCGCGCAGCCGGCAAGGGCGACAACAGCAGCTGAGAGCACAACGCCGTACATTTTTGACGGACTCATTTTTCTTCTTCCTTTTATAAAAAAACAATTGATTCGATACCATCAGGGACGAAGCAGCATAGCCCCATGGGTTCGAAGGGAAACGCTTCTGCCAATTTCAGAATTGCGCTGTTACCTGGAAGCCGAGCGTTACGCTCGGTGCGGGAAAACCGGACGGTGCATAGATCGGAGTACCGGCGAATACGTCATAGCTGTACGTGCCGAGGCTAGTCGGTACGGAGCCCTTCACGCCAATAGCTGCACCCGCGAGTTGCGTGCCGGCCAGCGCCACCGTAGAGGGGCCCCACAGGTGGCCGTAATCCACGCCCGCGTATATTGCTTGCCCCGTCTGCCCGAGTGGATATTGCAATTCGTTGCGCCAGTAGAACCCCTTTTCCGCCGCCAGCATCGTTTCGCCGCTGAAGCCGCGCACGGTGTAGCGGCTTCCAATGGTCAGATCGTCGATGTAGTTCAGTTCGTCATTGGTGAACTGCCCGTGCAGCGTGCCGACATAACGCAGCAACTGACCGGCTACCTTGAACGGCACCGACAAGTTGGCATCGAGCGTCGCCATCTTGAAGCGATAGGTCGGTCCACCCGGCGTATCAGGCTGCGCGCCTAACCCGCCAATGCCTAGCCGGTAAGCAAGCGTGCCGTCGAACTGTGCTGCACCGAAGTAATGGCGGCTTGTCAGGCCTGCTTCGATGAACGTGTTGTCGCGGGACTGCTGCGGGATTTCGGTATCCTCGATAAAGCTCGCGCCCCATCGCTTGACAAGCTGGAACTCGACGCCCGATACATCGCTCTGGCTGCGATAGATAACTCGCTCGAGCTTCACGCCTGCCGTCTGCGCGTTGCCACTCGAAACGAAGATCTGGTTGCCCCAGGCAATCTGCTGGTAATACGTATTCGTGTAGCCGTACAGCGTGCCGGTCCAGTAGCCCCACGGCACCGAATACGAGGCATTCCATCCGTGCGTGCCGAGTTCGTGATTGCCGAACTGCAAATCCTGGTTGAAGCCACCCGACAGAATGTCATTCAGACCCAGCAGGTTATACAGGCCAAGCGTCACGTTACCGATATAGCGGCCTGCCGCGTTCGTGCCCGAGTTGTCTGCGGAAATCACGAGCGACCATGGTTTGGTGCGCATTGCGGTAATGACCACATCGCTTTCGCCCGGTACGGCGCCGGGAACGATCTGTATGCTCGCATCCTGGTTCGGCACGCGCTTCATCTGCTCCAGACCTTGCTCAAGGTCGCGCAACTGGAGCACTTCACCGTCACGCGTGGGAAAGGCCGTTTTCCAGGTGCCACGCGTATTCGCGCTGGCGAACTTGAGATTGCGGATAACGCCCGGTATGAGCGCGAATTTTAGCGCTCCCTTTGACAGATCCTGTGCGGGAAGCAGGACGCGCGTGGTAACGTACCCGTGGCTCAGGATCACGCCTTGCAGGCCCTTGGTTAGCATATCGAGGCCTTGTTTACCGACGCATTGCCCCTCGTAGCGCCGCAGCCAGTCGTGCAGAAATGCGAACGGGTCCATCGACAGGGCAGACGCGCCTTTCGCACGGACCACCTCGGGCAGTGTGTCCGGCACCTCGACGGAGAACGTGTCGATGCGGAAGCACGGTGTCTCGGCGGGCAAGACCGGCCACTCTCCCACCAATGGCGCAGCCGAGCGTACAACGGGCGCTGCAACGGTCGCTGAACGCTGCAGCGCGTCGCGTCGCTGCTCGACCTGTTGTTCCTGTTCGGCGCTCGTGCGGGCTACCGCTGCAGCATCGGGTGGCGTTTGCGCGTAGACCGCAAATGTAGCGAGAACAGAGAGTGAGAGTACGGCCAGATTTTTCTTGTTTTCCACTAGTCACAAATTCCTATACCGATACCAATGCTCTTTTAGTCAACGTAGCTAGCCATCAGTCAATATCGCCCGTGATATTGAAACCGTTGAAGTCGCCGCTGCCGTCGATGATCGGGTTGCCTGTGCTGGGGATACTCTCGACGTCTTGACGAAGCCGCCGTCGTCCATAGCCAGACCGGACCCGTTGGTGATCGCGACAGCAGCGGTTTTTGCGCTCGCCGCCTCGACATACTTCTTCAGTAACGAAGGAGTGTTGCTGTTGACCTGGTTGACGATGCCCGGTTTCGCCGTGATTCGCGTTGTCTTTTCCAATTGCCGCTTCGGAAACGGCGACGGACATTCCCCGAAGCTCGCTGAAAACAAGCCGGAAACAGCGGTTATTCATTCTTCTCGACCTCGTGATACCGGATGAACCCTCTCCGCTTTGCAGGGTGTGATCCAGCTACTTCAGATAGTGCCGGGCCAGGCATCGCCATGGTATGTATTTCACATGTCGCGCGGCATTGGTACACGCGCGTGATTGGATCTGATATTCCCCGAATTCGCGAAAAATATCTGTCAATTGTTGTCAATTATCCAGATTGGCACCGCCCAGTATCGTATGGACACGACGTCACCCGGATAGGTAGCGTCCATTGAGCAGCGGTTGCCGGTTTTCATCTCGATCGTTGCACTGGACTCGACGCGCTTGCTGTGCCAATCACTGGAGGTCGCAATACCGCGGGATCGTTGGCTGTGAACTGGTTTTCCGCGGTCGTTAGCAATGTTCCATTCGCGGTAAAAATCCAGAATTGGGTAATTAAAAAAACGATTTTTTAATTCGAAGGGTACGAGATAACGAGATTGATTGAAGATGAGATCTATCGCGTTGGCTGCTGTAACCTTGTCAGCCTGTCGTCGTCGGACATGCAGGCGATGCAGCCGCTCGTGGTGCTCGCCAGGCGCGTAGGCCATTGAGGTGTCGTTGCATTGTCGTGCGGATAAGACACGAGAATCAGAAGGCCGCGGAACGTGTCGCCTTGCATCAATCGGTGTTTGAATTTCTACGCGAACGTTCTAGTTGTGAATTTTCAGCTATTTTTAATTGAGATGCCATTTTTAGGACTGGTCTGATACGAGATTGACGGGCTGGCGACTATAGTCGGCCGGCTCCGCTTGGGAATTGGGAAACGGAGCGGAACCTTCAAATCGCGCGATCTTCTCGTTGTTTCTGGTTTCCCGATTTGTGAGGTCGATCTTGCGATTGCAGGTGCTTACTGCAACGTTTCACCAAACTCCGTCGAGAACAATGAAAGAAAAGCGCGTGTTATTGGTCCGTGTAGGCATGCTTGGTGACACCATCTGGGGAATGGCGCCCATAAATAAACTACTGAAGTACTATGGTCCAGATTCGACGGTTGATATTGTCGTCAAGAAAGGAATGGGCGGTCTGTTCAAACACGATCCAAGGGTTGGGCGCGTATTCGAAATCAGGAAGAGAAAGTTGCCGCTCTTCTTAAGTCCAACAAAACTGCAAATTTTATGGCATTCGGTCCGCCACCCCTATGAGCTAGCGCTCGACATGGAGACAAGACCGTTCTCTGAGCTATTGTTCCGGCTGTTGCGAGCCAGGAAGAAGATTCTGGCGCGAGCGATCCGCGACGATATCGGGGCCCCTACAGAGCATGCTGTTGAGTCGATCCGTAAGATTACCCGGCTGGCCCTCCCCAAAGATTTGGCGGACGCGGTCACGCCAACGCTAGTGGCCCCGACTTCGATCGATCGACGTTCGTTACTTCCGATCGAAGGCCCTTATATCTGCCTTCATTTCGGGAACAGCTGGATCGCGTCCGGTAGAAAAGCTTTGCGTGCATGGCCCTCGGAGTATTGGAGGCAGTTGCTTTTGAACTGGGAATTTTTTTTCCCTGGGCACACCCCCGTTGCTATTGGCACCGCCTCGGAGAAAACGTTGGCGGCGTCGATCACCGCGGGGATTAAAGGGTACATTGATCTTTGCGGAAAGACGGACGTGCCGGGAATGATGGCCGTCATTGCCGGCGCTGACGCGCTCATTGGTACGGACACCGGCCCGAGTCATATGGCGGCGGCTTTCGGCACACCTGTTGTAGCGGTATTCGGTCCGACGCAACAGTTTCAGACTGGGCCGTTTGCAGATGGCCAGAACTGCGTTGAGATCCTGTCCGCCGCAATGTTGTGTCGTCCCTGCGTTCGCACACCGGCGTTCGAGCGTTGCCAACGCAATCGCTGCATGGAGGCGATTACGCCGGCAATGGTAGCGGCCTCGGCACAAAGGCTCATTCAATTGCGCCGACGAGGATCAGACATGAAGTGCACTTCGCGCTCGCGGTGAGCGGCGACCATGTGGACGTCGCCTGAGAGTGGGGTAGTACGGTGGCGTATTCAGAAATAGCGCGCACATCAAGCGGCAGCACGCGTCGATGAGGGCGGTTTCGGACGTTTCCTGACACGTCTCCATGTCGAACTCCGCACAAAAGACGTCGTCGGATACGGTTTGCAGATCTTCGCCATTGCACCGGCAGCGTGGAGCGAGGCGTCGTTGTGAAGAAAACGGAAAACGCCTCTGTGATTGCGTGGGGGCTTCTTCCGGCATTACGGATTCAGAAAATGAATAACCGTTGTTACCGGCTTGTTTTCAGCAAGCTGCGGGGAATGCTGGTCGCCGTGGCAGAAACGGCAACGACTCACGGCAAGGACAGCCAGGGCGAAACCACCGGATCATCCGTATATCGCGGCATATCGCTGTTTGCCATGCGTCAGGTGGCTTTTGCAGCACTCGCACTGTTTGCCTTTACGCCGGTACTGTCCGGCGCGCAGATTGTTCCGTCCGGAACCCATGCGCCGAACGTCATCAGCACTGCGAATGGCGTGCCCCAGGTGAACGTGCAGAAGCCGTCAGGTGCCGGCGTTTCGATGAACACCTATTCGCAGTTCGACGTCCAGAAAAATGGTGCAATTCTCAATAACTCACCTGTTATTGTGAATACGCAACTGGCTGGGCAGATCAATGGCAACCCGACCTTCGGATCGAACGACGCCGCGAAGATCATCGTCAACCAGGTCAACAGCAACAACCCGTCGCAGTTGCGCGGCTATGTCGAAGTCGCCGGCCAGAGGACGGCAGCGGTCGTCGTATCGAATGCATCGGGACTTATTGTGGATGGCGGCGGGTTTATCAACACGTCGCGCGGTGTTCTCACGACCGGCAACGCGCTGATCGACGCGAACGGTAACCTCGCCGGATTCGATGTCACGCAGGGCAACATCACGGTCCAGGGCGAAGGCTTCAACGCATCGAATATCGACCAGGCCGCTCTGATCGCGCGAGCCGTGCAGGTCAACGCGGCGATTTACGGCAACACGCTGAATGTCGTGACCGGTGCGAACAACGTCGATTATTCCAGCCTGAAGGCAACACCCGTTGCCAGCAGTGGGGCCGCGGCCGGTGTTTCCATCGACGTGTCGCAGATCGGTGGGATGTACGCGAACCGTATCATCCTGGTCGGGACCGAAAACGGCGTGGGTGTTGCCAACGCCGGCACGCTTGCCGCACAGGATGGCGACCTGACGCTGACCACGGCGGGACAGGTCATGCAGTCCGGGCGGATGCAAGCGAGCGGCAATGTCGCGATCAGTGCCGGCAGTGTCGCGAACAGCGGCACGATTTACGCGCGGCAGAGTACCGCCCTTGCCTCGGCTGGGGCGCTGACGAACAGCGGCACGCTCGCGGCGCAGTGGGATACATCCATCCGCGCGGGCAGCGTCGCGTCAAACGGTCTGCTAGGCGCAGGCATCAACAGCGACGACACGCTGGGTACGGCCGGCAACCTCACGGTATCGTCGGCGGGCCTGCTCTCCGCGACCGGTCACAACGTTGCCGCCAGCAGGGTTACGCTCGACGGCGTGTCGCTCGACCTGTCGAGCGCGCGGACCCGGGCGGGCACGGCGCTTGTTCTCTCTGCCACAGGCGGCGACCTGAGTCTGCGCCGCGCGACCACGGGCGCGGGATCGTCCATCACCGCGAATGCGGCCGGTACGCTCGACAACAGCGGCGGAACGCTCAGCGCGCCGCAGCTCGCGATCCAGGCGGGCAACCTCACGAATCGCGGCGGTACGATCACGCAGACCGGAACCGGGGCGACGGACATTGCCGCAGCCGGCACACTCGACAATACGGGCGGCCTGTTGCAGACCAACAGTGCGGGCCTGACGCTTGCGCCTGCCGCCCTTGTCAACGACGGTGGCAGGATTGCCGTTTCGGGCACAGGTAAGCTGTCCGTATCGGCCGGATCGCTGTCGAATAATGGCGGCACGATTGCCACCAACGGCGCGCTCGCGATCCAGCGCGGACTCATCTCGAACCGGGGCGGCACGCTGGAGGCGAAGTCGTCAGCCACGGTTCAGGCCAGCTCGCTCGATAACAGCGCGGGTGGGCACATCGCGGCGCAGGCGGTGTCCATCGCAGACACGGGCGCGTTCAATAACGCGGGCGGCACCGTGCAGGCAGCCGATACGCTTGGCGTTGCCGCGCAAACGATTGCGAATGACCGCGGCACGATTGCCAATGCCGGGACGGGGGTGACCACCGTTACGGCATCGGGCACGCTCACGAACACGGCTGGCGGTTTGATCGGCGGCAATGGTGATACGTCGGTATCGGGTGGAAGGATCGACAATCGTGGCGGTTCGCTGGTGGCGGGTGGCGCATTGTCCACGCGGTCGGGCAGTACCCTGGACAATACGGCGGGCCGGATCCAGGCCAGCGGCGATACGTCGGTCGCGGCGCAAGGAGCCATTGCCAACGTTGGCGGGCGGATCGGCGCGAACGGTTCGCTACGGGTGTCGGGCGCGTCGCTCGACAATACCTCGGGGCGCGTTGCCAATACGGGCACTCGCGTCACCGCACTTGACGCCGGGACCATCACAAACAGCAACGCAGGCGGCACGGCCGGCGCGGGCGTCATCGGCGGCAACGGCGATGTCGTGATTTCGGGCCAGTCGCTGTCGAATACCGGCGGCGGTCAGGTGGTCGCCGGCCATGACCTCTCGATCAACGAATCGCAGGCCGTGGACAACTCGGGTGGCAAGCTCTCGGGCACAAACAATCTGACGCTCAACGGTACAGGCGCAGCGCTTTCCAATGTAAACGGCTCGATCCACGGCGACGGCACAGTGTCGCTCCACGCCGCATCGTTCGACAATACATCGGGCACGATCGGCAACGACCGGGGCAGCGGCGGCAGCGTCGCGGTCACGACTGGCGCGCTCACGAACCAGAACGGCGCCATCGGCAGTGACCGGAACCTGACGCTGACGACGAACCAGCTCACGGGCGACGGCACCATCGTAGCGGGGCAAGACGGCGCGGTGACGGTCAACGGCGATTACACCTACAGCGCGGCCAACCGGATTCAGGCCAATCACGACCTCGCCTTCACCGTAGCGGGCAACCTGACTAATCACGGCGCGCTGGCAGCGGTCAACGCGCTGACTGTAAGCGCGGCGAACGTCGACAACCAGGCCGGCGGCACCCTGAATTCCGTCAGCACGACGCTCAACGCAGCGGGCGCGATCAGCAACGAAGGACGCATCGAAGGCGATGCGGTCATCACGAACAGCGCAACGCTGACCAATACGGCGACGATCATTGGCAATACGGTGACGCTCAACGCTTCGCAGTCGATTGCCAACGACGGTGCGGCGGCGATCATCGCGGGGGCGTCGGGGGTGAACCTGTATTCACCGGGCGATATCTCGAACACAGACGGCGCGAACGTGTTCAGCCTGGGCAACGTGAACATCGCGGCCGATGCGACGCGTGATGCGAACGGCCTGCTCGCGAACCGCGCGAATTCGGTGACGAACGACCAGTCCACGCTTCAGGCGCAGGGTAACGTCGAGATTGCCGCGCAGACGCTGACCAATACGCGGCCCGCGCCGGACGTCGAGACGGTCGCGACCGATGTATCGACTGTCTACCAGACCAAGCGGGCCAAATACATAGCGTGCGCGACCACGAATGCCGACGGGCATTCGTCGTGTACGCAGGCAGTATGGGACTACGGTTACAAGAGTCCGGTCAACAGTACGTTTTCCGCCACGCAGATCGTGTCGGAAACCTCGGGGTCGAACGCGACCGATAACGTGCTGGTCGTCAATGTCGCTGGCGTAGCGCGAACGATCTACTACAACACGCTGACGAAGAATGGGGACGGCACTGTCACGGTCAATTACTGGGATGGCTATGATCCGAACATCAATTATGTTCCGGACTCGGAATACGTCACCCGCAGTGACGCCCACAACGGCTACCAGCGGGTCGAGATTGCGCGGAACACGACGACTACCACGCAGCGGGACCAGGTAAGCGGCACATCGGCTCAGCAGGGGCAGTTGCTGGCGGGCGGTAACATGACGCTGGCGAACGTTGGCACGCTCAACAACGCGTACAGCGCCATCGCGGCGGGCGGCTCCATCCAGATCGGCAGTACCAGGCAGGACGGTACGCTCGACCCATCCGGTAGCGGCAATTACGGCGGCACACTCGTCAACAACGTCGGGCGAACCCTCTATCAGTACCAGCAGCAGGACATCGTTTCGACCTATGCGTGGAACGAGGACATCGGACGTGATGTGGGGATGGTCGTGCAGCCCTCCGTCGTTCTGTCTCCCGTCGCCATCGGCGGCACGGGCGGCACGATCATCGCGAACAACGCGGTCAGCATCACCGGCACGGACATCAACAATACGAACGTGGCGGCAGCGAACTCCGCAACGGGGGCGACCGGCGGCACGCTCGGCGCCAATCAGGCACTGGTCGCACAGAAGGCGGATGCGCCGCGGACGGTGGCCGATAGCAACGAGTCGTTGCACATTACCTTGCCGACGAACGGCTTGTATTCGCTGCACACTGCGCCGAACGCGTCGTATCTGGTCGAAACCGATCCGCGCTTCACAAGCTATACGAAGTTCATCAGCAGCGACTACATGCTGGGCCAGCTCGGCCTGAATCCGCAGAACGTGGAGAAGCGCCTGGGCGACGCCCTATATGAACAGCAGCTCGTGCAAAACCAGATCACGCAGTTGACGGGGCGCGTCTACCTTCACGGTCATGACAGCGCCCTGGACGAATACACGGCGCTAATGACGGCGGGTGTGAATGTCGCGCAGGCGTTCGGGTTACAGGTTGGCGTGGCGTTGAGCGCCGCGCAGATGGACGCGCTCACGAGCGATATCGTATGGCTCGTCAACCAGACCGTCGCGCTGCCGGACGGCACGACGCAGAACGTGCTGGTGCCGCAGGTCTATCTCGCGCACACGCACGCGAACGACCTGCAACCGACCGGCGCACTGATTGCCGCCGACGATGTCGCGTTGCACGCGACCGGCAGCGTGACCAACATGGGCACGATCCAGGGCGGCGCGCAGACGGCGTTGACCGGCACGAACATCGTGAACCGCGCGGGCACGATTGCGAGCAGCGCCACGGACGGCACGACCGTGGTGTCGGCGGTCAACGACGTCGTCAATGCGTCGGGTCTGATCACCGGCAACCGGGTCGCGGTGCTGGCGGGCAATGACATCGTGAATGCGACGCTGGTCGATAGCACCGGCATCCGTTCGGCAGTGGGTGGCGGCAAGGTCAGCCAGACGTTGCTGGGCGCGCAGGGGACAATTGCCTCGACCGGTGACATGCTGGTGAGCGCCGGCAACGACCTTGCCGTACATGGCGCGAACATCGCGGCGGGCGGCAGCGCATCGGTCGGCGCAGGTCATGACATGACAGTGGACGCGGTGCAGTCGGTCACGTCGCAGTCGTTGAACCAGAACGCGAACCGCCATTGGGAGGCGAACGGCGTCACGCACGAGACGAGCGCCATCACCGCAGGCGGCAACCTCGCGATGCAGAGCGGCAACGACATGACGCTCAAGGGCGCACAGGTCATGGCGGGGGGCGACCTGGCCGCGGCGGCTGGAGGAAATCTGACCGCTACGACCGTCACCAATACGGCGAAATACGACAACGTAGCGGCCGACAGCAGGACGCGTCAGCAGGTCGATCACACCTACGACGAACAGGCGGTCGGCACGAGTTTCACGGCGGCCGGCAATGCGACGCTCGGCGCAGTCAGTGCCGATGCATCGAAGGGCAACGTCACGCTCACCGGTTCGTCGCTGACGGCGGGCATGGTGGGCGACGTCGATACCGGCGCGGGGGCCGCGAACATCGCGGCGACGGGCAACGTGACGCTCAACGAGGCCCGCGAGGAACACGACAGCTATCAGGCGGTGCAGTCGCGGCGCGGCAGTTTCGTCAGCAGTACGAAGACCGGCACGATGCAGAACACGCAGTCGAACATCGGTGTCGGCAGCCTGGTATCGGGCGATACGGTGAACGTGCAGGCGGGGAAGGACCTCACGGTGCAGGGCAGCACGGTGGTCGGCACGAACGATGTGAGCCTTGCCGCGGCGGGCAACGTCAGTATCACGACTTCGCGGGACACGCAGACCCGGGACAGCTACTACAGGCAGACCCATTCGGGAATCGGCACATCGGGACTGAGCGTAACGATTGGTACGCAGTCGGCGTCTGAAACGGGCCAATCGTCATCGGTGGTGAACAACGCCAGCACGGTCGGCTCGATCAATGGGGACCTGACCATTTCGGCAGGCAAGGATCTGCATGTGACCGGCAGCGATCTGGTGGCGGGCGGTGACGTGACGGGAACGGCACAGAACGTCATCATTGATGCAGCGACCGACAGTTACCATCAGACGCAGAACCAGCAGACCCGTAGCAGCGGTCTGTCGATTGGTCTGTCGGGTAGCATCGGGGATGCGATCAACGGCGCGTACCAGCAGGGACAGGCGATCGGCAGCAGCGCCGGCAGTAGCAACGATCGCGCCGCGGCGCTGCACGCGATTGCTGCGACGGGCGATGCGGCGCTCGCGGGTTATGGTGTCTATCAGGCGGCCAAAAGCGGGCTTTCGTCGGCGAGCGCGCCGAGCATCGGCGTCCAGGTCAGCGTTGGGTCGAGCCACAGCAGCAGCGACTTCAGCGAGAACCAGACAGCAGAAAAAGGGTCGACGGTCATGGCCGGCGGTACGGTCGCGCTGGTGGCGAGCGGCAACGGCACGTCGGGTAGCGGCAATGTCACCGTCGCCGGATCGGACGTGAGCGGTACAGACGTACTGCTTGCGGCGAAGAATCAGGTGAATCTGCTTAACACGACGAACACCGATTCGACGCGCAGTTCGAACGCTTCCAGCGGCTGGAGTGCGGGCGTATCGGTCGGCACGAACGGTGTGGGCGTATCGGCATCGATGCAGAACGCGCATGGTGACGGCAACAGCGACGCGGCGATCCAGAACAATACACATGTGACCGGTACGAGCAGCGTGACCGTCATATCCGGTGGTGACACGAGCCTCATCGGATCGAATGTGAGTGGGGGAAAGGTCACAGCGGACGTGGGTGGCAACCTGAACGTCGCGAGTGTGCAGGATACGACGGCGAGTGCCGCGCACCAGAGCAGCGCGGGTGGTGGGTTTAACGCGAGCATGGCGGGCGGCAGCGCGAGCTTCAGCGCGCAGAACGGGCATGGCGATGGCACCTACGCGCAGGTCAACGAGCAGGCGGGAATCTACGCTGGCGACGGCGGCTTTAACGTCAACGTGAAGGGCAATACGGACCTGACGGGCGCGGTGATATCGAGCACGGCCGAAGCGGAAAAGAACACGCTCGCCACCGGCACCCTCACCTTCAGCGACATCGAAAACCACTCGCACTACAGTGCGGCGAGTAACGGCATCGGCGCGGGTATCGGCGTGGGCAGCACGGGCAAGGCAACCGGGCCGGGCTCGGTGAGCGGCTCGGGCGGGATCACGCCGATGATCTCGCAGGACGAAAACGGCGACCAGAGCGCGACGACGCGCAGCGCGGTGAGCGCGGGCACGATCAACGTGACGAACCAGGCGGCGCAGACGCAGGACGTGGCGAGCCTGAGCCGGGATACGACGAACACTAACGGCACGGTGTCGGCCACGCCGGACGTGAACGCGATCCTGAACCAGCAGGCCGATACGATGCAGGCGGCGCAGGCGGCGGGCCAGGTGGTGGCGCAGGGCATCGGCGCGTATGCGGACAAGAAGGAAAAGGACGCGCTCGCTGCGGCCCAGAAAGCCTACGAAAGCGGGGATCTGGACGCGATGGGCGCGGCCCTGGCCGATTACAAGAACTGGAAGGAAGGGGGCGACTCGCGCGCCGAACTTCACGCGGCGGGCGGCGCGCTGATTGGTGGGCTTGGCGGCGGTAGCGCGTTCAGCACGATTGGTGGCGCGGCGGGCGCGGGACTGTCCTCGAAGCTGGCGCCGCAGACGAAGGAACTCAGCGATGCCATTGCCGGTGCAACGGGCTCGTCGCTGATCGGGAACCTGGCCGGGAACGTCGCGGCGGGCCTGAGCGGGGCGCTCATCGGCGGCACGGCGGGCGCGGCGATGGGCTCGAACGTGAACCTCTACAATCAGGGGAACAACAAGGACGAAAGTGCGCTGGCCCAGGCGGCCGGGGATCTGGTCGATCTGTACAACGCGGCGAGGCAGACCCAGCAGGCGGTTAGCGACGCAATCTCATCGGGTGTGAACCAGTTCATCGGGCAGATGAACGCTGACGCGCAATCGATGAGTTCGCAGCGTCCGTCGGACCTGGCGGCACAGGGCGCAAGAAACGGGCTGGACGCGATAGTGGGAATGGGCGGAGGCAAACCGCCGACCGCGAGCCCGGGGGCGGTGCTGGTTGATGGCGCGGGACAGGCGCTCGCGGGCGGCACAAGTTCCAGTGCGTCCGTAGCAGGGTATGGGGCGGGTAATACGACGCTCAATAGTGGGAACGGCAATGGCGAGAGTGGCAGTAGCTCGCTTCTTGATCCACAGGCAGAAACGCACGTTCTGTACGGTGATGGGCCGACTTCCGGGGGGCATCTGTCGGGGGTTGGAAAACCGGGGAAATCGGAGTTTCCTTCTACGTGGACTCCGCAAGACATTACCAATGCTATTTCTGATGGCTACGAATCCGAATACGCAGTGGTCGAAGCCATCAGGAAACGGTTATGTGACAGGGGCGGGCACAGTTAATGGTGTGGAAATTAAGGTGGTTGTCGATCCGAGCAAGGGGCGCATTGTGACTGGATACCCAACGAATTTACCGAGAAATCCGAAATGACAAGTCAATCAGATTTTGAATTTATTGAAGATAATTTAATTTTTGTTCTGGATGAGATGTCGGCGCAACCGGAGGTTGGTCAACATTACCCGGCGAACGTGATGTCATATGAGGATGAGATAGCGCAAATCCGGGAGTTTATTGAACTGGCGGGGGAGTACGGGCTTGCATTCGAATATATAAATAGCGCGCTGGAGCAATTCCCGTACAGGATCTCGGGTAAGGCGGCTGTCAAGTTGTTAGAGGTTGGGCTGCTAATGGGGTTCAAGTCAGAAAATGACAAGGATAAGAGATTTGATAGAAGGCACTAGTTTGCTTTGGTGATGAGTCGTCGCTGGGGTGGTTCACGAAGGCTTGCGCGGTTCTGGAGCAGTGGGACGCAAGTGCCCTGTTCCGCCGGGTTTGCCGTCTCCCTTCGGGAGCCGTCAAACCCGGCGGGACGATGACGCGCAACCTTGACAGTCCTTAACAAATGTCTGGCACGCAACTGGCAAAATCGCGTCTTAAAGTGAAAACCCGCGTCGGGGCAAAAAATTGCAGATCGGAGGTCACGTCAGGGCAAAACGGACTGCAAGCCTCTGGTGCGTCAAGGGAAAACCGGCTTCGACAACACGGCGCACGTTGGACGTTCGCAACTGGGATGAGGGTGGGACGAATCGCGTAGCGCTGCACGTCGCGGGTGGTGCGTTGATCGGTGGGCTGGGTGGTGGAAGCATCGGGACGGCGTTGCAGGGCGCGGCGGGCGCGGGGCTGTCGGCAGCGATGGCGAAGCAACTGGACGATATCTACAAGGGCGTGGGATCAGCGACGGGTTCCGAGCTGCTCGGCAGCATCGCGGCGAATGTAGTGGCTGGTGTGGGCGGTGCGCTGGTCGGTGGCGCAGCGGGAGCCGCCACGGCCTCGAACGTCGAGCTGTATAACCAGTCCCTGCACCGGAAGAAGAATGATCTGGTTGCGCAGGCGTGCTCGGCGACTGGGCAGTGTAACGAGGCGGTGCTGAATGCGGCGATTCAGGCGCAGGGGGACAACGCACAACTTGCACTTGGGACAATGTCTCCAGATCATGTGTCGATCCAAGGCAACATCTATATTGCTTCAGGCGGCGTAGTAATTAATCTGCACAACGGCGATACATTTGGAAGTTGGGCGCTTGGTAAGCCCATCCCCACGTATTCGTTGAAGCCCGGGCTTTCCGTGACGTTCGGGAGTATTCTTGGTGGAGGCGGTGCAGAAGGTACTAGCTCGTACTTGGCCGGTGGCGGTGCTAATGCGTCAACGTTCGTACCTGTTCCTGGCTTCCCTGCCATTGGTGCGGGTGGTGGGATCAGTCACGCGTATGGTGGACAAACCTCCATTGAGTATGGTCTTGGCTTCCCGCCGGGTACCGCAGTGAATCCCATTAGTTATGGGTTTGACATGAAAAAGTAGAGGGGCCGATATGGCTGGACCATCGTTCAAACCGGGCCAATACGAGAAGCTGAGTAAAGGTCAAAAGACAATCTACTGGGTTGCCATCGTTATTGGATTTACTCTGATTGCCGGCATCTGGATTTATAAACTCGTTCTGGCACATTGAAACAACAGACCCAGCCTTGAGCTGGGTTTGTTGTTTCAATGTGCCGTTCAATCGTGCGTGATGACGAGCCTGCCGTGTTCGACCTCGATCCTCACGTGCTGGCCGGCCTCGAAGCCCGCAAGCTCAAGCCACCGCCCCGAGAGCTTGATCCACGGATAAAGCGGCGGGTCCGTGTGGGTTCGCGCATTGATGCGCCGGTATCGCCACGACTGCTGGACGGTGACGCGCCGCTCCGGATGGCGGGCAATGCATTAAGAATGGCATCAGCCATGATCAACTCCTTGCTCGAGTTGGTTGTGGTCAGCGGGCCGCAGGTGTTGGTAGCACCTGAATGTCTCCGCAGGCAACGACCTTCGCGTAGCCGGCAGCGTCCTTCACGCGGGCCAGGACGTGAGCATGGCCGGCAAGACGGTCACGATTGACTCCGCTTATGACACGTCTTCGCAGGCCGAGCAGCAGAAGGCGCACTCGGCGGGGTTGACGGTCGGCATCACCAATCCCGTTGTCTCAGCCGTCCAGACTGCCACGCAGGTGACGAAAGCCGCGCAGCATGTCGATGGCGATCCGCGTCTGCTGGCACTGACGGCTGCGACGACGGGCCTTGCCGCGAAGAATGCCTACGATGCCGTGGGCGGCGATCCGGTGAAGGCGGCAACCACGGTAGGCATCAACATTTCCCTGGGCGCCAGCAGTAGTCACAGCAGCGGCGAGGCGCAGTCGAGTATCGCTGTAGGCAGCACTGTCGCGGCGGGTCGTAACGTCACGATTGCAGCAGCGGGTGCAGGAGCCGACAGCAACGTCAACGTGATCGGCAGCACGATTTCGGCGGGCAACGACGCGTTGCTGGCGGCGCAGGGCAACGTCAACCTTCAGGCTGCGCAGAACACGGGCAGCCAGCGCAGTAACAGCAGCGGCGCAAGTGCGGGTGTCGGCGTGTCGATTTCGGCGCGTTCGACCAATGGCATCTCGTTCACGGCAAGCGCATCGGGCAGTCGCGGCAATGCCGACGGCGATTCGACCACGTGGGCAAACACGCACACCGTGGCGGGCGACATGTTCACGGTCCGGTCAGGCGGCGACACGAATCTGGTGGGCGCGGTGGCCTCGGGCAGGCAGGTCGTGGCCGACGTGGGCGGTAACCTGAACATCCAGAGTCTCCAGGATACGGATCACTACCGCTCGAAGGATCTGAGCGCAGGCATCGGCGTCAACGCGTGCGTGACGCCGCTGTGTGGGCGTGAACAGCCTGACGACCGGCACGCTCACGTCCAGCGAGATCCTGGCCTTCCCCCGTTCTGCCGGACGGGTAAATTAGCCCGTCATACGCTGCTCGAACTGAACCGGGCTAAGGAAGTTCAGTGTTGAATGTCGGCGATGCGGGTTGTAGAAACGCTCGATGTAGTCGAACACGTCGGCCCGCGCTGTGTCCCTCGTGCGATAGATGCTTCGGTTCACACGTTCGGTCTTCAAGGTGCTGAAGAAGCTTTCCATCGCGGCATTGGCGCTCCTATGTCAAGAAGTGCGTGCTGAATCGGCTAGGTCAGCCAGAATGAGCGGGTACAGTTCCCTGACGATATAGCGCTTCAGGCAGCGGTGAATCTCCTTGTTCGACATGCCCTCCCTGGTTCGTCGCTCGACGTATGCCCGGGTTCTCGGATCACTGCGCATGCGCACCATGGCAATGGTCCACAAGGCATTGTTTGCGGCGCGGTCGCCGCCTCGGTTCAGGCGATGTCGGACCGTTTTGCCAGAAGATGCCTGTAATGGACTCGTGCCACAAAGCGCGGCGAGAGCGGCATCGCTTTTCAACCGCTCCGGATTGTCGCCTGCAACGGCAACAAGCACTGCCGCCGTTTGAGGCCCAACGCCGAATCGTTCTCGAAGCCGTCTGGCATGCTTGAGGGTCAGTTGTTCGAGCATCGCGTCGAGCGTCTTGAGTTCCTCCGCGAGCGCCAAAGACGATGTTCAAACCGGCGGCTGGAATGGACTATTGGAATAGACAATGATGCAAGAGAAAGAAAGTGGCTTACCCTGCCCATGCTGTGAAAGCTTGACGATTGGTGTACGAGGCGATTATGAAATCTGCCCTGTGTGCGGCTGGGAAGACGATCCAGTGCAATCAGATGATCCAGCATTCGCAGGAGGCGCCAATCGAAGCAGCCTGAATGAGGCTCGCAAGCATTGGCGGACAACGAAAACGAAGGTGCATTAAAAACAACCCCGGCCTTGGCCGGGGTTGTTGTTTGCAGGGCTGTTCAATCGTGCATGATGACAAGCCTGCCGTGTTCGACTTCGATCCTCACGTGCTGGCCGGCCTCGAAGCCCGCGAGCTCAAGCCACCGCCCCGAGAGCTTGATTCACGGATAAAGCGGCGGC
This sequence comes from Paraburkholderia lycopersici, assembly GCF_900096975.1. Lineage (GTDB taxonomy): Bacteria > Pseudomonadota > Gammaproteobacteria > Burkholderiales > Burkholderiaceae > Paraburkholderia > Paraburkholderia lycopersici. The sequence continues at coordinate 144,488 of NZ_FMYQ01000008.1, forward strand.
TCGGTGCGGGTTCGCGCATTGATGCGCCGGTAGCGCCACGACTGCTGGACAGTGGCCTTCCCCCGTTCTGCCGGACACATCAGCTAAGCTGACGTAATCCGACGAGGACGGAATGAGCAAAACGAGAAGGCACTTCACCGACGAATTTAAACGCGAAGCGGTCCGGCTATGCAACGAGTCGGGGGCCGTCTTAACCCAGATAGCGCGTGACCTTGGCATTGGCGAGAACCTGCTGCACCGTTGGGTCAGGCTGGCGCGAGATGGGGCGCTGGAGATGGACGCCAGCAAGCCACTGCGAGCCGAAGCACTTTCCGAAGTGCAGCGCTTGCAGCGCGAGTTGAGGCGGGTCACGATGGAACGCGACATTCTAAGAAAAGCGCTCGGCTACTTCGCGAAGGACCCGCAGTGAAGTATGCCTGGATAGTACGGCAGCGCGGCGTCTGGCCGACTCGGGCCATGTGCCGGTTGCTCGGGGTCTCGCATAGCGGCTTCTACGAATGGCTCGGCCGGTCACCGGGCAAGCGTTCGCAGGAGAATGTTCGACTCACGCGGCTGGTCCGGGAAAGTTTCGAGTCAAGCGACAAGACCTACGGTAGCCCACGCATCTGGCACGATCTGCGTGCAGCGGGCGAACGCTGTGGAGTGAATCGTGTTGCCCGATTGATGCAGCAGGCCGGATTGCAGGCTCGACAGCGGCGACGTCGCATGCCTGGCAATTCAGGGGCTGCTGCGGCTCACGGCATCGCGCCGAATTACCTGCAACGCCAGTTTGAAGCTGACGCGCCGAACCGGAAATGGGTCGCCGACTTTACCTATATCTGGACTGCAGAAGGCTGGGTGTTCGTTGCCGCCGTGATGGACTTGTACTCGCGCCGCATCGTCGGCTGGTCAATGAGCAACACGATGCATGCGAAGATGGTGGCCGACGCATTACTGATGGCGCTCTGGCGACGTGGCCGGCCCGCGCAACTGATACACCACAGCGACCAGGGCAGTCAGTACACCAGCGAGGACTTCCAGTCGCTACTCAGGCAGCAAGGCATTACCTGCAGCATGAGCCGTCGCGGGGACTGCTGGGACAATGCCGCGATGGAAAGCTTCTTCAGCACCTTGAAGACCGAACGTGTGAACCGAAGCATCTATCGCACGAGGGACACAGCGCGGGCCGACGTGTTCGACTACATCGAGCGTTTCTACAACCCGCATCGCCGACATTCAACACTGAACTTCCTTAGCCCGGTTCAGTTCGAGCAGCGTATGACGGGCTAATTTACCCGTCCGGCAGAACGGGGGAAGGCCAGTTTACCGGAGGCCGCTCACCGGCAGCGCCGGTTGTGGTGCGGGTCGATCAGATCAGTGCATGTATGTGACGCGACGCGCACGGTCGCTCAACTGCAGGCCTGCGTCGAGCAGCGCGATCGCGAACCAGCGTGCGGACTTGAGCATGCCGCTCACGCTCGGCATGGGCAGCCAGTCGTTGAGCAACTGCACGGCGGCTTCGCTGCGCGTGGACTGCAGGAGCGCGATGACCTGCAGCAGCGAGCCTTCGTCCTTCGCAAGTTCGGAGGCGCAGCGGCAGCGCGTGTCGAGCGGCCGGGACGAGGCGCGGCACAGCGTGCCCATCAGCAGATCGAAGTGGCCGATTCCCGCCACGCCGAGTCCCGCTTCGACGAGCACGCTGCGCCAGCTTTCCGCCTTGGCATAGGCGTCGCAGTGCGGGCGCAGCCAGGTGCGCACGGCGCGCAGGACGGTCTGTTCGGCGCTGTCGGGATGCTGGACGAAGGAGTCGTCGATCAGCGTGTCATTTCTCGCGAAAGGGGCGGTGTGGTTCATGGAGCCTCCTGTCGGCCGGCGTGAGTGCTTTAGCTGTCGATCCGGAACGGGTGCGCTTCCGCGCTTGCTCCGGGCCTATGCAAATCTGGCGAACGAATCGGGGTGCTGCCCGCGCGCCACGACTCATCATCCGAGTCGTGGCCGGTCGTCCGGCATGAGTTCCATTTTCGGACAAATCATCATCAAATGCAAATGATTCTCATTTGATGATGATTCGACGAATGATAAGACCTGGCGCCGCTGGGAAAAGACTGTTCCAGCCGGGCTGCTTAATGAGGGATAAGCGAGACGCTAAAGTGCCGGCATGCGTGTTCCAGTCCCTGGCACATCGTGAGAGTTGGCCCCGGCCCCATGAAGGCCGGGGCTTTTTTTTTGCGCCGCGCAAGGGCCTTCATCGCGGAACTGGTACGGATTTTGACCGGTGCGCAGGGCCATATCCCGACACATAAGTCATTGAACCGAAAGAAACAAGTAAGGTATTATTCGGGCCGCGCAGCGCGACTGCCTGCCGCGCGTCACAGCGCCCTGGGAGTCGAAAGCGCTGCTTTTGCGATCAGAAATGGGCCGTAACAGCCCATTTGTTGTTTTTCGTCTTAGTATGTTTCTTAATAAAAACAATGACTTGTGTCAATCGTAGATCCGGCCCGTGTTGTTGCGCTGCAAAACTTCCGTATTCCGTTTACCCTCGTTAACCCTTGAACGTGTGTTGCATTTCGCCTCGTCGCTGACAAATACATTACAGCCAGCCTGGTCCGATTTTCACCCCGCGTTAATCTTTCAAATTGCTTTCGCACCAGAGCGTGCGTTGTCGAAGCTTTTGCTCCGCATTTTTAAGGTCCCGTTGAAATGCAATCCGTTCCATTCCTGAGTCTGGCGATCTGGATTCCCATCCTGTTCGGCGTGGCTGTGCTGCGCCTCGGGTCGGATCGTCATCCGCAGCGCGCTCGCTGGCTCGCTCTTATTGGTGCCATCGTCGGCCTGCTGCTGACCTTCCCGCTCATCTCCGGCTTCGACAACCATGCGGCCGGCATGCAGTTCGTCGAGTTCCGCGACTGGCTGCCTGAATTCGGCGTGGCGTGGCGACTCGGTATCGACGGTATTTCGATGTGGCTCGTGGTGCTGACCGCGTTCACGACGCTCGTGATCGTGATCGCCTCGTGGGAATCGATCACGGTGCGCGTCGCCCAGTACTTCGGCGCGTTCCTGATTCTCTCGGGCCTGATGGTCGGCACCTTCGCGGCGACCGACGGCATGCTGTTCTTCGTATTCTTCGAAGCTACGCTGATCCCGCTGTACCTGCTGATCGGCACGTGGGGCAACGCGCGCCGCACCTACGCCGCGGTCAAGTTCTTCTTCTTCTCGCTCGCCGGCTCGCTGCTGATGCTGGTGTCGATGCTGTATCTCTACAGCCAGTCGCACACCTTCGACATGTCCGCGTGGCACAGCCTCACGCTCGGCTTCGTTCCTCAGATCCTGGTGTTCATCGGCTTCTTCGCGGCCTTCGCGGTGAAGGTGCCGATGTGGCCGTTCCACACGTGGCTGCCCGACGTTCACCTCGAAGCGCCCACCGGCGCGACCGTGCTGATGGCCATGCTCAAGCTCGGCGGCTACGGCTTCCTGCGCTTCACGCTGCCGATCACGCCCGACGCCGCGCACTTCTTCGCGCCGGCGATCATCACGCTCTCGCTCGTGGCCGTCGTGTACTCGAGCCTGCTCGCGCTCGCGCAGACCGACATGACCAAGCTGCTCGCGTACTCGACGGTCGCCCACATGGGTCTCGTCACGCTGGGCCTGTTCCTCTTCAACCAGATCGGCACCGAAGGCGCGATCGTGCAGATGATCTCGTACGGCTTCGTTTCGGGCGCGTTGCTGCTCTCGGTAGGCGTGCTGTTCGACCGTACCAGGACGCGTACGATCTCGGCCTATGGCGGAATCGTCAACGTGATGCCGCGCTACGCGACCTTCATGATGCTGTTCTGCATGGCCAACCTCGGCCTGCCGGGCACGTCGGGCTTCGTGGGCGAGTTCATGGTCATCATGGGCGCGATCCGCGTGAACTTCTGGATCGGCGCGATTGCCGCGACGACCATCATTTTGAGCGCTGCGTACACCCTGTGGATGTACAAGCGCGTGATCTTTGGCGCTGTGGCGAACAAGGGCGTCGCGAAGCTGGCCGACATCGGCCGTCGCGAGTCGCTGATCTTCGCTTCGCTCGCGGCGCTGGTGCTGGTGATGGGCCTCTATCCGAAGCCCTTCACCGACGCGATCGAGCTCTCGGCGGCGAACCTCGTCACCCAGGCCGGACGCAGCAAGCAACCCGTCGACGACGCAGCGCCTGCCGACGCAGTGCGCGCGGGCACGGACGTTCGTGCGTCGCAGCCGCATTCGCCGACGTGATTTCATAACAGGTTGACGACGCAACGAAGCGCCGTACCGCTGGAAGGCGGTGCGGCGTTTCGTTACGTGTAAGGGTTTTCGAATCTGCGATTCGAAAAGAGCCGCGGCGAGCCGTTGTCAAGGGCGGAGTGGGGCGCGCGTGCGTGTGTTCCCGAGGCGCGACAAACCTCGCGAACGCATGCGACAAAGTGTCTCAATCCTCTTTTGACAAAGGTCATTTTCCACATTCATTGATTGCGAAATATCAAAGCGGCTGTATGATGCGGGCGCGCTTCCTTTGTCGGATGTCAGGGGATGTGTCCGGAACTATTCAATGAATGAATTTCAGGCAAACGTGATGAAAAGAACGACCTTTCAAAGGTTATTGCTTCCCGTAAGCGCCGGATTGGCCATGTGTCTTTCTGGATGCAACATGGAAGTCCTCGACCCCAAAGGAAGTGTGGGCATGGCGGAAAAGTCGCTGATCGCGACCTCCACCTGGGCCATGCTGATTGTTGTGATCCCCGTGATCTTCTTGACGCTCTGGTTCGCTTACCGCTATCGCGCGTCGAACCGCAGCGCCACGTATGCGCCGAAGTGGTCGCATTCGACGGCTATCGAAGTCGTCGTCTGGACCATTCCGACGCTGATCATTCTCTTCCTCGGCGTGCTCACGTGGAAAACCACGCACGAGCTTGACCCCTACAAGCCGCTCGAATCGAACGTCAAGCCCATTAACGTCGAAGTCGTCGCACTCGACTGGAAATGGCTCTTCATCTATCCGGATCTGGGCATCGCCTCGGTGAACCAGCTGGCCGTGCCGGTCGGCACGCCGGTGAACTTCAGCATCACGTCGGATTCGGTGATGAACTCGTTCTTCATTCCGCAGCTCGGTACGCAGGTGTACGCGATGGCCGGCATGCAGACGCGTCTGCACCTGATCGCCGACCAGGCTGGCGACTACGCCGGCATGTCGGCGAACTTCAGCGGCAAGGGCTTCTCGGACATGAAGTTCCGCACGCTCGCCACGAGCCAGCAAGATTTCGACGCGTGGGTCCAGAAGGTGAAGGCGTCCTCGACGCAGCTTTCGATGGATCGATACGCGACGGTCTCGCAGCCGAGCGAGAAGGCGCCTGTCGAGTACTTCTCGACGGTAGACCCGAAGCTCTTCAACAACATCATCGCGAAGTACAACAACGGCCACGTCACGAATTTCAGTGACCCGTCGTGCGTGACCAAGGGGTAAGCAGGCATGTTCGGAAAACTTACACTGGATGCCATTCCGTATCACGAGCCGATTATCGTCGGCACGATGATCGGCATGGCGCTCATCGGGGCAATCGTGCTCGGTGGCGTCACTTACCTCGGTAAGTGGAAATATCTTTGGACGGAGTGGCTGACGAGCGTCGACCACAAGCGTCTTGGCGTGATGTACATCGTCGTCGCCCTCATCATGCTCGTGCGCGGCTTTGCCGACGCTATCATGATGCGTACCCAGCTCGCGCTCGCGTACAACGCGCCGGGCTATCTCCCGCCGCACCACTACGACCAGATCTTCACGGCGCACGGCGTCATCATGATCTTCTTCATGGCGATGGCCTTCATGGTCGGCCTGATGAACATCATCGTGCCGCTGCAGATCGGCGCACGCGACGTCGCGTTCCCGTTCCTGAACTCGCTGTCGTTCTGGATGACGGCCGTCGGCGCGGTCCTGCTGATGATTTCGCTCGTCGTGGGTGAATTCGCGCAGACCGGCTGGCTCGCGTATCCGCCGCTTTCGGAGCTTGCATACAGTCCGGGCGTCGGCGTCGACTATTACCTGTGGGCACTGCAGCTTTCGGGCGTGGGCACGCTGCTGACCGGCGTGAACTTCTTCGTCACGATCATCAAGATGCGCGCCCCTGGCATGACGATGATGAAGCTGCCGGTGTTCACGTGGACCGCGCTCTGCACGAACGTGCTGATCATGGCGTCGTTCCCGATCCTGACCATCGCGCTCGCGCTGCTCGGCCTCGACCGCTACGTCGGCACGCACTTCTTCACGAACGATGCCGGCGGCAACCAGATGCTGTACCTGAACCTGATCTGGGCCTGGGGTCACCCCGAGGTGTACATCCTGATCCTGCCGGCGTTCGGTATTTTCTCGGAAGTCGTGGCGACCTACGCGAAGAAGCCGCTGTTCGGCTACAAGGCCATGGTCTACGCGACCTGCGCGATCATGGTGCTGGCGTTCCTCGTGTGGCTGCATCACTTCTTCACGATGGGTTCGGGCGCGGACGTCAATGCGTTCTTCGGCATCATGACGATGATCATTTCCATCCCGACGGGTGTGAAGATCTTCAACTGGCTGTTCACGATCTACCGCGGCCGCCTCGAGTTCAGCGCTTCGGTGCTGTGGACGATCGGCTTCATGGTCACCTTCACCATCGGCGGCATGACCGGCGTGATGATGGCGATCCCGGGTGCGGACTTCGTGCTGCACAACTCGCTGTTCCTGATCGCTCACTTCCACAACGTCATCATCGGCGGCGTGCTGTTCGGCTATCTCGCCGGCATGAACTTCTGGTTCCCGAAGGTTTTCGGCTTCAAGCTCAACGAAAAGCTCGGCAAGCGCGCATTCTGGTTCTGGCTGGTCGGCTTCTACGTCGCGTTCGTGCCGCTGTACGTGCTCGGCTTCATGGGCGTGACGCGTCGTCTGAACCACTACGACAATCCGGCATGGCATCCGTGGATGGTCATCGCCTGGGTCGGCGCCGTGCTCGTGCTGATCGGCATCCTGCACCAGTTCGCGCAGCTGTACGTTTCGATCCGCGACCGCAACCTGCCGGAAAACCGCGACCTGACGGGCGATCCGTGGGGTGGCCGTACGCTGGAGTGGTCGATCTCGTCGCCGCCGCCGTCGTATAACTTCCCGGTCATCCCGCACGTGAGCGAACTCGACGAATTCGCGCACCTGAAGGAAACGGGCCGCGAAACGCCGGACGTCGCGAACACGAAGTACACCGATATCCATATGCCCTCGAACACGAGCGCTGGTGTGTTCATCGGCTTCTTCAGCCTGGTGCTCGGCTTTGCTGGCATCTGGCACATCTGGTGGCTCATGATCGTTGGCTTCGTCGGCATTGTCGGCACCGCCATCGCGTACAGCTTCCAGAAGAACGAGGGCTACTACATCCCGGCCGCCAAGGTCCGGGCAGACGAAGAACTGCGCAATCGCGCACTGGTCAAGGCGTTCGAAGAGAAGCAACGCCGTGGCAAGGTTGAAGCAGCACTGGAGGCCAACTGATGTTGACGAAGACAAGTGCGGCCGCACTCGCGGAGCACGATCACCACGATCACCCGCCGTCACACTCGGTGTTCGGCTTCTGGCTGTACCTGATGACGGACTGCATTCTGTTCGGCTCGCTGTTCGCAGTGTTCGCCGTGATGCAGAACCAGTTCGCCGGCGGTCCGACGGGCAAGGACCTGTTCGACATCCCGGGCGTCGCGCTGGAAACGGCGGTGCTGCTGCTGTCGTCCATCACGTACGGCTTCGCGATGATCGGCGCGCACAAGAAGCGCACCGGTCAGGTGCTGTTCTGGCTGGCCATTACGTTCCTGCTGGGCGCGACGTTCCTGTATTTCGAACTGCATGAATTCGCGCACCTGATCGAAGAAGGCGCAGGCCCGCAGCGCAGCGCGTTCCTCTCGTCGTTCTTCACGCTGGTCGCCACCCACGGTATCCACGTGACGTTCGGCATGATCTGGATGGTCGTCCTGATGGTGCAGGCCGCGAAGGCGCCTGTTCTCGGCGAGCGCGAAATCCGCCGCCTGACGTGCCTCAGCCTCTTCTGGCACTTCCTGGACATCGTCTGGATCTGCGTGTTCTCTTTTGTTTATCTTGCGAGCGTGATCTAAATGAGTGCTCATTCCATCCACGAAGAAGAAAGCCACGGCAGCTTCGGCGGCTATCTGGCCGGTTTCATCCTGGCGGTGGTGCTCACGGCCGCTTCGTTCTGGCTCGTCCTGCATGGCGGCTTTCCGCGCGAAACCGCGCTGATCGGCCTCGCCGTGCTGGCCGTCGTGCAGATCCTCGTTCACCTCGTGTTCTTCCTGCACATGAACACGTCGTCGAGCCAGCGCTGGAACGTGACCGCGTTCGGTTTCACGGCGTTGACCGTGCTGATCGTCGTGATCGGCACGCTGTGGGTCATGCACAACGTCAGCATGAACATGATGTCGCGCTAAGCGTTCATCGTTGCCGGACTTGCGCGTCGTTCCTCGAACGGGGCGCAAACGAAAAACGCCGCCAGGCCTTCGGGCCGGCGGCGTTTTCTTTGGGGCTCGCGGATCTCGCCGGGACGTTCTTCGCGAGGCAAACGCGCGCTCGCCTACGCGCCGAAGCGCTGGCGCACGATGTCCGCGACGGCCTTGCCGAGCCGATGGTGTTGCGCGGCTTCGAAGTGGACGCCGTCCGTAGGGCTGACCGCCGCGAATTCGCCGGCGTCGAGAAACGCCGAGCCGTACTTCACGGCCACGCGCTCGTAGAGCGGGGCGAGCAGGCGGGATTTGGCCGCACCGCCCGCGAAGATCGCGCCGAGAAAGCCGATCTCCTCGATCGGCACGGGCGACATCAGCAGCACGTGCGGCGTCGAGCCGCCCGGACCCGCGCGGCACGCGACCAGCGTTTCGAGCAGCACGTCGACCGAATTCGCGATGTCGGCCGGCGTGACGGAAAAGCGTGTCTTGAGGTCGTTGGTGCCGAGCATCAGCGCGACCACGTCGACGGGCAACTGGCTTTCGAGGCACGGCCGCAGGTACGCGTGCCCGTTCTTGTGCCGGCCTTCGATCGGATCGTCGTGAACCGTGGTGCGTGCGGGCAGGCCTTCCTCGACGATCGTCCAGCCTGGTCCGAGCGCCTCGCGCAGCGCTCCGGGCCAGCGGTCGGTAGGGCCGAAGCGTTCGAGGACGCCGGGCGCGGTCAGCGGCTTCGTGCCGTGCGTATTGGAATCGCCGTAACAGAGCAGGGTGCGTGACGTCATGGTTTGCCTCTCTCCAGGTTGCGGGGTTGCCGGGGGTGCAATGCCACTACTCAGCATGGGAGATTACTAGACGACCGGTCTAGCCGCTCGGTAAGATGCGATCCCATGAACGCAGCCGCAGCCGCCGATGTGCGGCAACATATCCTCGATACCGCCATGCCCATCTTGCTGGGCAAGGGCTTTTCCGCAGTCGGTCTCAACGAGATCCTCGCGGCTGCCGGTGTGCCCAAGGGGTCGTTCTATCACTATTTCGGCTCGAAAGAGGCGTTCGGTGAGGCGCTGCTGAACGCGTATTTCGCCGAATATGCGGAGCGCCTCGACGATCTGCTGGTGCGGCAACCGGGTACGGCAGCCGAGCGGCTGCTGTGTTACTGCGAGCATTGGCGCACGACTCAATGCGCCGACGACCCGGTCGGCAAGTGCCTCGCGGTAAAACTGGGCGCGGAGGTGAGCGATCTTTCCGAGGCGATGCGCGCGGCGTTGCGTCTCGGCACGGACACAGCCATTTCGCGCATTGCTGCCTGCATCGAGGAAGGACGGGCGGACGGCTCGCTCGCAAACGTGAACGATGCCGCGACAGCGGCGGTGACGCTCTATGAACTGTGGCTGGGCGCGACGCTGCTCGAAAAGATCCGCCGCGACCGCAAGCCGCTCGACGCCGCCATGGCGACCACACGAATCCTGTTGAACCTGCCTCCGGGCAACTGATCGAACGCGAAGCTGCGGGGAGCGGCGCGCGAGATCGCCGCGGATTGCGCCGATGAACTAGACAACCGGTCTAATAGTAACGTATTCGCTACGCCGAAAAGACCGGTTCCAGGGGCGCATGAGCGCCCGAATCTCACCGATAAAGGAACGCCGATGAAAGTTCTGATCGTTTTGACCTCACACGAAGAGCTCGGCGACACGGGCAAGAAAACGGGTTTCTGGCTCGAGGAATTCGCTGCGCCGTACTATGCCTTGCGCGACGCGGGCGTCGAGCTCACGCTCGCTTCGCCCAAAGGTGGCCAGCCGCCGCTCGATCCGAAGAGCAGCGATCCTTCGGCGCAGACCGGTGCGACGCGGCGGTTCGCGTCCGACAAGCAGGCGCAAGCGGCGCTTGCCAATACGAAACGTCTCGCCGATGTCGACGCCAGCGCGTTCGACGCCGTGTTCTATCCGGGCGGCCACGGCCCGCTTTGGGATCTCGCGGAGGATCCCGTGTCCATTGCGCTGATCGAAAAGACGATCGCCGCCGGCAGGCCCGTAGCCGCCGTTTGCCACGCGCCTGGCGTGCTGCGTCATGTGAAGGGCGTGGACGGCAAGCTGCTCGTGGCCGGCAAGTCGGTCACCGGTTTTTCGAACGCCGAAGAGGCGGCGGTGCAACTGACCGAGGTCGTGCCGTTCCTCGTCGAGGACATGCTGAAGGCGAGCGGCGGCCAATACACGAAGGCCGCCGACTGGCAGCCGCACGTGGCCACCGACGGCCTGCTCATCACGGGGCAGAATCCGGCGTCGTCCGAGCCGGTTGCCGAGGCTTTGCTCGCGGCGCTGCGCCGCACCTGATCGTTCGTGCTCGTTTCGTTCCCGCTCGTTTCGTTCGAGCGAGTGCGCCTGTTTTCCCCGTTTTTTCCTTTCGGCAACGCTGCGAGCGGCGGCTGTCCGTCCGCGCCCGGCTCCGTCTTGCCGGGAGGAAATCCCGTTTTGCCAACCGGCGCGGGCGCCGCGCGCAGCGCGACCTGTGTCAACAAAGGAGCTGTAGATGTCCGCATTGTTCGAACCGTTCAAGCTCAAGGGCGTATCCCTGCGCAACCGCATCGCCGTGCCGCCGATGTGCCAGTACATGGCCGTCGATGGCGTGATCAACGACTGGCATCACGTCCACTACGCGCAAATCGCGCGCGGCGGCGCGGGCCTCGTGATCGTCGAGGCGACGGCGGTTTCGCCCGAGGGCCGCATCACGCCGGCTTGCGCGGGCCTCTGGAACGACGCGCAGGCCGAGGCATTCAAGCCGACCGTCGCGGCGATCAAGGCGGCGGGCGCCGTGCCCGGCATCCAGATCGCGCACGCGGGCCGCAAGGCGAGCGCAAACCGCCCGTGGGAAGGCGACGACCACATTGCCGATAGCGACGCGCGCGGCTGGCAGACCATCGCGCCGTCGCCGATCGCGTTCGGCGCCCATCTGCCGAAGGTGCCGCAGGCGATGACGCTCGACGACATCGCGCGCGTGCGCGAGGACTTCGTGGCCGCAGCGAAGCGTGCGCTCGAAGCCGGTTTCGAATGGCTCGAGCTGCACTTCGCGCACGGCTATCTCGGCCAGAGCTTTTTCTCGACGCACTCGAACCAGCGCGACGACGCGTACGGCGGCAGCCTCGAAAACCGCAGCCGTTTCCTGCTCGAAACGCTGGCTGCGGTGCGCAAGGTCTGGCCCGAGCATTTGCCGCTGACGGCGCGCTTCGGTGTGATCGAGTACGATGGCCGCGACGAAGAAACGCTCGCCGGGTCGATCGAACTCGCGAAGGGTTTCAAGCGCGAAGGGCTCGACATGCTGGGCGTGAGCGTCGGTTTTTCGACGCCTGCGGCGCAGATTCCGTGGGCGCCCGCCTTTCTCGCGCCGATCGCGCAAAAGGTGCGCCGCGCGGCCGGTCTGCCGGTGTCGTCGGCGTGGGGCATCGGCACGCCTGAACTGGCCGAGCGCTCGGTGGCCAGCGAGCAACTCGACCTCGTGATGGTGGGCCGCGCGCATCTTGCGAATCCGCACTGGCCGTACCGCGCGGCCCAGGCGCTTGGCGTGGAGCGCGCCGCGTGGACCTTGCCCGCCCCCTACGCGTACTGGCTCGAGCGCTACAAGGCCGGCTGAGCACCGCCGGGATTTGCCGATCAGCACGACTGTCGATGACGAGGGAATTTCAATGACTGTCTATCTATTTGCGAGCATCACGCCCAAGCCCCAGCATGTCGCCGAAGTGGAAGCGCTGATGCGCGACATGGTCTCGCACACGCGCAAGGAGCCGGGCAATTTGCGCTATGACCTGTTGCGCCGTGCGGACGGCGCGCCGGGCTTTCACCTCTATGAAGCCTATGTCGACGAGGGCGCGGTGCAAGCGCATCGCGAGAGCGCGCATTTCGCCGCATACCGCGCGCAGATCGCCGCGTGGGTAACGGAGCCGCCCGAAGTGAAGCTGTTGACGGGCGTGGATGTCGCCGACTGAAGCGGCGATTTCGTCGCGTTCGTGATCGCGTTCGGCGAGCGCCGGACATCGTTTCGCAGCGGTGTCCGGCGTATTGCTTTCGAGCGCCGCTTAGCCAGCCATATCGAGCACGACGCGGCCTTCGATTGCGCCGCGCTCCATGCGCGCGAACACGTCGTTGATGTTCTCGAGCTTGTCCGTGGAGACGGTGGCCTTCACCTTGCCTTCTTCGGCGAACATCAGCGACTCTTCGAGGTCGAGGCGCGTGCCGACAATCGAGCCGCGCACCGTCACGCCGCCTAGCACCATGTCGAAGATCGGCAACGGGAAGTCGCCGGGCGGCAGGCCGTTCAGCGACACCGTGCCGCCCCGGCGCACCATGCCGAGCGCCTGTGAAAACGCAATGGGCGATACCGCGGTGACGAGCACGCCGTGCGCGCCGCCGATTTCCTTCTTCAAATACGCAGCGGGGTCGGTCGTTTTCGCGTTGACCGTCACGGCCGCGCCGAGGCGTTTCGCGAGTTCCAGTTTCGTATCGTCCACATCGACGGCCGCGACGTTGAGTCCCATCGCGCGGGCGTATTGCACGGCCATGTGGCCGAGGCCGCCCACGCCGGAAATGACGACCCAGTTGCCAGGGCGCGCGTCGGTGACCTTCAGGCCCTTGTAGACCGTGACGCCCGCGCAGAGCACCGGCGCGATCTCGATGAAGTCGATATTTTTCGGCAACCGCCCTACGTAATTCGCGTCGGCCTTTGCATATTGAGCGAAGCCGCCGTTCACCGAATAGCCTGTGTTCTGCTGCTGCTCGCAAAGCGTTTCCCAGCCGCCCAGGCAATGTTCGCAATGGCCGCACGCCGAATAGAGCCATGGGATGCCCACGCGGTCGCCTTCCTTCACATGCGTAACGCCCGCGCCCACACCGACGACATGGCCGACTCCCTCGTGACCCGGAATGAAGGGTGGCTGCGGCTTGACGGGCCAGTCGCCGTGCGCGGCGTGCAGGTCCGTGTGGCACACGCCGCACGCTTCGATCTTCACGAGCAGTTCGCCGGGCCCCGGGGTGGGCACAGCCACTTCCTCGAGCACGAGGGGTTGGCCAAATGCGCGGACTACCGCGGCTTGCATCGTCTTGTTCATCGTCGAGCTCCTGAATGGCGGCGCGCGGCTGGATGCGAAGCGCATCGCGGTGTCGCCTTGCGTCCGCGGCTGATTTTCAAGTTTGGCGGAAAGAAGGTTCGTGTGCGATGAGCGTGCGCAAGCGTCGCTTCGGGCGGGAAATAGGCGGCGAAGCCTTTTCAGACGAATCTGCCGTTAAGTTAATATTGAATAAGGTGCCGTAACAGTCCCGTTGCCGAGAAACCATGAACCCGATGCAAAGCGATTTTCTCTTCGAGCGCGCGAGCGAGAGCCATTTCGCCGGCGATTTGCCGTGCGCGCGTCAGTTGTATATGCAGATTCTTGCCGGCGATGCAACGCATGCGGGTGCGATGTTTCGGCTCGGCGTCATCGGTTTGCAGGAAGGCGTACCGGCCGATGCGATCCTCTGGCTTCAACGCGCGCTCGCCATCGAGCCCGGCCAGCGGCGCTATCGCGAAGCGCTGGCGCAGGCATGGGCGATGGCCGGACGCCATGCCGAGGCGGCGGACCTGTATCGCGATCTGCTCGCAGACGACGCATCGTCCGCCGATCTCTGGTGCGGGCTTGGCTCGGCGTTGCAGGCCCAGGGGGCGCTACGCGAAGCGGTCGATGCATGGCGCTCGGCGCTCCAGTGCGACGCGAACCGCGGCGACGCCTGGAACAATCTCGGCAATTGCCATCGCCTGCAGCGCGAACCCGGCGAGGCCGAAGCGGCGTATCGCCGCGCGCTTGCCGTGCAACCGGGCGACGCTACCGCGTTGACGAACCTCGGCACGCTGCTGCAGGAGCAAGGGCGCGACGAGGCGGCGCTCGACAGCTTGCGCGCCGCGTTGGCGGCGGGGCCGGAGGCGGCGGCCGCGATGATCAACCTCGGCGTGCAGTTGACCCGCCTCGGGCATCTGGACGAAGCGTTGCCCTTGCTCGAGCGCGCGACGGCCCTCGAGCCTCACCTCGCGCACGCCGCCTATAACTACGGCGTCGCGCTTCAGGCGCACGGCGGTCTGCGCGAAGCCGAAGCGCAATATCGCCGCGCGCTCGCGCTCGACCCCTCGCATGCGCAAGCGGCCAACAATCTCGGCAACGTGTGCCGCGATCTCGGCGCGTATCGGGCCGCGCGCGAAGCATACGAAACGGCCATGCGCGTGCGGCCGGATCTCGTCGATGCGTACAACAACGCCGCCAACCTGATGCGCACGCTCGGCAGTCTCGACGAGGCGCACGCGACGCTGCGCAAGGCCCTGAGCATCGACCCGTCGCACTCGGCCACGCTCAACAACCTGGGCAACGTCCTGAAGGACAGTGGAGACCTGGACGAAGGCGTCGAATGTTTTCGCCGGGCCGCGGCGAGCGAGCCCGGCAACGTCATCGCGCACAGCAATCTTCTGTATGCCTTGTCGTTTCAGGCCACGGATCCGCAGGTGATCCTCGACGAGGCGAGACGTTGGTCCGCACAGCACGAGGCGCCGCTGAGCACGGCACGCATCCGCGCGCATGCCGGATCTGCGCACGGAAGGCGATTGCGCATCGGCTACGTATCGGCGGATTTTCGTGAGCATTGCCAGGCATTGTTCACGACGCCGCTCCTTGCCCATCACGACCGCATGCGCTTCGAGATTCATGCCTATTCGAGCGTCGCGAGGCCCGATGCGACGACCGCGCGCCTTGCCGCGCATGTCGAGAAATGGCACGACGTCCGTACCTTGAGCGACGCGGCGCTGGCGGACAAGATCCGTGCGGACGGCATCGACATCCTCGTCGATCTCACGATGCATATGTCCGACGGCCGGCCTCTCGTGTTTGCGCGCAAGCCGGCGCCGGTGCAGGTCGCGTGGCTTGCGTATCCGGGCACCACCGGGATCGAGGCGATCGACTGGCGGCTCACCGATCCCTGGCTCGACCCGCCGGCACACGACGGCCACTACAGCGAGCGGTCGTGGCGTCTGCCGCACACGTTCTGGTGCTATGCCCCACTTGATTCGGAACCCGAAGTGAATGCGCTGCCCGCGCCGCAGGCGGGGCATGTCACGTTCGGCAGCCTGAACAACCCCTGCAAGCTCACGGATACGACACTGCGTTTGTGGGCGCGCGCGCTTGACCGATTGCCCACGGCACGCCTCGTGCTCATGGCCGCCGAGGGCGACGTGAGGCATCGCCTTGCACAGCGGCTGGCGCGAGCCGGCATCGACCCGGTGCGCGCGCGCTTCCTGCCGTTCAGGCCGCGCGACGCCTATTTGCGCAGCTATCACGAGATCGATGTCGGCCTCGACACGCTGCCGTACAACGGCCATACCACGTCGCTCGACGCGCTGTGGATGGGCGTGCCCGTCGTCACGCGCATCGGGCCCACGGTGGCAGGGCGTGCGGGCTGGAGCCAGCTGGCGAACCTCGGTCTCGCGGAACTTGCCGCCCGTTCCGACGATGCGTTCGTGGAGGCCGCGGTGAACCTCGCGACCGACCTGCCGCGACTCGCGGGGCTGCGCGCGACGCTGCGCGAGCGCATGGCGCAGTCGCCGCTCATGGACGGCGAGCGCTTTGCGCGCGGTCTCGAGGCCGCGTACGAAGGCATGTGGCGCGCCGCGGCGCAATAGCGCGACCTGGCGCAAACAAAATATAGCGCGGCCTGGCGCGCAAATTCGCAGCACGGCTCGCGGCAGCCGGGCTGCGAAGCACACGCTCGGCGTGCTGTATAAATATACAGTAAAATCTGAGCCTGACAGCCAGGGCCGCGCACCGGATTCTCCGCGCGCGCCGCGCTGCAAGCTGCCGGGCCGCGCCGCCACTCGCGCGCCGTCCGGCCCCATGCGTGTGATCCAGCCGGAATGCCAGCGCAAGTGAGCGAAAACCGATCCATCCGAATCCGTGGTGCCCGCCAGCACAACCTCAAGAACCTCGATCTCGACCTCCATACCGGTGAAATGACGGTCGTCACCGGGCCTTCGGGCTCGGGCAAGTCGAGCCTTGTGTTCGATACCCTTTACGCGGAAGGCCAGCGCCGCTACGTCGAAACGTTCAGCGCCTACGCGCGCCAGTTCCTCGACCGCATGGACCGGCCGCAGGTCGATCGCGTCGACGGCGTGCCGCCCGCCATCGCCATCGACCAGACGAACCCCGTGCGCAGCTCGCGTTCTACGGTCGGCACGATGACCGAGTTGAACGATCATCTGAAGCTGCTTTACGCGCGCGCCGCCAGTCTGTTCGACCGCGTAACGGCGCAGCCCGTGCGGCACGATACGCCCGAGACGATTTACGCCGAGCTGATGGCGCGAACCGCTGTCGGCGATCCGCGGCTCGTGCTCACGTTTCCGGTCGAGTTGCCCGATACGACGACCGAGGAAGAAGTCGCGCAATGGCTCTCCGCGAGCGGCTATACGCGCGTGCAGGCGCAGCGCGAGGTGAAGACCGCCGACGGCACGCGCAAGCTGCTCGACGTGGTCGCCGACCGTTTCCGCATGCAGAACGTCGAGAAGAGCCGCGCGATCGAGGCGATCGAAGCGTCGCTCAGGCGCGGCGGCGGTCGCGTGAACGTCCATGTGCTGCCCGACAGCGGAGCCGATGCGCAAGCCGAGCCGCAGATCTGGCGCTTCTCGACCGGCCTGCATTGCCCCGACAGCGACCTGCGCTACGCCGACCCGCAACCCGCGCTGTTCTCGTTCAATTCCGCCTATGGCGCCTGCGACGCGTGCCGCGGCTTTGGCCGCGTGATCGGCGTGGACTGGGGGCTCGTGATCCCCGACGAGCGCAAAACGCTGCGCGGCGGCGCGATCAAGCCGTTGCAAACGCCCGCGTGGAAGGAATGCCAGGACGATTTGATGCGCTATGCCGCAAAGGCCGGCATTCCGCGCGATACGGCATGGTCCGAACTCACCCGGGCGCAGCGCGATTGGGTCATCAACGGCGCGCCCGACTGGAAAGGTAGCTGGCAAACGCAGTGGTACGGCGTGAAGCGCTTCTTCCAGTATCTGGAATCGAAGGCCTACAAGATGCACATTCGCGTGCTGCTGTCGAAGTACCGCAGCTACACGCCGTGCGAAACGTGCGGCGGCGCGCGCCTGAAAACCGAGTCCCTGCTGTGGCGTCTCGGCACGCAGCAGAACGCCGACGAAGTGCTCGCGCCGTCCGCGCGCTTCCTGCCGCACGGCGTGGAGTGGGCGCGCGCGCAGCTCGAAGCGCTGCCGGGCCTCACCGTGCACGACGTCATGCTGCTGCCGATCGAGCGCATTCGGCGCTTCTTCGACACTCTTTCGCTTTCCTCAGCATTGCTCGACGATGCGCTGAAGCTGCTGCTTGCCGAAGTGCGCACGCGCCTGAAGTATCTCTGCGACGTGGGCCTCGGCTACCTCACGCTCGACCGCCAGAGCCGCACGCTCTCGGGCGGCGAAGTGCAGCGCATCAACCTGACCACGGCACTCGGAACGTCGCTCACGAAAACGCTGTTCGTGCTCGACGAGCCGAGCATCGGCCTGCATCCGCGCGACCTCAACCGGATCGTCGAAGCGATGCACCGGTTGCGCGACGCGGGCAATACGCTCGTCGTGGTCGAGCACGATCCTTCGGTCATGCTCGCTGCCGACCGTCTCATCGACATGGGCCCCGGCCCCGGCGAGCGTGGTGGCACGATCGTCTACGACGGCACGCCCGACGACATCCGCTCCTCGGGCACCTTGACCGGCGAATACCTGGGCGGCCGTCGCGCCGTGGCCGACGCCTCGCACTGGGAACGCCGCCCTGTGGACGCCGCGACGCCGAGCCTGCTGCTCGAAGGCGCGAGCGAGCACAACCTGCGCGACGTGACCGTGCAGATTCCGCTGCAGCGCCTCGTTTGCGTGACGGGCGTATCGGGTTCGGGCAAGTCGACGCTCGTGCAGGACGTGCTGTATCCCGCATTGGCGCGTCATCTCGGCAAGGCCACCGAAGCTCCGGGCACGTTCCGCAAGCTGAGCGGCGCGGAGCAGATCAGCGACGCCGTGTTCGTCGACCAGTCGCCGATCGGCAAGACGGCGCGTTCGAATCCGGCCAGCTATGTCGGCGCGTTCGACGAGATCCGCAAGCTGTTTGCCAAGGCGGCGCTCGCAAAGCAGCGCGGCTATACGGCGGGCATGTTCAGCTTCAACTCGGGCGAAGGGCGCTGCCCGACCTGCGGCGGCTCGGGCTTCGAGCACATCGAAATGCAGTTCCTGAGCGATGTCTATCTGCGCTGTCCCGATTGCGATGGCAGCCGCTACCGCGCGGAAGTGCTCGAAGTGAAGATCGAACGCGGCGGCCGCACGCTTTCGGTAGCGGACGTGCTCGACCTCACGGTGAGCGAAGCGGTGCGATGCTTCGCTGAGGATGCCGAAGTACTGCGCGTGCTGCAGCCGATCGTGGACGTGGGGCTCGAATACGTGAAGCTCGGCCAGCCGGTGCCGACACTCTCGGGCGGCGAGGCGCAGCGCCTCAAGCTTGCGGGCTATCTCGCCGAGACGGCGCAGTCGCGCGGCAAGGATGCGGGCGGCCGCCTCTTCATGTTCGACGAGCCGACCACAGGTTTGCATTTCGACGACATCGCCAAGCTCATGCGCGCGTTCGGCAAGCTGCTCGCGGGCGGTCATTCGCTGCTCGTCATCGAACACAATCTCGACGTGATCCGCGCGGCCGACTGGCTGATCGATCTCGGCCCGGAAGGCGGCGATGCGGGCGGCGAGATCGTCTGCGTCGGCACGCCCGACGACGCGATTGCGTGCCAGCGATCGCACACGGGCGCGGCGCTCGAGCGCTACGAAGCACAACTGCGCAGCGGCGCCGAGCCGTTGCTCGCCGAAGAAGAGGGCGTGGCGCTGCAAACCGCGTTGCGCGCGGCGCAGGCGCGCCGCGAAGTCCAGGGCGAGGACGTGGTGCGCATCGTGAACGCGCGCGAGCATAACCTCAAGGCGCTCGACGTCGATATTCCGCACGGTCGCTTCAACGTCATCACGGGCGTGTCGGGTTCGGGCAAATCCACGCTCGCGTTCGATATCCTCTTTCACGAGGGGCAGCGTCGCTACCTGGAATCGCTCAACGCCTACGCGCGCTCGATCGTGCAGCCCGCGGGCCGCCCCGAAGTCGATGCCGTGTACGGCATTCCGCCGACCGTCGCGATCGAGCAGCGCCTGTCGCGCGGCGGCCGCAAGAGCACGGTCGCCACGACCTCCGAGGTGTGGCACTTCCTGCGTCTGCTTTACGTGAAGCTCGGCGTGCAGCACTGCGTGCATGACGGCACGCCCGTCACGTCGCAAAGCGTCGATGCGATCGTCGCACAACTGCTGCGCGAGCATCGCGGCCAGCATGTCGGTCTGCTCGCGCCGCTCGTCGTCAATCGCAAGGGCGTGTACACCGATCTCGCGAAGTGGGCGAAGGCGCGCGGCAACACGCATTTGCGCGTGGACGGGGAATTCGTGCCCGTCGCGCCATGGCCCAGGCTCGATCGCTTCCGCGAACACACCATCGAATTGCCGGTGGGCGATCTCGTGATCGAGCCCGAAAACGAGGCGCAATTGCGCTCGATGCTCGACGCAACGCTCGAGGCGGGCAAGGGTATCGTGCATCTGCTCGCGCCGCTCGACGGCCTCGATCGTGCGCTCGGCAACGGCGGCTCGACGGCGCACATCGGCGCCGTGAAAGTGCTTTCCACGCGGCGCGCTTGCCCTGTGTGCGGCACGAGCTATCCCGAGCTCGATCCGCGCATGTTCTCGTATAACAGCAAGCACGGCTGGTGCACGACCTGCGTCGGCACGGGCCTCGCGCTCACGCGCGAGCAGCGCGCCGCCTACGACGACACCATCGTCGCCGAAGACGGACGCGGACGCGAGCAGACGCTGCCTTCGGAAGAGCAGGAGCCCGAAGGCATGGTCGACGAGCCGTGCCACGATTGCGGCGGCACGCGACTGAATCCGGTGGCGCGCGCCGTGACGTTCGACGCGCATCCGATCGTCGATGTCGCGCAATGGACCGTTGCGGATACGCGCCGCTGGATCGATGCGCTGAAGCTCGACGGGCGCGACGCGCAGATCGCGCGCGACGTGGTCAGCGAGATCCGCAGCCGTCTGCAGTTCCTCGAGGAAGTCGGGCTTGGCTATCTGAGCCTCGATCGCGCCGCGCCGAGTCTTTCGGGCGGCGAGGCGCAGCGCATTCGTCTCGCGGCGCAACTGGGCAGCAATTTGCAGGGCGTGTGCTACGTGCTCGACGAGCCGACCATCGGTCTGCATCCGCGCGACAACCAGATCCTGCTCGACGCGCTGCGCAACCTTGGCGAGAAGGGCAACACGCTCGTCGTCGTCGAGCACGACGAGGACACGATCCGGCGCGCCGATCACATCATCGATATCGGACCGAGCGCGGGCAAGCGCGGCGGCCGCGTGGTCGCGCAGGGCAGCGTCGCGGATCTCGCGGCGCAGGCCGATTCGCTCACGGGCCGCTATCTCGCGCAGCCGATCCAGCACCCGCTGCAGCCGCGCCGCGAAGTGCGTCCCGCGCGCGCGGGACGCGAGGCGGTGCCGGGCCAATGGCTCACGGTGCACGGCGGCAAGCTGCACAATCTGCGCAACGTCACCGCGCAGATTCCGCTCGGGCGCCTCGTGGCCATTACCGGCGTGAGCGGTTCCGGCAAGTCCACGCTCGCACGCGACGTGCTGCTTTCCAACCTGCTCGACGCGGTGGGGCGCTCGGTACTTTCGTCGCCGGCCGTGCGCCGCGCGCGCAAGGCCGCGAAAGAGCGCGCGCCGAGCGCGGCGGAACGCCGTTCGAGCGTGCTTGCGCGCGCGAGCGCCAAGCCGAAGCTGGAGGTTTCGCATAGCTGGCAGGGCTGCGATTCCATCAGCGGATGGGAGAGCATCGACCGCGTGCTCGAAGTCGATCAGACGCCGATCGGTAAAACGCCGCGCTCGTGTCCCGCCACCTATATCGGCGTGTGGGACGCGATTCGCCGGCTCTTTGCCGGGACGCTCGAGGCGCGCGCCCGCGGTTACAGTGCGTCGCGCTTCTCGTTCAACACCGGCGACGGACGTTGTCCCGCGTGCGAAGGCCAGGGCGTGCGCACCATCGGCATGAGTTTCCTGCCCGACGTGAAGGTTCCGTGCGACGTGTGCCACGGCCAGCGCTTCAATCCCGAAACGTTGGCGGTGACGTGGCGCGGCCGGAACATCGGCGAAGTACTGACGATGGAAATCGACGAGGCCGTGGAGTTCTTCGCGTCGATCACGAATATTTCGCATCCGCTGCAACTCATGAAGGACGTGGGTCTCGGCTATCTCACGCTCGGCCAGCCTTCGCCCACGCTTTCCGGCGGCGAGGCGCAGCGCATCAAGCTCGTGACCGAGCTGTCCAAGGTGCGCGACGACGTCACGCGGCGCGGCCAGAAGGCGCCGCACACGCTCTATGTGCTCGACGAGCCGACGGTCGGCCTGCACATGGCCGACGTGGCGCGACTCATCAGCGTGCTGCACCGGCTTACGGACTCGGGGCATAGCGTCGTGGTGATCGAGCACGACCTCGACGTGATCGCCGAGGCCGACTGGATCATCGACCTCGGGCCCGAAGGCGGCGTGGGGGGCGGCACCATCGTCGCCGCCGCCGATCCCGAAGCGCTCGCGAAGGTGCCGGCGAGCCATACCGGTGTGGCGCTTGCGCCGGTGCTCGCGCGTGGCCGGAGCCGCGCCGAAGTTGCCGATCGGAAACCGGCGGCCGACCGGCGAGCGGCAAGCTAAACGGTTTATCGCCGGGCTGCGCAGCGGGCCGCAAAGGCCCGCTGCGCCTTGAAACCGCTTGATCTGTGCCGCGCGCGCAAGGTATGATGGGCTCCGCTTGCAGCAAACGGTCTCTCACCTGTAGCGGCGTCACCTGGCGAGCGGAGCAGCGGACTACAGATCCCCTCCGAACTGGTCGCGGGTTCCACACCCAGACCCCTCATCAGTGCAGCAAGGCTTCGCAGTTTGCTCGCGAAGCCTTTGTCTTTTCAGGGAAGACGATTCGATGCCGATCGTTGTATCGGCGCCTTGCCCTTGACGAAGCGAGAGGAATTAATCGATGTTCGACCTCGATGGAGAGGCGCGCGAACGGCTCATCGTGTGGATTCGACGCCGCATGGAAGAGTACGGCATTACGCTCGAAGAGCTTGAAGCGTCCATTGCCGAAAGCGAGAAACTACCGAAGTACCGCGACGCATACGGGAATACCTGGAATGGCGAAGGTGAAATGCCGTCCTGGCTATTACGCTATAAGCACGCGGGACAGGATATCGAGCATTTTCGCTGCTAGCCGCGACAGTGCACGAAGGTGCGCCGGCGTTGCCGTTCGACCGTTCGCGGCGCATGCCGCAAAGCACGCGCGCTGCTGCTGCGCCCAGTATTATTCAGCATGGTTTTAAAATGCCTTTCGGCGCGGTACCGATATTAATCGCGTCCCTGTAATCTGATGCCCCAGTCTGGAGCGTAATGATTTACGCATTGGCTTTCGGCGACCACGTTTGGTGGCTGCTTCTGGCAATTGGCGGCATTTGCGCCTGCGTGATCCGTCAGACTTTTTGAAATCGCCGGTTGGCCGCGCGATCAAGCTGCGCGACAATCTCGCCCATTCCGTTCATGCTGCGGCAGGGAGGTTGTCATGGCGATACTCGTGCTGGGCCTCGTGATTTTCATCGGCGTACATTCGATTCGCATCGTGGCCGCCCCGTGGCGCGCCGCACAGATCGAGCGCTTTGGCCCGCAAGCGTGGCGAGGCGCGTTCGCGGTGCTCTCGATTCTGGGCATCGTGCTTACCGTCCATGGTTATGGCCTGTCGCGCCGCTACCCGGTGCCGGTCTGGTTGCCGCCTTTCTGGACGGCCCACATTACCGCGCTTCTCACCGCCATCGCCTTCATCATGATCGTGGCGGCATATGTGCCCGGCAATCACCTCAAGCGCGCGCTCGGTCAGCCGTTCGTGACGGGTATCGCGGTGTGGGCCTTCGCGCATCTGCTCGCCAATGGCACGCTCAACGACATCGTGCTCTTCGCGGTTTTTCTCGTGTGGGCGCTGATCGAGCTTCGCGTCGAGAACCGGCGCGATCGCGAGGCGGGCGTCGTCTATCCGCCCGCACAGGTGTCGCGCGATGCCGTGGTCGTCGTGATCGGGCTCGCGGCCTGGGCCGTATTCGCCTTCTGGCTGCATGGCGTGCTGATCGGCGTCCGGCCGCTCGGCTGAAAGGCGCGGTAAGCCGCAAGCCAGGTACAGGCCAGGTACAAGCGGGCCCAAGGCGAGCCGCAAAAAAAGAAGCCTGCGCATGGCAGGCTTCGCAAGGTACGGCTCGGAGTTCCGCGATCAGATCGCAGTGGAACGATCATAGGGCCAGTTCATGAAAGGCGTGTGAAAGTGCAGACAATTCGGTCCGCGCCCGCCCCGATTCATCACAGATCGAAGAACACCGTTTCGCATTCGCCTTGCATGCGGATGTCGAACGTATAGACGATGCTGCCGGCCTGCTCGCTGCGGCGCGCGACGAGCGTGTCTCGGCGGGCTTCGGGCACTGCGGCGAGCACCGGGTCTTCGGCGTTGGCGGCGGCTTCGTCTTCGAAGTAAATGCGCGTGAACGTGTGCGTGAGCATCCCGCGCATCATCACGATCACATTCAGATGCGGGGCTTCCCCGGCGGCCTCGCTGCCTGGCTTGACGGTGCGCACGACGAAGCGGTGTTGCGGATCCGCGCCCGTGCCCACGCGCGCAAAACCGCGGAAGCCGTTTTGCGCGATTTCCTCGCGCGAAGCCGGATAGCGGCCGTTCGCGTCGACCTGCGAAAACTCGAGCATCGCGTCGAACACGGCGTTGCCGTCGCCGTCGAGCACGCGGCCGATCAGCGTGATGTGCTCGCCCGGCGTTTCGGGCCCGGCCACGTCGGCCGTGAAGAGGCTCTTCAGATCGAAATCGTATTGTTGCGG
This sequence comes from Paraburkholderia lycopersici, assembly GCF_900096975.1. Classification (GTDB taxonomy): domain Bacteria; phylum Pseudomonadota; class Gammaproteobacteria; order Burkholderiales; family Burkholderiaceae; genus Paraburkholderia; species Paraburkholderia lycopersici. Next base: position 168,950 of record NZ_FMYQ01000008.1, read on the forward strand.
ACACAGGCCGTAGGCGAAGTACGGGCCGACGGTTTGCGAGGGCGTTTCCTTGAGTGCCATGGTTCAACGCTCCGTGGGGGTTTGGTTCGGACCGCGCAGCACGACGTCGAATTCGTAGCCGAGTGCGAAGCCTTCTTCGGTGACGTCGAGCGAGAAACGCGAGATCAGGCGTTCGCGTGCGTGCTCTGGCGTGCCCTGGAAGATCGGGTCGAACGCGAGCAGCGGGTCGCCGGGGAAATACATCTGCGTCACGAGGCGCGAGCCGAAGTAGTCGCCGAACAGCGAGAAGTGGATGTGATTCGGACGCCACGCATTCGGATGATTCCCCCAGGGATACGCGCCCGGCTTGATCGTGAGGAAGCGATAGCGGCCGTCGTTGTCGGTGATCGCGCGGCCCGCACCGAGGAAGTTCGGGTCGAGAGGCGCGTCGTGCTGGTCCTGCTTGTGGACGTAGCGGCCGGCGGCGTTGGCCTGCCAGATTTCCACGAGCGTGTTGCGTACCGGCTTGCCGCCTTCGTCGAGCACCCGGCCCGTCACGACGATGCGCTCGCCGAGCGGCGCGCCGTTCCTCGCGGCGTTGCGCGTGAGATCGTGATCGAGCGCGCCGAGGTCGTCGGTGCCATACACGGGCGCATGCTGGTTGCGCAGCTTTTCCTTCAGCGCAATGAGCGGGAGCGTGGGTCCGCGTTTGACCGACGAACGATACGGCGGATAAACGTACGCGGGATGCGAGTCGAAGTCGCGCGGCGACAGGATGGACTCGTCCATGGGATGTCTCCTCGGTGGATTGGATTTTGGGGAAGGAGGCTCGTCGCCGAAGTGCGAATACGGTGCGAGCCGGTGCAGCCACTTTATCCAATGCGAAAAGTTATGCAAAATGATGTTTTTTCGCATCTCGTATAACAATTCGTTATGCAAAACCGGCTCGCGGACGGACGCGTCAAATTCCGGCATCTACAGTGTTTTTTGGCGGTGGCCCAGATGGGAAGCGTCCAGCAGGCTGCCGCAAGTCTTTCGGTCACGCAGCCTGCGGTTTCGAAGACGATCGCCGAACTGGAAACGGTATTGGGCGTGAAGCTGTTCGAGCGGGGCCGTCACGGCGCGGTGCCCACGCGCGAGGGGCAGCTTTTCATGCCGCATGCGAGCGCCTGCGTGAGCGCGCTGCGCCAGGGCGTGGCCCTTCTGGCGCGCGACGACGGCGCGGTGGCGGCGACGATCGATATCGGCGTACTGCCCACGGTGGCGACAGCCTTGCTGCCCGGCTCGTTGCGTCACTTCGGGCAGGCGTGGCCGCGCGTGAGCGTGCGGCTCGTGACGGGCGCCAATACGGAGCTGCTTGAGCGCCTGAAGGCGGGAGCGATCAGCTTCGCGGTGGGCCGTCTCGCCGATCCCGAGCGCATGGTCGGCCTGAGCTTCGAGCAGTTGTACAACGAGCCGCTCGCCGTGGTGGTGCGCGCGGGCCATCCGCTTGCGCAGGGCGCCGGGCTGCCGGCGCAGCTCGCGACGTTCCCGCTCGTGCTGCCGCCGTTCGGCACGCTGATCCGTCAGGCCGCGGATAGCCTGCTCGCCGCGTGGGGCGCGCTGCCGCTATCGGCGTTCGTCGAGTTGCTCTCGGTTTCGGTGGGGCGGGCGCTTGCGCTTCAAAATGATGCGGTGTGGTTCGTGCCCGCCGGCGCCGTGGAATACGACCTGCGGCGTGGGACGCTGGTGCGGTTGCCACTGCCTGCCGCGGGCGGCGAAGAACCGGTTGGCGTGATTCAGCGGACCGATACGCAGCCCACGCCCGCCGGGCGCGCGCTGATCGAGGCCGTTCGGCGCGCGGCGCGCGAGCGCGACATGTTGCCGGATGGCGTTGCGGTGCCGAAGGCGCGGCGTGCCCGCACGGCCGCCACTGGCGCTAGCCCTGGCAAGCGCCAGCCTGGTGCGAAGCGCTGATTCACCGAGCCATTCAGCGAGGTTCAGCCAGCCGACACTTTGGGCTTCGAACGTGATTTCGACGTGGCCGGCGCTTCCGGCGCGACACCCGGCAGGCGCGCGCTCGTGGCCATCCAGAGTACTTCGGCGTCTTCGTCGCTCGTGGAAATGGCCGCGTGCCCGGTGCGGCTGTCGAAGTAGAGGCTGTCGCCGGCCTCGAGGTAGGTGGGCGCGTAAAGCTCCGAATAGAGGCACACGCTGCCGCTGATCACGTAGAGAAACTCTTCGCCCTCGTGGCGGCCCCAGTCGTCGAATGCGTCGAGCGAATGCGCGGTAATACGGATGCGGAACGGCAGCATTGCCTTGTGCGCGAGATCCGTGGCGAGCAGCTCCATTTGATAGCCGCGATAGGCATGGCGCTGACCCGCGCCGCTGCGCGTGAGCGCGCGGCGGCCGCCCGCATTGAGCTTGGGCGGCCGGCCGAACAGCTCGGCCAGGTCGATCCGGAGCCCGCCGACGATCTTCTGCAGCACGTCGAAGGTCGGTGACATCAACCCGTTTTCGACTTTCGACAACGTCGAGCGTGAGACGCCGCACAGGCGGCTGGCCGTGTCGAGCGTCAAGTCCTGGGCGACGCGCGCGGCGCGGACGCGGCGGCCGAGGTCGGAGGTCGCCGGGCTGGCGGAAGCGTTGGGCGTGGTGTCCATGAGGGAGGTTTGGGAACTGGCGAAATGCGCAGATTTGGCAGGTGGGCCGCGCGACGTGTTTCCGATCATATCAAACGACTGGCCATACGAAGCTCCGCCGGCGCCGCTGTGCGGCGGTCACTGCACCAGACGATTAATGGCAAATTAAATAGGCAGATTTAACAATATTTAAAATTCTATCGATGGATTATTTGACATATTTTAAAATTTTTCCTATGAGATATTAGAGTGTAAACTCAATATGCGTCCATGCGCCGCGCCTGACACAGAATTTGATATTTATCATGGTAATCAAATGATGTGGATCAAGTGGAGAAGTCAAATGCATGACGAGCGACTTGAATTATTGTTGGCAATCTCTCGAAGAACGCTGGGCATCGAACGTTTCGAACTGACCGGCAAACCTACCGCCGACGTGCATCTCGTGAATGCCGAGGACGTTGGCCGCGCGCTGGAGTCGGCGTATGACGCGGGGCTTCTCGTCGGTTACCGGATGTGCCGCGCGGGATGCGAGCAAGGCGCCTGAATATCGCGCGAGGCAATTTCAGGGACGGCGTCCTTTAGCGGGCGCCGTTTTTTTGTGTTTACAAAAAACGATAAGAAACACTTGTCCGTGGATCAATGCGTGAAGCGTCGGCGGAAATCAAGACTTGCGGTGGCGAATGGAACGGGAGTCAAACCAGTCGCCGCAACGGTTCGATCGACCAGTCGTGCGGCACGCCGTGCACGGCGAAAAACCAGGCCGCCACCCACGACGCGGCGACGACAATCAGATCGCATCGGCCGCTGCGCCACCAGTTCAGTGAATGCCGCTGAAAAATCCACGGCACGCCAAGCGGATTGGGCCAGTCGGCGAGCAGATGAATCACGCCTCCGCAGGCAAAGCCGAACGCGGGCGCCGCGACAGGAAAATGCCCCAGCGTGTGAAACGACCACAGGAGCAGCGAGCACCAGCCGATGCCCCAGTGCGTGAGTGTGCGATGGGTGATCCAGAGGCGCCGCTTCTTGCGCCACCACGCCACTTCGAGCCAGTCGGGCGCCGATCCGCCCGCGACGCCTGCCACGAAAGCGAGCGCGGCGCAAAGATGCCATGGGCTGTCGGCGCCCTGATGCGTGACGATCGCGGCGGCGATGACGCCGGCGGCCCAACCCGTCGCGTGGTGTGCGGTGCCTGATGCCATGAAGCGGAGTATTGCGAAGTCGAAGGGGGCGCAATCTTCGCAGATGTGTCGCCTTTATGACAGGGGCAATACGCGGTTTATCGTGCGGCGCGCACTGCCGCGCCGGACAGCGTCAGCGCGTCAGGTCGTGCAGCGCGCGACATCGAAGCGCAGTTCTTCTTCGGGCGGATCGTTCGATGCGGAAGCACCGTACGTCACGCGAATCACCGAGCCGTGGCCGTTTGGCGTGAGCGTGACGACGTACGACGCGTCGGAGCGCGAGCCCACGCTCAACTCGGTCGTATTGCCGTCACGCGACGTGTGTACGCGCGGGAGGCGGCCTTCGAGGCAGTTCGCGACGGAAGCCGCCGAACGCGCCGACGAAGCGTAGATCATCGGCTCGCTGTTCGATGCGGTGCCGGACGGCGGCGCCGATCCGCATGCGGCGATGAGTGCGAGCGGGGTTGCGGCGAGGAGGCGTCGAAGGGGCGTATTCATGAGTGGCAGGTCAAGCAACGTGCGAGGGCGAATGCCGGGAAGTATACGCACGCAGCCGTGCCGCGAGACGTAAAAAGATGAAACAGCGAGATGGCGCGGCGAGAGAAAGCGCCGAGGCGTCATGCCAGCCGGCTGGAAACAGATACCCATGAAAGGAAACGCGCAAAAAAAACGCACATGCGGTTATGCCGCATGTGCGTGTGCGAGGGTTGGGCGGAACGGCGGATCGCGCCGTCTGCCCGATCGCCGTAGCGATTAGAAGCGGTGACGCAGACCGACCGTGGCGGCGATCTGGTTGTTCGTCGACGACGCCGGCAGCGTGTTGATGGCTGCCACGTTCGCAACCGGAGCGCCGTCTGCATCGCCCAGATAACCCGAAGCGTGCTGGTACACGCCAGCCAGGTACACGTCGGTACGCTTGCTGAGCGAATAGTCCGTGCCGAGGACGACGGTGTGCCACTTCGGCGACTGGTTGCCGCCGCTCGTGCCGCTCACGGTGCCGTCGGTGTACGTGTACGAGCCGATCATGGCGAGAGCCGGGGTCAGGTGGTATGCGCCGTTGAGTTCGAAGTTGTCGAGGTGCAGGTTCAGGCCGCTGTTGATGCCGCCCAGTGCCACGCCGCCGCTGCTGAGGCCGCCGAGGCCATCGATCTGCGCGTGCGTCCACACGAAGCCGACTGCTGCCGGACCGAACGCGTAGTTGGCGCCGACACCGAAGGTGCGCTGCAGGCGGGCCTGGATATTCGTGTTACCCGCCGTTGCGCCGGCCGAATTGATGGCGTTCGGATTGTTGTTGTTCTGCTGTGTATAGGCAGCAGCGACGTTCAACGGACCATAACTGTACTTGCCGCCGACGCTCCACGCGCGACCGTTCGCGAAGTCGCCCGGAGTGTTACTGAAGCTGTACAGGCCGCCGAATTCAAAGCCGGCGTAGTTCGCGCTCGAGTACTTGACAGCGTTGTTGAGCGAGAACGTCGACGAGAGGTTGTCGTTATCGAACGGGTGGCCGGCCAGGTTGGCGCCGGGGCCGGCGCCTTCCAGCGACAGCGGTGCCAGATAATCGACGACGGAGTCATATTGACGGCCGAGGGTCACCGTACCGAACTGGTCGCTTTGCAGACCAACGTATGCCTGACGGTTGAAGATGGTGTTGTTCTGGTTGAACCTGCCGTTGTTCAGGTTGAAGCCGCTTTCCAACTTGAAGATCGCCTTCAGGCCGCCGCCGAGGTCTTCGGCGCCACGCAGGCCGAAGTAGTTGTACGACAGGCCACCGCTATTTTGCAGCCATGCGCTGTGACCAGCGGCATTGTTGGCATAGGCAATGCCGGCATCCAGCGAGCCATACAGAGTCACGCTGCTTTGCGCGTGCGCGCTCATTGCAAATGCACTGAGAACGCCAGCGAGGATAAGGGTTTTTTTCATGCTTTTTCTCCGGTCAGTACTGGGGTAGATCTCACGCCCGAATATTCTGGAAATCGGTTTCGTGTTCTGTTGATTCGCCACGAAGTTTAAGCCCGTGATTTCGGGGATTCACCCTGATCGCCGCAATAATGGCGATACCTCATTTCGGAATCAGCATCAATTGCGGTAAGTTGTTGCATATAAAGAAGTTTTTATTTGATTATCTGGTGCGGCAAAATGTGACGCCATGAAAATCCGTTGTGTGCTCGCCACGGTGCGGCAAATCCGCGCGGAGATTGCCATAGCGCGGATGTCTGTTTTTTTCAAGTACGATTCTCGCTGTTTTGTGGAAGGTACTGTTCCAGATCCCGGTCTGAACAGCAGCGTTACGCGGCGCTACAATTTCTTCAGCCCTCGACCAAGGGTGGTCTTTTTTCATCTGTTTTTACGCGGCTCTCGGGCCGCGTTTTTTTTTACGAAAATCAATATTAATTGACTGTGCACCATGGAATGGTGCGTTACGAAAATCGCAAGAATAAAAATCGCCTGCCGATATCGGATTTGGAGTGGGGATAATCGGAATGGGGCAGGCTCACGGGCGCAGTGCCCGGTGTGCGCGGCGATCCGGGTAGAATCTTGCCCTTGCCCGGCGACGGGCAAGCCTCGCAGAACCCGATGAAAGCCTCGCCATGACCGATTCCCCACCCTCAGCCGCCCCCGATTTCTCCACCGATGACCCCGCCGCCGAAGCCGAGGTGATTCAGGAAGCGCGTCTGTGGCGCAAGGACGGCTGGACGGCTCGCGTGATCAAAAATGAGGACGACGACGGCTGGGCCGTCGAAATGATCAAGGACGGGGAGCCGGAACCCGCGCTGGTAGGCCCATGGACCATGGGCCGCGACAAGAAGAATCCCAAGCCGCTCGATACGTCGGCGTTCAATACGCTCGTGAAGACCGCCTCCGAGGTGCTGCGCCGCCACGAACAGCAACTGCGCGCGCTGCTGCACAAGCGCGTGAGCGTGCAGACGGCCAACGGCGACGTGGACGTGACGCTCGACATCGTGCCCGATGAGTACGAGCCCTATGCGCTGCTCAGCGCGCTCGACGCGTTTGGGGGGCAGCTCGCCCAGGCGCGCGTCGCGCCGAACTTCAAGCTGACGAAGGCGCGAGCCGAGGCTTGGGCCGAGGACGGCTTTGGGCGCGTCGAATAGCTTTCGGCCTCAGTCCTGCTGGCAAAAAATAGCGGTGAGGAGCGGCCCAGCGTGATGGACGATGGCGGCATTGCCCGCCGCCGTGAGGGCGGCCTGCACATTTGCCTGGGTGCCGACCACGACGGCCCCGTAGGCCGAAGCCGCGATGGGCTTGCCGTCCCCGGTCTGGAAGAGCGGGTCGTCCTTCTGGAAGCCGACCACTGCGAACACGCTGAAGCCGTAGGCGGTCATGTGCTGGCCGCGCGCGGGCCAGAACGCGTTGATCGAGTTGCTTTCGACTTTCATGGGCTTGGGATCGATCAGCTTTCGGGCGATCAGCCCCGAGATGAACTCGTGTGCGGACTCGTTGCAGGTCAGTGAGTCTTCGATGGCGGCGGCGCGAGCGTTGCCGGCGAGAAACGGCAGGATAGCGAGGAAAAGGGCGATGAAGGAAAAACGTTTCATTGAATACATGGCGAAAGTGCGTGCGCCGGAGCCGGAATGCCGCGGCCGCACAACGACCGGGCCGGCGCGAAGGGTTGCACTCTACGCGTGTTCGGGCAAGTTCGCTCGCGGCGCTGCGGGACTTCGATCGGCGCCGTATCTTACATGGCGTAAGGTCGCTGGTGCCTGAACGTCGGAAAACCTGCAAGTTTTCTGGAAGCCGTATATATTTCCCGGTTATGACTGGAAAAGACAAATCTGTAAAAGCGGCTCCGCGGGCGGTGCCGTTGCCGCGCACCTGGGACGCGCGCGCGGCGCGCTGGCTCGTGACGCCGCTCGTCCCTACGCGCGTCACCCCGAATCACCTGACCACACTGCGACTTCTGATCGGCGTTGCCGGCGCATTCTTCCTGGCGCGCGGCAATTTTTTGCACGTCAATATTGGCGCATTTCTGATCGTTTTGTCGAATTTTGTTGATCATACCGACGGCGAGCTGGCCCGTATCAGCGGCAAAACCAGCCGCATTGGCCATTTCTACGATCTCGCAGCCGACGCGCTCGTCACCGTCCTGCTGTTCCTCGGCATGGGCTGCGGGCTCGGCGCCATGGCTGCGGCCACGGGCGCCGAATGGCGCGTGCCGCCGGCCGCGCTTGGCGGCATCGCTGGCGTGGCCGTCGCCGTGATCTTTTTCTTGCGCATGCGCATCGAGGAAATGGCCGGCAAGGCGGGAACGCAACAGGCTTTTGTCGGCGGCTTCGAAACCGAGGACGTGCTGTATCTGCTACCCCTTGTCACGCTGACGGGTGTCGTCTCGCCGTTCATCATCGCGGCTTCTATTGGGGCGCCGCTGTTCGCGATCTGGGTCGTAATCGACTATGTGCGCGTGATGCGCCGCATGCGCCCCGGCAAGCAAACCAGTCAGGTGTGGATCAGCCGATGAGCTTACAAGCAGAAGAAGAACGTGTCGTAACGCTTCCTGTCCGGGGGGCCGGCAGCCCCGCGCGCGCCGTGGCGGCCGCCGGACCGGAAGACGCAATTGACCGCGCGTTGCAGGCCCTGAACACGGACCGCCTGCGCGACGACTACCAGAGCCAGAGCTCGTTCCTGTATCTCTCCGAATTCCTGCCCGCCGACGCGACGCAACAGTTGATCGACGCGGCCAATGCGCTGCTTCCCGAAGTCAATCGCAACTACCTGCCGGGGCACAAGGCGGGCGGCAGCGTGAGCCGTCACACCATCGACCGCCTCGCGCCGTACATCGCCGAGCTTTACCGCTCGCCGCGGTTGATCGCGTGGCTCGAGAAGATCACCGGCGACCGCCTTCAGCTTTCGCCTGAAGACGACCCGCACGCCTATGCGCTCTATTACTACACGCGCGCCGGCGACCATATCGGCTGGCATTACGATACGTCGTACTACGACGGCCGCCGCTACACGGTGCTGTTCGGCGTGATCGACAACTCGTCGTGCAAGCTCGACTACGAACTGCACACGAAAGACCCGAACAAGGCCGACGTTCCGGGCTCGGTGCAGTACCCGCCGGGCGCGCTCATCCTGTTCGACGGCGACAAGCTGCGCCACCGCGTGACGCCGAGCCTGGAAGGCGAAATGCGCGTCTCGCTCACGCTCGAATATGTGACGGACCCGAACATGCGCCCGTGGCGGCGCTTCATCTCGAACATGAAGGACGCCATTGCCTACTTTGGCTTTCGCCAGGTGTTCCGCAAGGCGTTCGGAGGCAAGGTGTGAACCGTGCCGCCATTCTGCTGCTGTCGATCGGCACGGCACTCTTCATCGCGCTGCTCGCGTGGCAGGGCCTCGGCTCGGTGACGGGCGCGCTCGCGGCCGCCGGCTGGGGGCTTGTGCTCGTGGCGGCGTTCCATGTCGTGCCGCTCGCACTCGACGCAGGGGCGATCGCCGTGCTCTTCGGCAAGGGCGCACGCCTCGACCAGCGCGACGCGCTGCTCGCGCGCTGGACCGCCGAATCCGTCAACAGTCTGCTGCCCGCCGGCCAGATCGGCGGGCCCGTGGCGATGGTGCGCCAGCTCGCGCAACGTGGCATGGCCATGCGCGACGCGGCCGCGGCCATCACGGTCAGCACCACGCTGCAGGCGGTCGCGCAGATCGTTTTCGCGGTATTCGGCATCGCGCTCTTTTCGGTCTACGCCGCGAACGACGCGCCGCGCGACCTCGGTATTGCCGCGCTGATCGCGACAGCCGTGCTCGGCGGCCTGATCGCACTGTTCTATGTCGCGCAGCGCCGCGGCCTGTTCGGGCGCGCGTTGCGTCTCGTTTCGAAGGTGTTCGGCAAGCGCGACTGGTCCGCGCTCGCCACGCGCGCCGATGCCATCGACGTCGCCGTCAAATCGCTTTACGACCAGCGTGGCCGCGCCGCGGCGAGCTTCGCGCTGAGTCTTTTGGGCTGGCTCGTGGGTACCGCGGAAGTGTGGCTCGCGCTGCGCTTCCTCGGCCATCCCGTGGGCTGGATCGATGCGCTTTTGCTCGAGAGCATCGGCCAGGCCATTCGTGGCGCGGCCTTTGCCATTCCCGGCTCGCTCGGCGTGCAGGAGGGCGGTTACCTGCTGCTTGCGCCGCTCGTCGGCCTGCCGCCCGAGGCGGCGCTCGCGCTCTCGCTCGCCAAGCGTGCGCGCGAAATCCTGCTCGGTCTGCCGGGCCTTCTGTACCTGCATTTCAGCGAACGTAGCTGGCAACGCCGGCGCGCCCCGCGCGTGCCCGCTGTCGAAGTCGCCGATTGATATTTTTTCCCAAGGAACGCTTGCGCATGCGCGCCATCATTCTCGCGGCAGGTCTCGGCCTGCGCCTTCAGCAACGCGCTGGAGAACAGTTTCCGAAATGTCTGCTGCAGTTCGAGGGCGTGACGCTGCTCGAACGCCATCTGCAATTGCTGGAAGAGGCGGGCGTCACGGAGGTCGTGCTCGCGCTCGGCTTCCAGCCTGAGCTGGTCGAGGCCGAGCTCAAGCGCATCGGCTGGCCGCACAAGGTCGAGGTCGTGCTGAACCCCCGCTTCGATCTCGGCAGCGTGCTGACAGTGCATCGCACGGCCGGGACGCTCACGCGCGGCGGCGACGTGCTGCTGATGGACGCCGACGTGCTCTACGACGAACGCGTGTTCGCGCCGCTCGTGGCGGGCGAGGTGCCGGCCAATCGCCTGTTGATCGACCGCGACTTCGAAGCCGGCGACGAGCCCGTCAAGCTGTGCCTGCGCGACGGCGTGCCCGTCGAGCTGCGCAAGCAGCTGGCGGTCGGTCTGCAATACGACACGATTGGCGAGTCGGTCGGCTTCTTCCGCCTGAACGAGGCGACGGCGCGCCGCTTCGCGCAAATCGTCGAAGGTTATGTCGACACGGGCCGCGCGAACCTGCCGCACGAAGAAGCGCTGCGCGACCTGCTGCTCGAGCGCGGCAACGAGTTCGAAACGGCCGACGTGACCGGTGCGCCGTGGATCGAAATCGATTTCCCCAACGACGTGACGCGTGCCGCAGAACAGGTGCTGCCGCAACTGCGTCCTGTGGTGAGCCGCGTGAAGCAGACGGCCGTCTGACCGGCTCGACGTTTTTCGCGCGATCAGGCCGCGAGGTCTGTCGCCGCCTTTGTGCGGCGGCGGGTTTCGCGGTTTTTGTTTTGGCGGCGCGCGCGCCGGCTTCATCCAGGCGCCGCTTCATCTGTTGCCGGGTTCCCGTTTTCTGCAACACAGTGCCATAATGGCAGCTTTACGCCGTCAGCCCCGCTGATTGTCGTTCCTGCCCATGCCACTAGCCCTCGGCGCTTTCATCGTTCCGCTCATTGTCGCGTGCTCGATGTTCATGGAGAACGTGGACGGGACGGTCATCGTCACATCGCTTCCCGCGCTGGCCCGCGATCTCGGCCAGGACCCCATCACACTCAAGCTGGCCGTCACGAGCTACGTGATCGGCCTCGGCGTATTCATACCGATTTGCGGCTGGGTTGCTGATCGCTTCGGTTCGCGCAACGTGTTTCGCACCGCCATCGGCATCTTCATGGCGGGCTCGCTGTTGTGCGCGGCCTCCGGCTCGCTCGGGATGTTCGTGGCCGCGCGCTTCGTGCAAGGCATCGGCGGCGCGATGATGGTGCCCGTGGGCCGCATCATCATCTTCCGCTCGCTGCCGAAGTCGGACTTCATCCGCGCGGTGAACTATCTCACCGTGCCCGCGCTGCTCGGTCCGGTCGTCGGGCCGCCGCTCGGCGGCTTCATCACCACGTATCTGCACTGGCGGCTGATTTTCTTCATCAACATTCCGATCGGCGTGCTAGGCATCTGGCTCGCGAACCGGCATATCGCGAACATGCACGAGGAGCATCCGGGGCGGCTCGACTGGTTCGGCTTCGTGCTTTCGGCGGGCGGTGCGTCGCTCTTCATGCTCGGCCTCTCGCTCGTGGGCGGCGAACTCGTTTCCGGCGCGACAGCGCTGACGATGTGCGTGGCCGGCGCGCTGCTACTGGCGGCGTACTGGTTGTATGCACAACGAGCCGGGCGGCCCGTGCTCGATCTCCGGTTTCTGCGCATTCCGACTTTCAACGCGAGCGTGGCGGGCGGCTCGCTGTTTCGCATCGGGCTCGGCGCCGTGCCGTTTTTGTTACCGCTCACGCTGCAGGAAGGGCTCGGCATGACGGCCTTCGCGTCCGGCGCCATCACTTGCGCATCGGCGTTCGGCTCGATCTTCATGAAGGCGATCGTCTCGCGGGTGCTAGGGCGCTTCGGTTTTCGCCGCACGCTGATGGTCAACGCGGCGCTGGCTGGCACGGCCATCGCGATATGCGGGGCGTTTTCGCCGGGCACGCCGGTGTGGCTCATCTGGCTCATCGTGCTCGCGGGCGGGATCTTCCCTTCGTTGCAATTCACCGGCCTCAACTCGCTCGCGTACGCCGATATCCCGACCCGCGACATCGGCCGCGCCACGAGCGTGGCCAGCGTGATCCAGCAGGTATCGCTCGGCCTCGGCGTGACGATCGCCGGCATCGTGCTGCAGATTTCGCATCGCGTGCAAGGGCATTCGACGATCGTCTGGTCCGACTTCTGGCCGGCGTTCCTCGTGGTGGGGCTCTTTTCGGTGGCGTCGATTCCGGTGACGATGCGCCTGCCGGCGAACGCCGGCGACGAGATTGCGCGCGGGCGGCGCGGCAAGGCGTGATCTGGCGCGGGACTCCCGCACCGCACCGGCGCGGTATCCGCGGATGGCCGGATCGCAAACGATTTGTGAGCATGCTATAAGGCCAAAGCGGAGCCCAAAGCCGCCAAAGCAGGTAACAGGTAGGCCGATGAACCGAATCATGGAGGACGAACTCAATGAAGCTGGTTGAAAAAACGAAAATTTCCGCTGCCGCTCTCGCACTGCTCGCGCTTTCCGCGCTGTCCGCGGGCTTTCTCGAAGCCACGCCGGCCTTTGCAAAGGATACGCAGCAACGCCCGGCGGTCCTGAATGCGTCGGCGGTGGCCGTTGCCGACAAGTACGCGGCCGACGCCGCCGAGCAGATCTTCAAGGAGGGCGGCAACGCGGTCGACGCGGCCGTCGCGATCGCTTTCTCGCTCGCCGTGACCTACCCGGAAGCCGGCAATATCGGCGGCGGCGGGTTCATGACGCTCTACGTAAACGGCAAACCGTACTTCCTCGACTATCGCGAGCGCGCGCCGCTCGCCGCCACGCGCACGATGTATCTCGACGACAAGGGCAACGTGATCGAAGGGAAGAGCCTTTATGGCTACGACGCGGTGGGCGTGCCCGGCACCGTGGAAGGCATGTGGGAAGCCCAGAAGCGTTTCGGCAAGCTGCCTTGGAAGCAGGTGCTCGCGCCCGCCATCCGGTACGCGCGCGACGGCTTCGTCGTGGACGAGCAACTCGCGAAGCGGCGCGAGGACGCCTCGAAGGAATTCGGCGGCAAGACCAACTTCGACCAGTACTTCGGCGACTTGAAGGAAGGCGTGACGTTCAGGCAGCCCGATCTCGCCAACGTGCTCACGCGCATTGCGAACCAGGGCGCGAAGGACTTCTACGACGGCAAGACCGCCGACCTGATCGCCGCGTCGATGAAGGGCCATGGCCTCATCACGAAGCGCGACCTGCAGGAATACAAGGCGGTGTGGCGCCAGCCGGTCGAGGCGAAATGGAACGGCTACGAGGTCATCACCGCGCCGCCCCCGAGCTCAGGGGGTGTCGGTCTCGTGCAACTGCTCAAGATGAAGGCGATGCTCGCGCCGCAGTTCAAGGACGTACCGCTCAACTCGCCGCAGTACATCCACCTGATTTCGGAGATCGAGAAGCGCGTGTTCGCGGATCGCGCGCAGTATCTCGGCGACCCCGACTTCTACAAGGTGCCGGTCGCGCAGCTCACCGACGACGCCTACCTCGCGAAGCGCGCCGCCGAGGTCGATCCCGACAAGCCTTCGGACACGAAGAGCGTGCAGCCGGGCCTCGGCACCTCGATGCCGGAGAAAGCGGAAACGACGCACTTCTCGGTGGTCGACAAGTGGGGCAACGCGGTGTCCAGCACCTACACGATCAACGGCTACTTCGGTTCGGGCGTGGTCGTGCCGGGCGCGGGCATCGTGCTCAACGACGAGATGGACGACTTTTCGTCCAAGCCGGGCGTGCCGAACATGTTCGGCGTGGTGGGCAGCGACGCGAACGCCATCGCGCCGAAGAAGCGCCCGCTTTCGTCGATGACGCCGACCATTCTCACGAAGGACGGCAAGGTGGCGCTCGTGATCGGCACGCCGGGCGGCTCGCGCATCTTCACCTCGATCTTCCAGGTCATCAACAACAATTACGACTTCAACATGCCGTTGAAGGACGCGGTGGCGGCAATGCGCTTCCACCACCAGTTGCTGCCGCCCAACACGATTTTCTGGGAGCCGTACCAGCCGATCGACGGCGATCTCGCGAAGCAGGTCGAGGCCAAGGGTTACGTGCTGAAGGGGCAGAACTTCAATGGCGACATTCAGGCGATCCGCATCGATGGCGACACGCCTGAGGCGGTTTCCGATCCGCGCGGCCGCGGCGTGTCGCGCGTGATCCAGTAACTCGCCACGTGCGAAACGATGCGCCGCGCATAACGGCAAATCGTTTCGTACAGGCAATCGGCTTTGAGGGGCCGAAAGTTTGCATGGAATGAGCGTTTGTCCTCAATATTGGGGATGCCGTGTGCCATTTCGTCGCGTACTATGCAACCTCCGGCGGAAGACAGCCCTTTGCCGGCGTGTGTTTTTCTTGGGGTGGCGCGAGCCGCCCCATTTTCTTTTTGCCTTCGCGTTTCATATTGAATTCGTCGGGCGAGGTCACTAAGCTCTGACGATTGCGCCGTGACTTGCGCCTTGAATCGCGCCGACAGCCTGGCGTGCCAGCCAACCTTTCATCGCCCCCGAGCATGGACCTGACGAGCCGCGAACTCGCGTTGATCGCCGACGTCTTCAAGCTGCTGGCCGATCATGCGATGCCCGAGGATGTGCTGCGCTTCGAGGTGGGGCGCCGGATGCTGGATCTTCTGCGTGCCGACGGCCTGCGCAGTGGGACGAAACTGTTCGTCTGGTCGGGCGAAGAGAACCTGGGCCACCTGTTCATTTCGCGCGGCGCGCAGCGCGAGCGTTTTTCCGGTCGCGAACGAGCCTTGTTCGATCTGGTGCGACCGGCTTTCACGGCCGCGTTGGCGCGTTCGCGAGCTCAGGCCGGTCTTTTCGAAGCCACGATGAGCAGCGCGCCCGCTGCGGGGAGCGAAGCGTTCAGCCGCCTGACGCGGCGCGAGCGCGACGTCGTCTCGCTTGTGGTGGAAGGGCTGCTGGACAAGGAAATTGCGGAGCGGCTCGGGATTTCCTATACGACCGTGCGCACCCATCTCGATCGCTCGTTCCAGAAACTCGGCGTCAGCAACCGGTCGCGGCTCGTGCGGCTCGTGCAGCCGCTGCCGCGCTGAGGCGCGCTCGCGCCCGCCGCGGAGACGGGCGCCGTGCTGCGGATTATTTCGGCACGTCCGCCGAAACGTTTTCGCCGGCCGCATCGATCAAGCCGAGGCAGGTTTGCGCATTGCCGATCCGTTCGATCGTGAGCAGCGCGAAGCGCGCGAGGAAGAGCGGACCGTTGGCTTCGCCGAGGCCGGTCATGGTCTTGCACAGATGCGTGTAGACAGTGTCGAGTTCGTTGTCTGTCATGGCTTTCTCCACGTGTACTTGATTCGCCGGCGGTCAGGAGCGCAGCGCCTGGTCGAGGGCGGCGAGCGCGTGCGCAGCCAACGTTTGCGCGGCGCCGTGCCAGCGGCCGAGCACATGGCCGTCCGGGCGCACCAGGTACAGCGTGCCCGGCCGCGCGCCGTACATCGGGAACAGGCGTCCGGTGTGATCCCAGCCGCTGCGGCGCGCCGCGTCGGCGGGTGGGCGTTGCGCGAGCGGCGTCAGCGCGAACGGCAGCGCGCGTTCGGCGAGCGTCGTTTCCAGCGCGGCGACCGGCGCGGGCGTCGCGCCGTCCTCGCTGAAGTAGAACGCCGTGAAGCGCGGTGCGATCAGATCGGTCAGATGGCCCTCGCGCGAGCCTTCGCGATCGACGATCGTGAGCGGGCATTCGGACAGGACCGCGCCCGGCGCCGGGCCGCTTGCGAAGGCGTCGGAAGCCGCGTTGAGCGGGGAGGCCGCGTAGGCGATGGCCGAGGTCTGTCGCGGATTGATCAGCGAGCGCACGGCGGCATGCCGGCGCGCGAGGCTCAGCACGGCGGTGCGCATCAGATCGAAGGCGAACGAGGGCGGCGCCATGAATTCCGTGCTCTTCGTGCCGTAGCTCAGGTTTTCGCGCGCCGCGTAGACGCGTTCGTCGGAGTAGCTGTCGAGCAGCGCTTCGCCCGCGAGCCCCTGCACGACGAACGCGAGTTTCCACGCGAGGTTGTCGGCGTCGTCGATGCCCGAATTCGCGCCGCGCACGCCGAAGATCGGCACAAGGTGCGCGGCGTCCCCCGCGAATAGCACGCGGCCATGGCGATAGCGCTCGAGCGTGAGCGCATTGGCCTTGTAGATCGTGATCCAGATGGGCGACCAGGATGCCTTCTCGCCCATCATGTCGAGCAGGTTTTGCACGCGCGGCATGACGTTTTCGGGCCGGATCGCTTCGTCGGCGTCCTCGCCGTCGCGCAGTTGGTAGTCGATGCGCCACACGTTGTCGGGCTGCTTGTGCACCAGCACCGTCGAGCCGGGATTCGAGGCCGGGTCGAAATACGCGAGCCGCTCGGTGGGGCGCGTGCTGTCGAGCAGGATGTCGACGATCACATAGCGGCCTTCGTAGCTTGTGCCCTTGAGCTTCAGGCCGAGCGCCTCGCGCACCGTGCTGCGCCCGCCGTCGGCGGCCACGAGCCAGTCGGTCCGGGCCGTGTAGTCGCCATCGGGCGTGGAAAGCGCGAGCGTCGCGCCGTGCGCGTCATGCTGGACGGCCGTCACTTTCGTGCGCCAGCGAATGTCGATGAGGTCGGCGTGTCGCTCGGCCGCGTCGAGCAGGAACTGCTCGATGTGATATTGCGCGAGGTTCACCATCGGCGGCAGCTTCTGGTTTTCGTCCTGCGGCATCGTGAAGTGCAGCACTTCGTCGTTGCGATAGAAGCTGCGGCCGCCCGTCCAGGGCAGGCCTTTCGCGAGAAAGCCCTCGAGCGCGCCGAGGCGTTCGATGATTTCGAGGCTGCGGCGCGAGATGCAGATCGCGCGGCTGCCGTAGCAGACCGATTCGTCGGCCTCAATCAGCACCGAGCGCACGCCGTGCTTCGCGAGCCCGAGCGCGATGGCGAAGCCGACCGGGCCGCCGCCGACGATCGTCACGACGTGGCGTTGCGCGTCGCGGCCGTCTTCGAGTTCGGGCAGGCGTGCCGCGTACTGCCTGGCCTCGAACGGATAGGGTTGGAATTCGGCGCTCATGGAATGCGTCTCCGATACGAAAGTCTTGTTCTTGCCGGCGGCGATGGAACCGCTGGCGATGAAGGCAGTATGGAGCGAGGAGGGCGGCCCGCTGTCCTCAATTTGGGTACACGGGGCTTACAAGGCGGGACGAGGAGGAGAGATGCACGCGGGCGGTCCTGCGCGTGCGTAGGGCGCTCAGCCTTGATTCGTCGCGAGACAAAGCGCGAACAGCTGCCGCTGGCTCGAAATCCCCAGCCGCTGATAAGCGCGTTTCTGATACGTCACGACGCTGCTGGGCTTCACGCCCATGCACTCGGCGATCTCGACCGCGCTGCGTCCTTCCAGCACGCCGCGCAGGGCGTCGAGTTCGCGCTTGGAAAGCGTGGGGCAGAGGCCGCGCAGCCGCGCGAGCATCAACTGGGGAATGCCGGGCTGGCTCTGTCCGCGAATCGTGTAGTGATGCCGCGCCGACTCGCCGATCAACGGCGCGAGCGATTCGACCAGCTCGACTTCTCCCGGCTGGAAATTGCCGGCGTCGCGTTCGCGGTAGAGGTTCACGGAGAGCCAGATGTCGGCGGCCGGCTGCAGCAGCAGCGAGAGCCGGTCGGACACATTGGGCGTGGCGTAGCATGCGGTGCGATAGCCGTCGTGCGCAATGTCGTCGCTGCTCTGCCAGTGCAGCACGAGCGAGGAGTCCGGCTTGTCGGCCGAACCGCCCGTGACGATCTGCTGATTGCCGTCGAGCGCGTAGAACAGGCGCGCGTAGGTGTCGGCGACGTCGCGCAGAAAGCGTCCGCCGCGGTGATCGGCGACGGAAACCGTGCGCGGCCGGTTGCCGAACTCGTATGCGAACACCGTGCACTGCGTGACCGAGATGGCCGGTCCGAGCATGTTCAGCACTTCGGCGGCGAGCGCGTTCGCATCGTCGTGGCCGATAGCCGAAACGAGGCGGGTGACGCGCGAGAGGTCGAATTGACCCGTCTGCCTCGGTCGGTCGAGATGCCAGTAACGCATGTTTCTTGACGGGAAAACGGCGGGGGAAACTACTTTTACGAGATTAGCATCGTTTCGCATCCGTGCGAAAGTGCCGGCAGCGGGGCCGGATCGCCCGCTATGCCCCTTATTGTGACCTCGCTGTGATCCTGCCGTGACGGCTCCGTGATGCTGTGCCGGGACGAGCAAGGAACCGCACCTTGCGGTAATCTCCCTGCTCGGCCGGCGCATGCGCGCCGTGCTTTCTCACCTGAACATCCCGCGCGCAGGATATCTTGAAATGCTGATGCTCCCCACCGCGATTCCACCCGATTTCGGCGCCGGAGCGGTCTTTCTCAGCGTGCTGGTCACGCAGTTGGGCGTGCCCGTGCCGGCCGCCCCGGTACTGATTCTCGCGGGCACGATGGCGGCAGGAGGCGAAACGTCCTACGGGAGCCTGCTGGCTGCGGCAGTGGTCGCCACGCTGCTCGCGGATTCGCTCTGGTTCGCGGCGGGCCGTATGCGCGGCCGGCGTCTGCTCAACGGCATCGTGCGCTTTTCGCTTTCGCTCGACACCACGATTCGTATCGCGCGCAACGTGTTCGAGCGCTACGGCGCGCCCATTCTCTCCGTGGCGAAGTTCGTGCCGGGGCTCGGCCTCATTTCCGCGCCGCTGCTCGGCACCACTTCGGTGGCCCTGCACGTGTTCCTGCTTTGGGACTCGGTCGGCGCGGCCTTGTGGGCCGGGACCTGGCTGCTTGGCGGCGCGGCGCTGCATGCGGAAATCGTGCGCTTTGCGGCGTTCGTGCGCGCGAACGGCATGACGATCTTCGACGTGCTCGCCGTGGCGGGCGGGCTGTTCCTCGCGTGGCGCTGGCTGCGGCGCATGCAGTTCCGCCACTGGCTCGCGACGCATCGCATTTCGCCCGATCAGCTCGACGAAATGATGAAGTCGAGCGCGCCGCCCATCGTGCTGGACGCGCGCCCGCAATCCGTGCGCGATAGGGAGGCGTACCGGATTCCGGGCGCGCGGCCGCTGAACCTCGAGTCGAGCGAAGAACTTTCGCCCGAATTGATCGGGCGTCCGATCGTCGTGTACTGCGTGTGCCCGAACGAAGCGACGGCCAAGCGCATCGTCAATCAACTGCGCAACAAGCACATCTATCACGCGCACGCGCTCAAGGGTGGGCTCGACGCCTGGGAGCGCCGCGGGTATCCGGTCGAGCCGCTGTCCACCGACTTTCATACGGCGCACGCCAGCCCCGAGGCGCTCGACGCGGGCGAGGAAGCCGCGTATACGGTGCGCGCAAGTCTCTCCGAATAACGCGGCGCCGCGCGTAGCCGAAAGCGCGCGTTTGCCGCGCATCTGCCGGCACTTGCCGCGTGACCTGCGCGTGCCGCCGCCCACGTTCTGGCGGGCGTCGTGCGCCATCATCGCGCCGCCGGCGGCTTGCAGGACGCGCGCGGCCACGACTTCGCCGACGTTCCGCGAGACTTCGCCCGGCACGGACACCAACGTGAACGTAACCACGACACCGAAGCGCACGGTGCGCGCGCCGCATCGGTCGGCCACCCGGCCGCTGGCCGGAATGAGGGCAACCAGCCAGGCATGCAGGCCGTCACGCCAAGGCTCAGGCTGTTCGGGGCGATGCCGGGCGAGCGTGCCATTTGCGGCAGCGCCGGCGCGATGACGGTCGTGTCCGGATATTCCATGAAGAACGTCGCGGCGACCGCGCTTGCCGGCAAGCGCGAATCGAACGGCGTAGACTCGGCGGCTGTCGGCAATTCATCGTCAACCCTTCGATTTGTGGAGATCGGAAATGGAATACCGTTTTCTGGGTGCGTCTGGATTCAAGGTGCCGGTGCTGAGCTTCGGCACGGGCACGTTTGGCGGCAAGGGCGAATTCTTCGAGGCATGGGGTGCAACCGATGTCGCCGAGGCGCGCAAGCTCATCGACATCTGCCTCGACGCCGGGGTCACGATGTTCGACACGGCGGACATCTATTCGGGCGGCGCGTCGGAGTCGGTGCTCGGCGAGGCGCTCAAGGGGCGTCGCGACAAGGCGATCATTTCGACCAAGGCGACCTTCCGCTTCGATGACGAACCCAACAATGTGGGCTCATCGCGTTTCCATCTGAAGCGCGCCGTCGACGCGGCGCTCAAGCGTTTGCAGACCGACCACATCGACCTGTTCCAGTTGCACGGCTTCGACGCGCGAACGCCGGCCGAAGAGGTGCTCGCGACGCTCGACGAACTCGTGCGCGCGGGCAAGATCCTCTACACCGGCGTGTCTAACTTCTCGGGCTGGCACTTGATGAAATCGCTGGCTGTGGCCGATCGCTACGGCTACCCGCGCTACGTCGCGAACCAGACGTACTACTCGCTGATCGGGCGCGACTACGAGTGGGAACTGATGCCGCTCGGGCTCGACCAGGGCGTGGGCGCGGTGGTGTGGAGCCCGCTGGGCTGGGGGCGCCTGACCGGCAAGATTCGCCGCGGCCAGCCGCTGCCCGAGAAGAGCCGCCTGCACAAGACCGCCGACCAGGGGCCGCCGGTGCCGGACGAGCGTCTTTTTCGCGTGCTCGACGCCATCGACGAAATCGCGAAGGAAACTGGCAAGACCGTCCCGCAGATTGCGCTGAACTGGTTGTTGCAGCGGCCGACGGTGGCGACCGTGCTGATCGGCGCTCGCGACGAGGCCCAGTTGCGCCAGAATCTCGGTGCGGTCGGGTGGAATCTCACGTCCGGGCAGGTGGCGAAGCTCGACGCCGCGAGCGCGGTGCGCCCCGCCTATCCTTACTGGCATCAGGAAGGCTTCGCCGAGCGCAATCCGTCCCCGGTGTGAGGCGGCTTACCGATCGGGGGCGCGTATTCAGGCGAGGTCGGACTGGCGCAGGATCTGGTTTGCGCCTAGATGCAGCGCCAGCGCGAAAAACTCGCGCTCCGCGAGCTTGAGCGTTTTTGCGGCGGCCAGCGCGCGGTGATGATCGTCGGGGTGCAGGAACAGCTTGACTTCGACTTTCGAATGCGACTTCTGTGCGGACTCCATGGATGCGACTCCTTCGGTAACCGGGCACTCGGCCCGTGACAGGGGCAATGCCCATTACCGGGCGTCCATGCGCGCAAAGGCGCGCGCCGTTCGCCGCAACGCGAGTGGCGGCAGGAAACGGCGATGACGCGGAGTGGGCCTTGGGTTCGCCTGCCGCTGCGCGTGCGCGACGGCAGGACACGCGCGCTGTACTAGCGAAGCGTGTGGCGACGCGATGCGTCGGTAGTGCGGGTGATGCGGGGATGAGACGTGTGATGCAACGAATACGGCGGGGCAACGTACGGCATAAGCGACCAACCTCCGGA
Source organism: Paraburkholderia lycopersici (assembly GCF_900096975.1). Lineage (GTDB taxonomy): Bacteria > Pseudomonadota > Gammaproteobacteria > Burkholderiales > Burkholderiaceae > Paraburkholderia > Paraburkholderia lycopersici. Next base: position 190,490 of record NZ_FMYQ01000008.1, read on the forward strand.
TTATTCTTTTGTGCGGCAGGACGCCGCAGATAGTACGGGCGACAGTGTAGTCGGGTTTTTACCCAGGGTAAACCCCTAACTCAAAAGATTTTTTTGCGGGGGTTGAGAAGGTTTCACGGCAAGGCGTGGCCGGGGCGCGCTTCAGTTCATGTGCGGTGAATAAACGGAAATGCCGGGGGCGGCGTGAACCGCCGCCCCCGGCGACTCCCTGACGGGCGCCGCGGGTTGGGCATGCGTGAGCGCCCGGTCATTGTTTCCCGGCGCGCTTGCGCAGGCGCGCGCGCGCTTCGCCGAGCGACTCGAATTTCCCGCCCGCTTCGTCGAGTACGGTGACCTCGCCGTGACCGATGTCGTACACCCAGCCCTGCAGTGCGAGCTGGCCCTGGGCCACGCGCGCCGCGACCGCGGGGTGCGTGCGCAGGTGTGTGAGCTGCAGGCGGACGTTTTCCTCCACGAGCGCCTGGACGACATGATCTTCGTCCAGACCACGGATTTTCACCACGCTGCGCGCCGCTTCCGCGTTGCGCAGCCAAGCCTGCACGGTGGGCATGTCGGCCGTGGCTTCGGCACCCGACGCGAGTCCCTTCATGGCGCCGCAGTCGGTATGGCCGCACAGCACGATCTGCTGCACGTTGAGTTCGAGCACCGCGAATTCCACCACGGCCGAGACACCGCCGAGCATTTCGCCGTAAGCGGGCACGATATTGCCGATGTTGCGGCAAACGAACAGATCACCGGGTTTCGCCTGCGTGATCATTTCTGGCGAGACGCGCGAGTCGGCGCAGGTGATGAAGAGCGTGTGCGGCGCCTGGGAGTGAGCGAGGCTGTGGAACAGCTCTTTATTGCCCGGAAAAACGCGATGAGTGAATTCGTCCACGCCGTCGAGCAGGTGTAGCAGATCGCAGCCGCACGACTCGGAGTGACCATCGTGCGAGTGAGTATTGTCTGGCATGGATGTTTCTCTCTTTATCATGAATCGACACTATCAAATGGCAACAGCGGGAGTTTACGCTGAGGCGACCCCTTGCGGATCGGAAAACTTCAGTCGCGCCGCGCCAGATTGCCGTGACGCCGGCATCCATGCGTCGAACCGGCGGGATATGTCGATAAACCGGCCGAAAAGACCGCCAAATGCGAGGAAGTGGAGTGCGCAGCGTGACGTGTTTCCGTCCGAAATTCAATTTTCTCATGCCGCGCGCAATCGGCACATCCGGGGTGTCGCCGGGTGTGCCGATGGAGGGATCGGACGAAACGCGACCGGCCAGTCGGTCGGCGGGCTCACCACGCCATGCGCCATTGCTCCGAAGAATTGGCAGGGGTGGCGGGCCAGGAGTCGCTGCGAGGGGGCGTCGCCGCGTCGGAGAAGTCGGAGAGGATCTCGTTGCGCAGGCGCGCGAAGCGCGGATCGGCGCGCTCCCGTGGGCGCGGCAATGCAACGTCGACGATGCGCCGGATGCGGCCGGGGCGCGGCGCCATCGTCACGATGCGCTCGCCAAGGTAAATGGCTTCGTCGACGTCGTGCGTGACGAGGATCATCGTGATGCGCTCACGCTCCCAGATGCGCAGGAGTTCGTTTTGCAGGCGGCTGCGCGTGAGGGCGTCGAGCGCGCCGAACGGCTCGTCCAGCAGGAGCACGCGCGGCCGGTTGACGAGTCCGCGCGCAATCGCCACGCGCTGCGCCATGCCGCCCGAGAGCTGATGCGGATAAGCGTGCTCGAAACCGGCGAGGCCCACGAGCGCGATGTGCTCGGCCACCGCCTTGCGCTTTTCGCGTGCCGAAAGCGGCGCGTTGCGCAGCGCCGCGAGGATGTTCTGTGCGGCTGTGAGCCAGGGGAACAACCGGTGATCCTGGAACACGATGCCGCGCTCGAGCGACGTGTCGCGCACGCGCTCGCCGCCCATCTTGATCGCGCCTCTATAACCGGTGTCGAGACCGGCTATCAGCCGCAACAGCGTGGATTTTCCGCAGCCGCTTGCGCCGAGCACGCTCACGAATTCGCCTGGACGCACGTGGAGCGTCACGTCGTCGAGCACGACCAGCGCCGATTCGCCTCCGCCGTAACGTTTGCTCACGTGAAGAATGTCGAGTCCCTCGGGTTCAACGGCGCTCATCGGTTTTCCTCTCAGGTTCGATTCAATGTCGGTTTGAATCTGGATCGAATGGCAGTGCGAATCATTGGTTCGAGATGTGGAGCCGGGAAAGCACGGCGCGTTCCACACGCCGTGCGATCGCATTGAGCGCCCAGCCCGTTGCGCCAACAACCACAATACCGAGCAGTACGAGGTCCATGCGGAACTGCTCGCTGCCGTCGATCAGCAGATTGCCAATGCCGCTGCCCGCAACAAGCAGATACTCTGCGCCGAGCGTGGCGAGCCACGAGTAGATGAGCGCGAGATACAGGCCCGTGAAGATGGAGGGCAGCGCGGCAGGCAGCAGCACGTGACGGACAAGCTGTAGCCTCGAATAGCGGAGCGCATGCGCCAGCTCGACATATTTGCGCGGAACGGCGTGAATGCCGTCGCAGGTATGCGCGGCGACCGGCAGCAATGCGGCGAGCGAAAGGAATACGACCTTGGCTGCGTCGCCGAGCCCGAACCACACGGAAATGAGCGGGATCCACGCGAACAGGGAAATCTGCTTGAAAGTGTCGAAGCTCGGACCCACGATGCGCGCGGCGATACGCGAGAGCCCCAGCGTGCCGCCCAGCAGAAGTCCCGCCGATGCGCCGATGACGAATCCGCAGGCCTCGCGGGCAAGCGACGCCGACAGCGCGCGGACCAAGGCGCCACTCCCGATCTGTTCGTAAGCGGTACGAAGCACGTCGGCGGGACTCACCAGCAGTCCGCTCTTCACAAGATGCGCGGCGCTCAAGGCCCACCACAGCGCAACGGCGACGATGGGCAGGGCGACGCCCCGCAAGTCGATGCGGCGCGGCCGTGCTTCGACGGCTGCCTCACAGGAGCAAACGGGCGGCACGGCCTTGCGCTCACGCGAAAACTTCATGGCGAAATCCTCAGAGTTGAATGGAGATCAGCCCCGAAATGCCGAGGGCGTTCCGCGCCGCAAGCGTTTCTCGAGCGCATCGAGCAGGCGATTGATGACGAACCCGACCACGCCCACCACGACCACCGATGCCATGACGAGATCGAGCTGAAAGAGCTGGCGGCCATATACGATCAGATAGCCGAGCCCTTCGGACGACGCCACGAGTTCGACCACGACGAGCGCGAGCCATGCCTTCGTGAAAGCGAGGCGCACGCCGGTGGCGAGCGTCGGAATTGCCGCGGGCAGCACGAGTCTCACGATGCGTTGCCAACGGGTATAGGCGAACACGCGCGCGACTTCGTCCAGCGCAGCGGGTGTTTGCCGAAAACCCTGCATCGTGCTCAGCGTGACGGGAACGAGCGCCGCATGACCGATCAGTAGATATTTGAGCGGCTCGCCCACGCCGACGAGCAGCAGAAGAAACGGCAGCCAGCCGAGAACCGGTATCTGCACCATGGCATTGAAGCTCGGCAACACCCAGGCTTCGAGCGTACGCGAGAGCCCGAGCGCCGCGCCGATCACGAAGCCCAGGAGCGTGCCCCCGAAGAATCCCAGCAGCACGCGTTGCAGGCTGACGAGGGTGTTACGCGCGAGTTCGCCGCTTTGGGCGAGATCGACGAGTGTTTCGTAGACACGTTGTGGCGCGGGCAGAATTTGCGGAGCGATCCAGCCGCGCGCGCAGCCCACGCTCCACAGCAGATAAAGCAAGGCGGGCAGCAGCCAGGGCGCGAGGTGCCACGCGCAGGCGCGCAACGCGAGGCGCCGGCGCGCGCGTGCCGTCGCGGCGTCGATGCGCGGCGCGGCGGCGCGTGGCGTTTCCGGCGAGGTCGTAATCGCGGTTTCCGTCATGATGCGGCTCCCTTCGCGCGTTCAGCCGAGCGGCTTGCCTGCGGCGTCGTAGCGGGTCCAGTAGTGCTCGAGCTTTTGCGCGCGCAACGCGGTGTCGAGATAGCGTGGCTCGAACCACGAATCGACGTCCACGGGCTGGCGAATCAGCTTGAGCCGCAGCGCGTCCTGCGCAACGGCCTTGTAGCGCGCCACGATGAACGGATCGAGCAAGGGCGAATTGCGGTACTTGAGAGGTTGTTCGGCAAATTCGGCTTGCCACGATGCGTAACTCACCCCGCTTTGCGCCCATAGCTTGAAGAGCGCGTCGCGGTTTGCTTCGTCGGATGACCATTGCGCGGCCTGCACGAATACGTTGACCACGCGCTGCACGATGTCGGGGTGCGCCTTTTCGAAGCCGTCGATCACCAGCAGGTGCGCCTGACGCGTAAGCTGCGGGCCGTCGTGCTGCGATTCATAGACGATGCGCGCGAGCCCCTGATCGCGAAGCCGGTAGAGGTGATAGTCGTTCACCGAAGCGTCGATGCCTTTCGACGCCAGTGCGGCGAGCGAACTCGCGGTATCGAGGTTGATGACGCGAAGCGCGTGCTCGTCGAGCCGGTTCGCGGCGAGCGCATTGTCGGCCACGAGCTGCAGGTTCGTGCCGCGAAAGATGGCGACGCGCCGGTCCTTGAGATCCTTGATCGATTTGATGTCCGAATCAGATGGAACGCCCACCTTCACGCCCGAGCGCACGCCCGTTTCGAGCAGGATGTGCGTCTTGAGGCCGTTGGCGCGTGCGAGCACCGCAGGCAGGTCGCCTTGATACGCGAAGTCGAGTTCGTTGTTGGCAATCGCTTCGTTGACGGCAGGGCCCGCGCCTTTGAAAAAGAGCCATTCCACTTTGATGCCGTCGGCGGCGAATTCTTTTTCGAGCAACTGCTGTCCGCGCACTGTCGCGGCGGGCGAACCGCCGAAGGTGGGCGGGTCGCCCGTGCCTTGCTGCGCGACGCCGATGCGGAGCACGGCGGGTTTTTCTGCGGCGGCATACAGGGACGTGAGCGAAAGCGCGGCGCAAAGCAGGTACTGCAGAACGCGGTGTGGACGCATGGACAGGATCGGAATGAGTGACGAAACGGAATGCGCGGACCGGCGAGCTTCATGTCGCCGTCGCTGCCATCAGGTCATTTTTTTCCGGGTGTCCCGATCAGGACAACCAATGATTCGCGATTTGCATTTCTCGATAGAGCCGCTACGCGATGAGAGAGAGGGCAGCGGCGAAAGCGCATCCATGGTAGTGGAGAGAGGGATGCGTCGAAGGAAGAAATCGTGCTATCGATGTGAGCAGAAAAGAAAAACCGCACCGCGTGCCGTGGGTGGTGGCGCGTGGCGGTGCGTAAACGCCGAGGCGTTACGGCGTTTCGATCGCGTGGCGCGCCGGATTGGCGCGGCGCGACGGCATGAAGTACCACACGGCGCAGAGCAGTTGCAGCACGACCAGGACTGTCCACACGGTCTGGTGCGCGACGGCGGGGTAGTGGCCGTCGAGTGCCGGCCAGTGCGCGAGCGCGGCGCCGATGGCGATCTGCAGAACGAAGATGCCGATGAAGATGACGAGCGTGAAGGTCGTGTTCACGCGGCCGATCAGGCGCGGCGGGAAATATTCGGCGAGAACCGCATAGGTGAGAATGCCGGTGCCGCCCAGCGCGCCGTAAGCGGCCCAGAGCAGCGGACCGGGAAGCGGCACGCGCGCCGCGAGCAAGGCCTGGACGAGCACGAAGAGCAGCATCGTCACGCCGGAAAAGAGCTGCACGCTCACGCCGCGCCGCTCGAAGCCGCGTGCGAGCGCGCCGAAGCCGATATTGCCGACGATGAATGCGCCGCCCAGCACGGAAACGAGCGAAGCCGCGCGTGCGCCGATATCGGCGGTGCCGGCGGGGACGACATCGCGCAGGAACGCGCCAACCCACAGCGACTGCATCGCATAGAAGACGGCCTGGGTGAGCGCGGAGAACGTCGCGGTCTTCCAGAATGCACGGCTGCGCAGAATATGCGCCGTGCCCTTGAATTGCTCGAACACGCTGGCTTGATGATGGGCGTCGCGCGTGCGCGGGCCGCCGATCCAGACGATGGCGGCCACGAGCACCGTGAGCGCGGCGAGGCCGAGGCTCACCGCGCGCCAAGGCGCGATCGAGAGCAGCCAGGAGAGCGGGGCGCCCACGGCTACGCCGCCCAGCCCGCCCACGGCCATCACGAGACCGTTCACGAGGGTGAGCTGCGCGACGGGGAAATGCTGTGCGGTGGCTTTGAACGCGCCGCCAAGGCAAACGGACACGCCCACGCCGATCAGCAGCCGGCCAACCATCATCGCTGCCATGTTGTGCGAGACGCCGAAGATCAACGCCCCTGCTGCTGCCACGAGCATGACGCATGCGGTGACGCGGCGTGGGCCGTAGTGGTCGAGCAGCACGCCACCGGGGATTTGCGCGCCGGCGAAGCCAAGGAAATAGAGGCTGGTGAGCGTGCCCAGATCGGTCGCGGTGAACCCCATTTCGCGTGCGAGAAACGGCGCAAAGCCGAGATTGACGCCACGAAACAGATATGAAATGAAATAGCCGAGCGCGAAAACGGCGAAAACGCGGAGTCTGAGTGAAGTCATGGTGCGGGGTGAAACCCGAAAGCGGACTGAATGCCTGGGTGTCGATTATTGGCGATCGCCATGCGTGAGGCCAGCGAGAGATTTCAAACGGCATTGTGAGTAAAATTTGACGTCATGGCACGATCCCTACCTCCTCTCCAGGCGCTGCGTGCGCTCGAAGCCGCCGCGCGGCGGCGCAGTTTCAGCCGTGCAGCGGAAGAATTGCATTTGACGCACAGCGCGGTGAGTCATCACCTGCGTGCGCTCGAAACGGAGCTTGGCGTCGAGCTGTTCCGGCGCGCAGGCAGCCGCATGATTCCGACCGCGGCGGGCGCGCAACTTGCCGAGCGCGTGCGCCGCAGCCTCGACGACCTGCGCGACGCGCTCGATGCCACGCGCCCCGGCGTGAGCGGCGTGACGCGGCTCGAATTAAGCGTGATGTCCGATTTCGCGTCCGTCTGGCTGATTCCGCGCCTCGGCGACTTCTATGACCGCCATCCCATGGTCGATCTTTCGTTGCGCATGCACGCCGACGTCACGCCGCCCGATCCGTATCCGTTCGACATCGGCATCTGGCATCGCCGGGTCGACGAACCCGGTTTCCAGATCCGCAAGCTGCTCGACGATCAGGTGGTCGCGGTTTGCAGCCCGGCCTTGCTTGCCCGCCATCCGGACTTTCGCATGGAAGCGCTCGCGAGCATGCCGCTGCTGCGTTTTTCACGCCGCTCGTGGCGCGACTTCTTCGAGGCCGCGGGCGTGGCCGGCGATGAGCCCGAGCGCGGCCCGGTATTCGACGACGCGGGCCTGCTGCTTCAAGCCACGGTGGCCGGCCAGGGCGTGGCCACGGCGCGCCTGCAGCTCGCGCGCGGTTTTATCGAGCGTGGGGCGCTTGTGCAGCTCGGGCAGGTCCGCATACCGGCGTCGCTCGACTATTACTTCACGTGGCGCGAAGGACATCCGCGCGAGGCGGCAATCCAGCAGTTTTATCGATGGGTAAAGGCGCAATTGGCCAATTGAAGCGGCGTGCCTTTCGTATCGCGCATTGCCTGTCCGGGTAAAACCGGTGCCAGCTCTGTCAACGCTGCCTGTGCAACGTGCGTTGCTTTTCGATTAAGGCGGCTGAATACGCTCCGGATTATGCGATTAGCTGGCGTATTCATATGGCATGCACCAAAGCGGCCCATGCTCCTGGCATTGAGCGACGGCGCTAAAGCGTTGCAATGAAATGACGGTGAAATGATTGCAACGCAGTTCGTGAAGGTATTTCGAATGCATTTGTCCGCGACGCTCCGATATTTGGCGGTCGAATGCATTTGTCTGCGGAAAAAGCGGCGGGAAGTGTGGCGCGGAATCACAGATTGGTCACGCTTCGCGTCATGAATGAAATAGTTGAGGTATCGTTAGTCCCCATCGCGGTTCGGCGCGCGAATGTTCGTAGTCAATGGTGTGTAGTGAAAGGACCCGTTCGTGGGTCGGATATAAGACTGTGACAACAGGAGAAATTGCATGAAGGCTATTCAGATGTTCAAGCTGGCCGCAACCACGGTGCTCGTGGCGGCATCGTTCCAGGTTTATGCTCAGGACGCAGCTTCCGAAGCGCCCGCCGCGAGCGGCCCGACTGCCGCCGCCCAGCACAGCGTCAGTCAATCGAAAGCGGCGTTGCGTCAGGCCCGTGCAGCCAATCGTGCGCTCGGCCGCAAGGTCCGTGCTGCGCTCGCCCGCGACAAGAACGTGAGCGTCTCCAACATCACCGTGCGCGCAAAAGACGGCGCCGTCACACTGCAAGGCAGCGTACCCGAGCAGTCGCAGGTCGAGCGAGCCGAGACTGTCGCCAAGGGTGTTCAAGGCGTGACGTCGGTCCGGAACGCGCTGACGATCCGCCCGGTCGGAACCTGAGCATCGCCACGCGGCGCGCGCCCTTGCCCCGTGCCGTCAAGGGTGCGGGCGGCGGCGCCGGAGCGGATGTCTCCGGGTCCATCCCCGAAGGCCGCACATGCAGTCCACGAAAGGACTGCATGTGCGGTTTTTTTATTGCATGTCGAGCGTCGCGCTGTGGCGTTCAGGGCTCGACGTAGTGCATATCCCGCGATTCCCCCATCAGCAGCGGACGATTGGCGTCGGCGGCCGCTCGCAGGTAATCCCAGAGCGACGTGACGCGCCGCAGCTTGCGCAGATCCTCGCGGCTACATAGCCAGAAGCGCCGCGTCACCACGATTTCATCGCCGAGTATCGGCACGAGGCGCGGGTCCGGTTCGGCCATGAAACAAGGCAGTATGGCCAGGGCGCTGCCTTGCAGCGCAGCGTGATACTGCGCGATGACGCTGGTGCTGCAGAGGTTCGCAGTAACGTTCGGCGCCGTTCGTTCGAGATAGAGCAGTTCGTGGCTGAACGCCAGATCGGCCACGTAGCTGATGAAGGCGTGATTGCGCAGGTCGGCGGGCGTGCGGATGGGCGCATGTTTCTCCAGATAGGCCGGCGTGCCGTAGAGACGCAGCCGGTAGTCGCATAGTTTCGTGGAGACATACTGCCCGCGCTCCGGGCGTTCCAGCATGATCGCAAGGTCGGCTTCGCGCTTCGAAAGGCTCACGAAATGCGGCACCGGCAACAGGTCGATCGACATGTCGGGGTGCTGGTCCGTGAAGCGCGCCAGTTGCGGTGCAAGGAAAAAACAGCCGAAGCCCTCGGTCGAGCCCACGCGCACGTGGCCCGACAGCGACTGCGAGCCGAGCGCGAACTGCTCGCTGGCCGATTGCACCGTGGTTTCCACGGCGTCGGCGTAGGCTAGCAAACGCTGGCCTTCGGCCGTCAGCACGAAGCCGCCCGAGCGCGACTTGTCGAAGAGGACGGTGCCGAGTGCGGCCTCCAGCTCGCGCACCCGGCGCGCGACGGTAGTGTGGTCCACGCCCAGGCGCTTCGCGGCGCCGCTCGCGCGTTGCGTGCGCGCCACCTCGAGGAAGTACCGCAAATCGTCCCAGTTCAGTGTCTCCATCTTGCTCGTTGTGTTTTTTTGCATATCGGATGGGCTTTTTCATCTCTATGCCGTGGATATTCGAATAACTATACTCGGTGCAGACCTCAATACATATGGTCGCCTAAAACAAGGATGGAGACAGACGATGCAATCGCAGTCGATCCCCGAGCGGACGGCGCAAGCCGCGACCGTCATCGACAAGATTTCCCTTCTTCTGCCCGACTCCATTCCTCGCATGTTCGCCGGGAGTGCGCCTGTCCGCATATTGCAGATGCGCTCGCGGTGCAGTTGAAGATTCTGCCTATTCCTCTACATCCGGCCGTGGCCGGCCCGTTCGAATCCATCAGGGAGAGTTCAAGATGAACGCAGTGACCCAGGCATCCAGCGCACACGTTTCGACCGTCAAGCTGCTGATCGACGGCGAATTCGTCGAATCGGCAACGAAGGAGTGGCGCGACATCGTCAATCCCGCCACGCAGGAAGTGCTCGCGCGCGTGCCGTTCGCGACCGTCGACGAAGTGGACAAAGCCGTGAAGGCCGCGCACGCCGCGTTCGCGACGTGGAAGAACACACCGATCGGTACGCGTTTGCGCATCATGCTCAAACTCCAGGCGCTGATTCGCGAGCACATGCCGCGCATCGCGAAGACGCTCACCGCCGAGCAGGGCAAGACGCTGCCCGACGCCGAAGGCGACATCTTTCGCGGACTCGAAGTAGTCGAGCACGCATGCTCGATCGGCACGCTGCAGCAAGGCGGTTTCGCCGAAAACGTCGCGGGCGGCGTGGACACCTATACGCTGCAGCAGCCGTTAGGCGTGTGCGCCGGCATTACGCCGTTCAACTTCCCCGCCATGATTCCGCTGTGGATGTTCCCGATGGCGATCGTCTGCGGCAACACGTTCGTGCTCAAGCCGTCGGAGCAGGACCCGCTCTCGACCATGCAGCTCGTCGAACTCGCGCTGGAGGCCGGCATTCCGAAGGGCGTGCTCAACGTCGTGCACGGCGGCAAGGAAGTCGTCGACGCGATCTGCACGCACGATCTCGTGAAAGCCATTTCCTTCGTGGGCTCGACGGCAGTGGGCACGCATGTCTATCGCCTCGGCAGCGAGCACGGCAAGCGTGTGCAGTCGATGATGGGCGCGAAGAATCACGCGGTGGTGCTCCCGGACGCGAATCGCGACCAGACGCTCAATGCGCTCGTTGGCGCGGCGTTCGGCGCAGCGGGCCAGCGCTGCATGGCGACTTCGGTGGCGGTGCTCGTCGGCTCGGCGCAGAAGTGGGTGGACGAGCTCGTGGAAAAGGCGAAGACGCTCAAGGTCAACGCGGGCCATGAGCCGAAGACCGACGTCGGCCCCGTGGTTTCGCGCACGGCGAAGGCGCGCATTCTCGGCCTGATCGACACGGGCGTGAAGCAGGGCGCGACGCTCGCGCTGGACGGCCGCGACGTGAAGGTGCCGGGCTACGAGACGGGCAACTTTATCGGCCCCACGGTGTTCACGAACGTGAAGACCGACATGGACATCTACACGAACGAGGTCTTCGGGCCGGTGCTCCTGGTGCTCACCGCGAACACGCTCGACGAGGCGATCGCCATCGTCAATGCGAATCCGTTCGGCAACGGCGTGGGCCTCTTCACGCAAAGCGGGGCGGCGGCGCGCAAGTTCCAGAGTGAGATCGATATCGGCCAGGTCGGTATCAACATTCCGATTCCGGTGCCGGTGCCGTATTTCAGCTTCACGGGCTCGCGCGGCTCGAAGCTCGGCGATCTTGGCCCCTACGGCAAGCAGGTCGTGCAATTCTATACGCAGACCAAGACGGTCACTGCGCGCTGGTTCGACGACGCGACCGTGAGCGACGGCGTGAACACGACGATCAGCCTGCGTTGATTCGCGCTCCGAAATAACGAAGCGATGCTGAACAACAATGGAGACAGGCTCATGAAAATCGGATTCGTCGGGCTGGGCCACATGGGCGCGCCCATGGCGCTCAACCTGCTCAAGGCGGGACATACGGTGGTGGTGTTCGACCTGAGCGCGAGCGCCATGCAGACGCTTGCCGACGCTGGCGCGCAGAAAGCCGCATCGGCGAAGGCGGCGGCGAGCGGCGCGGAGTGCGTCATCACGATGCTGCCCGCGGCGGCGCACGTGCGCAACGCGCTCACCGCGGAAGACGGCGTGCTGGCGGGCATCGCGAACGGCGTGACGATCATCGATTCGAGCACGATCGATCCCGCGAGCGTCAAGGAGTTCGCGAAGCTCGCGGCCGCGCAGGGAAATGCGTTCGTCGATGCGCCTGTGTCGGGCGGCACGGGCGGGGCGGCCGCAGGCACGCTCACGTTCATGGTGGGCGGCAGCGCCGCGCTCTATGAAAGCGTGAAGCCGGTGCTCTCGGGCATGGGCAAGAACATCGTCCATTGCGGCGAGACGAGCACGGGGCAGGTCGCGAAGATCTGCAACAATCTCGTGCTCGGTATCACGATGGCCGGCGTGGCCGAGGCGATGGCGCTGGGCGAGGCGCTCGGCATCGACCCGAAAGTGCTGGGCGGCATCATGAACACGTCCACGGGGCGTTGCTGGAGTTCGGATACGTACAACCCGTACCCGGGCGTGATCGAGACCGCGCCTTCCTCGCGCGGCTATGCGGGTGGCTTCGGCACGGATCTCATGCTCAAGGATCTCGGTCTCGCCACCGACGCCGCGAAGGGCGCGCATCAGCCTGCATACATGGGCGCGCTCGCGCAGCAGCTCTATCAGGCCATGAGTAGCCGGGGCGACGGCAAGCTCGATTTTTCGGCGATCATCAAGCTGTATCGCGCAGAAAAGGGTTGAGTGCCGTTACGAGTCGCGAAAGGCGCGCTGCGAAGCGCGCCTTTTTTATGCCCGCGTTTCAGGCCTTGATGCGAGCCTCGATACGCGCGAACAGCCGCCTGAACCAGACGCCGAGCAGCGCATCGGAAGGCGCGAGCGCGGTGGAGCATGCAAGGATGCGATAGACATCGTTGCGCGTAACCTTCGATGTCTTCGCGGGATCGAGCCAGTCGTCGTTGTCGACGAGATGCCCGAGCGTTTCGAGGCCGATGAGAATCGGCCACAGGCACGCCAGCCGCAGGCGCACGGAAAGACGCGGCAGCGCGAATGTATAGTCAATGGCCGAGCGGAAGTGATCGAGCGCGATGCGCACGAGTTCGAGCATGATCGGCCGCGCGCGCGCCGACGCTCCCGGCTGCAGCAGGTCCTGCGCGCTGAGCCCGGCCTGGGCCAGCATCGACGCGGGCAGGTAGCAGCGGCCAATACGCAGATCCTTGCCGCAGTCGCGCAGCACGTTCACCATCTGCAAGGCCTTGCCGAAGCGGATGCCGCGCGCGTACATGGTTTTTTCCAGCGAAGGCGCGAGCGTGCCCGGCAAATGCATGTAGGTCATCTTCGTCCAGAACTCGCCCACACAGCCCGCCACGAGATACGTGTAGCGATCCAGCTCGTCCCACGTTTGCAGCGCGGCCACCTGGCCCGAGCGCTCGTCGGGGAACGTGCGCAGATCGAATTCCATGCCTTCGGTGAGCGTGGTGACGATCTCGCGCACCGCCGCGCGGTCGGCATGATCGAGTTGCGCGAGCACGTCGAGCGCGCCGCCTAGCGATTCGAGCAGCAGCTTCTCGTCCGATTGCGTTTGCTGGCCCGCGACCTCGACCGCTAGATGGGCGAGCACGGTGTCGTCGCGGGTCGCACCGTTTACGCGCTCGCGCAGCGCAAGCAGCAGGGCGAGCCGCCGTTCGGGCGAAATGAGCGCGGTGTCGGCGATGGTGTCGGCGGCGCGCGCGAGCAAATAGGCTTCGCCCACGGGGTCGCGCATGCCGGCGGGCAGGACGCGCATCGTAAGATAGAACGAACGGGAAACGCCTTTGAGCAACGGGCCCAACAGGAAGGCCCGGGTAGAGTTCTGCATGTCGTGTGGAGGCAGCGAGGGGACGGAGCGGACGCATTGTATCGTGGACGGAGGAGACAAGGCCCGGCCCAGCCCGAACGCACGTTTTACGCCGCGCGTGCGCCCGTCCCGATGCTTCGGGCCTTTCTGCTTGCCCGCTCAAACTCAAGCTTGGCTTTTCGGTCGTCAAGCACACCGGCGACCCGTACCAGAAGGTTCACTTACAGATTAGTACGTTGTTCTAACTGAATCGCTTGTTGACTAGATCAGCAGTTCCAGCGAGTGATAGAGTCGCCGCCGTTCAGGGTTCGCCGAGGCCTCGCCTGCGTGAATGGCCTCCTTGAGGCAGTCGAGAAAGCATTCGGCGGCGGCGGAAAGCGGCACGCCGCGCCGCGCGACGACGCTCACCACCGTGCGGTCCACTTCCTCGTGGAGCGCGAGTGCGCGCAGGTTCTCGCGCGCAAAGCGCGTTTCCACGAGCGGCCAGGGGAAGATGCTCACCATGTCCGTATTCATGATGAGCCCCATCGCCACCACGAACGAGTGCGCGAGGTGCACGTTGGGCGGCATCGGCAGGCCGTGGCGGCGGAATACGTCGTCGGCGATCATTTCCTTGCTGGCCGGATCCCAGTTGAGCAGCCATTCGCAATCCTGAAGTTCCCGCAACGTTTTTGCCTGCGAGAGCGGGTGGCTCTTGCGCACGACCACGGCCGACTCCGTGGCGAAGATCGGCGTTTGCGAGAATTCGGCGTGCAGCGAGGCGGGGCCGGGCTTGCCTAGCGAAAAGTCCAGCGAGCCGTCGCGCAGCCGCGGCATCACGATATTGAGCAGGCCCTCGTAGAACTCCAGTTGCATGTCGGGCATGCGCGCGCGAAACAGCGTGACGGCGTCGGGCAGGAAGGAGAGCGCGAGCCACGGCGTCACGCCGATCGCGAGCTTGCCGCCGCCGCGTCCGCGCCGCGCGTCGAGTTCGTCCTGGGCGCGCGACATCTGGTGGACGACGAGACGCGCGTGCACGAGCAGCGCCTGGCCCGCTTCCGTGAAGGCGATGCCGTTCGCGTTGCGGGTGACGAGCGCGATTTGCTGCTCGGCTTCGAGTTCGCGCACCGCCTTGGTCGCCGCTGCCGGCGAGATGCCGAGCTGACGCGCGGCCGCGCGAATGCTGCCCGTGTCGGCCATGGCGACGAGCGCCCGGAACTGGTGGAACTTCATAAGGGATAACCCGAGTGCGCACTTCTGGTTGGCGGGCCAACCATTTTAGGGCTGTCGGCGCAAAACGGACGTCATTATTCTCAAGCGGATTCGCAATCCCGTTGGAGGCAATTCGTATGAACACGATGGCTATTCCGGCCGCAATCGTCGCGATCGAAGAAGAGATGATCGCGCTGCGCCACGAGATCCACGCGCACCCCGAACTGGGCTTCGAGGAATTCGTCACGAGCGATCTCGTCGCGCAGCGCCTCACGGAGTGGGGCTACGAAGTGCATCGCAGGCTTGGCGGCACGGGCGTCGTGGGCACGCTCAAGGCAGGCGACGGAAAGCGGCGCCTCGGCCTGCGCGCCGACATGGACGCGCTGCCTGTCCAGGAGAGCACGGGCCTCGATTACGCGAGCCGCATACCCGGCAAGATGCACGCGTGCGGCCACGACGGCCATACCGCCATGCTGCTCGCGGCGGCAAAGCATCTCGCGCAGTCGCGCCAGTTCAACGGCACGCTGCACCTCATTTTCCAGCCCGCCGAAGAAGGCTTGGGCGGCGCGAAGCGCATGCTCGACGAAGGCCTCTTCGAGCGTTTTCCCTGCGATGCGGTCTTCGCCATGCACAACATGCCGGGTTTTCCCACCGGCAAGCTCGGCTTTCGCGCGGGGCCTTTCATGGCCTCGTCGGACACGGTCATCATCGACATCGACGGGCGCGGCGGTCATGGCGCGGTGCCGCACAAGGCTATCGATCCGGTCGTGGTATGCGCGAACGTCGTGCTCGCGCTGCAGACCATCGTGTCGCGAAACGTGCCGCCGCTCGACATGGCGATCGTCACCGTGGGCGCGATCCACTCGGGCGACGCCCCCAACGTGATCCCGCAAACCGCGCAGATGCGGCTCTCGGTGCGCGCGCTGCGCCCCGAAGTGCGCGACCTCTTGCAGGAGCGCATTACCGCGCTCGTGCACGCGCAGGCGGGCGCCTATGGCGCGACGGCGCGCATCGACTACCAGCGCCGCTACCCGGTGCTCGTGAACGACGAGGCGATGACCGCGTTCGCGCAGGATGTCGCGCGCGACTGGCTCGGCGACGACGGCTTGATCCACGACATGGCGCCGCTCACCGGCAGCGAGGATTTTTCATTCCTGCTCGAGCGCTGCGCGGGCAGCTATCTCATCATCGGCAACGGAGACGGAGAGGGCGGCTGCATGGTGCACAACCCCGGCTACGACTTCAACGACGATTGCCTCGCCACCGGTGCGGCGTACTGGGTGCACCTCGCCGAGCGCTTCCTGCGCGACTGAAGCCGGCGACCCGAGACACCAAAGACACATGCGAGGAGACCCGCAATGAACGCCACCTCGATTCAGGCGCCGGCCGCCGCCGCCGCCGCATCCACGCGCCGTTCGCGCGCGAAGGCCATCTTCGCGATCACGCTCGGCAACGGGCTCGAGTTCTTCGATTTCACGGTGTACAGCTTCTTCGCCTCGATCATCGGCTCGCTGTACTTTCCCGTGCACGGCTCGCTGAACCAGTTGATGCTCGCCGTGGGCAGCTTCGGCGTGGGCTTCGTGGTGCGTCCGCTGGGCGGCGTGGTGATCGGCGCGTTCGCGGACCGCGTGGGCCGCAAGGCCGCCATGACGCTCACGCTCTGGCTCATGGCGCTCGGCTCGGCGCTCATTGCGTTCGCGCCCACCTATCAGCAGATCGGGTTTGCCGCGCCCGTGCTGATCCTGCTCGCCCGCCTCGTGCAGGGCTTCGCGGTGGGCGGCGAAGTGGGTGCGTCCACTTCGCTGCTGCTCGAATACGCCGACGACCGTTCGCGCGGCTTCTACGGCAGCTGGCAGTTCGTGAGCCAGGGGCTCAACACGGTGTGCGGCGCGCTCATCGGCGTGGCGCTTTCCACGACGCTCTCGCAGGCCGCGCTCGAAAGCTGGGGCTGGCGCGTGCCGTTCGTGATCGGCATGCTGGTGGTGCCGGTGGGCGTGTACATTCGCCGCCATCTCGACGAAACGCTCGCGCATCCCGTGCCCATGGAAAGCACCGAGCCGGTGGCCGACATGGCGAGGCCGCTGCGCGAGATTTTCGGGCGTCATCGCACGGCGCTCGTGGCGGGCGTCGTCACGACCATCGGCGGCACGGCGGCGAACTATATCGTGCTGTTCTATATGTCGACCTACGCGATCAAGATTCTCGGCCTGCCCATGTCGGTCGGCATGAGCGCGGCGCTGGTCGCGGCCCTCGTTACCGCCGCGTGCTCGCCGCTCGCCGGCATGCTGTCTGATCGCGTCGGCCGCAAGTGGGTGATGGGCGTGTCGCGCGTGGCGCTGATCGCGGTGATCTATCCGGCGTTCGCGATCATTCACGCGATGCCGACCGTCGCCACCGTGCTCGCCGTCGTGGCCATGCTCGGCGCGATCGTCGCGTTCACGGCGGTCCCCAACATCGTGATGCTGCCGGAACTCTTTCCTCAATCGATTCGCGTAACGGGCATGTCCGTGGTGTACTGCGTGGGCGTGTCGATTTTCGGCGGCTTTGCGCAGTTCTTCGCGACCTGGCTCATCAAGCTGCTCGACAACCCGCTCGCGCCCGCGTGGTATCTGATCGGTTGCGGGGCGGTTTCGCTGCTCGCGCTGCCGCTGATTCGCGAGCCTGCGGGCCGTCCGCTCGACTGAGCCGCGCCCGTCGCACGCCACGCGCGACGCGGCCGGCGCCATGCACTTTTAGCGCGGCCGCGGCGTCTGCTTACCGGTTGTTTGCGCCGCGCTGCCTGGAATCGGTTCGTGCTCCACTCGCGCGCGCCGCCCGAAAGGGTATGTGCGCGCCACACGTATACCGTCGCCTGTCTCGCAAGGCTCGTCTTCCTAAACTTGCCGTTCCGCCGTGGCCCATTGCGTAACACGCGCCAGACGGCGTCACATCGCGCTATGGTGCAACGGGTCGTGCGCGTGCCGACGAGCGAGGCGCAATTCGCGAGGTGCGCGCTGCATGGTGTCCTTGGTGGCGCGCTCGGCGCGCATACGGTCGACATCGGTCTCGCCGCCCGAGCGAACGCGCGGACCGTGCGTTCGCAACGGCTGCCTCCCTTTCCCTGTGTGCGCGTATCGCCGGTTTGCGGGCGAACGTTAGCGAACGATCGATCCCATTCATTTCGGATTTCGAAGCGAATCATGCCATTGTTTCGCCGCAAGAATCCGCATGGATATCGCGCGGAATTTCTGGTCACTCTGATTCTGCATTGCGTGGAAAAACAGTAGTATTTGCTCGAGCACCAAGTCAGTTTTGCGATTCGCCCCATCGCATGCGCGCCTGGCTCGGGTTCGTCGGTCCAGCGCAGATCGCCGATAACGGAGAACAGCATGACACATGGAACTCGGGTGGCCAGCCTGTGCCTGTCGCTAGGATTGCTTGCTACTGTCTTGGGATGTCATGAAAACAAACCTGCTGCTGCGACGCCGCCCGCTGCAAGTGTCGACGTAATCAACGTCGCGCTGCGCGATGTCCCGGTGGTCTTCGAGTTCGTGGGGCAAACGCAGAGCTCGCAGCAGGTCGAGATCCGCTCGCGCGTGAACGGCTTCCTCGAAAAGCGCGTGTATCGGGAAGGCTCGCTGGTCCATCAGGGCGACGTCATGTTCATCATGGACCGCAAGCCGTTCCAGGCGGCGCTCGACGCCGCGCAGGCCGAGTATGCGCAACAGAAGGCGCGGCTCGATACGGCGCAGGCCGACCTCAATCGCGTGCGTCCGCTGGCCGCGAAGAACGCGCTGAGCCAGAAGGATCTCGACGATTCGGTCGGGCAGGAACAGGCCGCGGCCGCCGCGCTCGAGCAGGCGCGCGCGAACGTGACGAGCGCGTCGCTCAATCTCGGCTACACGACCATCACCTCGCCCGTCACCGGGCTATCGAGCTTCGCGAAGAAGCAGGACGGGTCGTATATCGACGCGTCCAACAGCCTGCTCACCTACGTCGCGAAGCTCGATCCCATGTGGATCAACTTCTCGCTCTCCGAGAACGAGATGCTCGATCTGCGCACGCAAACGCAGAACGGCACGCTCAAGCTGCCGCCGGTCGGCAAGCTCGACGCGGTGATCGTGCTCGCCGACGGCAGCATCTATCCGCAGCGCGGCCGGATCGCGTTCACCGACGCCTCGCTCAGCACGGAAACCGGCACCTACCTGATCCGCGCCGAAATGCCGAACCCGACCGGGTCGCTGCGGCCCGGCCAGTTCGTGCGCATCAAGCTGCTGGGCGCCGAGCGTGCTTCCGCGGTGGCCGTGCCGCAGGCGGCGGTGCAGCAAGGACCGCGCGGCGCGTATGTGTGGACCGTCGATCAGGATGGCAAGGCCCAGCAGCGCGCGGTGGAAACCGGTGAATGGAACGGTAACGAGTGGGTGATCAAATCGGGGCTGCGCCCCGGCGATCATGTCATCGTCGACAACACGTTGCGGCTCATGCCGGGCGTGCCGGTCAAGGCGAACGTCGTGGCCACGCCGTCCGCGGCCGTCAATCCCGGCGGGGCGGCCGGCATGGACGGCGGCGGCGCTGGCGGCGCAGCCCAGGCGGGCGCGGCCGGGGCTTCCGGCGCGGCCGCGACGGGCGGCGCGAACGCGGGCAAGGAAAACGCCAGCGTCACCCCCGGGGGCGAGGCCAATGCGGGAACGGGCGCGGCCCCGCCGTCCGGAGAGCACACTTCGCTTTACTTCGCGTCGGGTAGCGCGAGCCTCGACGCGCACTCGGCGGACGTACTCGCAGGCGTGGCCCGCCGCCTCGTCGCCACGCCGGATGCGCGCGTGGCGATTTCCGGCTACACCGATTCGAGCGGTTCTCATGCCGCGAACGAGCGCCTCGCGGCCGCGCGCGCGGCCACGGTGCGCGCTGCGCTGATCGTGGCGGGCGTGCAGAACGAGCGCATCGAAATGCGCAAGCCGGCGCAGATCGTCGCCTCCGATCCGCCCGACAAATCCCGCCGCGTGGACGTCACGCTCTCGTCCGCCGCGGGAGGCTAAACGATGAAGTTCTCCCACTTCTTCATCGACCGGCCGATATTCGCGTCGGTCGTCTCGATCGTGCTCGTCGTCGCGGGTCTCGTGGCGATGTTCAACCTGCCGATCGCGCAGTTCCCGGACATCGCGCCGCCCACCATTACCGTGAGCGCGACGTATCCGGGCGCGAGCGCCGACATCGTGGCGCAGAACGTGGCCGCGCCGATCGAGCAGCAGGTCAACGGCGCGGACAACATGATGTACATGAGTTCGTCGAGCTCGTCGACGGGCAATATGACGCTCACGGTGTACTTCAATATCGGCACCGACCCGTCGCTTGCGCAGGTGGACGTGCAAAACCGCGTGAACCTCGCGCTGCCCACGCTGCCCGATGCGGTGACGGCGCAAGGTGTGTCGGTGCAGAAGCGCTCGTCGGCGTTCATGATGGTGATCGCGATCTATTCGCCCGACAACGCCTACGACCAGGCCTATGTGGCGAACTACGCGAACGTCTACGTGCTCGATGCGCTCAAGCGCATTCCTGGCGCGAACCAGGCGTCGATATTCGGTTCTGCTGATTATGCGATGCGCGTCTGGCTCAAGCCCGACCGCATGGCGAAGCTCGGCATTACCGTGGCCGACGTGCAGAACGCGATCAGCCAGCAGAACCAGCAGTTCTCCGCGGGGCGACTTGGCCAGGCGCCGACCGACGGGCCCGTCAACCAGACCTTCCCGGTCGCGACGAAAGGGCGCCTCACGGAGCCCGCCGACTTCGACAACATCATCCTGCGCGCGGCGTCGAGCGATGCGGCGATCGTGCGCATCAAGGACATCGGCCATACGGAACTGGGCGCGAAGGACTACACGCTGCGCGGCCGCTACAACGGCAAGACGGCCACGCTGATCGCCGTGTACCAGCAGCCGGGCGCCAACGCGCTGCAAGTGGCCAAACAGGTCCGCCAGACGCTCGAACAGTTGCACAAGAGCTTCCCGCCGGGCCTCAAATACGACATCGCGCTCGACACCACCGAGTTCGTGCAGGAGTCGATTGGCGAGGTGGTGCACACGCTGCGCGACGCCGTGATTCTCGTGATCGTCGTGGTGTTCATCTTCCTGCAGAGCTTCCGGGCGACGCTCGTGCCGCTGCTTGCCGTGCCCGTTTCGATCATCGGCGCGTTCATCGGCATGGCGGCATTCGGCTTCTCGATCAACATGCTCACTTTGTTCGGCATGGTGCTCGCCATCGGTATCGTGGTGGACGACGCGATCGTGGTGATCGAAAACGTCGAGCGCAACATGACGGAGTTCAAGCTGGCGCCGAAGGAAGCGGCCAAACGCGCGATGGACGAGGTGAGCGGGCCGGTCGTGGCGATCGTGCTCGTGCTGCTCGCCGTGTTCATACCGGTGGCGTTCCTTTCTGGCATCACGGGCCAGCTCTACAAGCAGTTCGCCGTGACGATCGCGGTTTCCGTGGTGCTCTCGGGCGTCGTTGCGCTCACGCTTTCGCCGGCGCTCGCCGCCATCCTGCTCAAACCGGGCGAGCACAAGAAGAACCGCTTTTTCCGCTGGTTCAACGAGAAGTTCGAGCGTTTGACGCAAGGCTATGGCAACTGGGTGCAAGCGGCCATGCGGCGCGTGATGATTTCCATCGGCTTGATCGTCGTGATGCTGATCGCGACAGGCGGCCTCTTCAAGCACATTCCGTCCTCGTTCCTGCCGGTGGAAGATCAAGGCTATCTGCTCGGCGCGGTCGTGCTGCCCGACGCGGCGAGTCTAGATCGCACCGGCGACCTGTCGAAGAAGGCGGAGGACTGGTTCTCGAAGCAGCATGCGGTGAGTTCGGTGGCGGCGCCGATCGGCTACAGCCTGATCGACTCGCAGTACAAGTCGAACGCGGGTACGCTGTTCGTGACGCTCAAGGGCTTCAAGGAGCGCGGCGAGAACGGCACCGCGCAGGACCTGATCCGCGAGGCCACCAAGGCCTTCTCCGGGTTCAAGGACGGCGTGGTCGTGCCGCTCAATCCGCCGTCGATTCCGGGTCTCGGCACGACAGGCGGCTTCGAGTTCTGGCTGCAGAGCACCGGCGACGGCACGTATCAGCAGCTCGAGGAGAAGGTCCGCCAGATCATTGCGAAGTCGCGCCAGAACCCGGCGCTGCGCGGCGTGAATTCGACCATCAACACGAATTCGCGCCAGCTGCTCGTGGAAGTGGACCGCGAGCGCGCGGAAACGCTGGGCGTTCCGGTGCAGGATATTTATTCCGCACTCCAGACGATGTTCGGTTCC
This sequence comes from Paraburkholderia lycopersici, assembly GCF_900096975.1. Lineage (GTDB taxonomy): Bacteria > Pseudomonadota > Gammaproteobacteria > Burkholderiales > Burkholderiaceae > Paraburkholderia > Paraburkholderia lycopersici. The sequence continues at coordinate 212,359 of NZ_FMYQ01000008.1, forward strand.
TTGTACGTGAGCCAGTTTCCGAAGGGCAGCCGTCTTTTTCAGGTGATCGTGCAAGCGGAGCCGCAGTACCGCTTGAGCCCGGACGACATTCAGCAGCTCTATGTGCGCAACCGCAGCGGCGACATGGTGCCGATCAAGGCCGTGACGACTTCACGCTTCGTGCCGGGGCCCGACATCGTCAACCGCTTCAACAACTTCCCGGCGGCGAAGATCACGGGCGATGCCGCGCCCGGCCGCAGTTCGGGCGAAGCGATCTCGGCGATGGAGCAGATCGCGAACGAGGTGCTCGGCGAGGGCTACAGCTACGAATGGAGCGGTCAGGCATACGAGGAGAAGAAGGCCGGCTCGACGGCGGCGCTCGTGTTCGCGTTCGCGCTGCTGATGGTGTTCCTCATTCTCGCTGCGCAGTACGAAAAGTGGTCGCTGCCGATCGGCGTGCTGCTGGCCGTGCCGTTCGCGATTTTCGGCGCGCTGGTGGGCATTTTTCTGCGCGGAATGGAAAACGACGTGTACTTCCAGATCGGCTTGACCGTGCTGATCGCGCTTGCCGCGAAGAACGCCATCCTGATCTTCGAGTTCGCCGTGGAGATGCGCGAGAAGGAGAGCATGACGCCCTACGACGCCGCGCTCCACGCCGCGAAGCTGCGTCTGCGGCCGATCATCATGACTTCGCTCGCGTTCATCCTGGGCTGCGTGCCGCTCGCCATCGCGAGCGGCGCGTCGGCCGCGAGCCGGCGCTCGCTCGGTACCGGCGTGATCGCCGGCATGCTCGGTGCCACGGTGATCGCGCTCTTCTTCATTCCGATGTTCTTCTGGGGCCTCGAAACGCTTTCGTCGCGCAAGAAGCCGGACGCGGCGCCGCATGCCGGCACGCCCCCCGCGGCGGCGCCTCCTGAGGAGGGCTGAGCGATGAAGACACGCTCGTATTGCACGCTGCGTCCTCTCGGACTGATCGTCGCGACGGCTTGCCTCGGCGCCTGCGCGGTCGGGCCCGACTATCGCCGACCAGCGGTCGAGACGCCGTCGTCGTTTCGCTATGCTTCGCCGCAGGCGGAAGCGGTGGATACCTCGCTCGACTGGTGGACGCAGTTCAACGATCCGGTGCTCGACGATCTGGTTGCGAAGGCGCTTGCGCAAAACAAGGATCTCGCCATCGCGGCCGCGCGCGTCGAGGAGTTCTATGGCCGCTATGTCGTGACGCGCGCGGGCCTCTTCCCGCAGGTCTCGGCGAATTTCGGCGCTTCGCGCAGCCGTGGCGTTCCCGCGCCCGGCTATCCGCCCGTGGTGGGCAACCAGGTGCAACTGAACGGCGCGGTGTCCTGGGAACTCGATTTGTTCGGCCACTTGCGCCGCCTCACCGAGGCGGCGCGCGCCGACTATCTGGGCACGAAGTCGGCGCAGCAGGCCACGCGCATCGCGATTATCGCGAACGTGGCGACGTCCTATCTGCAGTTGCGCGACTTCGACAACCAGCTCGTGATCGCGCAGGCCACGCTCGAAAGCCGCAAGGGCGCGCTGGATCTGTTCAACGAACGCTATGCGGGCGGCGTCGTCTCCAGGCTGCAGGTGAGTCAGGCACGTTCGGAGTACGAATCGGCGCAGACTTCCGTGTTTTCGATCCAGCAGGAAATCGCACAGCAGGAAGACGCGATCTCGCTGCTGCTGGGCCAGAATCCAGGGCCGATTCCACGCGGCAAGGCGATCACCGATCTCGCCGCGCCGGCCATTCCCGCCGGCTTGCCGTCGGCGCTACTGGAGCGACGGCCCGATATTCTGCAGGCCGAACAGGCGCTCATATCGGCGAATGCGTCGATCGGCGCGGCGCGCGCGCTGTATTTCCCGCAGATCTCGCTCACCGGCCTTTTCGGCGCGGCGAGCACCGCGCTCTCGGGGCTCTGGACCGGCCCGGCGCGCGTATGGTCGTTCGCGGGGGTGGTGACACAGCCGATTTTCGAGGGCGGCGCGATCGCGGGCGGCGTGCACCAGGCCGAAGCGGTGCAGCAGGAAGCACTGTTCAGCTACGAGCAGACGATCCAGCAGGCATTCGCCGATGTCGAAAACGCGCTCGTGGGCGTGGCGCGCACGCGCGATCAGTTGAACTCGACGACGCGCCAGGTGGCCGCGCTCACCGAGTACTCTTCGGTTGCGCGCGACCTTTATGAAGGCGGCTACACGAGCTATCTGGAAGTGCTCGACGCCGAGCGCAGCCTCTTCACCGCGCAATTGCAGCAGTCGTCGCTGCAGGACCAGGAACTGGCGCAGATCGTGAACCTCTACAAGGCGCTCGGCTATGGCTGGACGCCGCCCGCGCCGCCGGCGGCGGAGAGCGCGAAGCCGTCGCAGTCTTGAGCCGCGGCGGCCGCGTTTCGGGGCGGCTTCGAGGTGGCGTGGCGAAGGGCGAATCTGGCGCGGGCGCGCCGGTTCGCTTCAGGGAGTGTCCGAGACCAGCCAGCGCAGCGATTGCGACGCTGGCTTCGTGGCTTTCGCGGTCTGCTGCGCTTTGGGGGCCGGCTTGGCGACTTTTTGCAGCGGAATGGGCCGGGCGGTGTTGAGGGCGGTTGCATGGCCGCCGGTTTGCGCCTTCGCGGCGGGGCTCGCCGCCGCGAAGGCGAGCAGCGCGGCGGCGAACGTCAGGGCGTGGTAGCGAGTCATTCGGGCTCTCCCGCATGGACGGGCAGCCGGCAAGGGGCCAGTGCCGCAAGCGGAAGCATGTTCTGAGGATAATCGCCACGCGTCCATCATTTGATGGAGAAACGTGTACGGTCTGCCAGGGCCGCGGGAATGCGTGTAGCGAACCTGCCTGTCAGGTCCTGCTTATTCGGCGGGCCGGCGGTCGGCGAGCGCTCGTTCGCAGTCCTTGAGCACCTGCAGGACGAGCTTCGCCTGATAGTTCAGGTCGTCGGTGTCGAGAATTTCCTCGACCGCGTCGCGCGCCCACACAGCGTCCACGAACCACGCGTGCTGCTGCGCGATGTCCTGCGCCATGGCGGCGAGCCGCGCGATCGCGAGCCAGTCGGCTTCGCGCGCGTGGCGGTCGAGCCACTTGTGCGCCGCCTGGACGTGAAAGGCCGCGTTTGGCCAGGACTCGTTGAGATAGTAGGCTCCGAGGCTCCCGCAGGTGAGCCAGCAGAGCAGTTCCACGCGATCGCGCGGACTCAGATGGTGGCGTACATCACTCATGGCGACGCTCGCGAAAGTAACAGAGTTCGATTGACGGGTGCGCGCAGGCTTTCCAATCCGATGACAAAACGATATCACGGCTTGCGGAAAATCGCCTGCCCCTCACTGGCGCTGCACGCACGGGTGTCACATGGATAGCGTCGCCTGGTGGCGCGTCGTATGCAAACCAGGAGTGACACCAGGGAGACGCGTGCGGTACGGGCTGCCTTGCAGCGCCTCGCGTGCCTGCTCATCGCGCCCCCGATTCACGCGCGCTTGCCGCCCTCCGTCCGGGCGAGCTCCGCAGCCGGCGCGCCGCGCGTGCGAGCGATAAAAAAAGGCGCTGCCCGTGCCGCAAAAGCGGCCGGCGCAGCGCCTTCCTTCGTGGCGGGAACCGCGAACGCTCAGGGCACGAGCCAGAGGGCGACGGCGTAAATCACGAGCGAAACGGCGAACGTCACGGCGGTGTAGCCCATCACGCGCTGAATGCGGATACCCGCGATCGCGACGATCGGCACGGCCCAGAACGGTTGCAGCATGTTCGAGACGTTCTCGGCCATCGCGACGCCCATGGCGGTGCGCGGCACCGAGGCGTGCAGGCTCAGCGCGGCGGGCAGCACGAACGGCCCTTGCACGGCCCAGTGGCCGCCCGCGCTCGGCACGAGCAGCGTGATGATGAGCGAGCTCAGATAGCTCCAGAGCGGCAGCGAGAGCGGCGTGGCGATCGTGACGAATGCCTTGGCGATCATCGAGGCGAGGCCCGTGCCCTTCATCATGCCCATGATGCCGCCGTACACGGGGTACTGGAGCAGCATGGAACCGGTCTGGCGCGCGGCGCGGCGAATGGCGTTCGCGTACGCGATGGGCGTGCGCTGTAGCGCGAGGCCGATCAGCAGGAAGATCAGGATCGTCGTGTTGATGTCGAGATCGAAACCCTTTTCCCGCCATTCCATCGTGAGATAGCCGACGCCGAGGACGATCAGCAGCAGCGTGCCGAGCATCGACTGCTCGAGGCGCGAGGCGAACGAGGGCGTGCCGTTGCCGATGCGCGCGTGCGGGTCCGCACTGCCGCCGGCATCGCTCGCTTCGGCGTCGGCCGACTGGCTGAAGGGCGCCACGTGCTCGGGTTTCGGGTGCATGCGGATGAAGATGAACGTCATCACCACCACCACGAGCACGGTGGGCATGAAGACGAACGGCGCGAACACGGTTTCGCTGAGCGGGACCACGTGGCCGGTGGCTTTTTCCACGAGGTTCAGCGCGTTGCCGGGCGAGGCTTGCGAGAGAGCGATCGAGCTCGACAGCCCGCTATTGCAGATCGACCATGCCGAATAGCTGCCCGCCACGAGCCACGCGAAATCCACGTTCACGCGCCGCGCGATCTCGCGCGAAAGCAGCGCGCCCACGATCAGCCCCAGGCCCCAGTTCAGCCACGCCGCGACGGCGACGACCGGAAACACCAGCAGCGCGGCGCGCGCCGGCGTTTGTGCCTTGGCCGCGAGCGCGCGCAGCACGCGCTGGATCACGGGCGCCTCTGCGATCGCGTAGCCCGTGGCGAGGATCAGGATCATCTGCAGTGCGAAGCCGAGAATGCCGAAGGTGCCGTCGTACCAGGAACCGAGCAGCGTCGGGATATTGCCGTGCGGCGCGATGGCGAGTGCCAGCACGGCGACGAGAAACGTCAGGCAAATGGACAGAACGAAGGGGTCGGGCATGACCCGCTCGAAAACGTACACAAGGGCGGCGACGACGCCCTGGCGGGAATCGCGCGTTTCAGTCTGGAGGTCTCTTTTCATGCTCTTTTTCAGCGAATTCGTAGCATGCGGCTACTGGCTGGCCGGAGCGGGCAGGATCGGCGCGATTCGCAGGTGGTCCCGGCACCGTCAGGCAGGTGGACCGGAAGGCAGGTGCGGTGTGCTCCTCCATGTGCTAGAGGCGGTGCCGCCCCGGCGCAGCGGGTTCATATCACGCCCCGCGCGCGGATCTCCACGGCAAGACGGCCAGCCCGTTCTTGTTATTCGTGCGTTCGCAATACGAACGCCGTTTCGATTATCGAACGACGCATTATTCGCTTCATGTACAAGGGATGTCAAGGCTGCAATATCGTGTCGATATGATTTTTCGACGATAAATGAGGGTTGAATGAATGTATGGGAGATGTAATGAAAGGGAAGCGGGAAAGAAATTCCAGACGGGTTGCGCGAACTACCTAAAATGCAGAAGCGAAAAGCGCTTTTTACGCGCACGCCGACCCGGTAAATCATTGCATTCAGGAGGCTGGAGATGACGATTCGTCTAGGAGAAGATGCACCGGATTTCACAGCGGAAACCACCGAAGGCACGATCCGTTTTCACGAATGGATCGGCGACCAATGGGCAATCCTGTTTTCGCATCCGAAGGATTTCACGCCCGTCTGCACGACAGAACTTGGCTACATGGCGCGCCTGAAGCCGGAATTCGACAAGCGCAACACGAAGATCATCGGCCTGAGCATCGACCCGGTGACCGACCACGAGAAATGGGTGAAGGACATCGAGGAAACACAGGGCAGCGCCGTCAACTATCCGCTGATCGGGGACCCGGACCTCGCGGTCGCCAAGCTCTACGACATGATTCACCCGAACGCGAGCGGCGCGAGCCCGCGCACGGCGGCCGACAACGCCACGGTGCGCTCGGTGTTCCTCATCGGCCCGGACAAGAAGGTCAAGGCGATGCTCGTCTACCCGATGAGCTCGGGCCGCAATTTCGACGAGGTGCTGCGCCTGCTCGACTCGCTGCAACTCACCGCGAAACACACGGTGGCGACGCCGGTGAACTGGAAGCCGGGCGACGACGTGATCATTCCGACTTCGGTTTCGGACGACGCCGCGAAGCAGAAGTATCCGCAGGGGTTCAAGACGCTCAAGCCGTATCTGCGTACGGTCGAGCAGCCGAAGTGACGATACGCGCTACATGAAAAAACGCGGCGCACTGGCGGTGCGCCGCGGACCGGGGCCAGGAAGGCTCGCGCCTTGCGCGGCCCGGACAGGGGAAACGGGCGTGCTCAGTTCGAAGGCGTGGGACGCCACTTGAGCAGGCGATGCTCGATCGCCGTGAGCAGATAGTCGGCGGCGAGCGCGACCACGGCCAGCACGATCATCGCGGCGAACACGCCGCTCGCATTGAACGCGCCTTGCGCCGTCGAGATCAAGAGGCCGATGCCTTGCTTCGAGCCGAGGAATTCGCCGACCACGGCACCGACCAGCGCGAAGCCGAAGCTCACGTGCAGGCTCGCGAGAATCCACGAAAGCGCCGAGGGAATCACGACAGAGGTCGTCACCTGGCGGCGCGACGCGCCGAGAATCTGGGCGTTGGCGATCATGTAGCGGTCGGCTTCGCGCACGCCCTGGAACGCGTTGGCGAACACCACGAAGAACACCATCACCACGGCGAGCGCGACTTTCGACGCCATGCCGAGCCCCAGTGCGATCACGAACACCGAGCCGAGCACCACGCGCGGAATCGAGTTGGCGATCTGGATGTAGAGGCTGAACACGTCGGAGAGCAGCTTGTTGCGGCCGAGCACGATGCCGCAGAACACGCCGGCCACCGAGCCGATGATGAAGCCGAGTCCCGTTTCTTCCAGCGTGACCCAGACCTGCGTGAGCAGCGGCCCTTGCGAGGTGCCGTTCACGAACCAGTCGACGATCTGGTCGAAGATGGCCGTCGGCATCGAGAAGAAGAACGGGTCGATCCATTTGAGGCGCGCGGCGATCTCCCAGCCGCCGAGCACGACGACGAGCACCGCGATACGCAGCGCGATGACGAGCGCCTGGCGCCGGCGAATGTGCTTTTGCGCGGCGCGCTCGACGGCGTCGAGCGCCGCGGCATCCAGGCCTTGCGGCAAGGTTTGTTGCGGGGTGGACATGTTTGGACGGCTCCGGAAGTTAGGCGATCTGCACTTCTTCGCGCAGGTCGTGCCAGATCTGGCGCGACAGCTCGACGAACTGCGGCGCGTAGCGGATCTCGGACGTTACGCGCGGGCGCGGCAGATCGATCTCGTAGACCTTCTTGAGCGTGGCCGGGCGCGCGGTGAGCACGAACACGCGGTCGGCGAGCGCGATGGCTTCTTCGAGGTCGTGCGTGACGAACACGACCGAGCCCGTGCCGCCCCACAGTTGCAGCAACTCGTCCTGCATGAGCGTGCGCGTTTGCATGTCGAGCGCCGAGAACGGCTCGTCCATCAGCAGGATTTCAGGCTTGTTGATGAAGGTCTGCGCGAGCGCCACGCGCTTTCTCATGCCGCCCGAAAGCTGATGCGGATAGTGCTTGCCGAAGTTCGCGAGACCCACGCGGCGCAGCCATTCGTTGGCTTCTTCGTAGGCGGCCGACTTCGAGCGGCCGCGATAGAGCGGGCCGGCCGCCACGTTGTCGAGCACCGGGCGCCACGGGAACACGGCGTCGGCCTGAAACACGAAGCCGATGCGCGGATCGATGCCGTTCACGGGCGCGCCCATCACGCGCACTTCGCCCGTGGTGGGCTTGAGCAGCCCGGTGATCATGCTGAGCGTGGTGGACTTGCCGCAGCCTGTGGGCCCGACGATCGCGACGAATTCGCCGCGCGCGACCGACATGCTGAAGTCGCGCAGCGCGACGGTCGCCTTGCCGTCCGGCGAGATGAAGCGACATGAAACATTGCGCAGCTCGATGGCCGGCGTGCCTTGGGAACTGGAGGAAGTCATGGTGTCTCGAGGGCTGGACGTGGGGCCGTCTTCTTGATGCTTACTTCGAAGCCGTGGCGGTCGCGGCCGGCAGATAGTCGTTCGAGTAAGTCTTCGCGAGATCGATGTGCTTGCCCTTCACCGAAGGATTGAACGCCGAGAGCACCTTGAGCACGGTGTCGGGGCCGTCCGCGGGCATGCGGCCGTCCTTCGTGAACATCGGCAGCGAGGACTTCAGCGCGGAAACATAGAGGTCCTTGTTGCTGCCGTAGTAGTCCTTCGGCATCTTCGCGGCGATTTCCCCGGCGCTGTGCGTGGCGATGAAGTTGAGCGTGCGCGAGAACGCGTGCGCGAGCTTCGTCGCTTCGTCCTTGTGCGACTGCGCCCAGGCGCGCTGCACGTAGAAGCTCGAAGCGGGGTAGGTGCCGCCGAGCGCCGCGCGCGTGCCGTCGAGCGTGCGCATGTCGACAAGCACCTTGGCGTCGCCGGTTTGCAGCAGACGCGAGACCGTGGGTTCCGTGGTCATGCCCGCGTCGATGCGGTTCTGCTTGATCGCCGCGATGAAGGTGTTGTCCGCGCCCACGGGCAGCAGCGTGTACTGGTTGGCGGGCACGCCCCCGCGCTGCGCCAGGTATTGCGTGAGGAAGCTCGTGGAGGAGCCGAGGCCCGTCACGCCGAGCGTCTTGCCCTTCACGCCGGCCATGCTCTTCAACGAGCCCGCCGCCGCGTTCGACACCATTTCCACTTCGCCCGGCACCTGGCCGAACACCACGAGCGTCTGTACTTCCTTGCCCTTGCTCTGCAGGTCGATGGTGTGGTCGTAGAAGCCCACCACGCCTTGCACCGCGCCCGCGAGCAGTTCGTTCTCGGCGTCCACGCCGGCGGGCTGCGACTGCAGTTCGACGTCGAGCCCTTCGTCCTTGAAGTAGCCGAGTTGCTCGGTGAGCTTGGCCGGCAGATAGATGATCTTGGTTGCGCCGCCAACCATGATCGTGATCTTCTCCGCGCGGGCGGCCGTGGAGCCGGCGGCAAGGGCGAACGCGACACTCGATACGGCGGCGATCTGGCGCAGGGTAGGCATCGTGGAGTCTCCTGAAGGTGGTGCGCCGCGCTTGGGAGGCGGCGCTTTCTGATGGATGCAGCCGATTATAGAAACCGTAAGCCTTCTGCCAGCCTTCCAGGCCTTCGCAAAAACGTCCGTGTTAACCCGCAGGGCGGCCGCGCGCCGGCGACGGCACAATCGATTCCCCCGAAACCATGGCTTCTCGCCCGCCCCGCGCACCCATGAAGCTGCTGCTGATCGAAGACAATCCGACGCTTGCGCACTGGCTCGTCAAGACGCTGGAGGAGCAGGCGTTCGCCTTCGACGCCGTGCAGGACGGCGAGGCTGCCGATCAATTGCTGCAATCCAGTCGCTACGACGTCGTGCTGCTCGACCTCAATCTGCCGAAGCTCTCGGGCAAGAACGTGCTGCGGCGGCTGCGCCAGCGCGGCGACGCGACGCCCGTGATGGTGCTGACCGCGAGCGGCTCAATCGACGAAAAGGTGGAACTGCTCGGTGTGGGCGCCGACGACTATCTCGTCAAGCCGTTCGAGGTGCGCGAACTCGTGGCGCGCATCAAGGTGCTGATCCGCCGGCAGACGCCCGCGCGCGCCAATGAAATCGGCTGCGGGGATCTCGTCTTTGATATCAACACGCGCCAGTTCGCGTTGAAGGGCGCGCCGTTGAACGTCACGCCGCGCGAGCGCACGGTGCTCGAAACGCTCATTCTGCGGCCAGGTCAGACGGTTTCGAAGGCCGCGCTCGCCGACGCGATCTTCACGCTCGCTGACGAGCCCAGCGAGGACGCCATCGAGATCTACGTCTCGCGGCTGCGCAAGAAGCTCGAAGGCAGCTCGGCCGTGATCGTCACGTTGCGCGGGCTCGGCTATCTGCTGCGCAGGAAGGAAGAAGCGCTATGACGACGAACGCGTGCCGCCATGACGGCTAGCCTGCGCATCCGGCTGCTGTGGTGGATGCTCGTGCCGCTCGCGCTCTACGTGAGCTTCACGGCGACCTCCGAGTATCGCGCCGCGCGCCATACCGCCGATCTCGTGCAGGACGGCCGGCTGCTTTCGTCCGCGCGCATGATCGCCGGTTCCGTGCAATGGGCCGATGGCGCGTTGCGCGCCGACGTGCCGCCGGCGGCGCTGGAGCTCTTCGCTTCGCCGCAGCAGGATCAGGTGTTCTACAACGTGCGCGTGGAGGGCGGCTCGCTGCTGGCGGGCATGCCCGATTTTCCGCACGCGGCCTCGGCTCCCGCCGTCGATTCGCCCGTGTGGTACGACGCGGCGCTGCGCGGCCAGGCCGTGCGCGCGGTGAGCGTGGCGCGGTCCATGTACGACAACGGCCGCGTGTCGCGGGTGCGCGTCTCGGTCGGCAAGACCGCGCGCTCGCGCGACGCGATGGTTCAGGCGTTATGGCGTCCTCAGCTTTATCGCCAGATCGGCATGGTCATGCTGGCCGTGGCGCTTGCCTGCATCGGCCTCACGTTCGAACTGCGTCCGCTCATGAAGCTAAAGAACGATGTTGCCGATCGCGATCCTTCGCATCTCGAACCAATCCGCGCCGAAGGACTGCACGCCGAACTGCGGCCCGTCGTGGACGCGATCAACCAGTGCATTGCGCGCCTTTCGGCGCAGACGGCGGCGCAGCGCCGCTTCATCGCCGACGCCGCGCACCAGTTGCGCACGCCGCTCACGCTGCTCGGCACGCAGTTGCAGTACGCACGCCAGCAAAAGGCCGTGGATACTGCGCTCGACGAAGTACTGGCGGCCATGCATGTGAGCAACCGCTCGATGGTCTCGCTCACGAACCAGTTGTTGCTGCTCGCGCAGGCCGAAGCGCTCGATCCGGCGCGAGTGCCGGCCGCGCCCGTCGACATGGCGCAGCTCGCGCGCGAAGTCGCCGAGGCGCTTGCGCTGCTCGCGCAGTCGCGCGGCATCGATCTCGGCGCGGAGCTGGCTGGCGAGGCGATCGTGGCGGGGCATCGCGAGCTGCTGCGCGCGATGGTCAGCAATCTCGTGGACAACGCGCTGCGCTATACGCCCGCAGGCGGGCACGTGACGGTGTCGGTGCGGGCGAGCGAGGAGACTGTCACGCTCGAAGTGCTCGACGACGGCCGCGGCATTCCCGCGGAAACGCGCGCGCGCGTATTCGAGCCGTTTTTCCGCGCTGCCGCCGATACGGAGGGCACGGGTCTGGGCCTTGCGATCGTGCGCGAGATCGCGCAGTCGCATCGCGGCGAGGTGCGCCTGAGTCCGGGTGCGGACGGGCGAGGCGTGCGCGCATGCGTGGTGCTCGCGCGCTGGCACCCGGCCCTTGCCGACGCGGCTCGGCAGACGTGAGCGCGACGTTCGACGTCATGTCGGGCAGGCGCGCGCCGTCCGCGCGCGGACGCGCTTTAAGGGGCGGTACAATGTGGGCCGCCGCCAGCCGCACGGCCGCGCCGCGCCATGCGGCCAGCGCGTCGGCGACCTCCCGCTCATCACAAGATCGAGACCATGCAAAAGAAGACGGTCCGCAGCGCCTCGTTGCCCGCCTATGAACAGATCAAGCGTCACGTGCTCGCGCAGATCGAAAGCGGTGCTTTGCGGCCCGGCGACGTGGTGCCCTCCGAAACAGAACTGGTAAAAGAGTTCGGCGTCGCGCGCATGACGGTTTCGCGCGCGCTGCGCGAACTGATGGCCGAAGGCGTGTTGAACCGCGTGCGCGGCTCGGGCACCTACGTGGCGCCGCGCCAGTACGAATCGACGGTGCTGCAGATCCGCAATATCGCCGACGAAATCGCGGCGCGCGGTCATCGACATTCGGCGCGCGTGCTGGCGCTGGAGTCGAGCGACGATCCGAACGCGATTGCGGCGCTGGAACTCGACGCGGGGCCCGTTTTTCACTCGCGCATCGTGCACAGCGAAGAGGGCGAGCCGATCCAGTACGAAGACCGCTACGTGAACCCCGAGGTGTTCCCCGACTACCTGTCCCAGGATTTCACCGTCGAAACGCCGAACCACTATATGGTGCGTCTTGCGCCGATCCAGCGCGCGGAGTTTCGCATCTACGCGCAGAAACCCGACGCGCGCGTGCGGCAATATCTGGCGATGGAGATCGGCGAGCCGTGCCTGCTGTTGCTGCGGCGCACATGGGTCGGGCCTCATGTGGCTACCTCGGTGCGCCTGTGGCATCCGGCCTCCCGCTTCCATCTGGCGGGCACCGTTTGAGGCGGCAAAAGCCGCTCGTTTGACTCGTTCCATCCGTTCCTCCCTCCCGGCTTTCCCTCCCTCCTGCCCCGCTTTTCCGCCGAGCGGGGCTGCCCGCCGCGTCGCTTCGACTCCTGTCGCCGCGATTCGTTTGCTGCCATCTTGTCTAGCCAATGAAGCGGCGCGCCGCTCGGGGTTCCGTATGTCCGGCGCCGAGAATTCTATCGAAATATCCAGGGTAACTACTTACCGTGGTTTTATTGAAACGAGTTGTATATACAACTTTGTGGCGTTAGACTTAGCCCACCTTGCAGCGCTCCTTGCCTCCCGGTACGTCGAGGCGACATGCAAACGCGAGCGCCGCCCTTCAGCTTGCTACCTGGACTCGAACGAACGCCATGAACCATCCGAACTTCACCGATCCCCGCCTCGACCCAACCCGCACGATCCGCGCGCCGCGCGGCGCGGAGAAGGTCTGCAAGACCTGGCTTGCCGAAGCCGCCTACCGCATGATCCAGAATAATCTGGACCC
>NZ_FMYQ01000060.1 GCF_900096975.1 Paraburkholderia lycopersici
CTTTTCGTTATTCATAAATTAAGGTATCCAAAATACTCAAGGCGAGCGTCGGCCCCGGCTGGCTGTCCGGTATCAGGCTCGATATGGGGGGAAATCGAAACGCGAGGCTGCTACGGGTGCGTTTCAGGAAAGCGAAGGGATTGGAAGAGCAACCAGGAAGGTGTTTCGGACTGCCACGAACAGGCGGGGGAGAAAATCACCTGCTTTGGGTAGATTGATCATCTAAAATTACCGAATTGCTCAAAAAATTGGCATAAAACGTCCAAATTGCTCCGCTTCGCAAGAAAAATGTAACACAGAACGCCGCCGGAGTATCAAAGGGACATATCGAACGGTCAAACTTGTCCATTTGAAGGACCGATGCCGGTCTCGGGAAACAGGGAATAGCCATTCGACCTGTTTTTAACCCCTCTGACGGCTCCGCGCGACGCCACCAAGGGTCGGGATGGCCGCCCGCTCACGCCGCCACCACGCCGCGATTTTCCGAATTTGTAATATTTGTAATATTGTGTGTGGCGCACCGGACCGGCGTCGATGGTCAATTTTCGTTTCGAAAACATGTGGCTTGCTTATTTTTCGAGCAGGGAAGCCCAAATCCACGCATTTTGCATTCCGAAATTTCGCCGCGACACCATTTCCTGTTGGCCCTCAGCAAATCATCATCTCAAAAATTGAATCCGGCCCTCGTCGGTGATATATGTCCTTGCAAACCGTTGCCTGCACAACAGACGGCAGCATTGCCCGAGGTCTGCACGAAGGCCGGAAGTGGCCACGGGCGGCTCTTCGACTGAAAACCGGGAGTGACAACAAGGATGAAAGACACACAGGGCCGTGACATGGCGCGGCTTGGCGACACCACCGACCACGGCGGCAAGGTCATCCAGGCCACTGGCGACCTGACCCACATGGGCATTCAGGTCGCCCTTGATGGTCATCTCGTGATGTGCCCGAAGTGCGGCGGCCCCTTCCCGATCATTGCCCTCGGCCAGCGCACCCACAAGGGTACCCGCGTCGCCTACCTGGGTGACAGGACCGCGTGCGGTGCCACGCTCATGCGCGCCTGATTCCCGTTCCCTGCCATGTCCACGTACAAACCCACGCAGCCCCGCACGCTGGCCCTCTCGGGGGCTGCGCTTCCCACGACCTACGAGGGTGATCCGGTGCTTGTGCCCACGCGCCTGTGGGGCACAGAAACACTGGGCAGGCTGTCGGAATACACCGTCGAGGCAAAGACACCCGATGCGCGGAACTTCTCGCCCAGTGTGAGCGCCAATGTCGACCTCGATGCGCTGGTCGGCACGGAAGTGACGGTGTCGATAGAGATACCGGGCTTCGGGACATTTATCGCGGGCATGCCCGGCAACACCGGGGCGGGCAATATCGGCGCGTACACGAGGGAGATCACCGGTCTGGTCGATTCGGCGTGCATCGTGCGCGAGGAAGGCCGCTCCGTCGTCTACCAGCTTGTCATCCGCCCATGGCTGCATCTGGCGACGCGCTCCCGGGACTGCCGCCTCTTCCCGGGCATGGATGTGGTGGAGATATCCGAGACTGTACTGAAGAAGTACGGGTATTCCTATGAACTGCGCCTCGCCGGTCCCGGGCTCAAGGGCGGGTATCCGAAGCGTGATGTGCAGCGGCAGCACTTCGAAACGGATTTTGGATTCCTGCAGCGCCTCTGGGAAGAATGGGGGCTCTGGTGGTGGTACGAGCACTCCGGCGGCTTTCACCATCTGATACTGGCTGACACGCTGGGCGCGTTTCACCGCCACGGTCCGGCGCACGAAACGGTACGTTATCTTGCGCCGGGCGGCAAACGCATTGATGAAGAGCATATCGATGCGTTTTCGGTCACGAGCACGCTCACTACGGGCAAGGTCACGAACGTCGACTTTGACTACATGTCGCCGCGCATGGGCCAGCAGGTCACGCCCCTTTCCGAAAGCAGCGAGATACCGCGCAACACGGCCAACGCGCACCTCGATGTCTACCAGTGGGGGGACTTTGCGCAACCGATGGCGGGCTGGCGCGGGCTGAACGGTCAATCGAACGACGGTCGCGCGGAAGCGGCACATCTCGCCCGCGTGAGCATGGAAGCCCTGCACTGCGAGGGGCTGCGCGCGAAGGGCCATGGCAACCTGCGCGGGCTCGTGACGGGCCAGAGTTTCACGCTTGAGGGCTATCCGCAGAAAAAAGCCAACCGCGAATATGTGGTGGTTTCGTGCGCGCTGAAGATCACCGAAGTGGGTGTCGAGGCCGGGGCTCCGCAGGCATTCAGTTGCGAGTCTGACTTCGAGGTGCTGCCCTCGAACATCTACTTCCGCATGCCGCAGATCACACGCAAGCCACGCACGAGCGGACCGGAGTACGCGGTGGTGGTCGGCCCTGAAGGTCATGACGTCTGGGTCGACGCCCAGCATCGGGTGAAGCTCCAGTTCCCGTGGGACCGTCTTGGGCGGTTCGACCAGAACTCCAGCATCTGGGTACGTGTGGCGATGCCGTGGCAAGGCAGCCAGATGGGCGCATCGTTCATTCCGCGCATTGGCACTGAAGTGCTGGTCGATCACATCAATGGCGATCCGGACCTGCCCATCATCGTTGGCTGTCCGGCCAATGGTGCCAATCCCCCTGCATGGATGCTGCCGGGAAACCAGACGGTCTCGGGCATGCGCAGCCAGAGCTTCGACGGCGGCGCGCAGGCCAACCATCTGGCGTTCGATGACACGAAGGGTGAATTGCAGGCGCAACTGTCCAGTGACCATGGCGCATCGATTCTCAGTCTCGGGTTTATCCGTCGGCTGCTAGGCAACAAGGGGCGGCAGGACGCACGCGGGACCGGGTTCGAACTGCGCACTGACCTGTGGGGCGTGCTACGCGCCGCAAGAGGCCTGCTCGTGTCGACCGAGGCGCGCAGCAACGCGAAAAATCACGCGAAGGATATCGGCGAAACGGTGGCGCGGCTCACCCAGGCGCGCGATCTTCAGGAGAGCATGGCGGGGCTGGCGCAACAGCACGGCGCACAGCAGCACGACGCCGACCAGAGCGATGTCGCGAAGGCGATCAAGGACCAGAACGACGCCATCCGTGGCAGTGGTGGCTCCGACAGCACGGACTTCCCGGAATTCACCGCACCGCACCTGCTGCTGGCCAGCCCCGCCGGTATCGAAACGACGACGACGGGCAGTACACACATCGCGAGCGACCAGAACCTCGCGCTCACCACGGGCGGGCACGTCGGTATTGCGGCAGGTCAATCGTTTCTTGCCAGCATCGCCAATGTGTTCTCGGTGTTCGTGCAGAAGCTCGGCATCATGCTGGTGGCTGCTTCCGGCAAGGTTCACATCGAAGCGCAGGACGACCAGATCGAACTCGTCGCAAAGAAGGCGCTGGAACTCATCAGCACGACCGACTGGATCGAGCTGAAGGCCAAACAGGGTATCCGCCTGAACGGCGGCGGCACGGAACTGGAGATCAGCCCGCAGGGGCTGCTCGGCTTCACGAACGGCCAGCATCACATTCACGCAGCCAGTCACTCCACAGACGGTCCACAGGCGAAAGGCAGCGGCTTTCCGGCGTCGCCGCAGTCGGGGCCGGGCCAGCTTGAAGTGTTGCGCAGGTACGTGACGGGTTCGCCCGTGGGCGGCAGCGACTTCAAGGTGACGGACAGCCTGGGCGCGGTGCACAGCGGCACGCTCGATGCGAACGGCCGCGGCATGGTCAGCGGCCTTGCGGCGGGTGCGGTGAGCGTGCTGCTCGGCCACGATCCACACGATCCATGGGTGATCGGCAGCTACCAGAAGCCACCGGCGTGGCAGCCCGTTGACGAACAGCCTGTCGCTGCCGCCTGAACCGCCTTCAGCGTCCCCAAAGAACAATACATCCGCAATTCATGGCTACCCAGCAATCCGCCCATGCCGCAGTCGACGCGGCCATTGTCCCGCTGAACAACGTTCTCGTCGCCGACCTTGGCGCGGGCGCGCATCGCTTCGACCAGTGGCTGCGCGAGTACACCGGCGGCTATGTCACGCTGGAGCGCGTCAAGGAGGTCTCCGCTGCCCTGCCGGTGCTCGGCAACATCATGGCGGCGGTGGACGTGTGCGGCGACATCGTCACGCTCTACGAAAACCGGAATGCGAAGCGCCCGGAGATCGAGCAGATTCTGGACTGGGCGAGCCTCGGCATCAACCTGATCGGGGTGCTGCCCATCCCGCCGGGCACGGCAGCAGCCCGCATGACGCTGCGTCCGACGCTGGGCATCGTGCGCCAGGCGGTGAAAGCCGGTGCGAAGGAGCTGGGCGAAGCGATTGTCGGCGTGATCGCGGCGCACTTTACCGCCACGCTCATGGGCGAACTCAAGCCGTTCGTCGAGCAGGCGAAGGCCCGGCTGCAGGAAATCCTCAAGGACTGCGCCACCCAGGCCGAGAAGAACCTGACCACGCTGGCCGATGCACTGGACGCCATCGCACGCGGGCAGCTTGCCGATCCGGGCGCGAATCTGCGTGCGGCACGCGTGCGTGTGTCACAGGTGTCGGCGAGTGCACTGGTGCACTCGCCGCTGAAGTCGATCGACAACCTGTTCGGCGCGGTGTGGGAAGTCAGCAAGGCGGTGGGGAAAGCGGACATCAACGCGGTGGCGAGCCTTGCGCCGCAGAACGCCAGGGCGGCGATTCATACCCTGGCAGCGGAGCTGCGCGGCTTCATTCCAGTGGTGAAGAACAAGCTCGCGAGCCTGTCGCGCGAGGATGTGGGCACGATCATGTACATGCTCAACATCCTGATCCGCGCGGTTCAGGTCTATGAGCAGAAAAAACACGCCATCGAGGCGACCGTGAAGAGCAACGCTCCCAGCCAGGCGAAGAAGCAGCACGGCGGGGATGAAGTCGAGGTGCGCAGCGACGAGGCGATGGCGCAAAAGCCCTCGCCGGGGTGCAAGAAATGCGCCATCGGCCAGCCTGCGGCGGCGACGGGCCTGTCCATCGGTTTTGCACTGGGCGAAGAGACGTTCACGCACGTAGACTTCGTTCTGCCGGGTGTCATGCCCGTGGAATGGGCGCGCACCTACCGTTCGAATTTCGGGGCGCATGACGAAGGCGGCCCGATCGGTGCGCGCTGGACCACGCCGTTCCATGCCAGCCTTGAGGTCACCGGCCCTAAGCTGGTGCATCACGATGCGTCGGGGCGCAGCGTCACCCATCCGCTGCCCGCAACCGGCAAGACCCACTACGATCCGGTTGAACAGGTCACGATTACGCACGTATCGGCTGACGAGATCACGCTGCGCCACGGCGAGGTGATCACGGAGACGTTCCGGCGTGAGGGCGCACGGTACCGCCTCACGAAGATCGCTGACCGGCCGGGCAACGCCATTGCGCTGGCGTATGCCGACGGGCAACTGGCCACCCTTGCCACCTGCACGCGCGAGGTCGTCGCGTTCACGCACGATGAAGCGGGCCGCATCACGCGCATCGCGCTGCTTGATGACAAGGGCGGGCCCGCGCGCACGCTCGCGTCCTACCGCTATGACGAAGCGGGCGACCTTGTGGGCGCGACCGACGAGAACGGCGCGTCGTGGTCCTATGCGTATTCGCACCACCTCGTCACGCGCTACACCGACCGCACCGGGCGCGGCATGAACCTGCAATGGGACGGCACGCATCTGGACGCGAAGGCGGTGCGCGAGTGGGCCGACGATGGCACGTTCGATACGCGCCTCGAATGGCACGAGCGGCTGCGCCTGACGTTCGTCACCGATGCGCTGGGCAATACCACGCAGCAGTACTACGACATCAACGGCTATCCGTACCGGGTGGTCTATCCGGACGGCACCGAGGAATGGTTCTTCCGCGACGCGGCGAAGAACATCACGCGCCACGTCCACCCGGACGGCACCGAAGAGTCGTTCACGTGGGACGAACGCAGCAACCTCACGTCGCATGCCACGCAGGACGGCCGCACGACGTATTACGTCCACGACCGGCACGACAACCTGACGGGCATCCAGGACCCGGAAGGCTACCGCTGGGAGCGGTACCACGACAGCAAGGGTAATGTCATCGAAGCGACTGACCCGCTCGGGCGCGTGACGAAGTACGGGTACAGCCGTGAGGGGCTGCCCGTCGAAATCACCGACGCGAAGGGCGGCAAAAAGCAGATCGCGTGGCGCGCGGACGGCCAGATCGCAAGCTTTACCGACTGCTCGGGCAAGACTTCCACGTGGAAATACGACGAACGCGGGCGGCTCGTCGAGGCGAAGAACGCGGCGGGCGAAGCGACGCGCTACGAGTATGAGGCTGGGCAACTGGCGGCACTGATCCGGCCGGACAAGACGCGCGAGGTGTTTGAACGCGACGCCGAGGGACGGCTGCTTGTGCATACCGATCCGCTCGGCCGGCAGACGCAGTACTGCTATACCGATGCGGGCCTGCTCGCGAAGCGCATCAATGCGCGCGGCGACGCGCTGGAATACATGTGGAACCGGCTTGGCCAGATTACGAAGCTGCGCAACGAAAACGCCAGTGAATATGTGTTCGGCTACGACCGGTACGGGCGCCTGAACTCCGAGACAGATTTCGACGGCCGCACCACGCAGTATTACCGCACGGGAGGCGCACGGGTGACAAACCGGCTCTCCGGCGACGTGACGCAGGCGTTCGGCTATGACGCAATGGGGCGCCTTGCGCACCGCCGTGGGTGGAAGGCCCAGTTCACAGACAGCGGGCGCGTGTTCCTCGAGCCGCAGGGCGATGTGCACGTGGATGAGGAGACGTTCTCGTATGACGGCTTCGGGCGCTTGCTGCAGGCGCTCAACGGCCATGCACGCGTGCGGCGCGCGTACGACGCACTGGGCAACCTCGGGCGCGAGGAACTGCACATGTGGGTCGAGAATCGGGCGCGGGCGTTCGTGTGGCGTCACGAATATGACGAACTGGGCGTGCGCACGGCGACCGTGCGCCCGGACGGCCACCGCCTCGACTGGCTGACCTACGGAAGCGGCCACATGCACGGGCTGATGCTCGATGGCGCGACGGTGGCGGACTTCACGCGCGATGACGCGCACCGCGAAACGGGCCGCGAGCTGGGCAACGGTCTGACGCAGACCACAGCGTATGACGAGGCGGGTCGGCTCGCACGGCAGGTCCTGCAGGGCACGGGCGGCAAGGTGGCCGAGCGGCGCTATGGCTACGATGCGGCGGGACAACTGACGCAGATCGCCGACATGCGGCACGGCGAGACGCGCTACGCGTATGACCCGCTGGGGCGGCTCACGCGGGCGCAGGGGGCATACGGAGAAGAGAAGTTTGGCTTTGATCCGGCGAGCAACATCCGCGTGCCGACCGCGCTGGATGAGCACGGTATCGGGGTACTGGGCGGCAAGCTCTCCTCCCCTCTGCTGGACAACCTGCTGAAGGAGTTCGCGGGCACCCACTACGGGTACGACGATCGCGGCAACCTGAGCGAACGCAGGCACAACGGCGAGCGCATGACGTTCGGCTGGGACAGCTTCAACCGGATGGTACGGGCGAGCGACCGGCAGATGGAGGCGACGTACCGCTACGACGCGTTGGGGCGGCGCATCTCGAAGCTCACCGAGCCGCACGTGGTTACGTCGGGCATGGACGGCAGCGGGTACGGGGACGTGCTGCGTGCGCGCCTGAAGGCCGGGCACGGCTACGGGCTGACGGTGTACGGCTGGGACGGCGACACGCTCGCGTGCGAGATGGACTGCGAGCAGCGCGCGACCACGCACTATATCTATGAGCCGGGCAGCTTCACGCCGATGATGCAGGCGCGCGGGGCGTTGGCGATGGGTGGTTCATCCGATGTGCCCGAAGCGCCGCAACCGTTCAGGGCGCTGGCGTACTATCATTGTGACCAGATCGGCACGCCACGCGAGTTGACGGATGCGGCGGGCGAAGTAGCGTGGAACGCGT
>NZ_FMYQ01000051.1 GCF_900096975.1 Paraburkholderia lycopersici
CGAGCCCGGCGCTCGCGCACGTGATGCAGTCGGTGCGGGCGGGGGTGCCGCACTACGAGCTCGACCGCTACTTCGCACCGGACATCGCGGCGATCACGAAGCTCGTGCAGGACGGCGTGATCGCGGCGCACAGCCCGTTCGCGTTCGAGTCGGAGGCACGCTGAGGCGCCGCCGGCGCACAGGCCGACGCGATGAACGCACCCGCGTATCAGGGCATCAAGGACTTCATCCTCGCGCGCATCCACGCAGGCGAGTGGAGCGAGGGCGACCAGGTGCCTTCGGAAAACGAACTGGCGCGCGAGTTCAAGGTCGCGCGCATGACCGTGAACCGGGCGCTGCGCGAACTCACCGCGGAACAGGTGCTCACGCGGGTGCAGGGCGCGGGCACCTTCGTCGCGCGGCCCAAGTATGAGTCGACGCTCGTGGCGATCCGGAGCATCTCCGACGAAATCCTCGCGCGCGGGCACCGCTACCGCGCCGAGGTGCTCGAAATCGGCGTGCTTCCCGCCGACGAGCCTCTCGCCGTCGAAATGGGTCTCGCCGCCAACGACAAGGTGTTCAACTCGCGCGTGTTGCACTTCGAGAACGACGAGCCCGTGCAACTCGAGGAACGCTGGGTCAATCCCGCCATTGCGCCCGATTACGCCGGGCAGGACTTCACGCACATCACGCCGAACCAGTACCTCGTGCGTGTTGCGCCGCTGCAGGCCGTGGAGTACCGCATCGAGGCGCTCGCTCCCGAAGCGGACACGCGTGCGCGGCTCGCCATGGGCGAAGCCGAGCCTTGCCTCGTGCTGCATCGGCGCACGCGTTCGCGCGGGCTCGTGGCTTCGGTGGCGAATCTCTGGCATCCGGGCAGCCGCTACCGTTTCACTGGCCATTTCTAGCGCGCGGCCCGGTACGCCGCGGCTTCCTGCCCCTTCATCCGCCTTTTCCGCGTTTCCGCGCGCGTCGCCGCCTTTTCGGCATATGTCTTGCGTCCTCCTCGATCGGGCGCTCGGCGCGCGCCGATGGGGACGGAGCACAGCCAGACGGCGCGCCGCCCGCCGCAGCCCGTATCATTGGCAGGTGATGCGAACGAAGGAGGAGTTCCGCAATGGACGATGCCAACGCCACGCTCATGCCGGTGTGGAGGGCCAATCTGGCGCTGCTCACGCGCGAGGTCGGCTCCGCCACGCGGCTCGCGCGCATGATGACGTTTTCGGCGAGCTACATGAAGCTGATCGTGTCGGGGGAGCGCGATTTCAGCGCCGAGTTCGTGCGCGGCGTGGAGGCCGTCACGGGCTTGCCCGAAGGCTGGATGGACGTGGAGCACGACAGCGCCGACGTACCAGGCGAAACCCGCGAAGCGATCGCGAGCGAGACGCCGCGCGCCCGGTTTCGCGGCACCGCACATCCTGTGCGCAAGGCGCCCGTGCTGCGTGTCGAGCCGATCTTCGGCCAGGGCGCGAAGCGCGAGGAAACATCGTCCACGCCCTCGCCCGAGGTGCACCGGCGCCTTGCGGGCACGCGCAAGATCCGCGATCTCGCCGCGCAGGACGTGCGCAAGCTCGAACGCTACCTGAGCGTGCCGCCGGTCGAGCCTTCGGTGCTGCGTGCGCGCATCGAGGACGTGATTGCCTACGCCGATCCCGACGAGCGTGTGCGCGCCGATCTGGAAGGGCGGCTCGAACAGATCGAAAAGCATCGCGAACTGCTGCTGAGGCATGTCACGCGTCTTTATGCGCTGCTTTCGCGTCTCGGCGACGATTGAGGCGCCGCCCGAACACGCTTAGTGTTCCTGAACGCGCAGTTCCGCGAGTATCTGATCGGCGAGGAAGTCGCACGGCGGACGATTCGAACGCGCGCTGCGCGCCAGCACCACTTCCAGTTCGGGCAGCGTGGGCAGCCCGTGCTGGCGGCCTAGCGTGACGAAGGTTTCAGGTACGGCGCAGCGCGCGAGCGGCGCGATGGCGAGGCCCGCGGCCACCATGCTGCACAGGCCCATCAGGCTCGGACTTTCATACGAGGTGCGATAGGCGATCTTTGCGCGCTCCAGCGCCTGGATCGCATTCGTGTGCGCGACGCTGCCGCCGCCGAAGAGGGCGACCGGCAGCGGCCGCTCGCGCCAGATCTCGCGTCCGCTCGCCGCGCTCACGGCTGCGGGCGGCGCGGCCCACACCATCGGCTCGAAGCGGATGAACTCTCCGGCGAGGCCTCGCGTGCGCGTGACGCAGGCGAGGTCGATCTTGTTGTCCTTCAGGAGCGGCATGAGCGCGCTGCTCGGCAGCCCGATCACCTGAATTTCCACCTTCGGCCAGTTCGCCGAGAACTTGCGCAGCACCGGCGGCATGAGCGAGGAGGCGTAGTCGTCGGGCACGCCGATCGACACGCGCCCCGTCACCTCCGGGTGCGCGAGCGAAGCCCACGCCTCGTCGCGCAGCGCGAGCATGCGCCGCGCGTAGGCGATGAGCGTCTGGCCGTCGGGCGTGGGCGTGACGTTGCGCGGCGCGCGGATAAAGAGCGGCTTGCCGATGGATTCCTCGAGCGCGCGGATCTGCATGCTGAGCGCAGCCTGCGAGCGGTGCACGAGCGCGGCGCCGCGCACGAAGCTGCCGGCGTCGGCGACGGCCACCACCATGGCGAGCACGTCGAGGTCGAGGGTCTTCATCGGTATAAGAAAAATTGATTGAATGCTTCAATATAACGCGTTTTCCTGAATGCGGCGACGGCTCCGGTTCGCCGTTCCCCGATTATTTTTTGCGATCAGTTCGGCCGTGGCAGCGCTGCGAGGAGCCGGTTCCACCACGACGGCGGCAGTGACATGTCTACCGTTTCGTCGCCGCCGCCTGATCGAGCAGGCAACGCTCCGCGATGTAGCGGCCATGGGGGGAAGCTGATCTATGGCATTCCGTACCGTGTGGAATACGGTTGAACAGGCCCAAACAGACTGCGCGGATTGCCAATGGAGATGGGCGCGTTGATGTACGGTAAAACGATCGGAGACTTTTCGTAGGGGATATAAGGCGAGGTTGCCGCGATGGCATCGAGTGGCACGAGCCGAGCGCGGCCGTTAGATTCTCCGTCAACTTCGGCAAACTGAAACTGGAAAAGTTGGTGCATTTTATCGAGGTCGCTTGCGAAGATTTCCGTGGTGAAAAACATCACTTGCACACCTGTAAGGGCGCAGTTTTCCCTTCAAGATCACGTTCGGCGATCGAACGGCTTCTGTTATCAAATAGTTGTACTTTGCCTCCGCACGAGCGAACTTGAGTACCCAGTCAAGCTTGACTATGTTCATGTCGTACATGTCCGGCGGATAAGGTTTGCCATCCTGATTGATTTCCGCCTTTTCGGCGTCGCCGGTGGGTGAGTAGTTCACTCGACCGGCAAACCGACGATCCGTCAGTCTCGCCCCAATCGGCATCATTTTCTTGCGCATCGCGCCGGGGATTTCCTGAATGTCAAACGACGGCGCGGTCTTTTCAGGCTTCGCTGGCGTGGGCGTTTTGGGCGGCTTCGGAGGATCGGGGGTACTCAGCCACTTCTTGAGCGCGAGAAGGGGCGGCGCGCGTGCCGATGTGCTACAACGGCAGGACATAGCCCACGAACGCACCACTTCACGCGAGGATGCCGTGCAAGGTTTCGCCGTTTCACTGCAACGCGCGCTCGCGCAGCGCGAACGTGAAGGCCGCGCCGGGCGCGGCATCGCGTGCCGTTACGACGCGGCCTGGCTCGACGAGCAGGCCGCTGCAGCGAGCCTCGCGGCAGGCGCGAGGGGCGGGCAAGCCGCTTGCGCGCCCGCGTTGCGCCGCGCAAGCGGCGGTGCGCGTTCGAGCCGTCCATGACGCGAGGCAAGCGCACGCGGCGCGCCGCCCTGTGTCTCGTCTCGTGCCTTGCGGCGAGCTTTGCGCCCGCAGGCGCGACCGCCAACGCACAGGCCAGCGCACAGGCCAGCGCAAAGGCCAGCGCAAAGGCCAGCGCACAGGCCAGCGCAAAGGCCAGCGCAAAGGCCAGCGCAAAGGCCAGCGCAAAGGCCAGCGCACAGGCCAGCGCACAGGCCAACGCACAAGCGAGCGCGCGCAGCCCCGACAGCGCCGCCCGCGCCGACACCGCCGCGCAAGACGACGTCCCCCCCGCCACGCTCGAACGCGACGTGCATCTGTTCGTCGTGCAGCAGGACGGCTCGGTGGAAGAAGACGACGACACGGTGCTGCGCGCGAACACGACCGCGGGCGTGGACCAGATCGCCCAACGCTATGTCTGGTTCAATAAGGATATCGAAACGATCACGAAGCTCTCCGCCGAAACCATCGATCCGGACGGCACGACGCACGAGGTCGCCCCGGGCGGCATCCGCGACGTGCAGGAGCCGCGCTCGGCAGGCGCGCCCACGTTCGAGGACGGCGTGTTGCGCACGGTGATCTTTCCCGGCGTGCAGGTCGGCTCGCGCGTGCATCTGCATTTCGCGAAGCGCCGCGCCAGGGCGCTCGAAGCGGGCACGTTTTCGTACTTCGTGGAGCCAACCGGCGAGCCGGTCGAGTTCCAGCGTCTCATTTTCGATTTGCCCGCCGACATCCCGCTCCACGCCGACGCGCGCGGCTATACGGCACTCGCCCCGGTCACGGCGAACGGGCGCACCCGCTATGCGTTCGAATACGGCCACGGCCCGTATCCGCCGCTCGAAGCGGGCGCCGTGGCCTATGTGAACTGGGGCGACCGGCTCATGGTCTCGACGGTGCCCGACTTCGCCACGTTCGCGGCACGCTATCGCGAGGCCGCCGCCGATCCCACCGCGACCGATCCGGCAATCGCGGCGCTCGCGCATTCGCTCACGGCGGGCCTGAGCGACCCGCGCGAGAAGGCGCGACGGATCTACGACTGGATGCGCTTCAATATCCGCTACGTCGCGCTCTTTCTTGGCGAGACCGCGGCCGTGCCGCATCGCGCGATCGACATCCTGCACAACCGCTATGGCGACTGCAAGGACCACGTCGCGCTCTTCACCGCGCTGCTGGCGGCAGCGGGCATTCGCGCCGAGGGCGTGATGCTCGACCTCGGTCCCGTCTACGCGCTGCCGGACGTGCCGGGCTACGGCGTGCATGCGATCAACCATCTGATCGCGTGGCTGCCCGACCTCGGCGTCTATGCGGACACGTCCTCGGGCGGCTATGCGTTCGGCTACCTGCCGCCGGGCACGATGGACCGGCCCGTGCTGCTCGTCGACGATGGCGTGCTCTCGCGCACGCCCGCCGCTGAACGGCGCGAGCGCAGCGCGCGGCTTTTGCTAGACGTGGGCGCATCCGGCGACGCCGCCTACAGCTACTACGTCGAAGACGAGGGCGCGGGCGCGGAGCCGGAGCGCAACACGTTTCGCCGCGCAACGCATGCGGGCGCGCAGCAGCTCGCGGCGCAGCGCCTGCGGCTCACCGGGCTCGCCGGCACCGCGCGCGTGAGCACGAGCCCGACCACGGCGACGGAGGGCCCGTTTTCGGCGACGATGGAAGGCACGCTCGATCACGTGGTCTGGCGCGACGGCACGACCGCCATTGCCGCGATGAGCAGCTTCACGGGCGGCATCGCCACGCAGATCGACAGCTGGCTCGCGCAGCCGCGCCGCACGCAGCCCTGGGCGTGCATCGGCGGGGAGTTCGCGGAGAGTGCGCAGATCGTGTTACCCGCGTTCGCGCGTGTGACCGACGTGCCGCAGGACACGAGCGTGGACGACGCTTTTCTCTCGTACGCCGCGCATTACGTGTTCGATGCGGGCTCGCGCACGCTGCAGATCGAGCGGCGGCTTTCGGCGCATTTCGGCCATCAGATGTGCACGGCCGGCGAATTCGCGCAGATGCGCGACGCGCTCGTGCGCATCGAGCGCGACACGCATGCGCAGATCGTCGTGCGGGCGAAGGAACGCTGAGGCTCAGCCGCCGCGTGTCGTCACCGGCACCCACACGCCTTTTTTCACTTGCCAGAGCGTGGAGGCGCCGTTCTTGAGCGATCCGTCCGGTTCGAAGGCGATGCGGCCCGTCACGCCGTCGAAGGACAGCATCTTGAGGGCGCCGCGATACACGTCGGGTTTCGCCGATTTCGCGTTGACCATCGCGTGGATGGCAGCCCACGCGGCGTCGTAGCCGAACGGCGCGTAGGCGAGCACGTTGCTGCCGAAACGGCTCCTGTACGCCTGCTCGAAGCGCGGGCCATCGGGCAGTTGCGCGAGCGGGCGGCCGTACTCCCAGGCCATGGCGCCTTCGCCGGCCGCGCCCGCCGCCTGGATGAAGTCGGCGTTCGCCACGCCGCCGCCTGCCACGAACTGGGCGCGCATGCTGCGCTCCTTCATCTGCTTGACGAGCGCCGCGCCCTGGCGCGCGAGGCCACCGAAGTAGAGCAGGTCGGCGTCGGCGGCCTTGATCTTCGCGAGCTGCGGGCCGAAGTCGTCCGAGACGCTTTCCGCGAACTCGCGCGCGACCACGTTGCCGCCATGCTCGCGCACCGTGCGCTCGAACACGTCGGCCTCGCCCTGGCCGAAGGCGCTGCGGTCGTCGACGATGGCCACGCGTTTGGCCTTCATCACCTCCACGGCCCACGCGCCGGCCACGCCGGCGTTCTGCGCGTCGTTTGCAATCACCATGAACGTGTTGGCGAAGCCTTGCGACGTGATGACGGGATTGGTGGCGGCGGGGCTGATCATCGGAATGCCGGCGCTCTCGTAGACGCGCGAGGCCGGAATGGCCGTGCCCGAGTTGAAGTGGCCGACCACGGCGTTGACATTCTGGTTCGCCAGCGTTGCGGCGGCCTGCACGCCGAGGCGCGGGTCGCCGCGGTCGTCGATGGGCACGAGCTCGAAGTGCGCCGGCTGATCGCCGATTCTCAGGTTTTGCGCGTTCGCCTCGTCGAGCGCGAGCTGCGCGCCGTTTTCGAGGTCGCGGCCATAGTTCGCATAGTCGCCCGAGAGCGGCGAGACGAAGCCGACGCGCACGCTGAGCGGGCCGGCCGCCTGTGCGCTGCGGCTCACGCCAAGCGTGCCGAATGCGCCGAGCGCGAGCGCCGTTGCAAGCGTGCCGCACAGCGTGGTCAAGCGTGTGGCGGAAGCGTTGGCAACAGCGGTTCTGAGCGTGGCGGCGAGACTCATCGTGATTCCTTGCGGCGCGGCGTTCTTCTGTTTTCTGTTAATACGCCGCAGCGCGCGCCAGCCATGGCGGCGCACGCGGGCGTCTCGTTTTCGGGTCTTTCCGGGTGCGACTGCGCCTTGCCGGAGCTGGCGGCGCGCGCCGGCGGAGCACCTCGCCGGCTTCCCGCGACGCGCCGGCCGGGCTCGCGCGCCCTCGCGGGGAGGCGGCTCGCGAGCAATATATCAGGCGGATATGGCAGTGTCTCGCGCGGCGCGTGCGCGGCCGGAACTAGTGGGCCGACTGCATCGCGAACAGCGCGTCGCGCAGGCGCACGAGCGGCGCCATGGTGTCCGCGCTCGCCCAGCCTTCGAGGTCGTCGAGCGCGCGGTTGCAGCCGTCGAGCACCACGTCGAGATCGACGGGCACGCCGTTGGCGAGCGCGAAGCGGATCGTGGCTTCGAAGCGTTCGCATTCGTCGTTACCGTACGAGATGTCGAGCGTGTCGGCGATGGTCTGGGCAATGTCGCTGCGCTCGCGCTCGCTCTCGTCGACCATGTCGATGATGCCGCGCGCGACGTCGGGTGCATGGTAGAGCGCGATGTCGAGCCATACGGCGGCGTCGAAGCTGCTTTCGTGACTCTGCTCCTCGAAGTATTCGATGGCTTCCTGCTCGTGGGCTTCGCCGGCGTCTACGGCGAGGCAAAGCTGCTCGAAATACTCTTCCTGTTCGCTGCGGATTGAATCGGACATCGGTCATTCTCTAAAGACGGTGGGCGCGGCGAGCGCATCTGCGGCCGCCGCGAAGCATGCGGTCGGCATTATAGGCCGCGGAGGCGCGGGTCTTTAGTCGAGGGCCTGTTATTCGTGTGAACAGGCCCTATGGCGTTTCCACGGCCCAGGCGTCGAACCATTCGCGCGGCCGCGCGATCTGGTCCTGCGCCGCGACGATCTCCAGTTCGTAACGGCCCGCATCCCATGTCGCCTTCACGACCGCGTTGACCGCAGCGAGCGTGTGCTCGAACGCGCGGCGCAGCGAGTCGCCGAGCATCAGGCGCGCGACGAGCACGGCGCTCGTCACGTCGCCCACGCCCACGGGCTGGCGCGCGAACGGGTAGAGCGGGCGCTGGCCGAGCCACGCCTCGCGCTCGGTCACGATCAGCATGTTGAAGCGGTCGGCGGGGCTGTTGCGATCGAGCAGATGCTTCACGAGGATCAGCTTCGGGCCGCGGCGCAGCAGGTCGCGGCACGCGAGCACGGCTTCTTCGGCGGTCTCGATCTCGCGGCCCACGAGCCGCTGCAACTCGCTGTGATTGGGCATCATCGCGTCGGCGACCCCGGGCATGTTGCGCACGAGGAACTCCTGGATACCGGGCTCCACGTGGCAGCCGTTCCCGGCGTTGAGCGTGCCCATCACCGGGTCGCAGAAGTAGCGCGCGTGCGGATTGGCGGCCTTCACGGCGCGCACCACGTCGATCACGGCCTGGGCCTGCTCGGGCGCGCCGAGGTAGCCCGAGAGCACTGCATCGCAGCGCGGCAGCACGCCGATCGCGCCGATGCCTTCGACGAGATCCACGACTTCGCCCGAGCCGATCGCGGCGCCGGTCCAGTGGCCGTACTGCGTGTGATTCGAGAACTGCACGGTGTTGAGCGGCCAGACGTTCACGCCGAGGCGGCGCATGGGAAACACCGCGGCGCTGTTGCCGGCGTGACCGAACACGACATGGGACTGGATGCTCAAAACGTTTTTCATGGCCGGTCCAGAGTTTCGTTGTGGCTTGCGGCGCGCGTCGCATGGCGCGCCTTGCGCAGGTGCAGCAACGATAACCGAATTCGCCGCACCCGGTCGATGGAAGCGTGTCCGCCGTGTTGCGCGCACGCCGTGAACCCCGGCGCGCTGCGGTGCGATGGGTGCCCTGGGCGCCCTAGGCGGCGACGTTCTGGCCGGCCAGCTCGCGATAGAGCGTCATGTAGCGTTGCGCCGATGCCGCCCAGCCGAAGTCCTGCCGCATCGCGCGCGAGCGCGTTTCGCGCCAGTCGCGGCTGCGCGCGTAGAGCGCGAAGGCGCGGCGAATGGCTGCCGTTAGCGCGTCGGGTTCGAAGCGCTCGAACACGAAGCCGGTGGCGAGGCCGTCGGCGAGATTTTCAAGCGAGGCGTCGACGACGGTATCGGCGAGTCCGCCTACGCGATGCACGAGCGGCAGCGCCCCATAGGCGAGCGCGTAGAGCTGCGTGAGGCCGCACGGCTCGAAACGCGAAGGCACCATCATCACGTCGGCGCCCGCGACGATTTCGTGCGCGAGCGTCTCGTCAAAGCCGAGCTCGACGGCCACCGACTCCGGATGCTGGCGCGCGGCGCGTGCGTAGCCTTGCTCGAGGCTCGCGTCGCCGGTGCCGAGCACGACGAGCTGGCCGCCGCGCGCGACGATCTCGGGCAGCGCCGCGAGCAGCAGGTCGAGGCCCTTTTGCTCGGTGAGCCGGCTCACCACGCCGAACACGGGCGCGTCGTGCTTCTGCGCGAGCTTCAGACGTGCCTGAAGCGCCACCTTGCAGCGCAGCTTGCCGCTCTGGCGCGTGGCCGAGAAACGCGCGGCGATGGCCGCGTCGTTCGACGGATTCCACACGGCGTAATCCACGCCGTTGAGGATGCCGACGAGATCGTGCGCGCGGCCGCGCAGCAGCGCCTCCAGACCGCCGCCCTGGGCAACCGTCTGGATCTCGCGCGCGTATGTCGGGCTGACGGTGGTGATTTTGTCGGCGAAATAGAGACCGGCTTTCAGAAACGAAAGCTGGCCATAGAACTCGACGCCGTGCATGTCGAAGAAGTCGCGCGGCAGGCCGAGCTGGTCGAACTGCTGCGCGGGGAAGATGCCCTGGTAGGCGAGGTTGTGAATCGTGAAGATCGAGTGTGCGCCGCCGGGCGCCGCGCTCATGCCGCGCTCGCGCGCCGCCGCCCGCAGATAGGCCGGCGCGAGCCCCGCGTGCCAGTCGTGCGCCTGCACGATGGCGGGCGCCCAGCCGGGATCGAGATGCAGCGCGAGCTGCGCGCCCGTCCAGCCGAGCAGCGCGAAACGCCGCGCATTGTCGCCGTAGGGGACGTGTTCGGCGTCGAGATAAGGGTTGCCCGCGCGCGCGTAGAACGCGTCGGCGCGGATCATGTAGAC
Source organism: Paraburkholderia lycopersici (assembly GCF_900096975.1). Taxonomy (GTDB): domain Bacteria; phylum Pseudomonadota; class Gammaproteobacteria; order Burkholderiales; family Burkholderiaceae; genus Paraburkholderia; species Paraburkholderia lycopersici. Next base: position 10,253 of record NZ_FMYQ01000051.1, read on the forward strand.
GGCGAGTTCGCTGCCGGGCAGGCGTCCGAGTTCGAGCGTCGCCTCGGGCGCGCCGAAGGTGCGCGCAACGCGCGCGACGGGGCGCAGGTCAGCGAGGCCGGCCGCCACGGGCGCAAAGCCCGGCAGCAGAAGGCGCGCGTCGGCGCCTTGCTCGATCAGCGCGGCGGGCAGGGCGGCGGTGACGTCGGCGAGGCCGCCGGTCTTCAGGAGCGGATACAGCTCGCTCGCTACGTGCAGGACGCGGATGGTCATCGGGAGTCCTTCCTCTCGGTGCTCGGATTGTTTGACGGGGTCGGCGCGTCCTGAACCGGTCGGGCCCGGCGAGGCTAGCCCGGCAACGTCGCGAGCGCCTCGCGCGTGACCAGCACGACGCCGCTCTCGGTGCGATAGAAGCGCTCGCCGTCGCGCGCGGGGTCTTCGCCGATCACGGTGCCGTCGGGAATCTCGCAGCCGCGGTCCACCACGACCTTGCGCAGGCGGCAGCTCGTGCCCACCGTCACCTGCGGCAGCAAGACTGCCTCGGCAATGTTGCAGAACGACTGCACGACGACATTCGAGGACAGCACCGAGCGCGAGATCTGCGAACCGGAAATCACGCTGCCGCCGCACACGATCAGGTTGGTCCCCGAGCCCTGCAGGCCATTCAGGTCGCGCACGAACTTGGCGGGCGGCAACTGCTCCTGGTAGGTCCAGATCGGCCAGTCGCGGTCGTAGAGGTCGAGCGCCGGGATCGTCGAGGCGAGATCGAGGTTGGCGGACCAGTACGCGTCGACGGTGCCGACATCGCGCCAGTAGGGCTCGGCGCTCGGGTCGGACGACACGCAGGACATGCTGAACGGATGCGCGATCGCGTGGCCGTCGCTCACCACGCGCGGAATGATGTCCTTGCCGAAGTCGTGGTCGGTGGCCGAGCGCTCGATGTTCTGTTCCAGCAGATGGATCAGGTAGTGCATGTCGAACACGTAGATGCCCATGCTCGCGAGCGCGATGTCGGGGCGGCCGGGCATGGCGGGCGGGTCGTCGGGCTTCTCGACGAAACCGGTCACGCGGCGCGTCTCGTCCACGGCCATCACGCCGAACGCGCGCGCGTCCATGCGCGGCACCTCGATGCACCCCACCGTGCAGTCGGCGCCGCTCGCCGCGTGGTCGGCGATCATGCGCGTGTAGTCCATCTTGTAGATGTGGTCGCCGGCCAGCACGACCACGTACTTCGGCCTGATCGAGCGGATGATGTCGATGTTCTGGTAGACGGCGTCGGCCGTGCCGCGATACCAGTGCGCGCCTTCCACGCGCTGCTGCGCGGGCCACAGGTCGAGGAACTCGTTGAACTCGCCGCGCAGGAAGCCCCAGCCGCGCTGCAGGTGGCGCAACAGCGAATGCGCCTTGTACTGCGTGACGACGGCAATGCGGCGGATGCCCGAATTCAGGCAGTTGGAGAGCGCGAAGTCGATGATGCGGTACTTGCCGCCGAAGTACACGGCCGGCTTCACGCGCTTGTTGGTGAGGGGCCCGAGGCGCGTGCCGCGGCCGCCCGCGAGCACGATGGCGAGCGTGGTGCGCTGCAGATCGTTGAGGCTTGCCGGAGTTTCCATGATCGTCTCCTTGTTGTGCCCCCGGTGTCCGCCGCAGGCCGCCTTGTCCTGCGGCGCCCGCGCGGGTTCTTCGCTCGCGTGCCCGCCGCGTCCCGAATGCGGCGAGCGCGCCGCTCGCCGGCTGCGTGCCGCAATATGCGTCGCAACAAGCACGGCTCGCGTCGCGGACGTCTTGCGCGTCCTGCTCTGACTGTTCTAGCACCGAATGCGCCGCAGCGCGAATCGGCTGCGCGGTGGTCTGGGCATGCGCGCCTCGTTAGCGCGAGGCGTTTGCATGGCGGTCATAAGGTGCCCAGAGGCGCACAGAAGGCGCACAGAAGGCGCACAGAAGGCGCACAGAAGGCGCACAGAAGGCGCAAGCAGCGTGCCGCCCTTGCACGCCGGAGCCGCGAACCGGCAAGCGCGGAGCAGGGCCGCTAGAATCGCTGGCTACGCCGCGCGCAATCGCGTCGCCCGATTGATTTGCCGTCCTGTCTCCAGCCGATGATAACCATCCTGAACCGCACGCGCGCCGCTTTCACCTACCTCGCCGTCGCGCTGGGCGCGGCCGCGCTCTGCCACGCCGCCTTCGCCGCCGATCCCGGCGCGAGCGAGGCTGCGGCGCCCGCGCTCCTTGCCGTGCCATCGGCAGATGCAGATGGCGCTGCCGACGCCTCCGACGGCCCCGCCTACGGTCCCGAACTGCAGGGCTTCGACTATCCGCATCCGGTGCACGACTTCGCATTCGTTTCGCAGGGGCAGACGCTGCACATGGCCTACATGGACGTGCAGCCCGGGAAACCGAACGGACGCACCGTCGTGCTGCTGCACGGCAAGAACTTCTGCTCGGCGACGTGGGACGCCACCATCCGCGAACTGTCCGCCGCGGGCTACCGCGTGATCGCGCCGGACCAGATCGGCTTTTGCAAGTCGAGCAAGCCCGCGGCCTACCAGTTCAGCTTCCAGCAGCTCGCGCGCAACACCCACGCGCTGCTCGCGGCGCTCGGCGTGCACGACGCGACGATCGTCGGCCATTCGACGGGGGGCATGCTGGCGGTGCGCTATGCGCTCATGTATCCGCAGGAGACCGGGCAGCTCGTGCTCGTGAACCCGATCGGCCTCGAAGACTGGAAAGCGAAGGGCGTGCCCTCGATCTCCGTGGAGGACTGGTACGCGCGCGAGCTGAAGACGAGCGCCGCCGGCATTCGCCGCTACGAGCAGGCCACGTATTACGCGGGCCAGTGGCGCCCGGCCTACGAGCCGTGGGTGCAGATGCTGGCGGGCATGTATCGCGGGCCGGGCAAGGCGCAGGTGGCGTGGGATTCGGCGCTGCTCTACGACATGATCTATACGCAGCCGGTTTGTTATGAGCTTGGGCAGGTGAGCATGCCGACGCTGCTGCTGATCGGCCAGAAGGACAGCACCGCGATCGGTAAGGATGCCGCCCCCGCCGAGGTGCAGGCGAAGATCGGCCATTACCCGGAACTCGGCAAGGCGGCCGCGAAAGCGATTCCGAACGCGACGCTGGTTGAATTCCCGGCGCTCGGCCACGCGCCGCAGATTCAGGATCCGCAGGCGTTTCATAAAGCGCTGTTGGACTGGCTGGCGGCTGCGCCGGCGAATCGCTGAGCGGTCAAACGGTTCGTTTTCCCGGCGCCGCTCGCCTGCGCCGTTGGCCGCCGGGCGAAACTGCCTCGGTGCGCGTTGCTGTTCTTCGCGAATTTCCGCGCAGACCGCACGGACAAGGCTGCGGTTCGGCCATGAAGGGCCGAACGGCGGAAGGGGCACGTGCCGGGACCGTCATTCGGACATTCAGACGCCGGTTCTGTTTCGCAATCCGCCGCTCGCATACCGCTCAGCGACGGGCCGGGCGGTGGCCCGGCCCCGGCGCGGCGAATGCCAGCAAAAAAGCCCGTCTTGTCAGACGGGCAAGAAAACTCACCTGGTCAACGAGTGAGGGATAGGTCGGCGCATGGCCGTCGCGTCGGACAACAACGAAGCGATGTGTCCGACCCTGCGGCAACCCTCGACCTGCCCCTCACCGCGCCCGGGGAAACATGAGTCGCCTCGGAAACGAAACGGCGGCCTTCGTTCGAACCGCGGCCGCCGTTGAATTCGCGATGCGTCGACGCGAGCTTAGAAGCGCGTCAGCATGCCGACGGCGCCCATGACCTGGTTGCCCGTCGACGATGCGCCGCCAGCGTTGTACATGACCGCGACGTTCTTGTTGCCCGTTGCGTGCTGGTACATCGCTTCGGCGTACAGCTCCGTGCGCTTGGACAGCGAGTAACGCGTAATCGCGTTCACCTGATTCCACTTCGGATCAACGCCGTACGACGTTGCGCCGTTCAGATGCGCGTCGGTGTACGTGTACGAGATGCCTGCCTTGAGCGCGGGCGTGAAGTTGTACATGCCATTGACTTCGTAGTTGTCGAAGCGCACCGAGCCGTTACTCAGGCCGAATGCGCTCGTGTCCTGGTACTGGCTGTGCGAATAGACGAAGCCCACGACCGCGGGACCGAACGCGTAGTTCAGGCCGGCGGCGACCGTGCGTTGCACGTCGGACGTGAGGTTGCCCTTGACTTCCGTCTGGTCGACCGCGCCGCCCGTGTTCGTGAACGCGCTGCCCGTCTTCGCGCCCGAGCCGTTCGTCTGGAGGTAGCCCGCGGCGGCCGTCAGGGGGCCGTAGGTGTAGCTTGCCGCCGCACTGTAGGCGCGGCTCACGGCGAATTCGTTGCTGTTGCTGAACGCGTACATGCCGCCGAACTTGAAGCCGGCGTAGTTCTGGCTCGTGTACTTGACCGAGTTGTTGAAGCGAACGCTGTGCTGAAGGTTGTCGTTGTCGTACGGGTGCGCGAAGCCCGAGTCGCCGAACGGGCCGGACGTGGCCGACAGCGGTGCGACGAAGTCGACGACGTCGTCGTACTGGCGACCCATCGTGAGCGTGCCGAAGGCATTGCTGCTCAGACCGACATACGCCTGACGGCCGAACATGCGTCCGCCCTGACCCAGCTGGCCGTTGTTGACGCTGAAGCCGTTTTCGAGCACGAAGATGGCCTTCAGACCGCCACCGAGGTCTTCGGCGCCACGCAGGCCGAACCGGCTGCCGCTGATGTTGCCGCTCGCGAGGGCGACGCGGCCGCTCCCGCCCACGTTATTCGTGTAGGCGATGCCGGCGTCGATGAGGCCGTACAGGGTGACCGAGCTTTGAGCATGGGCGGAAGCCGCTGCGAATGCGGTGACGCATGCGACGGCGATCGAGATTTTTTTCACTGTGAGACTCCAGTTCTATGGGAACGCTGGGTTGAGACGCCGGCGAGTATAGAAAAGGGCTTACGGAAAAGTGCATCCGAGGCTCTGCAAAGACTTTTCCAGAATCTGGAGAAATCAATTCACAAAAATGAAACAAATCCCTGGCGGCCCGATAGGGTCATGCTCGAGCAGATGGCGCCCGAACGGCGAACCGCGGATCGATCCCGCCATGAGTCGCATTTCCACAACAGCGGTGATCCGCCTCCAATGGCCGCCGGCGATCCACGAGCTCGGCCAGTTGCGGACGCCCGGTGTCGCGGCTCCTCTCGGCGACGAGGAAGCCACCGCCATCGGCAAGAAGCCTGCACTCTGCCCGAGGTGCGCGCGCAACCCGGCCCGGTTCGGCCAGCAGCCGGTGCTGGCGAAGGCCGCACAGCGCGATTGCGCATGCAACGCCCGTCGAGTTCGCCGGTCCCGGCCATGTCCGGGCCACGTGCCGTGGAGGGGCGGCGCCACATGATACGGTACGGCGCCACATGTGTTTCATGCGGCGCCGCTCAGGGGCCGACACATGAGCGTGTCGCATTGAGCGCATATTGGCAAGCGGGTGCAGGCGCAATGCGGCTGCATCGGCGGGCTGATCTGCGGCTAATCGGCCGGCTGACCGTCCGGCTTACCGCCCGGCGGCGACTTGCCCCAGCTCGTCGCGCGCCTGCGCCGTCATCTCGAAGGAGCGCAGGCGTGCCGCGTGGTCGTAGATCTGCGCGGTGACGATGAGCTCGTCCGCGGCGGTTTGCTCGATGACCGAGGCGAGGCCCGCGCGCACGGTCTCGCGATCGCCCACCACGGAGCACGCGAGCGAGTGCGCGACGCCCGCCATCTCGAGCTCGTTCGCCGCGAGTTGCTCGACCGGCGGCGGCAACTGACCCGGCGTGCCGCGGCGCAGGTTCACGAACTGTTGCTGCAGCGACGTGAAGAGAAAACGCGCTTCTTCGTTCGTGGGGGCGGCGAACACGTTGACGCCCACCATCGCGTGCGGCTTGGCTAGCACCGCGGACGGACGAAACTGCGTGCGATAAAGGCGCAGCGCGGTGAGCAGGTGGTCGGGCGCGAAGTGCGAAGCGAACGCGAACGGCAGGCCCATCGCGGCCGCGAGCTGCGCGCCGTAAAGGCTCGACCCGAGGATATAAAGCGGCACGTTCAGGCCCGCGCCCGGCACGGCGCGCACGCGCTGGCCTTCCACGGGCGCGGCGAAATAGCGCTGCAGTTCGGCCACGTCGTCGGGGAAGCTGTCGGCGCTGGCTTGCAGGTCGCGGCGCAGCGCACGCGCCGTGGTCTGGTCGGTGCCGGGCGCGCGCCCGAGGCCGAGATCGATGCGGCCGGGGTAGAGCGCCTCGAGCGTACCGAATTGCTCGGCGATCACGAGCGGGGCGTGGTTCGGCAGCATGATGCCGCCCGAGCCCACGCGGATGCTTTGGGTGCCGCCCGCCACGAAGCCGATCACCACTGCGGTCGCCGCACTGGCGATCCCCGTCATGTTGTGATGTTCCGCAAGCCAGTAGCGCCGGTAGCCCCAGCGTTCGGCGTGCCGGGCGAGATCGAGCGTATTGCGCAGCGCGGCGCCGGCATGAGAGCCGGCGGGGATGGGCGAGAGGTCGAGTACGGAAAAGGGGATCATGGCGTGGCGTGTGGCGTGTTGGACAAGCCGCGACACGCGTGCGGCGCGCCGGCATCGGCCCGCAAGGCTGTCGCAAGGTGCGGCCATTGTGCCAAAGCGCCTTCGTTCCTGCTGGGGGCCTTCGCGAACCCATGCAGTCGGCGTGGGTTCCGTTACGGCTGATGCGACGGGAAAGCGATTTGAACATTAGCGAGAATTATTATTATTTAATTTCCCGGCGCTGGATTAATTCAACTACGTTAATAACCTATTTCTATTGGCTTACCGAATTTAGTCGGGCCGGAAAAACTCTGGAAGCTAGCCGTTTAACAGGTGAAATAGTTACGGTTTTGCAGATTCGGCAACGCATTTTCCTGTCGGTGTCGGAAGCGGCTGACAGATCTTGCTGCTACAATTTTCCGCTTGAATCGGGGAGCGACCAGGTTCAGCGTGCTGTGCGATCGCGCGCGTTTTACGCGATCACGCTTCTTCAATTTGCGTTGCATCATGCAAATCGCCGTCAATACGGCGGTATCCAGCCGCGAATTCGCGATGTGGCTACGATGCGCGTTTTTATTTTTTGAATTGTCAGGGCAGTGACATGGTAAGTGGCGAGATGCTGGATTCGGCCGGCGCAACGTGGGCGCTTTGCGTCATGCGCACAGCCGGGGGCAATCGCAGCCGGGCCAGTTTGCTGAACAGCAACAAGTGTGCGAAGCAGGGTAACGGCCGTAAAGGCGGCCTCGCCCACACGATGACCTTGCAAGGCGGCGTGGCATGACAGGGCCGTTCGTTTCCGTCATGCCTGCGATCGTCTGGAGCGTGATTGCGCTATGTGGGGCCGCAACGTTCTACGGCCTCGTCGCGGCGCTCACAATGCCGCGCCTCGGCTCGGCTTCGCTCGTGCGGGAGGCCGCGCGCCGCGCCCGCCGTGCGCGGGCGCAGCCGGTCAGCGTGCTCAAACCCCTGTGCGGCGCCGAGCCGCGTCTCTACGAAAATCTCGCCACGTTCTGCGAGCAGCGGCATCCGCGCTTTCAGTTGCTGTTTGGCGTTTCGTCGCCGCAGGATCCCGCCATTGCCGTGGTGCGGCGCCTGCAGGCCGCGTATCCGGGCCATGACATCGAGCTCGTGGTCGACCCGCGCGTGCACGGCAGCAACCTCAAGGTGAGCAACCTCATCAATCTCGTCGCGCGCGCGCGTTACGACGCGATCGTCGTCGCCGATAGCGATATCGCCGTCGAGCCCGACTATCTCGAGGTCGTCACCGCGGCGCTCGCCGATCCCGACGTGGGTGTCGTGACCTGCTTGTATAGCGCGCGCAGCATCGGCGGCTTCTGGCCGCGCGTGGGCGCGCTTTTCATCAACGAGTGGTTCGCGCCCTCGGTGCGGGTCGCGCATTCCACGGGCTCGCGCGCCTTCGGCTTTGGCGCGACGCTCGCGCTTTCGCGTGCGACACTCGAGCGCATTGGCGGTTTTGCCGCGCTCAAGGACTGCCTCGCCGACGACTACCTGCTCGCCCGCTACGCGCGCGATCACGGCCTCGCCACGGTGCTCGCGCCCGTGGTCGTCGCCACGGACGTGATCGAGCCCACTTTCGGCGCGCTCTGGCTGCGCGAAACGCGCTGGCTGCGTACGATCCGCTCGGTGAATCCCGCGGGTTTCGCTTCGCTTTTCATCACGTTTCCGACGCCTTGGCTCGTTTTGGGCGCGCTGTCCTACGCTCTGGTCGCGGCGGGGGCCGGCAGCGGCGCCTGCGCCGCCACGCGCGCCGCGCTGGCCGCGCTCGCCACGGCCACGGCGGGCGGTATCATTGCGCGTTTGATACTGCATGTGCGCGCGAGCGGAAGCTGGCGCGCGTTCTGGCGCGATTTGCCGCTGGTGCCGCTGCGCGACGTGCTGCTGGCTCTTCAGTGGCTCGCCGCCGCGTTCGGCTCGCACGTGATCTGGCGCGGCGTGCGCGTGAGCGTCGCCAACCCGGAGTCCGAAGCGCCTCCCGCCATGACCGGCTCCGCCAACGCGCGCCGGCCGGTCGTCGAGGGGTCGGACGGCCGCTGAGCGCGTTCACCGCGCGCGTTCGCGGGATGCACCAGTTTGCGCCGACTATTTCTATTGAATGTCACATCAATCATCACCCGACAGATACAGGGTACCCGGAGCATTCCTCTCATGAAAACGCTGTTTCTGCAGGCTCCGTCGTATGACGGCTTCGACGGTGGCGCGGGCTCGCGCTACCAGGCAAAGCGCGAGATCCGCTCGTTCTG
>NZ_FMYQ01000031.1 GCF_900096975.1 Paraburkholderia lycopersici
ATCCAGCATCTGGCCGGCATGAAGGACTCGAAGGTGATCGTCGCGATCAACAAGGACGAAGAGGCGCCGATCTTCAGCGTGGCCGACTATGGCCTGATCGGCGACCTCTTCGAGGTGGTGCCCGAGCTCGAAAAAATGTTGTGACCAAACATTTTTTTTCACATCTGAAAACATAGGTATCCGAACATATAAGCTGACTTGTAAAGAAAATTACATTCAAGATGAACTCTTTTCTTCCAGAGGATATCAACGATGCTCTGCTTGTTGGCCGGGTGTGGCGTAAAACGGCAACCTTCGAAGGCCCATGCGTGATTGTGATTCGGGACGGTGAGGTACTTGATATCACTGCAACCGTACCGACAACGGCGGACCTTTTCGATATGCCGGACGTCGCCTGCTTCGCGAGACGATGCGTAGGTGAACCCATTGGCGACGTTCGGGACATCGTTAAGGCCCAATTCTCTGACGCAGGTGGGGCAACGCTTAAGATGCTTGCTCCGTGCGATGTTCAGGCGATCAAGGCGTGCGGTGTTACGTTTGCTGTGAGTCTGATTGAACGGGTCATCGAAGAGCAGGCCGGTGGTGATCCGTCCAGAGCCGAGGAAATCAGGCGTACCGTGCGGGAGGCGTTGGGTTCGGATCTGGCGAGAATCGTTCCTGGGTCAGATGGGGCTTTGCGTTTGAAGGCAGCGTTGCAGCGGCGAGGCGCATGGTCCCAGTACATGGAAGTCGGGATTGGTCCGGATGCGGAAGTTTTCACCAAGTCCCAGCCAATGTCATCTGTTGGATTTGCCGACGAAGTGGGCTTGCTTCCGTCTTCAAAATGGAACAACCCTGAGCCCGAAATTGTGCTCGCGGTCAATTCCGGTGGAGTACCAGTAGGGGCGACGCTCGGCAATGACGTGAACCTTCGGGATATTGAGGGGCGATCCGCGTTGCTTTTAGGAAAATGCAAGGACAATAACGCTTCATGCGCGATAGGGCCGTTTATCCGGCTATTCGATGATGGCTTCACGATGGATAGTGTGCGAGGTGCTTCGGTGCGGCTGTTGGTTGAAGGCGAGGACGGTTTCGTACTGGATGCGGTCAGTCGAATGTCTGAGATAAGCCGGGACCCGACGGAACTGGTGAGGCAGGTATGGGGTGAGCATCATCAATATCCAGATGGCTTCATGCTTTTCCTGGGAACAATGTTCTCTCCTGTAAAGGATCGCGACGCGGTGGGGGCCGGTTTCACTCATCATCTCGGTGACCGGGTAACGATATCGACGCCCGCGCTAGGTGCGCTGGTAAATTTCGTCAGCTTATGTACGAAGACGAGCCCGTGGAATTTTGGAGTTCGTAGCCTTTACCGGAACCTCTCCTGTCGTGGGGTGTTATGAGCGTAGTGGCGAACGGTATAGGCCGAGGGCTGGTTGACGCGCGTTCATGACCGGGAGGCCAGCCGAGGGGACCCGGTGCCAGCCTATATTGCGCCAGCCCGCAGTTCTATCCGCCTGGCGACAGTGGTGATCCTGGTGGAGCATGCCGCTGCGGCATGTAATGAAGAAGTGCGTTGGAATACCCCGGGGGAGATCACTTCTGGTCTACGGGGCTCTGGCCAGGGTATTTCCTTAGTATAAAAATGAAACGTTTTATTGATCGCGCAGCCCAAAATCTATAGCATTCATGTGGCGATCACTACGAAAAAAAGTAACGATTTATAAAGGAGACGAGATCGATGGGCAATTTGAGATTCCGCGCCGCTGCGGTATTTGCGGTGCTTTCGTGTGCAGCGCTGCAGGCTCATGCAGCCGCATGCGAAGTCAAGATCGGCGTGGTTGCTGTCCTGTCGGGGCCAGCGGCAAATTGGGGGGAAGCGGACCGGGAGGCCGTGGCGTTCAGTGCTGCGGAGGCTAACGCCGCCGGTGGCCTGCAGGTCGGTCAAGAGCGCTGTCAGGTGACCTATGTTGCCATCGACAGTAAATATTCCACCGAAGCGGCTGCTGCGGCGACGAACCAGATCGCGAGTCAGGGCATCAACATCGTGATTGGTCCCGTCGGGTCGAACGAGGTCGCTGGCGTCAAGCCGATTGCGGTCCGAAATAACATGCTCGTCATGGCGAACAGCTACGGGAAACAGGTAATCGGCCCGAGCTGGCCACTGGTGTTCCACTTTGGCCCTGGTCCGAGCGGATGGGCCGATCCGATCATCAAGGCGGCAAAGGCCCGGTTCGGAATGAAGAAGGTCGCCGTCGTTGCCCCGAACGATCAAGGCGGGACGGATACCGGTTCAGTCGATGCCGAAATTTACAGGAAGAATGGCATCACGGCGACCGAAGAATATTACCAGCGGGGTACCACCAACTTCGCGCCGACGGTGCTGCGACTCCTTTCGTCGTCGCCTGACGCCGTTGAACTGGCGTCAACTCCTGCGGGCGATGCGGGCATTATCGTCAAGCAGCTCCGTCAGGCGGGTTTCAATGGCGCGATTGGCCGGCTCGGCGGCCCAAGCACCGGCGAAATCGCGCGCGTGGCGGGGGGGACTGACGTCATCAGGAACATGTACTGGTACGAACCCGTCGTGCTGGATGACCGGATCAAACAGATCGACGGACAGTACCGGCAGTTCTTCAAAAAGGACCCGCCACCCGTCACGCTTTTCTATCAGTGGATCGCGGCATCGCGCCTTGTTCTGAAGGCGATTACGGTCGCCGGTACGTCGACCGACACCGCGAAGATCGCGGTGGCCTTGCGCGCACTACCGATCGACGATCCGAACATGGGCAAGGGTCTCTGGATCGGCAAGGAGTTCTTTGGTGTCAACCAGGAAATTTCGTTGCCGTTCGGGATGGGTGTGATCGCCGATGGCAAGTACCTGCCGATTCAGCGTTTCGTGGCGGCGACCGGGAAATAGGGTGACGCGGAGATGGGCTCAATTATCGCAACTGGTCTGATCGGATTAAGCATGGGCGCTCAGTACGCGTTGCTCGCGCTCGGCTTCACCCTGATCTTCGGGATCGTCGGTGTCATGAATTTCGCGCACGGAGCGTTCTATGCGCTTGGCGGCTACGTGGCGTTTGCCACTGCGCACTATTGGGGGCTCCCGTATCCCGTCGCCGTGCTGGTTGCAGCAGTTGTTACGGGGGTGGCCGGATACCTGTTCGAACTGCTGTTTCTTGAGCGCACGATCAACGATGGGCTGGCCACGCTCATGTTGACGCTGGGGCTGTCGATGGTCATGACGACGGGTTTTGTGCTCGGATTCGGACCGGAGGCGCAGGAGTTTCAGTTTCCGGTTGCGAGCGTCCTCTCCTACGGCGGTATTTTCGTTCCGGTTGCCAATCTGATCATGATCGGAGTGAGTCTGGCGATCATCGGAGTTGTGTACCTGATGATGTACCGAACTGGACTGGGAAGAGCCCTGCGGGCGCTCGCCAGCGATCGGATGGTGGCGAGTTCCCTTGGTTTGAGAGCACGGTTGTTGTTTCCACTTGCGTTTGGCATCGCGACGGGCCTTGCGGGGATCACCGGTGCGCTTGTCACACCGATACTCTCGCTCGCGCCGCATATCGGTGAATCCGTACTGGCTACGTCGTTTATCGTCGTGATTCTCGGTGGTCTGGGAAGCATGTGGGGTGCAACGGTTGCCGCATTCATTGTGGGTCTCATCGAGGCGTACTCGAGCGTTTATCTGGGTGGCTCGAAGGGCGCGCTCGCGTTGTTTGTCATTGTCCTGGTGATTCTTGTCGTGAAGCCGTCGGGGCTGTTCGGACGTGAAGTGAGGGGTGCCTGAATGCGAACCCAGTTTGAGGGACGTCGGGAAAGTCGCGAGTGGGCGGCTCTGTTCGGTGTGGTTGCCGTTGCGCTGAGCGCGGCGGTTCCATGGCTATCATCCAGTCTCCTGGTCAACTCGATTACCAACCAGATTCTGGTCGCGGTTCCTGCCGCGCTCAGTATTTACCTCATGCTGCGGATGAATCTGATCAGCTTTGCTGCGCCAGCATTCATGTGCATTGGTGGCTATGCTGCTGGCGTGGCGGCGCTTGGTGGATTGACCAACGTGATCTTGCTCACAGGCATCAGTTTCATCGTGCCGGCATTGATCGCATTACCTCTTGGTGCATTGGTTTTACGTCTCAAGGGCGTGTACTTCGTTCTGGTGACGTACGTGTTTACCGAGATCGTGCAACTGCTGCTCCTCGAGTTTCCCGCCTGGACCGGTGGTTCGAACGGTCTGGCTGGGATTCCATCGACGACGCTGTTCCAATGGTCGTTCGTGGACAATCGCGCGGTATTGTCGGTCGCTGCTGTTATCGCCCTGTGCGCAACGCTCATCACGCTTGCAGTGACTGGAGCGTTTCGGCGGCAGTTTGGTGGAATCCAGGAAAACGAATTGCTAGCGCGAAGTCTCGGCCTGGTTGTCTGGCGCTACAAGGCACTCGGCTTTGTAGTAGCAGCAGGTCTTGCTGGACTCGCCGGCTTCTCGCTCGTCAACATGCTGCTCACGGCGAATCCGTCGTCTTTTTCGTCAGCCACAGCAGTCACGTATGTTGCCTATGCATTTGTCGGTGGCGCCGGAACGCTGCTCGGCCCGATTCTTGGGACGGCGGTTCTCGTGTGGGCGGCCAACTACTTCAGTATTGGCGGGGAGTATTCGCAGGGCCTGTTCGGTGTCTTTGTGATCCTTATCGTGCTGATCGCCCCTGGCGGCATTACAGGCCAGCTTGAACGCCTGATCATATGGTTCTGCCGTAGGCGACCGGGGCGTGGCTCCAGTGGCTCGAAGCTCGCGCCTACCTCTGTCCCGGGAGGACGCAATGTCGAAGGTTAAGGGCCCGTTGGAAGTGACGGCACCGAAAGGCTTCGATGACGGTCCGGTTCTCGAGGTTGTCGAGATGACGAAGCGCTTTGGAGGACTAACGGTATTCGAGAAAATATCGTTCAGCCTTGCCCGCGAGGAGACACTCGGAATCATCGGACCCAACGGTGCGGGTAAGACGACTCTCATCAATGTCCTGTGTGGTTCAACTTCGCCGACTTCCGGCGCCGTGAGGCTGCGCGGCCGGGAAATCGGTGGTGTGCCGCTTCACGAGATTAGCCGGCTCGGCTTGATGCGTTCGTTTCAGCAGACGAACATATTCGGAAGCGTGAGCGTCCGGGAGAACCTGCTTTTCGCGCTGGAGTTTTCCGGGCGGCGCGGTCTGGACGAGGGGCTGGAAGGCATGCTGGAGCGGTACGGACTGGCGGAGCGGCTGGAAGAGCGGGCAGACAGCCTGCCATACGGTCTTCAGAAGATGCTCGGCCTGGTTCTGGTCTATGCGTGTCGCCCGACGGTGCTCTTGCTGGACGAGCCTGCGGCAGGTCTTGAGGCACGTGAGCGTGCGAACATTGATGACTTCATCCAGCGCGCAAGGGAGCAGTTGAAGTGCAGTGTGCTGATCGTCGAGCACGACATAGATCTCATCAAGAGATTGTGCGGGCGGGCGATCGTTCTCGATGGAGGCCGGCTAATCGCGGACGGTACACCGTCCGACGTGCTTCAGCGTCCGGATGTACTTCGGGCATACCTTGGTGATTTCGAGGAAGCTACCGATGCTCAAAATTAAGGATCTCGAAGTTCGGTATGGCGGTGTATCAGCATTGCGGCGCGTTTCGATCGACATTGAACGCGGCGAGACGGTTCTGCTCATCGGCGCCAATGGGGCTGGCAAATCCAGCCTGATCAAGTCGATCATCGGCCTGGTTGGCCCGGCAGGCGGGCAGATCGAACTGCAAGGCCGGAATCTGCGTGGACTTCGCCCTGATCAGTGCGCCCGTGCCGGGGTCGGTTACTCTCCGGAGGGCAGACGGGTTTTTGCGGCCATGTCGGTGGGTGACAACGTCTTGGCCGGAGCGCTTACGATGTCGCGCAAAAAAAGCGCCGAAGTTTACGGATGGCTGGGCGAACTCTTTCCCATGCTCAACGAGCGGAAGGATCAACCCGCGGGTCAACTGAGCGGTGGCCAGCAGCAGATTGTTGCGTTCGCGCGCGCGTTAATGACGTCGCCTTCGCTGTTGTTGCTCGACGAGCCGTTTCTCGGTTTGGCTCCGGTCTGGATTTCGCGTATCAGCGACGCCGTACGGGAGATCCAGAGGCGCGGGACCACGATTCTGATGAGCGAGCAGATGGCAAGACCGGCGTTGAAGCTCGCGCACCGCGGATACGTCATCCGGGGTGGCGAAATCCGGCACTCGGGCAATGCGACAGAGCTTTCAGAGCTTGCACTCGATGAGGCATATCTCTGAAATGTCGCGGGAAGTGCATTAATTTTTACGTGAAATAAAACGTTTCATATTTATTGGATGGCGAGGTCCCGGTGAAGTCAGAAAGCAGGCAATTCATGGATAGCGGCGAGCAGGGCGTATGTAGCGATGCGCGGCGGCGTCCGCTCGAGGGCCTCACAGTTATCGAACTGGGGACGAGTGTGGCCGCGCCATATGCGTGCCTCGTCCTTGCGGACCTCGGTGCCCGCGTGATCAAGGTCGAAAATCCGGGCGCGGGTGACCATTCGCGCAGTTGGGGGCCCCCGTTCTGGCGCGGTACCTCCGCCCAGTTCTTTTCGCTCAACAGGGGCAAGGAGAGTGTGGCGATCGATCTTTCCACAGAGGATGGCCAGGCGCAACTGCGATCGCTGATCCTTGAGCAGGCCGACGCCGTTGTACAGAATTTGCGTCCGGGCCTTCTCGCAAAATTCGGGCTGACACCGGAGACGCTGCAGGCGGAGAAACCGTCGCTCATCTGGTGCGACATCGGTGCCTTCGGTCAGCGGGGGCCGCTGAGTTCCAAGCCGGGATACGATCCGCTGGCGCAGGCTACGTCGGGGATCATGAGTGTGACGGGAGAACCCAACCGGCCGCCGGTGCGGGTCGGCGTCTCTCTGGTGGACATGGGATCCGGCATGTGGACCGTGATCGGCCTGCTCGTGAAACTGCTCGAACTGCAGCGGACCGGCAGCGGTGGACGGGTGGAGACGTCGCTCTTCGAGACCGCACTCGCGTGGATGACCACGCCGATGGCTGTCTATCACGCATCCGGTGAGGTTCCAGAGCCTCAGGGGTCCGGTGCGCCACAGATCGTCCCGTATCAGGCATTCAGGACCGCAGACGAGTGGCTGATGATCGCGGCCGGCAACGATAACCTGTTCCGCAAGTTCTGTACGGCCATCGGCCGCGCCGAGCTTGCACAACTTCCGGCATATGCGATGAACGCCGCGCGCGTACAGAACAAGGACCCGTTGATCGCGGAACTGCAGGGGACCATATCGACGATCAGCGCGGCGGATCTTTCCGCAGCACTGGATGCTGTGGGTGTTCCCAACGCGCCTCTGCTGACGGTGGACAAGGCGGCGAGGCATCCGCAGACGCAGGCGCTCGGCATGGTGGGGCCCTGTGCGGGTGACAGCCTGCCGCTCATGGGTATCCCGATTTCTCTGGATGGCACGCGCCCGCGTTCCGATGGGCTGCCGCCGGAGTTGGGCGAACAGACGGAAAAGTGGGTGGGCGAAAAGGCACTGTGAGGACATTTGAATGAAGACCGAATTTGAAACGCTTCTTGTAACGAAGGAGTCGGAGCACGTACTGCTCGTAACGCTGAACAGGCCAGCGAGTGCCAATGCGGTCAATACGCAGATGGGATGCGACATGGTCGAATTCTTCGAGCAGTTCTCCGTGGCGTCCGGCGACGTTCGCTGCATCGTCCTGACGGGGGCCGGTGAGCGGGTGTTCTGCGCGGGGGGCGATCTGAAAGAACGCAAAGGGATGACCGACCAGCAATGGATGGCCCAGCACGCCATCTTCGAGCGCATGGTCCGTGCAATCGTTGCGTGTCCGGTTCCCGTCATTGCGGCGGTGAACGGAGCCGCCTATGGGGGGGGATGCGAATTTGTCGGTGTGTGCGATTTCGCCTATGCATCGACGCAGGCGCGGTTTGCGCTGACCGAGGTGACGCTTGGCATTATGCCTGGCGCCGGTGGTACGCAGACGCTGCCGCGGGCTGTTGGTGAGCGCCGGGCGAAAGAGATCGTCATGACCGGCACGCCGTTTTCGGCACAGGAAGCCCTTGCCTGGGGTTTCGTCAACAAGGTTTGCGAGCCGGCCGATCTGCTCCGTGAAGTTCTGGCCACGGCCGGGCGTATTGCGGGCAACGCACCGATAGCGGTGCGGCAGGCCAAGCAGTCGGTCCACCGGGGGCTTCAGATGTCACTGTCCGACGGGTTGGCGTTCGAGATCGAGGCCTACAACAGGATGGTGCCGACACAGGATCGCCTCGAAGGGGTGCTGGCCTATAACGAGAAGCGCAAGCCCAACTTCCGCGGTCATTGAGAGGCAGACATGAGCGAATTCGTTTCAGTCAGGGAAGTCGGCGTGCGAGACGGACTGCAGATGGTGAAGACGATTCTTCCCGCCGGCAGGAAGGTTGAATGGTGCCGCAGGGAAGCTGCGGCGGGCATCAGCCACATCGAGGTGACCTCGTTCGTGCCGCCGAAGATCGCGCCGCAGTTTGCAGACGCCGAGGAGGTCGCGGCCGGCGTGCTCCGGATCGAGGGGCTCCATGCCAGCGCATTGGTGCCCAACCTGCGGGGTGCCCAGAGGGCCATGGAGATCGGTCTGAAGAAGATCGACTATGTTCTCTCGGCAAGCAACGAACACAACATGAGGAATGTGAGGCGATCCACCGAGGAGTCGATTGAGGATTTTTCCCGCATCGTGTCATACCGCGACGAACTGGGGCGTGCCGATGTCGTCGTTGGTTCGGGAGTGGCGACGGCGTTCGGCTGCACGATTGCCGGAAAAGTGGAGCCGTCGACCGTACTCCAGATCGTTGAGCGGCTGCTCAAGATGGGTGCGGACGAGATCACGATTGCCGATACCGTCGGATACGCCAACCCGGGCCAGGTACGGGATCTGATGAGGGACGTGCTGCGACTGACGGGTGAGACGCCGGTGGCCTGCCACTTCCACGATACCAGGGGCATGGGAATGGCAAACGTCTATGCCGCGCTCGAGGTGGGTGTCAGGGCGTTCGATTCGTCTCTGGCCGGGCTGGGCGGTTGTCCTTTCGCACCCAATGCGACGGGCAATATCAACACCGAGGACTGCGTTTTTCTCCTCGAATCACAGGGATTGCGCACCGGGGTCGACATTAACGCTCTCATTGAACTCAGGCGTGATGTCGAGACGTGGTTACCCGGGGAGCCATTTGCCGGAGCCATTGCGAGGGCGGGGCTGCCCAAGGGCTTCGTTCCCGTCGCCTGACACGTATTGCATTGCTTAACGAGAGATCAACAGCATGAATTCAGCATCCACGACGATTTCCGATGACGAGATTTTTCTCTCGACGACCCGGGAGGATTTTCCCGAGCTCCGCGACGCCGTGCGGCGGATCTGCAAGGACTTTCCCGGCGAGTATTGGCGCAGTCTTGACGAGAAGTCCGGCTACCCGACGGAATTCGTCCAGGAACTGACGGACGCCGGCTTTCTGGGTGCGCTCATCCCCGAGGAGTATGGCGGCTCGGGCATGCCCTTGCGTGCGGCAGCGGTCATTCTCGAAGAGATCAACGCGAGCGGCTGTGTCGCGAGTCCGGCGCATGCCCAGATGTACATCATGGGTACGCTGCTCCGCCACGGGAGTGAAGAGCAGAAGCGCAAATACCTGCCCGCCATCGCGAGTGGGCAGCTTCGGCTGCAGGCATTTGGCGTGACTGAACCCACGTCCGGTTCCGATACAACGCAGTTGAAGACAAGGGCGGAACGACGGGGAGACGTCTACGTGGTCAACGGCCAGAAGGTCTGGACCTCGCGCGCCCTGCATTCCGATCTGATGTTGCTCCTGGTTCGTACAACGCCGCTTGACCAGTGCAAGAAGAAAACCGAAGGCCTGTCGACCCTGCTGGTCGATCTTCGGCAGGCGAAGGGCAACGGCATCGACATCCGGCCCATTCCGGCGATGCTCAATCACAACACGACGGAAGTTTTCATCGAAAACCTGGAAGTACCTGTTGAGAACCTCGTGGGAGAGGAGGGCAAGGGCTTCCGTTACATCCTCGATGGCATGAACGCCGAACGAATCCTGGTTGCCCAGGAGTGTATCGGCGACGGACGCTGGCTGCTCAAGAAGGGCGTCGACTATGCGAACGAACGTCGGGTGTTCGGACGGTCGATCGGACAGAATCAGGGCATCCAGTTTCCGCTCGCCCGAGCCTACATGGAGCTGGAAGCGGCTGACCTGATGTCGCGAAAGGCCGCTGCGCTCTTTCAGGCCGGACAGCCGTGCGGCGCGGAAGCGAACATGGCGAAGCTGCTTGCGTCCGAGGCGACCTGGCATGCGGCTGACACGACGCTTCAAACCCACGGGGGTTTCGGTTACGCGCGGGAGTACGACATCGAGCGCAAGTGGAGAGAGGTCCGCATCTATCAGACTGCCCCTGTCTCGACGAATCTGATTCTCGCTTTCCTCAGCGAGCACGTGCTGGGGTTGCCGCGCTCGTATTGAGAACAGCAGCCCCGCTCTTTGCGCGGCGCGGGCTAACGTCGGCGGCATCGCTGCGTATTCGTGCGCAAGCGAGTGGTTGCTAAAAAGTCGGCAACAAAGATAGTCTGGCACGAGTGGTCCATATCCTGCGCGCGGCGATTCGCGTCGCCGCGCGCATGCGGGCACAGAGGAAATCAAGCCTTGAAAGGAAACGTTGTGTCACTGTTCAATACGGCTGTTCAAGGGCGGCCTGCCAGATTTGGCAGCATCTTCGCGCCTGATTCGACGTGGCTCGCCTTGCAGCCTGCCGAACCGGTTATTGAGCCCGATATTCCCATCGTCGACGCACATCATCATTTGTGGGACCGGCCGCAGTCCGAATACCTGATCCGGCAATACGCGGAAGATGTGGCGGGTGGACACGCAGTTGTAAAGACCGTCTATCTCGAATCGGGTGCGATGTCCCGGGCGCATGGGCCGGCTTCGCTCAGGCCCGTCGGTGAGACGGAGTTTGCCGCCGGAATGGCGGCCATGAGCGAGAGCGGCGCCTATGGGCCGGCGAAGATCTGCGCGGGCATTGTCGGTTTCGCCGATTTGCGTCTGGGAGCCGCAGTGGAAGAGGTGCTGGCGGCGCATCTGGAGGCCGGCAACGGGCGCTTTCGGGGAGTCCGGTTTGCCGCCGGATGGGATGCCAGTCCGGAGGTTGGCAACAGTCATGACTGGTGCGAGTCTCAGATGATGCTGCGAGACGACGTCATTTCTGGCCTGCATGTTCTATCACGCATGGGGCTATCGCTTGACGCATGGGTGTTTCACCCCCAGCTCGGCGACGTTCAGGCGATTGCCGAAGCGCTCCCCGGCCTGGACATCGTCGTTGGCCATTGTGGTGGTCCGCTCGGGTACGGACCATATGCCGGACGCGAGAACGAGGTCTTCGAAGTCTGGCGCGCTTCGATGGCCAGGCTGGCGAAATACCCGAACGTCTCGGTCAAGCTTGGCGGCATGATGATGCGTCTGGCAGCGTTCGACTACCGGACGGCGCCGATCCCTCCATCTTCGGAATTGCTCGCATCCCTATGGCGGCCGTATGTCGAAACATGCGTTGACCTTTTCGGGGCTCAACGATGCATGTTCGAAAGCAACTTCCCGGTCGAGAAGATGGGCACCGGATACAACGTTTTCTGGAACGCCATGAAGCGGGTCGTCGGTGCCGCATCCGTGGACGAGAAGCGGGCGCTGTTCTCGGGCACTGCAAGCCGCTTCTACCGGCTGGATTGACGGGCGCGAGTTACGGAAGAGCTGGTACGACGGTAGTCGAACACACAAATGCGATCGCACGAGAGTCAGGCTCGGGCAACGCTGATCTGTATGCGATGTTATGGGGATAATCTTGGCTGACAAAATCTATCGGGGCGTGTTCCCCGTTGCGCCTACCATTTTCGATGCGAACGGTCGTGTCGATCTCGACGGTCAGCGTCGTGCAATCGACTTCATGATCGATGCGGGCTCCGACGGAATCTGTATTCTCGCCAATTTCTCCGAGCAGTTTGCCCTGACGGACGACGAGCGCGACATCGTCCAAACGACGGTACTCGAACACGTAGCGGGCCGCATACCGGTGATCGTGACGACCACGCACTTCAGTTCGCTCGTTTGCGCCGAACGTAGTCGTGCTGCGCAGGATGCCGGCGCGGCGATGGTGATGGTAATGCCGCCGTATCACGGCGCGACAATCCGCGTTGCCGAGCGCAACATCCATGAATTTTACGGCCGTGTATCGGATGCAATTGATATTCCGATCATGATCCAGGATGCGCCCGTCTCGGGCACACCGTTATCCGCTTCGTTTCTTGCGAAGCTCGCTCGCGAAGTCGCGAACGTATCGTATTTCAAGATCGAAACGGCGCAGGCGGCATCGAAGCTGAGGGAATTGATCGAGCTGGGCGGCGACGCGGTCGTTGGTCCTTGGGATGGCGAAGAGGCGATTACGCTGATGCCGGATCTCGACGCGGGTGCAACGGGCGCCATGACGGGAGGTGGGTACCCGGATGGTATCCGCAAGATCGTCGACGCGTACTTCGCCGGGGACGCAGAAAAGGCCGCTGATCTTTACCAGCAATGGTTGCCGCTCATCAATTACGAGAATCGCCAGTGTGGGCTTGCCGCATGCAAGGCGCTGATGAAGGAAGGCGGTGTGATCGGTTCGGATACGATTCGCCATCCGCTCGCGCCGATGCATCCCTCGGTGCGCGCGGGACTTCTGAAAGTAGCACGCCGCCTTGATCCGCTGGTCCTGCGCTGGGGCAAGTGATGGGTTCGTCACGTCTTTTTTTGGAGAAATCCCGGATGCAGATCGCAGGTAACCTTCTGATTGGACAGAAAGCTGTACGCGGGACAAACGGTTTGATCCGAGGGCTCGACGCCGCCACCGGCACAGCTCTGGAGCCGGCGTTCGGTGGCGCGACGCGTGCCGACCTCGATGCCGCGTGCGAGCTTGCGCGGTCGGCATTCGATATCTATCGGGAGGCGCCGCTCGAAGCACGAGCACGGTTTCTCGAGTCGATTGCACAAAACATCCTCGATCTCGGCGACAGCCTGATTGAGCGCTGCGTGGTGGAGAGCGGGCTGCCTCGCGCGCGCGTAGAGGGCGAACGCGGCCGCACGGTTGGTCAGTTGCGCCTGTTTGCAGCTGTTGTACGCGATGGACGTTTTCTCGGTGTACGTATCGACCCTGCACAGCCGGAGCGCAAACCATTGCCGCGTCCCGATCTGCGTTTGCGTCATATCGCGCTCGGTCCGGTAGCCGTGTTCGGTGCGAGCAATTTTCCACTCGCGTTTTCGGTGGTGGGGGGGGATACGGCATCGGCGCTTGCGGCCGGGTGTCCGGTGATCGTGAAGGCGCATTCGGCGCATCCCGGCACTTCGGAACTCGTTGGGCTGGCGACACAGAAGGCCGTTCGCGATTGCGGCATGCCGGAAGGCACGTTCTCGTTACTCTTCGACAGTGGCCTGGAGATTGGTCAAGCGCTTGTCGGGGATCGCCGGATCAAGGCGGTTGGGTTTACCGGATCGCGCGCCGGCGGCATGGCTCTCGTAAATGTCGCCGCCACGCGTTGCGAGCCGATTCCCGTATTCGCAGAGATGAGCAGTATCAATCCGGTGCTGCTTTTTCCAACGGCGTTGAAGCGTCGTGCGGAGGCGATTGGCGAGGCGTTCGCCGGCGCTCTGGTGCTCGGTGCCGGTCAATTCTGTACTAACCCCGGTCTGGTCCTTGCGGTGGACGGGCCCGACCTCGATCGTTTTGTGGCTGCAGCATCGGCGGCGCTGTCTGCAACGCCCGCCGCGACCATGCTCACTCCCGGCATCCGCAAGGCTTACGAGGCGGCTGTAGGCCGTGCTGCGCAACACGCCGGTGTGAGCGTGCTGGTGCATGGCGGTGAGGCAACCACACAGCATCAGGGCCAGGCGGTACTCTTCTCGACAACTGCGGATGCGTTTCGCCGGCATCCCGAGCTGCACGAGGAAATTTTCGGCGCATCGTCGCTCGTTGTGCGTTGTCCCGATATGGAGTCGATGCGCGACATCGTAGAGTCGCTGGAGGGACAATTGACGACTGCGCTGCATATCGACGATGCCGATCATGCGGACGCGCGCACTTTCCTGCCCGTGCTTGAACGTCGCGCCGGGCGCATTCTGGCTAATGGCTTTGGCACCGGTGTGGAAGTCGGGCATGCGATGGTGCACGGCGGTCCCTATCCGGCGACATCCGATAGTCGCTCGACGTCGGTAGGCAGTCTTGCAATACATCGATTCCTGCGACCGGTATGTTACCAGGACATGCCGGAGACGCTCCTGCCCGTCGAACTGCATCAGGAAAACCCGCTTGAGCTGCATCGATTGATAGACGGTCAACCGGAGACCCGTACGTAATTTCAGCACCGCGTTATCTGAACCCAGTTTGCGGATGCGAAAAGGGGGAGGGCCCGGGTCAATGTTCCCGGTTGCCTCGCCGCCTGAGGAAAAGCGGAGCGCCGATTGTCGAGTGCTC
This sequence comes from Paraburkholderia lycopersici, assembly GCF_900096975.1. Classification (GTDB taxonomy): domain Bacteria; phylum Pseudomonadota; class Gammaproteobacteria; order Burkholderiales; family Burkholderiaceae; genus Paraburkholderia; species Paraburkholderia lycopersici. The sequence continues at coordinate 14,541 of NZ_FMYQ01000031.1, forward strand.
GAAGGTAAGCCAGTGAGAGGAGGCGGTAGTGAAGAAAGGGATCAAGCTGTTTCAGGAGCTGACGTTCCGGTCAGTGACACTGAAGAATCGGATTGTAGTTTCGCCAATGGGGATGTATTCGGCCGAGAACGGGTATGTCATGCCATTTCACCTCGCGCATTACGCGAAGTTTGCGATGGGGGGGGCAGGGCTGGTTTTTGTCGAGCAGACTGCCGTCACTCGCACCGGTCGAGTTTCGAATGGAGAACTGGGTCTTTGGGAAGACAGACAGATCGAAGGGATGCAGCAACTCGCGACGCTGATTAAATCGCAGGGTGCAAAGGCGGCTATCCAGATCGGTCATGGCGGACGAAAGGCAAGTCAGCAACGTGCGTTTCTGGGAAATGGCGAACTCACGGAATTCGATCTGGCAATCGGCGAGGAAAAGTGGGTTCCGGCAGGTCCATCGGCCATAGCCTTTGCCGACGGATGGCAGACGCCCGTGGCGATGTCCACCGACGCAATAAGGGGAATCGTTCACGCGTTTGTCGCGGCCGCACGGCGCGCGCTGCTGGCGGGGTTCGATATCATCGAACTTCACATGGCCCACGGTTATCTGTTGCAGAGCTTTCTGACTCCGCTGGCGAATCAAAGAACCGATGAGTATGGCGGCGCGCTGGAAAACCGCATGCGCCTTCCGCTCGAGGTTGCGCGGGCGGTGCGGTCAGCCATTCCCCATTCCACGCCCCTTTTTGTCCGGATTTCCGCGACGGACTGGATCGAAGGTGGCTGGACAATTGAGGATAGCCTGGTCCTGGCCGGAAAATTGAAGGCCGAAGGCGTCGATCTGATCGACTGTTCTTCGGGTGGGAACATGCAGTCCGGTGCTACCAATTCGAATCTGGCGAGAGGGCCGGGTTATCAGGTCGAATTTGCTCGCCGCATTCGTGCCGAAAAAGGCATCGCGACGGGAGCGGTCGGTCTTATCCGGACCCCAGAGCACGCCGAACGCATTCTCCAGGAAGACGATGCGGATCTTGTCTTTCTGGGGCGGCAGATGCTCTACGATCCGTTCTGGGCGCTGCATGCCGCTGAGCACTTCGGTCTGACCGGGAATTTTGAGGGCTGGCCCCAACAATACGGCTGGTGGTTGCATCGATGGGCGCGCGCCGTCCGAAACGGAGACGAACCGCTTCGTTAATCGCAGCAACCAATCATGGTGGGTTGAGCCCCGGTATTTCCTGGGGCGAAGAAAAAGGGACGCGGAGCGTCAGATTTCCACAGCGATTGAAATTATCGATAAGGATTGCGAAGCAATAATCATTGCTCGCAGGGATTCACATATCGAAGTCACTGTTTTTCATACCTTGAGGATGAGTCGTGGAAAACCAATCGGGCGTCGGCACGGCGGCGCACAAGCTGGGCAGGTTCATCGTGCGGTGTGCGCTGGACGAAATTCCCGAATCCGTTGCTGAAAAGGCGACATGCTGCATGCTCGACTCACTCGGACTGGCGGCCCTCGCAGCGGACGACGGCAGCGTGCGGGCACTTTCGGCGCTTGCGACAACCGTCGATGCTCGACCGGGAACGGCGCGCCTATGGACCGACGGCCGCCGGGTGCCGCTACAGGAGGCGGTGGCTGCCAATGCCTGCGCCGCTCACGCCCATTTTCATGATGATTCGGAATATTCATCATGGACTCATCCTGGCTCTCTTGTGGTGCCGGCAGCGGTATGTACCGGTGAGGCGCTGAACGCTTCGATCGCAACTGTCCTCAGGGCGCTCGTTGCCGGGTACGGTGCGGTGTCGTGGCTCGGCGCGAATGAGGAGGTAGCCATGGCACTGATCAGGCGCGGCGTACGCACGAGCCCGACGCTGGGTACGATCGCTGCGGCAGCCTCGACGGCCGTTCTGCTTGGCCTTGGTGAAGATCAGGCGGCACATGCCGTCTCGATCGCTACCAGTATCACGGGAGGGTTGCTGGAGCCGGTTCGCGCTGGCAGCGATGAATGGCGGCTGCAGAACGCCCATGCAGCACGTGGCGGCGTATTGGCGGCGCAGATGGCTGGTCAGGGAATGAGCGGCGCCCCAACTGCGCTGGAAGGGCCAAAGGGCTTGCTGCGTGCGTATGCGGAATTGAATTCGGAGCCACCATCCTGGGCGAATGAGCCAGACATGGCCGCCATCCTCGGCGTGGTGGCCAAACCTTTCGCAACGCTCGGCGACAACATGGCTGCCGCAATCGCCGCCAGGTTGCTGTTCGAGGATGGTGTTGACGTGGCGTCGGTTGAGCGTATCGACATCACGTTGTGGCGGCCGTATGCGGAGTACCCTGGAACCGGCTATAAGGGACCTTTTGAGCAGGTTGGACAGGCGCTTGCCAGTACGGCCTTCGCCGTTTCGGCAATGCTGGTTTTTGGAGAGCTCGAATACTGTGTCAATCGCGATCGTCGTAGCGACAGTCGCTTGCTGGAACTGGTGAGGTGCATGACGGTTCACGCCCAGGATGGTTGTGGACCCGAAGAAAGTACGGTAACGATCACCATGCGCGACGGATCCAGGCGTGCGCGGCGCGCTAAGGATGCCGCTCCGAATCTGCTGCGGCACGATCGCGGCACTGCTATGCGGTTGCTCGAGACCCGACTTGCGATTTTGGGGAGACCACTGGAATCTGCCGGGTTATTGGAAGCCGACGTATTCGATCGGAAAGTGTTTTCTTCGCCCGTAAATATTGCGGCAGTACTCGATAAGCTCCTGCCGACCTAAAGATAGACACTTTCCCTGTTGACCCTGACCCAGGAGCAGTCCGGTCCAAAAGTAGAGAAATTCGGTGCGATGTTTCCGATCGGACACGAAGGTCATGCCATGAAGACGAGCAGGTTTATGGATGGGCGGATTGCGTTTGCGCTGAAGCAGGCCAGGCTGGGTGCGAAGGTCGAAGAGATTTGTCGCAAGTTCGGAATCAGTGATGCGACGTGCTTGAAGAATCCATCAGCAAGTTGGGCGACGTGAATGCCGGTGATCGCACGATGCTCGGCGCGTTGCTTGCTCGCTGCGAACACCTTCAAAGAAGCGCTGAATGGAGGCAAGCCCGCGAGACAGGCATAGGATGCGGTGGTTCTGGCTGCGCAAAAGGGCGCGCAGATTCACGCTGATATGAATTCGCGCCAGACGGCCAGGCTATCTCGGCATGCAGGCCGATCTGCACACCGGGCTTTACGTGGAGATCGCAGCGTACAACCGCCTGATCCGGACGGCCGACCGGATCGAAGGCATCGGTGCCTATAACGGGAAGCGCCAGCCGTTTTCAACGGACGTTGAGCTTCGATGGCAGCCGACATGCGATGGACCGCTGGACCAGTTGTGGGTTCGGCTGAGGCAACTGTATGCAGCACCTGACGAGGCCACCAGCACAAGATCGGTGGTCCGTGATAACCCGTGAAAAACGGAGGAGACGGTATGAATCAGACTCAGACCAGCGACTTCGCGGAACGCACCTACAGGAAGGTCACGCTCCGGCTGATCCCGTTCCTGTTCCTGTGCTATACGTTCGCGTTTCTCGATCGCATCAACATCGGCATCGCGCAGTTGGAGATGAAGCACGACGTTGGCTTCAGCGACATGACTTACAGCATCGGGGCGGGGATCTTCTTTCTCGGATACGTGCTGATGGAAGTGCCCAGCAATCTGCTGCTCGCACGCATCGGCGTGAAGCGCACGTTCTCGCGCATCATGATCGTGTGGGGGATTCTCGCGGCGGCCACCGCGTTCGTGACGCTGCCGACGCATCTGTACGTGGTGCGCTTCCTGCTCGGGCTTGCCGAAGCGGGCCTGTATCCGGGGGTGATCTTCTATCTGACGCGCTGGTATCCGGTCGAGCGGCGCGCGAAGGTGATCGCGATCTTTACGTGCTCGACGGGCATTGCCGGTTTGCTCGGCGGTCCGATGTCCGGCCTGCTGATGACTTACCTGAGTGGCGCTGCCGGCTTGCACGGCTGGCAGTGGATGTTCATCGTGCAGGGGCTGCCCGCCAGCGTGCTCGGTATCGCCGCGTTCTTCTACCTGCAGGACGGACCGCAAGAGGCTGCTTGGCTCACCGCGCAGGAAAAGCAACTGGTGCTCGACAACTTGAAGCGAACGTCATCGGCCAGCGCGGCGCACGCGGAGCACACGTTCGGGCGTGCGCTGGTCGATCCGGGGGTCTATGTAATGGCGTTTGTCTGGTTCACGCAGATCGCCGGCGTGTTTGCGATCGGTTTCTGGTTGCCACAACTGATCAAGAGCGCTGGCGTCGGCACGCCGCTGGCCGTCGGTTCGTACTCCGCGATTCCGTACTTCGTGAGCTGGATCGCGCTGATCCTGATGAACCGCCATTCGGATCGCACAATGGAGCGCCGCTGGCACTGCGGGATCACGATGCTGTGCGGAGCCGCCGGACTGCTCGCGGCTGGCTTCGTCGGCGGGAATCTGGTGCTATCGCTGGTGGCCCTGTCTATCGCTACCGCTGGCATCCTTGCGCCGAATCCGCTGATCTGGGCGATCTCTACCGATCACCTGCGCGGGCGCGGCGCGGCAGGGGGCGTCGCCCTCGTGAATTGCCTCGGCATGCTCGGTGGATTTTTCAGTCCGATGATCATCGGCTCGATCAAAACGCTGACGAATAGCATGGCGGGCGGGCTCGGCGCGATTTCATTGCTGATGGTCGCGGGATCGGTGGCTGTAGTCGTGCTGGCGCCGCGCACGTCGGGTCGTACAGCGCAGGGAGATGCGGAGATCGGGCAGGGCGAGCCGGTCAATGTCGCGCCGTGAAGAGACGCGGTGCGATTTCGACGGATACGGTCATGACAGGTTCCTGTTTTTCAGGCTACTGCCGGACGACGCATCGTATGCGATGCTTGTTGGGCGCGTCTGGAGGCCGCAGCGGCACCCCGGGTCCGAGTGTCGTGACTGTGCGCAACGGTCTCGTGTACGACATCATTGCTAGCGTGCCGACCACGGTCGACCTGTCCGAGCGCGGCGACTCTCTCGAAGTTGTCTGCGGCGCACCCGGCGAGGCGCTTTGCCCTGTCGACGAACTGCTCGCTGCGAGCCTCTCCGACGCGCCCGCATATCCGGCGAGGACATCACGTTGCTGGCCAGGGGGCGGCGCTACCGGCGCGCTGGGCGGCGGCTATCCGGTTGGTATAGGCACGATCGTCGATGCATATCTGAGCGGTGATGTGGAAACGGCTGTCGCGCAATATCAGGCCTGGGTGCCGCGGATCAACCACGAAACCGTCAATGCGGCCTCGCGGTCTGCAAGGTTCTGATGAAGGAAGGCGCGGCGATTCGCTCGATGCGGTTTGTCATCCGCGTGCGAGTCTGCGTCCGGTGGTGCGCGCTGGGGGCGATAACTGAAGGGACTGGATAAGGTCCATTATTGCGGGGGATCATATGCGGATATGGCATCAATCAAGCACGGAAATCGATGGGCTCGGCGTCTACAAGCGTGCGTTATGCGAGCACGCACGCATGATCCTGGAACCGGGCGACTCGATCGAACTGCACGGTATTCCGCCCGGACGTTATCACGGGCGCGCGCCGTCAGATGCGCTCGGCAACGCGCTCGTTCATCACGTGGTGCTGGAACCGGTGCTGGCCAACGCATTGGCGGCCGAGGAGCAAGGGTTCGACGCGTTCGTGATCGGCTCGTTCAGCGAGCCGTTCTTGCGCGAATTGCGCTCGGCCGTGGACATTCCCGTGGTGTCGCTGACCGAAGCGAGCCTGCTGGTCGGCTGCTCGCTCGGCCGCTATAGCGCGGCGATTTCGAATGCGCCCACGACGGCATGGATGACCCGTACTTCGGTCGACACCCACGGGTTGTCGGGACGCGTGCTGTGTGTGCGCAGTGTCGATCCACCGCTCGACGAACCGGCTCTCGCGCGCAGTTTCGAGAACCCAGCCCCGGTCGTTGACGCGTTCCTGCGGACTGCGTCGGCCGCAGTGGCAGAGGGTGCGGACGTCGTGATTCCGGCGGAGGGTATGCTGGCCGAACTTTTGTATATGAACGGTGTGCGTTCGGTCGATGGCGCGCCGGTGCTCGACGTGTTTGGCACCACATGGGCGTATGCGGCAATGCTGGCGCGCCTGGCCCGTTGCAACGGTTTGAGGGTCGGTCGCCGCTGGCACTATCGAAGGGAGGATCCGCAACTGGTGCGCGAACTGCTCGGCGGGAGTGCCGTGCCAGCGAACGACCACGCGGGGTTGTGAGGCAGTGCGAAACAGGCCGCGCCGACTCGCCGAGCAAGCGACTTGGGGCTGAGGTTAGTGATTGTCCAATGTGCTGGTTGCGGTCGCCCATGAAGTCAAACATGTCGGGCCGCAGCAAATCAGCGCGCGGTTGCGGTGCCGCGAGCGTTGTAATATCACGACATCGCCATCCTGTTATCTCGACGAGAGCGACGACGTGAGACTTGTCGCTTTTTGCGGACCAGTTCCGTCTTGTTCTATCTTTCCGCGGGGGTAGATCGCCACATCGGCCAATCCTATACAGGACGGGCATCGGCGGCCACAATGAGAATCCCACCCGGCGCAACGCTATGGCATCGGTGGTCACCAATCTACAGACGGTAGACGAGAGAACAATTCGGTGTTCGCCACCGGCGAACGCGGAGATTGCTTGTTCATTCCAGTCCGCGCCGCGGGGGGCGGCCCACACGAACCTGCGCTCCTAGCGGAAGTGCCTGGAACGACCCCAAACTGCACCGAAGCTCTCCCGTGCACCGATGACCGGAGAGGTATCGGGTTTGCCACCGAAGTGTTTCTTCCTGAAGGCCTCGAGGTGGAAATTAAAATCGCGCGACCATCCGAGTACGCTTGAAGAAAATCTCGGAATGACGATTGGTCATCGCTTGAGTGCCCGACCGCCTTGTCGTATCCGCGGCTATTGACGACGAACCGCGAACGTTATCTCGACTATGTGCTAACCCATATCGCCGATCACAAATCAATCGCATTTGGTGTGAGGCCGGCAAGCTGCACACGCCAGCCAGTCCGCCAGATCCCTCTACCTGACCGGCAGTTCCAGTTCACCATCATGCTTCACGCGCACGAGAATGGACGAGCGGTCCAGCTGAGCCGCTTACGCGTATCCCGAGTCGGTTTGCATTGATTCGACCGACGGATCGATGGGAAGCGAGGGAGTTCAGTTCGATCGAGCGCCGTAGCGGGCTCGTTTTGTTCTATCGCTGTGCGGGGCTCATACCAGGCAGGTGTTCAAGTTTTCGTTTCTCGATCGAGGCGAGGGTTGTCACGTTGCATCTCGCTGTAGGCGGCCTGAGTCAGCGGGAACACCTGCTCGACTCGCTCGCGGCCACGATACATCACTTGACGAATCCGGCCGACCGTCTTGCCCCAGCCGAAGACCTGCTCGACGCATTTGCGCTTGCGCTGACTGATGGCGTAGCCGGCCCAGCGTGTCGTGCGACCGTCAATCGTCGAGCCACCCGTTTCAGCGCCACATGTGGCGTCGCACAGTTGGCGCGGCGACTCGCCACGAAGTCCGCCGCGTCGTAGTGCTTGTCGTCCCCAACCGTAATGGAGGGCGCAGGTTACTTGCGTTGCGTCTGCGAGCATCTTAGCCGCAGCGCTGTGTTCGGCAGTACCGCTGGCCTGCGTCACCTGCGCGTTCACCACGAGGCCATGCCGGTTGTCCGCGAGCAGGTGCCCGATGTAGCAAAGCAGCGCACCGATGCGCCGGCTCTTGCGAAACAGCTTCGCCTGGCTGTCCGTGCTCGATTCGTGAGTCTCGTTGTACGCCTCTCGCCGTGCCAGTTCTCGCACTCAGGCCATCGAACCAGTCAGCGAAACGCCGTGCTTGCTATTAGAAGCACGGCCAGAAGCACGGCCGGATAAGCCGGTTGCGCGCCCCGTTTGCCTGGCTTCCCCTTTTCTTTCTTGACAACATAAATTTGTCTTGAGACGGTATACAGCATACTAATAACCAAGGCAAAGCTATGTCCGAGTTTCTGGCCGCCGCCCGCCCCACGGGCGCGGCCCCGCAAACACAGCCCGGCGCAGCGCCGTGGCGCCATGCGACGATTGCCGCCGCCGCCGCCGCGATGCGCCGTCAAGAGGTCAGTTCGAGCGCGCTGGTCGACGCCTGCGAGGAGGCGTGGCGCGAGCAGAACCCCGCCATCAACGCCGTCGTGGTCAGCGATTTCGAACGCGCGCACGCCATCGCGCGCGAGCGCGATGCAGAACTGGCGGCGGGGCGCTCGCGCGGTCCGCTCCACGGCGTGCCGTTCACGATCAAGGAGTCGTTCGATGTGGCGGGCTGGCCCACCACGGTGGGCGACCCGGCGTTTCGCGGCAATTTCGCCGCGCGCCACGCGAGCGTGGTGCAGCGCCTGTGCGACGCGGGCGCCGTGCTGCTCGGCAAGACCAACGTGCCGCTCTGGCTGCGCGACTGGCAGAGTTACAACGACATCTACGGCACTACCCGCAACCCGCACGATCCGGCGCGCACGCCGGGCGGCTCGTCGGGCGGCAGCGCGGCCGCGGTGTGCGCGGGCATGGCGTATTTCGACGTGGGCTCCGATATCGGCTCGTCGATCCGCAATCCCGCGCACTATTGCGGCATCTTCTCGCACAAAAGCACGCACGGCCTCGTTTCGCTCGAAGGGCACGGCTTGCCCGGCGGCGTCGCGCTGCCCGACATCAATGTGGCGGGGCCGCTCGCCCGCAGCGCGGCCGACCTCGAACTCGTGCTGGCCGCCATCGCGGGACCGGACGCCGAGGCCGCCTGCGCCGTGCGCTACGAGTTGCCTCGTTGCGAGGCGATGGATCTTCGGCAGATTCGCTTCGGCATACTGAGTAATCATCCGGTGGCGGAAGTGGATGCGGAAGTCGAGCGGTGCATCGTCGCGCTGGGGCAGGCGCTGGCGCAGCGGGGCGCGCAAGTGGTCTGGGATGCGCGGCCGCAACTGGACGCCGCCGAGCTTCTGCGCACCTACACGCTGCTGTTGCGCGCCTCGACCTGCGGCTATCTCGGCGACGACGCCTACGCTGCCTCGCTGCTCGCGGCCGAAGCCGCGCCGCCGCACGACACGAGCTACGCCTCGCTTCAGCACGTGGGCGCTGCGCTGCGCCATCGCGACTGGCTCAAGCTCCAGCCGCTGCGCGAGCGCTATGCCGCCGCGTGGCGCGCGCTGTTCGAGCACGTGGACGTGCTGCTGTGCCCGGCCGCTGCTACGGCGGCGTTCCCGCTCGACGAAGCGCTTGCGCCGTGGCAGCGCACGCTGAGCGTCAACGGCAAGCCCCAGCCGCTTACCACGCAACTCTTCTGGGCCGGGCATTCCGGGCTATGCGGCCTGCCTTCGACGGTCGCGCCCGCCGGACGCACGGCGCTGGGCCTGCCGGTAGGCGTGCAGATCGTGGCGCCCCGCTATCACGACCTGCGCTCGATTCGTGTGGCGAGCCTGCTCGAAGCCGCCGGCTACGCTTACGCGCCGCCCGCGTGCTGACTCCATTTCCCGACTGCTAACGGAGCATACGCTCATGTCCTGGCTTACCTCTCTGTCGAAAAACGAAAAACGGGCTTTCGCCGGCGCATTCGTCGGTCATGCCGTGGACGTCTACGACTTCATGATCTATTCGTTCCTCATTCCCGTGCTGCTACAGACGTGGAACATGAGCAAAGCCACGGCGGGCAGCATCGTCACGTGGACGCTGATCGCCTCGCTGGTCGGCGCGATAGGCGCGGGACTGCTGGCGGACCGCTATGGACGCGTGCGCATCCTGCGCTGGACCATCGCGCTGTTCGCGATCTCGTGCTTCGCTTGCGGCTTCGCAAATTCCCCCACACAGTTCGCGATCCTGCGTGCGGTTCAGGGGCTGGGCTTTGGCGGCGAGTCGTCGCTGTGCATGGTGCTCGTGACGGAGATGATTCGCAATCCGGCACATCGCGGCAAGTTCTCGGCCTTCACGGCGAGCAGCTATTCGTTCGGCTGGGCTGCCGCCGCGCTCGCCTACAGCACGCTATTCAACTGGCTGCCGCCGCAGTGGGCGTGGCGCGTATGCCTGTTCGTAGGCATCTTGCCCGCGCTGCTCGTGATCTGGCTGCGGCGCAATCTCCAGGAACCCGAATCGTTTTCGCAGACGCTCGCGACGCGCTGCGCGGCCGGTCCCGGCAGTGCCTTGCGCACGGTGCTGAGTGGCCGCCTCGCCGCGCGCACGTTCTGGTGCAGCCTGCTTTCGGGCGGCATGCTCGGCGCGTACTACGCCATCGCCACGTGGATGCCGATGTGGCTCAAGACCGAGCGCGGTCTTTCGGTCACGGGCACAGGGGTGTGGCTCGCTGTGACGATAGGCGGGTCGATCGCGGGCTATGCGCTCGGCGCGTGGAGCACCGACCGCATCGGCCGCCGCCCGACCTACATTATTTTCGCGCTTGGCGCGTTTGTTCTGAGCATCGCCTACATGCGGGTCGACGCGCCCACGCCGGTCATGCTCGTGCTGGGCTTCCTGCTGGGCGTGCTCATGCAGGGCACGTTTTCGGGCGTGGCGGCGACCATCGCGGAGACCTATCCGCATGCGGTTCGGGCCACCGGCTATGGCGTAGCGTACAACGTGGGGCGTGTGATCGGCTCGGTGTTTCCGTTCACGGCGGGCTGGCTCGCAAGCGAGCATCTCACGCTCACATTCGCAATACCGCTCGTGGCGGGGGTGGGCTACGTCTTCGTCGTGCTCGCGGCATGGGTGCTGCCCGAGACGAATGGGATCGCGCTCGACGACATCGAACCTGTCGAGCCCGGCGAGGCCGAGCCGCATGCGCAGGCGGGCGGCCAGGCAGTCGCACAAGCGGTGCCGAACGCGCCGCGCTGAACTTTCACGCAAAAAAGCCCGGCGCTGAGGCTTCGAACTGAAGCCTCAGCGCCGGCTTGCGCCGCGAAGGGCGTCGCCCGTTTGCGGTTGCGTCTTCCGCTGGTTCGCCTCGTGGTGCCGAGCGCGAAATCTTTTTGTCGAATTGCGTGTCGCGTTTTTGCATACCGAATACGTAAATAAGTGGGGGCGCCTTGAAGCGAGGCGCTTGCGTCCTGTTGCGGCTCATCTTTCAGCGAAACAAGAATCCCGGATGAAAAGGACTTTCTGGAGTCAGGCAGGGCTCGGGTGCTTCGCGGAGACGACAGCGCATGCGCAGAGAAGGTCACGCTTTATGGCTTGATCGATGTTCCGGCGATCTGCACGAGCAATCAGGGCGGCGGGTTTTGAAGGGCAGGACGTCAACTTCATGAACTACGAAGTGAACGGCATGGTGTTCTTCACCCTGCGCTGTCGGCGGGCCTGGGCGTGACTTACGCGGACGGCTTCGTGGACGCGAACGACGGCGACCTGCGGTACCTCCAGTACAACGCCGCGCTCAATTACGCGCTCTCGAAGCGCACGCGGCGCTATGCGTTCGCCACGATGCAGCGCGCGCTGGGCGACGCGCAGGTCGCACAGTCCATCGCGGCGGCGAGCAGCAACAGGCAGTCGGCGGTAGCGATCGGCTTGCGCCATGCGTTCTAGCCGCACCTGGGATTTTTGCGGGGTTGGCTTCCCCGAGAATTATGTATACAGTGTACCGAAATGAATCGAGTCACTGATCCGCTGGCGTTGTGCGGCGGATTTCCAACCCTGAACGAAGGAGTCACACATGGCAGAGCTGATGGACCGCGAGACCTTCCGCGCGGCACTCGAAGAGGCAATCAAGGGCAAGAGCGCCAACAAGGCGCCGTTCAGCATCGCGTGGGCGAGCGGCAAGCTCACGCGCGCGCACCTCGCCCGATGGGCCGAAAACCATTACCACTATGTCGGGCCGTTCGCCGACTACCTCGGCTACCTCTATGCGCGCACGCCCGACCACATGACCGAGGCGAAGGATTTCCTGCTCGCCAACATGTACGAGGAAGAGATTGGCGGCGACCGCCACACCGACCTGCTGATCCGTTTCGCCGAAGCGTGCGGCACGACGCGCGAGCGCGTGGTCGATCCCGACAACATGTCGCCCACCACGCGCGGTCTCCAGGGCTGGTGCTATTCGACCGCGATGCGCGAAGACCCGGTGGTGGCGGTGGCGGCGCTGGTGGTGGGGCTCGAATCGCAGGTGCCGTCCATTTACCGCAGGCAGACGCCCACGCTGCGCGACCTGTACAAGTTCACCGACGAGGAAGTCGAATTCTTCGATCTCCATATCGTTTCCGACGAGATTCACGGCGAACGTGGTTATCAGATCGTGCTGGAGCATGCGAACACGCCGGAGCTTCAGCAGCGCTGCCTGAAGATCTGCGAGGTGGGGGCGCAAATGCGTCTGCTGTACACCACGGCGCTCTATTACGACTACGTCGAAAAGGAAATTCCGCTGCCGGAACTGGGCCTCGCGGCCTGAGCGCCACGCACGCGCCGGGCTGCCCGTGCGCCGCGCCATCGCGGCGCGAACGCGGCGGCCCGCGCGCGGTCAAGACCTTACTTTGCAGGACCGTTGCATTCATGACTAACGTTCCCACGTTTCTTAACTACATCGACGGCGAATGGTGCGCGAGCCTCGCGGGCGCCACATTCGACAACGTCAACCCCGCCGACACGCGCGACGTGGTGGGCCGCTTTCAGGCCAGCACCGAAGCGGACGCGCTCGCGGCCGTGCGCGCCGCGTCTTCGGCTTTCGGCGCGTGGAAGCGCCTCGCACCGGCCGCGCGCGCGAAGATCCTGCTCGACGCGGCGGCCTACCTCGAACACCACGCCGACCGCTTTGGAGAAGAACTCACGCGCGAGGAGGGCAAGCAAAAGGCGCTCGCGAAAGACGAATTCGTGCGTGCCGCGCAGACCCTGCGCTTCTATGCCGTCGAAGCGCAGTCATACGGCAGCGAAACTTATCCGAGCGACGACGCGGGCATGATGGTCTATACCGTGCGCGAACCGCTCGGCGTCGTGACCGTGATTTCTCCGTGGAATTTTCCGGTGTCGATTCCGGCGCGCAAGATCGCCCCCGCGCTCATCTGCGGCAACACCGTCGTGTTCAAGCCGGCATCGGACGCGCCCCTGAGCGGCCTGCGCCTCGCCGAGGCGTTCGTCGAGGCCGGCATTCCGAAGGGCGTGCTCAATTTCGTTACGGGCAGCGCAGGCGCGATCGGCTCTGCACTCGTCGGTGCGCGTGAAGTGCGGGCGATTTCCTTCACGGGATCGACGGCCGCGGGCGAGCAGATTCACCGCGCGGCCTCGCTTTCCACGCGCACGCAAATGGAGTTGGGCGGCAAGAATCCGCTCATCGTGCTCGACGCGGACGATATCGACCGTGCCGTCGATCTCACCGTCAAGGGCGGCTTTTCGCTCGCGGGCCAGGCCTGCACGGGCACGAGCCGCGTGCTGGTGGCGCGCGCCATCCGAGCGGAATTCGTCGAGCGTCTGGCGGCCAGGGCTACCGCGCTCGTGGTCGGCAACGGCATGACGCCGGGCGTCGACGTGGGCCCGCTCGCCACGGCCGGTCAGTTGCGAACCGTGCTCGACTATATCGCGGTAGGCATGAAGGAGGCCACGCTCGTGTGCGGTGGCGAGCAACTCAAGCACGGCGAATACGCACACGGTTACTTCGTCATGCCGACGATATTTTCCGGCGTGCCGCGCGACGCGCGCATTGCCCGCGAGGAGATCTTCGGGCCGGTGATCGCCGTGATCGACGTGGACGATTACGACGACGCCATTGCCGTGGCGAACGACAGCGAGTACGGGCTTGCCGCCGCGCTCGTCACGCGCGACGCGCAACTCATGCACCGCTTTGCGAACGACATCGAGGCGGGCACCGTGAAGATCAACCGCACGACCACGGGCAACCTCGTCAACGCGCCGTTTGGCGGGCTCAAGCGTTCGAGCACGGCCACGTTCCGCGAGTCGGGGCGCAACGGGCTCGAGTTCTATCTACAGACCAAGACCGTCTATCGCGGCGCGTAACAACGCGTCTGTCACGGTGCGTCACTCTTTTTCTCATCGATATCGTTACCCAGCCATGAAAGCATTTTTTAAACTCGAACTGGCCGAAGCCCGCCACATGATCGCAGCGGCGATCGCACGCTCGCAGCAGATCGGCGTGCTCGAGTCGATCTGCGTGGTCGACGAAGGCGGCTTTCCCCTCGCGCTCGAACGCATGGACGGCGGCCGCATCACCGGCCCGCAGATCGCCTGGAACAAGGCCTTCACGGCTGCGGGCCACAAGCGTTCCACGCATTTGTTCACCACGCCGCCCAACGGCCCCGCGCTGCCCGGCAACGAGGCGTTCGGCATTCAATGGAGCTTCGAAGGGCGCTTTGCGGCTTTCGTGGGCGGCTTTCCGATTGTCGTGGACCAGCAGGTGGTGGGCGGTGTGGGACTCTCGGGCGGCAACGGCGAGCAGGACACGCAGGCGGGTCTTGCCGCGCTCGGCGCGCTGCGCGACCTGTTGCGCGAAAGCGGCCGCGAAGTGCTCGTGCAACCTGACATCAAGCTTTGAGAAGCGAGGCCCGACGTGACGTCCACGAGCTTTCGTGTCACATGGATAGAGGCGCAGAGCAATTTCGTTGCATCCGCAACGGAAACGGTGCTCGAAGCCGCGCGGCGCGCGGGCGTGACGCTGCCGGCCGAATGCGAGTTTGGCGGCTGCGGCACCTGCCGTGTGAAACTGGTGCAGGGGCGCGTGCATTACGACGAGCCGCCGCTCGCGCTCGCCCCCGACGAGGCGGCGCAAGGTTACGCGCTCATGTGCCAGGCCCGCGCGCAAACGGATCTGGCGATCAGCACCGAGCGCGTGCTCGACGCGCCGGCACCCGCGCGGCGGCGCCGCGCAACGGTGGTGCGCACGCAAAAGTTGTGCGGCGACGTCACGCGCCTCGTGCTCGCCTTCGACGATGGCGCGCCTTTCGTCTTCCGGCCCGGCCAGTATCTGAACGTGCTGCTGGGGGAGGCCGGCTCGCGCAGCTTCTCGATGGCCTCGCAGCCCGGCGATACCCACATCGAGTTGCAGATTCGCGAGATCGAGGGCGGCTACTTCACGCAAACGCTCCTCGGCACGCTGCATGAGGGCGACGCGCTCGATGTCGAGGGGCCGCTCGGCGGTTTCGGCTATCACGAGGAGGACTATCGCCCGATCGTGATGGCGGCCACGGGCACGGGCGTGGCGCCGCTCGCCGGCATGCTTGCGGCGATTCTCGCAGCGGACGACGCACCGCCGGTGGATCTCTACTGGGGTGCGCGCACGCAAGCCGATCTCTATTTGCACGAGCACTTTTCGCAACTGGCCGCGCGTCACGAGGACTTTCGTTATGTGCCCGTGCTCTCGCGCGCGGGGGAGGCGTGGGCCGGCGCGCGCGGCTATGTGCAGGACGCCGTGCTCGCCGATCACACCGATCTCTCGGAGCACGCGCTGTACCTGTGCGGCTCGCCTGGCATGATCGCCGACGCGCGGCGCGCGTTTCTCGCGAATGGCGCGAGCGTGCGCTATCTGTACGCGGACAGCTTCACGTTCCAGCATCCGCAGCCCGCGCCGGCCGGGATTTGACACGCCGCGCGCGAAACATGAGGCGCGCTTCGCGCGCGGCGCCCCTTCGAACAAACGCAGCTCGCACGATTTTCGCGGCCGTTTTTTGGGGGGCCAGATGCAATGCCCATTGTATTGAAACCGCGCTCCATCGTCCCCGACACCATCACTAGCTGATGGCATCGTGTTTATTACTTTCCAGTCCTAATATAGTCTAAAAATTTTGGTTATCTGGCTGGCGTCGTCGCGATCATCGCGACGATGATCTTTCGCGCCAACGTCGTCGTGCCCGCGATTCTCGCGACCTTCGCGGTGGTGTTCGCGTGGTCCGGCAAGCTGCTCACCGGCTTTCAGGCCATCTTCATGGTCAGCCTGACCCCCGCTCACGAACTGTTCAATATCTCTCTCGTGGTCGCGCTCATGATGGCGCTGCTCACCGGCCTGCGCGCGCCCGGCGCCGACGTGCGCATGGTGCGCCCGTTCGCGTGCATCATGGTCAACGGGCATGTGGCGTTCTTCATTCTCGTGCTCATCACCTACCTCATCTCCCTGTTCTTCTGGCCAACGCCCGCCGTGCCGCTCGTGGTCGCGATCCTGATTCCGGCCGCCGTGTATGCGGGCTTGCCGCCGCGGCCGCCATCGTGATCGTGGGGCAGGGCATGGCGCTCTCGTCCGATTACGTGATCAAGGTCGCGCTGGCATCAGCGCGAGGGCGGCGGCAGCCGACATGCTCGCCGTGGCGAACACCGCATTCGGCCTCTCGCTCGGCTCGTGGTGAGCGCGGTCGCGCTCACGAGGTTCTTCGTGGTGCCCGGCCGCGTGAAGGCGCCCTCGGCGGCCAACCTCATCGCATGGGAGGCGGAGGATGCGGTCGATGAAGCGTGATCGAGCGTTTTCCGCTGACGATCTGGCTTGGTTCCGCGCTGCTCGGCTGGATGGCGGCCGGCATGCTGCTCGCCGATCCTCACGTGGCGCAGGCGCTGCGCGCGGCGGCGGACGCGCTCGGCGACGGTGCGGCAACGAGCGTTTCGCGCACTGGCTCCTGAGCATTGCGATGGCCGCGCTGGTGGTGTTCGTGCCATTCGCGCAGCGCATGGGCTTGCGGCGCTCGCGGGCCGGATGAGGAGGTGCCAGGGTGATCCGGGGCCGGCGGAAAGCGCCAGCCCGCTGCTTTTCAATTTCTACTTCGCGCGTGCCTCAAAGGCGCGATACGCCAGCGCCGCGAGCGCCGCATCCTGAAGCCCGATCCCCACCGCCTTATAGACGATGATTTCGTCGTCGCGCTGCCGGCCATGTGCGGCGTTCTCCAGCACGTCTCCTAGCTCGACGAGCTTCGAATCGTCCACCACGCCCGGCGCTGCCAGCACGAGATCGCCGGCTTCCTCGCGCGCCTGATCGCGCAACTCCACCACGATGCGGCTCGCGCGCGCGAGTGTCGTGTCGTCGAGTTCGCGAGCGTGCGGCAGGCTGGAGCCGATGGCGGCAACGAATGCGCCCGGCTTTAGCGCCAGGCCGTCGAAGAGCGGCGTGGTGGCGCGCGTGGCCGTGATGATGACATCGGCGTCGTCGAGGACCTCGGCTGCGCACCCGGCCTCGATCGCGCGAGCCTGCACGCCTTGCGCGCCATAAGCAGCGTTGAGTGCGTGAGCCAGTTCTGCGTGACCTTCCATGCCGACAATGCGCAGCGTCTTCAGGTTCGTGAAGCGTGCAATCGCATGCGCGTGGGCGCGCCCCTGTACGCCGGTGCCGAAGATCGTCGCCGTTTGCGCGTCGGTGCGCGCGAGGCGCTGGATAGCAAGCGTGGTAGTGGCGGCAGTGCGCAAGCGCGTGATGGCGTTGGCGTCGAGCGTGGCGAGGCATTGGCCGTCGGAGGCGCGAAACAGCACGATCACGAAATTGAACTGGCCGCGAAGGGTCGTGTAGACCTTGGCGGCTGCGACATCGGCTTCGGGCAGCACCGCACCCAGCGTGGAGAGTTTGGTCGCACCCGCTTCGGTGCGCACGCGCCGCTGTACCGCGGCGTTGCCACGGGCCTGGTCGCGAAAGGCACTTTCGAGGGCTGGCATGGCCTGCTCGAAGTCGATGAGTTCGTCGATCTGCCGATCGGTGACGTGAATCATGGGAGGAGGTCCTTGGTGGTGAGTGAATCAAGCGCGTTACATATGGGAATTTCGGTATGCGATATACGTAAATTGGAACAGTGGCGCCGAGGATAGACCCCTGTCGCGGTGACTGACGCGCGCGTGGCGCTTCGATTCGCACAAGCCAGGTTCCTTTTTTAATACAGTATACAGTGTTCGAATATAGGTTACACTGCGTCCGTGGCCCAAGCAACGGTGCGAGAGGGCCAGTTGCTTTGGTCCGAGGAGGATGCATGCCAGTCGTCGTGTTCCACAGGAACGGGGAAGCCTACAGAGGGGAAGTCAAGGAAAACACCAATCTGGTCGTTCGTGCGGGCATCAAGCAGTTTCCGTTTCCGCATTTGCGCTACGAGTGCGGCATGGGCAAATGCGCGCGCTGCGCGTGCCGCGTGCTCTCGGGCGGCGATCAGTTGCCCCCGCCCAACTGGAAGGAGAAAAAGCAGTTGGGCGAGCGGCTCGAAGCCGGTTACCGGCTGGCGTGCCAGCTATGGATCGAGCACGACATCGAACTGGAGCAGGACGAACTGCCCGTCGAGGCCTGAGCGCCGGGCGCACGGGCCCACAAGAACAGCGCAATAACCGGAGAGCGCATGTATATCGTACTCACGAGCCGGCCCGGCCAGTACCACAGCGAGCCGACCGACGGCATCACACCGATCGAAACGCACGACTACTTCTACGGCGCGCGCCACGTGGCGGCGTTCATGGTGGCGCGTCTGGATGGCGAGGCGCGTGTGCGCATCGTCGAGGAGTCCGCGCCTGGCAGCGGCGCGCAGGGCGTCAACCTCGTGCCCACCCGCTTCTTCGAGAAGTTCGCGAGCTTGCGCGAGGCGTTGGGCTCCATTCAGGACCTCACCGGACACGGGCACAACGAGGCGAAGCTGATTCGCCGTGAAAATCAAGGATTCCCGGATTAACAATGGTTCAGATTACTTTCCTGAGCAATGGCGGCAAGACGGTCGAGGCGCCGGAGAACAGCAACTTGCTGCGCGTGTCGCTGCGCGAGCAGGGCGGTATTCCATTCAAGTGCGGTGGCGGCCTGTGCGGCACCTGCAAGTGCAGGGTCGAGGCGGGCCGCGAGCACACCGACGAAGTCAAGCAAAAGGAGCGGCGCCACCTGAGCGCCGAAGAACTGGCGAGCGGCTACCGCATGGCGTGCCAGACCTTCATCAAAGGGAACGTGAGCGTGTCATGGTGACAGACGATCGAGACGAACAAAGCGAGCTCGCCGCGCACGAGCCGTTCAGCGCGCTGAGCGGCGTGCAGCGCAAGCAGTTGCTGGAGCTCGGCCCGCGCTGGAATGACGACATCGTCGGCAACCGCAAGATCGTGATCGATTGCTATACGCCGGTCGTGGCCGCCGCGCCGAGGGAGAGCACGCAGGTGGAGCGCGAGATCGCCTATGGGCCGAATGCGCGCCAGGTGCTCGACGTCTTTGCACCGGAGTACGCCGCGCACGAGGGCGGCGCACTGCGCGAGGCGGTGCTGTTCGTGCATGGCGGCGCGTTCGTGCGCGGCAGCAAGAGCGTGAACGGCGAGATTTACGACAACGTCTGCCACTGGTTCGCCCGCCAGGGCTGCGTGGCGGTGAACGTGGAATACCGGCTCGCCGACGAGGCTCCCTGGCCCGGCGGCGCCGAAGATGTGGCGTTGGCGCTGGCGTGGGTGCGCGAGCATGCCGCGCGCTGGCGCATCGACACGTCGCGCATCTTCCTGATCGGCCATTCGGCGGGCGGCGCGCATGCGGCGAGCTGCCTGTTCGATCCCGCGCTCACGCCAGGCGTGCCGCCGGAGAGCGTGGCGGGCCTCGTGCTCATCAGCGCGCGCCTGTATGCCGACGTCGATACGCGCAATCCGAACGCGGGCCCCGTGCGCCGGTATTTCGGCGAAGACGGATCGCGCTACGCCGAGCGCTCGCCGCTCACACACGCGGCCCGCTCCGCGGTGCCCGTGATGATCGCCGTGGCCGAGTACGAAAACCGCTTCCTCGACGACTACGGGGCGGCTTTTTTCCTCGCGCTGCTGCGCCATCGCGGCGTGCCGCCGCGCTTCGTGCAGATGCGCGGCCACAATCACACGTCGATCGTCGCGCACTTCAATTCCGGCGAAGAGACGCTCGGGCGGGAGATACTCGCGTTCATGGCGTCGACGCAGCGCGCAACGTAACCGGAAGAAGGAGAAAAAGCGGACCACAAATGCCGCCCGCGCAAATTTGACGTCGCGCAGGCAGAGCGTGCTTCGTATCATGTGTACAGTCTACGAAAACCCCGGGTGCTGCTAGAATTGCGCCAGCAGTTCGGGTGCAACAGTCTGATCGTGGATCGTGGAGAAAGGAACATGGTGCGGGGAGCCGTCGAGGCAAGCGGTGCGAGTGGGGCGGGCGGCCGCAAGCCGATCATGCACAAGCAGCTTTCGGAGCTGGTGATCGCCCGCCTGCGCGAGTCGATCACCTTGGGGCAGTACAAGCCGGGCGACCGGCTGGTCGAGGGCCGCATTGCCGAGGACCTGGACGTGTCGCGCGTGCCGGTGCGCGAGGCGCTACGCGCGCTCGCCGCCGAAGGGCTGGTCGAGGTGCGGCCTCGCCATGGCGCTGTGGTCGCGTCGCTCGACCCGTCGGCGGCGCGCGAAATGGTGCAGATCCGCGCCACGCTCGAAGGGCTCAATGCGCGGCTTGCCGCCGAGCATTGCACGCCAGAACTGGTCAGGCAGATCGGCGAGGTGCTTCAAGCCGGCAACGCCAAGGTGGCCGCCGGCAATCCCGCGGGCCTGCTGGAACTGAACGCGCGCTTTCACGACCTGCTCTACGCGGCGGGCGCCAATTCCATGCTGTCCGACCTCATGCGTTCGCTGCGCGACCGCACCCGCATGCTGTTCGTCAACGCCACGGACGAAGAAGTGCGCCTCACATGGGACGAACATGCGGCCATCCTGCGCGCCGTCCAATCCGGCGATGCGTCGCTCGCGGCGCTGCTGGCCGAGCGCCACGTCACGCGCGCGGCGCAGTACTACCTCGATCACGTAGCCCGCTGAAGCGCCGCCTGCCCGCCGCCATCCGCCCGCAATCAGCCGATTGGCGATTGTCGTTATTTTCGCCCGATTGTCCTGGGACCATTATTTTTCGCCCCGCTTTTGAGCGACCATGAACGCTTACGAAGGAGCGGATCGAGATGGCGCGGGTGACGATTTCGAGTGGATGGCGGGACGCATTTTTGTTGAATCGATGTCCGAGAGTCACACAGCTTGATCTGCTATGGAAAACCTGGCTAGGAATGAGTGTTAGCGTTTCGGAGCAATTTTCCCGATATGAACGGGAGGTTGGTGATGAAACGCAAACAGCACTCGGTGGAGCGGATTGTGGCTGCGTTCAAGCAGGCTGCGCTGGGCATGGCAGTCGCAGACCTGGACCCGTTAACTTTGGGATATCCGAGCAGACCTGTTACCGTTGGAAGAAGCTGTACGCGGGCCTTGAGTCGAACCAGGTTCGAGAACTGAAGCAACGGCAGGACGAGAATGCACGGCTCAAAAAGCTGGTTGCGGAATTCGGCCAGGACAATGCGATCCTGCAGGACGTCGCCACAAAAATGTGGCCCCGCCCGCGCTGAAGAGGTGGGTTGTAACCTGGATCATCGATCACTACAGCTACGCTCAAAGCTGCCCAGGCGACGCAAGATGGTCGTGTCGCGTCGGTAACGTTGCGTGCCGACCCGCCCCAACGAGGTCTGGAGCCTGCTTCGTGGCAGACCAGCTGGCCGACGGCACTCGTCTGCGAGCCCTCACCATCGTGGACGTCTTCAGCCGTGAGGCGCTTGCTATTGAAGTGGGGAAGCGCCTGTGTGCGGACGACGTCGTGTCGGCGCTGAAGCTTCTGGTGGCCTCGCGCGGGGCCCCGCGATTCCTGTTTGCCGATAACGGCAGCGAATTCTCTGGCCGTTTGCTGGATATGTGTGGGCGCACCACTACAAAAGCGCAAATCGACTCCAGCCGGCCGGGCAAACCCACGGCTAGCAGCGTCATCGAGACGTTCGATGGTTCATGCCGGGACGAATGTCTGAACCTGCACTGGTTCGAATCTTTGGCTGAAGCGAAATGCGAGATCGAGGGCCTGGCAGCGGGACTGCGATGAGACCCGACCTCACATGGCACTCAAGCATTTGACGCCGGGCGAATTCGCGCAACTACCTCGAAAACTCCGAATCCAGTCTTGACACGATAAATATGGCCTCACAAAGTATACAGAGTACTTTTGAGGGACATCAGGATGTTTGCTAGCTGTGGATCTAACTCTGGCGCCGTCGGCCGGCACATACTTATGTGGCAGGTCGGGCCGGTTACGCATGAAAATAACGCTTGCTCGCCTGATCTGTTGGAGATATCCCACGTATTGATCACGTGCGACAACTCGTGGGTCAAGACAATCATACTTGCGAATTTGGGCAGGGCCCTTGATATGGCGCGTGGGTGCAAAGCAAGTATCGGGTATTTTTTTCGTTTGACAAACGGAATACTGTATCCAATCGCAACAACTTGCGGTTCTCTGTGGCGCGGCGCTTCCGCAGTCGGCGATTCGAATGCCGTCAGCCATCTGAATAACGCTGGGGTCGTCCTGATCGGTGAAGACAATCCGCGTCTCCATTTCACGGATTGCCAAACCAGTCATGAGATCGGCGGTATTGCGAAGAATCCGGAAGATCATGCGGTCACGCCAGTCGGTTCGCCGGGCGTGACCGCGGCTGCTGCCATGTGCGCTAGCAATCCATTTTTCGACGTTGGGTCGGATATCGGCTCGTCTATCTGTAGCCCGCCGCATTTCCGTGACATCGCCTCCCATAAGAGGAGCCGCGGGATCATATCGCTACAGGTGGCTCCCCCCACAAAGGCAAGTGATCTCGGTTGTGAGACCCTGCAATACATTGGTAGTGCGTCGCGTCACAGCGACTGGCTCGCTCCTCTTGCAGTTGGTTGGCTTGCTGAAAAAATCCCTCTCGGAACATCCATTCCTCTGGCTGCCGGAGTGGGATATCTAATCGTCATCCTGTGTGCCTGCATGATTCCCGAAACAAACGGGATTTCGCTCGATGACATAGTAAGCAGTTCTAGCTCAGGTCGTGACAAGTCACCCAGATCCTAAACTTTTTCGCTGGATTCAAAATTGTGTTAATTGAATTTGTACATTTCTCAGATTAGGAGCTTTGAGAGTAATTTTTTTTATAAATTAACATATAGGAATACTACATAAAATGAAAGGTATTATGAATAATAAAATAACAATCTTCAGCGGTCTACTGATGGCTTCGGTTGGCTTGGCGTCGGGAACTGCATGCGCATCGGGTTCCAGCGTGGTGCTCTACGGCATACTGGATACCAGCATCGAGTACCTCACCAATGCAGGAGGTACGAGTTCTACTCCTCATTCGGTGCTGCGGGAAACGTCCGGGAGCTGGTATAGCGACCGAGTCGGACTAAAGGGGACAGAGGATCTGGGCAATGGCTATGCCGCCATATTCACACTCGAATCGGGCTTCAATATCGGCAACGGGGCGTTGCTGCAGGGGGGGCGCCTATTCGGTCGCCAGGCATTCGTTGGCCTGGATACACCGTTCGGAGCAGTGACCTTTGGTCGGCAGAAAACTGTTTTATATGATTATCTGCTCGGACTTGATCCACTCAGTTGGTCATCATATGGCCTCGACGATCAGGATACGCAGGTGGTGAACAGAGCTGACAATTCGGTAAAGTACGTGACCAATATCGGTCCGTTCAACTTCGACGCGATGTACAGCTTTGGTTACGACTCGGTGAGTGGTAGCGGCCCGTTACCAGGTCAGTTTCGCGTTGGCAAGGAATACGACATCGGTGGCGAATATGCGAGTGGGCCCGCGACCCTGGCCATCATCTTCGAGCAGCGAAATGGTAACTCGAGCGGTACCGGGAACCAGAAGGAGCAGCGCTTCGTGGCTGCGGGCAGCTATGCGTTCAGTCAAATGAAATTCTTTGGGGGTTATGAATGGTATATGAGTAGCGTAATAGCAACTGCCCAGCATCAGAACATGTTTTATGCTGGTGCCCAGTATCGGGTCACGGTTCCGCTGCAGCTTTCAGCGGCTATTTTCTATCACGACATTCGTTCGGCCGATCAGCGTCCAGTCAGTTTTGGCGTTCAGGCGGACTACGCTCTATCGAAGCAAACCCAACTCTATATCGAAGGGACATATGTGAAAAACAGCAACGGGTCTGATCTCGGGGCATCCGGGTTCGGTTCAAGCATTGTCGCTGGCCGGAATCAGACCGCTGTTGCGGCTGGCATCGTGCACATGTTCTAGAAGGTGTTGTGAACTTTCTTTAGCGGACAAAAATATTTTAGGAAGCCTAAAGTAAGAGATAGTTTTGTGGGCGGGTAAGGCCACGGCGTCGCCGCCGCAGCCTTCCCTGGAAGGTGTGATGAACTTTCGGACAGATCCGGTACCCATGGCGACATGAAAAAACTGAGGCTGCCCGGAATTCCGGACTAGTCGGAGTTGGAAAGATCCGGCATGATTCAGGAACTGCGACTAGTCGAATGCGTCATTGAATTAGCACCCCATCTGTGTTCAGATCCAGGTCATGGGTAAATGAATCTGACAGATATGGAGCGGGAGCAACTGCTGTCGGCCGCGCGTAGCCGGACGGTGCACGCGGCGGACGTGCGACGCGCGAAGTTGATCCTGATGCTTGAGGACGGCGAGTCGCGTGACAGCATCATGCGCACACCCGGTTGTGACTCCCGCTTCATCGTGCGCCGGTCGGCGCGATTGCTCAGTGAACGACTGGCCGGCATGTATGCCCGGCACCCCGGGCGTGTGCCCAGGCAGCCGCCCGCGAGACTGGAAGCGCGGGTGCTTAACCGCCCACCATTCGCTTGCTCCAGCGTATTCCGTTGGAGTTTGTGTTGGCAGGCGTAATGTGTACCGCGAGCAGCAGGCCAAACGTACCGACAGTCATATGAATCTTGTTGCCTCGCTTGCGCTTGTTGCCGTCACAGCCCGAGCGGTCCGCTTTCGCACGTGGACTGCAACGTGCGTCCAACCAGAATCACTGCACCGGGCTGGCCCTGGCGCTCCTGCGCCACGCGCAGCACCGAACGCCGATCATTGACCATCGGTTTGGCTGAAAGTACTAACACTCTCCAGGCAATGGTCTGCGTAAAACGCGGTGCTTCTGCTGTTTGCACGTCCGCAGCCGGTCATGCATACGCGAATCGAACGAGGTGGAAGAATACCGGTGCAGCAAAACAGATGGAATCGACGCGATCGAGCGCGCCACCGTGGCCGGCGATCAGGGTGCCCCAGTCCTTTGTGTCGAGCGAGCGTTTGACGGCAGAGAGGACGAGCCCGCCCACGAAGCCGGCGATCACGACTGCGAGCGAGATGCCGAATGCGGCACCAAAGCTGAACGGTGTGACACGATAGAGTGACGCGCCGCACAGCGTCGCGAGCAGGCCGCCTCCCACGAAACCTTCGATGGTCTTCGAAGGCGAGAGGCGCGGGGCTATCTTGCGGCGACCGAATAGCTTGCCGACGACATACTGGAACACATCGCTGATCTGGACAACGAAAAAAAAAACAGCAGCAACGCGTTTTGCCCGGCGTAATGCGGAATGTCCAGAATAAGTACCGCAGGCGCGTGGCTCAATCCATAGACACAGACCATCAGCGCCCAGTTGATTTTCGCGTTTCGGCCAAGGAACTCTTTGGTATCCTGAGTAAGTGCGGAGACAAGCGACATCGCAAAGAACAGGTGCACGGGGACAAAGATCGAATACATCCCATACCAGCCGATTGCGAGCAACAGATACTGGACCGGAATCGCAATGAAGAAGGCGATGAAGAGCGTCGTGTGGTCGCTCGCTGTCGTCGGCGTGAGCGTAATGAATTCGCGCAGCGTCAGGTAAGACAGCAGCGCAAACACGACGTAGGTCACGTTATTGCCCAGGCCGATCGCGACCGCCATCACGGCGATCATCGCCCACCAGGCCCGGATGCGCTGGTTCAGATTTGCGATCGTCGGGTTCTGGCCGCCGCTGCGCACGCTGAGAATTGCACCGATGATGGTTGCAATCGCAAGCGTGGCGGTTACGCCTGCAACCAGTTCCCAGAAGAGGGTATGCATATGTCGATGTCCTGGTATGGAAGGAAAAGCTGCGTTTAGCTTGCCGGCCGTTGTGGCGCGAGTCTGACGACCGCATTGCGCATGCGGGCGAGGAACGATGTCTTGTCTTCGTTCTGGCTACGCCGCTCATCTTCGCCAAAGTGCACCTTGCAGATCAGCGGTATGGGCCAGACCGCGCCTTTCGGCATGATTCGCTGGAGGTTCTCGAGGTACACAGGCGAAAGCGCGGCGTCCGGGAATTCTGTCGCGAGATGAAACAGGCCGCTCCTGAACGATTGGGGCAATGCATCCGTGCTACGCGTGCCTTCGGGAAAGAGAATGATCGAATGGCCTTGTGCGAGCGCTTCGCGCACTGGATCAAGCGGATCGTTGCCGGTCTCGCGGTGGCGGTCGATCAACACGACGTTCAACAGCTTCTGTGCGACGTGACGCCTGAACCTGTTGCTGTCCCAATAGTCGCGAGCGGCCACTGGCCGGATAGTCGCGCGCACATTTCGGGGTAGCGCAGCGAGAATCGCCAGCGTGTCAATATGACTTGTATGGTTCGAAAAGTAGATCTTCTGTTGCGGCGACGGTGCATCATCGTGCCAGACAGGATAGGCGCCTGCGACGAGACGCACGACACTGAGCAGGAAATCACGCTGCCAGATGTGACAGATTTTCATGAGAAGACGGATTTAAAAGATAGCTAGCGATCAGCATCCGCCGTTTGAGCAAATGACTGATCGACAAAAGATCAATTCTCTCTGATTGTTGACGTGAATTAAATGAATTTCGAATTTAATAAATTTTGCAAAATTCATGTATATCTCGTAATTACAGGCATCCTATTGATGCAATTCGTATTGAAAACTATTGACGTTTTCAAAGTCGCCGATAATATATCGGCTTTCTCGTGCTCCGCGGGCAAATCTGGCACCTGATCTTGCTGGATTGCAAACTTGATCCTCTTACGTACTCCAAAATGAGCCTCTATGCCATCAAACCACGTTTCCAGGATCTGCTTCGGCCGCTGACCGATACTCTTGCGAGGCGCGGCGTAACGGCCAATCAGGTCACGCTCTTTGCAGCGGGCGGCTCGATTGTTGCTGGTGCGATCGCGGGACTCGGCATGTTCGCGCGGCCACTGTTTCTCCTGATTCCCTTGTGGCTGCTTGTTCGCATGGCCCTTAACGCGATTGACGGCATGCTGGCGCGCGAGCATGGGCAGAAGAGCACACGCGGCGCTTACCTGAACGAACTTGGCGACATCGTGTCGGATGTGGCGCTCGTATTGCCGTTTCTCGCGATACCGGCGTTATCGACGGCAGACGTCTGGCTGTTTGCGCTCATCGCCGTGGTGGTCGAATGTGCCGGCTTGATCGGCCCGCTCACCGGGGCGAGCCGGCGCTACGATGGCCCATTCGGCAAAAGCGACCGGGCATTCGCACTTGGCGCATTTGCACTGTGGATCGGGATCGGGCTGCCGGTTGGCGCTATCGCACCCTGGTTGTGGCGGCTGTGGATCGTGCTTTCGATCATGACGATTGTTCGACGCGTGCAGGCGGGAATTGCCGAAGCTGATACTTGAGCGATACGTTGCTTGCCTGACGGCCCAATAGTTCGGATATGCCCGCAGGGACCGGTAGCTATTCACTGCACAGTTTCCGGCACGAACCTGGTTCACGCAGAATTCTGATGCTTGTAACAAGTATCGGAGAAATATTATTGGATTTTTTTAACAAAATTTTCGTAAATTTTAATCAATTTTCCATTGCGAAGTGTTCATGTTTTTAAGAAAAATATAACATTAGCGACTTTCTGAGTCGGGCTGCAAAAAGCTGGAACAACAAAATCAGCAAACCGTTGAGGGCAGGTTATTCCATGAAGTTAACGCGTAGGAAGATTGCGCTGACGATTGCCGTTCTGATAGCGGGGCTAATCGCTGTTCAGGCAATCTGGAGACCCTTTGGCGGAAGGTTGGAGATCCAGCCACACGCGGTGGCATTCGATATCCACTATCCCGACGCAATGATCGACAGCGTCGCGCTTTCGCATTTGCCCCGCGACATCGTTCGCGTGCCGTTGTTGCAGACGTTGCTGACGCAGGATTTCGTCGATTACTACGAATCGAACAGCACCCGGCTTTCCGCCGAAGGCGCACTGCGCCGGCTCGCGTTCGAGCACGATCTCGAATGGCGCGACGAGCTCATCAAGCGCGTGCTCGACGAGCCGTCGCGCGTGCTGCTATGGCGCTCGCCGGACGGCCGTCTCGGCTATTGGGTGATGACGATGCGCCGCAACGGCCTCTTGAAGCTGATGCAGGCCATGGGCAATGTAGCTGCGAGCGACAGCCAGCTTAGCAAGGTCGCCACGCTGTCCGGCGACGTGCCGGTTTATGCACTCAAGCTCGCGGTCGGCCATACGCTGCTCTTTGCTGCAAAAGGCGAGCAGTTCATCGCGATGTCGGAGCCGGGCATTCTGCTCGACGAGAACGGCAAGACCATCGGCGAACGCGCGAAAGCATTGGCGCAGATGCTCGACGACGGCGGCGCCGATGCGATGCGCGCCTGGCACCTCGACGCCGTGCCGGCCAACGGGAACGGGCATCGCCTGATCGTCTCGGTCAATTATCTGTCGTTCGGTTACCAGGGTTTTTTCCCGGGCATCGATGCGGTGCGTTTCGATTTCTCCGCTTCGGGCAACGGCAAGTGGAACACCGCCGCGCTGATCGATCCGGGACGCTTGCCGCAGCACTGGGACAGCGCCGAACTGTGGCGCGCGTTGCCCTCGAACGCGGCCGCGTGCGCAAGCGTGCCGGTCGACTGGAGCGACGCGGCCGATATGCTCGGCGAACTCCGCAACGGCGAACAGGCGGCCGCGAATGTGCTGCGCGAGCAGTTCACCGGGCCTGCCGCCGTCTGCTGGTACGCGAAATCGACACTTGTGGCGCCCGTTTTCGTCGCACGCCTGAAGCCCGAAGTCGCGCGGGATCCCGCCCGGCTCGCACAGATCAGGAGCGCGCTGGCGGACGTGTTCCCCGACGCCATCGGCGCGTATGAAGCGAGGGCGAACGACGCCGCCGGCTATCGCCGGCTGCCGGTGCAAACGCGCGAAGCCCCCGGCGGCGCCACGCTCTGGATGCGCCCGGTGAGCGCACGTTCGGGGACCGCGCAAAGCGCCGGCTCACCGTATGCGGCGCAACTTTCGTCGCCGCGCTACTTCCCGGTCACGCTCGCGCTGGCGCACGGCTATGTGGTGTTCTCGCCTGATGCGCGCCTCGTCGACGACACGCTCGCGGTGCTCGACAAGCGTTATCCTGCGATCGCCGACACATTGTCGCCACAGCGTCTTTCGACATCGGTGGTGTCGCTGACGCCTGCCACCGCGGCCGCGCTGGTCGAGCGCGAAGCAGGGCGCACGCTGCCTGCCGATCAGGAAGCCATTTTCCGCAATGCGGCGCGCGCGCATCTGTTGCCGAAGCTGCACGCGGTCGCCAGCTACGCGCCGGTCTCGTTGAGCCTGCCGGACTCGCTGCCGTCGTCGGCCGGGTGGGTGCCGGTGGAATGGCACGTCGAGCCGCGCGCGAGCGTGGGCCCGCGCGACGACAATGCCGCGGGTCGTCCGCTGGGCACGACGGGCGCCGCGGATAGCGGTGCGGCCGTGCCCGGCGCCGACGATCAGTCGGCTCGACCTGGCACGAGCGGCAACTGACGATGCGTCGCCGCTTTCTACAGCGATGTGCTGCCGCATTGGGCGTCGCGCTCGCCGGTCCGGCACGCGCGCTGATGCCGGCTCAGCCGCAACCCGATCCCGATGCGCTCACGCCCGGGCAATCAACGTTCTTTCGTGCGTGGTTCGTGCGCATCGTCGATCAGCAGGTGCAGCGCGGTCCGACGCCACGCTGGACGCAGCGCGACTGCGCGGGCCTCGTGCGTTTCGCCGCGACGGAGGCGCTGCGCGAGCACGACGCGCGCTGGCTCAAGGCCAACGGCATGAACGATGCCGCCAACGCGAGCCGTCTGCCGCCCGAACTGCAATTGACCCCATGGCAACGCATGCTCGCGAACCGCTGGACACGCATCGACGGCAGCGTGGGCGCATATGTGTCGGCCATCGCGCTCGTCCAGCGCAACAGCCGCTTCGTTTCGCGCGACGTCAATCAGGCGCTGCCGGGCGACTTGCTGTTTTTCGACCAGGGCGACGATCAGCATCTGATGATCTGGCTCGATCGCTACATCGCTTATCACACAGGCACCGTTACGCTGTCCGACAGCGGGCTGCGCGCCGTCGCCGTTCCTGACCTGATGCAATGGAAAGACTCTCGCTGGCAGCCGGTCGACGGCAATCCGAATTTCGCCGGTGTGTTTCGTCTCGCATTTTTGACACCATGAGTGCTGCCATGCAACGTTTGCTCGTTTCAGCGCTGATTGCCGTATGTGTGTTGTTCGTCGGCGCGGGATCGCGTCCCGCATGGGCCGACGATCAGGACAAGGCCGACAATACCGCGCAGCAGAATATCGACGCGAATCCAACGCTGGGTGTGCCAAAGCCGAGCGCTTACGACAGCCAGGTCGTGCAGGGGCAGCCGTTCTTCCTGCTTTCCGATACGAGCTACGGCAGCAACCAGCTCGCGCAGGTTCGTCTGGAAGCGCCGGGGCGCGAGTTCCAGTCGCAGCTCGAAGGCTATGGCGGCGCGGACATCGTCGTGTACAAGGTGGCGCATCCGCTCGCATTCCTGAAGGCACAGAAGAACCTGCATCGCCTGAACGTCAAGCCTGACTACCAGGGCGAAGGACTCGCGAACACGCTTGCTTATCTATGGGACCGCTGGGTGAGCGACGCGCGGCGCGCGTGGCAGCGCGTGTTGTCGTTCGCGACGCGCAGCAAGGTGACCGAGGCGAAGCCCGAATTCGGGCTGGGCGAGCAGACAGGCAAGCCGACGCGCTTCGAACCCGAGTCGCGCTTTGCGCCGCTGCCCGGTTACGACGTGATTGGCCGATTCCGCTATCCGGTCTGGAACGCGAAGAGCATTCAGCCGCCCAAAGGCGTGGATCTGGCAGGGAGCAGCAGCAACTTCATCGCGGCATCGTCCGGCAACGTGATGATCCCGGTCGGCAAGCTGGCGCCGGGTCTCTATCTCGTCGAAGCGATCATCGGAAACTATCGTGCGCACACGCTGCTTTTCGTCTCGGACACGGTGGCGG
Organism: Paraburkholderia lycopersici; assembly: GCF_900096975.1. Lineage (GTDB taxonomy): Bacteria > Pseudomonadota > Gammaproteobacteria > Burkholderiales > Burkholderiaceae > Paraburkholderia > Paraburkholderia lycopersici. Next base: position 45,512 of record NZ_FMYQ01000031.1, read on the forward strand.
TCGTGAAGGCGGCGTCGAGCGGAGTGCTCGTCTGGACCGCGCGGCGCGACAACGGCAAGCCGGTGCCGAATACCGAAGTCAACTGGACCGACGGCGTGGGTGTGCTGCAGAGCGGCTCGACCGGCGACGACGGCGCGCTGGTGTTGCAGCACCTGTCGCCGGAGCGCAGCTATGTGATCGGCAGCGATCCGCGGGGCGGGGTTTTCGTATCGGAGAATTTCTACTACGACAGCGAGATCTACAACACGAAGATCTACGCGGTTACAGACCGGCCGCTTTATCGCCCGGGCGATGCCGTCCACGTGAAATTCATCGGCCGGGCGTTCCGGAGCGCGAATCAGTCGACGCCGGCCGCGCCCGCGCAAATCAAGTTCGAGGTGCTCGACCCGAACGGCGCGCCGATCATGACGCGCAGCGTGGATTTCGCATCGGAAACGGGCGGCGAAACAGACTTCATGTTGCCGACCACCGCGCAGGGCGGCGGCTACACCATGCGTTTCAACTACAACGGCGACAGCTACGGCAGCGCATTCCGCGTCGCGGAGTATGTGAAACCGCACTTCGACGTGAATCTCACGATGGACAAGCCCGATTATGCGACGGGCGACACGCCGAGGGGCAAGATTTCGCTGCGCTATCCAGACGGCAAGCCGGTCAGGAACGGCCGGGTGTCGGTCACGCTGCGCGCGCAGAAGGTGGCGATCGCCGATGGCGAGCTGCGCTATGCCGGCCTCTTTCCGGTGAAGCTCGAGCAGCAGGAACTGCAGACCGACGACGACGGTAATGCGTCCATCACGCTGCCCGCCGCAAAAGAACCGAGCCGCTATGCGCTCACACTGTTTGCGCAGGACGGCGCGGCGTACCGCGTGCGCGTGACGCGCGAAGTACTGATCGCGCGCGGAGCGACGCCGTATCGCCTGAGCACCGCGAAGTCGTTCTCGCAGCCGCACGAGCCGGTGCCGTTCACGCTCGCCGCGCTGGCGAATTCCGCCGCGGCGGGCAGCAACGCGCCGGGTGCGCACAGGCCGGCGAAGTGGGAGTGGGTGCGCCTCGAATCGCAGACGAAGTCCGATGGCACGCTACCCGCCGCGGGCGCTGATGGCAAAGTGAACTTCTCGCTGGCTTTCGGCGAGCCGGGTTCGTACATGCTGTCGGTGAAGGACGACGCGGGCAACCTGCTCGCGGCCGCAAGCCATTGGGTGGCCGGGGATGGCCTCAAGGTGATACCCGGCAGCGTCGAGATCGTGTTCGACCGCGACCACTATCGGATCGGCGATACGGCCGAAGCACTGATCACGTTCCCGTATGCGGTCGACGACGCACTGCTCACGCTCGAACGCGACAGCGTGGAAGCACATGCATTGCTGTCGAAGGGAGGCGACTGGCTGAGCTTGACGCGCGTCGCGCCCACGCAATGGAAGGGGCGCATCAAGGTCGGCCCCGAGTTCGCACCGAACATGACCTTCTCCGTGGCCTACGTGCACGACGGCGAATACGTATTCCAGAACGCGGGCATCGTGGTCGCGAAGCCTTCGATCGATCTCGCCGTGACGAGCGACAAGCCGGTCTACGCGCCTGGCGAAACCGTCACGCTCGATCTCGGCAGCGCGCTCGGCGGCAAGCCGCTGCCGGCGCACCTGACGGTGAGCGTGGTCGATGAAATGGTGTACGTGCTGCAACCGGAGATCGCGCCGGACATCTCCGACTTCTTCTACCATCCGCGTCGCAACAACGTGCGCACGACGTCGAGCCTCTCGTTCATCACGTACGACCTCGCGGCGTCCGCGATGCGTGGCGCGCCGGGCGGTCCGCAGCGCGGGCAGTATAACGAGCGCGGCGTGAAGGTGCTCGAACGCCCGCGTCGCGACGACGTCGACACGGCCGCATGGCAGGCCGAGCTGCTGACCGATGCGAGCGGCCATGCGCGCATGGCGTTCAAAATGCCCGATTCGCTCGCGCGCTGGCGCATTACCGTGCGTGCGATCTCGGCCGACGGCACCGTGGGTCAGCGGATCGCATACGTGCGTTCGGACAAGCCGCTTTATCTAAAGTGGACCGGGCCCACGAGCTTTCGCAGCGGGGACCAGCCGGTGATCGATATGCTCGCGTTCAATCAGGGCAGCGCCGATGTGGACGCGCAATGGGTGGTGAACGGCGCGGGCCTCGCGAACAATCGCAAGATCACGCTCAAGCCCGGTGCGAACTATCTGTCGCTGCCGCGCGTGTCGCTCTCGCCGGGCCTCGTCGATGCAAGCCTGAGTGTGAACGGCAAGGCGATCGACCGGCTGCGGACCGCGGTGAAGCTCGGCGCGCCGGGCTGGCTCGATCTGCGCGAAGTGCCCGTCACGTTCGACGCGAATCCGAAGCCGCTCGCGCTCGCGCCGGATGCGCAGGACGTACGCGTGCGCCTCGTGTCGAACGGCACGAGCCAGTTCGCGCGCGTCGCCGACGACCTGATCGAATATCCGTACGGCTGCGCCGAGCAGACTTCGAGCCGGCTGATTCCGCTCGCCCTCGCGCACGATGCGTTCAGCAACAACGCCGCACCGCAGAGCGCGACGCAAGGTCTCGATGCGCGTCTGCGCAATCAGCGCCAGCGTCTCGCGCTACTCGCGGGCATCAACGGTGCATTCGGCTGGTGGGGCGACACGACGGGCGGCAGCGCATTCATCACGGCGTATGCGTATTACGCGGACTGGCTCGCGAGCCGCAGCCTCGGCATTACGTTGCCGGACAGCAACTGGCAGCATGCGCTCGACGTTTATCGCGACAACGGCGCGAAGGAACCGCTGCTGCAGCGTGCGCTCGCGCTGTGGCTATTGCAGCAGATGGGCCAGCCGGTCGCGACGCCGGTAGCGGGCGTCGCTGGCCAGCTTGCACAGCGCGCGTCGACGATGTTCGATCGGGATGCGAAAGGGGCAGCCCGCGCGTATGTGCCCCAGGACAGTCTCGTGTTCGCCGGGCCGGATTCCGCGCGCGGATTGCAGGCAGCGGTGGTGCTTACGGCCTGGACCGCGCGGGTGACGCACGCGAGCTTGCCCGAAGGTTTCGATACGCTCGAGGCGCTCGCGCGCGCTTCGCTGATGTCGACTCCGTCGCCGCTGATCCAGAGCCTGCTTGCGATGGTCGGCGACGCGGGCGCGCCGGTCGACGCGAACGCCGTGCTGTCGCAAACCAGCGCGTCGTATCCGACCGTGGATCGCGCGTTCACGCTGCTGTGGCTGCGCCGGGCGATGGCGGGTTCTCGCTCGGGCGACGCGGGACAACCGTTGCCGACGACGCTGCAAGGCGGCGGCTGGACGGGCGCGACGACGCCGACTGGCGCGAGCGTCTGGACGTGGACGGGCGCCGGACTCCCGAAGTCGCTCGATATTGGCGGCGCGCGTCCGGACGTGTCGGCGCTAGTCTCGTATCGCAGCCGCGCGGCACAGGAAAGTCGCCTGCCGGTGAAGGTCGAGCGCACGCTGTATCGACTCGATCCGGTCAAGCCGTCGACCGATGCCGACAAGGCGGAAGGGCATTTCACGTTCGTCGCGCACAGGATGAAACCCGGCGACGCGATCGACAGCAACGCCCTGTACGTCGACGAAGTCAGGCTCACACCGCCGCAAAACGCCGCGTTCCATTACGGTCTGCTCGATGTGCCGCTGCCGCCGGGCGGCTCGGTCGAGGCGACGAGCTGGGGCGTCGGCATCTCGGGGTTGCCTGGTCCGGGCGAAGGCGGCAGCGGCCCACAGCCGTTCGGGCGCGCGGCGACCTATGAAATGGGCGATCTGAGCTATCACCAGCCCGTGCCGCTGCTCGACCGTCCGGTGACGTTGCGCCAACTCGTGCGCTTTGCGTTGCCGGGCACGTTCACAATGCCGCCTGCACACTTCTTCCGCATGTATCAGCCGGACCAGAAAGCATACGAAGGCGGACGTAGCGACCGCATGGTCACGCTGCGCATCGAGTGAGGTCTGACGTGAGAGCCCGCATCGTCGGATGGGTCGCGGCCTGCATGATCGGCCAGGCGGCGCTTTCTCCGACGCCCACGTACGCGGCGAACACGAGCAAGGACAGGAGCAAGGACAGGAGCGCGCGTCCGACGCTGTCCGCTCAACCGACGTTGCTCTTCGCATGGCGGCGCGGCGACGACGCGCGCTTGTGGACCTTCGGTCCTTCCGTCGATGCCGGCGCCGACGCGTCGCGCCAGGGCAATCCGCTGCCGCCGGCGCTGGAAGCGCCGCTCGGCAGCGTGTGGAAGCTGTTCGTCTACGCTTATCTCGTCGACCGGCAGATTCCCGCATCCGATTACCAATGCGATGGGCATGATCGCGACGAGGTGTACTGCTGCCTGGCCGGCGGGCATATCGACCGGGACCGCGCGCTGGTGCAATCGTGCGGTCTGTTCTTCGAGCCGCACCGGCTGCAACTCGACCCGGCCGGCTGGCGCCAGTATTGGCGCGCGCGGAAGGCGCCGGCGTGGCTGCAGGATCTGCATGCGCTGCGGCCCGAACGCCGCGTGCGTGTGAGCGAGTTGCTGGACGCGTTGCAGGCGGTGCCCGCACGCGCGCGGGACGACACCGCGAGCACGCTGGTGTCGGTCGTCACGAGCGGGCGGGGCGAGGGGACCGTTTCGTTCTACGGTGGTCTTTTGCGGGCGAAAACGTGGACCATGTCCGATCTGTCGAATGCGGGCGGCTATGAAGGCGGCGCTGCGGGATGGCTCGCGGATGGCACGCCGGTCTGGCTCGGCGGCCGTGGCGGCAGCGCGAACGTGCTGGCCGCCGCCGCGCCGCGCATCGCGCCGCTGGTCGCGCAAAGCGCGGTACCCGACGATCGTGCGTGCGTGGTGGTCGATTTCTTTTCCCGCTATCCGATACGAAAAGTGCTCGATACGCACGCCAATGGCAGGCCCGCGCAGCCCGGTCTCCTCGAAGGCGCCTTCAGCGTCGGCTTTGAAAGCGGCAACTGGTTGCCGATCGAGAGCCGCGGAGAGTTGCTGCTCGATCGCGATGACGCCGGCAAGCTGCACATTCGCGGGCGCTTCGGCATGAACGACTACGTGGCGCGCGTGGTGGAGCGCGAGGGCGACACCGCGCAACCGGAGGCGGCGCGTGCACTGGCCATTGCTGCGCGCAGCTATCTCGTGCAGCACGCCGGGCGCGAGCGCGGTTGCTACCGGATCGACGACAGCAGCCGCACGCAGCGGGTGTTGCCGCAAGCACCTCGCGCGGCGTCGCGCGAGGTCGCCGACTTCACCGACGGTCTCGTGCTCGCCGGGACGCCGGTGCAGTTTCATCACGACAAGGCGGCGCCCGGACAGATGAGCTGGCTGGACGCGAAGGCCGCCGCGCAACGCGGTCTCGCGTTCGACGCGATTCTTGCCCGCACCTGGCCGGCGGCGGCGCTTACGTCGTTTTCAAGCCCGCTCGCGGGCGATTGCGAGCCGGTGATTGCCGCGCACGCCTGGCTGCAACACGAGATGCCGAAGTGGGACCGGCGCCTGGCGGGCGAGGCAGGATACGAAGAGCCGGCATTGCCTGCGGTGTGTGAAGTGACGGCGGGCCGACCGTATGCCGATGCGGGGCGCAACCGCATCTATATTCGCCGTCTGCAGTCCGACGACGACCGCATCGCGCTTGCGCACGAATACCTGCACCTCGCGTTCGAACATCATCCGCGCGGACTGGACGAAGTGTTCATCGAGCAGGCCGCTCGCGACCTGATTCTTAAGGAACCCAAATGATGCTGAAATCGCTGGCCTGCGTGGCATGCGGCGCGGCGCTTCTCTCGGCCCATGCGCTTGCCGCGGCGAACGACGCGGATTCCGGCACGCTTGCACGGCTCACCGGCGCGTTCAACGGCTGGCGTCACAGTGGGCTGACGAACGAAGGCGAGCAGTACGTGGCCGCCTATCCGCGCCCGCCCGTCGATCGCGGGGCGCAGCGCTTTCGTACGCTGATCCAGGGCCAGCTCAAACGGGTCGACCTCCATGTGCGCCGGCCGCCTGCGCTGGTCGTAAACGGTAACCCGACGCCGCTTTACACCGACGAGCAAGGCTGGTTCGCGCGGCCGTGGGCGTTCGGCGCGGGCTCGAACAGCATCGAGCTCATCTCGGCGGATGGGGCGAAGCGCCAGCGCATGCAGTTTTACGAAGCGGATCGCACGAAGCCGCAGGCAAAGCTGCGTGCGGTCGTAACCTGGGACGATCCGCACGCGCAGGTCGATCTGCACGTGATTACACCGGGCGGTCTGCACGCGTTCTTCGCGAATCCGACGCTCGAAGATGGAAGCGGCTTCGACGTCGACTCGGTGGACGGCGCGGGGCCAGGGATCTTTTCTTCCGCGGCGCCGGAGCACGGCATCTGGCTTTTCTTCCTCAATTACTGGGGCAACTTCGATTCGACCGGTTATAACTTCGATTCGGGTGCGCACGATCGCGACGTGATTACCGCGACGCTCACGCTCGTGTTCGACGAGAACACGCCCAACGAGCGCCGCGAAACGCGCGTGGTGCCACTGCGCAAGATCGGCGACCTGGTCCTCGTGAAGAGTGAGCAGCTATGAGCATGCGTTTTCCTCGTTGCAATTCGGGCTGGCTCCGCAGGCTGGCGTGCGGCGTGACGCTGTCGTGCGGATGGGCCGGCCTCACGCATGCCGATACGATCGACTTCTCCGTGCCGCTAAACGGCTGGCGCAATTCAACAGGCAACACCGAGCGCTACACCCAGGACGTGCACTATCCGGCGGTGGCGGTGAACACGCCGGAAGGTCAGTCGGTCAACGCGATGATCGCCGGGCAGATCAAGGCCGCGCCGAAGGCGAAGGCGCGCAGTCCGGTCGGCACGCTCGTCGTGAACGGCACGCCGATGCCGCAGCGTATCGAGGAGGACGGGCGGTTTTCGCGACCGTTCTCGTTCGATACGGGCAGCAATGCCGTCGAGTTGCGCACTGCGGATGGCGCGCGCAAGCGCGTGCAGTTCTATGACGCGAATTCGGGCAAGATTCATCCACGTCTGCGCATCCTGCTGGCCTGGGACACCGATGGCACTGACCTCGATCTGCACGTGATCTCGCCCGATGGCTACCACACGTGGTACGGCGACCGCGTGGTGCCAAACGGCGGCGCGCTCGATGTCGACGTGACGACGGGTTATGGTCCGGAAATCTATTCCAATGCTGCGCCGTTGCCGGGAACGTACCTCGTCTACGTCAACTATTTCGGTCAGGGTGGGAGCGAGGCCGACATGACCGTAGCGCAGGTCACGATCATTACCAACGAGGACACGCCAAGCGAAAAACGGGAGATCGTGGTCGTACCGATGCGCGGGGCAGGAGAACTCACGCTGGCGAAACGATTCGAGTTTCCCTGAACTGGAAGTAGTTGAACTGGAAGCCGTCACGCGATTTCCAATGTGCGCGCCCTGACCCTTGTCATCGCCAGTTTTTGGCATCATCTTCTGGCTGGGTCGTCGGCAGTCCAGACGACTATAGATGCAAATATGTGCACGCTGGTACTGTTGGCGCTCATGCGCTGCGCTATCCGTTCGCGAGTCCCTCCGATAATCAGGCCGCCTTGGTGCAAGTAACGTCGGCCACTATTGGAGGCCGACTACGACCCTCAAATTGTCGCGGTGCATGATCGGTGTGACGTGCTATCCCTCTCCGCACTGGGATGATGCAACGAAAGATCACCCAGTTACGGTGCGCCGCGACAGGAGTCGGTCCGCTTGCTGTTCGAGTTCCCTGTCAGCCACCGCGATGCGCTTCTGGATGCTTCAGTGTTGAACAGATGGTGGCCGTGCTGAAACAGGCCGAGGCGGGGATACCGGTCGCCGAATTGATTCGCCATGTCGGCGTATCGGAACAGACTCGGTCAGCGCCTGCAATGAGGTGCGGCGCCGGAACGCGTGGCGCCGCGCGCTTTAATGCGGCTTGGCGGTCGCGCCGACGCCGAAGCGCGCTAATCGACGCGATTGCGGTCGCGCACGAGGATCGAGATGTAAATCGCCGTGCAGACGACGATGATGACCACGCCAGCGATCACCTTCTGATGGTCGAAATTGATAAGGCCGATCACCGCGATGGCAATGCCCGCAGCGGAGCCCAGCGTGCCCATGGCTGCAACGAAGATGCGCACCTTGCTCCACACGCGATGGCGCCGCTCGGGGCCTGCGCCTTCCATAAACTGATGCAATCGATCAAACATGGCGGCTCTTCCGGGTTGGGTAACGGGTGGTCATGCGGCGCGATTGAGCGGGCTGCCAGCCCAAAATCATTATAGCGAGGCAATTATTACGCATTCTTTCCTTTGCCCGTGCAATATCGCACGGGAATCCGCGTTGCTTTTTTGCGCGCGTTTAAGTTTGTCTTAATTTTGGCTCGCCATTATGAGCCGGTCGGGTCGATTCGATAGTTCGATTCGCGGTTGTTCTTCACGTCCCCTGTTGGCCGCCGATTTCATCGGCGGCCTTTTTTTTGCCTCCCGATGTTTGCTAGCGTCAAGTCGCGTCCGGGTTTCATGATCGGTCGCGCGCGTTCTCTGGCGCAATGCCTTGTTCATGATTGGTCCCGAGTGCGCCCCGTTATTCGCGCCGCCGAAAAGCTGCGTCAGATATCGCTTGTTGTTGTTCGTCGTCTTGAGCGTATCGATCTCCCGTTTGGCGCTGTCGCGTAGCTCGATGCCGTGACCGAAAAGGCGCTGGGAAAATTCGCGCGGCGTCGCGGCGGCGGGTCGCCAGTCGGCTCACACGTGCTCGGGAAAGCCCGCGCGGCCTTGCGTGAGGTCGCGCAGCGCGAGGCGGGCGGCATCCACGGCGCTGGCGGGAAGCTGGATCGTGAGGCGCACCGTCATGGCGTACTGGCTGTCGGCGAGGACGAACTGCGCCTGCTCGATCCAGTGGCGCACGCGCGTTTCGTCCGGGTAGCCGAGTTCGATCGTGAGACGCGCCTGTGCAATGCGCTCGACGCGCGTCGCACCCTGCAGGGCCCTCGCGATGGCGTCGGTGTAAGCGCGCACGAGACCGCCCGCGCCGAGCTTCACGCCGCCGTAGTAGCGCACGACGGCGGCTAGTACGCCGTCCAGATCGTGGTGGCGCAGCACTTCGAGGATCGGCCGCCCGGCGGTGCCAGATGGTTCGCCGTCGTCGGACATGCCGGACTGGCCGCCCGCGAGCAGCGCCCAGCAAACGTGGGTGGCGGCGGGATGCTCGTCTCGCAGGCGGCGCAGTTCGGCCATGGCCGCTTCGCGGTCGGCAACGGGGATCGCGTGCGCAATGAAGCGGCTCTTGCGGATATCGAGTTCCGCGCTGACAGGATGGGCAAGGGTAAAGGTTGGCACAGCAGGTTGGCAAAACCGCGGATCGGCGGTTAATGGCAGGCTAAACCGCCATGTTAACCGATGCGGGCCAGGGACTTTCCACGTCCGTCCCCATATCTTGCCAGTTTCCGTAATGGTTTTTTGCGCTGAAGGCTAGTGACGGTCCGTCCGGCGGCATCGATAATGCTTGGCATGACGGATCTAGCTCTGGCTGGAGCGACGCCGAACTCCTCATTCGGTGATCCGTCATTCGCTTTCCCTCGCGACGCCGTTCTGGCGGGCGCGATGTTCCACAAGTCCAGGCGCAAAAAAATCCCCGGTCGGAATGTTTCACGACCGGGGGTCACAAGGCTCGCCTGTTCTCAAGAGGCGACTCCACCTTACGTCCGCAAAATTGCGCCGGCAATTGGAAAAAAAACGGGTAGGCGTTGCACCAGGGAAGCGCTAGCGAGCGCGCAAAAAAATCCCGGCCATCGCTGGCCGGGCAATGAGAATACACCGTGCGCTCCGGGGAACGAAACGCCCAATCACGTTACTCGCGGGCCGCGCAGCAAGCAACGCTTGCGCATTACCTGCCATTACTGACGGCCGCCTTTCGTGCAGGGCCCGCCCGGGCCTGGTATGAGGCATTGCGTGTGGAATCGGCGGCGCTACGGGCATTTTCGGCCTGGCCGATCCTTATGCGCGACGGGTTGCGTGCTCTTGCGCACCGCGAAGCAAGGCGGTGAAATGCACCGAGGCCGGTTTCCCTTCGGGGGAGAAACCGGCCTCGGTATGCTGCTTCAGCGGGACCTGACGATATCAGATCATGCGTATTCGACAGATCAGTAACGCGGCGGGGGCGGCGGACGACGGTCGTCCTCGCGGTAGCGCGGGGGACCCGGATCGTGCGGATGGTGGTGCATCCACTCGTCGTGTTCCCAGTACCGATGGCCGTCCCAGTAGCGGTTGTCGTGCCAGCCGATGGACAGTTGCACGCCCACCGGCATCATGTGCGGTTCACCGTATTGCGGCGCCGAATCGGCGCGCAGCGCGAACGGTGCGGATTGAGCGAAAGCGCTCGATGCGCCCATCAGTGCGCCGCCGGCGATCATTGCGGCAGCAAGGGCGCGGGCAGGGGTCTTCCAGCTCTTCGTATTCATGCGGTTACCTCCTCTTTGGTTGCGTCGTCACGCGGCATCGGATGCTTTGTGTTTCGACCACGGTTCAAAGCTTATCGGCCGGAGGAGGCGGAATACGTGACGACTTGTAAGCTTTCGTTTCACACGATCCGTCACACAAAAAAGGCCAATCTGACAATTGGCCCTTGATGTGAAACAGTTCAGGCGGCGCAGTTGACAAATGATGCGATGGATTTAAGGGTCACGTTGTCAACTGAGGTTACATTCGGGCGGCGCGGGCCGCCCGAATGGGTCGCGTTATCGCGCCGTCGGGGTCGCGAAACGCCATTCAGCGCGCGCTAGTCCTGCGTTTTCGTCGTTGCCGGGGCGCCGCTCAAATCAATTGCGCTTTGCGAACCCAATTGCGTGCGCAACTCGTATTTCTGGATCTTGCCGGTGGCCGTGCGCGGCAACTCGCCGAATCTCACGACGCGCGGCACCTTGTAATGCGCGAGAAACAGACGGCAGTGCGCGATGATCTCCTCGGCCGTGGCGCTCGCGCCGGGCCGCAACTCGACGAACGCGCAAGGCACTTCGCCCCACTTCGGATCGGGCATCGCCACGACGGCCGCGAGCGCGACGGCCGGATGGCGATACAGCGTGTCCTCGACTTCGATGCTCGAAATGTTTTCGCCGCCCGAGATGATGATGTCCTTGCTGCGGTCGGTGATGCGCACGTAGCCGTCGGGCGTCATCACGCCGAGGTCGCCCGTGTGGAACCAGCCGCCGCGGAATGCTTCCTCGGTGGCGCGCTCGTTCTTCAGGTAGCCCTTCATACAGATGTTGCCGCGGAACATGATCTCGCCGAGCGTTTCGCCGTCGGCCGGCACGGGCTCCAGGGTCTGGGCGTTGCGCACGCTTACGCCGCTTTGCAGGTGATAGCGCACGCCCTGGCGGGCGGCGAGGCGCGCCTGTTCGTCTTCGGGCAGCGTCTTCCAGTGCTCCTGCACGGCGCACACCGCAGCGGGACCGTACACCTCGGTAAGGCCATAAACGTGTGTGAGTTCGATGCCGATCGACTTCATCTTCGCGATCACGGCCGGCGGGGGCGGTGCGCCGGCCACCATGGTGCGCACGGTGTGCGCGATGCCTTCGCGATATTCGGCGGGGGCGTCGGCGAGCGCGCCCTGCACGATCGGCGCGCCGCAATAATGGGTGACGCGCTCGTTGCGAATGAGGTCGAACACGAGCTTCGCGTCGAACCTGCGCAGGCACACGTTCACGCCCGCGCGCGCGGCGATCGTCCACGCGAAACACCAGCCGTTGCAGTGAAAGAGCGGCAGCGTCCAGAGGTACACGGCGTGCTTGGGCAAGTCCCATTCGAGGATGTTGCTTACCGCGTTCAGGTACGCGCCGCGATGGTGATAGACCACGCCCTTCGGGTCGCCCGTGGTGCCCGAGGTGTAGTTGAGCGCGATGGCGTCCCACTCGTCATGCGGCGGCGCCCAGGCGAACTCGGGGTCGCCTTGCTCGAGGAAGGCTTCGTAGTCGGTGGCGCGCGGGAAGTATTCGGGATCGGCGGGCGCGACGTCGGCCACGCTGATGATCTTGAGATTGGGAAACGCGAGCGCCGCGCGTTGCGCAAGCGCGCCGAACTCGGTATCGACGATCAGCGCCTTGGCTTCGCCATGACGCAGCATGAACAGCATGGTGGCGACGTCGAGCCGCGTGTTGAGCGTGTTGAGCACCGCGCCGAGCATGGGAACGCCGAAATGCGCTTCGACCATTGCGGGGATGTTGGGCAGCAGCGCCGCCACAGTGTCGCCGCGGCCGATGCCGGCCTGCGCGAGCGCGCTCGCGAGCCGGCGTGTGCGGGCGTAGGTTTCGCGCCAGTTGCGGCGCACGTTGCCGTGGACCATCGCGAGGCGATCGCCATAGACTTCGGCTGCGCGGGCGATGAAGTCGATGGGCGTGAGCGGTACATAATTGGCTTCGCGTTGCGCGAGTCCGTCTTCGTACGGATGCAACATGACAGTGTCTCCGGTATCGATCGCTGGGCCCGGGGGGGCCGGTTATCGGTTTATAGGTATGATTCGCGCTACCGTAGCAGGGCTGTGCATGCCAGTCTGTCACTGGCGCGACAGAGCGGGGCCGCGATGAACGATCCCGCACCATACGATTGACCCAACACCAGGAAAGCGCGATGTCGCAGTCCATTATGCCCCCGGAAGGTACTCCGCCCACTCGCGATCCGGCCGCCGATGCCGGCCGCGCCGCTTCTCAAGCCGCCTCTCAAGCCGCTTCCCGGTCCGCCTCCCAGTCCGATTTTCAGGCGGCGTCTCACGCCGCTTCGCACGGCACATGGCGCGAAGGCGAGCGCATCGACGGAGCGAACGCCCCGCGCCTTGCCGCGCTATTCGAGCGCTGCGCGTGGTTTCGCGCGCTCGCGCCCGAGCATCGCGCGTGGGTGCTCGCGTCCTCGCACGCGCAAGGCTATGCGGCGGGCGCGATCGTCGCCGCGCGCGAAGCGCCTTCGGACTGGTGGCTCGGCGTGAGTTCGGGCCTCGTGAAGTTAGCGATCTTCAACGCCTCGGGGCGCGGCTGCACGTTTTCGGGCGTGCCGCATGGCGGCTGGTTCGGCGAGGGCAGCGTCATCAAGCGCGAGCCGCGCAGGTACGACGTGATCGCGCTGCAGCCTTCGCTCGTGATGGCCGTGCCCGCCGACACCTTTCACCGGCTCATGGACTGCAGCCTGCCGTTCAACCGCTTCGTGATTCATCAGCTCAACAACCGCATGGGCGAGTTCATTGCGCTGATCCAGAACAGCCGGTTGCTCGACGTGGATGCGCGCGTCGCGCAGTCGCTCGCGCAGATGTTCAATCCCGACCTCTATCCCGAAACGGGCCGGGCGCTCGAAATTTCGCAGGAGGAGATCGGCATGCTGGCGGGCGCGTCGCGGCAGCGCATCAATCAGGCGCTGCAGATGCTGGAGCGGCATGGGCTCGTCGCGCTTTCGTACAACCGGGTGGACGTGCTGAATCTCGACGGCCTGCGTGCGTTCGGCCGCGACCAGATTTGAGCCGCGCAGAAGTCCTTACCAATCTTGCGAAGAATGGAAGGCTCTCTCCCGCGCCAAGCCGTTTTTGCGCGCAGCCTCGCTGCGTAAGCTTTGCTTATCGACTCGCATGGCGAATTTGCCGCGAGCGTGTTGATAGCAAAGGAAAGCACGTGAAGAACGCAATGCAACGCATGGCGCTGGTTTCGATGATGGCGATCGTTCCCGCGGTGTCGTTTGCCCAGTCCAGCAGCAACAACAACGGTCCGGTGACGCGGGCACAGGTGATACAGGAGTTGATCGATCTGGAGTCGGTGGGCTACCACCCGGCTTCGGCGAACGACGCCACTTATCCGGACGATGCGCAAAGCGCCATGCGCCGTCTCGCCGCGAAGCGTGCCGATGAGGCGCGCCTCGCGCAGGAGCGCCAGCAGCAGGAGCCGGCCGCGCAATCGGGTTATGGCGCGCCGCCCGCGCCGAGCGGCGAATCGGGCGCGCCCGCGGTCGTATCAGGCGGTGCGACGCCGTCTGTGTATCGCCATCATTAACGCCTGCGGCGTGACGCAAGCGGCCGTGCCGCTCAGCGCTTGAGCGCGAGCCGCGCGCCGATGCCGACGAGCACGGCGCCCATTACCGCGTCGATCGGACGGCGCAGCTTGCGGTAGCCGCGTTGAACGCGGTCGGTAGAGAACAGCAGCGCCATGGCGCTGAACCAGCAGACCGATACGCCCGCAACGGTCGCGATCATCGCGCCGTGCGCCCACATCGGCGCGTGGGCAGGCAGCAGCGTCACGAACAGGCTGCCGAAGAACGCCGCCGCCTTCGGGTTGGTGAGGCCCACGAGCAGACCACGACGGTAGGCATGCGCGGCGCCGGTTTGCTTCGCTGCCACGGCGGGCCCGGCGGCTTTCGCGCCTTGGCGCAGGCTCAGCAGAATGCGCGCGCCGAGGTAGAGCAGATACGCCGCGCCCGCCATGCGGATGCCTTCATAGAGCCACGCGAGCTGCGCGAGGATCAGACCCAGACCGAAAACGGCCAGTGTGGCCCAGAGTGCGTGCGACGTGGCGATGCCCGCCGCAGCGAAAAGTCCGGCGCGGCGGCGTGCGAAAGCGTGCGAGGTGACGGCCAGCATGTCCGGGCCGGGACTGGCGCAGGCAAGCAGCATGACACCGGCGATGGCGGCGAGTTGGGGCAGGAAATTCATGGCGATGACGGCGGGGTTCCGAAACGATGAAGGCGGGCGCGCAGGCCATCGACATCGCTGCCCGGCGCGGACGAAAGTCCCGAGAATAACGCGAATGCCCGCGCCGCGCTAACCGCGCCTTCGGGCGCGCTCACGCACCTTCGGCGCCGGCCGGCGTATCGGGCGGAACGCCGAGCAACTGCAGCGTGCCGGCCGTCACGCCCGAGAACACCGGCCCCGCCACCGTGCCGCCATAGAACGCCTTGCCCGCCGGGTCGTCGATCATCACGGCCACTATGACGCGCGGCGCGCTCATCGGCGCCATGCCGACGAACAGCGCGCGATAGCGGTTCTTCGCATAGCCCGCGCCGACCTGTTTGCGCGCGGTCCCTGTCTTGCCGCCCACGCGATAGCCTTCCACGCTGGCGGCGCGGCCCGTGCCGCCGTCGCCCGTTGCCATTTCCAGCATGCCGCGCATGGCGGCCGCCGTGGCCGGCGTCGTCACCGCGCGCGGCGCCAAAGCCGGCGTTGCGCCAGAGCCGCCTTGCGGATCGCGCAGCAGCGTGGCCGGATGCAGCGTGCCGTTGCCAGCGTAGGCCGTATAGATCTGCGCCATCTGCAGCAGCGACGCGGAAAGGCCGTAACCGTATGCCATCGTCGCCTGCTCGATGGGGCGCCAGCGCGCCCATGGCCGCACGCGGCCCGGCGCCACGCCCGGGAACGTGACGCCGGGCTTCTGCCCGAGGCCGTACTCCTGATACTTGTCCCAGATGGTCTGCGCGGGAAGATTCAGCGCGAGCTTCGCGAGGGCGATGTTGCTCGACTTCTGGATGGCCTCGGCCACGGTCATGCGGCCGTGGTTCGAGGTGTCGTGAATCGTCGCGGGGCCGATGCGGTAGGTGCCCGGCGACGTGTCGACGATCGTGGTCGCGCTGACCTTGCGCAGGTCCATCGCAAGCGAAACGACCACGGGCTTGATCGTCGAACCGGGCTCGAACGTGTCTACCACGGCTCGGTTGCGCAACTGCCTGCCCGTGAGCCGCGCGCGGTCGTTCGGGTCGAACGACGGCCAGTTCGCGAGCGCGAGGATCTCGCCGTTCTGCGCGTCGAGCACCACGACGCTGCCCGCTTCCGCGTGATGCTTCGCCACGGCCGCCCTGAGCTGCGTGTAGGCGAGTTGCTGCACGCGCCGGTCGATGGTGAGCTGCACGGTCTCGCCGTTGCGCGGCTGCACGCGCTCGCCCGGCTCCGAGACGACGCGCCCGAGCCGGTCGCGAATCACCTCGCGCTGGCCCGGCGTGCCGCGCAGGCGCGCGTTCGCGGCTAGCTCCACGCCTTCCTGGCCCGTGTCTTCGATGTCGGTGAAGCCCACCACGTGCGCGGCGGATTCGCCTTCGGGGTAGTAGCGCTTCGCGTCCGCGATCAGGGTGATACCGCCCGTGCCCATCTCGTCGATGTGCGCGGCGGTTTCCGCGTCCACCTGGCGCTTGAGCAGCACGAAGGAGCGGTCGCTGCCAATGCGCCGCTCCAGTTCCGCGAGCGGCATGTCGAGCAGGCGCGCGAGCGGCGCGTGCGCGGCGGCATCGAGCAGCCTGGGATTCGCCCAGACTTCGAAGGTCGCGAGGCTCACCGCGAGCAGCGCCCCATTGCGATCGACGATGCGCCCGCGCATGGCGTCGAGTTCCAGCGTGCGCTGGTAGCGCTTTTGCCCCTGCTTCACATAGAAGCCGTGATTGGCGACCTGAATCCAGAACGCGCGCCCCGCCAGCGCCGCGAAGGCCGCGAACATGATGAACACGATGAATTTCGAGCGCCACATGGGCAGGCGCGGCGCGAGCATCGGGTGACGGGTCGCGGCCGCGTGCGGGTCGCGCGGCGGTTTCCTGGAACGGATCATCGGCAAGGCAGGCGGGAGGGCTTGGCAGCGTCACATTGTAAACATGATGTAATTTAATTGAAATGATGGGTGCGCTGGTCGCAGGACGATGGGCGCGCGTTGGGCGCCGTCATGCGCGGCAAGCGGGTGGGAAAGCGGAGGGGGTGGAAAGCGAACCGGGCCGCGAACGCGGCCCGGTGAAGACGTCACGAAACCGGCGACGTTACGCGTGCGCAGGCAGGCGGAAGCTCGAAATCGACTCTCGCAGCGCGCTCACCTGATCCTTGAGCGAGTGGGCCGCGGCCGCGGCTTCTTCGACGAGCGCCGCATTTTGCTGCGTCACCTGGTCCATCTCGCCCACGGCGCGGTTGACCTGCTCGATGCCGGCGCTCTGCTCGCGCGAAGCGTTGCTGATCTCTTCGAGGATCTCGTGCACGCGTCGCACCGACTGCACGATCTCGGTCATCGTCGAGCCCGCGTTGGTCACGAGCTGCTGACCTTCGGTCACGGTGCCCGTCGACTTCTCGATCAGCGCCTTGATTTCCTTCGCGGCGGTTGCGGAGCGTTGCGCGAGGCTGCGCACCTCGGCGGCCACCACGGCGAAGCCGCGGCCCTGTTCGCCCGCGCGCGCCGCTTCCACGGCTGCGTTCAAGGCGAGGATGTTGGTCTGGAACGCGATGCCGTCGATCACGCCGATGATGTCGCCGATCTGCTGCGAGCTCGTCGTGATGTCGCCCATGGTGCGCACCACGTCGTCCACGACGGCGCTGCCGCGCGTCGCGACGTCGGCGGCCTGGCTGGCGAGCGACGCCGCGTGCTGGGCGCTGTCCGCGTTGTTGCGCACGTTTGCCGTCATCTGGTCCATGCTCGACGCGGTCTCCACGAGCGCCGCAGCCTGTTGCTCGGTGCGCTGCGAAAGATCGGTGTTGCCCGCGGCGATCTCGTTCGCGCCCACGTTGATGTTCTCGGCGCCGCTGCGCACGCGCGACACGGTTTGCACGAGCGAGGCCTGCATCGTTGCGAGCGCGCGCATCAGGCTATGGTCGCTCGAACCCTCCGCCTGCACGCGCAGCGTGAGGTCGCCTTGGGCGATGCGGTTGGCCGCGCCCACCGCGACCTCCAGTTCGCCGCCGATGCTGCTGCGCACGCTGCGCACCACGAGCACCATCACCGCGGTCGCGGCGGCGCCCAGCAGGAACGTCACGCCGAGCCAGCGCAGCAGGCTGCCGTAGAATTCGGCGCGCACGTCGTCCATGTACATGCCGGTCACGATCACCCAGTCCCACGGCGCGAAGCGGCGGCCGTAGCTCGTCTTGGGCACGGGCTCGCTGTGGCCGGGCTTGGCCCACAGGTAGTCGAGGAAGCCGCCGTTCGGCCCGCTCGCCGCCTGCACGAGTTCGGTGAACACGCGGGTGCCCGCGGGATCGGCGAAGTCGGTGAGCTTCTTGCCGTCGAGCTCAGGCTTGATCGGATGCATCAGCATGACTTCCTGCGAGTCGTTGACGCTCAGATAGCCGTCCGTGCCATATCGCATCGAGCCGATCACGGCGAGCGCCTGCTTCTGCGCGTCGGCTTCGGGCAGGACGTTGCGTTGCGAGAGGGCGTGGTAGTAGCTGGCGATGCTCGTCGCCTCTTCGACGAGGGTCGAGAGCTGCGCGCGCCGCTCGCGGATCATGGACTCGCGGCTTTGCCAGGCGCCAAAGGCGACGATCAACAGCAGGCCGATCCAGAGGATCGCGATCATCGAGCGAAGCTTCTTGTTGAGTGTCATCTTCTGCATGTTCGGTCGGTATTCCACGTGGGCTGCATGATTGGCGAAACGAGGCCGCCAAAGTGTGTTAACGGCGCACGCAAACGTGAGCGACACCCAGGGCGAACCCTGCCCAGGCAGTCTTTTGTCATACGAAACAGGCCGCTGACCGCGCAGATGACGGCGCGCTGAAAAACCGGCGAATCGGCCGATAAAAGCCACAAATTTCACTGCAACTCCATGATTTGCCACTATTTGCGGCGATTAGCTGCGGATGCGAATCATTTTCGATATAGTCGCGATTTTGGTCCTGCGCCGGCCTGCCCCGCGGCCGGCGACGACGCCGGGACGTCCACTGGAGTGACAAGAATGAATGCACGCGAACCCGCACCGGTTCTCGCCGCGGCTTCCGCCTCTCGCAGCGCACGGCTGCGCCAGATGCTGATCGGCAGCGAACTCGAATTCCTGATGGAAGCGCACAACGGCCTCTCCGCGCGCATCGCGCGCGAGGCGGGTTTCAAGGCGATCTGGGGCTCGGGCCTCTCGATCTCCGCGCAGTTCGGCGTGCGCGACAACAACGAGGCGAGCTGGACCCAGGTGGTCGACAACCTCGAATTCATGGCCGACGCGAGCGACCTGCCGATCCTGCTCGACGGCGACACCGGCTACGGCAACTTCAACAACGTGCGCCGCCTCGTGCGCAAGCTCGAACAGCGCGGCATCGCGGGCGTGTGCATCGAGGACAAGCAGTTCCCGAAGACCAACAGCTTCATCAAGGGCGAGGCGCAGCCGCTCGCCGACATCGACGAGTTTTGCGGCAAGATCAAGGCCGGCAAGGATTCGCAGACCGACGAGCACTTCTCGATCGTCGCGCGCGTGGAGGCGCTGATCGCGGGCTGGGGCATGGACGAAGCGCTCAAGCGCGCCGAGGCCTACCGCCTCGCGGGCGCGGACGCGATCCTCATCCACAGCAAGCTCTCGAAGCCCGACGAAATCCTCACGTTCGCGCGCGAATGGGCCGGCCGCGGTCCGCTCGTGATCGTGCCGACCAAGTACTACAGCACGCCGACCGACGTGTTCCGCAAGGCGGGCATCAGTTGCGTGATCTGGGCGAACCATCAGATCCGCGCGGCCGTTTCGGCGATGCAGGCCGTGACGAAGACGATTCACGATACGCAGACGCTCGTCGACGTCGAAGACCGCATCGCCGCGGTCAACGAGATTTTCCGGCTGCAGGACGCCGACGAATATTCGGAAGCCGAAAACCGCTATCTCTCGGCCACGCGCTCGGCGGGTTCGGCGATCGTGCTGGCCGCGAGCCGCGGCTCGGGCCTCGACGCCGTCACCGAAGACAAGCCCAAGGTCATGCTGCCCGTGGCGGGCAAGCCGCTCCTGCGCTGGCTTGTGGACGCCTTCAAGAAAGAGGCGATCAACGACATCACCGTGGTGGGCGGCTACCGCGCCGACGCGATCGACACCGCGGGCATCAAGCTCGCGCGCAACGAGCGCTATGCACAAACGAACGAGCTTGCCTCGCTCGCCTGTGCCGTCGATGCGCTCGAGAACGACACCGTGATCTCGTATGGCGATCTGCTGTTCCGCAGCTACATCTTGCGCGACCTGGTGGAAAGCGAAGCCGAATTCAGCGTGGTGATCGACTCGTCGCCGGATTCGGAGAATGCGAGCGTGCGCGATTTCGCGTGGTGCACGGCAGGCGACGATCGCGGCCTCTTTGGCGGCAAGGTGTTCCTCGAGCGCGTGTCGTCCGGGCCGGCTACGCCGGGCGAGGCTCGTCATGGCCGCTGGATCGGCCTCATGAACGTGCGCGGCGCGGGCCGCGCGAAGCTTGCGAAGAAGCTCGCGCGACTGCAGACGCGCGCCGATTTCGACACGCTCGACATGCCCGCGCTGCTCAACGCGCTGATCGAAGA
Organism: Paraburkholderia lycopersici; assembly: GCF_900096975.1. Taxonomy (GTDB): domain Bacteria; phylum Pseudomonadota; class Gammaproteobacteria; order Burkholderiales; family Burkholderiaceae; genus Paraburkholderia; species Paraburkholderia lycopersici. Next base: position 65,711 of record NZ_FMYQ01000031.1, read on the forward strand.
CGGCGAACAGATCGAAGTGCAATACGTGCGCGGCCACTGGCGCGGCGTGAACGACCTCGAAGACTTCCGCCGCGCGGGCGACTTCGCGCATGCACAAACGCCGATCGGCAGCGATGCGACGTCCGCATCGGCCGCGTCGGGCGGCAAGGCCGGGGGCCGCGCATGATCGAAGCCGCACAGTTCGTCGAAGCGGCGCGCACGCGCGGCTTCGAGTGGTATGCCGGCGTGCCGTGCTCGTTTCTCACGCCGTTCATCAATTACGTGCTGCAGGACGAATCGCTGCACTATGTGAGTGCCGCGAACGAGGGCGACGCGGTTGCGCTGATCGCGGGCGTCGCGCTCGCGGGCAAGCGCGGCATCACGATGATGCAGAATTCGGGCCTCGGCAACGCGGTGAGCCCGCTCACCTCGCTCACGTGGACGTTCCGCCTGCCACAACTGCTGATCGTGACGTGGCGCGGCCAGCCGGGCGTCTCCGACGAGCCGCAGCACGCGCTCATGGGCCCGGTCACGCCGCAGATGCTCGACACGATGGACGTGCCTTGGGAGCTGTTTCCGACCGAGGCCGACCAGATTGCGCCGGCGCTCGACCGCGCGATCAGGCACATGGACGAAACGGGCCGTCCGTATGCGCTCGTCATGCAAAAGGGCAGCGTCGCGCCGTACGAGCTGAAGGGCGGCGGCGCGATGCCGCAGAAGCACGCGTTGCCCGTCGCGCAGGCAAGGTGGAACGCACGGAGTCCTGATCAACTGCCGACGCGCCGGCAGGCGCTCGAGCGCGTGGTCGCCGCGACGCCCGCGCAATCGACGGTGGTCGTGGCATCGACGGGATTCTGCGGCCGCGAGCTCTATGCGCTCGACGACCGTTCGAACCAGCTCTACATGGTCGGCTCGATGGGCTGCGTCACGACGTTTGCGCTCGGCCTCGCGCTCGCGCGGCCCGACCTCAACGTGGTCGCGCTCGATGGCGACGGTGCGGCGCTCATGCGCATGAGCGCGTTCGCGACGCTCGGCGCCTATGGGCCGCCGAACCTCACGCACGTGCTGCTCGACAATGGCGCGCACGACTCGACGGGCGGCCAGGCCACCGTCTCGGCGCAGGTGTCGTTCGCGAACGTCGCCGCCGCGTGCGGTTATGCCGATGCCGTGGAAAGCGACGATCTCGCCGCGCTCGACGACGTGCTCGCCGCCGCGCGCGAACGCGCGAAGGGCGCATCGGGTGTGGAAGGCACACGCTTCGTACGCCTGACGATCCGCCGCGGCACGCCCGACGGCCTGCCGCGCCCCACGGTCACGCCGCCCGATGTGAAGACGCGTCTCATGCGCCATATCGGCGCGCTCGCCAACTAAGGAAACGCCGATGCTTTTGCTCAACCCCGGTCCGGTCACGCTCACCGAACGCGTGCGCCGCAGCCTGCTCCAGGAAGACCTGTGCCATCGCGAAAGCGAGTTTTTCGACGTTCAGGAGGAAGCGCGCACGCGCCTCGTGGCCGTCTACGATCTCGATCCCGCCCAATGGCAGGCTGTGCTCATGACGGGCTCGGGCACCGCCGCGGTCGAGAGCATGATCTCGACGCTCGTGCCCGCGAACGGCAAGCTGCTGATCGTCGAAAACGGCGTGTACGGCGAGCGCATCACCGCGATCGCCAAACAGTACGGCATTGCGCACGACATCGTCAGGCACGACTGGATGCAGGCGCCGGACCTCGCGCGGATCACGGCTGCGCTCGACAACGACAAGTCGATCACGCACGTCGCGATCATTCATCACGAAACCACCACGGGCCGCCTGAACGATCTGCGCGCGCTGGGCGAAGCATGCCGCGCACGCGGCGTGCAGATGCTCGTGGACGGCGTGAGCAGCTTCGGCTCCGAAGCGATCGACTTCGGCGACGCGAGCATCGCCGCGGTGGCCGCGACTGCGAACAAGTGCCTGCACGGCGTGCCTGGCGCGGCCTTCGTGGTGGTGCGCCGCGCGGCGCTCGCGCAGGCGTTCAGCCGTACGTATTATCTCGACCTCAAGCGTCTTGCCTCGCTGCAGGATCAGCGCAACACGCCGTTCACGCCTTCCGTGCACGCGTACTACGCGCTCGTCGAGGCGCTGCGCGAGCTGGCCGACGAAGGCGGCTGGCAGGCGCGTCACGCGCGCTATGCGGCGCTTTCGGAGCAGGTGCGAGCGGGGCTCGCGGCGCGCGGCATGGAGAGCGTGCTGCCGAAGGACGCGTCGTCGGTGGTGCTGCGCGCGTTTCGTTTGCCCGCCGGCGTCGACTATCCGAAGCTGCATGACGCGCTCAAGGCGCGCGGCTTCGTGATCTACGCAGGGCAGGGCGGCTTGTCGGCGGAACTGTTCCGCATCTCGACGATGGGCGACATTCATGCCGCCGACGTCGAGCGATTGCTGGCGGCGTTCGATGAGGTGACGCGCTGATCCTGCGCGGTGCCTGAATTCGGGCTCATGCACGAAAAGGCCTTGCGGCGATCGAATAACCGGTCGCCGCAAGGCCTTTTGCCTTATCTCGCGCACGCGTGCGGTGCGTGATGCGCTTTCGTTTGCAGGTCAGTTTGCCGCCCGCTCGCGCGTCCGCACCGTGCTCGCCGCCTTTCCCCCTTTCGCAGTCTTGCGCCGTGCGCGCGCCTTCTTGAGCCAGATGAGCACACCCGTCACGCTGAGCATCGCGACGACAAGGCCAGTGAAGCTGATGGCGATGCGGCCCGGCAGCCCTGCGATGCGGCCCGAATGTAGCGGAAACTGCGCCTGAATGAAGATGTCGCCTGCGCTGCCGTGGCCGGGAATCTGCCTTCCGAGCACCGCGCCCGTGCGCGCGTTCATGACGAGCCAGGGATTGCCGAGGCCCGCGTCGCCGTGGTCGTCGCCCGCCGCGTAGTAGCCCACGCCGTACACGCCGGCCGTCGGCACCGCGAAGAATCCTCCGGGCGGCGCGGTGATGCCTTCGCGGCGTCCCACGCTAGCGGCGGCGGCCACGATGCGCTCGCGCGCCGCGGCGTCTTCGGCGGGTGTGAGCGCGGGACCGGGCGCGACGCTGCGGAACGGGTCCGGCGCGAGCGTCGAGAAGACCGACACCACGGGGCGCACGACCTGCGTGCCGAGGTTCATCGAAATCGACGTGACGGCGATCACCATCAGCAGGCCCCAGAGCCACACGCCGCCCGAGCGGTGCAGGTCGAAGGTGAGTGCGTACCCGCCGCGCTTCACGCGAAAGGCAAGCGATTTGCGCCAGCTTTTCAGGCTCGGGAATGCGAGCACGATCGCAATGAAGCCGTCGAGGAGCCACACGATCCCCACCACGCCCATCGTCCATACGCCGAAGTCAATGCCCATCTTCGTCGGCAGGAACAGCGTGTAGTGGAGCTGGTAGAGAAACGGGATCAGGTTCTGGCGCGCGAGCGACGGCTTGCCCCACATGCGGCGGCCTTGCTCCGCGCCAGTTACCGGATCGAGCGCGACCTGGTTGAAGTCGAGTGTGAAGGGCTGCCCCGTTTGCGGGTCGATGCGCGGCGCCACACGCGCAATCCAGGTCTGGCCCGGCCCGACGGACAGCGGCATGAAGGTCACGACCGCATGCGGCTCGCCGGCTTCGAGGCGCTTCGCGAGTTCGAGCGCGGGCAGCGGCGTGCCCGGTGTCGCGCCACGGAAGAACGACGGGTTCAGCAGGGCGTCGAGCTCGTGGTCCCATGCGATCACCGCGCCGGTCAGGCCGGCGAGGAACAGGAAGGCGGCGGCGCCGAGACCCAGCCAGCGGTGCAGGCGCACCAGCAGCGGTCTCATGCGAAAACCCGGCTCGCCGGCCGGCATGCGGGGGCGAACGCGATCACGATTGGGCTCACGGCGATTTAAAAAAATGCAAATAGGAATCGTTTGCATTTTACGGATCGGCCGTCGATGGCGCAAGCCAGGCGAAAGGTGTGAATGGGGGGCGGAAGGGCGCGCGAGGCGCGCATGCCGAACCGCGGCGTCCGCGCAGTGCATGCGCCGACGCCGCCCGAGCTGCTGCTGGACCCGAGCCCGGCATGAAGCCGGGCCTGCGGGTCAGACGGGATCTTTGTCCGGCGGGCCTTCGGGCTGCTGCGGCTCGTCGTTGTGATGTCCCGGTGACGGCGGGGTGAGCGGGTCGCGTTCCGGGTCCCGCGTCGGATCGGCGAGCGGATCGGGAAGCGGAGTCGTATGCGAACAGATCATCGCGAAGTCCTCTTGCGCTGAAAGCGTATGGCCGGGTGGCGCGCGTCACTTTATAGCCTAGGCGATCGGTGTCGTGTGTGGCGGACATTCATTCGGACGTTTTCTATCGAATTCGCGTGCGATTTCCATTCAATCGCAATCGAAGAATCCAAGCCCGTTATCAAAGCCGGTTGAGGTCGGCCGGTGTGTCGATGTCGCGCAGGATGCCGGGATCGTCCACGTCGACGCGCGTGAGCGGTTGCGAGCCGAGGAGCGCGCGCGCGCCCGCGTCGCCGTCGAGCGCGACGAGCGCCGCGCGATGCGCGTAGCCGAAACCCACCGGATGCCCGCGCTGCCCGCGGTAAAACGGCGCGACGAGCGATGCGCCCGCATCCAGCGTGCGCGCCACGGCTTCGATCGATTCGACCGCGATGCGCGGCATGTCGGCGAGCGCCACGATCCAGCTTTCCGCTTCGTGGTCGATGTCCACGCCGGCCGCGAGGCTCGCGCCCATGCCGCGTTCGGCGTCGGGCGCGAACACTACGTCGCAGCCCGCGTCGTTGAGCACGTGGGCGAGCGTCTCCGCGCCAGGGCGCACGACGGCGATCACTTTCGGCACGACGCGCAGCAGGCGCTGCGCGGACTCGCGCGCGACGCAGTTGCCTTCGGGGAGCGGAGCGAGGAGCTTGTTGCGCAGACCGAGAGGATCGAAGCGCGAGCCGGTGCCGGCGGCGAGCAACACGCCGGTGGCGAACGAAGCATAGGCCATGGTGTGTGATGCCCGCGAGAAGGGGGAATCGTGATTGTGCGGCGCGAGCGTGCGCGAGGCAAGTCCCGCGCGCGCCATTCGCGCGGCGTTTGCCGACCGTTCATGCACTGTGCGAGTGCAGGACCCGCGTTGCAGGTCCTGCGGTGCGGATCAGGCAATCGGATTCATTTGCGGGACGGCCTTGTCGAGCGTGATCGGCAGATCTCGCACGCGCACGCCCGTAGCGTGATACACGGCGTTGGCGATGGCCGCCGGCACGCCGGTAATGCCGATCTCGCCAATGCCGCGCACGCCGAGCGGATTGAAGCGCAGATCCGGCTCGCCGACGAACAGCACGTCCAGTTCGCCGATGTCCGCGTTCACGGGCACGTGGTATTCGGCGAGATTGTTGTTCGCGAAGCGGCCCATGCGCGTATCGAAAAGGCCCGCCTCGTGCAGGGCCGTGCCCACGCCCCACACCATGCCGCCCATCAGCTGGCTGCGCGCCGTCTTTTCGTTGAGCACGCGGCCCACGTCGTAGACGCCGACTATGCGCGCGACCCGGATCGTGCCGACATCGGCATCGACGTGCACTTCGGCGAATACCGCGCCGAACGAGTGAAATGCGTACTGCTGCTTTTCCGCGCCCGGCTTCGCCGCGACTTGCGCTTCGATCGGCTGCCCGCCCGCGCGTGCGATGACGGCGGCGGCCGGGTCGCGACGCGAGGGGTCGCTGCGGCTCACGACCCAGCCGTCCTGCACGGTCACGTCGTCGTCGGCGAGACCGTAGACGGGCGAGCCGCGGTCGGCGCGGGCGAGCGCGACCAGCTTGTCGCGCGCCGCGGCGGCCGCGGCCTGCACGGCGGGCGAAACGCTCGCCGCCGACTGCGAGCCGCCCGACACCGGCGCGCTCGGCAAGGTCGAATCGCCCAGCGCGAAGCGAATGCGTTCGGGCGGGAAGCCGAGCGCGTCGGCGGCGACCTGCGTCATCACCGTGTAGGTGCCCGTGCCGATGTCCTGCGTGCCCGATGCAACCATCGCGGTGCCGTCGGGGAGAATGCGCGCCATGGCGCCCGCCTCGCTGCGATTCGCGGGATAGGTCGCGCTCGCCATGCCAAGGCCGATGAGGGTGTTGCCGTTGCGCATCGCGCGCGGCGTGCCCACGCGCCGCGACCACCCGAAGCGCTGCGCGCCTGCTTCGTAGCATTGGCGCAGCGCCTTCGACGACCACGGCTTGCCCTCTTGCGGCTCGTTCTCCGCATAGTTTTTCAGGCGCAGCGCGACCGGGTCCATCTTCAGGCGCCACGCAAGCTCGTCCATTGCCGATTCGAGCGCGAACGACCCGGTCGTCTCGCCTGGCGCGCGCATGAAGGTCGGTGTGCCGATATTCAGGGGTACGACACGATGGCTCGTGCTGCAATTGGGCACCGCGTACATCATGCGCGTGACGAGGCCGCAGGTCTCGAGCCAGTCTTCGAAGGTGGAGGTATGCGCGAGCGTGTCATGGCGCAGGCCCGTGAGCGTGCCGTCCGCGCGCGCGGCGAGCGAGAGGTGCTGCTCGGTGTGAGGGCGCGAGCCGACCGCTCCGAACATTTGCGGCCGCGTGAGCGCGAGCCGCACGGGGCGTCCGGTCTGCTTCGCGGCCATGGCGCACAGGCTCACGTGCGACCACGACGAGCCCTTGCAACCGAAGCCGCCGCCGAGAAACGGCGAGATCACGCGCACGTTGTCGGGCGCGATGCCGAACACCGCCGCAACGGCGTTGCGCGATCCGCTCACGCCCTGGGTGGCGTCGTAGAGCGTGAGGTCCGGGCCGTCCCAGTGTGCCATCGTCGCGTGCGGCTCCATTGGATTGTGGAACTGCGTGGGCGTGGTGTACACGGCGTCGAGGCGCACCGCGCCCTCGTGCAGGCCGGCCTCCACGTTGCCGCGCGCCGACTCGACAGGGCGGCCCATCGGACTCGGCGGCGCGTGGGCCTCGCGTTTCGCGCTGTCGAAGTCGAGCGTGGCCTGGGTGGGAGCGTAGGCGATGTTGATGTGACGCGCGGCGTCGGTGGCGTGTTCGAGCGTGTCGGCCACCACGACGGCAACGGGCTCGTTGCTGTAGCGCACGACGTTGTCCTGCAGCAGCGTGAGGTGACGTCCCGCCGGCGGCTTGAGCGGCGAGCGGCCGCCGTTGGGCAGGCGCATGGCGTTCTGGTACGTCATGACTAGCAGCACGCCCGGCATGGATTGCGCACGGCTCGTGTCGATCGACGTGATCGTGCCGCTCGCGATCGTACTCGTCACGAGCACCGCATGGGCGAGCCGCGTTTCGGGGAAATCGCCCGCATAGAGGGCGCCGCCCGTCACCTTGAGCATGCCGTCGATGCGGTCCATCGGCTGTCCGGTCAGCATGGTCATGCGAAATCTCCCGCGTTGTTTTCCGCTGCGTTTTCCGCTGTAGTGCCCTGCGTGCCCGCGGCCGCGAGCATCGTCGAACGGATGATCGCGCGCTGCGCGAGCCCGACTTTGAACGCATTGCCATTGAGGGGCTTCGCTTGCGCAAGCTCCGCCGCGGCCGCCTCGCGCAGCGTGGCCGCGCTCAGCATCTTGCCCGTGAGATGGTGCTCCGCCACGCTCGCGCGCCAGGGCCGATGCGCCACGCCACCCAGCGCGATGCGTACGGCGCGGACATGGTTGCCGTCGAGTTGCAGCGCGCTGGCGACCGAAACGAGCGCGAATGCGTAGCTCGCCCGATCGCGAACCTTCAGATAGTGCGAGTGTTCGCTGAAGAGCGGCGGCGGCAGATCGACCGAAGTAATCAGCTCACCTGATTGAAGCGTCGTATCGAGATCGGGCCGGTCGCCCGGCAGGCGATGGAACGCACCGAACGCGATCGCGCGCGACCCGCGCGGCCCGTTCACCTGCACCGTTGCTTCGAGCGCCGCGAGCGCGACGCTCATATCGGAGGGGTTCACGGCGACGCACTGGGCGCTCGCGCCGAGAACGGCATGCATGCGATTGAAACCGCCGATGGCCGCGCAACCGCTGCCGGGCGAGCGCTTGTTGCATTGGGCGAATGCGGTGTCATAGAAGTAAGCGCAGCGCGTGCGCTGCATGAGGTTGCCGCCCACGGTCGCCATGTTGCGCAGTTGCGGCGAAGCGCCCGCGAGCAATGCCTGCGAGAGCAGCGGGTAACGGGTGCGCACGAGCGTGTGGTTGGCCGCGTCGCTGTTGCGCACGAGCGCGCCGATGCGCAGTCCCCCGTTGGGCAGCGTTTCGATGGTGTCGAGCGCCGCGATGTGCGTGATGTCGACGAGCGTCACCGGATGCGCGATGCCGCCTTTCATGAGATCGAGCAGATTCGTGCCGCCGCCGATGAAGGCCGCGCCGGGGCGCTGCGCGGCCGCGATGGCGCCGTTCACGTCGGCGGCGCGCTGGTACGAGATGGCGTCCATGACGGTGCTCCCGAACTCACGCGCTGGCCGAGTGCGCGTCGCGCACCGCGGCCACGATGTTGACATAGGCGCCACAGCGGCAGATGTTGCCGCTCATGCGCTCGCGTATTTCAGCTTCGCTCAGTTGAGCGGGGCGCGTGCGCACATCGGGTGTCGCGGCGCTGGCCGTGCCCGCGGCGAATTCCGTGAGGCACGCCGTCGCCGAACACACCTGGCCCGGCGTGCAGAAACCGCATTGGAAAGCGTCGCGTTCGATGAAGGCGCGTTGCACGGGGCTCAACGCATTCGCGCTCGCGAGGCCTTCGACCGTGGTGATGCGCTGGCCCTCGTTCATCACCGCGAGCGTGAGGCAACTGTTGATGCGCCGGCCTTCCACGAGCACCGTGCACGCGCCGCACTGCCCGCGGTCACAGCCTTTCTTCGTGCCGGTGAGGCCCGCATAGTCGCGCAGCGCGTCGAGCAGCGTGACGCGCGGCTCGATATGCAGCACATATTCGCGGCCGTTGATGTCGAGCCTGACCGGTTGGGCCGGCGCGGGTGGCGGCGCTTCGGTTTCCGTGCTGCCCGGCGGCGCATTCTGCGCATGCAGATGAGGTGTCGCGCCCAGTGCGGCTGCGGCAGCGGCCGATTGCAGGAAGCGTCGGCGCGTGACATCGACGGGAGCGCGCGAGGCCGAAGCAGGAGGGGAACTTGGGGAGGCGTCGTCGCTTTCGCACGGCGCATCGAGGGGACGTTCGTTGGACATGGCGTTCTGCGGACTCCAGGATGAAGACGGAACGTAAAGAACGTAAGCCGGGACTTCAAGCGCTGGCCGCGCGAGTGGGCGCAGGGCTTCGTCGCGCAGCGGCGGGCCTCATTCGTGCAGCAATTCCGATGCCTCGGTCCACAGGCCGGGCATGCCAGAACTGCAAAGTGCACTTCTCGAACGCGAAAGTAAAGCGCTTACGCGTGAATTTTTCGCTGCGCCTCGGCTTGCCGGCATTTCGTGGCGCAACGCTGGCGCATGGCTGACGCCAGCCCGGCGCGAAGCTGGCGCGCTGGACAGGATTGCGAAAATTCCGTTTCCGACGCGGCGCGCGTCGAACGGTCAATCGGTACACACTCCGCGCGATCTTCGTGAAAGTAGCGAGCGTGACGTATCGCGAGCGCTAAAAAGCCAATCGGCCCGCAAGCGCGATTGACGCTTGCGGGCCGATCAGGTTGTGGGCGCAACCAGCAGGCGCGCCGTTCGACACCTTCAGTCGATGCCGTGGAACACGGCGTCGTCCGGACCGAGGTAGGCAGGCGGACGCCACACCGCATCGCGCATCGAGTGCTGCACGAGATTCTCCACGCCGAGCAACACCGCGAAGATCGCCATGCGCACCGGAATGCCGTTGTCGGTCTGGCGGAAGATGGCGAGGCGCGGATCGTGGTTCAGGTCGGTCGAGAGATCGTTCGCGCCGGGGCGGCTGTCACGCGGCAGCGGATGCATCACGAGCGTCTCGGCGCTGCAGCACTCGTCCATCAGCGCCTGATTGATCTGGAACTCGGGCGTGTAGCCTTCGAACGATTCGTCGGCAAAGCGCTCCTTCTGGATACGCGTGGCGTACACGACGTCCGCGCCGCGCAGACCTTCGCGCAGGTCGTGCGTCTGCTCGACCACGTGGCCGTTGGTGGAGATCTTGTCGACGATGTACGCGGGCATTTCGAGCATCGGCGGCGAAATGAGCGTGAACTTGATGCCGCGATAGAGCGCGAGCAGCTTCACGAGCGAGTGCACCGTGCGGCCGTACTTGAGGTCGCCGACGAGCGCGATATGAGCGCCGTCGACGATCTTGCCGAGGCGCGAGAATTCGCGCTGGATCGTGTAGAGGTCGAGTAGCGCCTGGCTCGGGTGCTCGCCGGGACCGTCGCCGCCGTTGATCACGGGGATATTCACGGCGCGCGCGAATTCGGCCACCGAGCCTTGATCAGGATGCCGAATCACCATCGCATCCACGTAACCGGCCATCACGCGGCTCGTGTCGTAGATCGATTCGCCCTTCGCCATCGAGGAGAACGTGAAGCCGGTCGTGTCGCACACCGAACCGCCCAGCCGGCAGAACGCCGCGCCGAAGCTTACGCGCGTACGCGTGCTGGCCTCGAAGAACAGGTTGCCGAGCACCGCGCCTTCGAGCACGCGCGAGATTTTCCGGCGGCGCGCAATGGGCTGCATGATGTCGGCCACGCGAAAGAGGGCCTCGACGGAGTCGCGCGAGAACTGGTCGACGGAGAGCAGTTGCGGCTTGCCCTCGAACTGCATCTGGCTCGCGAGCGAGCGAGCGTCTACGCTTTGCGTATAGTCTTCGCGCGGCTCGCCGCTCCCGACAATTTCCGAGACGAAGCGCTCGACGATCTCGGGCATCGCGCGCGATTCCTGCGACTCCTCTGGCAGCAGCCACGTGTCGAGCGCCCGGCGCGACACGCCGATGCGGCTCGCGAACGCGTCGCGGGTCATGTTCAGACGCCGCATGGCGTCACGGAGGAAGGCTTGTTGCGGAACGCTCATGCTGGCACCCGTGATTTCTGGTTGATGTACGCGGTGCGTATATTAGATCGACGGCGCGAGAAGTCAAGTTCTTTTGCCGCAAGCGAGTGACGCGGCGGCGCGAGCGTCTACTGGCAATGGCGAGAGCGCTGCGCGAAAGACGTCTTGCCGATGCGTGCTCGATCTGGCACACGCTCGTGCGCGCTTCGTTCGCGAAGCCGAATCGGGGGAGGGGGCCGTGAAGGCGGGCTTGCGGCATGCGGGCTGATCCGCAACGAGTTGCGCGCGCGCCGACGACGCCCGCGCGCGACGAACTGGAGGAGGAACCCGCGCGGCTGGTGGCGTGACGCGGCGCGGTGAAGCGCCGGCGCAGAGGGACATGCGGCGAGGATGAGCTCGCGGGGTGATGCTTCTAACGCGCCGCGCGTGCGCTTGCCCCGCTGCGCGAGCGGCGGCGCGTGCGCGGACGCTCAGCGGCGGCGGGTTCGCCGTTGAGCAGAATGCGCCTCCCGGGTACGTGCTGCGCCACGAGGCGCGCGATTTCCAGCGCCGTGCTCTCGGCCGGGACGACCTGGCGTCGGGCGCCTTCGTCGAGCGGCGTCGTCCATTCGACGAGCCGGTAGGCGCGGCCCCAAGGGTGCTGGGGCGGCGTGGAGACCCGGCACGACGCGACCGTCGAAGCCGCGCCGTCGCGCAGCAGGGACTGCAGGTGCACCAGCACGTCGTCTTCAACCATGACCTCGCTCCTCCTCGGTTTACCGTGCAAAAAAACGCCGCCGATGTTCCGGCGGCTCAACAGGGGTTGAGCTTATGGTTGCAGCAAAGAATTAAACCAGCCTTAAGAGCCAAGGGCGTGCGGTGGATGCACAGACATGCCAAGGTAGCGCGCCGGAAGGAAGCGTGCGGCGGGGAGAGCAGCCGGCCTCGATCAGCCGGCGCGAAAGCGCGCGCCGTGAAGATCAGTGCGGCGTCGGAGCGCTTTGCCGCAGCGTCGCACGCACCTTGCGCGCGGCGAACAGCGGGAGATAGTCCTGGATGCGCGCTTCGGCGCGATATTGATCGAGGGTGTCGGCGTAGATGCGCGCCACCGTTTCTTCAGGCGTGTTGGTTTCTTCGGCGATAGTATGGACGATCTGGTCAACGTCGGTCTTCGGCATGACTTGGCTCCGGTCAGCGGGGAAGGGGCGGCAGACAAGGTCTGAATTCAAGGATATCCGCGCCAGGGTTTCCAATTGAATCGCACTATCGAATCGCACTATCGAGGGCGCCCGCCGACGGGCGCCGAGCGCGGGATCCGTCTGAATTTTGCCGCCCGTGCGTGCGTCCGCCAGGTTCGGATCGTTCAGAGAAAAGCGGCCGCGGCGAGGCAGGCTGCCTCAGCCGTGGCCGCACGTCGGCGTGCGGCGATGCTGTGCGCCCTTTATGGCGGCGTCGCGGTCATGCCGCGCTTTCGAGCGACGGATAGTCCGTGTAGCCCGTCTCGCCGCGCGCGTAATACGTCGAAGGATTCGGCGCGTTGAGCGGCGCGTTCAGCTCGAAGCGGCGCGGCAGATCGGGGTTCGCGATGAAAAGCTGGCCCCAGGCGACCGCATCGGCTTCGCCGGCTTCGAGCACGGACTGCGCCGATTCCAGCGAGAACTTCTCGTTCGCGATGAACGGACCGCCGAATTCGGCCTTCAGTTGCGGCCCGAGGCGGTTGTCGCCGAGCGATTCGCGTGCGAAAAGGAACGCGATCTTGCGCTTGCCGAGTTCGCGCGCCACATAGCCGAACGTCGCCGCGGGATTCGAATCGCCCATCGTGTGTGCGTCGCCGCGCGGCGCGATATGCACGCCCACGCGGTTCGCGCCCCAAACATCGATGCACGCGTCGGTGATTTCGAGCAACAGGCGCGCGCGGTTCTCGATCGAGCCGCCGTAGGCGTCCGTGCGCTGGTTGGTGCTGTCCTGCAGGAACTGGTCGATCAGATAGCCGTTTGCGCCATGGATCTCCACGCCGTCGAAGCCCGCGGCCTTCGCGTTGACCGCGCCCAGGCGGAACGCCGCGATCACGCCGGCGATTTCGGCGGTTTCGAGCGCGCGCGGCGTGACGTACGCGCGTTGCGGACGCACGAGGCTCACGTGGCCCTGCGGGGCGATCGCGCTGGGCGCGACCGGCAGATCGCCGTTCAGGAACACGGGATCGGAAACGCGGCCCACATGCCACAGTTGCAGGAAGATGCGACCGCCCGCGGCGTGCACGGCGTCCGTCACGATTTTCCAGCCCGCCACCTGCTCCTGCGACCAGATGCCCGGCGTTTCGGCGTAGCCGACGCCTTGCGGCGTTACCGAGGTCGCCTCGCTGATAATGAGGCCGGCCGATGCGCGCTCGGCGTAGTACTTGCCCATGAGCGCGTTGGGCACGCGCGCTTCGCCCGCGCGCTGACGCGTGAGCGGAGCCATGATGATGCGGTTCGGCAGCGTGAGGTCGCCGATCTGGATAGGGTCGAAAAGCGTTGCCATGTGTTCACCTTGTCTGCGGGCGCGGCCCGCGGGCTGAGAAGCGATACGGGAATCGAAACGCACGATGCGTCGAGGATCACAACTGCGCGTTCATGTGGGCGATGAACGCCTCGATGACCGGCTCGTTGCGCTTGAAGAACACCCACTGCCCCACACGCTTCGACGTGACGAGTCCCGCCTTCTGCAGTACGGCCAGGTGCGCGGATACCGTGGACTGCGACAGCGCACAATGTGCGTCGATCTTGCCTGCGCAGACGCCGTGGTCCAGCGGCAGTTCCTGGTCGCCGAAATGCGCCTGCGGCTCGCGCAGGCAGGCGAGAATCTCGCGGCGCACGGGATTCGCAAGCGCCTTGCAGATCGCGTCGATATCCAGATCTGGCAGTGGAGTGGGTGGGGGTTTCTTCATCTCGGCTGCATCGTAACTGTCCGAATCATATATCGTAATTGTACGATATGGTTGATGACACTCATTTGAACAGGGTTGTCTCTGCGCTGCTCGTCGCCGTCGGCCATTTTGTTACACCTCTTACGGAGCGCGCCGCGTGGCGTTACAAAGTGCTTTCACGTTGACCGCTATACTCGGTGCCGTCTTAAAAACGTAAGAGCACAACTATGTCGAAGAAAATCATCCAGATGGTTGCCGTTGCCGCGTTGACCGCTGCGGCATCGCTGCCGGCGCTGGCCGGCGATATGAACAACGCACTGGGTGGCGCGCTCGGCGGCGTGGCTGGCGCGGCCCTGGGCGGCGCGGTGGGCGGCAGCACGGGCGCGGTTATCGGCGGCGCGGTGGGCGGCGGCGCGGGTGGCGCGGTTACGTCGAATCGTCGCGAGCGCACGGGCGCAATCATCGGCGGCGCGCTTGGCGGCGGCGCGGGAACGGCTGCGGGCAACGCCATGGGCGGCCGCACGGGCGGGCTGATCGGCGCGGCGGTGGGCGGCGGCGCTGGCTCGGCGCTTGGCGGCAACATCTCGCGTTCAAACTCGTACGCCGACGACTATTCGCGCGGCTATCACGGCAAGCGCCATCACAAGTACCGTCACTACGATTAAAGACGGCTGGCCGGGCGGATCGGCTGTGCGCCGCGCCGCCTCCTTCCCGCTAGCTGCTTCTGCATACACGATTCCGTCGGCAGTCGGGTTGCCTGCTTCGCGCATGAGCGGGGGGGGGGGCGATCATTGCGGCTTTCGTTAGATTGATTTGGCATGCGAATCAATTCGCCCGCCTTTCTGCTTGCGGGCGTAGCGTCGGCTCTCTACGCGGACACCACGAGGCTCGCGTAGCGTCAGTCCGGCAGCCCATTCGTGGCGCTGGCGCTGGCTTACGTCCCGCTGCGGAAAAGACCGTTGAGCGTCGCGCCGGGCGCGGCGCCTTCGAAGCCGTCGAAGCGCCCATCGGCGAGCCGTTGCGCCGCGCGCATGAAGCTCCCCCAGGCAGTGCGTGCGAGCGCGCCGCCCACGCTCACGCGTCGCACGCCGAGTGCGGCCAGATCGTCCAACGTGAGGGCCGAATTCGCGCCGATCAGCACGTTCACCGGCTTCGGTGCGACTGCGGAGACGACGGCCGCGATTTGTTCGCGCGTCTGGATGCCGGGCGCATAGAGGCAATCCGCGCCTGCCTGCGCATACGCCTGCAACCGCGCGATGGCGTCGTCGAGGTCCGGCATGCCGGCCACGAAATTTTCCGCTCGGCCTGTTAACAAGGTGTCTCCGCCACGCTCGTCGATCGCGCGGCGCGCCGCGCGCATGCGCTCGACGGCCACGTCGAGCGGCAGTAGCGGCGCCGCAGCGTCTCCGGTCGAATCCTCGACGGAAAGGCCGGCGACGCCGGTCTCGACGGCGAGGCCCACGCTTTGCGCTACGCCCGCGGGATCTGCGCCGAAGCCGTTTTCGAAGTCGGCGTTTACGGGCAGGTCGGTGGCCGCCACGATCTCGCGCAGATGGGCGAGAATCGCTTCGCGCGGCAGGGTGTTGTCTGCATGGCCGCGCGACCATGCGAAGCCGGAACTCGTGGTCGCCAGCGCCTTGAAGCCGAGGCCCTGGAGATAGCGCGCGCTTCCCACGTCCCAGGGGTTCGGCAGCACGAAACAACCGGCGGCATGCAGCGCGCGAAATTCGGCGCGTTGCCTGGCTGTGTTGCGGGTAGGTTCTGACATGGCACGTCTCCTTGTGGCTCTTGAGTGGGCGGCGAAGCGTCTTCGCCGGAATGGGCGCAGCGTCGCGCCGTTGTTCCGCTGTTATTCCGCTGTTATTCCGCCGTTATTCCGCCGTTATTCGATTGTGACCGAATTCGCGGATCTGCGAATCCGGCGGCTCGTATCCGCACGGCGGCTCCGCATAAAAATCAGTATGCCGAATTAAATGAATGACGACGCGCCTCAGCGGCCGTAGACCCGAAACGCGTGGGAAAAAGGGACTTAGCCGTTATCATATGCGCTCTTCCATTCTGCCGTTTCGCCGTGATGTCCAAAACCACCGCTCCGAAAGCCACGCCGCCCCGCATGTCCGATGTCGCCCGTCTCGCGGGTGTCTCGAAGATGACGGTGTCACGCGTGATGGCGGGGCGCAGCGCGTCGGAGACGACACGCGAGCGCGTGCAGCGCGCCATCGAAGAACTCGGCTACGTAGCCGACGCGGCGGCGGGCGCGCTTTCCTCGGGGCGCTCGTCGTTCGTTGCCGTGCTCGTGCCTTCGCTCTCCAGTTCCAATTTCTCGGACACCGTGAGCGGCCTCACGGCCGTGCTCGAACCGCAGGGACTCGAGTTGCTGATCGGCGATACCGACTATTTTCTCGACCGCGAGGAGCGCCTCGTGCGCCAGATGCTGCGCCATCAGCCGCGCTGCATCGCGTTGACGGGCTCGCAGCATACGGATGCCACACGCATGCTGTTGCAGCGCTCCGGCGTGCCCGTCGTCGAGATGTGGGACCTGCCCGCAGAGCCGATCGACATGGCTGTGGGCTTTTCCAACGTGAGCGCCGCGCGCGAGATGGTGCGCTATCTCGCGGGCAAGGGGCATCGTCGCATCGGATTTCTCGGCGGCGCGGGCGAACTGGACCGGCGCGGCCTCGACCGGCTCAAGGGTTATCAGACGGAGATGAAGGCGCTCGGACTCGACAGGCATCGCGTGGTGCGGCTAGGCGAATCGCCGGTCACGATGAGCCACGGCGCGCCGGCCATGGCCGAACTGCTCGAGCGCTGGCCCGACACGCAGGCTGTGATGTGCGTGAGCGACATGTCGGCGTTCGGCGCGATCATGGAATGCCAGCGGCGCGGCCTCAGCGTGCCCGGCGACATGGCCATTGCGGGCTTCGGCAACTTCGAGATCGCGGCCTGCTGCCATCCGACGATCACCACCGTTTCGGTGGACGCCTATGGCATTGGCCAGCGCACGGGCGAGGCGATCGTCGCCGCGCTCGCGGCGGCGGACGGCGGGAGCGTGCCGCATCCGGCGAAAACGCGCATTCAGTATACCGTCGTGCCGCGCGAGAGTGCTTGAGCGCACAGGCGCCTCGGCGCGCGTAGTCAGCACGCTTTGCCCGGCGCTGTTGCGGACAGCGGCGATCCGGATCGGCCTCGTGAAAGGCACATGCGCGTGTCGGTCGTGGCTCTGCGGCATCGTTCCCTGTATCGTTGTGGACGCGTCGAAATGTGCCATGGCGCGGCGCGTGCAGTACGAATCAACATGAACGGTTTGAACGCCGCGGCGTGAGAGATTCGCCGGGCGTTCGGGGGAGTCGCGGAAGATGAAATATTCGAGTCTGGTCGAGCGGTTGCAGGGCCGTCGCACGACGGCGTGGGAGATCCATCATACGGCGGTGCAGGCCGCGGCGCGTGGCGAGGACGTGATCGTGCTGAGCGTGGGAGACCCCGAGTTCGGTACACCCGCGCCGGTTGTCGAGCGCGCCGTGGCCGCGCTGCGCGAAGGCGACACGCATTACACGGCCATCATGGGCCGCGAGCCGTTGCGCGAAGCGATCGCGCGCGTGCATGCGCTGCAAAGCGGGCGTCCGGTTGGCGCGCAGAACGTGATTCTGTGCGCGGGGGCGCAGAACGGCCTGTTCGCGTCGTCGCTATGCCTGCTGGAGGCCGGCGATGAAGTGCTCGTACCCGAGCCGATGTATCTGACCTACGAGGCCGCGATCCGCGCGTCGGGCGCTACGCTCGTGCCCGTGCCTGTCGATCCCGCGAGCGGTTTTCATCTCGACTGCGACGCGCTCGAGGCGGCCCTCACGCCGCGCACGCGCGCGATCTTCTTCGCGACGCCGTGCAATCCCACCGGCGCCGTGATGCCGCGCGCGCACCTCGAACGCGTCGCGCAACTGGCGAGGCGGCACGACCTGTGGGTGCTGTCCGACGAGGTCTATGCCGACCTCGCGTTCGAACGCGAGCACGTGAGCATCGGCGCGCTCGAAGGCATGGCGGAGCGCACGGTCACGCTCGGCAGCCTTTCGAAGTCGCATGCGATGGCGGGCTGGCGGCTCGGCTGGGTGATCGCGCCCGAAACGATGATCGCGCATCTGGCGCGGCTCGCGCTCTGCATGCTCTACGGCTTGCCCGGCTTCGTTCAGGAGGCGGCGCTTACGGCGCTCGATAACCGCGCGCAGATCGTTTCGCAGATGCGCGAGATCTATCGCCGCCGCCGCGACATCGTCTACGAGCGGCTGGCGAAGGTGCCGGGGCTGAAGTGCCTGTTGCCGGAAGCCGGCATGTTCATGATGATCGACGTTCGCGGCACGGGTCTGGATACGCACGCATTCACCTGGCAGCTCTTCGAGGCGCAGAAGGTTTCCGTGCTCGACGCGAGCGCGTTCGGCGAAACCGCCAACGGTTATGTCCGGCTTGGTTTCGTCGTGGACGAGCCGCGGCTTGTTCAGGCATGCGACCGTATCGCGGCGTTCGTGCAGCAGCGCGCGGAGGCCGGGGTGCGCTAGCGGATCTCGAAGTAGAGGCGGGTCGGCTCGAACAGGTTCGCGGGCAGCGCGTCGCGCGCGAACCACGCCCAGCGCACGCACTTGTCGGGCTCGGCGACGATCGGCGTGCCAGATGCGCCAGCCTCGACGAACAGCGTCACGTGGCGCACGCGGCCGGCTTCGAGCCAGCCGCTGGCCCAGCCGGCCGCTTGCGCGGCAGTCAGTTCGAGGCCGGTTTCCTCGCGCAGTTCGCGCGCGGCAGCGGCAAGCGGATCTTCGCCGGGATCGACCTTTCCGCCTGGAAAGGCCCACGTGTCGCGTCCCCACGCGCTCTTGCGCAGACCGAGCAGCCACGCTCCGCCGTTGCGCACGACGACGCCCACGCCGAGCACGGTGACGGGCGTGTTCAACGGATCTGTCATGTCCTGCGATGGTTGATCTGGAATCCGAATCATGTGCTCAAATTGGGGGCGGGTTCTAGCGCTCGCCGTCGAGCAGATCGTTGAGCAATTCGTCGAAAGCAGCCTGGGCGTCTTCCAGCTCCTGTAGCGCCGCGTCAAAAGTCTGCAGCGCGAACTGGGACGGACGGCCGTCTCCTTCCGGCGGAAATTGCGACTGCAGCGAGGTGAACGCCGTCTTGACGCGCTGGGTTGCTGTCAGCACGCGGTCCATTGCGGCGGCTTCCTCGGCTCGTGCCTGTTCTGGGGTCATCGAAAGCTCCGGTTATAGGTGAGTGCGGTTGAATGCGTTCAGGGCAGAGGTAGTCCGCCCTCGGCCTTCACTTCGCGCAGCGACAGCGCCGATTCGACCGACGTGACACCGGGCAAGCTGCGCAACTGGTCGCGCATGAAGGTGCCGTAGTCGTCGAGATCGCGGGCCACCACCTGCAAAATATAGTCCGCCGTGCCGGACACGTTGTGGCAGGAAAGAATGCGTTCGATCGCGAGGACTTCGCGCTCGAAGCGGTCGGCGAGCGCACGGTCGTGCACGGCAAAGCGCACCGCGACGAATCCCACCACGCCGTAGCCGAGTGCGCGGCGCGAGAGCACGGCGCGGTAGCGCTCGATATAACCTTCCTGTTCGAGGCGCTTGAGACGCCGCGCGCAGGGCGTTTCGCTCAGTCCCACCGTTTCGGCCAGCCGTGCATTCGGCATGCGCCCGTCGGCTTGCAGCGCGCCGAGGATTGCCCGGTCGAGTTTGTCGAGGTCGCTCATCGTGGTTAGGGGGGATTCTCGTCAGAATCCGGGAATTCTAGCGCATTCCGCCAACTTTTTGAGAAAGGGTTATGAAAAATGCCCGAAATCGCTCCGCATGGAGCGGCATGATAGAGCCTCTTTCACGCGAGGCCAACATGATTTCCGCCCACTTGCTGTTGATGTTCATCGTCGCCCTCATCATCGTATGCGCGCTGCCCGGCGCCGATATGGCGCTGGTGATGCAGACCAGCATGAGCCGTGGCACGCGCAGCGGATTCGCGGCGGCCTGCGGGCTCGGGCTCGCGCGCGCTACCCACGTGACGCTTTCCGCGTGCGGTCTCGCGGCCTTGCTGCGCAATGCGCCGTGGCTCTACGAGGTCGTGCGTTACGCGGGCGCGGCATATCTCACGTGGATCGCCGTGCAGATCTTCCGTGCGCCCGCGTTCACGATGCCCGAACAGGCGGGCATGACCGTGGCGCGACCGCGCCGCACCGATTTCGCCAAGGGGTTGCTCACCAACCTGCTAAACCCGAAGGCGCTGCTGTTCTGCTCCGTGCTGCTGCCGCAGTTCATCCGGCCCGAGGCGGGCTCGGTCTGGTTGCAGGTGTCCGTGCTGGGCGTGGTGCTGGTCGCCGTGTGCGCGCTCTTCGACGTGATTTACGTGCTGGGCGCTGCGCGCATCGCCGTGTGGCTGCGCGGTCATCCGCTCGCGCAGACGGTCCAGAAGTGGGCGTTTTCATCGGCGTTGATCGGCTTCGCTCTGAGGCTGTCGCTCGACTGACGCTTCCCGCGGATGACGTTCGTGTGAACGCGTGCGGAGCGCAAGGCGCCGCACGCCGGTTTGCGCTCGCGCGTTAGCGGGAGCCCAGATAGTCGAGCTTGCCCAGCTCCACGCCGTTGTGACGCAAGATGTCGTAGGCAGTGGTGATGTGGAAGAAGAAGTTGGGCAGCACGAACCCCAGCAGATAGCTTTGGCCGGTGAACTCGATCGGGCCGCTGCGCATTTTGAGCGTGATGCTGCGCGCTTCCGTGCCGTCGATCTGTTCGGGCTTGAACGTGTTCAGGTAGTCGATGGTCTTCTGGATACGTCCGTGCAGTTCGTCGAAGGTGACCTCGACATCTTCGAACTTCGGCGCCTCGACGCCGGCGAGGCGCGCGGCGCAGCCCTTCGCGGTGTCGGTGGCGATGTGGATCTGGCGCGCGAGCGGCAGCATGTCGGGAAAGAGCCGCGCGCCCGTCAGCACGGAGGGGTCGATCTGCTTCTCGGCTGCGTGCGCCTGCGCCTTGCCAATGATGTTTTGCAGATTGGTGAGGCCGCGCACGAGCACGGGCATCGATGCTTGATACATGGAAATGGACATGGGGTTTCCTCGTTTCTTCGAATGCGCGCGATGCGCTCCGCGTCGGAGCTAACCGGGCGGCTCATTATGCGCTATCGCGTGGTGCGCTGCCATCGGCCGATCGGCATACCGCAAGTGCCGCGGCCAGCTATCTTGTGGCGCGCATCCATTGCCTGGGAATCCAGATCAAAAATTCCTTGTGAAACCCTGAGGTTGCGAGCGGACGCCGCCTGAGCGCCGGGGTGCGCGCCGGGTGTGTGCCGGCTGCGCGGGAAAGCACGCGGCGCAGGTGCGCCTGTACGCCGATGTGCGCAATCGCCCCGACAAAATTCGAATGTGGTCTAATAAGCCGGCATCAACCATCCAATCCGCATCGTGCCGCACGATGCGCTCAACCATGAACGCAGAAAAGGCAGCAAGACGCCGCATCGCGCGCCGCATGGCAGAAGGTATTGCTTGTTGCACAGGCGTGCAGCGGTGGTGTCCGCGAGCGCAGCGCCTGTCGCTGCTGGTGCTGGCCGCAGCCAGCGTGGCGCAGCAGGCCGCAGTCGCGCAAGATCCGCGGCTCCTCGATACGCGCGTCACGCAGGAGTCGGTGGCGGAAACGATTTGCCGCCCGGGTTATGCCGACACCGTCGCGCCGCCGTTCGACCAGACGATGGCGCTCAAAGGCCGCATGCTCGCGTCGCGCGGCATCGACGCCGACGAAGGCGTGGGCTACGCGCTCGACCGGCATGTGCCGATCGTCCTCGGCGGCTCGCCCGATGCCGCTGCCAACTTCGACCTGCTGCCGTGGGGCGGCCATGCCGGCGAGCGCCGCAAGTCGCTGCTCACGGTGCGTCTGAAACGGTGCGTGTGCGCGGGGCGGATGACACTGGCTCAGGCGCAGGCCGCGATCAGCGGCAACTGGGTGCACCAGTATGACCGCCTGACTCGCATGGACTGTGGCGGCGCGGCAGACGAGACGACGTCGGCGAGCCGCGACGACGGCTCCTGATGCGGCCTTTAGAAACGCCATTTCGGCCGCAACCGTTCTGCTTCGGGCATAGTGTTTGCATGCCGAATCAGTTACGCGCGACCGGCAGACAATATGCCGCAGCGCGCCGCTGGGCAAATGCGACTATGCTGACATTGATCAACGAGAGGGAGTCACAATAATGCTTACGTCCAGCCTTTTATTGCTTGGCGTCGCCGCCGTGCTCGGTCAGGTAGCGTGGACTCGCGCTCGCGCGAGCTTGCAGCCCGTCCGCGTGCGCGCGACGCAACCCCGCCGGTTCCGCTAAACGCGGTCCATCGAATTCAATTTTCTCGCCAGGTAGGCCGTCATGCACCTGACTGTGTGGAACGTTCCCGAAACCTGCAGCGAGCAGGATGTGCGCAGCTTTTTCGAGCGCGAGCTTGGCCATTACGCCAAGGGCATCACCGTCTATGACGCGGGTACGCCGAACGCGCACGCCGATCTCGAACTCGATTCGGAAGTGCCTTACGTGGCCGACGCCGTGGCGCGCGAGCTTCAGTTGCGCCGCCTTGCAGGCGTCGCGCTCAGGGTAAGCGCGGCGCCGTTCGACGACGAAGAGCCTGCGCCGCGCAGTTGATTCTCGCGCGGCGGTCGCGGTGATTCACGCAGCCGCGTCCGGCGCGTCGTAGGGCGTAGCAGGCAGCAACCGCTTGTGGCGTGTCGCGTCGTAGAAGCGAAAGATCGTCTCGTACGCGTTCTCGCTCACCGCCTTGCCTTCTCCAGAAAGTCGTCGATCTCATCATAGCCGATTCCAGAGGCGTCCTCGTCCGGATGCAGGGGGCGCAGCGTCTCCCGATCCGCGGTCGGCGTTTTCTCCACCAGCGCGGCAGACGCGCCGAGCCCCGCGCGAGCGCACGCACGCGCCGCCTGCTCAGGCCCGCGAGCGGCAGCACGTCGGCGCCGCCGTCGCCGAACTTCGTGAAAAACCCATCAGCGATTCCGCCGCGTGGTCCGTGCCTGTACGAGACGAGGCCCGAGCGGGCGCCCGCCACCGCCTATTGGCGATCATCCGTTCGCGCGCCTTGACGTTGCCGTGAACCCGGTCTTGCGTGCTTTCGTCGGCGAACGTGAGACCGCCCGCAGAAAGCGAGGCGAGCATGGCGGCGTCCGCTTCGTCGCGCTGCGTGCCATCGGGCAGCCGCATCGCAACGAAGCGGGCCGACCATGGCCTTGCGCGCGCGGGGCTTCCACGCTCGGTTGCGCGAGGCGGCCGGCCGTTGCGGAGTCGATGCCGACGCCGACGCCGGGCACGAGTGTCTGCGGACGCTTGCCCGCAGGCGCTGCGCGAGAAAGCGCACGCGGCGCTCGTTCCCGGCGTGCACGTCGAAACTCGCGATGACGTTCTGTTCGGCGATGATGCGTTGCTGGCGGGCGAGCCGGCCGGCACCGGGTTGGGGTAGGGGCGGTTCCTTTTTGCATGATGCTTGCGACGAGTGCGCGCATCGAGCGTTGTCTGGTCTAATGGCGGGTGGTCGTTGCGCTGCCGCCGACGCCGCACTGGACGGCGTCCGGCACATCCGACTTCAACAAGACGCAAAATCAGCCGGACTTACGATGAACGACAATTTTTCGCGGCGCCAAGGTGCTCGCGTGCAGGGCGGCGTCCGGGGCGACGCGCCGCAACTTTCCCATCATAGGTTGCCGCGTTTCGGGGCGCGTCCGCGCCGAGCGGTGGCGGTGGCGGCTGCGCTCTGCGCCTGGGTTTGCGCATCGTTGGCGGCGCGCGCCGCCTGGGCCGCGGACGACGTGCCGGCTTCCGGCGCACACGGTACGTCGGGGGCGGTGATGGGCGCGTCTCCGCATGCCGCGTCGAGCCCAACTGCTTCGGGTGCGTTGGCGGCTTCCGGCGCGCCGACGGTGCGCCCGGCTTCGCAGGCGGCTTCGTCCGGGGCGGCATCGGCTGCCTCCGCGTCGGCGCGTGCTTCGGCGGTCCCGGAGGCATCTGGAGGCGCAGAGGCGTCCGCCGCGCCGGCCGCCTCTGCGCCTCCCGCGCTGACGCTTCCCGTTCACCCAGCGCTCACGCCCGAGCAGGCGGCCGAGGAAACGCGCGACGCGCTCGAAATGCGCAAGCGCTTCGCGCGCGACGTCGACCGGCGCCTGCGCGTGCCGCTCGCCGACCAGCGCGCCTACGGCGAGCGTCTGCAGGTCGCGCTCGAAGAAGAGGATCTCGGCGCGCTGGCGGGCGAATTCGTCATCCTCGTCGATCGCAGCGCGAACGTGCAGGCGCTCTTCATCTATTTCCGCGCCTTGCCTGACGAGCCCTGGCAGTTGATCGGCGCGTCGCCGGTCGCGACGGGCCGCCCCGGCGAGTTCGACCACTTCCTCACGCCGCTCGGCGTGTTCGAGCACACGCCGCTGAACATGGACTTCCGCGCCGAAGGCACCATGAACCAGAACGGCATACGCGGTTACGGCCGCCGCGACATGCGCATTTACGATCTCGGCTGGGTGGACGGCGAGCGCGGCTGGGGCAAGGGCGGCTATTCGCAGATGCGCTTCCAGATGCACGCCACCGATCCCGACCGGCTCGAGCCGCTGCTCGGCATCCGCCACTCGAAGGGCTGCGTGCGGATTCCGGCGCAGCTCAATGCGTTCATCGACCACTACGGCATCATCGACGCCGGGTACCAGGCTCTCGTCGACGCGGGTAAATCGCTGTGGGTGCTCCACTCCGACCGTGAAATCACGCCGTGGGCGGGGCGCTTCATCGTCGTGATCGATTCCGGGCGCAAGACGCGTCCCGCATGGTCGCCGGCGCCCGGCGGCAAGGCGCGCGCGAAGGTGCCGGCCGGCGCGGACACCGCGGACTGAGCGTCTGGCCCGGCGAGGGCGCGGCCGCCGCGTCAGGCCGATTCACCGCGCCAGGCGCGTCGGGCAATCAGCACGCCTGCGAGCGCGACGCCGAAGCCCGCCATTTGCGTGGGCGTGAGCGTTTCGCCGAACAGCAGCCAGCTTTCGAGCGCCGCGAGCGGCGGCGCGAGAAAGAGCAGCGCCGTGGCGCGCGCGGCGTCGCCGTGGCGCACCATCCAGACGAGCAGCGTCACGCCCGCGCCCGAGAGCATCGCAATACCCCACGCCAGCGAGAACCATAAGGTCGGCGACGCGGTCCAGCGCGTCTCGCCGAGCACGAGCGCGAGCGCGGCGGCGACGACAGCCGCGCCGGCGTTCTGCACGGCGCTCGCGCTGCGAATGTCGGCTCGGGCGAGCGAGGTTTTCTGATAAAGCGTGCCCGCCGTGATCGAGCCCACCGCCGCCACCGCCACGATCACCACAAGTAGCGGATTCGCGTGACCATGCGCGGCGTTGGTGCCGGCGAGCGCGCCGCCAGTGGCATGCAGGGCGGCGCGCAGCTTTGGGCTCAGCACGAGCACGACGCCCGCGAGGCCGAGCGACATGCCTGTCCAGCGCCTCGGCGGCAGGCGCTCGCCGAACAGGCGCGCCGCGATCGCGGCCGTGAGCAGGGGCTGGAGCGCGCCGAGCAGCGCCATCACGCCCGCGCTCAGGCCTTGTGCGACCGCCCAGTATCCCGCGCCGAGATACACGCCCTGAAGCAGCGCGCCGGCGAGCAGATGCTTGCCGATTTCGCGTCCGCGCGGCCAGGGTGCGCGCAGGGCCAGCGCCACGATTGCGAACAACGCAGCCGTGCCGGCGAAGCGGGCGAGCAGGAACAGGTTGGGATCGGCGTAGGGCGCGATGGCGCGCGCGACGACGAAACCCGTCGACCACAGGGCGACGAACAGGGCGGGGGCGATTGAGGCGAGCATCGGTGTCGGAAGCGGGCATGCGCTCGCGCGGCGCCCAGGAGTCGCGAAAGGCTCGGAGTATGGCGTGACGCCCCTGCTGCGGTCTTGTTCAGGACTGCACTGCTGTGCGAGCGCGCTACATCGGGCGCGGTCGTCGGCTCACTGTTAGTGTGCAACTAACGGCCAGCCCCGCGCTGCGCTCGCCAATGCAAACATCGCGTTGCGGCATGCCGACGAAGATCAGCCGCCAAAGAAGACTGCCGTCGCGCCTATCAGGCCCCCGCACAATGCGCATGCAAGCAGCAGCGCACGCGTGCGCCGATGCTCGCGGCGCCATGCAGCGAGCAGGGCGGCCTGCGAGGCCTGGCCGGGCGCGGTGCCGGGGCCCGTTTTCGCGCGATGCTCGAAGTAGCGAAACAGCGTTTGCGGTACGCGTGGCGCGATCTGCGCGAGGTGCGGCAGCTCCTGCGAAAGCCGCCGGATCCAGCCGTGGCGCCCGAGATCGCGCCGCGCGATCCCGGCGAGCGTGTGCTGGGCGATGCCCCAGGCATCGACGCCCGGATGGATCGAGCGCGCCAGTGCCTCGGCCTGGCCAAACGCGCGTTGCGCCGCCACGAGGCGCGGCGACACCTCGCCTCCGAACGGCTGCACCGAATGCAGCAGATGATGGAACAGCGCACCCGCGCTGCGCTCGTCCGTGTTGCTCGCGAAATGCGCTTCGCTGCGCGTGCGCAACTCGGCCTCGATCTGCTCGGTGCGCGCGTGCGCGGGCACATGGCCCGCCACGTGGTGCAATGTTGCCAGCCGCCCGTAATCCTGTTCGAACAGCGCCGTTGCGCCGTGCACGAAGAATTCACGCTCGGGCGAGGATAGACTCGTCATCAGCGAGGCGCCCGCGAGCACGAGCCGGCCGCGCGTTTCGGGCTCGACGCTCACGGCGACGCGCCGGGCATCGAGCGCCGCATGGAAGAAACCGTGCTCGAACGCCTGGCGCGTGACCACTTCGATCAGATGCGCAGCCACCTGCGTGACGTTGATGTGATGCCCGGCGAGCCCGGCGATGTCGGTTGCGCGCACGGTGTCGATGTGCTGCACGGCGATCGTCTGCGCGGTGCAGAGGTCCCAGATCACGTCGGGAACGACGATGCGCGGATCGTCGCCAAGCTGATGCCCGCTCTGGCTCAGGTTCGCAGCCTGGGCGCGCAGATCGAAACGGCGCTGCAGATCTTCGCGCAGCGCCTGCGCGAGCGCGCGCAACCGGAGCCTGCGCGCGGCGCGCGAAAAGCGCTCCATCCACCGGGCCACGGCGCATAGCAGCGCGGCGTCGTCGTCGGCTTCCTGGACCTGTTTCGTGCGCAGCAGGCGCAGCGTGATCGTCTGGTGACCGTTCACCGGCAGCGCAAGCCGCGCGATGTGCGTCTGTTCGCACCAGCCGTTGTGAGCGGGCGTGGGGCCGATCCACGTGAGCAGCGTTTCGGGCGGCTTGCCGAGCGCGGCGCGCAGCGCGGCATCGAGCGCTTCGCCGGCAAGCGGTTCTTCGAAATGTTCGATGGCGTCGATGGCGTCGTGCAACGTCGCGCCCGCGAGTTCGGGGCGCGTGGCGAGCGTTTGCGCGAAGGCTGCGGCGAGCGGCGCGAGACGTGGCAGCGAACCTTGAAGACGCGAGGCGAAGCGCGGGTTGCCGTGCAGGCTCGATGCGAGCGTGACGAACCAGTGCAGCTTGTGATGCTCGGGCGCGGCGAGCCAGAACAGCCTGATGCCATAACGCAGCGCACAAAACAGCAGACGCAATTGACGAAATCGTGAACGCATGAATTCCAGGATCGGCCCCATGTTCGGCAAAGCGGGCGTCGCGCAAGCGCGCGCGGTCCCCACGAGATTAGCAGGGATGCGCGGGCGATGGCAGTGCACGCTCGTTCGGCGCGTGCGTAATACAATACGGCGGCTTTTACGAATTCAAGCGTTCCCCACGCGTTTTTCCACGCACGACCCGCGCCCACCGAGATGCTCGCAGAACAACGTCACCAATACATCCTCTCGCAAGTGAACCGGACCGGCGCGCTCTCAGTGGCGGATCTCGTGCGCGAACTGCGTGTTTCGCGCGAGACGATCCGGCGCGACCTCAATACGCTCGCAGCGCGCGGCCTGCTCGTGACGACTCATGGCGGCGCGCTCTCCAGCGACCGCCGCGAGCCCGATCTCGACGTGCGCGAAGCCGCCAACGCGAGCGCCAAGCGCGCGATCGGCGAGCGCGCGGCGGAGTTCGTGCCCGATGGCGCCTCTCTCATCATCGATTCGGGCAGCACTACGCATGCGCTCGCGCGCGCGCTCACCGACCGTCATCGGCTCACGGTCTATACCAACGACTGGCGCATCGCGCTGTTGCTCGGGCGCCGCAACGAGAACCGCGTGACGCTGCTGGGCGGCGAGCTGTCCGATCACGAGGAAGCGACCTTCGGCCTCGACACCGTGCAGCAGCTTTCCCAGTATCACGCCGATTTCGCGTTCGTCGGCGCGGGCGGCATCACGGCCGACGGCTGGCTCACCGACTACTCGCGCATGGTCGCCGAAGTACGCAGCCGCATGCTCGCGGCCGCGGCCTGTCCGGTCATCGTCGCCGACCATTCGAAGTTCGGGCGCGTGACGCCCGTGCGCATCAACGGCTTCGAGCACGCGCGCTACGTCATCACTGAGCTTGCGCCCGAAAAGGGCGTTGCCCGCGCGATTGCCGCGCGCGGGCCAGAGCTCGTCATCGCCTGACCGTTCCCCCCGCCGCGGCTGCCGCCGCTTTTGCCTGCCCCCGGACCGTCTGCATGCCTGCCCTTGCCGCGCCGGCAGGACGCTTTCGTCGCGATGCGACTTGTCGAATATTGGCGATTTGTGGACTTTTTTGCAAAACGCCACAATCGTCATGCGCGTGTCATCAAAACCTGTGATTCTTGCGGGGCCCGTCCAGACGGGCCGGCAAGCGAGGCGGACGGCAACTCCGCACCTCGCCGCGCCGGCCGGTTGCAGGCGGAACGCGTCGGATTGCAGACAATCTGCAATCTGCGGCGCGACACCGCCAGGCGGCGCGGTCCGCTGACGTTCGAATCGTTCGATCCATTCAATCACAAACGCATCGGGTATCCCCGAGCAACTGGTTTTTGCCTTCGGAGAGTGACATGAACCACACGAAAATCCATCGCGCGGGTTTTGCACGCAAGCTGCTGCCGATGGCGGCCGCCGCGGCGCTGCTGGGCGCGGCAATGAGCGCGCACGCCGCCGACGCCGTCGTGCTGTACACGGCCGACGGCCTCGAAAATCTCTACCGCGACGTGCTGCCGGCCTTCGAGAAGAAAGAAGGCGTGAAGGTCAACATCGTGACGGCGGGCAGCGGCGAAGTGGTGAACCGCGCGAACGTCGAAAAGGATTCGCCGAAGGCCGACGTGATCGTCACGCTGCCGCCGTTCATCCAGCAGGCGCAGCAAAGCGGCCTGCTCGAGCCGTACCAGAGCGTGAACTACAAGAACGTGCCGGCGATCGCGAAGGCGACGGACGGCTCGTGGGCGACGTTCGTGAACAACTACTTTTCGTTCGCGATCAACCCCGACGTCGTGAAGAACCAGCCGAAGACGTTTGCCGACCTGCTGCACCCGGACTACACGGGCAAGGTCGCCTACTCGAACCCGGCCACGGCCGGCGACGGCATGGCCGTGATCATCCTCACGACTTCGCTGATGGGCGAGGACAAGGCGTTCGACTACCTCAAGAAGCTCGAGCAGAGCGCGAAGTTCCACACCAAGGGCACGGGCTATCTCGACGTGCTGCTCTCGCGCAACGAAATCGCGGTGGCCAACGGCGACCTGCAGATGGATCTCGACGACGCAGCCAACGGCGGCCTTTCGCTCAAGCCGATCTTCCTCGCGGCCGATTCCAGCGGCCATCCCACGACGTTCCAGCTGCCGTACGCGATCGGCCTGATCAAGAACGGCCCGAACCAGGCCGAAGGCAAGAAGCTGATCGATTATCTGATGTCGACGGACGTGCAGTCGAAGGTGCCCGACATCTTCGGTATTCCGGCCCGCACGGACGTGGCGCTCACGGGCAAGAACGGCGCGGCGGTCAAGCAGGCCATCGAGGGCGTGAAGCTGATTCCGGTGGACTGGAACCAGGTGATGGCGAAGAAAGCCGACTGGACGACGCGCTGGAAGAATGAAGTGATCGGCTCGTCGGGCAAGCAGACCGAAGTCGTGAAGCCGAAATAAGTACATGTCATCGAGCAATACCTGAGCAGGAGATGAACCCGGTGAATACCGCAAGCCTCGCGCCGGCCGGCATGGCCCGCGCGCTACCGGATGTGTCCGGACTGACCGATACGACGGACGCGCGCGGCGCGGCGGGCGTGCGGATCGATCACCTGAGCGTGCGCTTCGGCGCGCGCACCGTGCTCGACGATCTGTCGCTCACGATCCGGCGCGGCGAACTGTTGACCGTGCTGGGCCGCAGCGGCTGCGGCAAGACCACCTTGCTGCGCTTCATCGCCGGGTTCATCGAAGCCGATGGACTTGCGGGCTCGCTCACCGTGGCGGGCCGCGACCTGACCCATGTGCCGCCGCATCGGCGCAACCTGGGTCTGCTGTTCCAGAGCTACGCGCTTTTTCCGCACCTCTCGGTGTTCGAGAATGTCGCGTTCGGGTTGAAAGCGCGCCGCGTGCCGTCGCGCGACATCGCCCGGCGCGTGGCCGACGCGCTCAAGCTCGTGCAGCTCGGCGACGCGGGCCACGTCATGCCCGCGCAGCTCTCGGGCGGCATGCAGCAGCGCGTGGCGCTCGCGCGCGCGCTCGTGATCGAGCCCGACGTGCTGCTGCTCGACGAGCCGCTTTCGGCGCTCGACGCCAATCTGCGCGCCTCGGTGCGCTCCGAACTGAAGGCGCTGCACGAGCGTCTGCCCGATCTGACGATCGTCTGCGTGACGCACGATCAGGACGACGCACTCGTGCTCTCCGACCGCACGCTGCTGATGCGCGATGGCCACATCGCGCAACTCGGCACGCCGCAGGAACTCTACGACACGCCCAACGACGCCTACGTGGCGCGCTATCTGGGCGCCGCGAACCTGCTGCCGCCGAACGTCGCGTTCCCGGTGGGCGACGCGCGCCACGACGCGCGCGACAAGCTCGCGTGCCTGCGCCCCGAAAGCCTGCGCATCGTGCCGCTCGGCGAAGGGGCGCTACACGGCACGATCGAGTCGGTCGAATGGTATGGCTCGGTGCTGTCGGTCCCGGTGCTGCTCGACGCGATGCCCAATGAACCGGTGCTCGTCACCATGCAGCGCGGCCACGGCATGGCGCCGGCGAAAGGCATGCGCGTGTCCCTGCGTTACGAGGCTGACGATGTCGTCCTTATCAACCCCTGATTCCGCCCTGACGTTGCCCGGCGCCGACGCGCACGCAGCCGCCGTGCGTCGTCGCGAACGGCGCGCGCAATGGCATATCGCCTTCCTGCTCGTGTTCGTGCTCGGGCCGCTCGTCGTTTATCCGCTCGTGCGCCTCGTGCTGCTGAGTCTGTCGGGTGCGCACGGTCTGGGTTTCCACGCCTACGGGACGTTCTTCGGCAACCCCGATTCGCGCGGCGTGATCGTCACGACGTTGTGGATCCTGTTCTTGAGCGCGGGCCTCGCTTCGGTGCTTGGCGTCGCGCTTGCCGCGTTGCTGTTCTTCAAGCCGTTTCCCGGCGCGCGGCTCGTCACGCGCTTTCTCGAGCTGTTCGTGGCGTTTCCGTCGTTTCTTGTCGCGTTCACGCTGATCTTTCTATACGGCTCGCAGGGCTCCGTGAGCATCGGGCTGCAGCGGCTCTTCCATCTGCAGGCGCCGCCGCTCGATTTCCTGTTCGGCATCGGCGGCGTGGTGCTCGCGGAAGTGGTGTTCTACGCGCCGTTCGTCGTGCGTCCGACGCTCGCCGCATTCGCGCTGCTCGACATGCGCCTGGTCGAAGCCGCACGCAGTCTCGGCGCGAACGGCCGCATGGTCGCCCTGCGCGTGATCTTGCCGCTCGCGTGGCCCGGCATCGCAGCGGGCACGATCCTGTGCTTCCTGCTCACGTTCAACGAGTTCGGCATCCTGCTCGTGCTCGGCAGCGCGCACCTCGTCACGCTGCCGGTCGCGATCTACAGCTCGGCCACGGTCGATCTCGATCTGCCGACAGCCGCCGCCGGCGCCGTGGTCATGCTCGCGATGTCGCTTTCCCTGTATGCGCTATATCGGCGCGTGAATCGCCGCAGTCATGGAGGCGCGCGCAATGTCAACTAATCCCGTCGCCGGTTCGGACCGCATCGCGCTGCCGCCGAAGCATCTTCGGGCGCGGCCTGTCGAGCGCGGCCTCTTTGCGCGTATCGTCGGCGGCGCGCTGCTGGCTTTCGCCGCGCTGCTGTGCGTCTGGCTCTTCGTATTGCCCGTGCTCGTCGTCGCGTTGTCGAGCGTCGCGTCGCACTGGTCGGGCACGATCTTCCCCGACGGTTTCAGCATGC
Organism: Paraburkholderia lycopersici; assembly: GCF_900096975.1. Classification (GTDB taxonomy): domain Bacteria; phylum Pseudomonadota; class Gammaproteobacteria; order Burkholderiales; family Burkholderiaceae; genus Paraburkholderia; species Paraburkholderia lycopersici. The sequence goes on from NZ_FMYQ01000031.1 coordinate 97,798, forward strand.
GCTGGTTCGAGCGCCTCGGTTCGAGCGATTTCGATGCGCTCGCAACGAGTCTCGAAGTGGGTTTCGGTGTCGCGGTGCTCGGCACGGCGCTCGGCCTGTGGCTTGCGCTTGCGCTCGAAGGGCGCGACCGGCGCGGCCTCGGCGCAATCGTCGACACGCTCGCGATGGTGCCCAACGGTGTGCCGAGCGTGGTGCTCGGTCTCGCGGTGCTGATCGCCTATCACAAGGCGCCCGTGGATCTGTCGAGCTCGGCCGCCATCGTCGTGTTCGTGCAGCTCGCGCTGGTGCTGCCGTTCTGCTATCGATGCGCCGCGGCGGCGCTGCGTCCCGAGCTGACCGTGCTGCGCGAAGCGGCCGCGAGCCTCGGTGCGCCGCCCTCGATGGTGCTGCGCCGCGTGGTGCTGCCGCAGCTCGTGCCGGCCATCCGCGCGAGTCTCGCGCTGGGTTTCGCGCTTTCGCTCGGCGAACTGGGCGCGACGCTCACGGTGTATCCGCCGGGTTTCGCGACGGTGCCGATCGTCGTGGTGGGCGCGGTCGAGCGCGGTTACTACCTGCCGGCCTCGGCGCTCTCGCTGATCCTGCTGATCGTCTCGCTGGCGGCGCTGCTGTTGATCGCTGCGCGCGTGCCGCGTCGGCGAGCGGACTGAGCGGATGGGTGCCGTGCGGTTCGATGCGCCGCAGGCGCGCAACAGACGGGCAGAGCAGGACGTGAGGGAGAGGGACGATAGCCGTACGCGTGGCGCGTCGGACGCAGTATCGGATTCGACGCCGCTCGCGATGGTGCGCCAGCATTCGCTCACCGCACTGGTGCGCGACGAGATCGAGCGCCGCATCGCGGCGGGCCAGCTCGCGCCGGGCGACAAGCTCAACGAAGCCGACTGGGCGGCTCGCCTCGCTGTCTCGCGCGGACCCGTGCGCGAAGCATTTCGCGCGCTGGAGCAGGCAGGCCTCGTGCGCAACGAGAAGCACCGGGGCGTGTTCGTGCGCAGCGTCGGCGCGGCGGAAGCGCGAGAACTGCACGAGGTATGCGCTGCGCTGCGCGAAGCGGCGTGCCGGATGCTGGCGGCGCGTATCGACGCGGCTCAGGTCGCGCAACTGCGCGAACAGCTTAATGCAATGCGCGACGCCGTGGTCGCCGAAAACGGCGAAGTTTTTCTGCGGGCGCGCGACGCGTTTCACGCGACGCTCGTCGCGGCGGCGGGCAACGCGAGGCTGCGCGAAACCTACGAGAGAACCGTGCGCGAACTGCGGCTCTCGCCGGATCGAGGGGTGCCGGCGCACAGCGCGATGGACGCTTCGTACGCGGAACATCGGGCGCTCTTGAGCGCGCTTGCGTCGCGCGACGCCGACGAGTCGGCCAGACGCATGCGCGAGTCCTGCGGCGACCACGGGCAAAAGGAATGATGGGGACGTGCCGCCACGGCCGTCGCCGTATCCACGTACTAGAGGAGTAGCGGAAGATGGCACTGAGCCTCGCGGATATTCGTGAGCTGTTCGAGACGTACGGCGCGCTGGCCTATAGCGGCGAGCCGGTCACACAGCTGGAACACGCGCTGCAGAGCGGCGCGCTGGCGGAAGAAGAAGGAGCGAGCGAGGAACTGACCGCCGCGGCGTTCCTGCACGATCTCGGGCACCTGCTCAATCGTCAGGGCGAAACGCCGACCGAGCGCGGTATCGACGATCTGCACCAGTACTATGCGTTGCCGTTTCTGCGTCCGGTTTTGCCCGATAGCGTGCTCGAACCGATCCGCCTGCACGTCGATGCAAAGCGTTACCTCTGCGCGATCGACGAAGCGTATTTCGGTTGCCTTTCCGCGGACTCGGTGCGCAGCCTCGAATTGCAGGGCGGCATCTTCAATGCGGACCAGGCGCGTGATTTTGCGGCGCGTCCCTACGCTGAAGACGCGGTGCGCCTACGTCGTTGGGACGATCTTGCGAAGGTCGCGGGCAAGCCCACGCCGGATCTCGCTCACTATCTTCAGCTTGTCGGCCGCGTAATGCAGCGCCATGCTTGAGGCGATTTCACTTAGCACTACAGCCGTAGTTATTGTTTCGTATACTAAGTTAGTACTACTACTGTGTATATGGCTATGAAAGAGATCGCTAAAGCATGGGAACGTGAACT
>NZ_FMYQ01000089.1 GCF_900096975.1 Paraburkholderia lycopersici
TCGTACGTCTGCATGCGCGGCGCCGCGTCCTTGTCCGGATCGTAGCGGTAGACTTCAAAAATTCGTTTGGCCATTTCCGATTCCCTTTGACTGGCTTTGGCTTAGAACGTACGCGGCTTCGGCGGCACCGATTCGACGGTCAGCGGTTGCATGTGAACCGGCTTGTAGTCGAGTCGGTTGTCTTCGCTGTGCCAGAGCGTATGGCGCAGCCAGTTTTCGTCGTCACGATGCGGGTAGTCGTCCTGCGCGTGGGCGCCACGGCTTTCCTTGCGCGCTTCGGCCGAAATCATCGTCGCGCGGGCCACCTCGATGAGGTTCGCCACTTCGAGCGCCTCGACGCGCGCCGTGTTGAACACCTTCGACTTGTCCTTGAGGTGGATGTGCTTCACGCGCTCGGCCACCTCCGAGATTTCCTTCACACCTTCCGCCAGCAGCTTCGAGGTACGGAACACGCCGGCGTGCTTCTGCATCGTGCCGCGGATGTCGTTCGCCACGCTCTGCGCGTACTCGCCCGAAGTCGACTTGTCGAGCTCGGCCAGGCGCGAGAGCGCGAAGTCGGCGGCGTCGGCAGGCAGCGGCTTGTGATCGCGCAGTTCCTTGACGTGCTTGACGATGTGGTTGCCGGCCGCGCGGCCGAACACCACGAGGTCGAGCAGCGAGTTCGTACCGAGGCGGTTCGCGCCGTGCACCGACACGCACGAGCATTCGCCCACGGCGTAGAAGCCGTTGACGACTTCTTCGTGACCCTTCGGCGTCCCGACGACCTGACCGTTGATGTTCGTGGGGATGCCGCCCATCTGGTAGTGGATGGTCGGCACGACCGGGATCGGCTCCTTGATGCAGTCCACGTTCGCAAACCTCAGCGCGATTTCGCGGATCGACGGCAGACGCTTCAGGATCGTCTCGGCGCCGATGTGCGACAGGTCGAGCAGCACGTGGTCCTTGTGCGGACCCACGCCACGGCCTTCCTTGATTTCCTGGTCCATCGAGCGCGAAACGAAGTCGCGCGGCGCCAGATCCTTCAGGGTCGGCGCGTAGCGCTCCATGAAGCGCTCGCCGTTCGAGTTGCGCAGAATGCCGCCTTC
>NZ_FMYQ01000038.1 GCF_900096975.1 Paraburkholderia lycopersici
ACGGCGTAGGCCGTGGTGATGTCGTCAGGGGCGATCTCGCCGCGCACTGGCGCAATCACCTCGCGCGACGCTTCCGCGTCGCGCAGGCGCGCGGCGAGTGCCGCGACGAGTTTCGAATCGGACATGATGATTCTCCGTAGTGCGTACTATCTATCAAGCCGCGTCGGGCGTGGCGTGCATGGTGGCGAAACCCGCGATCCACTCGGGAATCTCGCGGTAGTAGTCGAGCGAAGCGCGATACGGACCATAAGCGGCCAGTGCGCCGAAAGCCGCGACCCACGTGCGGATCTCGTGCGCTGACTTCCCGCCGTCGCGCGTGATGGCTGCGTTGGTCATGCCGTCCACGGCGCCCAGTTCGCCCGAAGCAAGGCACGCGAGAAATGCGCGGTCCCATTCAGGATTGAGCGGATGCAGCGGGCTGTCGCCCGCGGTGAACGACTTCGCGGCGGCCACGGTGCGCGCCTGGCGCGCGGCGCGCGAATCGGGCGTCGGGTTGCGGCCCGCGATCAGGCGCTCGGCCACTTCAGCGGTCGCGCCGCGCAGTTCGGGCACCGGCGGTTCGTGCGAAATGCCGCCCGAACCCACCAGGAGCACGCGCTTGCCGCTGCGCGAAAAGAAGCGGCCAATCGCATCGCCGAGCAGGCGCGCGCGGCGCAGCGTCGCCATCGGCGGCGCGACCGAATTGATGAACACCGGAATCACCGGATAGCGGTCGAGTCCGCCCGTGAGCACTTCCAGCGCCTGCGCGCAGCCATGATCGACCTGCATGCGGTACGAAAGCGCCACGTCGATGTCGGCGGCGAGCACGTTTTCCGCCAGCGTGTGCGCAAGGGCTTCGGGTACCGGCAGCGTGCCGGCCATGCTCCTGAAGTCGCCGATCGCCTCCGCGCGCGCGCCGATGCAGAACGGCGGCATCAAGTCATAGAAGAACCCGTTGTAGTGATCGGGTGCGAACGCAACGATCACGTCGGGGTTGAACGCTTCCACGCGCTCGCGCGCGGCGCCGCACACACGCTCGACCTCGGCCACTACTTCGGGCGCGGGATCGAAATAGCCGTGCAACGGCGTATGCGACAGACATTCCAGGTGAATCGGCATACTCATGCTCCTGCTGCATGCGCGACGGCCACGCCGCGCACGGGACGGATTTGCGGAGCCGCCGCGCTCGCTTCGCGCAGCGTGGCGTCGGTCATGCCGAGCTTGCCCGCGAGTTCAACGATCGCGTCGGAAACCTGCTGCGGCGTGCAAACGCCCGCGACGAAACGGTCCGGACGCAGCAGCACGACGGACTCGGGCAGGCGGCTGAACCACTCTTTCAGGCGGCCCTGCACGTCGCCGAGCGCAAGCACGCCCTCGGGCACGTCGTCGGCGTATTCGAGCTGCACGTCGGGCTTCACGAACACGAAGCGTGCGCCAAGGCGCTCCCACAGCACGCGCGCCTGCGGCGTCAGGCCGAAGGTCGGGTCCGCGCCCCACGCGAGCACCGCGAAGCCGTTGCCGATCGCATCGTCGAGGCGCACCACGCGGCCGTCGGCGAGACGCACGCGCGGCTGGATGAACATGCGGCCCACGGGCGAAGCGGCCAGCGGATCGCGGCCATACGCGAGACGGCCGATCAGCGAATCGCGCTTCTGGCTCATGAGGCCGAGCAGCCGCCCCGGCGCTGAGTTGCCCGAGCGCTCCAGCACGCGCGCGAACCATCCGCCCGTCTTTTGCGGCGGCGGCAACAGCACGACGCCCGCTTCGTAGCGCGGCATCGGCTTGAAGCGCATTTCCACGAAATAGCGCTTCACCGAAGGAAACACGTTCAGCCAGCGCACGAACGTGTCGCGAAAGCGCGCGCCGAAACGCGTGGTCGGCGCGAAGATGTCGCCCGCCACTTCGGAGAGGTGAATCATCGAGCGCGCGTGAGCGCGGCGCTCCACGGTATAGGAGTCGAGCAGGCGGCCATCGGCCTCGCCCTTCGCGACCATCGCGAGCTTCCAGCCCAGGTTGTTCGCGTCGCGAATGCCGCTGTTGTAGCCCTGGCCCTGCCACACGGGCATGATGTGCGCGGCGTCTCCCGCGAGCAGAACGCGGTCCACGCGGAACGTTTCTGCAAGGCGCGCGTTGTGCGTGTACACGCGCTTGCGGATGTAGTCGACCTTGTCGGGGTCGGCCACCACCTTGCGGATCAACGCGGCCATGTTCCCGGGCTTCGAGAGTTCCTCCTCGGTCTCGCCCGGCATCACCATGAACTCGAAGCGGCGAATGCCGTGCGGGAGCGCCGCCGAAACGTACGGCCGCTGATGATCGCAATGCATGTAGATGTGCGGCGAGCCGATCGGGTCGTTGCGCACGTCCACCACGATCCATTGATTCGGCTTCGTGCGGCCTTCGAAGGGCACGTTGAGCGCGCGGCGCACCAAGCTGTTGCCGCCGTCCGCGCCCACCATGTACGCCGCGCGGATCGTGCGGCGCTCGCCATTCGCGTCGCTCACGTCGATGGTCACGCCCTGCGCATCCTGCTCGAACGCGTCGACGGCGTGGCCGAACAGCACCTCCACGTGCTCGAAGCGCGCAAGCCCGTCGTAGAGCACGCGGTCCGCGAGCGGCTGGATGAACGCGTTGCGGCGCGGCCAGCCGAATTCGTCGGTGCGCGGCTCGATCGAGGCGAAACAGTGGCCGTCTTTCGTGACGAAGCGCATCCAGTGGTCGGGCGTGGTGTGCGGCAGCAGCGCTTCGGCAAGGCCGATCGACTGGAACACGCGCAATGCTTCGTCGTCCAGACCAATCGCGCGCGGGTAGTCGATGATCTGGTCGAGCTTCTCCACGAGCGTGACACGCACGCCCTGCAAACCGAGAATGTTGGCGATCATGAGGCCGACCGGACCCGCGCCGATGATGGCGACGTCGGTGGCGATCTGGCGGGGGCGGACGATATCCGTCTCCTGGGCGAGGGGGGTGTTCATGTGTCTCCTTCTCGCGCGACTTATGCGGCCGCTGCGGATGCTGTCAGGTCTTGCCTGCGTCGGATCACCGCGTCGGGGCGTTTTGCCGCAGTCCGGTGAATGGAAGCGAGTCTAGGGTCCGCCCGATGCGCGCTCAACATTTTTAGAGAAATGTGCATAGAATGCACATAATTGATTTTTAATAAATTTTCGATGACAAAGTATGCAAACGTGCGTGGCCTGGCGCGCGGCCTGCAGGTGCTCCAGGCGCTCAACGCCATGGAGAACGGGCGCGCGACGAGCCAGCAACTGAGCGAGGCGACAGGGCTGCACCGCACGACGGTGAGACGCCTGCTGGAAACCCTGGTCGAGGAAAAGTTCGTGCGCCGCAGCGCTTCGGACGACAGCTTTCGTCTGACGATGAACGTGCGCGGCCTGAGCGAAGGCTTCACCGACGACGAGCTGATCGCGACCATCGCACCGCCGATCATGGCGCAGATGCTCCAGCGCACGGTATGGCCGTCCGACCTCACGACGCCCGACGGCGACGCCATGGTGATACGCGAGACCACGCACCGCTTCAGCCCGCTGTCGTTTCACCGCGCGATGGTGGGCCGCCGTCTGCCGATACTGCTCACGGCCGCGGGCCGCGTGTACTTCGCCATGTGCCCCGAGGCGGAGCGCGAGGACATTCTGGAACTATTGCGCGCGGGCGCGGGCGGCGAGCAGCAGCAAAAGCTCGCCGCCGACGAGGCCTTCATCCGCAATCTCGTGCGCCAGACACGAGCGGACGGTTTCGGCTCGAATCACGGCGACTGGGCGGACCAGCGCAAGATCGGCGCGCTCGCCACGGCAATCGAGGCCCACGGGCGCGTGCTCGCGAGCCTGAACGTGATCTATCTGGAACAGGCCATCAACCCGGCCGAGGCGGTAAGGCGCTTCGTGCCCGAGCTGCAGCGGGCCGCGCAGGAAATGGTGAAAGCGCTCGAAGCGCAGGAGGAAACCACGAAGCGTTAAGCCTCGTTCTCGCGCACGAGTTCGAACAACGCTTCGAGTTCCGCCGAATGCGGCTCCTTGCGCGAGACCATCAGCAGGTCGATGGTGGGCGGCTCGCCTTCCAGCGGCCGCGTGCAGATCGCGCTGCTCGTGAGCGACGAAACGTACGCCGGTAGCAGCGCATATCCGAGCCCCATCCCCACCAGATTCAGGTTCAGCAGAATATTCGTCGCGACCTGCGCGACCTTGCGCTCGATGCCATGCGCCTCGCAATACGCCTCCACCACGCTATGCACCTGCCCCGAAAACTGCGGATGCGTGCTGATGAACGGCTCGCCGCTCAACTGCGCCGGCGCGATGCGCGGTAGCTTCGCGAGCGGATGGCCGCCTGGCAGCACGACGACAAGCGGCTCGGTCAACACGACTTCGCTGCGCAGCTCAGGCGAGAGAACCGGCCGCCGCATGAACGCCACGTCGATGTCGCCGCGCAGCAGCGCTTCTTCCTGCTCGGCCGTCGGCAGGCTGCGCAATTCCACGTTCACGTCGGGATAGCGCAACCGCAAGCGCGGCAGAATCACCGGGAAAACCCGGATTTCCGCGGCGGGCACGAAGCCGATCGTGACCGTCGCCCGGCCCTGCCCCACCTGGCGCGCACGTGCTACCGCACGGTCGGCCTGCGCCACCACGAGGCGCGCTTCGGCGAGAAATACCTTGCCCGCTTCGGTGAGTTCCACCTTGCGGCGCGTGCGCTCGAAGAGCGGCGTGCCCACTTCGTCTTCGAGATTGCGGATCTGCTGGCTGAGCGAGGGCTGCGCCGTGTGCAGCCGCTGCGCCGCGCGCGTGAAGCTCAGTTCGTCGGCGACGGCGATGAAGTAGCGCAGGTGTCTCAGTTCCATGCTCGGAGTTATCGTTCGAAAGTCTTAGTGCCAACAAACAAAATATTTCACAACGGGAAAGCCAGCAACGATCATCCGTCTGCGTTCTCCACCATAAGGAGAATGCTGCCACGGAGGAGACACGGATGTCCGCAATCATCGACATCGATGCACTCGTCGACGCGCAAAATGGCCGCGTCACGTCGTCGATCTATACCGACCCCGACATTTATGCGCTCGAGCTCGAGCGTATTTTCGGGCGCTGCTGGCTGTTTCTCGCCCACGTCAGTCAAATACCGAAAGCCGGCGACTTTTTCAATACCTACATGGGCGAAGACCCCATCGTCGTGGTGCGCCAGAAGGACGGCTCGATCAAGGCCTTCCTGAACCAGTGCCGTCACCGGTCGATGCGCGTGAGCCACGCCGATTGCGGCAACACGCGTGCATTCACGTGCCCGTATCACGGCTGGTCGTATGGCGTGGACGGCGCGCTCATCGACGTGCCGCTGGAGCCGCGCGCCTATCCGCAGGGCCTGTGCAAAGAAAAGTGGGGCTTGCAGGAAGTCACGCGCGTGGCCGTGTACAAGGGCCTCGTGTTCGGCAACTGGGACGCCGACGCGCCCGACCTCGAAACCTACATGGGCGACATCGCCTGGTATCTGGACGGCGTGCTCGACCGCCGCGAAGGCGGCACCGAGATCGTGGGCGGCGTGCACAAGTGGGTGATCGACTGCAACTGGAAATTCCCGGCCGAGCAGTTCGCAAGCGACCAGTATCACGCACTCTTCACGCACGCGTCCGCCATCGAAGTGCTCGGCGCGAAAGAAGGCGTGGCCGACAAGGCGCTCGGCGCGGGCCAAACGGCGCGCCCCGTGTGGGAGACCGCAAAAGACGCGCTGCAATATGGCCAGGGCGGCCACGGCAGCGGCTTCTTCTTCACCGAGAAGCCCGACGCCAACGTGTGGGTGGACGGCGAAGTTTCGCAGTACTTCCGCGACACCTATGCCGAAGCCGAAGCACGCCTCGGCAAGGTGCGCGCGATGCGCCTCGCTGGACACAACAACATGTTCCCCACGCTTTCCTGGCTCAACGGCACGGCCACGCTGCGCGTGTGGCATCCGCGCGGCCCGAACCAGGTGGAAGTGTGGGCGTTCTGCATTGCCGACAAGGCCGCTTCCGACGAAGTGAAAGCCGCTTTCGAGCGCAGCGCGACGCGCGCGTTCGGCCCCGCGGGTTTTCTCGAACAGGACGACTCGGAAAACTGGGCCGAAGTGCAAAAGGTGCTGCGCGGCAGCCGCGCGCGCAAGACGAAGCTTTGCCTCGAAATGGGGCTGGGCGGCGAGCGCTTGCGCGATGACGGCATACCTGGCATGACGAACTATATTTTCTCGGAAACGGCCGCTCGCGGCATGTACCGGCGCTGGGCCGACCTGTTGATTTCGGACACGTGGGAAGAAGTGAACGAGCGGACCGCACGCTACGAAGCGGAGGTGCTCAAATGAGTGACGTCCAGGAACTCGCTCCGGTTTTCACGCCTGCGCGCGTCGGCCTCGAACTGCATCACGAAATCGGGCAGTTTCTCTTTGAGGAAGCCGCGTTGCTTGACGAATGGCGCTTTCGCGCGTGGCTCGATCTGATGTCGAAGGACATCCGCTACACGATGCGCACCACGGTCAACGCGCAAACGCGCGACCGCCGGCGCGGCGTACAGCCGCCCACGACGTGGATCTTCAACGACACGCATTTTCAGCTCGAGCGCCGCGTGGCTCGACTCGAGACCGGCATGGCGTGGGCGGAAGAGCCGCCCTCGCGCACGCGCCATCTCGTGACGAACCTGCGCGTGCTCACCACCGAAACACCCGGCGAATACGAAGCTCGCCTGAACTACCTGCTCTACCGCTCGCAGAAGGAGCGCGACGAGACGTTCTACGCGGGCCGCCGCATCGACCGCGTGCGCCGCGTGGAGAGCGAGCAAGGCTGGCAGGTGTGCCGCCGCGAGATCACGCTCGACCAGGTGGTGCTCACTTCCCATAACCTGAGTGTGCTTTTCTGATCATGGCCCGTATTTTTGTCTGCCAGGACGACGCGTTGTCCGACGGCGAAGCGATCAAGGTGGACGGCCCGTCCGCCGCGATCGCCGTATTCAAGGTGAACGGCGAGCTTTTCGCGCTGAACGACCGCTGCTCGCACGGCAATGCTTCGATGTCCGAAGGGTATATCGAGGACGACGGCACCGTCGAATGCCCGCTGCATGCCGCGCGATTCTGTCTCAAGACGGGCGCGGCGCTGTGCCAGCCCGCAACGGAGGCGCTCAAGACGTTCCCCATTACGCTCGTCGACGGCGCGGTGTACGTCGACGTGCCGGAGGCGGCGTGATGAACGGCGCCAAAGGCTGGCTCGACAACGAAGTCGCGTTGATCACGGGCGGCGGCTCGGGTCTGGGCCTCGCGCTCGTCGAACGCTTTCTCGAAGAAGGCGCGCGCGTGGCCGTGCTCGAACGCTCGGCGGACAAGGTCGCGGCGCTGCAGGCGCGCTTTGGTGCGCAAGAGGTCGTCGCGGTGCAGGGCGACGTCACCTCGTACGCCGACAACGAGCGCGCCGTGCGCGCAGCCGTCGATGCGTTCGGCAAGCTCGATACTTTCGTCGGCAACGCTGCGATCTGGGATCACGCTTCGAGCCTCGTCGATCTCTCGCCCGAGCAACTCGACACCGGTTTTGGCGAGCTTTTCTCGATCAACGTGAAGGGCTATCTGCTTGGCGCAAAAGCGGCCGCGCGCGCGCTCATCGCGAGCGAGGGCAGCATGATCTTCACCCTCTCGAACTCGTCGTTCTATCCGGGCGGCGGCGGTCCGTTGTACACGGCGAGCAAGCACGCGGCCGTGGGCATCATCCGCCAGCTCGCCTATGAGCTCGCGCCCAGGGTGCGCGTGAACGGCGTCGGCCCATGCGGCATGGCGAGCGATTTGCGCGGCCCCGTTTCGCTCGGCCAGCAGGATCTGCGTATCATGGATTCGCGCTCGCCCGAGGCGATCGCAAGCATTCTGCCGCTGCAATTTTTCCCTCAACCTGCCGATTTCGCCGGCCCTTTTGTGATGCTCGCCTCGCGTGCGAACAATCGCGTGCTGAGCGGCGTGATGATCAACGCGGACGCCGGCCTCGGCATTCGCGGCATCCGTCACGCGGCGGGCGGACTGCACCTGTAACGGGAAACGCATCATGAAGGTTTCGACCATCGTCATCGTCGGGGCGGGCCAGGCGGGCGCGCTCGCCGCCGCCGAACTGCGCCAGCAGGGCTATGCGGGCCGCGTGGTGTTGATCGGCGAGGAAGCGCACGCGCCTTATGAACGGCCGCCGCTTTCGAAGGACGTGCTGCTCCAGCCGCAGACCGCCAGGTGCGCCATTCACGGCGAGGGATTCTATGCGGAGCAAAACATCGAGCTGAAGCTCGGCATGGCGGCGACCGCGTTGGACGCGCAGGCTCGCACCATCGCGCTCGCCGACGGCGAAACCCTCGCGTTCGACGCGTTGCTGCTGGCCACCGGCGCACGCGTGCGCCGCCTGCCGATGCTCGACGCGCTCGGCGAGAACGTCCATACGCTGCGCACGCTCGACGACGCGCAGCGCCTCCTGCCCGTACTGCAAGCGGGCAAGCGCGTGCTGCTGGTAGGCGCGGGCGTGATCGGCCTCGAACTCGCCTCGAGCGCGGTCGATCTCGGCGCGCAAGTCACCGTCGTCGAGCAGGCGTCGCGCGCGATGGCGCGCTGCGCTCCGCCGTTGCTGACCGATCATCTGTGCAACGTGCATCGCGCGCGCGGCGTGGCGCTGCATCTGGGGGCGCCGCTCGCGGCGGCCGCGCGCGAGAACGGCGAGATCGTGCTCACGCTCGAAAACGGCACGCGCCTCGCGGGCGACGCGGTGATCTACGGCATCGGCGTCGAGCCCGAAACCACGCTTGCACAAGCGGCGGGACTGCACGTGGACAACGGCATCGTGATCGACGCGCAGTGCCGCACCTCGCACGCGCACATCTACGCGGCCGGCGACGCCGCGAGCGAGCGGATCGAGGCAAGCGGCCACCATCGACGCCGCGAAACGTGGGAGAACGCGAACCGCCAGGCGCAAACGGCGGCGCGCACGATGCTGGGCCTCGCGCCCGAAGCGCGCGAGGCGGACTGGTTCTGGACCGATCAATGCGGCCTCAACATCCAGTTCGCCGGCGACATGGCCGCGCCCGAATGGATCGCGCGCGGCACGCTCGACGCGCCGCCTTGCGTGCTGTTCGGCCTCGATGACGACGGCGCGCTCGTGGGTGCGATCACCGTGAACCAGGGCCGCGACATGCGCAGCGCCAAGGCGTTGATCGGCAAGCGCGCCCGCATTGCCCGCGAAACGCTCGCCGATCCCGCGCAGAACCTGCGCAATCTGGCGCGCGAATTCGCATAGTTCCACGTGCCTCCACATGCATTTACGCGCCTTTGCGTACAAGCGCACCCGGACACAGGGCCCGTTTCATCCGATATGGGAAAAGCGCTTGCAAGCGCGCGCGAGTGTCTCTATAATTCGCGCCTCGACAGGCTCGTAGCTCAGTTGGTTAGAGCACCACCTTGACATGGTGGGGGTCGTTGGTTCGAATCCAATCGAGCCTACCAACGAACATGCAGTAAAGAAGCTGTACCTTGCAGCAACTTGTGAATGACGCATTCCCTCGCGGGTCTGCGTCATTTTCTTTGGGTGCCTTCTTTGTGCGCGCAAATCACGCGCATCGCTATCCATAGCATGCCAACGCACGCATAGCTTCGCAGAAATCGTCGGTTCTTCTCGCGGCGCAAGCCTGCTTGAATGGGCGCTCCACGTCCAGCCGAGGAGACTTTCGATGTCCGACGTTCAAACGCAGCGCCCCGCCGCCTCTGTTTCGTCCGCTCATCTGCATTCCGCCACGAATTCGCGTACCGACGCGAAGCTCGATCTCCATCAGGTCGCGGGCCGTATTGGCGCGCGCATCGACGGGGTGCGGCTTCACGCCGATCTCGATAGCGCCACGTTCGATGCGATCAGCGCCGCGCTGCTGCGCCACAAGGTGTTGTTCTTCCGCGGCCAGCAGCATCTCGACGACACCGCGCAGGAAGCGTTCGCGCGCCGCTTTGGCGAAACGGTCGCGCATCCCACGGTGCCCTCGGTGGAGGGCGGCAGCCTGCTCGAACTCGATTCGCTGCACGGCGCCCGCGCCAACTCGTGGCACACCGACGTCACCTTCGTGGACGCCTACCCGAAAGTCTCCATCCTGCGCGCCGTGGTGATTCCGCCGTTCGGCGGCGACACGGTCTGGGCCAATACGGCTGCCGCGTACGCGCAGTTGCCCGAGCCGCTGCGCGCGCTCGCCGACACGCTCTGGGCGCTGCACACCAACGCCTACGATTACGCCTCCACGCACGCGAACGCGGACAGCGCGCAGCTCAAGCGCTATCGCGAGGTCTTCACGTCGAAGCGCTATGAGACCGAGCATCCCGTGGTGCGCGTGCATCCGGAAACGGGTGAGCGCACGCTCGTGCTCGGCCACTTCGTGCAGCGGCTAAAGGGGCTTTCGGCATTCGACTCGGCGCACTTGCTGCAGGTCTTCCACGAACACGTGACGCGACTCGAAAACACGGTGCGCTGGAGCTGGCAAGCGGGCGACGTCGCGATCTGGGACAACCGCGCGACGCAACACTACGCGATCAACGACTACGGCGACGCGCGCCGCATCGTGCGGCGCGCGACCGTGCGCGGCGAAGTGCCGGTGAGCATCGACGGGCGTCAGAGCGTCGTCGTGCGCGAGGAAGGCGCGACGCTGCAATAACCGGCGGCGTATCAGCGGCCCGGCGCGAAGGCGTCGCCGTCGATCGGCAGTTCGCGCTCCGCCAGCAGATCGGCGAGCAGTTGCGCACTGCCGGGCGCGAGCGTGAAGCCGAGCGCGCCGTGCCCCGTGTTGAGCCACAGGTTGCGAAAGTGCGTTGCGCCGATCAGCGGCTTGCTGTCCGGCGTGGCGGGGCGCATACCGGTCCACGTCTGGATGGCGCCGTAGTCGCCGGCGGCGGGAAACGTGTCGCGCGCCTGGCGCGTGAGCAGCGCGATGCGGGCTTCGTCGGCGTGCGGGTTCATGCCCGTGAGGTCGACCATGCCCGCAACGCGCAGACGCTCGCCGAGCGGCGCGTAGACCACCTTGTGATGCGCATCCGTGACCGAGACGCGCGGCGCGCCGTGCGCATCGGCGTGGGGCAGCGTGAGGCTATAACCCTTGAGCGGATAGACGGGCACGTTCACGCCGAGCGAGGCCAGTATCGGCTGGCTCTGGAAGCCGAGGCACACGACAAAGGCGTCGGCCTCGATGTCCCCCCGCGAGGTTTGCGCGGCGAGCACGCGCAGCCCCTTCGTCCGCAGGCCCGCGAACTCGGTGGCGAGCTGCAGGCTCACGCCGTGGCGCTGCGCCGCGCGGGCAAGGCCGCGCGTGAACTGGCCGCAATCGGCGGCCTCCTCGCCCGGCGTGTGAATGCCGCCCACGATCTTCCCGCCGATATGCGCGAGCGCAGGCTCGAGCGCAACGCAAGCCGCGCCGTCGAGCGCATGCTGCACGCAGCCCAATTGCGCCTGATACGCTGCCTGGCTGCGCGCGCCCGCAAAGCTTTCCCGATCGCGATAGACCACGAGCTTGCCGTTGCGCACGTAGTCGAACGAGAGCGCTTCGCGCTCGACGACCTCGTGCATGAGGCGCTGACTGAGAAAGCCAAGCCCGAGCAGTTCGGCTGTGGTCGCGCGGCTGCGCGCGCGCGTGCAGGCGCGCAGGAACGCGAGGCACCAGTGCCATTGATGCGGATCGAGCCGCGGTACGAAGCGCAGCGCGGCGTCGCGCGAGAAAAGCCATTGCGGCAACTTGGGGAGCACCGAGGGATCGGCGAGCGGCGCGACATAGCTGTAGCTGAGCTGGCCGCCGTTGGCGTGGCTCGCTTCGCGCGCCACGTCCGCGTGGCGCTCGACCAGCGTGACCTCATGCCCATCGCGGGCAAGCGCGTAGGCCGTCGTCACGCCGATCACCCCACCGCCCAGAACGCAAACTCGCATAGTCCGTTGTTTCTCTTTCGCTTGCGGCCGAACCCTTGCGGCCTATGCCGCCAGTCTGGCCCGGAACGATGCGGAACTCAATTGCGTTTTTGCGCGCGCGGATAACCTCGGCTTAAGTCGTCGAACGTTGTCTCCGCAACGGCGCCGGAGCGCATGCTCAGGCCAGCGCAGGCGCGGCCCCGCGGACTGCCTGCGGGTCGGCGGCGGCAGGCGCCGGCCGCATGCCGGCCTGCCCCGCGCCGCCCAGACGGAACACGGCCACGGCCTCGCGCAGCACGTCGGCCTGCGCTTCGAGCGATTGCGCGGCCGCCGCCGCTTCTTCCACGAGCGCCGCGTTGCGCTGCGTGACCTCGTCGATCTGCGCGATCGCCCGGTTCACCTGCTCGATGCCGTCGCTCTGCGCGTGCGTCGCCGTCTCGATCCCGGTCATGATGCCGCTCACGCGCGCCACCGCGCTGCGCGCCTCGTCCATCGTGCGGCGCGCGTCCTCCACGAGGCGCGCGCCCGCGCCGACCGTCGCCACCGATGCGGAAATCAGTTCCTTGATCTCCTTGGCCGCCGTGCCCGAGCGCTGCGCAAGGCTACGCACCTCGCTCGCCACCACCGCGAAGCCACGCCCCTGCTCGCCCGCGCGCGCCGCTTCCACGGCCGCATTGAGCGCGAGAATGTTGGTCTGGAACGCAATGCCCTCGATGATGCCGGTGATCTCCTCCACCTTCTGCGACGAAGCCGTGATGTCGCTCATCGTCGCATTCACGCGCGCCACCACGTCGGCCCCGCGCGTGACCGTTTCGAGCGCCGCCTGGGCGAGGCCGCTCGCTTCCTTCGCGCCGTCCGTATTCTGGCGCACCGCCGCCGAAAGCTCCTCGATGCTCGCCGCCGTTTCTTCGAGCGCCGCCGCCTGCTGCGCCGTGCGGTCCGAAAGGTCGATGTTGCCCGACGCGATCTGCTTCGCGCCCTGCGTGATTTCGTGCATGCTGCCGCGCACGCGCGAAACGGTGCCGACGAGCCCGTCGCGCATCGTCTGCAGCGCGTTGAGCAGCTGCCCCATTTCGTTCTTCGAGCGCACCTTCACGTCCACGGTCAGATCGCCGGCCGCGATGCGCTCGAAGTGGCGAATCGCGTGGTTCACCGGCTTGACCACCGCGGCGGCGAGCCCCACGCGCGCGATCACGCCGATCGCCACGCCCACCACGGCGATCGCGCCGAACACGATGAGCGACATGCGAAAACGCAGCGCAGCCGTGTCGGCGTCCTGCTGCTGGCGCGCGGCTTGCCAGTTTTCGAGCGCCTCGATCGCCTTCGCGTACGCGCCGTAATAGCGGTCGGCGGTTTCGCCCTGGATCGTGCGGAAGGTGTTGAAGTCGTTGTCGACGAGCGCCCTGTACTCGGGCTCGAGCGCCTGGTCCACGAGCGCCTGGCGCGCGCTGCTCACGGCCTGCGCGAGGCGCGCCTCCCCGACGTCCTCGAACGGGCCGCCACCGTATTGCGCGAACTCCCGGTTCGAATCCACGAGCACCTTGTGCGCGTTCTCGAGCATGCCTTCGGTGGATTTGCCGACGCTGAAGAGCGTCTCGTAGCCGCCAAGCGCGAGGCGGACCTGGAGCAGGCGCTCGGAACTGGTCTTGAGGGCGTCGAGCGACTGCGCGCCGCGCTGGACATCGTGCAGGCTGTCGTTGGTGATCGCGAGCGCGCCGTACGACACGCCGATCACCGTCAGCAGGAACACGACGAAGATACCGATAACGAGCGTAAGTCCACGGCGAATGGTGATGTTTCCGAGCATGACGTCTCCGTAGCGTTTTTTATGTTCCAGCCGATGCGAATTCCGCGCGGCCCCATGCGCCTTCGCACCTCGTTTCGGGTATCGGCAGGTGCGACACAACGCTGCATAGGGGAAATCCATGAAGCCCGCACGGCTTCGCGGGTTGCGGCGAGAGTTTGCCGCAATGCGCTCGAAGCGCCGTCTGGTCCGGGTTGCGGCGTTGCCTGCGGGTTTGGCGCGAAGCCCGATCGCCTGCCCGGGAGGCGCCATCAGAACACGGGCGGCTAAAGTCGCGCGCGAAGCCCGCCCAGAGAAATGACGAAGGGCAAGGCGTTGCGCCTTGCCCTTTCCACACGATTCAGCGCTTTTACCGCAGCGCTCGTCTGCCTGGGTTTCCGCCTGACGGGGCGATCAGATCTTCAGACGCGAGACCTTGGTGCCCGCCAGCGAGACATCGGCCATGAGACCCGCGTTGGTGAGCACGAAGGCTTCCACCGGATTCGTGGCCGTGTTGGTATCGACCGTGCCGTTCGCGCCCACGGTCACGAGCGCCACCGAAGCGTCGGCGCCGGCCGCCCAGCCGTCCGTCGCGCGGAATTTGTCGAGCGCGTCTTGCGTCATGAAGGCAAAGATGAGCGCCTTCGATTGCGCGCCTGCCTGCAGGCCGAACGAACCGGACACGGTGCTGTAGTAACCCACCGTTGCGCCGCCCACGCGCAGCGCGCCCTCGCCATACTGCGCGCCCACGATGAAGCCGGCCTGCAGCACCTCGGGGAACACCAGCACGCCGCGCGACTTCGCGAGGAGCTCGTGCGAGCCGTGCACGGTCGAATAGAGCCGCGACAGGGTAGAGTCGACGGCCGAATCGATCGACTGCCGCTTTGACATGTTGCTCGACGCCGACGTATTCGAACCCGTGGTCGTGGTGCAGCCTGCGAGCGCGAGACCGCCCGAGGCAAGCGTCACCGCCGCCGTCAGCATGAAGTTGCGTCGTTGCATTTGGTATCTCCACACGAATGAGAGTGCGAGGAAGTCGCAGCAAACCGCATGCCCGACTTCTCCTCCAGTTGGCCAAAGCTGCTTTTCGGGCGACGCCGCCGGTCGCCTTGGCCTCGCCTTGGCCTGATTGTGCCCGAATAATGCGGTTAGCGTATATGAAGGCGCAATGTCAGCAAACACTGCGTCCGCACGGGTAGTGCGTTCGGCTCACGGTGTGGTGGCCTGCCACGACGCATCGGGATCGAACGCCTTGATCGCCGCCGCCGCTTGCGTGCCATTCGGCCCGAGGTTCTTCTGATAGAGCTGCCCGTCCTGGTTGACGATGAAGCTCATCACCCCGCTCTTGCCGTACTGCGCCGGCCAGGCCACGAGCGCGAAACCGCCGCTCAGCTCGCCGTTTTCGAGGTAACTGCGCGCGCCGCCGCCGGCGTGCGGTCCTTGCGCGGTGAGGATGCGGAAGTGATAGCCGTGATAGCCCTCCTTCGGCGTGATCTTTGCGTTATGCGGCATGGTTTGCGCGAGCGGCCCGAGCGGACTTTCGGCTTCGCCCGGCGCGGCTGGCCAGTAGAGCCCGTCGTGCGTGCCAGGCGTGCTTACCAGGCGCTGCGCGTAGTGCTGCGTGAGCTTGCGATAGTCGTTCTGCGCGTCGACGTAGGCGAGCGAGGTGAGCATGGCGGCCCGTTCGTTGCGGCCGATGCGGCGCGTGAGGATTTCGCTCGCGCCTTCGCGCGGGTCGAAACGCCAGCCCTTGCCCGTCTGCACGACGGGAATGGGCAGCGTCCAGCCGCTGTCGCCCACTTCGACGTGAGCACTCGCTTCGCCGGCAACGGGCGTGGCGTCGGGCACGATGCGATGACCCTTCGCCCAGGCGCCAAGATAGTCGTAGATATCGTCCTGACCGATGTTCCGGGTCGGAATGAATTCGGCGAAATCGTTGCCGAGGACGCGCTTCATGGCGCCCTCGTCATTGGTCGCGAGCGCGTCGGTGAAAGCGTTCGCGGCGGCCTCGGGCGTGGCGTAGACGGCTTGCGCGTACGCGGCCGCTCCGGCCAGCGGCGCCGGCAGCAGCACGGGCGCGGCAAAGAGCGCGAATGCCGTGCCGAACGCGAGCACGTAGTCGTGTGCGAGGCCGTGCAACAGGCAGCGTGCGGAAATGCGGATCATCGTGAGGCTCCTCATGAGATTCAACGTTATCGACGGCCGAAGTGACGTCCACCGCCGCCGCCACCGCCGCCGAACCCGCCGCCGCCAAAGTTCGCGCGAGGCGCCTGCGCCATGCCGCCGCCGCTGAAGCCGCCGCGATTCTGGAACGCTTCGCGGCTTTGCTGGCCGCGTTGCTGTTCGAGGCGCGCATTGGCGCCGTCGCCCGCGCCGCGCAACGCGTTGTCGCGGTTCATGTTCTGCGCGCGGTTGTTGAGATCGTTGGCCCGGTTCGCGTTTTGCGCGCCGTTTGCCGCGCGGTTGTTGAACGCGTTGCCGCGGTTTGCGTCGCCGTTTTGCCCGCGGTTGTTCAATTCGTTGCCACGATTGCCGTTCGGCCGCCCGCCGCCATTTGCGCCGGTGCGATTGCCGCCTTGCTGGATGTCGTGCAACCGCTCGCTCGCGTTGCCGCCCATGTTCTGGCCCGTGCGGTTTTCCAGCGTCTGCATGGCCTGCGCGCGCGACGGGTCGTAGCCGCGGTACGCGTTGCGCTGGCCGTTCATGTTCGCGTTGTTGAAGTTCTGCTGGCGACGCTCGACGTTGGCGTTGCGATTCCAGTTCGACGTTGCGTTATTCGTATTGATGCGGTTGTTGACGTTGATGTTGTTGTAGCGATTGACGTTGATGTTCACGTCGTGGTTGTTCCAGTTGAAGCCGCCCCACAGCGAGTTCGCCACCGCCACGCCCGCGCCGAACGCCAGCCCGCTCACGAAACCCGCTGCAATGGCATAGCCCGGAGGCGGCGGCATGTAGACGGGCGGATAGGCCGGATACGGCCAGGCGCCGTAAACCACGGTGGGGTTATAAGTCGGCACATAAATCACCTGCGGATTGGCCGGCTCGATCACGATGGTTTGCGTCGACGATGTGCTGGAGGCCGGTTGCACCACGACTTTCTGCTGCTCGTTCGACTTGAGGTTGCCTGCCTTCTGCGCCTGCGCGCGCAAGCGCTGCACCGAATCCATCACGTCGTTGGGCTGCGCGAGAAACGCATTGCCGATCTGCTGGACCCACTCGGGCTTCGAGGCCATCGTGGCGAGCACCTGCGGGAAGGCAACGAGCGATTGCACGCTCGGGTCCCACGGTTCGGAAGCCACGGCCTTCACGGCCGCGTCGCCCTGCAGGTTCGGATTGGACTTCGCCCACGCGGCGGCCGCCTGCACGTCCTGTGGAAACGTGGCGGCCATGAGCACCTGCGCGAGCAGCGCGTCGGGATAGAGCGCGACAGGTGCAGTGAGCGAATCGAGCTGCTGGTTCGAAAGGTGGCCCGCGTTCTGGGCCGACGCGGGCGTGGGTTCAGGCAGTCCGACGAAAAGCGGCGCGCCCGCGAGCGCGGCGCACACGAGCCAGGCAAGACGCTGGCTTGCACCGGATGTTTTCACGTGATTCCTCCCGCTTACGGAACGATGTGCCGATAGGTGCAGCGACCGGATATTTGCAAACCATCCGATTAAAAATGCTACGGGGTGCTACATAAAATAAGAGAGCGGGCCTTGCGGTGTCAATGAAAGACAAGGTTGCAGCACCATGATTACGCGACGCGCATCAATCGCGAACGAAACGACATCGAGCGCAACAATCGGCGCATTCGCGACAGCCGCATCAATCGCCGGCGTATCGGTCAGATCGCCCTGGAATGCGCCTGCGACTCGTGCGCACCCAGGTGCATGCGCACAAACCCCACATGTTCGCGCAGCACGTAAAACGCATCGGCATACGCGAGCGGCATGCGTAACGTGTTGAGCGAACGCTCGATCTCGTCGAGCTCATCGAGGAGCACGCGGCGTTGTTCTTCGTTCGTATGCTTGAGCGCGTCGCGCTCGATCGCGATGAGCGCGCCGTAGTAGCGATAAATGCGCGAACGCACGCGCCATCGATACAACGCCGGTATCGCGCGCAATGCGGGAATCACGAGCACCGCTACCGGCAGCAGCAGCACGAGCAGGCGATCCGTCACGCTTGCGAGCCAGAACGGCAACGCGCGATAGAGAAAGCTCTTGCCCGACTTGTAATAGCGCATAGCGTCTTCGCTGATGCGAAAATCGTGCACCGCCGGGCTCGGAAATTCGCCTTCTCGCTGCATGAGTCCAGGCGCGCCGTTCACCTCGCCCGCTGCTTCGATGAGCAGGTCGGAAAGCGCCGGATGCAGCGTGTCGCGCGCAACGAGTTCCACGGTCGGGCCGATGAGATGCACGGTTTCGCGCGGCTGCCGTCTGCGAAGGTCGAGCACGCCGGGCGGCAGGTCGATGTCTTCGAGGTAGGGAAAAAGCCGCGTATAGGCCGCAGCTTCGTCGAAACTCATCACCGAAACGCCGGGTATGTCGAGCAGACGCAGCATGAGCGTGCGCGTGGTCGAATCGCCGCTCAGCATGGCCGCTTCGACGCGACCGGAAACGAGCGCCGTAGCCGCCTCCATGCCGTCGAGCGGCAAGAACGTGGAGTCGCCGCCCGGCTCGATGCCGTTCGCGGCGAGCAGCTTGAGCGCGAGCTCGCGCGTGCCGCTGCCCACGCGGCCGATGGCGATGCGCTTGCCGTCGAGGTCGGAGAGTTGCGTGAGGCCCGAGCCGCGATAGAACACGACGATGGGCAAATAGGCCACGTTGCCGAGCGACATGAGCGAGCGCGTATCCGCGCCGTCGGCCACGCCGCCCTGCACGAACGCGAGATCCACGTGCGCCTTCGGATCGAGCAGGCGCTGCAGGTTCTGCACCGAGCCGTCCGATTCGAGAATCTTCAGCTTCACGCCGTTGCGCGCGAGGATCCTGCGATAGGCCTCGGCCATCTGCATGAAGGAGCTGTCGGCGGGACCCGCGCTGATCGTGATCGTGCGCGGCGGCGCCGGGTCGACGAGCCAGAAGACCAGACCGATGACGACTGCGCAGAACGCCGCTACGGGCAGCGTGGTCAGCAGGACATCGCGCCAGGCGGGATGCGCGTGGTCACGCAGAAAATTGGGCGGCGGCGGTCGATGTCGTCTCATGAGAACGCGGCGGCAAGCGTCAGACTCCGAGAGCCTGGTCACATGACAGGCCCGGCGTTCTCATGATGCCATTTTCGCGCCAGATCTGATCGCTGGCTTGCCGCCGTGCGCGAAGCGCTCACGACCCCCCGATACCGTAAGCCGCGCGTCAGCCACGCCTCCCTCGTGAGCATGAACAGCTCGGCCTGCCGCAGCGCAAAACGGTTGCATTCCTCGCGCGTTACCCGCTTTGTCGCCGTCATCGTCGTCCTCGCCCCTTCAGTCGGCCCGAAGTGGCACGGCCGTCATACTTTCCCGAAGGCGAGCGCGATACCCTGGCCGCCGCCGACGCAAAGCGTCACGTCGCCTTCGAGCTAGCGTGTCTGCGATCTCGCCGGCGCACGCGAAGTGGATAACGCCCGCAACGTTACGGCGCGGCCGTGAAATCCGCCCGGTTCGGCTGCGCGAACCGCCTTCATCGTTTCGGGCGCAAGGTCCGCGAACTTGCCCGCCAGCGTGTGCGCGGCAAGACAGTAGTCGCAACCCGCCACGTCGCTCGCCGCGAGTTCGATCGCTTCGATGCGACGCCTCGACGTTGGGCTTGTATATGTATATGCGCAGGTCAGCCGGTAATCGAACCTCGAACAAGCTTGCGCGCGGCATCACACTCTGGCCGCGCCGGCCATAACCACCTCACAGCCTTCATTCAGTCTTCGGCTTCGGGGGCGCCTCGCGCATCATACCGTCGAAAAACGCCGTGGCGTGGTCGATAAACGCGCGCACCTTCGCGGGCAGCAGCGTGCGCGTGGTGTAGGCGAGGCGAATCTCGATCTGCATGTCGACGATCGGGTAGCCGTCGAGCAGCGTCACGAGCTTGCCCGCCTCCAGTTCCTCCCTCACGAGCGCGGTGGGAAGAATGCCGATGCCGAAGCCTTCCAGCACCATCTCGCGGTTGAACTCCGGGTTGTTCGAGGCGATCTCGTGACGCAGCGGGATGACGATTTCCTCGTCGCCCTCGCGAAAGGCGATGGAGGGCTTGCGCATGGAAGGCGGCATCGGCACGAACACATGGTTGGCGAGGTCGGCGGGACGCTTCGGCGTGGAATGGGCGGCTAGATAGGCGGGCGTCGTGACGAGCGCGAGCGGAATGCGTTCGAGCAGTCGCGTGACAGTGGAGTCGTTGTTGAGCATGAACGGCAGCACGAGGCCGAGGTCGTAGCCGTCTGCGATCAGGTCGACGGGGCGCTCGGTGAGAATGACGTCGAGCGTCACTTTCGGGTGCGCGCGCTTGAAGCTCGCGATGAGCGGCACGAGGCGGTTGACGGTCGCCGTGGTGTGAGCGACGAGGCGCAGCACGCCGTTCGCTTCGCGCGTTTGCACGGTGGCGTCGGCCTCGAGGGCGTCGAGGTCGTCGAGCACGCGGCAGCAGCCTTCGTAGAAGCGCTCGGCCGTCTCGGTAAGCGACACCGCGCGCGTGCTGCGGTGAAAGAGCCGGCTGCCAAGGCGCTTTTCGAGCCGCGCGATCGCGCGCGAAACGACCGGCGTGGTGAGGCTATGCATGTCCGCGGCGCGCGTGAAGCTGCGCGCCTCGACGACGGAGCGGAAAATCCGCAAGCTGTCGATATAGTCCATGGTCGTGAGGCAGGTGGCGTTGGCGTAGCTTATGGCGTGGCGGGCGCGAATCGAAGCGGGGCGCGGTGCTACCCCTCGCCGAACACCCCTTCGCAAAACGCGCGGCCCTCGTCGGATAGGCTTGCCGTCCCCGTTCCGTCCTCGGCGTGCGTCGTCACGACCAGGCCGCTGTCCACGAGCGCCGTCAATTGTCTGCGCAATCCGCTCATCGGCACACCGGCTTGCTTGGAAAGCCTGGCGAGCGACCACGCGCGCGCCGGCTTCCCAGGCATTGCGCGCGCTTCGCGCTCTGCACGCCACAACTGTTCGAGCACGGCGACCAGCACAGGATCGACGCCCGCGTCGTCGGCTTCGCCATTGCGTTGTTCATCTGCGTTCATCGTCCGCCTCCTTGCTCATCTTCGCGACCATCTCGCCGAGCGTCTTCAGCGCCGCCTCGGTCTGCGCGGTCCATGGGTAGCTGTAGTTCAGCCGAATGTAATGGTGATACTCGTTGCGCATCGAAAACATGTAGCCGGGCCCGATGGTAATGCCCTGCGCGAGCGCCGCCTGATAGAGCCGCATCGAATCGACGCGCGGCGGCAATTCCACCCACAGCACGTAGCCGCCCTGCGGCTCGGACGTGCGCGTGCCCGCAGGAAAGAAGCGCTCGACCATCGCGCGCATGAGCCGGGCCTGTTGGCGATAAAAGCGCCGCACGCGGCGCAGATGCCGATCATAGCCGTCGTGACGCAGATAATCGGCGAGCGCTACCTGCGGCACGGAAGCCGTGGTGAGCGTATTGAGGAACTTGAGCTTCTCGACCTGCGCGCGATAGCGTCCCGGCAGCGCCCAGCCAATACGATAGGATGCCGAAAGACTTTTCGAAAACGACGCGCAATGCAACACGAGGCCGCGCGTGTCGAACTGCTTGAGCGTGGAAGGCCGCGTCTCTCCGAAGTAAAGCTCCTGATAGACGTCGTTCTCGATAACGGGCAGGTCGTGCGTCCCGGCAATCGCGACGAGCCGCGCCTTGTGCGCGTCGGGCATGCGAAAACCGAGCGGATTCTGGAAGTTCGGCATCACCATGCAGGCGGCCACTTTCTGGCGCGCGAGCACGCGCTCGAGCGCGTCGAGGTCGATGCCGGTGTCCGCGTGCGTACTCACTTCGATGGCGCGCATGCCAAGGCGCTCGATGGCGTGCAGCATCGCGTAGTAGGTGGGCGATTCCACGGCCACCGTGTCGCCCGGCTTCGCCACGGCCTGCAGACTCAGGTTGATCGCCTCCGTCGCGCCCACGGTAATGACGATTTCCTCGGGATCGACGCCGACGCCGTTTTCCGCGTAGCGCCGCGCGATCTGGCGAATCAGTTCGGGATTGCCGGGCGGCAGATCGTCGATCAGATTCCAGCTCGCGTGGCGGCGGGCGATGGCGTTCGCGTACTGGTTGATGCGCCGCCAGGGGAACAGCGCCGGGTCAGGATACGGCGAGCCGAGCGGCACCGCGTCCTGCGCGCCAATGCTGCGCAGGGTGGAAAGCACGAGGCGGCTCACGTCCACGTTGGCCGGCACGGGCTGCCTCGGCGCGCTCGCGCGGCGCGGCTTGCCTGTGAGCATGGCGTGGGCGCTCTCGTTGCCTGGCGTGCGGC
The DNA here is from genome assembly GCF_900096975.1 of Paraburkholderia lycopersici. Taxonomy (GTDB): domain Bacteria; phylum Pseudomonadota; class Gammaproteobacteria; order Burkholderiales; family Burkholderiaceae; genus Paraburkholderia; species Paraburkholderia lycopersici. Next base: position 22,080 of record NZ_FMYQ01000038.1, read on the forward strand.
GCCCGTGCGAGGCATCCATGCGCATCCGCACGAAATAGCCCGATTGCGGCCGCGACTCGATCACGCTGCGGCTCTCGAGCAGCGCGTAGGCGTGCAGCACCGTCTTGATGCTCACGCCGTATTGCTGGCTCGCGCGGCGCACGGAGAGGATGCGCTCGCCGGGGCCGAACACGCCGCGCCGCACGGCGGCTTCGATATCGTCGGCGAGTTGTTCGTATCGGGTCACGTTCGATTGAGCGAAAAGATTAGACCGCGCGAGCGGTGTCGATCCCCGCAAGTCTATGACAAAACGCCGCAACTGTATCCCTTGTCTTTTGGTTTTTCTGTGATCTCCGGGAGCACAGGAACACAGTAGCCTTGGCTCATCGGGCAAACCGCCCTTCGCATCGAAAGCCAACCGCACCACATCATGAAGAAGCCGCAAGGTCGCATCGAGCCGTATCACCACCCCGCCGCCGGCTGGGGCGCGCTCAAGCAGGTCGCCATCAACCTCATCAAGGAAAAGGTGACGGGCGGCAATTACCGCACGCTGCTCAAGCAGAACCAGCCCGACGGCTTCGACTGCCCCGGCTGCGCGTGGCCCGACCGCGAGCACGCCTCGACGTTCGAGTTCTGCGAGAACGGCGTAAAGGCCGTCGCGGCGGAAGCGACGAGCAAGCGCGTGACGCCCGGGTTCTTCGCGCAGCACACGGTCAGCGAGCTGATGGCGCAAACGGACTACGAGCTGGAGCAGCACGGCCGCCTCACCGATCCGCTCGTCTACGACGCCCTGCAGGACCGCTACGTGCCGATCGAATGGGACGCCGCGTTCGAGCTGATCGCGAAGCACCTCAAGGCGCTCGACGATCCGAACCGCGCCGCGTTCTACACCTCGGGCCGCGCGAGCAACGAAGCCGCGTTCCTCTACCAGCTATTCGTGCGCATGTACGGCACGAACAACTTCCCCGACTGCTCGAACATGTGCCACGAAGCCACGAGCCGCGGGCTGCCGGGCACGGTGGGCATCGGCAAGGGCACGGTCACGCTCGACGACTTCGAGCACGCCGACACGCTGCTCATCTTCGGCCAGAATCCCGCGACGAACCACCCGCGTATGCTCGGCGAACTGCGCGAATGCGCGAAGCGCGGCGCGACCATCGTCTCGATCAATCCGCTCAAGGAGCGCGGGCTGGAGCGTTTCGCGAGCCCGCAGCACACGCTCGACATGCTCTCGCCCAAGGGCGTGCAGATCAGTTCGGTGTTCATCCGTCCGCGCGTGGGCGGCGACTTCGCGCTCATCAAGGGCGTGGCCAAGCGCGTGATCGAACTCGACGACGATGCGCTCGTCAACGGCATCGAACGCGTGCTCGACGTCGATTTCATCGCGCAGCATACGGTGGACTTCGACGCATTCGCCGCCGACCTGCGCGCGGAATCGTGGGACACGATCGTCGCCGAAGCAGGCGTGCCGCTCGAAGACGTGCTCAAGCTCGCCGACATCTACGTGAAGGGGAAGGCCGTCATCTCGACGTGGGGCATGGGCCTCACGCAGCACAAGAATTCGGTTCCGACGATCCAGCTGCTGTCGAACCTCATGATGATGCGCGGGAACATCGGCCGGCGCGGCGCGGGCCTGTGCCCCGTGCGCGGCCATTCGAACGTGCAGGGCGACCGCACGGTGGGCATCGAGGAGAAGCCGACCCCGGCGTTCCTCGACCGTCTCGGCCAGGCCTACGATTTCGAGCCGCCGCGCAAGCACGGCTACGACGTCGTGGAGACGATCCACGCGATGCTCGAAGGCCATGTGAAGGTGTTCATCGGTCTCGGCGGCAACTTCTCGATCGCCACGCCCGACACGCCGCGCACGTGGGACGCGATGCGCGCCTGCGCGCTCACGGTACACGTGACGACGAAGCTCAACCGCAGCCACCTGATCCACGGCCGCGACGCGCTGATCCTGCCCACGCTCGGGCGCACCGAAATCGACCTGCAGAACGGCGTGCCGCAGGGCGTGAGCGTCGAGGATTCGATGAGCATGGTGCACATCTCGTACGGCATGAACCGGCCCGCCTCGCCGAACCTGCTTTCGGAGATCGCGATCGTCGCGCGCATGGCGCACGCCACGCTCGGCAGCGAGAAGGTGGACTGGCTCGGCCTCGCCGCCGACTACGCGAAGATCCGCGACGGCATCGAAAAAGTATTCGACGGCTTCGAGAACTACAACGAGCGCCTGAAGCATCCGGGCGGCTTCCACCTCGGCGTGGCCTCGCGCGAGCGCGTGTGGAAAACGCCGAGCGGCAAGGCGCAGTTCGTCGTGCATCCGATCGCGCTCGACACGCCGATCCACCGCGCGCGCGCCGCGCACGGCGAGCGCCTCATGACGCTCATGACCACGCGCTCGCACGATCAGTACAACACCACGATCTACGGTCTCGACGACCGCTATCGCGGCGTGTACGGCCTGCGCCGCGTGCTGTTCGCGAACCGCGACGACCTGACGATGCTCGGCTTCGAGCCGGGCCAGCACGTGGACATCACGAGCGTCTGGGACGACGGCGTCGAACGGCACGTCGAGGACTTCCTGCTCGTGGAATACGACATTCCGCGCGGCTGCCTCGGCGCGTACTACCCGGAGACGAACCCGCTCGTGCCGCTTTCGTCGGTCGCGGACGGCGCGGGCACGCCCACGTCGAAATCGATTCCGGTGCTGTTGAGCCCCGCCCGAGCTTACGCCGACACCCCGGCCATCGCAGCCTGAGCATCGGCGGTTCGTTCGCGCGCCCCGGCCATCGCGCCTGGGCCGTCCGCATTCGCGGCAGTTAGCCCGCGAGCTTGCGGAACGTCTCCAGCACGGCCTCGCCCTTGAACGGCTTCACGATCCAGCCGCGCACGCCGGCCGCCTTGCCGCGCTCCTTCATCGCCGGGCTGCTTTCCGTGGTCAGCATCACGACGTTCACGGCCGTATTCGCGAGTTCGCCGCGAATTTTCTCGACCATCGTGAGACCGTCCATGTTCGGCATGTTCACGTCGCTCACCACGAGCTTCACGCCGGGGTTCGAGCGCAGCTTGGCGAGACCGTCCTTGCCGTCCACCGCCGTGTCCACGTCGAGACCGTTCTTGCGCAGAAAACCCGCCACTTCGTCGCGCACCGTGCTCGAATCGTCCACCACCAGAATCTTTGCCATGCTGTCCTTCTCCTTCGCGCCGGGTGTGGCGCGTCTTTGATCAAAATAATTCGAGTTCGCCGCTGGCCTGTTCTTCTTCGGCAGCGGCGGCGGCCTGCGCGGCCGTTTCGTCAAACCCTTCGCGCGACCAGCCGAGGCTGAACACGAAACGCTGGTCGATGACCACCTCGCGCCCCGTGTCCGGGCACGTGAGCCGATACTTGATGCACAGTTGAGGATTGTCGGAACCAAACGACAAATAGCGCCGCCGATGATTGATGAGCAGCGGCACCTGCACCGGCGCGCGGCCCCAGCCCGCCTCGCCGGCCGCGAGCGCATTGCCCAGATAGCGGTTGCGGAACGCGCCCCACACGAGGTTCGTGAGTTCCGCGAGCACGCCGTTCACGTCGCGGAAGTCGCTGGCCTCGTCGCGGCCCGCGCGCGGCGGCAGCAGCTCGATCAGCGGGGCCTCCTCGGTCTGCATGAGGAGCCAGCCGCGGCACCATGCCGTCTCGATCGGAATGAGCGTGAGCACTTCGCCGAAGATGATGCGGTCGCGCACGATGCCCGGCACGTCCCAGTTCACGTCCAGCCCCGGAAAGAGGCCGCGCAGGCGGCCGAACGTCATGTCGGTAATGCCGTCCACGAGCGGGTCCGGATAGTCGTGCGAGAACACCTGTTCTTCGAGCACCGTGACGAGCGTTTGCGGATCGCTGCCGAACCAGACCCCGCACGGCACGCGCCGCAGCGGCTCGGGCAGCGCGTCGCTGTGCTCGTGCGAGGCGCGCCGCAATACGATCGGCAGTTCGGGGCGCTCGGCTTCGAGCGCGACGGCCACGGCCGCCGCGGCGTCGATCGAGCCGCCGAAGTCCTCGCCGAGCAGCACCCCGCCCAGGTCGTAGTGCATCTTCAGCGCCGCCGAAAGCGCGTCGCGCCGCACCGGCACGCATACGCAATTCAGTGCGGCACAGGTTTGCGCAATCGCCTCCGCGCGCGCGGCATCGCTTTCCAGCAGCAGCAGTTTGCTGACCGGCTTGTTCGCGTTCATGTTTCCCTTCCCCGCTTTCGACTGCTTCAACTCATCCGCGCACGTCGTGCGCGCCTAGAACAATTCGAGTTCGCCTGCACTGTCATGAACCTCGACCGCAGCGGTGCTCGCCACGAAATCGAGCGGCGTATGCGTGCAGACGCACAGCGTCGCGCCGAGCCGCACGTCGTGATCGATCGTGAGCGAATACGACCGAACGTGATCCGGTTTCAATTCGCGCAAATACGGCAGGCAATCGCTGCTGAGCGCATAGGGTGTGGACATGCCGAGGTCGGGAAAATGCTCGACCAGTTGCTGGTTCATCGCCCCGCAGCACAGGTTGCCGAACTCCATGAAGCATTCGGTTAGCGCGCGCGCGGCATCGCCCACGTAGTAGCGTTGCGTGCGCGGGTCATCTTCGAAGTGCAGGAGCAACAGCAGGCGAAACTGCATCGACGAAATCGTCAGGACGACCAGGTGGTCGCCTTGCGCCGCGTCGCCCGTGCGCGGCTCGATCTCGCAACTGTGCTGGGCATCGGTCACGAGGCGCGTACGCGCCGCCGCAAAGAAAATGCGCTCGATGCTGTCCTTCGCGTGCGCGCCGATCATGCCTGCGCCCCGGCGTACGCCGCTTCGAGCTGAACCTGCAACTGGTTCGACGAAGCCTCGACGCTCGCCAGCGTCGCCGCGATCATCTTGCCGCCCGCCTGGATGTCCTGGAACGTCGCCGTCGTAATGAGGTCGTTGCGGTTCAAGCTGTCGCGATAGCTCTTCGAAAGCTCCTGCGAACGCGTGGCGAGCGAGCGCACCTCGCCGGCGACGATCGAGAAACCGCGCCCCGCGGCACCCGCGCGCGCCGCTTCGATCGACGCGTTCAGCGAAACGATCAGCACATGGCTCACGATCGACGACAGCTCCTGATTCTTCTTGTGCATGTCGTTGTTTTCCGCCATCAGCGAGATCATCTGCTCGTGCCAGCGCTCGAACGTCGACGACATCGATTTGAGCCGCGCCGCGTCGCTTGCGATACGCGCCGCGTGGTGCATGGCGTCGTCACGATGCGCGCGCTCGCTCGCGAGCGCCGCTTCGAGCGCGTCCGCCAGGGATTTGCGCTGCGCAAGCTCCGCCCGCAGCGACTCGATTTGCGCGGCCAGCGCCTCGTGTTCGCGCGCGGCCTCTTCCTCGTGCGCCGCGTGGCGCGCTTCGGCCTCGGCAAGCGCAGCAGTGTGCGCCGCCTCCTGCGCGTGCGCCGCGTCCCGCGCCTGCTTTCGCGTTCGCCCGCGCCACGCCACACCGGCGCCGGCGGCCAGCGCAACGAGCGCCGCGCCTTCGATCAAATACGGTAAGACCACTGCCACCCCCGCGACGCGCTAGCTATCCAGCGCTTCCTCTTGCTTTGCCTGCGTTGCATTGCCGATCTGCACGGCCCACTGCAGCGGCAAACGCACGATGGTCTGAAAATGCCGGTAATCGGCGCCCCGAAGGTCGTCGGTGAAACGCAGCTCGATTGCGCCACCCTCGCGTTCGAGGAAATCGCGCACCGCGTCCATGCCCACGCCACGGCCCGAGACTTCCGTCACGTTCGTCGCCGTCGAGAAGCCTGGGCGGAAAATGAACGCGGCGATCGTCTCGTCGCTCACCGCTTCGTACGCGTCGATCCAGCCGCGCTCGACGGCGATGCCGCGAATACGCGCGAGCGCGAGGCCGCGGCCGTCGTCGGCGAGCGTCATCTGCATCGCGCCGCCGTGCACGTTCACGTCGATATCGATATGGCCCGCTTCGTCCTTGCCGAGGGCGCGCCGCTGCGCCGGCATTTCAATGCCGTGGTCGAGCGAATTGCGCAGCAAATGCATGAATACGTTCTTCACCGTGCCGGCGGCCTCGCCGCGCAGACGATACCCGTTGTCCTCGATGTGCACGGCCGGCTCGGTCTTGCCGAGTTCCAGCGCGAGCGACGACAGCGAACCGGTCACGCCCGAGAGCACGTCGGCGACGCGCTCCGTGCCGATGGCGCGCAGCGTGTCGCGCAATTCCGCGCGCATGGCGCGCAGCGCGGGCAGATCGCTTTCGTCGGTTTGATCGATGATGCGCAGCGTCTGTTCGATCGCTTCGTGCGCAACGGTAAGGCTCGCGTCGCCGTCCTGCATGCCGGACGCACGCGTGCCGCGTCCGAGGCTCACTTCGTTGATGTTCGAATAGTTCTCGAGGGCCGCCTTTACGCGCTCCAGATCGGCGATGAGCGCCTGCTGGTCCCACGTGTGGCTCGTGTCTTCGCGGCGCAGCGCGTCGTAGCGCTGCTCGACTTCGTGCACGACGCCCGTGAGATGCTGCAGGCTATACGTGCGCGCATTGCCCTTGATCGTGTGCATGTTGCGGAACAACGCGGCAATGGCGCCCATGTCCGCGCAATCGTGCTGGCGAATGATGTGCTCGTTCTCGTGAATGAAGCTCGTCGAACTGTCCACGAAGTGCTGGAACTTCTCTTCGCTCACAGCGAGGATTTCGCCGATCATCTCCAGGCGGCGCTTTTGCTCGCCCGCTTCGGCCGCGAGTTCGCGCAGTTCCGTCACGTCGCGCACGCAGAGCATGAGGCGCACGACCACGTCGTTTTCGTCGGTGATCGCCGACCAGCTCAGGTCGAGCACCTTCGTGCGGCCGTCGGGCATCGTGCGCGTGATTTCGTTCACGAGCAGGTGCTGGTTGAACGCGAAATTCACGTCGTCTTCGCCGAGGCACGCATGGACCGCGGCGTCGATCTGCGCGAGCGTGTCGGCGTCGAGATCCGTATGCGAGAACACGAGGTCCATGAGCGGTGCGCCCGCAATCTCGTTCGTTTCGAAAATCGCTTCCAGATACGCCGAATATTCGTTGTGGATCGTCGCGCCCTCCACGACCGTGAGAATGCCCTGCTGCATGTTCTGCAGCATCGCCTGAATGTCGGCGGTCTTGCGCTTGAGCTGCGCGGAGCTCTGCTGGATCTTTTCGATCATGCCGTTGAAGGCGACGATCGAATGGCCGATTTCGTCCATGCGGCCCACGGGCACGCGGCGCGTGAAATCCTGGTTCGACGCGATCTCGCTCATCATGGCCTGCATGCGCGAGAGCGGCCGCGTGATCTGGCGATAAAGCAGCGCGCCGATCACCGTGAGCAGCAGCACCGCGCCCCCCGTTACGCCTGCGATGGCGCTCGTCGTGGTATCGAGCGTGCCGTTGAGCGTGCGGATCGCGTCGTCTTTCTGGCGGTTCTTTTCCACGCGCATTGTCGTGACGATGCCTTCGAGTTCGTCGCGATACTGCGCGACGTTCGCGAAGAGATACGCCTGCGCGAGCTCGTTCTTGCCGCTCGCCTTCATCTTCGCGGTGTCGTCGATCGCGGAGAAGTAGTTCGCGAGGCTTTCCTGCGCCTGCGCGACGAGGCCTTCCTGTGCGTGGCTCGCGGCGGCCTTGCGTTGCACGTCGAGCGCGGCGCGCAATGCGGCTTCTTTCTCCTTGAGCTCGTTTTGCGCGAGCGACGCGACCGTGGCGTCGGGTGCGTAGACGAGCGTCATGGTGGCGAGCTGCACGTCCTTCACTAGCGCGACCAGGTCCGACGATGCGAGTGCGCTGGGCACGACGCCCTGGGTAACCTGGCGGACGTCGGTGGCGCTGTGACGGGCCTGATAAACTGCGTAGCCGCCGATGGCGGACAACGCAACGAACATCAGGACGATGAGTAGCGTGATGCGGTGACGAATGGTCATGTCGAAATCCCCGAGCCCTCGTCGTGCCGGCCGCGCTATGGCTGCGCGGCTCGGGACACGATGGCTAATTTATTCGCGGTGGATTATCGGCGTTCAGGTATGACGAAATGATGAACGTACCCGAATCTGTCGCGCGCGCGGGGCACTTTGCCGCAGTTGACTGCCGCGCTGAACCGGGCACTGCCGGTTCTTCGGGAAAGCACGCCAAGAGTTCGTGGTCGGCGTACCCGCCGTCGATGCCCTGCCGGTGAAAAAAGGGAGCTCGAATGGCAAAACCCGGCACGTCCCCAATTTCCGCCTTGCGCCAGGATGCAATTCGCGCCGCGCAGCATTCGCTGCGGTCCCCTTTCCGAGGTTCAGCATGCCGCACGCCGTAACGCCCGACACACAGCCCTCCTTCTGGCGCGACCCAGCCCTGCCTTTCATCGAAGTGCGCGCGATCGCGGACGGCCGCAAGGTCCGCTACGGTCGCCACGCGCACCGCACGTTCTCGATCGGCGCGGTCACGGGTGGCCGCAGCACCTACCTGAACGGCGAGACGCTCGCGCACGTGAGGGCGGGCGCGGTGGTCGTCATCAACCCCGAAGTGGTGCACGCATGCAACCCGGCCGCCGACGAACCGTGGGCCTACCGCATGTTTTATCTCGACACGCAGTGGCTTGCAAAGCTGCAGCACGATTCCGGCTTCGGAGCAAACGAAGGGTTCCGCCCGTTCGAACAAGCCTTGACCTGGCAGCCCGACCTGTTTGAAGGGCTCAACGCGCTCTATGAATTGATCGTCGATCCAAGGCAGTCAGCCTTGCGCAAGGAATGCGCGATCGTGGCGTATTTCACGAAGCTGCAGCAGTCCCTCAACCCCGCGCCAGTCAGCGCGCGCGAACCGAACCAGCGGCTCGCGCGCGCCGCGGAATTCATCGACGACAACTACACGCGCGCGCTCAAGCTCGAAGAGATCTGCGCTGCCGCCGATCTTTCGCCCTCCTACCTGATACGTGCGTTCCGCGAGCGGTACGGCATGACTCCACACGCATACGTCGTGAACCGGCGCATCGAGTTCAGCCGCACGCAGCTGCGCCGCGGGCACGCCATCGCCGATGTCGCGGCGCAAGCCGGTTTTGCCGATCAGGCGCATCTGCAGCGCGTGTTCCGCCAGTTCGTCGCAGCTACGCCTGGGCAGTACCGCGGCTAGCGCGAGCGGCGCGGCCTCACGCTGGCAATAGCCAGATCGCGCTCGCCGCCAGCAGCAGCGCCATCGTGCGATTCACGAAACGCACGCGCGCCGGTTCGCGCAAAGCCTGGCGCAGCGACGCGCCCGCCCATGCCCAGCATGCAACCGACATGTAGCACACGACGAAATAAATCGCGGCGAACTGACAGACGAGCGTATTTTCGCCGGAAGCCGCATAAACACCCGTGCCCGCCACCGAGGCCAGCCACGCTTTCGGATTGAGCCATTGCATCGTCGCGCCGACCATCAACGAAGGGCCGCGCGCGGCGCCTACGGCATCGATACGGCCGTCGTCCATGGCGAGGCGGTAAGCGACGTAGAGCAGGAAGGCCACCCCCGCCCATTCGATCGCGCGCGTGAGAAACGGCCAGCGGGCAAGCAGTTCATGCATGCCGAGGCCGATCAGCAGCAACAGCAGCGCGAAACCCACCGTCGCGCCGGTAACATGGCGCAGACTCGCGCGCAGCCCATAGCGCGCGCCCGCGCTCAGCGCAACGATGTTGACGGGACCCGGGGTGATGGAAGTGGCCAGCGCGAAGGCGGCCATCGACAGGACAATGCTCACGGTTTTCCTCGCTACGCCCATTGGCGATCGACAGGCATCGAGCGTAAATGCCCGCTTCGCCGGTGTATTGAAGAAAATTGCCTATGGTCCCCGGACGCGGCGCGCGCCGAACTCGCGCTATCATTGCGCCGCTCAACGCGAAGGCATCGAGCCACCCGACGACTTCCCCTGCGGAACTGAAACGTGAAAAAGATCCTCATCATCGGCATCGGCGCGGGCGACCCGAAGTACCTGACCGTGCAGGCCATCGACGCGCTCAACGCCGCCAATGTGTTCTTCGTGATGGACAAGGGTCCGGCCAAGGAAAAGCTCGTCGCGCTGCGCAAGGACATCTGCGCGCGCTTCATCAAGGACCACGACTACCGTATCGTGGAGGCCGCGAGCCCCGAGCGGCGTCGCGACGAAGGTCTCGACTACAAGGCCGCCGTGGATGAACTCAACCGCGACAAGCAACGCGTGCTCGAGCGGCTGATCGAAAATGAATTGACCGACGGCCAATGCGGCGCGTTTCTCGTCTGGGGCGACCCGTCGCTCTACGACAGCACGATCCGCATTCTCGATTCGATCCTCGCCGAAGGGCGGATCGCGTTCGACTTCGAGGTAATTCCCGGTATCAGCAGCGTGCAGGCGCTCGCGGCGAAGCATCGCGTACCGCTCAACTTCATCGGCAAGCCGGTGAGCATCACGACGGGAAGACGGCTCGCGGAGAGCGGCTTTCCGCAGAATGCGGAAAGCGCGGTGGTCATGCTCGACGCCCAGAACGCGTATGCGCAAATCGAGGGGGAAGAACTCGATATCTACTGGGGCGCCTATGTGGGCACCCCCGACGAGATCCTGCTGTCGGGCCGTCTGGAAGACGTGAAAGACGAAATCGTCCGCGTGCGTGCGCAGGCGCGCGAAGCGAACGGCTGGATCATGGACACCTATCTGCTGCGCAAGCGCGGCGTGAAGGACTGAAACGAAACGGGCGCGCAATGCGAATCAAGCCAGTCCCACGCACACCGCCACGACAATCGCGCCGAACAGCAATACGGCGCCGACTGTCTTGCGCTTGTTGAGCTCTGTCCAAAGCAGCACGCCCGTAAGCGAAAGCAGAATGAGCGCGCCCGCAAAGCTGTCGATGAACAACACCCAGCCCACGCTCATCCCCACACCCTTGTGCAGGTTCGTGATCGTCGCGACGAGCGAATTGTCGTTGCGCTTGAGCGTGAGCCTGTCGTCGCCCACCCAGTACTCGACCATCACGCTCTCGCCCGGCGACGAGAACATCATCTGCCAGTGCTCGGGCTGCACGACTTCGCGATCTCCCCAAGCCACGTTGTGCTCCGGTTCCTTTTGCACGCGGCCCATACGCGCCGGCAGCCTGAGATCAGGTTGCGAGCGCAACCATTTGACCATCTCGCGCGGCGTATCGGGCGCGGGATCGGGCACGGCGAGCTGCATGGTCGAAACTTGCGGCGTGCCTGGCGAAATGCGCAACGGTTCCGCGCGATGGTTGAGCACGAAGCCGGTTGCGCCGAACAGCAGGCCGAGTGCCGCCCCCCATAAACCCACCCAGCCGTGCACCTTGCGCAGCCACTTGATGAAGGTCGCGCGACGTGATCGCGTGGCGCGCTCCTCGCGTCGCCCCGCGTCGGCAGGCATGCGCGGCGCGGCGGGCGCGTCGATCTCGGTGGCATCGGGAAAACTCATGTTTCGCTCCAGAGTCGCAGTAGATTGTGATAGCAGCCCACGAGGCTGCGCCGAGCCTGGGCGTCGGCGTCGCTCGCGTTGAGGCGCTGAATGGCCGTGTCCATGTCGAAGAGCAGTGCGCGTTTCGTGTCGTCGCGCACGAGGCTTTGCACCCAGAAGAAGCTCGCCACGCGCGCGCCGCGCGTGACCGGCGTCACCTGGTGCAGGCTGGTGGCGGGATAGACGATCATGTCGCCGGCCGGCAGCTTCACCTCCTGCACGCCGTAGGTGTCCTCGACCACGAGTTCGCCGCCGTCGTATTCGTCAGGCGACGAGAGAAAGAGCGTGCACGAAACATCGGTGCGCAGCTTCACGCCGCTGGGCAGCACGCGCACCGCGCCGTCGACGTGGGCCCCGAATGTCATGCCGCCTTCATAGCGATTGAAGAGCGGCGGATACACCTGATTGGGCAGCGCCGCGCTGATGAAGAGCGGATTGCGCTCGATGGCCGCGAGCACCATGTCGCCCAGCTCGCGCGCCACGGGCGTATGCTCGGCGATCTGCTCGTTGCGCTTCACAGGCGCGCCGGACCATCCCGCCGTGGCGCGGCCGTCCACCCACGCGTCGCCGGCGTTGTCCAGCCGCGCGCGCAGCGTGCGCACCTGCTCGGGTGTCAGTACGTTGGGGACATGAACCAGCATCGTCGTTTCCTTCGTTGCGCGGCGCCAGCGGCCGCATTCGCGCACAGACGCGCCGTTACGCAAAAAGCCCGCGCTATGCGGGCTTCGCGTGACGGCACGCAAAAAGCGCGGTAATCAGAAGCGGTAGTCGGCCGTCGCGAGGAACGTGCGGCCGATGCCCGGCACGGAGCGCCCTCCGTCAGACGGAACAAGCGCGTCAAAGTAGAACTTGTTGGTGATGTTCAGCAGATTCAGCCGCACGTCCCACTTCTTTTCGTGGTACGCGGCCATCGCGTCCCAGCGGGTGTAGCCGCCCGTCTCCACATAGTTCGTGTTCGACGCGTAGCGCGCCGACATGTAGGTCGGGCCGCCGCCGATTTCCCAATGCGGCGTGAACGCATACGTCGTCCACAGCGTGAACGTGTTGCGCGGCGTGTTGGCCGGCGTGTGGCCCTGGGTGCCGTCGAGCGCCTTGAGGATCACGCCGTCCATGTACGTGTAGCCCGCGAACACCTGCCACTTGTTGGTGATGTGTCCCGTCGCGCCCGCCTGGAAGCCACGCACCCGGATATCGCCCGAGAGCGTGTATTCGCCCGTCGACGTTTGCGTGCGCGCATTGTCCATCTCCTGCTGGAAGAATGCCGAGGTAAGCGAAAGATTCCCGCCGAGCAAGTCCCACTTCGCGCCCACTTCATACGACTCGGTGTGCTCGGGCGCGAGATTCTGCGTATTGTTCGTGACCGTGAGCGCTTCGAGCGACGGGTCGAACGACGTGCCATACGAGAAGTAGTACGACTGCCAGTCGGTCGGCTGATAGATCGCGCCCGCCCGTACGCTCGTGAACGTGTTGGTCTGGTCCGCGTAGCTCGGCGCGCTGATCGTGTTGGCGATGTGCGCCTGGAAGCGATCCCAACGCACGCCGCCGATGAGCTTCCAGTGCTCGCCAATCGACATGGTCTCGTTGAAGTACGCAGCGAACGTAGTCGCGCCCGACTCCGCGTGATTGCCGACCGTCGTCGTGACGTTCGAGGGCGTCGAAATATAAACCGGGTCGAGCAGCGAAAGAATCGGCAGGTTGTTGCGCGTATAAGCCTGATTCGTGTAGCTGTCGTGCCCGATCTCGATGCCCGCGAGCATCTCGTGCTTCAGGAAACCCGTGCTGAACTTGTACTGCGCCATCGTGTCGTTGTAGATCGAGTGGTTCTCGATCACGCGGTCGTGGCTCGCAAGCTTGATGTAGAGATCTTCGAGCGGCAGGTTCGTGAAGTTGCCGTTCTTGAGCGCCGTGCTCGACGAGAGCGGGCCCGTCAGCACCGCCCCGGGCGCGGTTTCGCGCGCATCGGTGAGTGAGTGCGAAAACTGCGTCTGGTTGCTGATCTTGAACTGATCGTTGAAGCGGTGCTCCACGCGCGCCGAAACGGTCTGCACATCCTGAATCGTGCGGTCGTCGGTGAGGCCGTAGAACGTGCCCTTCGAAGGCGCGAACGGATGGCCGTTGACGGCCTGCACGCCGTAGTCCGGCATGTCGTAGTTGTGCTGAATGAGCGCCGAGATCGTCACTTCGGTCGGCGTGCCGATGCCAAAGCGCAACTCGGGCGCGAAGCCATAGTCCTTGTTCTTCATCACGTCGCGCGTCGAACCCATCGACTGGCCGAACGCGTTCAGACGAAACGCAGCGTGGTCGCCGAGCGGACGGTTCACGTCGAGCGTCGCGCGATAGCGGTCGTCGGTGCCGATGGTGGTGGACACTTCCGTGAGCGGCTTGAGGTTGGCCTGCTTCGTGACCTGGTTGATCACGCCGCCCGTGGAGCCGCGGCCGAACAGCATCGACGACGGGCCGTATAGCACTTCGATCGATTCGAGATCGAACGTGTCGCGGTAATACTGGTTGCGGTCGCGAAAGCCGTCGAGATAGATGTCGTTTTGCGCCGTGAAGCCGCGCAGGTTGATGTTGTTGCCGATCTGGCCGCCTTCCGCGCCGCCGATGGTGATGCCGGGCGCGTTGCGCAGCGCGTCCTGAAACGACGTGGCGCCCTGCGACTGCATCACCGCCTTGTTGATGACCGTGACCGACTGCGGAATGTCGCGCAGCGCCGTGGGCGTCTTCGCGCCTACGGTGGAACGATCTGCCTGGAAGTCCTGAGCATCGCTCTGGCCCGAAACGGAAATCGTGGGCAGCGTGGCGTTCCCGGTTGCCGGCGCCGCCTGAGCGGTCTGCATAGCCGGGTCTTTCTGCGTGGCCGCCGCCGCGGCGGGTGCCCCCGAAGCGGCAGTCGCGGCGGCGGGCGCGCTCTGGGCGAGCGCGGTCGAAGCGAAAGGTACAGCAAAGGCCAGCGCGAGCGCACTCGCGAGCGGCGTCCTGTTCAGCATGATGTCCCTGTGCAAGGCAAAAACCGGCCGTACGACGCGCAACGCAGGCGCGGACGACGCGGGTTCATTGGCTGGCTGGCCGCCCCGAAAGGACCGAGGGAATCGACGCTAGGCTGGCTGGTGTTGTTGTTTGGCCGCGGATGGATTCGCGGGAATGAGAATCGCTATCATTCCACATGTTTCATTCTGTTTCAATCTCTATCGGCATTTCAACAACACTTCATCGGGTGCAGGAAGGAAAGCGCTGAGCGACGCCGAGGATTTCCTCGCCACGCACGACATGAAACGTTCCGGGCACCGGAATTTGTCCACAAATTTAGTGGGCAGCCCTGTGCGTAACCCAGGGAATACCGCATCAAGTCCTTGATGTGCTTTGGTTAACCCGGAGCGTTCCCAATCGCAGCAACGCGCCCTCGAACGCCCGCAAAACCCGTTCGTGTTTTCCACAGATTTCGTTCATAGCCTTGTGCACAAGCTCTGGACAGCGCACGTAAGTCCATGATCGCAAACGTCAATGCCCCACGCGACAGAGAAGTTGCACGTTTTGCAGGCACTGCATTTGTCCACAGTTGAAGTGGGCAAGTCTGTGCATACGACCCCCAACATCGTGCCCAATCCCTTGATAGCACAACGGATTTTCGCGTTGCCCGCGCACCGCGCCCGGCCGTGCAAGTTCCTAAAGTTCATAAGGAAAATGCCGTTATCAAACGCAGTGTTGTTGGGTCTCAAGCGGCCCCATCGAAGGAACTCATGCGCAACAATCAGCCCGTCACGCAACAAGAATTCGACTATCCCGCTTCGCAGATGCTCGTCTCGGCCACCGATCTGAAGGGCCGCATCCAGTACTGCAATCCTGCGTTCGTCGCGGTATCCGGCTTCTCGAAAGAAGAATTGATCGGCAAGGCGCATAACATCATTCGCCATCCCGACATGCCGGCCGAAGCGTTCGCCGACCTGTGGGAGACGGTTCGCGAGGGCCGCCCGTGGACCGCGATAGTCAAGAACCGCCGCAAGACCGGCGACCACTACTGGGTGCGCGCGAACGTTACGCCGGTCTCCGAGCAGGGCACCGTGGTCGGCTATCTGAGCGTGCGCGTGAAGCCCACGCGCGAGGAGATCCGCAACGCCGAGGCCTTCTACGCACAGATGCGCGAGGGCCGCCTGCAGGGCGTGCGCCTGCGCCATGGCGTCGTGGTGCGCACGGGCGTGATCGGCGCGCTGCAGTCGCTGTTGCGCGTGCCCATCGCCACGCGCATCGCGTTCGGCTACGGCGCCGTACCCGCGGTGTTCGCGGCGGCCGGCTTCGCCGCCTGGCAAGGTCTGCCGCCGCTGCCGTTCTGGGGCGCGTTCGGCGCGGCGTGCGTCTGCGCCGTCGGCGCCTGGCGCCTCACGACGAGACATCTCGGTGCGCCGCTCTCGCAGATGACCGCCGCCTCCACGCGCATGGCCGCCGGCGACCTCACGGCCACGCTCGCGATCGCCACGAACGACGATCTCGGCGACGTGCTCCAGGCGCTCAACCAGTTGCAGGCCAATCTCACGGCCATCGTGTTCGACGTGCGTTCGCAGATCGACGGCATGCTCGACGCCGCGCACGAGATTTCGAGCGGCAATCTCGACCTCTCGCGCCGCACCGAAATGCAGGCCGCGTCGCTCGAAGAAACCGCCGCCACGATGGAGCAGTTGACGACCACCGTGCAGGCCAACGCCGACGCCAGCACCCGCGCGCTCGATCTCGCGCGCGACGCCCAGGCCGCCGCCGCCGAGGGCGGATCGATCGCCGCGCAAATGGAGCGCACGATGGTCGGCATCACCGACGCGTCGCAACGCATCGCCGACATCACCGGCGTGATCGACGGCATCGCGTTCCAGACCAACATCCTCGCGCTCAACGCCGCCGTCGAGGCCGCGCGCGCCGGCGAAGCGGGCCGCTCGTTCGCCGTGGTGGCGGGCGAGGTGCGCATGCTCGCGCAGCGCTGCGCCGCATCGGCGAGAGAGATCAAGCACGTGGTGGACGCCAGCGTGAGCGAGATCGCCGAGGGCACACGGCTCGTCGGCACCACGACGGCGCAGATGCGCTCCATCGACGAAGCCGTGAGCCGCGTCTCTTCGATCATCGTCGAGGTCGCGAATGCGAGCGGCGAGCAGGCCGAGGGCATCCGCCAGGTCAATCAGGCCGTCGCGCATCTGGACAGCGCAACGCAGCAGAACGCCGCGCTCGTTGAGCAGGCCACCGCCACGGCGCAGCGTCTCGCCGAACAGGCCGACGTGCTCGATGAAGCCATGCGCCTCTTCACCGTGGCGGGCCCCCAGGCGAGAACGCGCACCAAGGCGCCCCGCGCCCCCGCCGCGCGCCGCCAGCCGTCCGGCGGGGCGAACGTCGGGGCCGAAGCCGCCGGGGAAATCGCGGCATAACCCGGCCTGAGCGCCGCGACGGCGCAGACCGGTCGTGCCGCACCGCCGATTGGTCTGAGAGATCGGCGTTAGTCCCATCTCGACAATGCGGCAGACGGGCGGCACCATGCAAACCGTCAGCGGGCCGTACCCCGGCTGGCTGACCCGAGTAACAACGGCGTTTCAACGGCTCGTCCGGCCTGCCCGGGCGAGCCGTTTTTTCTGGCGCGCGGCCTGGCACCCCTTTGCTTCGCAACCATGACAGCGGTGCAATGCGCAACGCATTTCGCATGGCCCGTTGCGGGGTGCGCAAAAATGGCCGTCGCGGCGACGAGTCGCGTTAAACTGGCTGGCCAGGGTCGCGGCATGGCGATCTCGCTGTGTGCGTCCGCGCTCACTTGCAACGACACGCCGCGCGGCCGACCCCGTACAATGGCTCGACCACCCAACGCACGAGGACAACATCAATGCGCACGACCGGGTCTTCCGGAAACATGACCCTGCTCACCGAGCATGACGACGCAACCGGGCGCGAACTGCGTTCACTGCGCCTCGAATCGGCGGCCGACGGCAAAAGCCTCTTGCTGATCGAAGTCGACGAGCGCAAGCCGGGCATCCATCGCGAAGTGCGTTACGAAATCACGCCGGCCGAGCTGATCGCGGCGATTCGCGCGCAGGGCGCCGAGCTGCCCGGGGAATCGCACACGCGTTAACCGCGCTCAACAGGCAGCGAAAAGCGGGGCGCCCGCGGGTGCGTGCCGCTTTCCTGCCGCCTTTCCTCTCTGTCGCAGCCTTTCAATCCGGCGCTTTTTTCACGTGCCTGCTGCACACAGCGGTTACGGACACACGCCGAAGCACGATCGATCGTGATGCGTCGTTCGCGGCGGCGCGCAGCTTCGCGTGTCGCTCAAGGCGTGCGCACGGCCTTGCTTGCACGCGTTCGAAATGCGTCCATAATCTTTACGTTACCCTCCTGTCTTTCCCGTCTCCTCAAGCGAAGCAACGGAAGTAAGCCGATGCTACACGACCTCATCGCGCAATACGGGCCTGCGCTGGTGTTCATTAATGTGCTCGCCGGATCGCTAGGGTTGCCCGTGCCCGCGATGCCCGCGCTCGTGTTGTTCGGCGCGATGGCGGCCATGCATCCGGGTTCGATCGGCCAGCAGGTCGCGCCGGTGCTCGTGCTCTCCATTTTCGCCATGCTGATCGGCGACAGCGTGTGGTTCCTGGCCGGGCGTCTCTACGGCGGCAACACGCTCAAGACGCTCTGCAAGCTCTCGCTCTCGCGCGACACCTGCGTGAAGAAAACCGAGCGCTTTTTCGGCCGCTGGGGCGTGCGCGTGCTCGCCGTCGCCAAGTTCGTGCCGGGGCTGTCGCTCGTCTCCGTGCCGATGGCGGGCGCCATGGGCGTACCCTATCGCCAGTTCGTCGGCTTCGACGGCGTCGGCGCTGCGCTGTGGTCCGGCACCGGTCTCCTGATCGGCGTGCTGTTCGCGCCGCAGATCGACATGCTGTTCGCCGGCGCGAGCCGGCTCGGCCGTCTCACCGCCGTCGTGGTGGCCGTGCTCCTGCTGCTCTATGCGACCTACCGCTGGCAACGCCGCCGCCAGCTCATCAAGAAGCTCGCGAACGCGCGCATCACGGTGGAGGATCTTTACCGCGCGATGAGCGGCAAGCCGCCGCCCGTGGTGTTCGACATCCGCTCCGAGGAGAAACGCAAGCTCGACCCGTACATCATTCCGGGCGCGCTCTTTGCCGACGAGCGCAAGCTCGAGGAAATCGTCGGGAAGTATCCGGCCGACCAGAAGCTCGTGATCTACTGCTCGTGCCCCAATGAGATTTCCGCTGCCTGGATGGCGAAGCAGCTCGCCGAGGCAGGCTTTACCGACGTAGTGCCGCTCCTCGGCGGTCTCGACGCGTGGCGCGACGCGGGCCGCACGCTCGAATCGCTGCAGGTGCAGGCGCCCGCCGAAGTCCCGGTCAACATCACGCCTAAAGCTGTTTGATCCGGGCGGCCCGCTCCCGAGCCGCCCGCACGAGGAGAACCGCCAGATGGGCACGATCACCGAAGCCGAGGCTCGCGATTACGCAGCGCCGCCTTCCGCGAGCCGCCACGCCGACACGCAGCCGCAACCCGCCGATGCGCCGTTCTCGACGCTCTCCACACGGCACCACCAGATGTTCCCCGAGCTCACCGACGACGAAATCGTGCGCCTCGCGCGCTTCGGCGAACAACGCCACTGGGCCGCGGGCGAGCTGCTTTTCCGCACGGGCGAAACCGGCCCCGGCATGTTCGTGCTGCTCTCCGGTTCGGTCAAGGTCTTCCAGCGCGACGGGCTGGGCCGCGAGCGGCGCATCGTCGAGCACGGGCGCGGCCATTTTCTCGCCGAAGTGGGCCAGCTATCGGGCGGCCCGGCGCTCGTGGACGGCGTGGCACTCGAACCCGTCGACGCGATCCTGATTCCGCCCGAGCGGCTGCGCGCGGCCATCGTCGCCGAGGCGGAACTCGGCGAGCGCATCGTGCGCGCGCTGATCCTGCGTCGCGTCTCGCTGATCGAAAAGGGCGCGGGCGGGCCGATTCTCGTCGGCAAGCACGACGATCCCGCACTCGTTTTGCTGCAAGGCTTCCTCTCGCGCAACGGGCATCCGTACTCCGTGCTCGACGAGCGCGACGAAAGCACGCTCTGCGTGATCGAGCGCTTCGCCGCGCGCTGCGAAGACCTGCCGCTCGTGATCTGTCCCGATGGCACGGTGCTGCGCCAGCCCAGCGCGCCGGAACTGGCCACCTGCCTCGGCATCCTGCCCGAGCTGGACGGCGAGCGCGTTTATGACGTCGCCGTGGTCGGCGCGGGCCCCGCCGGTCTCGCGACGGCGGTCTACGCGGCCTCCGAAGGCCTTTCGGTGATCGTGCTCGATTCGCGCGCGCCGGGCGGCCAGGCGGGCGCGAGTTCGCGCATCGAAAACTATCTCGGCTTTCCGACCGGCATTTCGGGCCAGGCGCTCGCGGGCCGCGCGTTCGTGCAGGCGCAGAAGTTCGGCGCGCACGTCGCGATTCCCGTGGCCGTGCGCGCGCTGCGCTGCGACGAGGAACCGCGCCGCCTCGAAACCTGCAGCGGCGACGTGCGCGCGCATACCGTCGTGATCGCGAGCGGCGCGGTGTACCGCAAGCCCGCCATCGAAGGGATCGATCGCTATACGGGGCACGGCGTCTACTTCTGGGCCTCGCCGGTCGAAGCGAAGCTCTGCAAGCACGAGGACGTCGTGCTCGTGGGCGGCGGCAATTCGGCGGGCCAGGCGATCGTCTATCTTTCCACGCACGCGCGCCAGATCGACGTGCTGATCCGCAAGGCCGGCTTCGAGTCGACGATGTCGCGCTATCTGATCGACCGCATCGCTTCGCTGCCGAACGTGCGGGTGCATCCGCGCAGCGAGATCGGCGGCCTCGGCGAGGACGAAAGCGGGCTCGCGTCGGTGCGTCTGAAGACACCGTGCCCCGAAGGCATCGACCATTTCGATTCGCGCCACCTGTTCCTCTTCACGGGCGCGGACCCGAACACGGACTGGCTGCGCGCATGCGGCGTGGCGCTGGACCCGCACGGCTTCGTGGTGACCGGCGAAAACGAGTCGTGCAGCCTCGCCACGTCCGTGGATGGCGTGTACGCGATCGGCGACGCACGCGCGGGTTCGACCAAGCGCGTGGCGGCGGCCGTGGGCGAAGGCGCCGCCGTGGTGGCGCAGATTCATCAACGGCTCGCCACATTGCGGCCGGCGACGGTGGTTGCGGGCGTCCATGCGTGAGCGCGTCGCGGACATTGGAGAAGCGCCCGCGCCCGCTGAAGCCGGCGCGATCGCGGCCACCCCGACGCTGACACTGCCGCTCGCGGCGGCGCGCACGCTGCATCTCGCGGCGCAAGGACTGCTCGCGCCGCCGCGCCGCAAAGCCACGTCGGACGACGTGCTCGACGCCATCCGCCGCATGACGCAACTGCAGATCGACACGATCCACGTGGTCGCGCGCAGTCCTTACTTTGTGCTGTTCAGCCGCATCGGCGCGTTCGATCCCGCCTGGCTCGACGCCCATCTCGCCGAAGGCCGGCTCTTCGAATACTGGTCGCACGAGGCGTGCTTCCTGCCGATCGAAGACTATGGGCTGCTGCGCCACCGCATGCTCGATCCTTCCGGCATGGGCTGGAAATACGCGGCCGGGTGGCACGCCCAGTATCGCGAGGAAATCGACGCGCTGCTCGAACGCATCCGCGCCGAAGGCGCCGTGCGCTCCGCCGACTTCGCGCGCGCGCCGGGCGACAAAGGCAGCGGCTGGTGGGACTGGAAGCCGGAGAAGCGGCATCTCGAAGTGCTGTTCGCGACCGGCGCGCTGATGGTGGCCGAGCGGCGCAACTTCCAGCGCGTGTACGACGTGGCCGAGCGCGTGCTGCCGCACTGGAACGACGCGCGCGACCTGCCGCCGCGCGCCGATGCGGAACGTGAGCTGCTCTTGCGTACCTGCCGCGCGCTCGGCGTTGTTCGCGCGGATTGGGCCGCCGATTATTACCGGCTGCCACGTCGTCCGTATGGCGAAGCGCTGCACGCGCTCGCCGATGCGGGCGAGGTGCTGCCGGCGCGCGTGGAAGGCTGGAAGCAGGACGTGTTCGTGCACCGCGACTACGCCGCGCTCGTCGACGATGCGGCGAGCGGCAAGCTCGCGTCCACGGTCACCACCCTGCTCTCGCCCTTCGATCCCGTGGTGTGGGACCGCAAGCGCGCGCTTGCCCTGTTCGACTTCGACTATGCGATCGAATGTTATCTACCCGCCGCGAAGCGCAGGTACGGTTACTTCGTACTGCCAATCTTGAACCGCGGGCAGCTCATCGGCCGCATCGACGCGAAAGCGCATCGGGTACAACAGGTGTTCGAGGTCAAGTCGCTGCATATGGAGCCCGGAGTGCGCATGAGCGGCCGTCTGATGGCCGACTTGCGCCGGGCGCTGCAGCGTTGCGCGGACTGGCACGGCACGCGCGAGCTGCGCATCGGCGCCGCGCCGGACGGCCTGGCGGCCGCCCTGCTGGCTTCGTGAGCGTGCGGCTGCGAGCGCCGCACGCGCTAACCACAGTTAGTGCTCGAGCTTCGCGCGCAACTCGCGTGCAGCTTCGAGCAGCCCTTCGTAGCCGGACCGCGCGTGCTGCGGCAGGTCGGGGTCGCCAACCAGCGCGCCCAGCGTTTCGACAAGGCTGAAGACGAGGCCTCTCGCCGCGCCCGCCGCGATCTTGCCGGATTTCACGCCTTCATCGACGTGGGTAAAAGCTGCGTTCAGATTCTCCAGATCCGGCTGCGGCGCACCGCCGCCAGGCTTTTGAGCGTCCTGCTTTTGCGTGTCGTCGCTCGTCATGATGAACTTGATCTCCCTTGGTGAGCTGTAGTCGAAAATATCCCGCACTTCTTTGAGTTATATACCGATCGCGCGCGGGCGTCCATCCGGGGCGGGACAACGGACCGCGCCGCAGATAACGACCGGCAAGGCGGAGCGTGCTCCCGAATCTTCTCACCTTTGCTGTCCGCACGCAGAGGCCGAGAGCGCGGCGGCTTGTCGCCTGGTCACTCCATCTAACGGGAAAAAGCCTTGAAATCAGGGATAAAGTTGCGTCTGCACGATTGATTTGCCGGAGCCGTCATCCGCTTCTCGTACCCGCCATGGTTTCGCCAAAGGCGCTCCCGCAAACGCTCACCTTTGCGGTAAAGGAGGAGGATCCGCGCCGGTCCAGGTGCGGCGGGAAAAGGGAATGCGCTCACCTCGTCCCGGGAAAGACGGCGGTTTTATCCTTGTTTTCAAGGCATTCTTCGCGCAGTGGCGTGCCGCGCGCATGCGCGCGCGAGTCAACGGTGCGTCGGTTCGCGCGACCCTTCTCACTCCCGAAAAGACTCACCTTTGATCTTCGCGCGCAATCGAATCGACGGCGCCGGCCGCCATCGGCGAGCGCCTGAACGATACCGCGCGATGCGGTATCGTATGAGGACGCCAATGCGAGGAATACGAGGAATCACACGATGAACTACGCACCGAATGCGCCCGCGCGCAAGGAAATCGACGCGCTCAGCGGACCGGCCGTCATTGAATTCGGCACCGACTGGTGCGGCTATTGCCAGGGCGCGCAGCCATTGATTGGCGCGGCTTTCGAGCGCAATCCGCAAGTACGCCGCCTGAAAGTGGAAGACGGTCCCGGCCGCGCGCTCGGCCGCTCGTTTCGCGTGAAGCTCTGGCCCACACTCATTTTCCTGCGCGACGGCGCCGAGGTCGCGCGCGTGGTGCGCCCGCAGAGCGCCGCCGAACTCGACGAAGCCTTCGCTGCGCTCGGCTAGTCCAGCGCGGGCGGTCCGTGCCATCCGCGCGGATCGCCCCCGAAAAAGCTCACCTTTATCCGTCGACTCGCGGTCCGCGTTCATTCCTCCATGCCCGCGAGCAGATCGTCGATCGCGCGATACACGCGCTCGACCACCTCCGGCCCCACCTGCGCTTCGAGCGCCTTGTAACGCGACTCCAGTTCCTTCGAAATCGCCTTCACGAGGTGATGGCTCTTCTTCGTGAGCGAGACGAGCACGCGCCGCTGGTCGTCGGCGAAACGCTCCTTCGTCACGAGGCCGAGCGACTCCATGCGCGCGAGCACGCCCGCCATGCTCGGGCTGGAAATCGTGCAGAGATCGGAAATCTGCCGCGGCTCGAGCGGCCCGCTTTCGTTGAGCGCGCGTATCACGCGCCACTGCTGCTCGGTAAGACCATGCGACGTGATCAGCGGGCGAAAGCGCTCCATCATCTTTTCGCGCGCGCGCAGAAGCAGCATGGGCAGATTGCGGTGCGTAACGCGAGTGTTCGGACGTGACGTATCGGGCATGGCGGTTTCGGCAAAACGGGAACGCGGGCGCGCCCGGCAGATCCCTGGGGCAAACCCGCAAATTCTTCAGCGAAGATTGACGACGGATGATGGCAGGCGCACTATCGCTAACATATTAGCGTTTCCGGCAGGCCAATCCAAGCCATGTTTTCCGTTGCCGATCATCTGCTTCACATCGAAGGCGACGCGTTGCCGCTCGACGTGGATGCCGCCTCCGTGCGCACACTGCTCGCCGGCGGCGCGGCGTGCCGCGCGCCTGTAAGCGGCGCCGTCTACGGCACGCTGCTCAACGACCGTCACGCGCTCGAAGCGATGGGAGACGCCGTGAACGCGCCCCCCTACAAAGCGCCGCCGCGTGCGCCCATTCTCTACCTGAAGCCGCGCAACACGCTCGCGGGGCACCGTGCGCGCGTGGCCGTGCCGGGCAGCGAAGGCGTGCAGGTGGGCGCATCGCTCGGCATCGTGATTGGTCGCGCCGCCACGCGCGTTGCCGCGCGCGAAGCATTCGACTACATCGCGGGCTATACGCTCGTCGCCGATCTGTGCGTATCGCACGCGAGCGTCTATCGCCCCTCGGTACGATTTCGCGCCCGAGACAACTTCTGCGTGGTGGGCCCGGCCGTGATCTCGCGCCGCCATGTGCCCGATCCCGACCGCCTTCCCATCGCCGTGAACGTGAGAGGCCGGGCCATGTTCAGTGCGACAACGGCCACGAACGTGCGCGGTGTCGCACGATTGCTTGCGGACGTCACCGAATTCATGACGCTCTCCCCCGGCGACGTCATCACGCTCGGCGTACCGCATGGCGCGCCGGTGGTCGATGCCGATGCGCACGCAACGATCGCCATTGGCGACTGGGCGCCGCTCGAAATCGAATTCGTCGCGGGGCGCGCGGCACAGGGAGCACGAGCATGATGCGCGGACGCGTTGCCTACGCAGGCGCGATACACGACGCCGCGCCCGAAGACACGAACGGGAGCGGCCGCGTGCGACTCGCCGACGGCCGCGTGCGCGAGGAGCACGAAGTCGTCTGGCTTGCGCCGTTCGAGCCCGGCACGATCTTCGCGCTTGGCCTGAACTACGCCGCGCACGCGAAGGAACTGCAGTTCTCGAAGCAGGAAGAGCCGCTCGTGTTCCTCAAGGGACCGGGTACGGTACTCGGCCATCGCGGCACGACGCGACGCCCCGCCGATGTCGCGTTCATGCATTACGAGTGCGAGCTCGCCGTCGTGATCGGCCGCACGGCGCAGAACGTGAAGCGCGAGGACGCCATGCAGTACGTGGCGGGCTATACGATCGCGAACGACTACGCGATCCGCGACTATCTGGAGAACTACTATCGCCCGAACCTGCGCGTAAAAAACCGCGACGGCGGCACCGTGCTGGGACCGTGGCTCGTCGACGCCGCCGACATTGCCGACGTCAACGCGCTCGGCCTGCGCACTTACGTGAACGGCGAACTCAAGCAGGACGGCAACACGCGCGATTTCGTCACCGGCATTGCCGAACTGATCGAGTATTTGAGCGGCTTCATGACGCTCGCTCCCGGCGACGTCATCCTGACCGGCACGCCCGAAGGCGTCGTCAACGTGAACGTGGGCGACGAAGTGGTATGCGAGATCGACGGTCTCGGTCGCCTCGTCAATACGATCGCAAGCGACGCCGAGTACGGGCGTTGATCCGCAAACGAATGGAACCCCGGATAAGTTAGCCATGCGAATCGACCACCTCATCGACGGCCGCGCCCATGCCGGGCGCGACTACTTCGAAACTGTGAATCCGGCAAACCAGGACGTGCTCGCGGAAGTCGCGCGCGGCGGCGCGCAGGAAGTCGATCTTGCGGTACGCGCCGCAAAAAGCGCGTTCCCTGCGTGGGCGGCCAAGCCCGCCGCCGAGCGCGCGAAGGCCATCCGCAAGCTCGGCGAGCTGATCGCGAAGAACGTGCCGGAGATCGCGCGGACCGAAACGATGGACACGGGCCAGACCATTTCGCAAACGGGCAAGCAGCTCGTGCCACGCGCCGCCGACAACTTCAGCTACTTCGCCGAAATCTGCGCCGCAGTAGATGGCCATACCTATCCCACGACCACGCACCTGAACTACACGCTGTTTCACCCGGTGGGCGTATGCGCGCTCATTTCGCCCTGGAACGTGCCGTTCATGACCGCCACGTGGAAGGTCGCGCCGTGCCTCGCGTTCGGCAATACCGCCGTGCTGAAGATGAGCGAGCTTTCGCCGCTCACGGCCTCGATGCTCGGCCAGCTCGCGCTCGATGCGGGCATTCCGGCTGGCGTGCTCAACGTCGTGCACGGCTACGGCAAGGAAGCGGGCGAACCGCTCGTCGCGCATCCCGACGTGCGCGCCGTCTCGTTCACGGGCTCGACCGCCACCGGCAATCGCATCGTGCAGGCCGCCGGCCTCAAGAAATTTTCGATGGAACTCGGCGGGAAGTCGCCATTCGTGATCTTCGACGACGCCGATTTCGAGCGCGCGCTCGACGCCGCTGTATTCATGATCTTCTCCAACAACGGCGAACGCTGCACGGCCGGCTCGCGCATTCTCGTCCAACGCTCCATCTACGCGAGGTTCGCGCAGCGCTTCGTCGAACGCGCGAGGCGCATCACCGTAGGCGATCCGCTCGACGAGAAAACGATCGTCGGCCCAATGATCAGTCAGGGACATCTTGCGAAAGTCCGCAGCTATATCGAACTCGGACCGAAGGAAGGCGCGACGCTTGCGTGCGGCGGTCTCGACACGACCGCGCTGCCCGGCGCGATCAAGAATGGAAACTTCGTTCAGCCAACCGTTTTCGTCGACGTCGACAACCGCATGCGCATCGCGCAGGAAGAGATCTTCGGACCTGTTGCGTGCCTGATTCCTTTCGACGACGAAGCAGAGGCGATCCGTCTTTCCAACGATATCGCCTACGGCCTCTCCAGCTACGTGTGGACCGAGAACACCGGGCGGGCGCTGCGGGTAGCGGCCGCCATCGAGGCAGGCATGTGCTTCGTGAACAGCCAGAACGTGCGCGACCTGCGCCAGCCGTTCGGCGGCACGAAGGCCTCGGGCGTGGGCCGCGAAGGCGGCACATGGAGCTACGAGGTGTTCCTCGAGCCGAAGAACGTCTGCGTTTCGCTCGGCTCGCATCACATTCCGCATTGGGGCGTGTAATGGGCAAACTCGCGCTGGCGGCGAAGGTCACACATGTGCCATCGCTGTACCTTTCCGAACTCGACGGCCCCCACAAGGGCTGCCGGCAGACCGCTATCGACGGACATCATGAGATCGGCCGCCGCTGCCGCGAACTGGGCGTCGACACGATCGTCGTGTTCGACGTGCACTGGCTCGTCAACAGCGAATACCACATCAACTGCGCGCCGCGCTTCGATGGCGTCTACACGAGTAACGAGCTGCCGCATTTCATCAAGAACATGCCGTACGCGTATCCGGGAAACCCGCAACTCGGTCACCTCATTGCCGACGTCTCGAACGAGATGGGCGTGAAAAGCCGCGCGCACAGCGAAACGACGCTTGATCTGGAGTACGGAACACTTGTTCCGATGCGCTACATGAACGGCGACGAGCGATTCCGCGCCGTGTCGGTGGCGGCCTGGTGCATGTGGCACGACCTCGCCACGAGCGCGCGTTTCGGCCTCGCCGTGCGCCGTGCGATCGAGGAGCGTTATGACGGCACGGTGGCGATACTCGCGAGCGGGTCGCTCAGTCATCACTTCGCGAACAACGGCACCGCCGAGGAATACATGCACAAGGTATGGGACCCGTTTCTCGAAGCGGCCGATCGCAGCGTGATCGCGCTGTGGGAACGCGGCGACTGGCAGACCTTCTGCAGCATGCTGCCGATGTACAACGAAAAATGCTGGGGCGAAGGCGGCATGCACGACACTGCCATGCTGCTCGGCGCGCTTGGCTGGGACCGCTATGAAGGACGCGCGGAGATCGTCACCCCGTATTTCGGCAGTTCCGGCACCGGCCAGATCAATGCGATTTTTCCGGTTACGCCACTGCCGGCTTGAATGACGGGAGAACGCCATGCCCCACCTCACCCTCGAATACAGTGCGAATCTCGGCGACGCGAAAAGCATTGGTCAGCTTTGCGAAACGCTTGCTCACGTGCTCGACGCCCAGCGCGACGAAGCGGGCGCACGCGTCTATCCGCGCGGCGGCATCCGCACACGCGCGCTGCGCTGCGAGCAATACTTCGTTGCCGATGGCAATCCCGAGAACGCGTTCATGCACGGCTGCCTGAAGATCGGCGCGGGCCGGCCGCCGGCCGTGCGCAAGGCAACCGGCGAAGCACTCTTCGAAGCGATCAAGCAGCACTTTGCACCAACCTTCGCCACACGCGGTCTCGCGCTGTCGCTCGAAATCGTCGAATTCAGCGAGGACGGGTCGTGGAAGCACAACAACCTGCACGCCCGCCTCAAAACGTGAGTTCATGATGCTAGATCAGCAAACCATCCGCGAGCTGGCCATGCAGCTCGACGAAGCTGAGCGCACGCGTACGCAGTTGCGCCACTTTTCGCGCACGCATGCCGGCATGACGATCGACGACGGTTACGCCATTCAACGCGAGTGGGTCAAGCTCAAGCTCGCCGCGGGCCATGCGATCAAAGGCCGCAAAATCGGCCTCACGTCGCGCGCGATGCAGCGCGCCTCGCAGATCGACGAGCCCGACTACGCGCCGCTGCTCGACAGCATGTTCATTTCCGCGGGCAGCGATATATACGCCGATCGCTTTATCGCGCCGCGCGTCGAGGTAGAACTTGCGTTCGTGCTGAACCGGCCGTTGCAAGGACCGGACGTGACGCTCTTCGATGTGCTCGACGCGACCGCGTACGTCACGCCGGCCATCGAAATCATCGACGCGCGCATCGAGCAGTTCGACCGGGAAACCAAGGCGCCGCGCAAGGTATTCGACACGATTTCCGATTTCGCGGCCAACGCAGGCGTGGTACTGGGCGGCCGTCCTGTCAAACCGCTCGACGTGGACCTGCGCTGGGTGGGCGCGCTGCTCTACAAGAACGGCGCCGTGGAGGAAAGCGGCCTGGCGGCGGCGGTGCTCAACCACCCGGCAACGGGGGTTGCATGGCTTGCCAACAAGATTGCGCGCCATGACGAGCGCCTCGAAGCCGGCGACGTAATCCTGAGCGGCTCGTTCACGGCCCCGATTCCCGCGCGCGCGGGCGACACGTTCCATGCCGACTACGGTCCGCTTGGCGGCATCGGCTTCAATTTCATCTGATCTGGTCAGGATGCCATAGGCGTGCCCACACCCGCGAACCCGTTCAAGCGCGCCGCGTTTGGCGCCGCGGCGCACCTCTCACTCGTCCTCGTTCCCGTTCGCCACGAGCTTCGCGAGCGCCACCGCCAGCACCTCGCGCTCGTGCTCGCTCAACGCCGCGAGAATTGCGTCGTTGGCCGACTTCGAAATCGACGCCGCGCGCCGGTAGGTGCTGCGGCCTTGCGCCGTGAGCGCCACGAGCACGCCGCGCGCGTCCGCCTCGTTCGAGGTCTTGGCGAGCAGACCCTTGCGCTCCAGCACATCGGTTGCGCGGCTCGCCTGGCTGCGGTCGAGATTCGACACGCGCCCAAGGTCCGACACCGACAACGCCCCGAATGCCCCCACGCTCAGCAGCAAGCGCGCCTCCGTGAGCGAAAGCGAAAGCGCTGCCTCGAACGCGTCGCTCATCGAGCGGTCAGTCTGCTTCTTGAGCACATGAAGCCGGTATGTGAACAGCTCTTCGATGTTGTACTTCCCCTTCATTCGCCTTCCCGCCTGAGTTCGCCGGCCGTAAAACTACGACCACGCCGTTAGAATAGCATCGCCGCAAGCCCTTTTCTTAAGGCATTTCGTGAATAATTTGATGCTTGCACACGCATTTACTTGAGCGTAGGATCGGCGTCATCACTGCCTGCAAGGGAGGAGACCGTCATGAATGAAAACATTCGGCGCGCGCGCCCCGAATGGTGCGACCCCAAGGAATGGGACGCACGCATGCAGCTTGCAGCCGTGTATCGCGTGTTTCATCTCATGGGCTGGACCGAGCTGATCTTCAACCACATCACGCTGCGCGTGCCCGGGCCGCAAAAACACTTTCTCATCAACCCGTTCGGACTCGCATATGACGAAGTCAAGGCATCGAATCTCGTCACGGTCGATCTCGACGGCAACGTCCTGAGTCCGGGCGACTATCCGGTCAACCCCGCGGGCTTCGTCATTCACAGCGCCATCCACGCGAACGTCGAAGACGCCCATTGCGTGATGCACACGCACACCACGGCAGGGCTCGCGGTGGCGTGCATGGAAGGCGGCCTCGCGTACACGAACTTCTACTCGGCGCAGTTGCACGACATGGTCGCGTATCACGACTTCGAGGGCATCACCGTGCATGCGGACGAGAAGTCACGCATCCTGAAGTCGATGGGCGACAAGCGTCTGCTCATTTTGCGCAATCACGGCCTGCTCTCGCATGGGGTGAGCCTCGCGCACGCGTTCGCGCTGCTTTGGACGCTCAACCGCGCCTGCGAGGTCCAGGTCGTGACCGACTCGATGCGCGGCCAGACGCTGCCCATCTCCGCGGCCATCACCGAACGCGCCACGCGCGACGCGCTGCAGTTCTCGCCTGAGCACGGCGCAGGACAGAACGTGCTCGACGCGCTGATCCGGCGTGTAACGCGCCTCGACCCTTCCTGGCAGGAGTAACGTTTGAACACCCCGAGTCAAAAGATTACCGTCGTCGGCGCCGGTGCGATCGGCGGCCTGATCGCGGCGCGCCTTGCGCGCGTGGGCATCGCGGTTAGCGTGCTCGCGCGCGGCGCGCATCTGGACGCCATTCGCCGCGACGGCCTCGCGGTTGTCGAAGGCGAGGCGCGCTATACGGTAGCCGTCAACGCCACCGATAACGCCGCCTCGCTCGGCGCGCAGGACCTGGTTTTCATCTGCCTGAAGGGCCAGGCGCTCGCGCAGGCCGCGGCGTCGCTCGCGCCGCTCGTCGGTCCGCACACGCATATCGTCTCGGCGATGAACGGCGTGCCCTGGTGGTTCCTCCACGCATTCGGCGGCGCGCATGCGAACGGGCGACTCGAAGCGGTCGATCCCGGCGGTGCCGTCTCGGCGGCGCTGCCGCCTGCGCAGGCCTCGGGCTGCGTCGTGCATCTGTCGTCGTCGATCTCGGGGCCGGGCGTAATCCGCAAGGGCAAAGGCAATGAACTGATCGTCGGCGAAGGCTCGCCGCACATGGCCGCGCGAGCACGGGAAGCGCGCGATCTGCTCGTGCGCGCCGGCTTCGACGTCACGGCCGCCGCCCCCATCCAGGTCGATATCTGGGCGAAGCTCTGGGGCAACATGACGATGAACCCCATCAGCGCGCTGACCCGCTCGAGCGCCGACGTGATTCTCGACGACCCGCTCACGGCGGGGCTAGTCAGCGCAGTGATGGCCGAAGCGCGCGCGATCGGCGAAGCGCTCGGCATCCGCCTTGCGTTGACCATAGACGAGCGCAACGCGATCACACGCAAGCTCGGCGCGTTCAAGACTTCAATGCTGCAAGACGTGGAAGCGGGCCGCGCGCTCGAAGTCGAGGCGCTCGTAGGCGCGCCCTATGAACTGGCGCAGCGCGTGGGAATCGCGGCGCCATCGCTCGGCATGCTCTATGGTCTCGCACGCCAGCTCGACGCGAATCTCGAAGCCGCGCGCGCGGCGCGGCCGTGATCAATCGTCGAGCGGCCTGCCCGTGAGGTCGCGAATGAACGGCAGCGCGAGGCACGAGAGCGCCACGCATGCCATCACGTACCAGGCGGGCGAGAGCAGATTGCCTGTGGTCTTCACAAGCCAGGTGGCGATGGTCTGCGCAAAGCCGCCGAAAATCGCCACGCCGATGCTGTAGACGATCGCCATGCCCGTCGCGCGCACGGCGCGTGGAAACATCTCGGGCAGCATCGTGATGGAGGGCGCGGCCTGCAGCCCGAGCAACACGCTCAGGCCGCCCACGGTCACGAGCAGGCGCGCGGCGTCCGGCCCGCTCGCGAGCCAGAGGAACGCCGGGTAGATCAGCAGCAAGACGCCCACGCGCGGCCAGAAGATGAGCATGCGGCGGCTGAAGCGGTCACAGAGCAGCCCCGAAACCGGCGCGACCACGAAGGTCACCACGCCCGAAACGAGCCCCGCCAGCAAGGCCGTGGGCGCGGGCACCTTCAGCTCGTGGATCGCGTAGGTCGGCATATAGAACGTGACGACATAAGCCGTGACCGTGGTGCCGATCGTCAGCAGAATGCCGAGCGCGGCGCGCCGCCAGTGGTCGCGCACCACGGCAAGCACGGGCATGCGCACGGGGCGCGCGTGCCCGGGTGCCTGCTCTTCCAGACGCCGCCGGATCCACATGCCGAGCGGCGCGATCGCCACGCCCATGAGGAAGGGCACGCGCCAGCCCCACGCGAGCAGTGTGTCGGCGGCGAGAAAAGTCGTAAGGAGTCCCGCCATTAGCGCGCCGAGCGAGACGCCCAGCCCCTGGCTCGCGAACTGCCAGCTGCCGAGCAGGCCGCGATTGGCGGGCGTGCCCGCCTCGATCAGCAGGGTGGTGGACGCGCCCACTTCGCCGCCAGCGGAAAAGCCCTGCAGCAAGCGCGCGAACACGATCAAGACGGGTGCAGCCACACCGATCTGCGCGTAAGTGGGCGCGAGGCCGATCAACAGACAGCCCAGCGCCATCATGAAAATGGTGAGCGTCATGGCGGGCTTGCGTCCGGCGCGGTCCGCGTATGCGCCGATCACGACGCCGCCCAGCGGACGCATGACAAAACCCACGCCGAAGGTTGCCACCGAGGCCAGCAGTTGCCCATAACTCGACATGGTGGGAAAGAACAGCTTGCCGATGGTCAGCGCGAAGAAGCTGTAGACGGTGAAATCAAAAAATTCGAGCGCGTTGCCGATCGTCGCGGCGACGATCAACTGCGCGCGGCTTAGTTTGCCCTTCTGCACTCCGGTCATGCTGACGCTGTTCATGGGCTCTCCTCGTCGGCCTCCGGCGGGTCCGGATGGTGGATCACGCAACGGTAGCACTCGCCAGGGCGCTCGCGCCACTGATCAAAACCCGTGCAGGCGGCGGGCGTTACGCGGGTGTTACGCGGGTTCGCGTCAGCCTCGAACCGATCCCCTTTATTCGCGAGCCGTGCGCGTCACGTCCGCGTTCGCGCATCAAAAGAGGCATACTCCGAGGCATAGCCAGCTCATACGTTTCGCGCGCCGCGCCGTTTGCGGCCCCCGCAAACGCCATGTCGCCCAGATGCCAAACATGGGCACAAAACTTGCGCCAGCGCGTCGAATACTCCGACGAATCTGGCGACGGCAGCGTTTTCGCCGCGCCCGGGCGCGCTTCCCGAGCCGCGCGTTTCGTCCTGCTGTCTTTCATTCCGCCGCCACTGAAGGGTCGTCGCTGTCGCGACCCGTAAGCCAATGACAAGGATGCTTCTTTCTTTCGCCTTTCCGTCACCGCGCACGCCGCGCCTGCGTGCCCTGCTCGCCGCTCCCGGCGTTCTCGTCTGCGCGACGCTCGCGCTCGGCGCATCGAACGCGACGGCGGCGACGCCCGCCGCCTTCGCCGCGGCGCTACCGTCCGCCGCAAGCCAGTCACATCCCGCCCAGCCCGCTGCCCACGCGCCTGACCCCAACGCGCACGCGAGCAACCCCGCCGCACCCGTAGCGCTCACGCCCAGCCAGGCGCAGGCGGCCCTGCAGGTCCTCGACGACCCCGTGCAGCGCGGCCACATGGAAGACACGCTGCGCGCCATCGCCGCCGCCGGTGCCCTGGCCACGCCCGCCTCGGCGAGCGCGGCGGCCAGCGCACCAGCCGCCGCATCGGGCGCGTCGGCAGCCGCGCCGGCTTCCGCGCCGCTCGCGGGCGCGCTGCGCTCCAACGGCCTCGTCGTCCAGATCGCCGATCACGCCGCGCACGGCGCCCGCATGATCGGCCGGCATCTGAACCATACGTTCGCGACGCTGCTCGGCCTCTGGTCGACGCGCAACTGGTGGCAGGAACATCTCTCCACGCCGCAGGGCCACGCACTGCTGCTGAGCCTGCTGCGCGTGCTCGTGCTCACGCTCGTGCCCGCGCTCGCGCTCGCGACGCTGTTGCGCCGCTTCGTCGCCGCGCCGGAACGCGCCATTGCCACGCATCAGGCCGAGAAACAGCGCGAGGACGGCGATCCCCCGCCGGACGGCGCGCCTGTACCGCAGCCGCAAACGCCGGAGGCGACGGGCACGAGCGTGGCGCTCGCCGCGCAAGCGACAACCGACGCGCAGCAAGACGCCCTGCGCGAAGCCGCCGGCATGGAAGCGGCGGACGCCCAGGGCACGAAGGAGAACGACCCCAACGCCGGCCCCAACGCCAATGCGCGCGCCAACGCGGCGGCGCGCGCCACGGTCACGGCCGCCCAGCAGGAGGACGACGCCTCCCCGAAAAGCGCGGCCCAGCGCGCGAAGGAGGCGTATCACGCGCTGCGCGGCGTGCATCACTGGCGCTTGCTGCAGCGTCTGCCGGGCGCCCTGCTCGTGATGCTGCTCGAGGTCGTGCCCGTCGTGGGCTTTGGGCTGTGCGCCGCGGGCGTGCTCTCGCTCTTCGGCCCCGACGACGCCGCGCCCGCCGAAGCGGTGGGCCAGATCGTCGATACCTATGTGATCTGCCGCGTCGTCGTCATGTTAGGCAAGCTGCTGTTCGCCCCCGACGCGGCCGCGCTGCGCCTTGTGCCGCTCGGCGACGACTGGGCCGCCTACGCGCAGCGCTGGCTCGTGCGCCTCGCCGTCATCGGTGGCGCGGGCGGCGCCCTTAGCGCCGCGGTGCCGCTCGGCATGACCGAAGACGCGCAGCTCGCGCTCGTGAAAGTCGTCACGCTGATCGGCCACCTCGCGCTCGCCGTGATGATCCTGCAGTTGCGCCGTCCCGTGGCCAACGCCATGCGCACGGCGGCCGGGCGCCACGGCTCCTATGCGTGGTTCATGCAGTGGTTCGCCGACATCTGGGTCGGCGTGGCGCTGTTCGTCGTCCTCGCGCTGTGGTTCGTCTGGGCGCTCGATCTGCGCGGCGGCTACGCCGCACTGCTGCGCTCGGGCGGTCTTTCGCTCGTCGTCCTGCTCGCCGCGCGCGTGAGCGCCATCGTGCTGCTCGGTGCGTTGAGCCGGCTGTTCGGCTTGCGCGACGATCACGACAAGATGAGCTTCGGCCAGCGCCGCGCCTATCGCTATTACCCGGCACTGAGGCGCATCGTCGTCGTGGCGATCTGGCTCGTGACGCTCGATTTGCTGTTGCACATCTGGGGCCTGCGTCCCGCGCGCATTCTCGCGCTCGCGCCCATCGGTCACATGCTCGGCTCCGCGCTGCTCACCATCGTGATCGCCATCGTCGCCGCCGTCGCGATCTGGGAGTTCGCGAACGGCGCGGCCGAGCGGCGCCTGAACGCCTGGACCGACGCCGGCGACTTCGTGCGAGCCGCGCGCCTGCGCACGCTCTTGCCGATGTTCCGCACCACGCTGTTCGTCTCGATCCTCGTGGTGGTGGGGCTCACCGCGCTCTCGCAGCTCGGCGTGAACACCGGGCCGCTCATTGCGGGCGCCAGCATTTTCGGCGTGGCGCTCGGCTTCGGCTCGCAAAAGCTCGTGCAGGACTTCATCACCGGCATCTTCCTGCTCACCGAAAACGCGATGCAGGTCGGCGACTGGGTAACGGTGGCGGGTGTCTCGGGCACCGTCGAGTTTCTCTCGATCCGCACGGTGCGCCTGCGCGGCGGCGACGGCTCGCTCTATACCGTGCCCTTCAGCTCGGTCACGACCGTCAACAACACGAATCGCGGCATCGGCAACGCGGCCGTGAAGGTGGTGATCGCGCAGGGCGCGGATCTGCAGCGCGCCATCGACACGTTGAACGAGATCGGCGCCGAGCTCCGCAAGGAAGACGCGTTCGAGAACGGCATCCTCAGCGACTTCGCCTACTGGGGCGTCGATCAGGTGGATGGCGCAAGCGTGACGCTCGTCGGCCAGATCCAGTGCAAGGACTCGGCGCGCTGGGGCGTGCAGCGCGAGTTCAACCGGCGCGTGCTGCTGCGCTTCGCGGAGCGCGGCATCGAGCTGGCGAATCCGCAGCGCAATTTTCTGGTGGGCATGACGCGCGAAAGCGATGTCGAAGGCCTGGCGTATGGCGGCGACCGCGACGACGACACCCCCGACGACGATCGCGCGCGTACGCAGTCGCGCGGCGCAGCGAACACGCCGCAAGGCGGCGGCAAGCCGCGTAATGGACGCGGCGGCGCGTCCGGCGACGGCCGCGGATCGTCGAGCGGCAAACCCAATTGACGGGCCGACCCCGCAGCCGGTGCGCGGAGCGCGCGCGCCGGCCTCACTCTTCGCTTCGCGCGACGGTTCTCCCGAAAAGGCTCACCATAGCGCCGCCGCGGGCATCGCGGCGCAACGTCTGTCTAGCAAACTTTCCAGTCTAATCAACGGTCTGCACGTGATGGACATGGTGCGATGCACGCAAGGCGCGGCGGCTCCCGAAGAAGCTCACCTTCGACGCGCGCACGAGCAGCGCGACTAAACCGACGGAAACAAGGGAAACGGAAAAGCGATGGCCGCCCGCGCGACGGCGTGAGGAACGCCGGACGGCCAGGCCGTCCGGCTGCGCGGTCACCCGGCTTCGAGCTTAGGCCTCGACGTCCTCGAGGCTGAAGATCTCGGTCTGGTCGTTGTACGAAAAGACTTCGCCGTAACGCGCCCAGTCGATCACCGTATCGAGCGTCTCTTCGGCGGCGACGTCGGACAGCACGTCTTCCAGCTCCTGCTCGAAGCGCACACGCGGCGCGCGATGGCCGGGCCGCTCGTCGAGCACTTTCTTGATCCGCGCCGCGAGCGGCACGTTGCGCAGCAGATGATCGGCGAACATGAGCTTGCGCGCCTGCGTGCCCATCTCGGCGAACACGCGCGCGGGCGGCGTGAGCAGCACGTCGCCGTCGCGCACGTCGGCAAATCCGAGCTGTTGCAGCATTTCCACGATCGGGAACAGGTCGTCCACTTCGAGATGCAGCGAGCGCGCGATTTCCGGCATGTCGGCGCGGCCGTGATATGGCGCGGCCGCCAGCGTCTCGATCAGGCCGGCCATGATGTTGGTCGACACATTGGGCAGGCGGCTGCCCACTTCGAGGCGGCGATGCGTGGCCTCGGCGGCCTCGCGCGCGGTCATCTTCGCGTAGATGTCGTCCACGAGCTTGCGGAACGCCGGGTCGAGCCGGTTGCGCGGATGCTTGAACGGCACCTTGATCTCCG
>NZ_FMYQ01000041.1 GCF_900096975.1 Paraburkholderia lycopersici
GATGTGCCGTTTCGACCCGAGCTTGCCCCGGTCTGTCGGGTTGGGGCCGGTTTCCTGGCCCCCCGGGGGCTGGAAACACTGGCGGCATCAAGACTCGCCCGTTCCCAATCAATCTGGTCATGCTCACGCAAGCGGCGAAGCATCGCCCGATGCAGCTTCTCCCACACGCCTGCGGCTTGCCAGTCGCGTAGTCTTCGCCAGCAGGTCATCCCGCTGCCGAAGCCCAATCCTTTCGGCAAGTATTCCCATGGAATACCTGTTTGCAGGACATACAGGATGCCGTTCAATGCTGCGCGGTCGTCCACCGTCCGGCGGCGGCCTCCTTTGGGCGACGGCGTGAACACCGGAATCAGCGGCTCAAGCGCTGCCCATAACTCGTTACTGATTTTTCGTCTGGCCATACCGCCAGGATATGGCTTTCATGGCTTCACGTCCAGGTTGTGTTAGCCGCTCTAAGCCTGCATCAGAGCCAGCGACGCAATCTGGAGGATTCATGCAGAAGATGAGTCAAATCATCGGTTTGTCCGGCGGTGCTTTGGTCTTGTATTTGATAATTTCCGAGGGCTCTAGAGTTTTCCCGCCGCGGGATCTGATCCCTATTCCATAAAGCCAAAGCTAAACTATTAGTGCTTGCCTCCATTCGGAGGCAAGCATAGAAATGCGAGAATTTTGGTTTTTATAGGAGTTTCAGTGTGCCAACTCATGATGAAGATAATCTTGTTAAGTCTTGGCTTGCATTGCAATATGCAAGTCCGAATTCCATGGATTATGAGAAAAATTTCTGGGCACACATGACGCTCGATGACCTAATTGACGAGGACGCAAGCAAAGCGTTAGTTATTATTGAACATATTGCAAAGAAGGACGGCTCGGAATTCGCGCTTGCAAATCTGGCTGCTGGCCCGCTGGAGACGTTGCTCTCGAAGCATGGCGAGGCACTGATTGATAACATAAAAATTTCCGTTAAATCAAACAGTGAATTGAAATCTGCCTTGGGGTTGATTTGGAAAAACAATATTCCAGGCAATGTGTGGGATGCAATACAAAAAATTCGATGACCTAGACATCAACCAAGAAGTTCTCAGCATTGCTCACGAACAAGCAACAAGGCTCTTTCCGAAAACCAAAGCCCAATGCGTAGGGAAGCTCCCACATGCCAAATCCGATTGCAACTCTAGGTACTCCGACGACCCACGGCGGTGTCGTTGTTTCGTGTGCTCCCGGTGCGATGATTGATGGGCGCCTCGCCGCCTGCGTGGGCGATCAGACCGTGTGCCCCATGCAAGGTCCCGGCGTCATCACGTCTGGCTCGATGCCCACGATCAACGGCCGTCAGGTTGCCCATCACGGCAGTAGCACCAGTTGTGGCGCGACGCTCATCGTGCCCGGCGCGGGCCCGACCGTGTGAAATTTCCGCTAGCCCCTTCGGCATTGCCACTCCGTTGACGACAGACGATGCGAAGGCGCTGTGCGTCGCGGAATGCCGCCCAAACGAAAATCTGAATGAGCGACGTCCCCTATGAGCCCGGCGCGGAACCGCGCAAGCTGCCCCCTCCCGCGCCGAAAGTGCCCCGCACCTCCGGTGAACCTGCCCGCCCTGATCCGGTCTCTTCGATTCCGCCCGGAGAGCCGGATGCCGAGCGACTGGCAAAAATCCGGCTTGACCGGAATCCGCTGCTCGAAGCCGCCCGACCGCGGCTAGGGGCGCTCGCGGACATGCCCGAAAAGCTCATCATCCTCATCAAGAAACTGATCATAGTTTCCCTTGGTTTCCTGCAACAAGCATTCACCCTCTGGAATCCGTCAATGTCGCGGCCAAGCCAATTCCATTCCTCGCTCCACCTACAAGCTACCTCATCGAATGGACGTCCCGTAATACGATTCTGATACTTATAGGCGTTCCAGTTGACACCGTGCTTCCGCTCGACTGGCTCGCCCTTGTCGGGCGGACAAGGTTCTGCAGCCACGCCAATAAAATCAATGAGTTACGTGAATTTCACGTAACCCCTTGTGCTTTCCGGGCCCACTCTCTTTTGTATTCACGGCGGTGTATTCACGGCGGCCATTCACGTCGAGCATCAAGCCGGGCACTCACTCCGCCCATTGCGGATCGCTCGTGAACATGATCGTGAGCCAGCGGTGCGGCTCGTCTCCGCCGATGGCCCGGCCAATTTCGTCGCGGATCGCATCCCACTCGGCGATGCGCTTGGGCGGCATGTCGGGCGGCACGACGAAATACAGCTCGATCTCGCGGGAGCGGCCGACTTTCGCGACATAAGCGCGGTAGTACTGGAACGCGTAGCGCTCGACGAAACCCGCCGCGACGGCATCGACATGTTGCTTGAGGTCCGGGGGCGCGACGAGCAGGACGTCCAGCAGGGCCTGGCGGATTTCAGTGAGCGGTATCGGAATGATGGCGGCGCACACCAGCACGAGCGCCGCCGGATCGACGTAAGGCGTCAGGCGCTCCCACCGCGTTCCCTGAATCGCGTAGCCGGCGCTGAAGGCGATCAAAAGGGCGGCGGTGATGCCCGCCGACATGATCCACGACTTGATGTCGAGGCGAACGAAATCCGAGCGAATCCGGCGATTCGCTCGCGATTCGACCACAGCCATCGCCACGCAGGCGCTCACCGTGAGCGCGGCATAAACCAGCGCGGCACCGAAGTGCAGCTCGTGGCCGCCCGAAAGCAGGCTGGTCACGCCGTTGATCAGCGCGTAGACAGCCACGCCGACCAGCAGCGTGCCGTTGAGCCCCAGCACCATGGGCTCCAGATGCCAGAAGCCCATCGTGAAGCGCTCGCGCCATTTGCGCGGCAGGTCGACGTTGACCGCGTATGAAGTGATCAGGCGCACGACCGCAAGCGCGAGGGCGCTCATGCTTGCATCGACGAGCGAATATACGCCGTCGAACACGATCGAAAACGAGCCGGAAACAAGGCCGAATAGCAGGCCAACGACGGCGATCAGCAACGTCGCGGCGATCGACAGCCGCAGCACGCTGCTTTCGTCGGACGTACTGAAGAATCGGGGCCATTCCATGCTGTCTGCTCTCCGTGAATTTGAGTCAGCCTGCCCGACTCCCCTCGATGCCGTCGCACGGCTGCCCGGTCAGAGCCCTTCCACGAGGGCGATCTCCTGTGCCGACAAGCCAAATGCGGCGTACAGGGCCCGATCGATCTCGCGCGCGATTTCAGCCAGTTGCGGTTCGCCGCCGCCCGGCCGCGCCAACAGCAGCAGCCGGTTCACATGTGCCGCGACCTCGTCGCGTACCGATGCATCGCCGGGCATGGGCAACGTGTCGATCATCGCCCTCGTGAACGCGACGCCGCCGTTGTAGCTCGACGCACCGAACTTCGCGCGGATCACGAAGACCGAGAGCGGGCAGTTGAGCAGCGCGGCCGCGAATTTCAGCAGGTTCTCGTCGTTCGAGCGCAGGATCAGCGTGGTCTTGCCGGGGATCGTATCGCCGGCGAGATCGAGTGTCGCGTCGAGCCGCGTGAGGCCTTTCACGATCACTTTCCTGGCGTTGGCTTTCGCGCGGTATCCGTTTGTGAATGTCGATGCGAAACGCTCGCGATCGACCACCGGTTCGTCGTAGCGGCGCTTGAGATAGGTCATCGGCTTGCTGCCCCAGCGCGAAACGTAGCGGTCGAGCGTGCCGGTATTCGCCACGCGATAGTGGCGCCCAGCGCTGAAACGGCCTTCGGCTTCTTCGATGAGCGGCGCGAGCCGGTACGCGTCCGCAGTCGCACAGGCGTTTTCGCAGGGCAGCAGCGAGCCGAGCGTCGGGTGCGCGCGCGCGAGGCGCTGCACGAACGCGTGGTGGGGCGAGAGCAGCGCGTCTAGCGGCCATGGCGCATCGAGCGCGCGTTTGTCCGTGTGCGCAAGCTCAATGAGCGTTTCGCCTTCGATGCGCGCCGTCGAGATGACGTCCGTACCCGACTCGCGATAAAGCGTGACGATCGAATCCACACGCGCCTGCTCGAACACGTCCCGTCCAAGCGCGACGATGCGCTCGATCTTGCCGAGATGCCGCGCACGGAACGCGTTGCCGAAGGGCTTCGAGAGCCACTTGTCGGGCGTGAGATACGCCATCGCGCCGCCAGGCCTGAGCAGCGCGAGGCCGAGTTCCATGAACACGATGTACAGATCCCAATTGCCTCGTGCGCCAGGCCACCGGTGCGCAAGCTGCTGGCGCAGCGCACGCTGGCCTTCGTTGAGCATGCGTTCGGAATCGATATAGGGCGGATTCGCGATGACGGCGTCGAACCGCTCGAAATCGCCGTCGCCGGTAAGCAGGTCTGCGAACTCGATGCGCCATTCGAACGCCGCCGCGCGTGCGTGTTCGTGCGCGTCTGGGGGCGAGGCGGCGTCGCTGTCTGCGAGGCGTTCGAGCAACGCTTCGCGCAAGCGCGCGAGCCGCGGGACTTCGGCGAGCCGTGCCGCCTGCGTTGCCGATGCGCGCAGTCTCGCCGCGCTCGCGCGATAGTCGGCGACGAGTGGCGCGGCGTCGCGCAGCGGCGCGTCGAAGCGGAAACGGCTGATCGCCGCGTTACCCCGCTTGAGGTTGGTTTCGAGGTTCGGCAGAGAAGCGGGGAAATCCGCATATTCGAGCAGTTCGATCCATAGCCGCAAACGCGCCATGCCGACGGAATCCGCGTCGATATCGACGCCGAACAGCGAACGTTCGACGATGCCGCGCTTCACGCGAAACAGCGCGGCTTCGATCTTGCGAACGTTGTCGCCATCGCGCTCGCGCGTGAGCGGCTCGCCGTTCGCGTGCGTGACGCAAAGCCGGTCCGCGATGACGCTGATGCGATATCCGCGGAGCGCTTCGCTATCGGCGGCGTTCAGCAAGCCAAGGCGTGCGCGCAACGCGACGAGCTCGTTGAGCGCGCAGACGAGCAGATGCCCCGATCCCACGGCGGGATCGCAGACGCGCAGCGAGTCGAGCGCCGCGCGTGCTTCATCCCGGTCGCGGATTAATTCGGATAGCTGATCGATGCTCGTGCAACGCCAGCCTTTCATGCGATTGAAGCGATTCAGCGCAGCCTGGGCAATTGCCGGTCGCGCGAGTTGTATCGCGACGCTGCCCGGCGTGTACCACGCGCCGTCGCGGTAGCCGTTGAGCTTCTCGAAGACGAGGCCGAGCGCGGAAGTGTCGAGACAACGCCGGCTCGTGGTGGTCGCGTGTTGCGCGACGAGGCCGGCCGGGAATTCGAAAGCCGCGAGAAAATCGAGCAGATACGCGAGCACGTGCAATTCGCCGCCCGATTGCGTGAGTACCGTTGCGCCGAAAAGCGGCAATGGCACATTTCCGTCGAGCGCGCGCATGTCGAGCAGGCTTCGGTCGAGACCGAGGGCCAGGAAGAGCGAGCCGTCGAAGCGGGGAAGGTGCGCGAAGCCCGCTTCGTCGCCGGCGCCGAGTATGGCGTCGCATAGCGCATCGAGGTCGCGAAACGTGCGGATGTGCCGCGCGTTGAGAAAGGCATAGGCCGGATCGCCGTCATGCAGCGTCAGCAGACGCGTTTCGAGCACCTTGAGAAAAACGAGCCGGCTGATCCACGCGATGCAAAGCCGCAGCGCGAGTTCGAAGTGCCCGGCTTCCCGGCCGCACGTATCCGGATGGCTCGACGCTTCCGGCTCGGGTGTCGCAAGGCGCGCCAGTGCAAGCTCGATGAGCGAGCCGCGCAAGCGGTTGTGCGGCGCGCGTCGCACGACGCTGCGCCTCGTGCCCGCCACACGCTCCTCCACACCCACGACGTGCAGCAGTTCGGCGTAGAACGCTTCGTCGAGACCGGCGCCGGCATGGCGCGCGCGCGGTTTGCGCAGGCGGCGGGTCGGCTGGATTGGTTCAGGCATGGTCTCGTGATGGCGGTCGCGCTCGGCGCACATTTTACTGCCGCCCACGTGCGGTCTGTCCTATGCCGTCTGGACGGGTCGACGCGCCCGCCCGGCTGAGCGATGATCGCTGCAAAGACAACGCGGCGGGACCCGCTGCATCGCTCTGCTATATGATGGCGCCGCACAAGGCGCCCCCGGCGCCAACCGGCGGGCCGGGTACTCATGGCCCGCCGCATCGCATATTCGACCTATGACCGAACATCCCACTCTCACCTGGCCCGACACGGATGGCCCGCGCACGGTGCGCTGGCGCTCCGAGGCCGGCGTGCCCGCGCCGAAGCGCGTGGTCATCGCCGACGACCGCACGACCGCCGACGCGGCATACCGTCTCGCCTGCGAAGGCACCGCGCTCCTGTGGCACGGCGACTATCAGAACGCGCGCCAATTGCTGCAGGCCATGGCGCGCCGCGCGGAGCGCAAGCCGCGCAAGGCCTTGCCACCCAAGGCGCCTGCTTCACCGCTCGAGGCCTTTCATCTGCACCGCCAGGCGCAGGCGCAACGGGCGCGCACGCTCGGCATGGTGCTGATTCCGCTAGAGGGCGACTACGGCATCAACCTGCGTCGCGCGCCGGACGTGCGGCTTGCCTGCAAAGAGGCGTGGGGCGAGCCTGATGGCGAGGCTTCGGCGGTGTCGCTGCGCGAAATCCTGGGGCTCGTCGGCGCGCACGAATGGCGCAAGAAGGGCGTCGAAATCGCGGCGCTCGGAGGGGCGCGCATTCATCCGTACTACGGCGTGTTCTCGCCGGTGCGAGGCGAGTATGTCGACCTCGTCGCGCGTACGGCGCTGCCCACGCTCGAAAAGGCCTTCGACATCGGCACGGGTACCGGCGTGCTGGCTGCCGTGCTCGCCTCGCGAGGCGTGAAGCATGTGGTGGCCACCGACCAGGACGCCCGTGCGCTCGCTTGCGCGCGCGAGAATGTCGCGCGTCTCGGCTACGCCGCGCAGGTCGAGGTGGTCGAAGCCGATCTTTTCCCGCCGGGGCGCGCGCCGCTCGTGGTCTGCAATCCACCATGGGTGCCGGCGAGGCCGGCGTCGCCTATCGAGTACGCCGTGTTCGATCCGGACAGCCGCATGCTGCGCGGCTTTCTCGGCGGCCTCGAGGACCATCTCGAGCCGGGCGGCGAGGGCTGGCTGATCCTCTCCGATTTCGCGGAGCATCTTGGCTTGCGCACGCGCGAATCGCTTGTCGAGTTGATCGTGCAGGCAGGACTCGAAGTCGTGGGGCGCGAGGATATTCGCCCGCGGCACCCGAAAGCTTCGGACCCGAACGATCCGCTCTATCGTGCGCGCGCGGCCGAAGTGACGTCGCTATG
The DNA here is from genome assembly GCF_900096975.1 of Paraburkholderia lycopersici. Classification (GTDB taxonomy): domain Bacteria; phylum Pseudomonadota; class Gammaproteobacteria; order Burkholderiales; family Burkholderiaceae; genus Paraburkholderia; species Paraburkholderia lycopersici. The sequence goes on from NZ_FMYQ01000041.1 coordinate 7,222, forward strand.
GCGGCTGAAGGTCCGGGCGGAGTGAGTCGCGCGCGGGAGCGCGCAGACCTAAAGAAGAAGGCGGGCCGCCGGCGGGTTCTCCGTGTTGGCGGTCCCTCTGTGTCGGGAGGCGAACCTCTGCCGCTGGCGAGCTTGCCACGCTGGGCGGCACGGCGGGGTTCGGGTCGCGGCGGGGTTATATCGCGTTCATCCCGGATAGGCCTCGTCGACCTTCAGGCCCGCGAGCTTGAATATCACGCGCAGTGTCTGCGGTTTGATATCGCGGCGCGCCGCCAGCGCCGACATCACGAAATCGAGCACCTTTGCGTACTTCAGCAGAATCAGGCAGGTCTCGAGATCCGAGGGGCCGTCGCGCATGCTTTCCGCGACCCGCAGCATTTCCACCGAGATATCGCGCGCCATTTCCAGTTCCAGTTGCTGCTTTTCCGTCCAGTCGGGAATCTTGAGGAGTTTCGTAAGCAGTTCCTGGAATTTTTGCTCTGCGTTTCCGTCAGGAATCGTATTCATTGCATGCCCCATGCAAGGCCGTACAGCGTCGTGCGCTCTTCGCGCAGCGGGGGCTGCGCCAGCCTGATTTATCGCAACCGGCACTCCCGGTGCGACCTCCCAATGCGCGCCTTCCGATACGTTGCCGGCCGGCGCGCTACGTTTTGGTCCTTTTTTGGGCATCGGGGACGAAAATCCTCGTGTCTCTTCTCAACCCCCTCGTGTCCGCACGTGGGTCAGCGTGCTGGACGCTATTACGACTCCAGCGGCTCTTCTGGGTTCGGCCGCCTGGAGCAGCTTTTTTCGTAAAATGACGGAAATACTGCCTCCCTTCTGTCGCCTGTCGCACGTTTCGCGACTTCCGGCACCCTTCATCCGACCACGCCGATGTCCAGCAAGACTTACGAAATCCGCCCGAACCAGTCCGTCGAGCTCCTGAAGGAACTCCACATCCTGACGCGCGACGGCAAGATGAACCAGGACAGCCGCCGCAAGCTGAAGCAGGTCTATCACCTGTTCCAGTTCATCGAGCCGCTGCTCAAGGAACTCAAGCAGGATGGCCGCGACGTGACCCTTGTCGATCACGGTGCGGGCAAGTCCTATCTCGGTTTCATTCTCTACGACCTGTTCTTCAAGGATCAGCGCGACAGGTCACACATCTACGGCATCGAAACGCGCGACGAACTCGTGCAGCATTCGCAGGATCTGGCCAAACGTCTGGGCTTTGGCGGGATGTCTTTCCTGAACCTTTCCGTGGCCGATTCGATTGCCTCGTCGCAACTACCGGCGGACGTCGATATCGTGACCGCGCTGCACGCCTGCGACACCGCTACCGACGACGCCATCCGCTTCGCGCTCAAGAAGCACGCGCGCTACATCGTTGTCGTACCGTGCTGCCAGGCCGAGGTGGCGGGCGTGCTGCGCCGGAACAAGGGCAAGTCGCTCGGTCAGGCGCTGACCGAAATCTGGCGCCATCCGCTGCATACGCGGGAATTCGGGAGCCAGATCACGAACGTGCTGCGCTGCCTGCAACTCGAGGCGCACGGCTATCAGGTAAGCGTGACGGAACTGGTGGGCTGGGAGCACTCGATGAAGAACGAACTCATCATCGCCCAGTACAAGGATTTGCCGCGGCGCCGTCCAGCGGCGCGGCTCAACGAAATTCTCGATACCTTCGGGCTCGCGGACCTGCGCGAGCGCTTTTTCGCCGACGAGGGCGAGGCGGCCGCCGAGCCGGCAACCGAAGGCTGATCTGCGCCGAATGCAGCGGCCGAGTGCGGCGCAGCGTCAGCCGCGCTTGCTCATCCAGTCGCGCCAGCCTTCGAAGCCGAGCTTGCGCAGCGTTTCCTGATTGCGTTCGTAGATGTCGGCGGCGTCCGGGAATGCATCGACGGCGCGCTCGATGCTCGCCTCGCGCAGCAGGTGCAGGATCGGATACGGCGCGCGGTTCGTGTAGTTCTCGATGTCGTCGGGCTGCGTGCCCTCGAACTGGAACTGCGGGTGAAAGCTCGCGACCTGCAGCGTGCCTTCCAGCCGCAACTGCTTTACGAGCCGCTCGGCAAACCACGTCGCGTCGTTGAAGTCGGCGAAATCCGCGAGCGCATGGGGCAGGATCAGGAGCGTCGTGTCGATTTCGGCGGCGTCGGTTTGGGCGAGCGTTTGCAGCTCGCGTTCGAGATCGGCGAGAACGCCTTCGAGATCGGTCGCCTCGCAGATCACGTAGCGAATCTGGTTCTTCACGTGCACGCTCTTCGCGAACGGGCACAGGTTCAGGCCGATCACGGCGCGCGTGAGCCAGTGGCGCGTCGCTTCGACGGGGGACGGGGCAGCGGTATCGGTCATCGTGTGATTTTACCGGCGACTACCGGCCAGAACATGCTGCCTCGATCAACCGCTTTGCCATGCGCGGCGCCGCGAGGATCGGGCCGCAGCCGGGCCCGTAAGTCTGGCTCGCGGCATAGACGCCTTCCACGAGCAGCGCCAGTTCCTCGGCGAGCGCGACGGGATGCGCGGCGCCCGCTTCCTGCGCGAGCGCGGTGAGCCGCGCCATGAGCTTCGACTTGTTCTCGTCGACGCTGCGCCGCGCGGGATGCGTGGCGTCTGGAAATTCGGTCGCGACGTTCACGAACGGGCAGCCGCGATAACCGGGCGCAGAAGCGCGGCGCGCGAGGTCCTCGAAATACTGCATCAGTTGCTTCACCGGTTCGCCCGGATGCTTCGCGAGACTTGCGTCGAAGCGTTCGAAAAAGCGCACGTCGCAGCGTTGCAGATACGCGACGACGAGATCGTCCTTCGACGAAAACTGGCGGTACAGGCTCATCTTGTTGACGCCGGCACGCTCGACCACGGCCTCGACGCCGACCGCGCGCACGCCCTCGCGGTAGAACAGTTCGTCGGCGGCGAGCAGCAGGTGCTCCTGCGCGCGTGCGCCGGCCGTCTGCGCACGCGGGCGGCTCGTCCGCGCGGCGGCGGAAGTCGATTCCTCGTGGCCATCGTGTTTCATGAAGGCATCTCGCGATCAGGGTGACAGCTTGACATGTTACCGAGCGGTAACTACTATCGCAACACACTTGTGACCGAGCGGTAACAATCGGGCGAGGGCGGATCGCCGCAGCCATGTGGGTCACACCAGGGTCACACCAACGAACCAATCGACGAACCGGCGCGCGCATCGATTCATGCCGCGGCGTGACAGGAGCACGAATGAACTGGGCAGCGAGGCGGATAGCCGGGCGTTTCCACTACGGATGGCTCGTCGTGGCCGTGGTGTTTTTCGTGCTGCTGGCGGCGGCCGGCACGCGTGCGACGCCGAGCGTGATGATGGTGCCTCTCGAGCACCAGTTCGGCTGGAGCCGCGCGACGATCTCGCTCGCCATCTCGGTGAACATCGCGCTTTACGGGTTGATGGGACCGTTCGCGGCCGCCGCCATGCAGCGCTTCGGCGTGCGGCCCACGCTGCTCGCGGCGCTCGGCACCATGGCGGCGGGCGTGGCGCTTTCCGCGCTGATGACGCACCCGTGGCAAATGATCCTGATCTGGGGCGTGATGGTGGGCGGCGCGACCGGCGTGGCCGCGCTCTCGCTCTCGGCCACGGTCGTCACGCGCTGGTTTGCCACGCACCGCGGCCTCGCCATGGGCATCCTCACCGCGAGTTCGGCCACGGGTCAGCTCGTGTTCCTGCCGTTTCTCGCCGCGATCGCGCAGAAGTACGGCTGGCAGCCCGTCGTGCTCGTGGTCGCGGCGGCCGCGGCCGTGGTGCTGCCGCTCGTGCTGTTCCTGTTGCCCGAGCGCCCCGCGAGCGTGAATCTGCGTCCGTTCGGCGAGGATGATGAGACACCGGTCGCGCCGGCCGCGCCGCAGCAGAATCCGCTGAAGATCGCCTTCGGCGCGCTCTTCTCGGCAAGCCGTACGCGCGACTTCTGGCTGCTTTTTTTCAGCTTCTTCATTTGCGGCGCGAGCACCAACGGCTATGTGGGCACGCACCTCATCGCCATGTGCGGCGACTACGGCATGTCCGAAGTGCAGGGCGCCTCGCTGCTCGCGACGATGGGCATTTTCGACCTGTTCGGCACGACGCTCTCGGGATGGCTCTCGGACCGGTTCAATAGCCGCGTGCTGCTGTTCTGGTACTACGGACTGCGCGGCCTTTCGCTCATTTATCTGCCGCATGCGTTCGGCATCGACTTTTTCGGGCTGCCGATCTTCGCCGTGTTCTACGGCCTCGACTGGATCGCGACCGTGCCGCCGACTGTGCGCCTCGCCACCGATGTCTACGGCAAGGAGCGCGCGCCGATCGTGTTCGGCTGGGTCGTGGCGGGCCATCAGCTCGGCGCGGCGTTCGCGGCATTCGGCGCGGGGCTGCTGCGCTCGAGCCTCGGCACCTATACGGTGGCGTCGATGATCTCGGGTGGCTTGTGCCTCGTGGCGTCGTTCCTCGTGCTGCGGATCAATCGCGGGGCGCGCGCAGTGGGGGTGCAGGCGGCGTAAGGCTTGCTCGCGCATTGTCGCGCCACCTCGAGGCACCGGATCGACATCGGCGTCCGCCGCCCGGCGGCGCGCAGGCGCCGCCCGTTACGCTTGAGCGTATTTCACGCGCTGCGGTTATCCTAGTGACCCCCGGGGGCAAGCCGCCCTCCAACCCAAGGACACACAAGGCATGACGAAGCACAAACCCGCACCGACAGCCGTGCCCATTCACGAACTCATCGCCGGACGCTGGAGCCCGCGCGCCTATTCGAGCGAGCCGGTGAGCCGCGAGGCGCTGCACGCGGTGATCGAGGCGGCGCGCTGGGCGCCTTCGGGCTACAACCTGCAACCGTGGCGCTTCATCGTGTTCGACCGCAGCGCCGACGAAGCCGCGTTCAAGCGCGCGTTCGCGACGCTCGTGCCGTTCAATCAGCAGTGGAATGCGCCAGCGCCGGTGCTGATCGCCGTGACGGCGCAAACGCTTACCGCGAAGGGCGAAGTCAACCGCACGGCGCAGTATGATGCGGGCGCCGCGGCAATGTCGCTCGTGCTCCAGGCGCACGCGCTCGGTCTCGCCGCGCACCAGATGAGCGGCTTCGACGTCCAGGCGTTCCGCACCGAATTCGCGCTGCCGAACGACGTGGAGCCGCTCGCGATCATCTCGATCGGTCATTACGGCGAAGCCGAGAAGCTCGAGCCGGTGCTGCGTGATCGAGAAAAGGCTGAGCGCACGCGTTCGGCGGTAGGCGAGATCGCCTACGAAAACGCCTGGAAGCAGCCGTTCAAGGGCTGATCCGGAAACGGGCTCGCGCCCATGAAGCGGCGTGGGCCGCGCTTTCTTCGAGCCAAACGCGCGGCATGGGCCGCGCGTTTTTGCTTGCGGGGCCGCATCACGGTCCCGCGGTTGCCCCGCGCCGCGCTTTCATGTTACAAAGCCGGTCCCCCCGACCTTTCCTCTCTCGCGCGCATTCGCTGCGGCGCGTCCTTGCCATGACCAGCTTCTGCGCGATTGATTTCGGAACCTCCAATTCGGCGGTGGCGCTGCCCGCAGCGGCCGGCGGCGCCATGCGCCTCGCGCCGGTGGAAGGCGCGCACACCACGCTGCCGACGGCGGTGTTCTTCAACGTCGACGAACACACGCGCGAATTCGGTCGCGCGGCGCTCGCGTCCTATATCGACGGCTTCGACGGGCGGCTGATGCGCTCGATGAAAAGCATCCTCGGTTCGCCGCTCGCGGAGAGCACGACCGACCTGGGCGACGGCAGCGCGATCCGCTACACCGAGATCATCACGATCTTTCTCGAGCACCTGAAACGCAGCGCCGAACGCTGCTCGGGCGCGCCGATCACGCGCGCGGTGCTGGGACGTCCGGTGTTCTTCGTCGACGAGGACCCGCGCGCCGACCAGCTCGCGCAGGACCAGCTCGAAGCGGCGGCGCGCGGCGTGGGTTTTCGCGAGATCGAGTTCCAGTACGAGCCCATCGCGGCTGCGTTCGACTACGAGTCGCGGCTCGCGGAGGAAGGGCTCGTGCTCGTCGCCGACATTGGCGGCGGCACATCGGACTTTTCGCTCGTGCGCGTGGGGCCGGATCGCATGGCGCGGCTCGACCGCAAGGACGACGTGCTCGCGCACCATGGCGTGCACGTCGCCGGCACCGACTTCGACCGCCGCGTCGAACTCGCCACCATCCTGCGCGAACTGGGCTACCAGTCGCTCGACCCTGAAGGCCGCGAGGTGCCGAACCGCATCTACTTCGATCTGGCGACCTGGCATCTCATCAACACGATCTACACGCCCAGGCGCACCACGGAACTGAAGCTGATGCGCCATTTGTATCGCGAGGCGCGCCACCACGAGCGGCTGATGCGCGTAGTCGACGAGCGTCTTGGACATGCGCTTACGGCGCGCGCGGAGGAGGCGAAGATCGGGGTATCGGCGGGCGGGGAGACGATGATCGATCTCGAGGCGGTCGAGGCGGACCTGCGTCTTGCGTTCGGCGACGCGCAACTCGTCGAGGCGGGCCGCGAGGAAACGCGCCGCATCGTGCAGGCCGCGCGCGAGACGGTGCAGGCGGCGGGTGTCCCCCCTGCCAAGGTGAGTGCGCTCTATTTCACGGGCGGTTCGACCGGCCTCGCATTTCTCACGCAGGCGCTGGCCGAAGCGTTTCCGCAAGCGCAGGCTGTGTTCGGCGATCGTCTCGCGAGCGTGGCGACGGGTCTCGGCATCCACGCACAGCGGCTGTTCGGCTGAACGCGCGCGGGGCGATCGCGCCCTTCAGGAAAAATGGCCGCCAAGAAAAAACCCCACCTTCCAGAAGAAGCGTGGGGTTTTCGGCAAGCTAACCAGTCAGGTCTGAATCCAGATCCTGAAAGCCCTGGCGATCAGGCGCGCAGTACTTAGACCGGCTTGATGTTGGCAGCTTGCTTGCCCTTCGGGCCCGTGCGGACTTCGAATTGAACCTTCTGGTTCTCTTGCAGCGTCTTGAAGCCGTCAACCTTGATTTCCGAGAAGTGCGCGAACAGATCTTCGCCGCCGCCGTCCGGGGTGATAAAGCCAAAGCCCTTTGCGTCATTGAACCACTTGACGGTACCGGTTTCCATATTACTTTCCTAAAAAAAATGAAGGCCGAAGCCCGAGAGGTGCACGAAAATCAAGGAAGGGGTATGGGACCAGCCGGAGTACCGTTGATGGGCGAACTACGAAAGACCAATTCACACTCGCCGCTTGAAATCCTGCTCGGACTTTATACGGCTAATTGCGAGGAAGGTCAACTAGGTCCAAAGCAATCTTCATGTTTTTTTGCTTCAGGGTCGAAATGGAACCTTACAAAGCTTGATAAGCAAATCACTTTTTTGTATTAGGGGGGACTTTTCGGCGCTTTTCCCGGGTGCAACCGGTTAAACTACGCGCCGCGCGCAAGTTGCGCCTACAGGCGCCATCTTTCGCGGGGAGGTACGACTTCTGCGAAAAACCCGCCCGTACAACAGACGGGATATCGTGGTGTCGAGCTGCTCTTGAAACAGGAGAAGACGTGAAAAGTTCTATTCAACGGAACATCGGCCCGTTCGCGCTGATGTTCACCGGCCTCGGATCGATCATCGGTTCGGGCTGGCTGTTCGGCGCGTGGAAGGCGGCGAAAATCGCGGGGCCGGCAGCCATCTGCGCCTGGATCATCGGCGCCGTGGTCATTCTGGCCATCGCGCTCACCTACGCCGAACTGGGCGCGATGTTCCCGGAATCGGGCGGCATGGTCCGTTACGCCCGCTACTCCCATGGCGCACTGGTGGGCTTCATCAGCGCATGGGCGAACTGGATCGCCATCGTCTCGGTGATTCCGATCGAAGCCGAAGCCTCGATCCAGTACATGAGCACCTGGCCCTATGAGTGGGCGCACGCGCTCTTCGTCGACGGCTCGCTGACACATTCAGGGCTCGGGCTTTCGGCGATTCTCGTGATCATCTACTTCATGCTCAATTATTGGGGCGTGAAACTGTTCGCGCGTGCGAACAGCGCCATCACGATCTTCAAGTTCATCATCCCGGGCCTGACGATCGCCGGCCTGATGGCGGGCGGCTTCCACCACGAGAACTTCGGCGAAGCGAGCACGTTCGCGCCGTATGGCTGGTCGGCGGTGTTCACGGCGGTCGCGACGAGCGGCATCGTGTTCGCGTTCAACGGCTTCCAGAGCCCGATCAACCTCGCGGGCGAGGCGCGCAATCCTTCGAAGAGCGTGCCGTTCGCGGTGATCGGCTCGATCGTTTGCGCGCTCGTGATCTACGTGCTGCTGCAGATCGCCTATATCGGCGCGGTTTCGCCGTCGGACGTCATGAAGGGCTGGAACACGTTCAATTTCAAGTCGCCGTTCGCGGAACTCGCGATCGCGCTGAACCTGAACTGGCTTGCGATCCTGCTCTACATCGACGCGTTTGTGAGCCCGAGCGGCACCGGCACGACCTACATGGCGACGACCTCGCGCATGATCTACGCGATGGAGCGCAACAACACGATGCCGAAGATGTTCGGCAACGTGCATCCGTTCTACGGCGTGCCGCGTAACGCCATGTGGTTCAACCTGCTCGTCTCGTTCATCTTCATGTTCTTCTTCCGCGGCTGGAGTTCGCTCGCGGCGGTGATCTCGGTCGCGACCGTCATCTCGTACCTGACCGGCCCGATCAGTCTGATGGCGCTCAAACGCGCCGCCACCGACCTCGAGCGTCCGCTGCGCGTGCCGTTCATGAAGGTGATCGCGCCGTTCGCATTCGTCTGCGCGTCGATGATCCTGTACTGGGCGAAGTGGCCGTTGACCGGCGAAATCATCCTGCTGATGATCGTCGCGCTGCCCGTGTACTTCTACTTCCAGGGCAAGCAAGGCTGGGCCGGCTGGGGCCAGGATCTGAAGGCCGCATGGTGGCTGTGCGCGTACCTGCCGATCATGGCGATCCTCTCGCTGGTCGGCAGCAAGGAGTTCGGCGGCAGCGGCCTGATTCCCTACGGCTGGGACATGCTGGTCGTCGCGCTGTTCTCGCTCGTGTTCTATTACTGGGGCGTGAATTCGGGTTACCGCTCGCCGTACCTGGAGGAACGCGAAGAGCACGACGAAGTGCTCGAAGGCATCGGCGCACACTAAGCCACGACCGATGTCCGATGCGCCGCCTGGTTGCGCGGCGCTCCCGGACCGCACGGGAAAAAGCCCGCCTGAAGCGATTCAGGCGGGCTTTTTTGCATCCGTGACGGACGCGACGGTCTTACTGCACGGCGCTGCCGAACACGTAATTAGTCATTGCGAGCGCGCGCTGGTAGGTGCCGAGCGACTGCACGGCGAGCGTGTAGTCGTCGTCGGCTGCGCCGAGCGCCGCGAAAACGGGCAGCAGGTGCTCGTCGGTCGGGTGCATGAACGCCGCATGCGGCGCGCGCTGGCGGTAGTCGAGCAGCGCGTCGATGTCGCGCGCCGCGAGGCGGTTCTCGAACCAGTCGGTGAACTCGGTCACGCGCGGATCGGCGTCTTCCGGGCGCGCCGAGAAGTCCGCCTCGCGCAGATTATGCGTGATCTGGCCCGAGCCGATCACCATCACGCCTTCGTCGCGCAACGCGCGCAATGCGCGGCCCAGCGCGAAGTGATGCGCGGGGTTGGCGCGCGGCTGAATCGAGAGCTGCGCGACGGGCACGTCGGCGTCGGGGAACATCAGCAGCATCGGCACCCATGCGCCGTGGTCGAGCCCGTGCGCTTCCTCGTCGACGGGCACGCCCTGCTCGCGCAGCAGCGCCGCGGCGCGTTGCGCCATGTCGGGTGCGCCAGGCGCGGGGTACTGGATCTCGTAGAGCGCGCGCGGAAAGCCGTAGAAGTCGTGGATGGTTTCCGGCTGCGTAGCCGTGCTCACCGCGGGACGCATCGTGCCCCAATGGGCGGAAAGCATCAGCACGGACTGCGGACGCTGCAGGTGCTGCGAGAGCGCGGTAAAGCCGTCCGAGGGCAGCGACGGATCGATCGGCAGCGTGGGAGCGCCGTGCGAGAGGAACAGCGTGGGCGTGCGGGTGGTCATGATCGGGGGCTGGCCGCGTCGCGGCGGCCGGAAATATCGCGTTGCGACCAATATAAGAGCCTACCGGTGCGAATTAAACCAGGAGGAAGGGAATTGATTGTGTCGCCGGTATTGATAATCGGCGGGCCGCACGAGCAACCTTCCGCAGGTTATTCGTCGTCCCCGCGCAGGCCGGGCCAGGCCGGCGAGAGCGCGGGCCCGAGCGCGAACAGGTCGAGCACGCGCGCGACCGTGTGATCGACCATCTCGTCGATCGAGGCGGGCCGGTTGTAGAACGCCGGCAGGGGCGGGAAGATCACGCCGCCCATTTCCGTCACGGTCGTCATGTTGCGCAGATGCGCGAGGTTGAACGGCGTCTCGCGCACGAGCAGCACGAGGCGGCGGCGCTCCTTGAGCGTGACGTCGGCGGCGCGCGCGATCAGGTTGTCGGACAGGCCGTGGGCGACGCTCGCGAGCGTCTTCATCGAGCAGGGCGCGACGATCATGCCGTCGGTCGCGAAGGAACCCGAAGCGATGGTCGCCCCGACGTCGCGCACCGAATGGACGACGTCAGCGCGTGCATGCAGGTCGTTTTTCGTGAGCTGCAGCTCATGCTGGATGTTGAGCCAGCCCGCCGCCGAAATCAGCAAGTGGGTCTCGACGCCGCCCAGCCTGCGCAGCGTGTCGAGAATCCGCACGCCGTAGATCGCGCCCGTGGCCCCCGTGATCGCGACGATCAGCCGACGTTGCGCGGGCTGTGCGATAACGGGCGAGGCGGGGGCGGCGAAGTTCACGGAAGCGGGCGGGAGAGTCGAGGCGGAAGATCGGGAGGCGGGCATTGCCTCATGCCAGGCGCGGGGCCGGCGTAGCGGGCCGCGCCAGGGACGAGGCAGGGCGCACGACGCAACGAGGTGCGCCTGCGCCGCCCCGTGACGGCGATTACGCCGCGGCGAAGAGCTGCTGCAGTTCGCCGTTCTGGTACATCTCCATCATGATGTCCGAACCGCCGACGAACTCGCCTTTCACGTAGAGCTGCGGGATGGTCGGCCAGTTCGAGAATTCCTTGATGCCCTGGCGGACGGCGTCGTCCTCGAGCACGTTGACGGTCTTGAACTGATCGACGCCGCAGGCTTTCAGGATCTGCACCGCGCGACCGGAGAAGCCGCACATCGGGAACTGCGCGTTGCCCTTCATGAAGAGGACGACGGCGTTTTCATCGACGATCTGCTTGATGCGTTGTTGGGTGTCCATGACTGACCTTGCGATTGGATTAATGCCGAATACGTTGGAACGCAGGATGAAATGATAGCGGATTTCGCCCGTGCGAGCCGGGCGTGGCCGGGGTCATTCTTAACCGGCCGGCTAGGGAATACGGCCGCCGCTGATGCGCTCGATGCCGGCCAGATCGCGCTCGGAGCGCACATCGGCGAAACCGCGGTCGGCCAGCAGCGCGCGCACGGCCGCCGCCTGGTCGTAGCCGTGTTCCATCCAGAGCACGCCGCCAGGGGCGAGCCGCGCCGGCGCGCCCGCGATAATCGTCCGCAGGGCGGTGAGGCCGTCGGCTTCGTCGGTCAGCGCGCCGCGCGGTTCGAAGCGCAGATCGCCTTGCTCGAGATGCGGATCGCCGCTCGCGATATACGGCGGATTGCTCACGATCGCCTCGAAATGCAGCCCCGGATCGAGCGGGTCGTACCAACTGCCCGCCACGAACGCGGGCGGCCCGCCGGGGCGCTGCGGGTCGAGCAGCTTTGCGGCATTGCGCGCGGCCACGTCGAGCGCGGCAGCGGAGCGGTCCACGGCGCAGACGCGCGCGTCTGGCCGCGCCGAGGCGATCGCCACGGCGATCGCGCCGCTGCCGGTGCCAAGGTCGAGCACGCGCGGCTGCGCGATGCCTTCGAGCGCGCAGAGCGTGGTTTCCACGAGCAGTTCGGTTTCGGGGCGCGGGATCAGCACGTCGGGCGTGACGTCGAAGTCGAGGCCGTAGAACTCGCGCGCGCCCACGAGTTGCGCGATCGGCTCGCCCTGCGCGCGGCGCGCTTCGAGTGCGCGGAAGGTTTTCGCGCGCGCCGCGTCGAGCACCTCGTCGCCGCGCGTGATGAGCTCGGTGCGGCGCCAGCCGAGCACCTGCATGAGCAGGATGCGCGCTTCGAGCGCGGGCAGCGGCGAAGCGCGCAGCAACGCCTCGGCGGTAACGGCCTCGCTCATGTCGGCTCCGTGCTCAATCCGCATCGCCGAGCGAGGCGAGTTGCTCGGCCTGATGCTCGGAGACGAGCGCGCCGATCAGTTCGTCGAGGTCGCCGTCCATGATCGCCTCGAGGCGATAGAGCGTGAGATTGATGCGGTGATCGGTGAGCCGCCCCTGCGGGAAGTTGTAGGTGCGGATGCGCTCCGAGCGGTCGCCGGAGCCCACGAGGCTCTTGCGCGTGGCCGCTTCCTTCGCGTGCTGCTCCTGGTACTGCTTGTCCTTGATGCGCGCGGCGAGCACCTTGAGCGCGCGGTCCTTGTTCTTGTGCTGCGAGCGGTCGTCCTGGCACTCCACGACGATGCCGGTCGGAATGTGCGTGACGCGCACGGCGGAATCGGTCTTGTTGATGTGCTGGCCGCCCGCGCCCGAGGCGCGGAACGTGTCGATGCGCAGGTCGGCGGGATTGATCTCGACTTCGCCGATTTCGTCGGCTTCCGGCATCACGGCGACGGTGCAGGCCGAGGTGTGGATGCGGCCCTGCGTTTCGGTGGCGGGCACGCGCTGCACGCGATGGCCGCCCGACTCGAACTTGAGCTTCGAATAGGCGGCCTCGCCCGCGATGCGCACGATCACTTCCTTGTAGCCGCCGAGGTCCGACTCGCTCGCCGACATCATCTCGGTCTGCCACCGGTTGCGCTCGGCGTAGCGCAGGTACATGCGCAGCAGGTCGCCCGCGAACAGCGCCGATTCGTCGCCGCCCGTGCCCGCGCGGATTTCGAGAAACACGTTGCGCTCGTCGTTGGGGTCCCTCGGCAGCAGCATCATCTGCAATTCGTGCTGGAGCTGCACCATGCGCTCACGAGCGGCCTTCACCTCTTCTTCGGCGAAGTCGCGCATGGAGGCGTCGGAGAGCAGGTCTTTTGCCGCGGCCTCGTCATCCCTGGCCTGGCGCCACTGTGCGTAATGCTCGACCACCGGCCCCAGTTCGGCATGCTCGCGCGTGAGCTTGCGGTACTGGTCGCGGTTCGAGGTCACGTCGGGACGGCTCAACAGGTCATTGAGCTCGGCCAGGCGCGTAGTCAACTGGTCGAGCTTCGATTGCATGCTCGTTTTCATCGGGCGGTGCGGAGCGAACTCCGGAAAGAACTGCGAGAGAGAGGAGGCGGGCAGGACGCCCGGTCGTGCGGGGCGCGCATGGCGCGCGCCTGGGCCCGAACGTCGCTAACGGTCCGAAGAGCCGGACGAGTCGGCCGAGCCGGGCGCGGCTTCGGCGCCGGCGGCCGCGGGCTGCGCGGCGTCGCTGGCTTTGGCCGGCTGGCCATGCCGGTAGAAGCCGCCCATCAGCTCGATGAGCGAGTCGCGCTGATCGCCGCGCGATGTGTTGAGCGCGTGCGTAGGACCATGGATCAGCTTGTTGGTGAGCGACTGCGAAAGCGCTTCGAGCACGGCCGACGGGTCGTCTCCGCGCGCGAGCATTTTGCGGGCGCGCTCGAGTTCGGCGCGGCGCAGCGTGTCGGCCTGGGTGTGCATGTGGCGGATGACCGGCACGATGCTGCGCGAGTCGAGCCACTGCATGAAGTTCTCGACGCGCGATTCGATGATCGTCTCGGCCTGCGCCACGGCCGCCTGGCGCGAGGCGTTGCCTTCGCGCACGATCGTGCCGAGGTCGTCGACGGTATAGAGGAACACGTCCTCGAGCTGGCCGACTTCGGGTTCGATATCGCGCGGCACGGCGAGGTCGACCATGAAAATGGGGCGGTGACGACGCGCCTTCACCGCGCGTTCGACGGCGCCGAGCCCGATGATGGGCAGCGTGGACGCCGTGCACGAGACGATGATGTCGAACTCGTGCATGCGGGCGGGCAAATCGGAAAGCGGAATGGAGCGGCCGCCGAAACGCTCCGCCACGTAGCGCCCGCGCTCGGCGGTGCGGTTCGCCACGATGAGCTCGCGCGGTTGCTGCGCGGCGAAGTGCGCGGCGCACAGCTCGATCATCTCGCCCGCGCCGATGAACAGAACACGCTGATTGGCGATCTTGTCGAAAATGCGTTGCGCGAGGCGCACGGCGGCGGCGGCCATGGAAACCGACTGCGCGCCGATCTCGGTTGTGCCGCGCACTTCCTTCGCCACGGCGAAGGTGCGCTGGAACAACTGGTTCAGGTACGTGCCGAGCGCGCCCGCTTCGGTCGCGGTGCGCACCGCGGTCTTCATCTGGCCGAGGATCTGCGTCTCGCCCAGCACCATCGAATCGAGCCCCGAAGCCACCCGGAACGCATGACGCACCGCTTCGGACTGCGGCAGCGTGTAGACGTGCGGCGCAAGCTCCTCTTCGCGGATGCCGTGATACTGCGAAAGCCAGCCCACGGCGGCGTCGCGCGAACTCTGCGCGTCGGTTACGCAGTAGAGTTCGGTGCGGTTGCAGGTAGAGAGAATGGCGGCTTCCGGCGCGTTCAGCGAGCGCTTGCCGGACCACGCTTCCTTGAACAGGGCGAGGGCGGGCTTGATCTGTTCGAGCGGAAACGCCACGCGTTCGCGCAAGGCGACGGGCGCGGTGTGGTGATTGATTCCGATCGTTAGAAGCTGCATACCGTGGGGGCGAGATTTAGGCGGATATTATAACTTTTCCTCGCTTCCGACGTTCTTGTCGTCAGAGTCCGACACTGCGGTGGGGGATAAAGGAAGCCTTTCGAGCTGGTAGCCGAAACCGTACAAAGTCGTCAAACGCCAGCCGTACTCGGGTCCGAGCTGCAATTTGCTGCGCAGCCGGGAGGCGTGAGTATCGAGCGTACGCGACCGAACGTCGCGGTTCAGATTCCAGACCGTTTCGAGGATGCGCGCCCTCGAAACGGGGCGCGATGCGTTCGTAAAGAGCAGCAGCGCGAAGCGATATTCCTTCGGCGTGAGTACGACGGTCCGGCCCCGAAACGACACTTCGTAGCGCCCCGAATCGAAGAGGTAGTCGCCAAAGCCGTGGCGCGCGCGATTACGCGGCCGGCGCACGCCGGCGCGGCGCAGGAGGGCGTCGATGCGCGCGAGCATTTCGGGGCCGCGCACGGGCTTGGCGATGCAGTCGTCTGCGCCGGCTTGCAGGCTCGCGACGATCTCGCTTTCGTGCGGAGCGAGTATCAGCGCGATGGCGGGCAGGCCCGGCAGCAGCTTGCGTGCTTGGGGAATGAGTTCGTCGGCGCCGGTATCGCCGCACCACCACGCCGCGACGAGGAGGTCGAAGGTTTCTTCTTCGAGCGTCTGGAAGAACTGCGCGCCGAGCGGAAAGTGCTGGCATGCGTGCCCGCCCGCAATGAGCAGGCGGACGACGGCTTCAGCCTGACGGGCATCCGGTTCGACAAGGGCGATTCGCATACGAGGGAGTGCGGCTGCGGCGGGTGCCAGCGCGCTTGCCTTGCGCCATCCCGCCCCCTACACTCAACCGCTACGCGGGAAGCGCCGAGCCGACCGTTTTCCAGTTAAAAAGAGACATAGCCAAGAGAGAAATGCTAGCCCTCGCACTTCGGCGGCCCTATCAGACTTGTCCGAAAATCTATGGGACGAGTCTTTAATGGGCTGGCCCGGTATCGTTGTTCTCGGACTGGTGGTGGGCTGTGCGGGATGGTGGCTCCATCCCTTGCGCGGTGCCGCCCGTCACGGACTCGCGCTGGCGGTCGCGGCCGGCGTGCTCGGCGCGGCGCTCGCTAACGAAGCCGGCAGTGCGACCGGCCTTTTCTACGATGGCGAGTTGCTTCAATGGCCGCTTTGCGCGGCGCTCGCGCTCATTTTCGCAGGCCTGAGCGTCGCGCTGCGCGCGCGGCGGCCCTAGCCGCGCCGCCGGCCCTTGCTGAGCGCCTTATCTGGCCGATTCGTGGCCGAAACGTGGCCGCACCATCGTATTCAGCTATCCCGCTTCGAATTCTTCGCAGGTGAAAACATGAACGCCCGACTCCCCGAAACTTCCTCGATTCCCGAGCGCATTGCCGCGTTGCGCGCTGCGATGACGCGCGCCGGCGTGGATGCCGCCCTCGTACCCTCCGCCGATCCGCATCTCTCCGAATATCTGCCGCGTCGCTGGCAGGGGCGCGAATGGCTCTCGGGCTTCACCGGCTCCGTGGGCACGCTCGTCGTGACGAAGGATTTCGCGGGCGTCTGGGTGGACAGCCGCTACTGGGTGCAAGCCGAGCAGCAACTCGCCGGGACCGGCATCCAGCTCATGAAAATGACGGGCGGCCAGCAAAGCGCGCCGCACATCGACTGGCTTGCGCAGAACGTGAGCGCGGGCGGCGCCGTGGCCGTGGACGGCGCGGTGCTCGGCGTGGCCTCGGCGCGCGCGCTCGCGGACGCGCTCAAGGCGCGCGAGATCGCGCTGCGCACCGACCTCGATCTGCTCGACGACGTCTGGCAGGGCCGGCCGTCGCTGCCGCTCGATCCCGTCTACGAGCACGTCGCGCCGCACGCCGACACGAGCCGCGCCGGCAAGCTCGAGCAGGTGCGCCGCGCGATGGCGGAGAAGGGCGCGCAGTGGCACTTCATCTCGACGCTCGACGACCTCGCGTGGCTCTTCAATCTGCGCGGTGCGGACGTCAACTACAACCCCGTGTTCGTCGCGCACGCGCTGATCGGGCCGGACGAGGCAACGCTCTTCGTCGCCGACGGCAAGGTGAGCGAGACGCTCGCGCAGGTGCTCGCGAAAGACAACGTGCGCGTCGCACCGTATGCCGGCGCGGCCGCCGCGCTCGCGGCGCTGCCCGCGAAGGCGGCGCTGCTCGTCGATCCGCGCCGCGTGACCTATGGCTTGCTGCAGGCGGTGTCGCCGGCGGTGAAGCTCGTGGAGTCGGTCAATCCGAGCACGTTCCTCAAGTCGCGCAAGACCGCCGCCGAGGCCGGCCACGTGCGCGCGACCATGGAGCAGGACGGCGCGGCGCTCGCCGAATTCTTCGCCTGGTTCGAGGCGGCGCTCGGCCGCGAGACCATCACCGAGCTGACCATCGACGAAAAGCTCTCTGCCGCGCGCGCGCGCCGTGCGGGTTTCAAGTCGCTCTCGTTCGCGACCATCGCGGGCTTCAACGCGAACGGCGCCATGCCGCACTACCGCGCCACGCCCGAGTCGCACAGCGTGATCGAAGGCGACGGCCTGCTGCTCATCGACTCGGGCGGCCAATACCTCGACGGCACCACCGACATCACGCGCGTCGTGCCGGTAGGCACGCCGGGCGCGGAACAAAAGCGCGACTTCACGCTCGTGCTCAAGGGCATGATGGCGCTCTCGCGCGCGCAGTTCCCGCGCGGCATCCGTTCGCCGATGCTCGACGCCATCGCGCGCGCGCCGATCTGGGCGGCGGGCGCCGACTACGGCCACGGCACGGGCCACGGCGTGGGCTACTTCCTGAACGTGCACGAAGGGCCGCAGGTCATCTCGCACTACGCGCCGGCCGAGCCGTGGACGGTGATGGAAGCGGGCATGATCACCTCGATCGAACCGGGCATTTACCGGCCGGGCAAGTGGGGCGTGCGGATCGAGAATCTCGTGCTGAACCAGCGCGCCGAAACGACCGAATTCGGCGAGTTCCTTCGCTTCGAGACGCTCACGCTCTGCCCGATCGACACGCGTTGCATCGATCTCGCGCTCCTGCGCGAGGACGAGCGCGCATGGCTCAATGCCTACCATCAGACCGTGCGCGTGCGCATTGCGCCGCACGTGAGCGGCGAGGCGCTTGCGTGGCTCGAAAAGCGCACGCAGCCGATCTGATTTCCTTCGGCATTCCCATTGCATTCAAGCGGAGCAAGCGCATGACGATCAAGGCGGTCGTGTTCGATTTCGGCGGGGTGCTCGTGGACTGGAGCCCCGAATACCTCTATCGCAAGCTGATTCCCGACGACGACGAGCGCCGCTGGTTCCTCACGCACGTCTGCAAGATGGACTGGGTGATCCGCCAGGACGGCGGCGAACCGATTGCCGTCGGCACCGAAGCGCTGGTCGCGGCGTTCCCCGCGCACGAGGCGCTGATCCGCGCGTTCTACGAGCGCTGGCACGAGATGATCGGTGGGCTGCTCGACGGCGGCGTCGCGACCTTCGAGCGTCTGGAGGCCGCGGGTGTGCCGGTCTTCGGCCTCACCAACTGGTCGGCGGAGACGTTTCCTTGGGCGTGGGAGCGCTTCGGCATCTTGCGGCGCTGCCGCGACGTCGTCGTGTCGGGGCGCGTGAAGCTCGTGAAGCCCGATCCGGCGATCTTCCACGAGATGTTCCGCCGGATCGAGGCGCAACTGCCCGGCGTGAGGCCCGAGGAACTCGTATTCATCGACGACAACGCGCGCAACGCCGAAGCCGCCGCGGCGCTCGGCTGGCATGGCGTGCACCACACGACCAACGCCGCCACCGACGCGAGACTGCGCGAGCTCGGCCTGCCGGTCTGAGCCCGCTTCATTTCGAAGCGGGCGCCGGAGCCACCGGCTGCAACAAGCTGCGCAATGCGTCGGCGATGCCCTTCGCCGTTTGCCCGGCGCCCTTTGCCACGCCCTCGGCGCTCACGCCGAGCGCCTGCGCGAATCCGGCGCGCAGCTCCGTCATCAGGTTTTCGTTGAGCTTGAACTTCGGATCGCGCAGGTTGCCGTCGAGCACGAAACGCAGCGTGATCGCGCCCTTGTGCGCCTTCAGCGCGGCCACGGCGGCGCGCGTCGGGATCGAGAGAAACGTGTCGACAGGGTCGTTGCTTTGCGCGAGTTGCAGGTCGTGCAGCGTGACCGTGCCCGGCGCATGCAGGTGATACCCGCGTACGGTCGAGGTGAGATCGAGGTCCAGCGTGCCGCCGGCCACGTTGGCCTTCGCGCCGGCCTTTTTCAGCAGATATGGATCGATCGTCCTCACGTCCACGCCGCGCAGTGTCGTGTGCGTCTGCGAATCCTTGCTCGCGATCCGCATCCAGCCGTCGAACGTGACGCGGCCCGTATGCGCGGGACCGACGACGTTTCCCGTTACCGAGATGCGCGTGGGCTCCGCGAGCGCGGGCAGATGGATATCGTCGACGCTCGCCAGCGCGCGGTTCACCGTCACGCGCCACGGCGGATTGCTCACCGAGCGGTCGTAGAACTCGAATGCGCCGTTTTCGAAACCGATATGGTCGATGACCTTTTCCTGCGGCAGGCTGCGTTCGCCCTGCGCGCCGCTTGCGGGCTGCGAGCCTTGCGCCATGGAATCGCGCAGATTCGGCAGGATCAGGATCGAGCCGCTCTCGCGGCGCAGCACCGTCATTGTGAAGTCGCTTACGACGATGCTGCGGATATGCACGCGGTGCGAAAACAGGGCGCGCAAGTCGGGCGTGATCGTGATGCGGGCGGCGTGGAGCGTGTCGGCGGTGGGCCAGTCGGGCGGGGGTTTCAGGCGCACGTCGGCGAGTTCGACGGACGAGAGGTCGAACGCGACGTCGACGTGCGCCGCCGTGCCGACGGGCGCCAGCGCGCGCTCCACGTAGGCCTTCGCCTCGCGCTGGAGCGCGTAGAGCGTGACGAGCGCCGCGAGCGCGAGCAGCGCGACGACGATCGCCACGATGAGGAGAACCCGGTTGCGGAGCGGCATCGCCATGCGGAATTCCTTGCGGGGAACGGGCTTGAGGACTCAAGCGTAGCGGCTTTCGCGCAACCGCCGTGCCGCGCGTGGCTCGATGCACGATCGATGCGCGTGGTCAAAACGAAACGGCGGCCCGAGGGCCGCCGTTGCCGTCGATTTGCGAAAGGCGCTGGCGCGCCTCCCGGTTACCGGCTGATCGGCTTGTAGCGCAGACGCTTCGGACGCGCCGCTTCCTCGCCGAGGCGCTTGACCTTGTCGGCCTCGTATTCCTGATAGTTGCCGTCGAAGAACGTGACCTGCGAGTCGCCTTCGAACGCGAGGATGTGCGTGGCGATGCGGTCGAGGAACCAGCGATCGTGCGAGATCACCATCACCGAGCCCGCGAATTCGAGCAGCGCGTCTTCGAGCGCGCGCAGCGTTTCGACGTCGAGGTCGTTCGACGGCTCGTCGAGCAGCAGCACGTTGCCGCCCGAGATGAGCGTCTTCGCCAGATGCAGACGGCCGCGTTCGCCGCCCGAGAGGTTGCCGACCACCTTCTGCTGATCCCCGCCCTTGAAGTTGAAGCGGCCGATGTACGCGCGCGACGGCGTTTCGTACTTGCCGACGGTCAGCACGTCCGCGCCGCCCGAGATTTCCTCGAACACGGTCTTGTCGGCGGCCAGCGCGTCGCGGCTCTGGTCGACGTAGGCGAGCTTGACGGTCGGGCCTTGCACGATTTCGCCCGAATCCGGCTGCTCCTGGCCCGTGAGCATCCGGAACAGCGTGGATTTACCGGCGCCGTTCGGCCCGATGATGCCGACGATCGCGCCCGCCGGAATCTTGAAGCTCAGGTTGTCGATGAGCAGACGATCGCCGTACGACTTGCTGACGTTCCTGAACTCGATCACTTCGTTGCCGAGACGCTCGCCGGCCGGAATGAAGATTTCCTGCGTCTCGTTGCGCTTCTGGTATTCCTGGCTCGACAGTTCCTCGAAGCGCGCGATCCGCGCTTTCGACTTCGCCTGGCGGCCCTTCGGATTCTGGCGCACCCACTCCAGTTCCTTCTTGATGGCCTTCTGGCGCGCCGATTCCGACGCCTCTTCCTGCTTCAGGCGCTCTTCTTTCTGGTCGAGCCAGCTCGAATAGTTGCCCTTCCAGGGAATGCCGTGGCCGCGGTCGAGTTCGAGAATCCACTCGGCGGCGTTGTCGAGGAAGTAGCGGTCGTGGGTCACGGCGACGACGGTGCCCGGAAAGCGCGTGAGGAACTGTTCGAGCCACTCGACCGATTCGGCGTCGAGGTGGTTGGTCGGTTCGTCGAGCAGCAGCATGTCGGGCTTTTCGAGCAGCAGCTTGCAGAGCGCGACGCGGCGCTTTTCGCCGCCCGAGAGATTGCCGATCTTCGCGTCCCACGGCGGCAGGCGCAGCGCGTCGGCGGCCACTTCGAGCTGCTGCTCGGGGCTGCCGCCGTCGGCGGTCGCGAGGATCGCCTCGTACTTCGCCTGCTCGGCGGCGAGGGCGTCGAAGTCGGCGTCGGGTTCGGCGTAGGCCGCGTAGATCTCGTCGAGCTTCTTCTGCGCGTTGAACACGTCGCCGAGCCCTTCCTCGACGGCTTCGCGCACGGTCTTTTCCGGATCGAGCTGCGGCTCCTGCGGCAGATAGCCGATGTTGAGGTTGGGCATCGGCGTGGCTTCGCCTTCGATGTCCTTGTCGACGCCGGCCATGATCCGGATGAGCGTGGACTTGCCCGAGCCGTTCAGGCCGAGCACGCCGATCTTCGCGCCGGGGAAGAACGACAGCGAGATGTCTTTCAGGATCTGGCGCTTGGGCGGCACGATCTTGCCGACCCGGTTCATGGTGAAGACGTATTGGGCCATGAGAGTGTCTTTGGAGAAACGGGAAAAGGGGGCGGGACGCGGCGCGCGCCGTGTCGGAACCGCGAAATGGGGGTGTTGCGCAAGCCGCTATTGTACGGGGCGCGGGCGATGGGGGGAGGAACCGGGCAGGCGGCGGGCGGGCTCGTCGCCTTGGCCGTCGTGGCGGGGGCGTGGCGGGTTCGTGGCGGCACGCGGTGCCTATGTCGTCCGGCCTATAGCCACCGCCCGACGCCGCCGTGCCGCGAACAGGTGCCGCTGTGGTGGCGGCTGAAGCTGTAGGTGCCGTCGCGGCACTGGGCGCTCGCGCCCTCGGGCACGCGGCCCGAGCGAGAGTGGGCGGGCGAGTGGACGGTGTCGCCCGAGCGGTTCTGGTAGCTGTGGTGGTTGTCGAGATCAGTTTCGTCGGGCGTCGCGTAGGTGGGCTGGAACGCGAAGGCGGGCGCGGCGACGCAGAGCAGCGTCAGGAGTGTGGCGGCGAAGCGGGAGATGCGTGTGGCGTGCGGGGTTCCGGGCAGGTGCATGTCGATGGTCTCTCGTCTTGTCTTGTTATGGTGAGCGAAGCGGGGCGCAAAAAAAAGCCCGCGCGGAGGCGGGCTTCGATCGTTCGGGCGGCGGTGTCTCAGACGTTGAACAGGAAGTTCATCACATCGCCGTCGCGCACGACGTATTCCTTGCCTTCGGCGCGCATCTTGCCGGCTTCCTTCGCGCCGGTTTCGCCCTTGTACTGGACGAAATCCTCGAACGCGATGGTCTGCGCGCGGATGAAGCCGCGCTCGAAGTCGGTGTGGATCACGCCCGCGGCCTGCGGGGCCGTATCGCCGACGTGGATCGTCCACGCGCGCACTTCCTTCACGCCGGCCGTGAAGTAGGTCTGCAGGCCGAGCAGCTTGAAGCCCGCGCGGATCACGCGGTCGAGGCCCGGCTCGTCCATGCCCATGTCGGCGAGGAATGCGGCCTTGTCTTCGTCTTCGAGATCGGCGATTTCGGCTTCGATCGCGGCGCACACGGCCACCACGGGCGAGCCTTCGGCCTCGGCGTACTTGCGCACGGCTTCCAGGTGCGGGTTGTTCTCGAAGCCGTCTTCCTTCACGTTCGCGACGTACATCGTCTTCTTCGCGGTGATGAGGCAGAACGGCTTGAGGAGCGCCTGCTCGTCCTCGTTCAGGTCGAGCGCGCGCACGGGCTTCGCCTGGTCGAGCTGCGCGCGCACCTTTTCGAGCACGGCGACGAGTTTCGCGGCTTCCTTGTCGTTGCCCGACTTCGCGGCCTTCGAATAGCGCGTGAGCGACTTCTCGACCGTGCCGAGGTCGGCGAGCGCGAGTTCGGTGTTGATGACTTCGATGTCGGCGAGCGGATCGACCTTGCCCGCCACGTGGATCACGTTGTCGTCCTCGAAGCAGCGCACGACGTGCGTGATGGCGTCGGTTTCGCGGATGTTGGCGAGGAACTGGTTGCCGAGGCCTTCGCCCTTGCTCGCGCCCGCGACGAGGCCCGCGATGTCGACGAACTCGACCACGGCCGGCACGACGCGCTCGGGCTTGACGATCTCCGAGAGCGCTTTCAGGCGCGGATCGGGCACCTCGACCACGCCGACGTTCGGCTCGATGGTGCAGAACGGATAGTTTTCGGCGGCGATGCCCGCCTTGGTCAGCGCGTTGAACAGGGTGGACTTGCCGACGTTGGGCAAGCCGACGATGCCGCATTTGAGGCTCATGAAAATCTCTGCATGTCAGGGTGGTGACGTGCGGCTCGCCGCGCGCGAAGCGCCCGGGTCCGGGCGTCTCGCGAAAGCGCAGGCGGCGGGCGGGGCGGCGCAGGTGGCACGTCGGGGGGCGTGACGCGGGTCAGCGGGTCACGAAAACCGTAATTGTAACCTTCTCCGGCGGCGGGTTCGGGGCGGGCCGCGCCGGTAGCCGCCGCGAGTCGCGCATTCGCGCTGCGACGCCTTGTAGCGTCGGGCGGCGCGCGTTCTTTGCTGCGTCGCAACAATGCCCCATCCGTCCCTGTCAGACAAGTCCTCGCGGCTATAATGCGCGGATGACTGCAAGCAACCAGACCTTTGACGTCGCCGTGATCGGCGGCGGGCTCGTCGGCAAGTCGGCGGCGCTCGCGCTGACCCAGGGCGGCTTGCGCGTGGCGCTGCTCGCGCAGCCCTGCGCGTCGCTGCCGGCCGGCGCCGTGTTCGACGCGCGCGTCTACGCTTTCTCGCGCAGTTCGCAGGCGCTGTTCGAGCGGTTGCGGGTCTGGCAGGCCGTCGACGCCGCGCGCCTCACTCCCGTCTTCGACATGCGCGTATTCGGCGACGCCGCCGCAGAGCTGCATTTCTCGGCGTATCAGGCTTCCGTTTCGCAGCTCGCGTGGATCGCCGAGTCGTCGGTCGTCGAGCGCGCGCTCGACGCGGCGCTGCACTTCCAGCCCAACCTCACGTGGATCGATACGCGCGCGCAGACACTCGACGTGAAGCCCGACGCCGCCGTCATCGGCCTCGCGAATGGCCGCACGATCGAAGCCGATCTGGCGGTCGGCGCCGACGGCGCGCATTCGTGGGTGCGCTCGCAGATCGGCTCGAAGGTCGCGCGGCGCGATTACCGTCAAACGGGCGTGGTCGCCAACTTTCTGGCGCAGAAGCCGCACGGCGAAACGGCGTACCAGTGGTTCCGCGAGGGCGAGATCATCGCGCTGCTGCCGTTGCCTGACCAGCACGTGTCGCTCGTCTGGTCGGCGCAGACGGAGCACGCCGACGCGCTCCTCGGGCTCGAACCGGAGCAGCTCGCCGCCGAAGTCGAGCGCGTTTCGCAGGGCCAGTTGGGCGCGCTCGAATGCGTGACGCCCGCGCGCGGCTTTCCGCTTTCGCTGCAGACCGTCGATCGCCTGATCGCGCCGCGCGTCGCGCTGGTCGGCGACGCGGCGCATCTCATCCACCCGCTCGCCGGCCAGGGCGTGAACCTCGGCCTGCGCGACGTCGCCGCGCTCGTCGACGTCGTCGCGAAGAAAGAGGCGTTCCGCGACCTCGGCGACACCGTGCTGCTGCGCCGCTACGAACGCGGCCGCCGCGAGGACATCCAGAAGCTCGTCGTCGCCACCGACGGCCTGCAGCGGCTCTTCTCGGTTCCCGGCACGCTCGCCCGCGCGGTGCGCAACACGGGCATGGCCTTCGTGGGCGCGCAGCCGCTGCTCAAGCGCTGGCTCGTGGCCTCGGCGCTCGGCTGACGGCCACGCGCCTGCCGCCGCAGCGGGCATTTCGGTGCTCGCGGCCCGGTGCGGCTTAGAATGGGCGTATTCGCTCTGCGGTGCCGGCGAAGCCAGCGCTTTCTGCGCCCGCCGCGCGGCCATCCAACGGAACCTTGCGCGCGCCAGCATTGCGCGGCGCGCCCGAATCAGGAACGCATTCCATGCAAACGCGCAGACACTACACCACGCGCGTCGCCGCGCTCGCGCTCGCGGCGGCTGCCTCGGCGCTCGGCTGCTCGGCGCAGGCCGATCAGACCACCGACAAGATCAGGTCGGCGCTGCAGTCGCGCCTCGGCATCGACGCCGGCGACATCAAGGGCATCACGCGGGCGCCCATGCCCGGCCTCTACGAAATCAATCTCGGCACGCAGATCGTCTACAGCGACGCCAACGGCGACTACGTGCTCAACGGCGAACTGATCGACACCAGGGCGCATCGCAATCTCACCGAGTCGCGCCTCAACGAGATCAACCGGGTGGACTTCGCGAAGCTGCCGCTGGACAACGCGGTCAAGGTCGTCAAGGGCGACGGCAAGCGCAAGATGGCCGTGTTCTCCGATCCGAACTGCCCGTACTGCCATCAGCTCGAAAGCACGCTCAAGTCGATCGACAACGTGACGGTCTACACCTTCCTGTACCCGGTGCTCTCGCCCGATTCGACGGCGAAGGCGAAGCAGATCTGGTGCTCGTCCGACCGCGCGAAGGCGTGGGAGTCGTGGATGGTCGACCGCAAGGCGCCCACGGCGGCCGGCACCTGCGACACGGCCGCGATCGACAGCAATCTCGCGCTCGGCGCGAAGATGAACGTGACCGGCACGCCCACCGTGATCCTGGCGGACGGCACGCGGCTGCCCGGCGCGGTCAGCGCCGAGCGGCTGGAGCGCGGATTGAACGGCGCACATTGAAGCCACGCCTGAACCCGCCGGCCGCCTTCGCGGCCGGTGCTTTTTTGTCCGGCGCGTTTTGCCCGCCGCGCGTGCCGTAATCGCATTCCGTGTCCGCTGACCGAACCTCTCACCGATCCCGCCGATGAAGCCGATCCGATACACCATCGTCCCGAAGAATCCCGCCGCACATCTGTTCGAGGTGACGCTCACACTCGTCGATCCCGCACCCGAGGGCCAGCGCTTCATGCTGCCCGTGTGGATTCCGGGCAGCTACATGGTGCGCGAGTTCGCGCGCAATATCGTCGCGCTGCGCGCGTTCAACGACGCCGGCCGCAGGGTGCGCGTGACGAAGACCGACAAGCATTCGTGGCAGGCCGCGCCCGTGAAGGGCGCGCTCACGCTGCGCTACGAGGTCTACGCGTGGGACCTGTCGGTGCGCGCCGCGCATCTCGACGACACGGTGGGCTTCTTCAACGGCACGAGCGTGTTTCTCGCGGCGCTCGGCCATGAGGAGGCCCAGCATGTCGTGGATATCCAGCGTCCCGACGGCCATGCGTACCGTCACTGGCGCGTCGGCACGGCGCTCGCCGAGGCGCGCGGCACCAAGCGCTACGGCTTCGGCGAATATACGGCCTCGTGCCATGACGAGCTGATCGATCATCCGGTCACGCTTGGCGAGTTCACGCTCGCGAGCTTCAAGGCGCATGGCGTGCCGCACGACATCGTGATCGCGGGCCGCGTGGTGTCGCTCGACACCGAACGTCTGGCCGCCGATCTCAAGAAGATCTGCGAGGCGCAGATCGCGCTCTTCGAGCCCCGCACGAAGCGCGCGCCGATGGAGCGCTACGTGTTCATGACGCAGGCCGTGAGCGACGGTTACGGCGGCCTCGAGCATCGCGCATCGACGGCGCTCATCTGCAACCGGACGGACCTTCCGGTGAAGGGCAAGCCGGAGACGTCGGAAGGCTACCGCACCTATCTCGGCCTGTGCAGCCACGAGTACTTCCACACCTGGAACGTGAAGCGCATCAAGCCCGCCGCATTCGTGCCGTACGACCTCGCGCGCGAGGACTACACGTCGCTCCTGTGGCTTTTCGAGGGCTTCACGTCCTATTACGACGATCTGATGCTCGTGCGCAGCGGCCTCATTTCCGCCGACGAATATTTCGGTCTCCTCGGCAAGACGATAGCCGGCGTGCTGCGCGGCGCGGGGCGCCTCAAGCAGAGCGTCGCGGAAAGCTCGTTCGACGCGTGGGTGAAGTACTACCGCCAGGACGAGAATGCGTCGAATTCGATCGTGAGCTACTACACGAAGGGCTCGCTCGTCGCGCTCTCGTTCGATCTGGCCATTCGCGCCGAAACGAACGGGCGCAAATCGCTCGACGACGTCATGCGCCTCCTGTGGCAGCGCTATGGACGCGACTTCTATCGCGGCAAGCCGGTCGGCGTGGGTGAGGACGACGTCGAGGCGCTGATTGCCGAGGCGACGGGCGTGGAGCTTGGCACGCTCTTTAGCGACGCGGTGCGCGGCACGCGCGATCTGCCGCTCGCGGCGCTGTTCGAGCCGTTCGGCGTGACGCTCGAAGGCGAGCCCGAACGCGGCGCGAAGCCTTCGCTTGGCGCACGCCTGCGCGGCGGCGCGGACGCGACGCTCGCGGTGGTCTACGAAGGCGGCGCGGCGCAGAAGGCCGGGCTTTCGGCCGGCGACGCGCTCGTCGCGCTCGACGGCCTGCGCGTGACGGGTTCGAATCTCGACACGCTGCTCTCGCGTTATCAGCCCGGCGCGAAGGTCGAGATACACGCGTTTCGCCGCGACGAGCTGCGCATTGCGCGCCTGACGCTCGATGCGCCCGATATTGCGCGCTACAAGCTCACCGCCGCGGACAAGCGCGCGGCCGTGCGCGGCCTGCGCGAGCGCTGGCTGGCGGCCTGATCGCACGACGCGAGAGGCTGCGTTTCGCGCAGTCGTTCGCGCGGCGACACCGAAAACGGCGCGGGGCATGACGCCCGCGCCGTTTTCATGCCGGCGATTGTTCTATCGCTGCAACAATCCGTCATCGGCGGACTACTTTTTCGGGGCGCAGCAAAAAAACACAATGCCTTCACTCGCGCAACGTTGCGCAACTGAGACCCGAAGGAGCCACCATGACCACGATCCTGCAAATCAATTCCGCCGCCCGCTCGCAAGGCGCCCAGTCGACGCTGCTCGTCAACGAATTGACGGCCAGGCTGCAACAATCGAATCCGGGCGCGCAAGTCGTCACGCGCAACCTGCAAGCCGATCCGCTGCCGCATCTCGACGACGCCGTTCTCGGCGCGTTCTTCACGCCCGCCGAGCAGCGCACGCCGGAGCAGCAGGCCATCGCCGCGCGCAGCGAAGCGCTGATCGCGGAACTGCAGGCAGCGGACATCGTCGTGATCGGCGCACCGCTCTACAACTTCGGCATCTCGTCGCAGCTCAAGACGTACTTCGACTGGATCGCGCGCGCCGGCATCACGTTCCGCTACGGCGCGAACGGTCCGGAAGGCCTCGTGACGGGCAAGAAGGTGTTCGTGGTCTCGGCGCGCGGCGGCAAGTACCAGGGCACGCCGCACGACAGCCAGACGCCGTACCTGAAGTCGTTCCTCGGCTTCCTCGGCATGACCGACGTGAACTTCATCTACGCCGAAGGCCTGAACATGGGCCCGGAAGCGGCAAGTGCGGCACTCGCGAGCGCGCGCGAGGCGATTGCTGCGGCATAACGCTGCCGGTTGACTGCCGTAAAAGCAGAAACGCCACGAAAGCAATTTCGTGGCGTTTTTCATTGCGCGGCGTTGCGCGATGCGAGGATCAGGCGAGCACGACGCCTTCCTCGGGCAAGCGCCAGTCGATCGGCTGACGGCCATGCGCCCGCAGATACGCGTTGGCCTGCGCGAAATGCCCGCAGCCGAGAAAGCCGCGATGCGCGGAAAGCGGCGACGGATGCGGCGCTTCCAGCACGCAGTGCGCACCCGGGAGCAGCGCGCGCTTGTTCTGCGCGTGCGCGCCCCAGAGCATGAACACGAGATGTTCGTGGCGCACGGCAAGTTCGTGGATCAGCGTGTCGGTGCAGCGCTCCCAGCCGCGTTTGGCGTGGCTCGCGGCATTGCCTCGCTCGACGGTCAATACGGTGTTCAGCAGCAGCACGCCCTGGCGCGCCCATGCGTCGAGGCAGCCGTGTGAGGGCGCCTCGATGCCGAGGCTTGCCGTGATTTCCTTGAAGATATTGCGCAGCGACGGCGGCGGACGTACCGAAGGCGGCACCGAAAACGCGAGGCCGTGCGCTTGCGGCGTGCCGCGGTCTTCGCCGTGGTACGGGTCCTGGCCGAGAATCACGACCTTCACTTCGTCGGGCGAGGTGAGGCGCAGCGCGCGGAACACATCGGCGGGGTAGACGGTTTTGCCGGCGGCGCGCTCGTCGTCGACGAAGCGGCAGAGCGGCGCGTAAGCGTCGCTCGCGATGAAAGGCGCGAGCAGTTCGCGCCAGGCGGCGGGCAGCGCGTCGAACTGGTCTTCGAGGCGCGTCGTCGTGCCGGGCGCGGTCGCGGCCGGCGGCGTGGCGGATTCTTTGGACATGGCTTGAGCGGGCGTGCTGACGGGCGCGTGGGCGGGCGCCGGGAATTCGGCGTCGTCGAAAAGCGAGAAGATCGTGATCTGGCGCGGGTCGACTTCGGGCAGAGTCGGCGCGTCGAGCGTGGCAAGCGCCGTGTCGGGCAACTCGTCGTCAAAGAGCGAAGCTTGCACCGGCATCGCGCCGCGCGGGCGTTTCGTGGAGGTCATGGGCGGCAAGTGTCGCAGCAATCGCGCGGCGATTCAATCCGGCAGGCGCGCGGCAGGACAGGCATTTGCGGCTTTGGCACGGCGTTGCAACTAACCGCGCCTGTTTGCGCCGATTCACGCCTGTTCGTGTCCGTTCGCGTGTTTGCGCCTGTTTATGTCTGCCGAGCGTCCGCGCGGGTTTGGAATCGGCGCGGCACGCCGTTCTCAGCCTTCGCGCAGCTTGTATCCGCGCTGGGCCTTGCTGGTATCGTCGGGCGCGACGCCCGGCAGCGCTTTTGCGAGTTCCGCAGCGAGCGTGTGCAGCGCGGCTTCGTCGCCGGCCTTCAGTTCGAGTTCGATTTCGCAGATCGGTCTGCGGCGCGTTGCGCCGTTCACGTCCGCGGTGATCTCGCCCTGGTCGACGGCCGCCTCCACCTGCGCCCCGTCGACTTCGAGCGCCCACAGCGTGCGCGTGAAGTCGGTGCGAAAGAGCGGGATCAGAGTCGCAGCCGCATCCGAGAGCGCCGTCGAAACGCCCGCTTCGTCGCACTCGTGCAGCAGCTTGCCGATTTCGAGCGCTTCGCCCGCCACCGGCATTTCCCACTCGTGCCGCGCGTGCAGACCGTTTTGCGCCACGCCGATGGTCTTGAACGTCTGCAGCCAGCCCTCGGGCGCGCGGCGCAGGCGCAGGGCGCTCTTCGCGCGCGCGAGCGTGAGCGCGGGCGTGTCGAAGTAGACGTTTTCGAGCTTGACGGCGCGACCGGGCTCGCCGGCGCGCGTCTCGAACAGACGTAGCGCCGCGTCCACCTGGTCGCGCGGCAGCGCGAGTTTGATTTCGCGTTCGATGGCCATCGCGGTGTCCGGTCAGAAGAACATGCGGGCGAGTTCCTCGCCCGGCTGCTCGGCGCGCATGAACGCTTCGCCCACGAGGAACGTGTGCACGGAAAGCGCGCGCATCTTCTCGACGTCCGCACGCGAGAGAATGCCCGACTCGGTCACGACGATGCGGCCTTCCGGCACGTCGTCGAGCATGTCGATGGTGGTCTGCAGCGTGGTTTCGAACGTGCGCAGATTGCGGTTGTTGATGCCGATGAGCGGCGTTTTCAGCGTGAGCGCGTGTTCGAGCTCGTTGCGGTCGTGCACTTCGACGAGCACGGCGAGACCGAGCGAATGCGCAAGCGCTTCGAGGTCGCGCATCTGGCCGGGCTCCAGCGCGGCGGCGATCAGCAGGATCGCGTCGGCGCCCATCGCACGCGCTTCGACGATCTGGTACGGGTCGACGATAAAGTCCTTGCGCAGCACGGGCAGGTTGCAGGCGGCGCGCGCGGCTTCGAGGTAGGCGGCGCTGCCCTGGAAGAACTGCACGTCGGTGAGCACGGAAAGGCAGGCTGCACCGTGTTCGGCGTACGAGCGCGCGATCCCGGCGGGCTGGAAGTTTTCGCGCAGCACGCCTTTCGAGGGGCTCGCCTTCTTCACTTCGGCGATCACGGCCGCCTGGCCGTTGTCGTGCTTCGCGCGCAATGCGCCGACGAAGTCGCGCAGATCGCGCACGCTCGCTTCGAGCCGCAGTTCTTCGAGCGGTGCGCTCTGCTGCGCCGCGCGCACTTCTTCGCGCTTGACGGCGATGATTTTGTCGAGAATGTCGCTCATGATGTCCGGGAAAAACGGTGCTGGATCAGCGTTTGAACTGTTGCGTGAAGCGTACCAGTTCGTCGACTTTGGCGCGCGCGCGGCCGCTTGCGAGCGTTTCGCGCGCAAGCACGATGCCGTCGGCGATCGAATCCGCCACGTTCGCGCAGTAGAGCGCCGTGCCCGCGTTCAGCGCGACGATTTCGCGCGGCGTGCCCGGCTCGTTCGAGAGCGCGCCGAGCAGCATCGCCTTCGATTCGTCGGCGTTTTCGACCTTGAGCGAGCGGTTCGAGACCATTTGCATGCCGAAGTCCTCGGGGTGAATCTCGTACTCGCGAATCTGGCCGTCCTTGAGTTCGCCCACGAGCGTCGCCGCGCCGAGCGACACTTCGTCCATGCCGTCCTTGCCGTACACGACGCACACGTGCTTCGCGCCGAGGCGCGCCATCACGCGCACCTGAATGCCGACGAGATCCGGATGAAACACGCCCATCAACTGGTTCGGCGCGCCGGCCGGATTCGTGAGCGGCCCGAGGATGTTGAAGATCGTGCGCACGCCCAGTTCGCGGCGCACGGCGGCGATGTTCTTCATCGCGGGATGATGGTTGGGCGCGAACATGAAGCCCATGCCCGTTTCGGCGATCGACGCGGCCACCTGGTCCGGCTGCAGGTCGATGTTCACGCCGAGCGCTTCGAGCACGTCCGCGCTGCCCGACTTGCTCGATACGCCGCGGTTGCCGTGCTTCGCGACCTTCGCGCCCGCTGCCGCGGCGACGAACATCGAAGCCGTGGAAATATTGAAGGTATGCGAACCATCGCCGCCGGTACCGACGATATCGATGAAGTTCGCGTTGTCCTTGACCTCGACGTGATGCGCGAATTCGCGCATCACGGTCGCGGCCGCCGTGATCTCGCCGATGGTTTCCTTCTTCACGCGCAAGCCGGTGATGATGGCGGCCGAGAGTACGGGCGAAAGTTCGCCGCGCATGATGAGGCGCATGAGATGGAGCATCTCGTCGTGGAAAATCTCGCGGTGCTCGATCGTGCGTTGGAGCGCTTCCTGTGGGGTAATCATGGGGTTCGCCTCCGTATCAAGCACTTTGGGTCTGCTTCAGGAAGTTTTCGAAGAGCGCGTGACCGTGCTCCGAAAGAATCGACTCCGGATGGAACTGCACGCCTTCGACCGCAAGTTCGCGGTGACGCACGCCCATGATTTCGCCGTCTTCGGCCCACGCCGAGATTTCGAGGCAGTCGGGCAGCGACTCGCGCTCGATGGCGAGCGAGTGGTAGCGCGTGACGTTGAAGTGCTTCGGCAGGTCGGCGAACACGCCGCGGCCGTCGGTTTCGATCCGGCTCACCTTGCCGTGCATGATGGTCTTCGCGCGCACGACGCGCCCGCCGAACGCTTCGCCGATCGCCTGGTGGCCGAGGCACACGCCGAGAATCGGAATCCGGCCGGAAAACTCGCGCAGCACGTCGAGCGTGATGCCCGCGTGCTGCGGGTTGCTCGGCCCGGGCGAGAGGCAGATGCGCCCGGGATTGAGCTTCGCGATCTCGTCGAGGGTGATTTCGTCGTTGCGATACGTGCGGACGTCTTCGCCGAGCTCGCCGAAGTACTGGACGATGTTGTAGGTAAACGAATCGTAGTTGTCGATCATGAGCAACATGGTCTTTTCTCCGCTCAGAAGTCGCTGTCGAGGCCGTCCTGCACCTGCTCGGCGGCGCGCAGCACGGCGCGCGCCTTGTTCTCGGTTTCCTGCCATTCGGACTCGGGCACCGAATCGGCGACGATGCCCGCCGCGGCCTGCACGTACAGATTGCCGTTGTGGATGAGGCCGGTGCGGATGGCGATCGCGAGATCCATCTCGCCGTTGAACGAGAGGTAGCCGACCGCGCCGCCGTAGAGGCCGCGCTTCACGGGCTCCAGCTCGTCGATCAGCTCCATCGCGCGCACCTTCGGCGCGCCCGAGAGCGTGCCGGCGGGGAAGGTGGCGCGCAGCACGTCGAAGTTGTTCATGCCGGGCTTGAGCTTGCCTTCCACGGAGCTCACGATGTGCTGCACGTGCGAGTACTTCTCGATGATCATCTTGTCCGTCACGGTCACCGAGCCGATCTCGGCGATGCGGCCCACGTCGTTGCGCGCGAGGTCGATCAGCATGACGTGCTCGGCGATTTCCTTCGGGTCGTTGAGCAGCTCGGTCGCGAGTTCGGCGTCGCGCTCGGGCGTGTTGCCGCGCGGGCGCGTGCCCGCGAGCGGACGGATCGTCACGATGCGGTCCTCGCCGCGCTGTTCCTGGCGCACGAGAATCTCCGGCGATGCGCCCACCACGTGGAATTCGCCGAAGTTGTAGTAGTACATGTACGGCGACGGGTTCAGCGAGCGCAGCGCGCGGTAGAGCGAGAGCGGATTGTCGCGATACGGCTTGATGAGGCGCTGGCCGACCTGTACCTGCATCAGCTCGCCCGCTGCGATGTATTCCTTCGCCTTGCGCACGGCGGCGAGGTAATCGTCCTTCCTGAATTCGCGGAACGTCTCGGTGCGCACGCTCGCCGAGGTCACGGGCGGCTGCACCGTCGTGCGCAGGCGTTGCTTGAGCTCGCGCAGGCGGTGTTTGGCCTTCGTGTAGGCCTCGGGCGTCTGCGGATCGGCGTAGACGATGAGGTAGAGCTTGCCCGCGAGATTGTCGATGACGGCGACTTCCTCGGTCAGCAGCAACTGGATGTCGGGCAGGCCGAGGTCGTCGGGCGGGGCCGTGTCGGCGAGCTTCTTCTCGATGTAGCGCACTGCGTCGTAACCGAAGTAGCCGGCGAGGCCGCCGCAGAAGCGCGGTAGGCCGGGACGCTGCGCGACCTTGAAGCGCGCCTGGAACTGCGCGATGAATGCCAGCGGGTCGCCGTGGTGCGTCTCGATCACCTTGCCGTCTCGCACGACTTCGGAGACGCCGTTGCGCGTGCGGATCAGCGAGCGAGCGGGCAGGCCGATGAACGAGTAGCGCCCGAAGCGCTCGCCGCCCACCACGGACTCCAGCAGGAACGAGTTGGCGCCGCCGCGCTCGGGCTGCGCGAGCTTGAGGTACAGCGAGAGAGGCGTTTCGAGATCGGCGAGTGCTTCGGCGATCAGCGGGATGCGGTTGTAGCCCTCGTTGGCGAGAGACTGAAATTCGAGTTCGGTCATGTTCCGATCCTGTTCGTGCTGCCGGTCGCGGCGTCGGGTGCGGGCCCAGTGCGGCTCAAAAAGGGGCGCGAGGCGAGCGCGAGGCGTGTGTTTTTGAGTGCTTGATGGCCGCTGGCGCTCGCTCGTGCGGCCCGAAAAACGCGTAGTGCCGAAAGCGTTTGCCGGGCCGGTGTACGGTGGGGCGACGGCAAGGGGCGTAGGCGCTCGCGCCTCGCGCACCTCGCCGCGAACGGCGAAACGACACGCAAGGACAACGAAAGCCAGCGGCCAGACCCGCCGACGGTTTACCGCAACAGTTTAGAGTCGAGACACGCGCGAGTGCGCAGCGAAGTAAAAAACGGTGCCGAAGACGAATGTTGACCCGACTTCAGCGAACCTCGGTTGAGGTTAGCGCGACCAGCGACGCCAGGGCCAGGCTCCCCGGTCGATGCTGCTCAGACTCCGTTTTTTATTCAGAAACATGAGATAGTTGACGTTCAGTTGAGAACTTAAGTCAGATTATTGTGCGCTGCGACCGCCTTGGCGGCGTCGAGCAGCGAGGCAACTATACCATCCGATTCAATTTTTTGTACAGGTTGCCCGTGGTTGTAGCCGTAGGGCACCGTGAGCGTGGCCATGCCGGCCGCTCGGCCCGCGATCGCGTCGTTCTCCGAATCGCCGATCGCGACCGCGGCCTCGGGTTTCACGCCGAGGCGCTCGCACGCGGTAAGCATCGGCAGCGGATCGGGTTTTTTCTTCGGCAGGCTGTCGCCGCCGAGCACGACTTCGAAATACCGCGCGAGACCGTATTGCCGCAAGAGCTCGACCGCAAAGCGGTGCGGCTTGTTGGTCACGCACGCGAGCTTGATGCCCTGGTCGCGCAGCGCGGCAAGGCCCGCTTCGACATCGGGATACAGATGCGTGTGGCGGCCATTGATCTTCGCGTACTCGTCCTGGTACAGCGCGAGCGCCTCGTCGAAGCGTGCCTGGGCGTCGTCGGCGGGAAAGCGCGGTGCGAGCACGCTCTTGATCAGATGCTCCGAACCCTTGCCGACGTAGCCCATCACTTCCTCGCGCGTCGTTTCTTCGGCGTCGAGCTGCGCGAGCATGCCGTTCAGGCCCGCGGCGAAGTCGTCGGCAGTGTCGACCATCGTGCCGTCGAGGTCGATCAGCGCCGCTTCGATGCGCGGCGCGTCGAAATGGAGGGGGGCGCTCATTTTGCGTTGGCTTCGGGCGCCACGCCCGCGAGCTGCGCGCGCATCTGGTCGATCACGGCCTTGTAGTCGGGCTTGCCGAAGATCGCCGAGCCCGCCACGAAGGTGTCCGCGCCGGCCGCCGCGATTTCGGCGATGTTGTCGACCTTCACGCCGCCGTCCACTTCGAGATGAATCTCACGGCCCGTGTGCGCCGTATAGGCGTCGATCTTCGCGCGCGCCTCACGCAGCTTGTTGAGCGCCTCGGGAATGAACGACTGGCCGCCGAAACCAGGATTCACCGACATGATGAGGACGAGGTCGAGCTTGTCCATCACGTGGTCGAGGTAGTTGAGCGGCGTGGCCGGGTTGAACACGAGGCCGGCCTTGCAGCCGTGGTCGCGGATCAGCGAGAGCGTGCGGTCGATGTGGTCCGAGCTTTCCGGATGGAAGCTGATGAGGTTCGCGCCGGCCTTGGCGAAATCGGGCACGATGCGGTCGACCGGGCGCACCATCAGATGCACGTCGATAGGCACGTTCACGTGCGGGCGGATCGCCTCGCACACGAGCGGTCCGATCGTAAGGTTCGGCACGTAATGGTTGTCCATCACGTCGAAGTGGATCCAGTCGGCGCCAGCCGCGACGACGTTGCGGACTTCCTCGCCAAGACGCGAAAAGTCGGCGGAGAGAATGCTGGGGGCGATGCGGAATTGCGTCATGGCTGCAATCGGAAAACTGTCGGAAAAGCCGTATTTTAGCGTCAGCGGGGCGCGGCGCCGGGCAGGTAGTGCGTATCGGCGCCGAGGGCCGTGCCGGGTTGCGGGGGCTCGTCGCATCAAGCAGAATGCCAAACCATGTGCCGCGCGTCGCGGCGCGTGCGCGAGCGCCTTGCTGCGCGGGCGTTTTAGACAACGGACCCGGCGGCCGCACCCGGGCGATTGGAACAAGGATGAGCCAGTACGAATTCAGCGTGACGTCGCAGGTGCGCTACCTGCCCGAAGAATCGGACCCGGAGCGCCGGCAATACGCCTTCGCGTACACATTGACCATCCGCAATACCGGTCAGGTGAGCGCCCAGCTCATCGCGCGCCATTGGGTCATCACCGACAGCGAAAATCACGTGCAGGAAGTCAAGGGGCTCGGCGTGGTCGGCCATCAGCCGCTTTTGAAGCCCGGCGAGCAGTTCGAGTACACGAGCTGGGCCGTGATCGCGACGCCTGTGGGCACCATGCGCGGCGAGTACTTCTGCGTGGCCGAGGACGCCGAGCGCTTCGAGGCGCCCGTGTCCGAATTCGTACTGCGCATGCCGCGCACACTCCATTGAACCGCCGCGCGAATCCGGGGTCTGCTAGTCCTGACGCCGCTTGTCGCGCGAGGCTTGTTTCTTCCTGCCCGACGCGGTCCACACAACGATGAAAACCAGCAGGAACAGCGCAAGGAGCGCTTCCAGACCAAACATGAGCATCGGGTATTCGTCGAGCAGTTCTGACATGGCGGCATCCATCGAGAGCCAATATTGTAGGCGCGATTGTGGCGTCGATTCCGCTGCCGATTCTCCGGTGATGCCGGGATTCACAAAGGCGCGATATCGCGCGGGCTCGACACTTCGGCGCGCGGGCGGCTGGCTGGTCGCCGTTTCGCTGGCGACTTTGCTTGCCGCATGCGGCGGCCCGAGCTATGTGCGCAACGCGCCGCCCAAGGGCGCGCCCACGCTGCCCTCTCAGCTTGCCGCGCAGCGCCTCACGCCGGTTGCCTGGCAGCAGGTGCCGGGCTGGCAGGACGACTCGCTGATCGGCGTGACGTCGGCGCTGCGCGCGAACTGCACGCGCCTTGCGCGCGATCCGCGCTGGCAGCGCGCCTGCTCGGCCGCCACACAGCTCGACGACCTCGACGCTTCCAGCGCCCGCGCATTCTTCGAAACGTATTTCACGCCCTATCAGTTCGCCAACAACGACGGTACGGTCGACGGCCTCGTGACCGGCTATTACGAGCCGTTGCTGCACGGTTCGCGTACGCGTCACGGTATCTATCAGACGGCGCTCTATCGTTGGCCGTCCGGCTATCGCGCGGGCGCCGCGCTGCCTCCGCGCGCGCAGCTCGAGCGCTCGGGCGTGCTCAACGGCAACGAGCTCGTCTGGGTCGACGATCCGATCGAAGCGTTCTTCCTGCAGGTGCAAGGCTCGGGGCGCATCGTGATGGAAGACGGCAGCGTGATGCGCGTGGGCTTTGGCGGCACCAACAACCAGCCGTACAAATCGATCGGGCGCTGGCTTCTCGACCGCGGTGAGCTCACGCCCGCGCAGGCGACCATGCAGGGCATCAAGGCCTGGGCGCGCGCGAACCCGACACGCGTCGATGCGCTCCTCGACACCAATCCGCGTTTCGTGTTCTTCCGCGAGATGGCGTCGAACGAGGGCGACTCGCAAGGCGGATCAGATGGCCCGATCGGGGCGCTTGGCGTGCCGCTCACGCCGGAGCGCTCGATTGCCGTCGATCCAGCGTCGATCCCGCTCGGCACGCCGGTGTTTCTCCAGACCACGCGGCCGCTCACGAACATGCCGCTCAACCGGCTCGTGTTCGCGCAGGACACGGGCACGGCGATCAAGGGCGGCGTGCGCGCCGACTATTTCTGGGGCTTGGGCGACGACGCCGGCGATCTGGCCGGCAAGATGAAGCAGGGTGGCCGCATGTGGCTGCTGTTTCCGAACTCGTGAAGGGGCGCTTGGCCATGCACGTGAAGTGAAAAAGCCGGCGGCGCCGGCTTTTTCTTTGCTTCGCGCGGCGTTGTCCGCCGCGTGCCGTTACTTCGGCCGCTTGTCGATTACACGCTTGGCCTTGCCGACCGAGCGCTCGATGCCGTTCACGTCAAGCACGTTGACCTGCGCCGTCACGCCGATAAGCGCCTTGATGTCATAAGCGAGCGCGTCGCGCGCTGCGTCGAGCGCGCCGTAGTCGGGTGCGGCTTCGGGACACGGCTCGCAGTTGAGCGTCATTACGTCCATTGGACCTTCCTTGGTCAGGATGATCTGGTAGTGCGGAGCGAGCGCGGGCTGCTTGAGCAGCAGTTCCTCGATCTGCGTGGGGAACACGTTCACGCCGCGAATAATCAGCATGTCGTCCGAGCGGCCCGTGATTTTCTCCATGCGGCGCATGGTGCGCGCCGTACCCGGCAAGAGACGCGTGAGGTCGCGCGTGCGGTAACGGATGATGGGCAGTGCTTCCTTCGTGAGCGAGGTGAAGACGAGTTCGCCAAATTCGCCGTCGGGCAGGACTTCGCCGGTTTCCGGGTCGATGATCTCGGGATAGAAGTGGTCTTCCCAGATCGTCGGGCCGTCTTTCGTTTCCGCGCATTCCGAGGCCACGCCCGGGCCCATCACTTCCGAAAGGCCGTAGATGTCGACCGCCGTGATGCCCATGCGGTTCTCGATGGCTGTGCGCATGTCGTTGGTCCAGGGCTCCGCGCCGAAGATGCCGATGCGCAGCGAGCAGGTAGCCGGGTCGATGCCCTGGCGCTCCATTTCGTCGGCGATCGCGAGCATGTAGCTCGGCGTGACCATGATGATGTCGGGGCGGAAGTCCTGGATCAGCTGCACCTGCTTTTCGGTCTGGCCGCCGCCGAACGGAATGACTGTGAGGCCCGCGCGCTCCGCGCCATAGTGGGCGCCGAGGCCGCCCGTGAATAGGCCATAGCCGTAGCTCACGTGCACCTTGTCGCCGCGGCGTGCGCCCGCCGCGCGCACCGAACGCGCGACGAGGTTGGCCCAGGTGTCGATGTCGCGCGCCGTGTAGGCGACCACGGTCGGCTTGCCGGTCGTGCCCGACGAGGCATGGATGCGCGAAATCCGCTCCTGCGGCACGGCGAACATGCCGAACGGATAGTTGTCGCGCAGATCCTTCTTCGTGGTGAACGGAAAGCGCGCGAGATCGGCAAGCGACTGCACTTCGGACGGATGCACGCCCGCTTCGTCGAACTTGCGGCGATAGACCGGCGAGCTTTCGTAGGCGTGGTTCAGCGACCATTTCAGGCGCTCGAGTTGCAGCGCGGCAAGCTCGTCGCGGCTCGCCGTTTCAATGGGTTCGAGCGGCAGCGTGGTAGTCATGGGTGTCTCCTGGACCTTAAGAACTTTACTCGTGACGCGTGGGGAATCGAGCAGGGGAAACCCGGTTCACGTTGCGACTGGAACGACATTGCCGCGGATCTGTGCGGACTTGCCTCGGAAAAGCGCGACGGTTTCGCCCGCCCGGTTCGTGACGCGGATGTCGTAGACACCGCTGCGCCCCGACAGCACCTGTTCGACGGCTTCGGCGGTCAACACCTCGTCGCGCAGGACCGGGCGCAGGAACTCGATCGAGCAGCCGGCCGCTACGGTGCTGACGTTGTACGAATTGCACGCGAAAGCGAAGGCCGAATCCGCTAGCGAGAAAATCATGCCGCCGTGGCAGGTCTGGTGGCCGTTGAGGAACTCGGGGCGCACGGCCATTCTGAGGCGCGCGTAACCGGCGCGGACTTCGAGCAGTTCCATGCCGAGCGCCCGGGTGCAGCCGTCGGCTTCGTACATGGCTTGCGCTGCCGCGCGGGCGAGTTCGTCGGGCGACATGTCGGCCTCCTGCTTGCGTTGCGAGACTGGTGCGGACATCTCAGCGGCCCTCGAAGTGCGGTGCGCGTTTTTCGATGAACGCCTGGACGCCCTCGGCGTAGTCGTGCGAAGCGCCCAGCTCGCGCTGCAGATCGCGCTCGAGGTCGAGTTGCTGGTCGAGCGTGTTCGTGGCCGAGGCGCGCAGCGCTTCACGCGTCGCAACGATCGCGCGCGTGGGCTGCTGTGCGAGACGCGCGGCGAGCGCGCCGGCCGTTTGCGCGAGGTCCGCGTCGTCGGTCACCTGCCAGACGAGGCCCCAGCTTTCCGCTTTTTCCGCGCTGAGCTTGTCGCCGGTCATGGCGAGACCGAGCGCGCGCGCCATGCCCACGCGCTTGGGCAGAAACCAGGTGCCGCCGGAATCGGGCACGAGACCGATTTTCACGAACGCCTGGATGAAGCTCGCGGAGCGTGCAGCGATCACGAGGTCGCAGGCGAAGGCGAGATTCGCGCCAGCGCCGGCCGCGGTGCCGTTGACGGCCGCGATCACGGGCATCGGCAGCGCCTGCAGGCGCTTGATCAGCGGATTGAAATGCGCTTCGATGAGCGCGCCGAGATCGGTCATCGCACCCGGCGTGAAGTCGAGATCGGCGAGATCCTGGCCTGCGCAGAAGCCGCGTCCCGCGCCGGTCAGCACCAGCGCGCGCGCGCCGGCAGCGGCGACTTCCTCGAGTGCCGCAGCGAGTTCGCGATGCATGGCGCGCGTGAAGCTGTTGAGCTTGTCGGGCCGGTTGAGCGTGATCGTGGCCACGTGGGTAGATGCGTCGATTTCGACGCGGATCGCATCGTAAGGCATCGGTTGTCTCCTTGATTGGCCGCCCCTGGGGTGTCGGCCCGAGTTAGCGCTTTAGCCCTGCCCGGGGCCCGTAGCGCCCGTGCGGCCCATGCAAAGCTGGCTTCCGCCTGGGACCGCCGCGCGCTTACGCTTCTTGGCACGGCAGCTCGATACTGCGTGCGCTGTGTGTTACGCCTCGATGCGTTCGATCGCCAGCGCAATGCCCTGGCCAACACCGATGCACATCGTGCAAAGCGCGTAGCGTCCTTTCGTGCGTTCCAGTTGATAAAGTGCCGTTGTGACGAGACGTGCGCCCGATGCGCCAAGCGGGTGACCCAGCGCAATCGCGCCGCCGTTCGGATTCACGCGTGGATCGTCGTCGGCGATGCCGAGCGTGCGCAGCACGGCGAGACCTTGCGACGCGAACGCTTCGTTCAGTTCGATCACGTCGAACTGGTCCAGCGTCATGCCGAGCTGCTTGAGCAGCTTTTGCGTGGCGGGCGCGGGGCCGATGCCCATGATGCGCGGCGCGACGCCGGCCGTAGCCATGCCGAGCACGCGCGCGCGGCGGCGCAGTCCATACTGGTTCGCCGCTTCCTCGTTGGCGAGCAGCAGGGCGCAGGCGCCGTCGTTGACGCCCGAGGCATTGCCGGCCGTGACGGTGCCGTCCGGCTTCACGACGCCCTTGAGCTTGCCGAGTGCTTCGAGCGTGGTTTCGCGCAGGTGTTCGTCGAGCGCCACGCGTAACGGGTCCCCCTTCTTTTGCGCAATCTCGACGGCGACGATTTCCTGCCCGAGCGTGCCGTCCTTCTGGGCGCGCGCCGCCTTCTGCTGGCTGCGCAGCGCGAACGCGTCCTGATCTGCGCGATTGATATCGAATTCGACCGCGACGTTTTCCGCCGTCTCGGGCATCGAATCGACACCGTACTGCTGCTTCATCAGCTTGTTGACGAAACGCCAGCCGATCGTCGTATCGTAAATGTTCGCTTCGCGCGAAAAGGCAGATGCGGCCTTGCCCATTACGAACGGCGCGCGCGTCATGCTCTCCACGCCGCCCGCGATCATGAGGCGCGCTTCGCCCGCCTTGATCGCGCGCGCCGCGCTGCCGACAGCGTCGAGGCCGGAGCCGCACAGACGGTTGAGCGTGC
Source organism: Paraburkholderia lycopersici (assembly GCF_900096975.1). Classification (GTDB taxonomy): domain Bacteria; phylum Pseudomonadota; class Gammaproteobacteria; order Burkholderiales; family Burkholderiaceae; genus Paraburkholderia; species Paraburkholderia lycopersici. Next base: position 49,212 of record NZ_FMYQ01000041.1, read on the forward strand.
CGCCCGGCGCGTCAGTGGGCAGGCCCGCGAGCAGCGCCGCCATGCGCGCGACGTTGCGGTTGTCTTCGCCGGCCTGGTTGGCGCAGCCGTAGAGCACGTCGTCGAGCGCGCGCCAGTCCACGCCGGGATTGCGCTCGATGAGTGCGCGGATCGGCACTGCGGCGAGGTCGTCGGCGCGGACGTCCTTGAGGGCGCCGCCATAGCGGCCGAACGGGGTGCGAATCGCGTCGCAGATATAGGCTTCGGTCATCTCGGGTTCCTGGGGCGCGAGCACGAGAATGCACTCACGCCTTGCATGCTAGAGGGATGGACATGCGGCCGCACTTCGGCCGAACGGCATAGGCCGTTTAGCCGGCTACCGCGGGAGCCGCTTTCGGTTCAACATGAACGCGGCTTTGAACCACGCGGAAGCGGTTCGCCACGAAGGCGGCGTCGGCGAGCGCGGCGTTCGCCGCAGGGTTCGCGCCCGTGCCGTGGAAGTCGGAGAATGCGGCCGACTGGTTCACGAACACGCCGCCAGTCAGGTTGATCGAGAGCGCTACGCCGCCGGTGATGGCGGCTTCGTGTGCGGCGTCGATCACGCTGTCGTCGGTGCTGTAGACGGAAAGCGTAAGCGCGCCGTGGTCGCGTGCGGTTTCGCCTGCCAGCTTGAGCGATTGCGCGGTCGAATCCGTCGCGATCACGAACGAGATCGGGCCGAACCATTCGCGCGTGAACTGTGCGGCGTCTCGGGTCGCATCGAGCGAGAGCACGAGCGGCGTGCGCACGCGCGCACTGGCGAACTGTGGATGTTCCAGTGCCTGGCTGTCGGCGAGCACGGTGCCGAGCTTGCGGGCTTCGTCGATGCGAGCCGTCACGCCTTCGTTCTGGATCGCGCCGAGCACCTCGACGGCGCGCGCCGGATCGGCCACGAATTTCTGCACGGCGCCGGCAATTGCCTGCGCGACGGCCTCGAAGCTCACGTGGCCTTCGGCGGTATGGATGCCGTCGCGCGGCACATAGATGTTTTGTGGGGCCGTGCACATTTGGCCCGAGTAGAGCGACAGCGAGAAGGCGATGTTGCGCGCGGCGGCCTTCAGGTCGTCCACGGAATCGATCACGATCTGGTTCACGCCGGCTTTCTCGGTGTAGACCTGCGCCTGGTGCGCATTGCGCTCGAGCCAGTCGCCGTTTTGCGTGCTACCCGTGAAGTCGATCAGTTTGATTTCGGGGCGCAGCGCCAGCTGCTGGACAAGCGCGCCGTCGTTGGGGGCGGTGGCCAGCAGGGTCACGACGTTCGGATCGAAGCCGGCTTCGCGCAGCACGTCGCGGGCGATGCGCACGGTGATCGCGAGCGGCAGGATCGCGCCGGGGTGCGGCTTGACGATCACGGTGTTGCCGGTCGCGAGATCGGCGAACAGGCCCGGGTAGCCGTTCCAGGTCGGGAACGTGCAGCAGCCGAGCACGAGACCGGTGCCGCGCGGCACGATGGTGAAGTGCTTGCGCATCGCGAGCGGTGGGTTCTTGCCCTGCGGCTTTTCCCAGTGCGCGTCGGCGGGAATGCGGCGCAACTGGTCGTAGGCGTAAGCGACGGCTTCGAGCGCGCGGTCCTGAGCGTGCGGGCCGCCGGCCTGGAACGCCATCATGAATGCCTGGCCGGTCGTGTGCATCACGCTAAAAGCGATCTCGAAGCTTGCGCGGTTCAGGCGCTCAAGGATCTCGAGGCTCACGCCTGCCCATGCCTGTGGGCCGGCGGCGCGCCAGTCGCGCTGGGCTTTCTGCGCGGCTTCGATCAACTGGTCCGGCGTTGACTTCGGGTAGCGCGCGCCGAGCGCGAAGCCGAACGGCGAGGTCTCGCTGCCAACGGTTTCGCCGGTAGACGGCTGGTCGAGTTCGAAAGGGCGATTCAAATGCGCTTTGAATGCGGTTTCGCCGTCTGCGCCAGCGGTTTCCCCGTACACTTTGGGACTAGGCATTTCGGCGAACGGGCTCCAGTAGCCGCGGGTCTCGATGGCGGCAAGCGCTTTTTGAAGCGCGCCCTCGTGTTTGGCGAACAACGGATTTGTCATGGCGCAACGTTGATAGAGAGGTTGGACAGGGCCCGTGCCAATTAATTGACCGACCGGTTGGTTGGCAAATGTTAGCATTAGTCAAAGTTCCGCGTGAAAGATTTTTTTTGAGACGATTTTTTTGATCGAAGGAGGGGTTATGGGGTACGAAAATCTGTTGGTCGAGACGCGCGGCAAAGTCGGTTTGATCACGCTGAACCGGCCGAAGGCGTTGAATGCGCTGAACGATGCGCTTATGGACGAGCTGGGCGCTGCGCTCAAGGCATTCGACGCCGATGAAGGCGTGGGCGCGATTGTCATTACGGGTAGCGAAAAGGCGTTCGCCGCGGGCGCGGACATCGGCATGATGGCGAGCTATACCTTCATGGATGTGTACAAGGGCGACTACATCACGCGCAACTGGGAAACGATCCGCTCGATCCGCAAGCCGATCATTGCGGCTGTCGCGGGTTTCGCGTTGGGTGGCGGCTGTGAACTGGCCATGATGTGCGACATGATCTTCGCTGCGGATACGGCGAAGTTCGGCCAGCCCGAGATCAAGCTGGGTGTCATTCCGGGTGCGGGCGGTACGCAGCGTCTGCCGCGCGCAGTGTCGAAAGCGAAGGCCATGGATCTGTGCCTGACAGCGCGGATGATGGGCGCGGAAGAGGCCGAGCGGGCCGGGCTTGTGTCGCGCGTGATTCCAGCCGCCGATCTGCTGAACGAGACGCTTGCGGCGGCGGCGACCATCTGTGAGTTTTCCCTGCCCGCAGTGATGATGGCGAAGGAGTCGGTCAATCGCGCCTACGAGACCACACTCGCGGAAGGCGTGCACTTTGAGCGCCGCATGTTCCACTCACTTTTCGCGACGGAAGACCAGAAGGAGGGGATGGCGGCGTTCGTCGAGAAGCGCAAGGCGGCATTCAAGAATAAGTAAAAGCATGGGGGCGATCGACAGGAATGTTGGTCGAGATTATTTCCGTCTCCCCCTTGCGGCGTGGCGGCCGGGGCGTTAAGATTCGCCCCCTTCGCTGTTCGATGTGATGGACGTCGGGCGAGTGAAGGCCGCCGCGGAAACCGGCGGTCGCGGGATCAGCAGCCTTCAGGCGGTGACGCTAAAAAAAAGGGGTTGACGAAGCGAAAAAGATTCTTCATAATTTCGTTTCTCTGCTGCTGACGCAGCAACGCAGAAAACGCCGGGCAGTGAGTGGTTGTACGGCGGGTTTCGCGAATGCTCTTTAAA
>NZ_FMYQ01000049.1 GCF_900096975.1 Paraburkholderia lycopersici
GGCCTACCAAACTGCCACGGCAACTTACCGTTCGACTTGCTTTCTCCTCATCGAGGAGTTTCTGGGCTAGGGGAAATCGAATGCGCTCGCCCAACATTCGGCTATTCCTCTTTGGACACAACGCTGCTCGTTAAGGGGCGAGTGGCCAGTCAGGAGAGAGTCGTGCGTTGGTATTTCGCACGAAACGGTTACTTAGTGGAGTCCGTCCTGGCGATCGCGAACGGATTGGAGATTCTGTCTTTGTCAATCGAATGACCGGCTACGGCGCAGAGTTGCCGCTTGGATGTCCGACCGGCGAAGTATGTGAACGTCGCTTCCTGGCCGAGCACAGTCCCGTTGCCGTAAAACAGCCCCTAGCTTGACTATGACGTGGTATCCCGTTGCACGTAGAAACCCCACACGCCGTTGGAAAGCTCAGTGGCTGCGAAGCAGACTGCCTTTCCCGGAATTGTGAGTTCATAGACCCATGCACGATGACGTTCGCTAGGATAAGCCGGGTGCGGAACGACAATGTGCTCCTGAGACACCCGTCGCCAGTTACCGGCATGCAACCACGGATTGATGCCATTGATCGAGAGAGGTGCGCCCTCAAATCCAACATGAATTGGCTTCCAGCCGTCGGTAAATTCTTCAGTTAGCATCTTGGTCTTTTGGACTCTCGATTATCTTGCCGACTATCTCGAACGACCGGTTGTGGCCGAACGGCGACGGATGTTCTGACATCGTCTGTCAGGTCAAATCCAGGTTTCTACACCTGATTCTCCATGTATTCTCACTAGTTCAGCTGGTGTACGCCGCAAGCCCGACCCGACGCCATGTTCCATGTTTGCTTACGCGACACGGGTATGAAACCATCAACCTGACCGAACGAATTCGAAAAACCAGTCGCTGACCTCGCCGCGACGGAGTCAGTGCCGCAGGTGGGATACAATGGCCACCAGGTCTTCAAGCATTACGGGCTTTTTCAGATGCGCATTAAAGCCCGCCATCCTGGCCTGACGTATGTCGTCCTCGCCGCCGAATCCGCTGAGTGCAATGCAGATCACCGATCGCAGTGCAGGCTCCTTGCGCAATTTGGCGACAAATTCCAGGCCATCCATACCGGACATGCCGAGATCGGATAGCACGATATCCGGGGGCGCAGCATCGAGCATGGTCAGTGCCTCCGCACCGCTCGTCGCAGTTTGCACCATCGCGCCTTCGCCTTCCAGCAGGAGCTTGAACGTCTCGACCGTTGTCGCATCATCATCGACCATCAGGATATGCAGTCCGTGCAACGATTCGGTTCCGGATCCATCGCCAACCGGCCTCTGGTCCAATGCCCGATGCGTCGGAAGCGTCACGGTAAAGGTCGCGCCGCGTCCAACTCCTTCCGAGTCCGCGCGCACGACGCCGCCATGCAGGGTCACAAGATCCTTCACCAGCGCGAGTCCGATTCCGAGGCCAGCACGACGCATGCTCGTGTCCCGGCTCTGCTGGTACATCTCGAAGACGTGAGGCAGCAGCGTTGAGGAAATGCCGCTGCCCGTGTCCTTCACCCTTAGAACGGCTTCGCGGTGCTCATTGACGTGTTGCGACACGGTGATTGAACCGTTCGAAGTGAACTTCAACGCATTATTTATCAGATTCCAGACGATCTGCTCTATGCGCGTCAGATCGGCATGAATGATGACCGGCACATCGCTCATGGAAACGTTGAATGCGATGCCGCGCTGCTCCGCCTCCGCGCGTACGGCGTCGGTGATGCGCTGGACGATCTCGCGCATGTCGACGATCGTGCACACCAACGAAAGCTTGCCGGTGCGCACACGCGAGATGTCGAGCAGGTCGTCGATGATCTGCGCCTGCCCGACCACCGTGCGGCGAATCGTATCGGTCGCCCTGGATATCTGCAGGCTTTGCCTCGCCTCGGGTGCGCGCGCAATCAGTTCCGCGCTCGCCGAAATCAGATTGAGTGGATGCTTGAGTTCATGGGACACCACGGCGAGAATTTCATCGCGGCGCCGCTGGTCGTCGCGCTCGCCGGCGTCCTGACCCGCCCCGGTACGCTCGCCACGCGCGGTCGTCGGCGCCGCGCGCAATTCACCAAGGTCGCGGGCAATCTTCGCAAATCCGCTGATGCCCGGCTCGTCCAGGCGCGAGAGCACCCCGCTCGCAAAGAAACGCGTACCATCCTTGCGGACGTGCCAGCGCTCTTCTTCCGTGCGCCCGTTCAAACGCGCCTCTGCGAATTCACGCTGAGCGACCTCATTTACGCGGTCGTCTTCGGTCGAGAGGATATCCGCGGACCGGCCGATCATTTCCGCCTCGGTGTAGCCGAATATGCGCTCCGCGCCCGCATTCCAGCTGGTGATCAAGCCGTCGTCGTCGAATGTGATGATCGCGTAATCTCTGGTACCCTCGGCTACAATGCGCATACGCCGCTCGCCTTCGCGCAGCCGGTCCTCCGCCTGGCGTCGGCCCGTGATGTCGATAAAGGAAAGCACCGCGCCATCAATGCGATCCTCTGTCGTCCGGTACGGCACAAAGCGTGCAAGGTACCACCGTCCGTCGTTGCTTCTCAACTCGCGCTCGATAAGACGCAATGAATCGAAAGCCTCGGCGGCGTCGTCGGCGAGCTTGTCATATTCGAGCCGATGAGTGATATCAAGCAAGGACCGGCCGATGTCCGAAGCAATGATGCTGAACACATCCGTTGCACGCGGCGTATAACGCTTGATGCAGATGTTGCGATCGACGAAAATCGTGCCGATGTCGTTTGCAGCAATCAGGTTCTGCAGGTCGTCATTGATCTTTCCTGTTTCTTCGACCTTCGACTTGAGCTCCGCATTAACCGTAGTCAACTCTTCATTGATTGACTGAAGCTCTTCCTTGCTGGTTTCGAGTTCCTCTGTCGCTGAACGAAGCTCCTCGTTGATCGCCTGCAATTCCTCGTTTGACGCCTTGAGCTCCTCCGTCGAGGTTTCCGACTGCTCGATGGTCGACTGGAGCTGCTCCTTGGTACGCTGCAGTTCGCGTTCAAGCTGACTGATGATGGGGTCTTTCTGGGCATCGCCTGTCGCGGTCTCCGATCCGCTCATGCTGTCCTCGACTTCGTCGAACAACACGAGCACGAAGTCCGCGTTGGCTTCGGGATCGTGAACGGGACGCGTCGTCATGTTCACGAAATACGAGCGCCCATCGCGCTCGATGCGCACCCGGCGTGCCTCCACGCTTCGATTTGTGTGCAAGGCCTGATATATCGCGGTGCGAAGCTCCACCCGCAGCTCGGGACGCACTGCGGCGACGATGTTATGGGACGGCTCCCCACCGGAGTACTGAAGAAAGCGTCCTGCGCGATCGGATAGATGGACGATCTCCGAGTCGCGGGTGACCAGCACGCTGGGCGGCGCATATTGTTCGACGAGACGCTGGTGAAGATCGCCAAACGAGAAGCGCCCGCGCCCCGCCGGCTGTACAGTCGCCACCACGGGCCGCATATTCACGGCTCCCGAGAACGCGACAGGAACAGGCGCGTCGCCGCGCACCGCCAGGTTCGCGCGGTAAATGCGATTGCGCTTGTCGACGACGCTGAACATCGAGCTGACGCTATCCGCGGACTCAGAGCTGCCGAGAAAGAGGATGCCGCCGGGACGCAAGGCGAAATGGAACATTTTCAGAATTTCGATCTGCGCTTCCCGGTCAAGATATATGAGCAGGTTGCGGCAGCAGATCAGATCCAGACGCGAGAACGGCGGATCGCTGAGGACGTTGTGATGTGCGAACAGCATGTGTTCGCGCAGTTCCTTCTTGATGCGAAAGTGCGCGGAATCTTTCGAAAAGAACTGGCGCACGCGCCCGGGCGCGATGTCGGCGAGAATCGAGTCGGGATAGAGACCGATGCGTGCGAAGGAAATAGCCCGTTCGTCGATGTCGGTAGCGAATACCTGGAAAGAAACGCCGTCGGGCGATCTGAGTGATCGATCCTGCATCAACATTGCGAGCGAATAGGCCTCTTCGCCGGTTGCGCAGCCAACGGACCAGACGCGGATGCGGTCGCCCTCGCCGCGCCCCTCAAATACACCGGGAAGGACGTCACGCTCAAGCACTTCGAACGCTTCCTTGTCGCGAAAAAAGTTCGTCACGCTGATCAGCATGTCCTGAAGCAGCGCCTGCGTCTCTTCAAGATGCAAATGCAGGTAGTCCCGGTAAGCCTGGAGATCAGTAATCCCGTTCACCTGCATGCGGCGTTCGATCCGCCGAATGACGGTCGCGCGCTTGTAATGACGAAAGTCGTGCGCCGTACGGGTGCGCAAGATGACCATGATCTCGCGCAGCGCGCGCTCGGCGGCCTCGTTGACGGCGCGCTCCCCGTGCTCGAGATCCGGCAGACGAATCTTTTTCTCGGTCGACCACAGATCCAGCAGCCGCTGCGGCATTTCCGCCGCAGTGAGCACGAAATCGACCATACCGGTGGCGATCGCGCTACGCGGCATACTTTCGTATTCGGCTTCGCAGGGATCTTGCGCAAACGCGATGCCGCCCATTTCCTTGACCCGCGAAAGGCCGGCGGAGCCATCCGCGCCTGCCCCCGACATTACGATACCGACCGCCCTTTCGCGGTGCGCCTCGGCGAGCGTGCGGAAGAACAGATCGATAGCGGCGCGGCGCCCTCCCTCGGGCTGACGCCTCGGCTCGACCCGCAAGTAATCGTCCACCATTGTCAGGTCAAGCGACGGTGCGATCAGGTAGACGTGATCCGGCTCGATGGGCGTCGGCCTGGTCACTTCCAGAACAGGCATCGCAGTCGCCTTGCGCAGCAGCTCGGGCAGGGTGCTCTCGTGATCGGGGGCGAGGTGAACCACGACGACAAAGGTCATTGACGTATGCGCGGGCAAGGCCTCGAAGAACTCGAGGAGCGCGCTCAGGCCGCCGGCCGATGCTCCGATCCCGACGACCGGATGTTTTGCCTGTCCAGGCAGATGGTGCCCACGTTTTCTCGCCATCGCTGGCCTGTCCTGTTGGAAAAGTAACGTCCAGGCCGCAACCCAAGGCCAGGAATGTCTCATGCCCGGATAAATACGTCTAATTCACTATTATCTCCCAGCCGGCTCAGTCACGAAAGCTTGGCATATGATTCTCAGGCCGCTTGAGCGCGGCGACATCCTTAGCGGGCTCAAGGCGCGCCCGACCGGACGCAATCCGCGCCGCCGGTCAATTCAACCAGCCAGGCGGAGAGCCTTGCGAGCGGGAGAACATAATCTGCGTAAGGTGCCGCGTGCCTGGGCATATCGCTGGCAAATGCGTCATCCGGGTCCTGAACGATCGTGGTTCCCCCAGAGGCACGAATCGCCGAGAGACCCGCTGCACCGTCTTGCAGCATGCCTGTCAAAACAACACCGATTGAGCGTGCGCCCAACGTTGAAGCCACGCTGCGCAAAAGCGGATCGATGGCGGGCCGGGCAAAATTTTCCTTGGGGCCATGCGAAAGGCGCAGGCACTCGCCATCCACGAGTAGATGGAAATCCGGCGGCGCCACGTAGATTCTGCCGCGCTGGAATTTTTCACCGTCTCCGGCATGCACGGCCAGCAGCGGGTCGGCCGTGCTCAGAAGCGACGGCAGAATGCTTCCATGCGCGCCCACATGTTGCACAATGGCAATAGTGGCGGGCAAGTCGTCCGGAAAACCGGCCACCAGGGTCCGCAACGCATCGACCCCGCCCCATGACGCGCCTATCGCGATGAAGTCCTTGCAGGTCAATTTGTTTCCTTTCGAGCAATCACAGCCGAACAGCAATTGTCGCGCCAGATGTTGAGGCGCGCGTCCTTTTATCGTCCCATTCAGGATCCGGTTTCGCGCCAGTGGGTGCGGTCTTCATAAACTGATTGCTCGTCAGGAACGCGTCTACGGATGGCTACCCTCGGCGATGCAATTGTATGCCGTGCGGTACAGCGGGCCCCCATCCTGTAGTTGGCGTCACACGTGCCCTGAAACGGATGGAAACTTCGCATTATCGGGTCGTATGGGCCGCCGGGTTGCACGCTTCGGTCGCGTAACCGGAATGACCGGATCATATTCCGGATCGTCCTGAACTGACTGGCGCGGTCGCGCCACGCACTCTTAGCGCTGTTGCGAAATTAAATTTCGAGGCGGTTAACCTTTCCGGGTGGTGTTAACTTCGTGTCTTGTTGTGCCCAACCGGAAGCGATGCCGAAAGAACTTAAGACGGCGAATTGTGGTCACTCGTCGAACCCCGCTGCCTGTGCGAGCACCACACAATCGCCAGTATGCGGGCCGCAAACCGACACTCGACTTCGCGGTGCTCACGGGCCCGTATTCGTGCTGCGCTCGGGCATTGCATGGAATCTGCTCCCGCAAGAAATGGGATATGGTTCAGGCACCGCTTGCTGGCGAAGTCTCGTCGCACAGTGGGAGGCCGGCGTTTTGCAACGCATCCACGAAGCGTTGCTGGCTGAAGTGCGTCGTCGTGGTGAAATCAACCTCTCGCGTGCACCGGTCGGCACTTCATCAGTTCGCGCCGCCCTAGGGTAAAAAACCGGCCCGAATCTCACGGACCGGCGCAAGCCCGGCAGCAAACATCACCTCATCGTCGACGCGCGAGGCATCACGCTCGCGGTCATCCTGAGTGCAGCAAACTGTCACGACATTACCCAACTCGATGCGCTGGTCAATGCCATTCCACGCATCCGGGGCAAGCGGAGACGTCCGCGGCGCAAGCCGCTAATCGTGCAGGACGGGGCGACCGGCGCCACAGTTCTGGAGCCCATAGCAGGCAGCGCTTGCGCGAGGGAGCATCACGCCGATGCTCGCAAAATCGGCGCGCCGCACGGCAGTGGGCTGGGGCAAATATGTTGGCCAGCGGGACGTTCGATTGCCTGGCTTCACTCATTTCGAAGACTCAAAGTTCGTTACGAACGCTACGCTCATGTTCACGACGCCTTTTGTCTTTGGCTTGTGCCTTGATTTTCTGGACGCGTCTCAAGCCTCTGCTTAACTAATTTCGCAACAGCTTCTTAATCGTAACGTCGCTGGAGCACCGGTGCGTCGCCGCCTGAACCGGGTGCCGGCGCACGTCCGGCTCCGGCACCCCGTGCGGCCTGGCAACTACGCACCATCCCCAAAGGCGCGGCTTCTCCAGACGGATTCCGGTCGGCATCCGAAGCGCTATCGAACCTGGCCGTCGCCCTCGTCGTCAAAAAGCCGGTGGCGTATCGCATAGCGGATCAAGCCGTTGTCGGTGGTGCTCTCCATCTTTTCCAGAATATGAAGTTTGTGTGTGCTGACTGTCTTCACGCTGAGGTGCAACTCATCAGCAATCTTCGTAAGACTCTTGCCCTCGGCAATAGCCCTGAAGATCTCGAACTCGCGGTCAGAGAGCCGCTGATGCGGCATCGTCCCGACGGGCTCATTCAGGTTCTGCGCAAAGCGTTCGGCCACTGACCGGCTCATATACACGCCACCGGAAGCGACTTTCGTAACCGCTCCAATCAGTGCCCCACTTGCAGAGTCCTTTGTCAGGTAGCCAGATGCCCCCGCCCTGCAAGCGCGGACTGCGCTGTCCTGGCCCTCGTGCATGGTCACCACAAGAATCCGCAAGGGAGGCTGCTCCTTCCTGATCTGGCTGATAAGTTCCACCCCGCTCCGCCCGGGCATGGACAGATCGAGCAGAAGCACATCCGCGTCGGTGGAGCGCACCATCGCGAGGGTTGTCGCACCGTCCTCGGCCTCGCCGGCGACTTCGAAGCCACCGGCGTTCTGCAAGATATGGCGCAGGGAGTCGCGCATCAGCGCGTGGTCGTCGGCCAGCAGTACCTTGATCATGGTGTGATGCTCTGGAGGAGAATTGCATCGCAACGGGCAGGATGGGCTTCGCTCAATCCGTTCAGCGCGCACCCAGTTACGGTTGCACCAGAGGCACCAGAGATTTCTCAGGAAGCCTGATTGCAATGATGAACCCGTGCCCGGGCGTGGTATCGAGCCGCATGCGCCCGTCAAGGCGTCGGACGCGCTCCCGCATCCCGCGCAACCCGAGGGCGGATGCGGGGAACAGCGCATCGGGCAGCGCACCGATGCCGTCGTCCTGAATGCGCAGTATGTACGTGCTTCGGAACCTGTATAGCTCGATGCTTGCGTGAGTGGCCCTGGCGTGGCGAGTGATGTTCGTCAGCGCTTCCTGGACGATCCGGTAAATCGAGGTCGCGGCCTCCTCACCGAACGTCTCCGTTTTCACACGGACCTGGCATCGAACCGCAAGACCCGATCTGCACCGGTATTCTGAAGCGAGTGCTTCAATCGCGGCCCCAAGCGCCATTTCGTCGAGTGGCATCGGACGCAGGTTGAAGGCAACGCGGCGCACCGCGAAGATCGCCGCTTCGATGCGCGACTGGAGATCGAGCATCGCTGGCGCAGGAACGTGTTCGCGGTGCCGGACCTGAAGTGCGCAATCCAGTTCGCCAAGCTGGATCTTCATCGCGGCGAGCTGTTGACCTAGTTCGTCATGGAGAGCCTGGGCGATTTCCTTTCTCTCCCGGTCCACAGCTTCCTGAACCTGCAGCACGACATCGACCTGGTCCGCCGAATCAACCAGGCTGCCGTCGCGGCGCAGCGCAGGCTCCTCTCGTGTGCATGTGAAGCAAAACGCCCGGTTGCGCGCTCCTGCAGACCGGTATCGACCGATGATGGCGTCAAGGCTGCACTCGAACGTCGACAGGAGCGCCTCAGCCTGCGCCGTGCTATGCGAGGCGGCGCGCAAGGACTGCACGCGCCGACGCTGTTCGTCGACAAGCGTGGCGGCCAGCGACCACGGTTCTCTGTCACCCGAGAGATTCCGTTCCATTCTCAACGCCTCATGGGATGAATCACGCGCCCGGCAAGACTGAGGAAAATAGCAGATTGTGCGAGGTCCCGCTGCAAAAACCGTCCAGACCTCTGTCCCGCACGGCAGGAACACGATGCTCGTCCCGATCCAGAAAAAACCGGCTCCCGCAGACAACTGATGCAAATCAACTATACGCCCACGTTCGGAGAACATCGTTACCGTTGTCACGAAGCGATCGAGTAAATCATGAATGGACGAATCATTGTCATCGGTGCGTCATACGGCGGGTTCGAAGCACTGTCGCTGCTGATCGCGCAACTGCCCGCAAACTTTCCGGCGCCTGTGTTTATCGTTCAGCACCTGGGTACCAGCAGCACAGGAGCACTGCCGCGAATCCTCGGCCGAGCCGGGTGCTTGCCGGTAGCACATCCCCACCATGGCGAATTCATCCGGGGGGGCAGGATCTACGTTGCTCCCCCAGAGCAGCACATGCTTGTCCAGCAAGACCACATCGAGCTATCGCACGGCCCTCGCGAAAATCACTTTCGTCCGGCTGTCGATCCGCTGTTCCGGTCTGCGGCCTTTGCCTACGGACCCGCGGTGGTCGGCGTGGTGTTAACCGGGCACCTTGATGACGGTACCGCCGGGCTGATGGCTATCAAGGATCGAGGGGGAACCGCCGTGGTACAGGAGCCTTCGGAGGCGATTGCGCCATCAATGCCTGCAAGCGCGCTGTCTAGCGTATCTGTCGATCACCGCTGCACCCTCGCGGAAATGGGCGCACTTCTCGTCACGCTTGCCAATGACGATGCGACCACACCCACGCTGGTTTCAAATGACGAGCTTATCGCCACCGAAGTGAGCCTCGCGGAAGGTAACCTTGCCGGCGCCATCTGGTCGAAGTTCGAAGCAATGGCTCTGCCAAGCGGCCTTACCTGCCCGGATTGCCAGACTGCGTTATTCGTATTGCGTGACCGGCGCACGATCCGCTTCAGGTGTCGCGCAGGACATGCATTTTCGGCACGATCACTTCTTTGTGCGCAAGAGGAATTGAGAGAGAGCAAGCTTGCCGCGCTGTTCGGAACACTCCGCGAAGCGGCGACGCTCGCGAGACTCCTTCTGGAAACACGTGCCGCCCAGAATGCGGACTTTCGTGTCGCACTCAGCACCAGCATTGACGCGGCGGAGCGGGAGGCAGCACAGGTGAGCGAATGGCTGCGGACCACTTCCGGCGCCGGGTCGCAGCTTGATGCCAGTATGGCTCAGCTATTTCGCACAACGATGACATGACGAACCTCACTGGGAACGGATTGTTGACTGAACGCCGGACTTGCAGTCGGATATCTCTCGCCCACCGCGCGCAATGTCAGCGTATTGACACGTCAGCCTGCCAGCGGCGGCCCGGCGTAAGTCGTGACCGGTTGAAAATCCCGTCACGACCCTGCGACTGGAACTCGGGACCGCATAGCTTGCCCGTCGTGAACACGCCCGCGAAGCGGCCGGAAGATCAGGCGTTCCGCTAGCATAACGGTACTGCCGGGACGCGATGGCGACGGCTGCGACAACATCACCAGATTGCGTCAACGGCCACGGCTAATCTACGTCAGTCACCAACCGATCCGGGACGTTTGCGCTCTCGCTGCGTCAGCCATAGTCGGCCAACGGTGGGCGCATGCAGCCTCGACAAAACGTTCCATTTCTCGCACTCCGCACCTTCTGGCTCCATCTACGATATGGGCATCGGTAGCCTGTGCGATATATCGCGCTGATCAAACCGGCGATACGCGTGATCGCGGCAACCCGCTACCTGTGTGTTTCCTGTCGTGTGCGTAAAGCCTCCGGATCATCTGTTGCCCGGTTATTGACACGGATACATGGGAATATCCGGGTGTAATGGGCTCCACATCCGCCAGTCCTTTATGCAATAACGCGCGAAAATCTTCGCAGTCTGTTTCAATCTGGTCTGGTCTACTCGCTGCAACCATGAGCGTGGCAATCTCATGAAGGCTCAGCATTCCGAAATCCTCCATACCATTGATCATATTGGTCGAACCGTCCCGTGCACTATGCCAATCCAGATCGTTTCAGCACATTGGAAAAGTTGCCGCATTTGTATAGGAATTCGCGTACGCGTGTAGGGAAATTCCGAATCAGCAGATGATTTCAATTTGTCGTCGCAAACCTTACCCGACGGGGCGGCTCGGCTGGTCAACCTCCTCTGAGAAGGGACAGGCACGCGCTCATACCAAAGGTGTCCCGGCGCTTTCGTAGCGCCTATGCCAGCCGGCCGCCGCTTCGAACGGCTCGATCAAGCTGGTTTCATCGAGGTGGAAGCCAACGACCAGCACGCTTTGCGCGAAGATGCTGGTGTAAGTCGGGATAAGGCACCGCTCGGTTCGATCACAGACCCGATTCATGACCTGCGGCGCTTCTTTTCGATATGCGGTTGGCGCAGCGCGATGAGGCTCAGTTCGTCGAGCGGGTTCGCGGCCGCGTGCAGCAGATCGTCGAGCGCAACATTGCCGATCAGCTCGCCCTGCCCATGCCCCAGTTCATTCGACAATCAGCTTGTCCACCACGCGTCGCACGCCGCGCGTCGCCCACGTGGCACCGCATGCCGCACGCCGGTCGCGCAGCGATGACACTGTGCCGCTCAGTGTGGCTACTCCGTTCTCGACCGTGATGTGAATGCCCGCGAACTCCCGTTGCGCGCGGCGCGCGAGCGCCGCCGAAATGTGTTCGGCAACGTGGGCCACGTCGCCGCTATTGCGCACGGCGACCTCGTTGGTGACGCCCATCACGCCGCGCATGCGGCTCACCACCTTCTCTGCCAGATTGCGCTGATAACCCCAGTCCACTACGCCGCTCAGCGTCACGCAACCTCGCTCCACCTCGACGTGAACCTGGGTCTCGGCGAGACCCGCTTGCCAACGCAGCGCGAGCGCGATAGCTTCGGCGAGGTCGACATCTGGATGCGGAACGGCCGGCGGCGGCTCGATCGTGAGTTCGATGGCAATTGCGCGGCAGCCGGCCACGCGCTCGACGGCTCGCTGGATCGCCATCTTTTGTGCGTAACTGGGCACCGCGCCTGACAGTGTCACGATGCGGTCCTGGACGCCCACTTCGACGCGCGCCGCATCGATCGCCGGATCCCACAAGAGTTCGCATACCACGTCTTCGCGCAAAGCTTCATCGGATTTCATTGCCGCCTCCTTTTTGAGCGTTTTGCCCGGTTGGACCATTTCAAGCATCGCTCGGCGGGATCCCGTACCGCTGATGTCGATCAATCAAATGCGCGCGGCGCCACCTTTCGCTCCGTAGGCACGGGTGCGCTAAGGCAAGCGCCAAGGCGTGCGCAGGCGGAATCCCGCTTCTCTTGATTGGATCAGACGGCAATTTGCCTGAGCGCGCAAGCCTGCCACATAGATATTCAGTCCCGCAGTGAGATGGTGCGGGCGAATTCCAAATTGGCCAGGATCTTTTGATCCATGCCTCGCATATGGTTCTGAATGGTGTTTTCCAGCGCAACGCTTTCCGGTGTTTGCCGAAGTTGTAGCTCTGCACGAAGGCCAGCACATCAGTGCGCAGCTACTCCACGCTGCTGTACTCGTACGCCTTGATGGTCGCGTCCTTGATCGTTCGATTCGTGCGCTCGACCATGCCATTGATCCAGGAGTGATATGGCCGGGTGCATTTTTGCCTGATGCCGTTGGCCACGCAAACGCGCTCAAAGATGCGCCCGATTCTGGTGTGAGCCATGCCACCACGGTAGTCTTCCTGCTCGGAAAGGCTACGCCGTTGTCTGTGAGCACGGTATGTATCTGGTAGGGGAATGCCTCAATCACCCGCCGCAGAAACTGCGCAGCATTGGCTTTGGTTGCGCGGTCAAAGAAAGCCACATGGGTGAATTTGGTTACGCGGTCAACGGCAACAAACGTGTGCTGCTTGCCGCTCGATATCTTCATCTCAGCGCTGTCGATATGCACAAAGCCAAAGGGCGTATCTTCAAACTTCCCTCGCCTGAGGCGATTCTGTACAGTCGGCAAACGGCCGCTCACAGCCTCGCCTTGAGTGCGTTGTAACCGGAATTGCCAGCCAGCGCCGGGGCGCGATCCGATGCGCCCAGCAGGCAGGAAAGCTCAGTTTCCAGACGATGCTGTGCAGTCTCCTGCAACACCGCGACTCCCGCATTGGCATCAAGCACCGTTGCGAGCAATCGCGCATTGTGTCTCGTGCTGTGCTGCTCGACATCGAGTAGTTCGGTGACCGCCAACGGGCGCTGCCCGTACACCGGAACCACGATGGCCAGCGAAGCATTGACGTCCGTGTCGTCAATACGCGGCAGCAGCGTCTGGTCGCTCCCCGCCGCGAAAAAACTCAGCGTGGCAAGTGTCGCGTATCCCTTGTTCGTCTGGCCTTCCCCTGGGCACCCGGTTTGCACGGCATTCGGCCCGGTGATGGGCCGCTGTATCGCTTACACCGGCGCTCTCGTGAAGCGCGCTCCCTTGAGTGAGAGATCGAACATCAGCCCCTGCTTCGTCTCGATGAAGCCGACGATGGCCGCACGAGACGTATTGGTATCAAAGCTGCCGCTCTTTCCGGTCTTCAGAAATGCCACTGATCCGTCCACGCCGACTGTCCATCCCTTGCTGTTGCGGAACCGGTCAAGCGCTTTTTGGGTCAGGAAAACAAGAATGACGCTCTTCGATTCAAAGCCCAGTTGCGCTCCCACGGAGGCCGTCCTAGCGTTGTAGTACATGTTCGGTTCACCGGCGACACAGAGCACACCGTGTCCATATTCCGTACCCAGTATCGCGCCGCCGGCACGGACATCCGGAAGAACGAGAACCCCCTTCGCACCGGCAATGAGTTCGCGCGTTTCGGGTAGCTTCACATAGAGTGCCTCTAATGCCACTGCGGCATCCGCGTCTGTCTGCTGCAGCAGCATTGCTGTTGTTTGAGGTACTGCGGCCTGCTGGGCAAAGGCGGTTGGCGTAAATGCCGTTACCGCCACCAGTGCGAGGGCGCCTAGAGTCCGATTGTTGAACATGATGATTTTCCTCATCGAAAAAATTCAGCATTCACTTCGATTTGAAAAACTAACGTCTTTCAAGCCGTGCCAACGCAACCGGGTTCGTTTGTTGCGCTCGGCCGAACGTGCCTTGGTTACTTGTCACTTTTGCTTGCTCAACGATAGCGGTCGGCACGTTCAATATTTGCATCGTAGTACTGATATATTTTTCGTTCACTCACTCGTTCGAAACCGTCGCAGTTTCCGTGATCCGGATCGATCACGTCCGGATCTCGCGCGTCACGGACGGCAATACAGTCCAAGATCCCTTGCCGACATCATCCTGGCTGCTGATGATGGCCACTTGACTTCGATCAATTGTGCGGCGAGCGCGTGGCCACGAGCGTATGCAGCCCCGTCCCGCACGTCGCTCCAGCCAGTCGGCCGAATTTCCTTTGATCCAGATTAATCACGGCCCCTGCAAGCGGGCGCCTACTTACAAAGTGCCCAAGCGAACCACATACGGACTTGCGCCATACCCGAGGTGGGTCAATGAAGACAAACGCAGTTTTGACAATCCTGGTGGTGCTGGTGATGGCGGCGCATGGCCAGTCGCCGGCCCAGGCACAGATGCCGCCGTCGATGCCGGTGCCTGTGCAACAGACAGCGCCTCAGATCACGCCACAGGAACTCGACGCAATGCTCGCGCCAATCGCGCTCTATCCGGACCCGCTCGTCGCCCAGATCCTGATGGCCGCGACCTACCCGCTCGAGGTGGTCGAGGCCGACCGGTGGCGTCAGGAGCCTGCCAACGCCTCGATCGAGGGTGAGCAACTGACGAGCGTCCTGGATCAGCAGGCATGGGATCCCAGCGTGAAATCACTCGTACCGTTTCCGCAGATCCTGCATATGATGGACAGCAACCTCGAGTGGACAGAGCGTCTTGGCAACGCATTCCTCGACGACGAGGCGGCAGTGATGGATTCGGTCCAGCGCCTTCGGCAACGCGCAGAGGCAGCCGGCAAACTCGTATCGACGCCGCAGCAGGTCGTGTCCACAAATGACGGCGTGGTTGTGATCGAGCCCGCCAACCCCGACATCGTCTACATCCCCGTCTACGATCCGATGGTCGTCTACGGCGCATGGCCGTATCCCGCCTTCCCGCCGTTCTACTTTCCCGAGTTCTTCGGTGGCGTGATCGTCGGTGGCTTTGGCTTCGGCTGGATCGGCTTCGCTACCATAGGCCCGCTGTGGGGCTGGAACCATTGGGACTGGCGCCGGCACCACATCAACCTCGACCGTGACCGCTTCGGCGCACTCAACGGCCATCGCCCGCCGCCCGGCGGTGTCTGGCAGCACGATCCGTCTCATCGCCTCGGCGTTCCCTACCGCAGCCTCGGCGGGCGCAGCCGCTTCGGTGAGAACGGCGTGCCGTCCGGCGACGCGAGCCGCATGTTGCGCGGCTACCCGCCGCGCGTTCCCGCACCGTTTCATCCTGCGAATGCCGCCGGACAGCCACCGGCTCCGGCACGGCGCTTCCCGCCGACGTTCGAATCGTTCGGCCCTGGCTCCGACGCCCGTGCCGCAGCCAGCCGAGGGCACGACAGCCGCATGTCGATGCCCGGATACGGCGCGCCGCACATGTGGGCGCCGCGCGGTGCCATACCGTCTGGCCATGGCAGCAGGAGGTAACCCGCTATGGACAGACTCAAAACCGGAAACAGCCGCCCGGAGAACGACATGACCCACCAGAGCCGGCCAGATGCGCTTCGTGCCTCATTCCCCAGATGCGTTGCGCGCGTGATTGCCGCCGTCACCGTGACGGCCGCCGGATTCGCGATGTCGGCTGACGCGTCAGCCCAGCGTGCTTTCCGGTCCCCGGACGAGGCGGCCGCAGCGCTAGCCGCGGCATGGCAAGGCGGCAGCACCGAGAGCCTTCTTGAAATATTCGGCCCGCAAGGGGAGAAACTCGTGCGCTCGGGCGATCCCATCGCCGAGCGGCTCGCAAGGGAACGACTCGCGTCGGCCTATGCTGAGCAGCACCTCCTGGAAGCCGAAAGCGACGGCAAGGCCCAGATCGTCCTGGGCAAGAACGCTTGGCCGTATCCGGTTCCCCTTGTCAAACGGCGCGACGGCTGGGTCTTCGACGTCAAGGCAGGTTCGGAGCAGATCCTGGAGCGCCGAATCGGCCGCAACGAACTGGACGCAATCGCGGTTTGCGGCGCCTATGTGCGGGCTCAATACGACTACGCTGCGCGCGATCCCGCCGGCACGGGGCTGCACGAGTACGCACGAAAGGTCGCGAGCACGCAAGGGCAGCACGACGGACTCTACTGGCCGGTGTCAGGGGACAGCCCGGAGAGCCCGCTCGGACCGCTAGTTGCCACCGCCGAGGCACAGGGTTACGGGGCGGCCAGCGCCGCGGGCCAGACGCCATTCCACGGCTACTACTACCGGATACTGACCCGCCAGGGCGTGCACGCCGCCGGCGGCGCGCGGGACTACTTCGTTGATGGGCACCTGACGGGTGGCTTCGCCCTGCTGGCGTTCCCCGCGAGATATGGCGACTCGGGCGTAATGACCTTCATCGTGAACGAGTCCGGTATCGTCTTCGAGAGAAATCTTGGCCTGGACACCGCGAGCGTCGCCGCGCACATCACGCAATTCGATCCCGACAGGTCGTGGAAGGTTGTGCGGCCCTGAAACCGGATGCTCAGCGTGAGCACTGGCCGAACACTGTACGCTGGAGAACGGCGAAAGATGCGGCAGCCCGAGAAAGGCCCCGGTTGTCTTCTGCGCTGGCCGATCCATGCGCTCACCACGTCAATGTTTTGCCGATCGGCGTCGCGCAACCAGCGCCCTCTCACCAGCGACCGGGAGAGTGCAGCAAGCGCGAGTCGACCTGATGTTGCAGCACTGGCCGCAACAGCAGCAGCAAGCTGTTGAAGCCAACCCATGACATCGCCATCAAAGTCGGCGGCGCAAACGCAGGCATGAGATTGATCAGCAACACGATGACAAACGGGAGCGCCAGTGTTTTCACGTCAATCCTCCGCGAGCGCATGCACGGTCGGCTGGTGGCGAACTCAACGAAACCCGTGCCCCGGCCTCGCCTGGCCACGCGTTACGGGCTTCGATCTCGCGTCGTCAGTATTCGCGTAGTCGTTCGCGCTGCTCTCGGGTCAGCAGCGCGTCGATACGCTTATGTTCATCCGCAGCGATCCCGTACATCTGCTTGCGCAGGTCGCGCATCGTGGCGTAACTCGCGTCGATGGCTGCCTGGTCACGCTTGGGAGAGGCATAAAGATCGCGAAGCGTCGACTGTTCATCGAGCATCTTGCCCATCAGTAGCCACCTGTCTTTGCGCGATTGATCGACGATCGCATTCATGCGAGTTTGCTGGTCGTGCGACAGTTTCAGGCCGGGATCCCAGCCCGCATGGTCGACGCCACAACCGTAGCCGTTGCCGCCCATCATTCCCGGGCCACCCATGCCCGAGTCCATCATTCCTGCACCCATGCAATCGCCGTCGCAACCTCCCATCATTCCAGGGTCGCCACCGTATGGCCCGTTGCCGTTAGCGGGCAGATTACCGCCTTGCTGTGCGAGGGAAACTGCAAATGGCGAAGTAACCAGCACTGCGACGACGCAAAGGCGCAACACACGCAGGGTGGAAATTCTGAGATTCATCGAATACCTCCGCACCCAACCGAACAGCGTTCCGTATAACCGCAAGCTCAGCGTATCGGGCAGCGGAGAGACGCGATTGATTTGTGTCAATTCACGACACCCAGGGGCCTGCGCAGCAACGCATGGATAGAACGGCTCGTGTTTGTCAACGGTGCTCTCCGCGTTGTGTACACTACTCGCCCCCTGCTTCCCTTCGGTACCTGGCCGCCTATACGTCTCATCCATCTGCAAAGGCGGGCCAGCCAGCCCGCCGGGCGCTAACCATGATGCGTCGGCGCATCCGTCCCGAGGGAAACCTGGTTGTCGGCTGGTGGCACCAGCAAAAGTGGAACCGATGTCAATCTCAGTGTCCGTTCAGCGACACTGCCGAGCAGCCAGCGCGTCAGGCCGCGTCGCCCGTGTGTTCCGAGGAGAACCAGCTGCGGCTTCCAGTGCCGCGCGTCGCGGTCAATCGCATGCGGCACATCGTCATACGCGCTCCTGGTCCTGATGATCGCTGTCTCCACGACCCGCTGACTTTGCTGACCGTCTGCGGCAAGTTCGTCGCCGGCCATCTTGAGGGCAACCTCGCCGCTCTTCACCAGCGAATCTTCGAGCTGCTCTTCGAACGGCCCGGTCCCCCGTGCAAGCAGTCGATCAACGACATAAACAACGCGCCAATCCGAGCGTGGCGCCACAAGCCTGGCACCGGCACGCAAAGCGTTCAGGGACGCGTCGCTCCCGTCGGTCGCGAACAGAATCCGCGAAGGTGGACCGTCCAGCCCACCTTCGTATTCGACCGGGATGATCAGAATCGGCGCGTGAAGCAGCCGCGCGAGCGGCGCGGATACCTCGCCCTCCACCCAGCGCAACAGGGCCCCATGATGACGTGCTCCGAGCACAACCAGATCGGGGGACGATTGCGAGATCGCCTCGGCGAGCGCGTGCACAAGGTCGCCGCCTACCCTGCAAAGGTCGATGAGTTGGCCTTCGACGTTCGCGCCGCAGCCATCCAGTTCGGTTTGCGCAGATTTGATCGCTGCCTCTGCATCAAGTCGCAGTTCGTCCCTTGCCGCCTCGAGTTGCGCTCCGGCCCAGCCCCCCAGCGGCACAAGCGTGCGAGGGTTCTCGGCCACGGCTACCACTCGCACCGTAGCACCCGGACGCAGGAGCCTGCGCAGGTACCGTAGCGCTGCGGTCGACGCCGGCGTGGCATCAACAGCGACGAGGATCCTCGCGAAGGGAAAGGGCGCGTTTGCGGCAGTCATTTCGGGCCTCACGGTTGATAAGGGATATTCGTTTTCATGCTGCCGTGGAGCTGTCACGGGCATTTGACGCAAATCAACGCACTTCGCGGCGGGACCCTCAAGGTGTGCCGTGTGAATTTGCGCAGCAGGCCATGTTGCACTAACCCGTTTCCAGCACATCATGAAGCTTCCCAGCGCAGTCTCCCCAGTCGACCGAATATGGCGTGCTTTTCCCATACGCGACCTATTCCGATCCTTTAATGCGTTCCTGCTAGCCGTTTGTGCCACCACCCTGGTCGCGGGACTGGTCTGCTGGCGCGCGGGCTCGCCTGATGTGGCACGCATGGTCTGGCTTGCAGGCCCGTTGCCCATGCTCGCCGCGCTCACTGCCTCGATCCTTGCTGCACTGCGCCGACGCGAGGCCGGGATTGATATTCTTGCCGCGCTGGCCATTGTGTTCGCGCTGCTTCTGAACGAATGGCTGACGGCCGCCGTCATCGCGCTGATGCTCGCGAGCGGCAGGACCCTGGAAGACTACGCACGCGCCCGGGCGCGATCCGAAATGACTGCCTTACTGAGCCACGCGCCGCGCGAGGCGATTCGGCTCGATGCCGGCGGGTGGATTTCCACTCCGCTCGACCGTGTCGCAGCGGGTGACAGCCTGCTCGTGCGCCATGGCGAAGTCATCCCTGTCGACGGAACTCTGACCAGTGCTGCCGAACTGGATGAATCGACGCTGACCGGCGAATCGCGCTGCCGGGCGTGCTCACCCGGCGAAGTGGTCCGAAGCGGTGCCGTGAACGCGGGTTCTCCGCTCGAGATGGTCGCGTCCGCCAGTGCCGCCGACAGCACTTTTTCCGGGATCGTACGGCTGGTTGAATCGGCCCAGCGAGCGCGTAGCCCCGCGGCACGGCTCGCCGATCGTTACGCCCTTGGATTTGTCGGCTGCACGCTGCTTGTCGCCGCGGGTACATGGATGGCGAGCGGCGAGGCGATGCGGGCGCTCGCGGTGCTCGTCGTTGCAACGCCCTGCCCGCTGATTCTCGCGGTGCCAGTCGCGATTGTTTCGGGCATGTCACGCTGTGCGCGCCGCGGCGTGCTCATCAAGGACGGAGCAGCGCTCGAACAACTCGCGGTTGCACGCACCCTGTTTTTTGACAAGACCGGAACGTTGACCGCCGGACACGCGCGGCTCGTAGCGATTGAGACTGGCCCGGCGGAGATCCCGGAGCGCGTGCTGCGCCTTGCGGCCTCTCTCGCGCAGGCCTCGGGACACGTGATTTCCGATGCGCTTACATGCGAAGCCCACGCACGCCAGCTCCCCCTGTCAGCGCCACAGGGTGTGCGTGAAACACCTGGCGCGGGAGTCGTGGGAATCGTCGACGGTCACACCGTTGCCATCGGATCATTTGACTTCGTGACCGCTACGGCTCCCGCGGCGCCCTGGAGCGAGCGGCTTGTGCGCCGTGTCGCCTATGAAGGTGCATCGGCAGTCTACGTCAGCAAGGACGGCGTCATGATCGGTGCCATCCAGATGGCCGACCGGATCCGTGCCGATACACCTCGTGCACTCCGGCTGCTCAGACGGGAGGGCGTCACGCGTATCGAGATGTTGACCGGCGACCGCGCCGACGTCGCAGAAACCGTCGGAGCGATACTCCAGGTCGACGCGGTGCATGCCGGCCAGACGCCAGCGGACAAACTCGCTGCCATCCAGAAAGCGCGCCATGACGGCCCCGTCATGATGGTCGGCGACGGGGTGAATGATGCGCCTGCTCTCGCTACAGCCGATGTCGGTATTGCGATGGGGGCTCAGGGAGCAGCTGCATCGTCGGAGGCGGCCGACGTAGTCCTGCTGGTTGATCGACTGGACAGGCTTGCCGAAGCGCGACGAGTGGCACAACGCTCCCGCCGCATCGCGATCGAGAGCGTGTACATGGGCATGGGACTCTCCCTCGCCGCAATGGGTTTTGCGGCAATCGGCGCCCTGCCCCCGCTGGCCGGTGCGGTGCTTCAGGAGTTCATCGACATCGCCGCGATCGCAAACGCCCTGCGAGCATTGCGGCTTCCCTCCACGGGACCCCGCAGCATCCTGTCGCACGACGACGCCGACCAGTTCAAGCGCGAACACGCCCAACTTGAGCCTGTGATCGAACAGATCCGGCAGCTTGCCGACGAGATGCCGGGTTTGCCTGCGACCGCGGTTAAGTTTCGGCTTGCTGATCTGGGTGAACGGCTCACACGGCAACTCATACCTCATGAGAAGCACGACGATAGGCATGTCTACCCGCGGCTCGCGCCACTGCTGGGCGGCGATGATCCACTCGCATCAATGAGCGCGGCGCACCGCGAAATCTTCCATATCACGCGGACACTCAACCATATGGCGAACGACATGCCGGCCGGCGGCCCGGATGCCGACTGGTTGCGTGAGATCCAGCGCATTCTGTATGGCCTCTACGCGATTGTTCGCTTGCACTGCGAACAGGAAGAGGAGCTCTTTCACACACTCGGTGATAGCGCGTGACTGGACGGCGGACTTTCGCCGCTATCGCCTTGCCGCGTGTTCCGCAGCTCCGTTCCGAATCGACTTCCCACATCATCTTGTATTCGATGTTTCATTTAACGGATGGAGAAGCGCGTCGATAACCCGATCGGCAAAGCCTCTCGAAAGGCGGCTAACCAGGTAAATCCTCACCCACCCGACGAGGCAAAATCATCGACTTCTCAGCCTGCCGATAACGTCTGGTCTCTGGACTATTGTTCCGCCGAATGGCCGCCGTATTCCTGCTGTTTCATTTGCATATACTGCTGCCCGATCGATTTCGTGGAGCTGTCGCGGATATTGTTCGCTGGCGCTGTACCCGCTGTGCCAATTGCTCATGCGTTGCTCCATCAGCATGTCGGAACTGCCCGACGGCTGGCCCAGCCAGGCATCGATAGCCAGGTAGTAACGCACGGTATTGCGCTCTACGAGACCGCGCATACCTTTGGTTTTCCTCCGTTCTCCCGGATGGGTTCATTAGCCCGCAATGCTCTGTTCGAACTGAACCGGGGATAAGAAAGTTCGGTGTTGAATGTCGGCGATGCGGGTTATTAAAGCGCTCGATGTAGTCGAATACGTCGGCCCGCGCCGCATCCCTCGTGCGATAGATGCCTCTCTCTTCAGCGTGCTGAAGAAGCTTTCCATCGCGGCATTGACGCCCCTATGTCAAGCAGTGCGTGCTGAATCGGCCAGGTCGGCCAGAATGAGCGCGTACAGTTCCCTTACGATATAGCGCTTCAGGCAGCGGTGAATTTCCTTGTTCGACATGCCTTCCCTGGTTCGCCGCTCGACGTACGCCCGGGTTCCCGGATCACTGCCCATGCGTACCATGGAACCAATCCCCGATTCCTAATTTTTTTGTGTAAAGAAACTCTAAAATGGATGCTCATGCACCGCTTAAAGTAGCGATGGCTCGATCAAAATCAGCAATGCATTAGCCTCCATCATCGTGCCGAGCCTCACGATTGCCCCTCTGCAGCAGATGACGGCTCGTCAAGTCGACGCGCCTCAAGCTTCGGCATCAATCACGCCATCGGTTGGTGCAAACTGAGCAATTCGGTCAATGTCGCTGCGGCAGCGCATCATGGATTGCTTCACACCTGTACCAAGAGCATCGAAATCCATAGTCCGATGTGGAAAGCGGTGATGGCCGTAACGGGCCAGCCACCGTGTAATCCCATAGGTCAATCAAGTCAAAGCGGTCGTTCAATTATCTGTGGTCGGCTTTTCCGCGTTGGTCAGTCCCATCTCAACGTTGGAGAATTCCGTCATGCTCACGGAGCCGTCGTTGTTGGTGTCCATGAGTTGCATCAATGCCTGTGAGGTTGCACTATCCGTATCGGATTTGGTGTTACCGAGTGCCGTATAGAGTTCGGAGTCCGAGACCGAGCCATCGCCATTCGAATCGAGATCGCCGAAAAGCGTAGCAGCTGATGACTGGCTTCCGCCAAGGTTCCCGATCTCATTCTCGAAGTCGGATTCCGATATCGCGCCGACATACCGATGCTTGTTCTGGTCGAAAGGACGGTGGTTTTCCTGACGGACCTGTGCCGCGACCGCTTTGGCAATTTCGCCGGGATCGGTCATGCCCGGTGGAATAGTGAAGGTGCCGCTCCCAAAACCAATACCTTGAGCATTCGCATCGGCAATCACCTGTGCACCAGCGCTCAGGTTGACCACTGAAGACGCGGTGGACATATCGCTGCCGGCGCTAACCGAAGGATTGGCCGAACTTGCACCTGCGGGAGGCGCTGTGGTCGAAGCTGTCGCCAAACCTCGCTGCTGCGTCGTGCCGGTCTGTGTGTATTGCGTGGTGTCGCTGCCGACAGATGAAATTGCCATGAGAATCCCTGATCTGATGTACCGCACGCGGTACGATTCGATGCATGCTTTGGAGGACAGGTAAAGGCATTGCTATTGTGACGTGAACCCACATCGGCCTACGCTGCCCTTCTGTCATTTCAAAGATGACAATCCGGCATGCATGACGCGAGTCCGAAGATGAGTATCTGAAAACGGAGCGCGTATCGAGCGCCGATTCAGGGTGGCCCCGTGACGTGGCTCGCGCATGCAGAATCTCGCCGTGGAAGCCGTCATGAGCGCCGTGTTGACGATTGCAAGCGATGTAATCGTCAGCAGTGTCCCTGTGTAATCGCGCTGTGCCCTGGTGGAAGCAACCGTGAATCCCATCATGTGTGCCTGGCTGTCAGGATCGACCAAGCCTAAGACTCCCATCACGAGAGCAAACACTCCCAAACCGCCGATTACCCATCTTGCGATTGACCAGCGTACGCGCACTGCAAACTCCCTTCATAATGTAAACAATTGATTACTTGCATTCAACCTAATCTCAACCCACTCATTTGTCAACATACGTTTACATGGTCGAGACCAACGAACAATCGGAACCGAAGTTGCGCGATAGAGAACGTACCCGAGCACGGATATTGAGTGCTGCTCAAATCGCCTTCACAAAGCTGGGTTACAAAAATTCGAATATGCGAGACATTGCGGCGGAAGCGGGGATCAACGCATCACTAGTGATTCGCTACTTCGGGTCGAAGGAGGAACTCTTCGAAAAGGCGATTGAGGAGGTCTTCGACCTTGGCCAGGCGTTTGCAGGCATAGACAGGCAAACGCTGGGCAAGGCCATTGCCACACGGCTTTTCTCCCGCGCACAAGACACTGACTTGATGGCAATGATGCTGCTTGCAGCAACGGATCCATCGATGAATGAAAGTGTCCGCCGGCTGGCAAGCGCACGGATGCTCCGACCGATGATGAAGCTTATTGGTGGAAAGGATGCGGAACGACGTGCCACCCTCATATTGGCCATCGTGACGGGAATTTGGGTTTACCGGTTTATGCTGCCGCTGAAAACCGTATCAGCACGCGCGGGCGCGGATATCGTCGACCAGATCGCACAACTAATTCAACAGTTAGTCGATGGTGAAGACTGATCATACGACGACGAGTCAAGAGAGCCCCTCGGCAGTAAACGGACATCCTGATCGGAGTACGGTAAGCAAACCAACCGGACATGAAATCGGCAACGCCGATCCGGGAGCGTGTTCAGCAGTCTGGAGACATGCAATCCGATCACCTGCCTCACAAAAATCCACAACGGAGCCAATGAATGGCCTTTGACGAACGAATGCTAAACGGCATGAGCGTGTTAGCCGCAGTCGCCAGCAATGGCAGCTTCGCAGCTGCCGCAGAGGCGCTGAACATGTCACAACCGGGGGTCAGCCGTGCAATCGCGCGGCTGGAGGCTCGCCTCGATGTTCGACTCTTCGAACGTCACCCTCGCTCCGTGACATTGACCGATGAAGGACGCCTTCTTTACGAACAGGTTGTACCGTTGCTATCCGCACTGGAGGACGCAGCCGAATCGACGGTCAGTCATAAGTCGACCGTGAGAGGTCGCTTGCGTGTCAACGTTCATCCCTTCTTTTCAAGCTTGGTCCTCGGTCCGCGCCTCAGCGAGTTCCTGACAGCGCACCCCGATCTGAAGCTGGATCTGGTGACACGTGACGAACTCGGCGACATGGTGGCAGACGGCTTCGACCTGGCAATACGATTCGGCGAGCCAAGATCGTCGTCGATGATTGCGCGCAAGCTTCTTGATACGTGTGTTCTGACCGTTGCCGATCCTTCGTATCTGAAAAGGTATGGCCACCCTGCCGATCCGCAGGCATTAAAGGACTCACATCATGTCCGGATCGACTTCCGTAATCCAGAAACCGGGCGACCTTTCCAATGGGAATTTCACCGCGGTGGAGAACGTTTCCAGTTGCATTCGGAGGGGCAGCTCATGATCAACGATGTCGGCACGATGCACTCCGTGTGCCTGGCCGGATACGGCATTGCGCAGGTAATGGAACTCGGCGTGGAACACCTGCTCGCAAGCGGACGCCTGGTGAATCTGTTTCCGGAATGGACCGACGAAAGATTCCCGCTCTACGTGCTCTATCCTTCGCGTAATCACATGCCGGCCAAGACCAATGCATTCCTCGACTTCGTGTCGTCAATCGTAGGCAATCCACGATAAGGCAAGATACCATTACAGCACCTTACCTCACGTTTCGATAACATTAACAAGCTGACTACCAAGGCAGCGTGTTATCGAACCGGTCGATAAACCGAAGCCCCGCTCTTCCTTGATTCCGGGCAACCGCATCGACGACGAGTGGAATACTTTCATCGATCGAAAAGGTTGCGTCCGAACCTCCCATCTCCGTCCGTACCCAGCCCGGAGCAACAAGCAGAAGCGCGCGGCGGTTATGCGGCCGATGGCCGAGATAGCACTTCATGAGCATGTTGAGAGCAGCCTTGCTGGAACTGTAAAGATCCCAGAAACCATCGTTGTTCTCAATGCTTCCAAGCTCCGACGACATCACTGCAATCGTGCCCTTAGCCGCAACGACGTCTTCAAGCGCCTCGATGAGTCGCACTGGACTGAACGCGTTGACGAGCATCATATTGAGGAAATCCTGCTCCGGCGCACTCGACGGCGTTAGTTCGATGGAACGGGCGATGCCCGCATTGACGAACAGCACATCGAGAGTACGGCCGTCCAACCGTTCACGCAAATTTTTCACGCTAGTCGCATCGGAGACCTCGATCCCGATCTCAATTTGAAGGGTGTTCGGATAGTGGGTCTTCAGTTTATCCAACTGGTCAGACGGGCTTCGCACGGTAGCGATCACAGTCCAGCCACGACGCGCGTATTCCTCGGCAAGCGCCAATCCCAAACCACGAGATGCCCCGATCACCAAAACGGTAGGTTTTTGTGCCATATCCAGACTCCAAAGGGTTCAATTGCCAACCGACCACCTTCAGTGGAGCCGGATGACCATAGAGGAAAGCCACGTGCGTCCGCATTTTTCTGGAGTTCCCGTAGCCGATGCCTCTATTCTGGGTCCGTCAAGCATCACGAACTATCCATCGGCCATCATTACTGATATGCCAGACTGGCATCGCCGACCATCGAACACAAACGCGCCGGCCGCAGCTTCATTTGCGTATACAAAAGCGCATACAGACCAGATAAATTAGAAACTTAACGTTAAAATTTCAAATATATATTTAAATTAAGAGCGGCTAACACAACCTGG
This sequence comes from Paraburkholderia lycopersici, assembly GCF_900096975.1. Classification (GTDB taxonomy): domain Bacteria; phylum Pseudomonadota; class Gammaproteobacteria; order Burkholderiales; family Burkholderiaceae; genus Paraburkholderia; species Paraburkholderia lycopersici. Next base: position 26,409 of record NZ_FMYQ01000049.1, read on the forward strand.
ACGTGAAGCCATGAAAG
>NZ_FMYQ01000023.1 GCF_900096975.1 Paraburkholderia lycopersici
AACGAAATGATCGCCGACCCCGAACAGAAGATCGGCCGTCCGCGTCAGCTGTTCATCGGCGAAACGCCGCGCGAAGCCAAGCCGATCGCGCAACGCTAAGCGGTTCGGCATGCAGCGCGCGTTTCGGTGCGCTGCGTGCGAAGCGATGTGACAAACGCCCCGACGGGTTGCCCGTCGGGGCGTTTTCTTTTGTGCGCGAGGCTTGTCGCCGCGCTCAAATCCAACCGTCTATTTTCAAACCGCTCTCCTTTTCAGCCTCTTCACGCGTGACCTCGCGTATGGTCTCGCCGAAGCTCCATACGTGGCCTTCGGGGTCGCAAGCCGCATAGATCCGGTCGCCGTAGAACTGGTCGGCGGGTTCGCGCACGATCGTCGCGCCTGCCTTGCGTGCGCGTTCGCAGTGCGCGTCGAGGCCGCTCTTCAACTGCACGTGAACCGACTGCGTGTTCTTGCCCTCGAGCGCGGCGGGGCTCGTATAGGGCATGCCGGGCCAGCCGCCGCAAATCATCACGTAGCCGTCGCCGAAGCGCATTTCCGAGTGCGCGAGCTTGCCGTCCGGCGTGGTCACGACGAACTGGCGCCCGAAGCCGAACGCTTTTTCGAGCCATTCCAGTGCAGCCCACGGGTCGCGGTAGTAGATGGCGGAGCCGAAGGCGGGGCGCGGCGAGGTGTTGCTCATCGTTGTCTCCTGTCGAAGCGTTGGTGCGGGTCCCCAACGACATTGATCGTTGCCTGGAAGCAGACAGTACGTGTGAAGAATCTAGCACCGGCTTGGTGCGGTTGCGCGGAGCACGTGCATGTTTGCTCGTCGCGCACTCCAGCCATTACCTCTGACGTAATCGCCAGCGCGCACGCCATCGCCGACCATGTCGGCCATCGGCCTACTCAACCGCAAGGAGCGACGACCATGGCACGCGACCCCTGCAATGCCCGCCAACCCGGCTACATCCGCATCGACGACGATACGGCGCTGCACTATCGCGACTGGGGCGATGGCGTGCCGCTCGCTTTTCTCTCGGGCTGGACGCTCAACGCCGACATGTGGAACTACCAGTGCGCGCCGCTCGCCGCGGCGGGCTATCGCTGCGTGGCCTTCGACCGCCGCGGGCATGGGCGCTCGAGCGATCCGGGCCACGGCTACGACTACGACACGCTCGCCGACGACCTCGAAGCGGTGCTCGACGCACGGGGCCTCGCCCGCGTGACGCTGGTTGGCCATTCGTTTGCGAGCGGCGAAATCGTGCGCTATCTGAGCCGGCACGGCGCACGCCGCGTGGCGGGCATCGTGCTGCTTTCGCCGGCTTCGACGCCTTGCTTGCTCAAGACTGCCGATAATCCAGGCGGCCTCGATGCGAGCCTCTTCGAAGCTTCGTTTGACGAAATGCTCGCCTCGTTTCCCGACTGGATCGAGCGGCGCGCGCAAGCGTACTTCAGCCCCGGTACCTCGCGCGCGACGATTCAGTGGACGGCCGACATGATGCTGGGCACATCGTTCCATGCCGCAGTCCAACTGTCCCGCGCGCAGATGGTCACCGACTTCCGCCGCGAGCTTGCCGCTATCGACGTGCCCGCGCTCGTGCTGCACGGCGACTGCGACGCTTCGGCTCCGCTGGAGATCACGGGGCGTCCCACGGCGGCCGCGCTCGCGCGCGCGACGCTAAACGTGTACGAAGGCGGCACGCACGGCATGTACTTCAACCACGCGGCACGCGTGAACGAGGACATCCGCGCGTTCGTCGCGCGATGGCAGGCATGATCCACGCCTGGGCGGCGGAAACAGGCGGTAAACAGGGCGCGGCCGCGCGGGGTTCGCGCCGGGGAATAGCGCGTCCATACGCTTCGTTTTGCAGATGACACGTACCGCGCCGCCCGATCCGCGCGGCGCGTGCGAGGCGTACCGATGGAGTCTTCACGGCGCCGTCGCGCAGTCCGCGCGCCGCGCGGCCGGCCCATCGCGAGGGGCGACATGATGCGCAAACTTTTCGCCTTCGATCTGCTGGCCTGTTTGCTGGGCGCCTGCTCGGCGCCGGTCGTATCGCAGCAGGCAGCGGACGCGTATTCCCCGCCGCCGCCCACATGCCGCGCCGTCACGGGCACTGCCGAAATCGACGGCGCGCCGCAGCAGATCGGCGGCCTCGCGTGTCTGCAGCCCGACGGCACCTGGCAGATCGTCCAGGGCGACAGCGACGCGCTGGTCTATCCAGTCGCCTGGCCCGATGCGGCGGCTTACTACGCCGGACCATGGTACGGCTGGTGGCCGCCGGTATTCGTGGGCGGCTCGTTCGTGTTCGTCGACCGCTTTCACCATTTTCATCACATGAATCACGTTTCATCGGGCGGACCTCATATGCATCCGGTATCTGGCATGCATGGCGGCTTTCACGGCGGGCACGGCGGCGTCTGGGGCGGCATGGGGCACGCGGGCGGCGGCATGGGCGGCATGGGTGGCGGCGCCCATCGCTGACGCGCGCCGCGCAGCCGAATGCGAACCCCGAATCCTTTATGATGGAGCGCGCCTCCCAGCCCGAGACGCTTCATGTTCTTCGCCGCGCATTCCCTGCATCGCCGCCTGAGCCTTGCGATCGGCACGCTCGCGATATTTGTCGGCGTGCTCGGATCGCTCGGCACCTTCCTTGTTGTGCGCAGCCTCGCCGCCGAGTTCAACGCGAGCCTGCGCGACGCCGCCGCGCACGTGCAGACCGGCGTGCCTCACCGTGCATCCGGGGCGCGCGGCGCACGTCTGCCCTCCGATGACTTCGTGGTGCAGATCTGGTCCGCCGGCGACGGCGCCGCGCCCAGCCGCACAAGCAACGCGACGCTGGCGCTGCCGCGCGCGCAAAGCGGCTTCTCGTCGATCGCATACGATGGCGAGGCATGGGACGTGTTCGCGCTCGCGGCCGGCGACGAATACATTCAGGTAGCCGAATCGCGCAGCATGCGCAACCGCAACGCCATGCGCGTGGCGTTCTGGAGCCTCATGCCCGTGCTCGCGCTGCTGCCGCTGCTCGCGCTCACGATTGCCGTGACGGTGCGCGTTTCGCTGCGGCCGCTCGAACGCATCGGGCGGCGCGCGGCGAAAGTCGATCTGCACGATCTGAAGCCGCTCGAAGTCGCGCAGGCGCCTGTCGAACTGCGGCCTTTCGTCGAGTCGATCAACCGCATGATCGAGCGCCTTTCGGTGCTCGTGAACGCCGAGCGAAAGTTCATCGCCGACGCCGCGCACGAATTGCGCTCGCCGATCTCCGCCATGCAGTTGCAGGTCGACAACCTGCGCAATGCGCCGCCCGAGCAATATCCGGAACGCTTCGAGGAACTGCGGCGCGGCATCGTGCGCACCGGCTCGCTCGTCTCTCAACTGCTCGGTCTCGCGCGCGCCGAAATCGGTAGCGTCCAGCGCGTGCTGAGCGATGTGCCGCTGCCGCAACTCGTCACCGACGTGCTGGCCGACCTGCTGCCGCTTGCCGACGCGCGCGGCGTCGATCTGGGCGTGGAGCGCCTCGACGACGTGACGGTGCGCGCGACGGAAGGCGACGTGCGCATTCTCGTGCGCAATCTCGTCGACAACGCGATCCGCTATGGCCACGAAGGCGCGCGCGTGGACGTGGCGGCGCGGCGCGAAGGCAAGGATGCCGTGATCGAGGTGACCGACAACGGGCCGGGCATCGCCGAGGCCGATTTGCCGCGCGTGTTCGACCGTTTCTTTCGCGCGGCCGCCCACGATACGCAGGGCAGCGGACTGGGGCTCGCGATCGCGCAGGCGCTGGCGCAGAGTTATCGCGGGCGCGTGACGCTCGCCAACCGCCGCGATGGGCAAACGGGCATCGTCGCGCGCATAGAATTGCCGCGCGCGTGAGCGGCGCGCCGATGCCGTGAGGCAAACTCCGGAAAGAGCAAGCGAAAGAAAGGACGGACACGATGCGGATTCTGCTGATCGAAGACGATCTGCTGATCGGGCCCGCGCTGCTGCGCGCGTTGAAGGACGCGTCGTACAGCGTCGACTGGGTGCGTACGGGCGAGAGCGGGCGTGACGCGATCCGCAACGGCTCGTACACGGCAATCCTGCTCGATCTGGGCCTTGCCGACATGAGCGGGCTCGACGTGCTGCGCGGCCTGCGCGCGGCGCAGGAGGCCACGCCCGTGCTCATCATCACGGCGCGCGACGACGTGGACACGCGCGTGGAAGGCCTCGATCTCGGCGCCGACGATTATCTCGTGAAGCCCTTCGATAGCAAGGAGCTGCTCGCGCGCATACGCGCGGTCGTGCGGCGCAGGTCGGGCTTCGCTTCGCCGACGATGGGCAGCGGCCGCGTCGCGCTCGACATGAACGCGCGCCGCCTCACGTTCGACGAACGGTCCGACGATCTCTCCGCGCGCGAGTACGCGCTCATGCTCGCGCTGCTCGAGCGGCCGGGCGCGATCCTTTCGCGTCAGCAACTCGAGGAGCGGCTCTATGGGTGGGGCGAGGAAGTGGAAAGCAACGCGGTGGACGCCGTGATCTACAGCGTGCGCCGCAAGTTCGGCCACGCTGTGATCCGCAACGTGCGCGGGCTTGGTTGGGCCGTGTGCGCGTGAGCGCATCGGCCAGCCGCAAACAAAGGCAAAGGCGCGGCGAACGCGCGGTTTGCCGCGTGGCGCGATGTGCGGGGGAAGGCGCGCATCGCGTGCGAAGTCAGGCCGGCAGGCGCGGTCCGGGCTCGTTCTGCCACGCGCGGCCAAGCGAGGCGAGCAGCGCGACTTCGCTTTCGGCGACGTGCCGGTCGGCGTACACCGCCACGTGGCACAGGTTGAGCACTTCGGCGCGCAGCTCGGGGTCTTCGAGTTCGCGCATGACCTGCTGCATCACGTCGGAGTCGAGCTTGCACGCGTCGTTCCAGTTCAGGTGCGAGCTGGTCAGCAGGTCTTCGCACAGACCCTGCAGGATGGCGCCGAATTCGCCGGGTGCAAGGCCGAGCCGGTCGGCAATGCGCGCGCGATGCACGGCGGCAAGTTCGTCGCTGCTCAGGTGGCCGTCCGCGAGCAGGGCGATGGCGACGATTCGGCCCGCGGCCTGGGGGCTGTTGCAGGTATAGGTGCGCATGGTCAGGAATCCTCAAACGTGATGGCGATGGAACGGTGGGCGTACGCGCGGATTAGTCGAAGAGATCGCCGAGCCACGACTTGCGGCGGCGCTCATCGCCGCCGTGGCGATCATGGGCGCGGCGCGGGGCATGGGCGCCGTGCCGTGCGTCGTGACGGCGGGCTGCCTGCGCCTCGCTATCGTCGAGGTCGCGCGCGTTGCGGCTGCGTTCGATCAGCGTGTCGAGCTCGCCGCGATCGAGCCAGACGCCGCGACACTGCGGGCAGTAGTCGACTTCGACGCCCCGGCGCTCGGAGAGCGAGAGGGTGACGTCGGAACAGTTCGGGCATTTCATGATGCGCTCCGTGATGGGTGGCAAGTCATCGGCAGCCGCGCCGCCTTGCGTGGAGGGCGGTGCGGTCTCGATGGAAGCCATCCTGGCAGAGCAAAATGAGCGAAGAATGAGAAGTGCCCGAATGCGCTCAGGAGGTGCCCGGCGTGTCCTGACGAGCTAGAACTGATAGTTGATCGAAACGTCGCACACGCCGCCCGTCTTCGTCTGGACGATCGGGCTGTGCGCGGCGCTGCCCAGCAGTCGCTTGATGGCGCCGTCGGCGCTCACGAACCAGTGCTTGTTGACGAAGTAGACCATCGTGATGCCGAAGCCCGCCGACTTGAGGCCCGCGCTCGCATCGTACGGCCGGTAGCCCGAAGCGGCCGACTGCTGCGGCGTCACGCCGAACCAGCTCTGCATGTAGTTCGAGTCGGCGAACGTGACCGAGGGGCCGGCGAACCAGTAGAACGACTCGTTGCTGCCCGGCATCGGCATATAGGCGCCGAGATCGGCGGTCCAGCCATTCGAGCCGCCGAAGCTGCGCGTGAAGGCCGCGCGGAACACGAGCGGGAAGTCCTTCGAGATCACGTACTCGCCGGCAATCTTCATTTCGGGCGCCGGATTGATGTTGCCCAGGCCATTCAGTCTCGTCGGATCATCGTGGCCGCGGCGACCGAGGTCGTAAGCCGCGGCAATGCTCATGCGCCAGTTCTGTCCCTGCAGGACGTTCACGCCGAAGCCTTCGCCCGTCGAGCCGAACAGGATGTCCTTGTAGCGGATGTCGATGCTTGGCCCGACCAGCATGCGATAACGGTCCGAGCCGTCGTAGCGCGGCTCGAAGGTCGCGCCGACGCCGAGCCGCGCCTCGAGGTCGGGCCGGTTCGGCTGAAAGAGCTTTTCGAGCGGGATGCCCGCGGAGTATTGCCACTCGCCGAGCGGCGAAGGTGTCTGCGCCTGCGCGCGGGGAGCGAGCGCGGCGAGGGCGCACGCTGCAATGGCGAGCGACGCGTGCCGTGTGGTGACGAGCGAGGCCTGCGGGTGGCGCGATGCCATTGCGATCGTTCCGCTTGTTTTCTTGTGCACAGTGCGCATGGCGAGTGGCATGAAGCCTCCGTGTTTGCCTGATCGGCCGCGGTGTTCTCCGTTTTGTTCGATGGAACCACAAAGCGGAAGACCGTGCAGCCAGGTCGGTTCCGCAAACTTCGTACCCGAACGGGCTGCCCGTGGTGCCGAGGGCCGGTTCGCGGCAGTCGCTGCCCGCGCGCACCGTTCCGGCTGCGACGTTGCGCCGCCGAGCCGTCGCCGGTGCGCGCGGTCTTGCCTGAAGGCTTGCTGCGCCGGCGGATCGGGCGTCAGGAGGGGAATTTGCCTGGATACTCAGTAGGGCTATCTGATTCCGGTGGTGGCACCCGGCCCGTTTCGTGCAGGCGTCCGAGCGGCAAATTTCCCCCGCGGCCCGGGTTTGTTCCACGCGCGGAGGTGACGGCGCGGAAAGCCGCGTTTGCCCGGACTAAACCATCGCGCCAATTTGCCGTTAGACAGGTATGGACATCGGCGAAGCGGCTCTCCCCTGTGTCGCCGGAACCGAAGTCCATGTTTTACCGTCCTCACAGCGGTAACCAACTCGCGCCGGCCGCGGTCGGGCCGGCGCATCTTTCCTGTCCGCGCGCTTTGCGCTGAACGCCCTCCTCGTAGACTTTTTTGGCCAACCGGGCTTGTCCGCCGACCTTCGGGGCACGGCGCGGCGACGGGCTGCGTCATGCGAATCCGCTGTGTCGCAGCGTCCGTCTCCGGCCGGGTAATGCTGATACAGGTATCGCGACTACCACCCAACTCACTGTTTTTTATCGCTTTTTTCGCGGGCCGCCCTGCATCGGACGGGCTTCGCGTGGCATAATCGACTCACACTGTATTGCCCGCAGACAAACATTCCCCCGCATATCATGGCAAAGACGCTCTACGACAAATTGTGGGACTCGCATGTGGTCCACACGGAAGACGACGGCACGACGCTCCTTTATATCGATCGTCATCTGCTGCACGAAGTCACCAGTCCGCAGGCTTTCGAAGGGCTGAAAATGCACGAGCGCCCGGTGTGGCGCATCAGCGCGAACCTGGCCGTTTCGGACCACAACGTGCCCACCACCGACCGCAGCCACGGTATCGCCGATCCGGTCTCGAAGCTGCAGGTCGACACGCTCGACTCGAACTGCGATTCCTATGGCATCACGCAGTTCAAGATGACCGACCAGCGCCAGGGCATCGTGCACATCGTCGGTCCGGAACAGGGCGCGACGCTGCCGGGCATGACCATCGTCTGCGGCGACTCGCACACGTCCACGCATGGCGCGTTCGGTGCGCTCGCGCACGGCATCGGCACCTCGGAAGTCGAGCACGTGCTGGCCACGCAAACGCTCCTGCAAAAGAAGAGCAAGAACATGCTCGTGAAGGTTGAAGGCACGCTGCCGCGCGGCTGCACCGCCAAAGACATCGTGCTCGCCATCATCGGCAAGATCGGCACGGCGGGCGGCACGGGCTACGCCGTGGAGTTCGGCGGCTCGATGATCCGCGGCCTCACGATGGAAGGCCGCATGACCGTCTGCAACATGGCGATCGAAGCCGGCGCGCGCGCGGGCATGGTCGCCGTGGACGACACCACGATCGAATACCTCAAGGGCCGTCCGTTCTCGCCGCAAGGCGCGGAATGGAACCAGGCCGTCGAATACTGGAAAACCTTCCGCACCGACGAAGGCGCGCACTTCGACCGCGTGGTCGAACTCGGCGCCGCCGACATCGTGCCGCAGGTCACGTGGGGCACGTCGCCGGAAATGGTCACGGCCGTGGGCAGCCGCGTGCCCGACCCCGAACGCGAAAAGGACCCGGTCAAGCGCGACGCGATGGAACGCGCGCTCCAATACATGGCGCTCGAACCGAACACGCCGATCGAGTCGATCAAGCCGGACAAGATCTTCATCGGTTCGTGCACGAACGCGCGCATCGAAGACCTGCGCTCGGCCGCCTGGGTCGTCAAGAAGCTCGGCCGCCGCGTGGCGCCGAACATTCGCCTCGCGATGGTGGTGCCGGGTTCGGGCCTCGTGAAGGCACAGGCAGAGCGCGAAGGTCTCGACAAGGTGTTTGTCGACGCGGGCTTCGAATGGCGCGAGCCGGGCTGCTCGATGTGCCTCGCGATGAACGCCGACCGCCTCGAACCGGGCGAGCGTTGCGCATCGACCTCGAACCGCAACTTCGAGGGCCGCCAGGGCGCGGGCGGGCGCACGCACCTCGTGAGCCCGGCCATGGCTGCCGCCGCGGCGATCGAAGGCCATTTCGTCGACATTCGCAAGCTGGGGTGAGGACATGACGGTCAATGCGGTTACGCGCCGCGTGGCGCTCTTCGTCATGGCGGGCTGGCTCCTCGCGCTCGCGGGCTGCAATACCGTGGCCGGCGTGGGCGAGGACATTAGCGACTCCGCGCGCGCCGTTCAGCGCAAGCTCTGACGCATGTCTTAACGCCTCACACGGTCAACGCAGCTTGCATGCGGCCGGGGCGAGTCGAACGTAGCGAACGTATCGAAACGCTCCGGCCCGATCAGCATCCATCAGGATCACGGATCATGGAAAAATTCATCGTACACACCGGCGTCGTGGCGCCGCTCGATCGCGAGAACGTGGACACCGACGCGATCATTCCGAAGCAGTTTCTCAAGTCGATCAAGCGCACCGGCTTCGGGCCGAACGCCTTCGACGAATGGCGCTACCTCGATCACGGCGAGCCGGGTCAGGACAACTCGAAGCGTCCGCTCAATCCGGACTTCGTGCTGAACCAGCCGCGCTATCAGGGCGCTTCGGTGCTGCTCGCGCGCAAGAACTTCGGCTGCGGCAGCTCGCGCGAGCACGCACCGTGGGCGCTGCAGCAGTACGGTTTCCGCGCGATCATCGCGCCGAGCTTCGCGGACATCTTCTATAACAACTGCTTCAAGAACGGCCTGCTGCCGATCGTGCTTGCCGAATCGGACGTGGATCACCTGTTCAACGAAACGTATGCGTTCAACGGTTTCCAGCTCACGATCGATCTGGACAAGCAGGTCGTGCGCACGACCGACGGCTCGAAGGAGTATCCGTTCGAAGTCGCCGCGTTCCGCCGCTACTGCCTCTTGAACGGCTTCGACGACATCGGCCTCACGCTGCGTCACGCCGACAAGATCCGCCAGTACGAAGCCGAGCGCATCGCGCGCCAGCCGTGGCTGAACAACCGCGTGCTCTGATACGCACACTGAACAACTGAGCGAGGAATCACAGGATGAAGATTGCAGTGTTGCCGGGAGACGGCATCGGTCCCGAGATCGTCAAGGAAGCCGTGAAGGTGCTCAACGCACTCGGCGAGAAGTTCGAACTGGAAGAAGCGCCCGTGGGCGGCGCGGGCTACGAGGCGAGCGGCCATCCGCTGCCGGAAGCCACGCTCGCGCTGGCGAAGTCGGCTGACGCGATCCTGTTCGGCGCCGTGGGCGACTGGAAGTACGACAAGCTCGAGCGCGCGCTGCGTCCCGAGCAGGCCATTCTCGGCCTGCGCAAGCATCTGGAACTGTTCGCGAACTTTCGCCCGGCGATCTGCTATCCGCAGCTCACGGGCGCATCCTCGCTGAAGCCGGAAATCGTTTCGGGCCTCGACATCCTGATCGTGCGCGAATTGAACGGCGACATCTACTTCGGCCAGCCGCGCGGCACGCGCGAAGCGCCGGACGGCAATTTCAAGGGCGCGCGCGAAGGTTTCGACACGATGCGCTACGCCGAGCCCGAAGTGCGCCGCATCGCCCACGTCGCGTTCCAGGCGGCGCAAAAGCGGCAGAAGAAGCTCACTTCGGTCGACAAGGCCAATGTGCTCGAAACGTCGCAGTTCTGGAAGGACATCATGATCGACGTTGCGAAGGAATATCCGGACGTCGAGCTTTCGCACATGTACGTCGACAATGCCGCCATGCAGCTCGTGAAGGCGCCCAAGGCGTTCGACGTGGTCGTGACCGGCAACATGTTCGGCGACATTCTCTCGGACGAAGCCGCGATGCTCACGGGTTCGATCGGCATGCTGCCGTCGGCCTCGCTCGACAAGAACAACAAGGGTCTTTACGAGCCGTCGCACGGTTCCGCGCCGGACATCGCGGGCAAGGGCATCGCCAACCCGCTCGCCACGATTCTTTCGGCTGCCATGATGCTGCGCTACTCGCTCGGCCGCGTGGAGCAGGCGGACCGCATCGAAAACGCGGTGAAGAAGGTGCTCGAGCAAGGCTACCGCACGGCCGACATCGTCACGCCGGACTGCAGGCAGGTCGGCACGGCGGCAATGGGCGACGCGGTGGTCGCGGCGCTGTAACAAGGTCGGGAAAAAGGGCATGGCGCCGTTGGGCGCGCCCTTTTTATGTCGCGCGGCCAACGCGTGCCGTAATAGCGGAAAGTTGGGTTTTTCCCCGCGCAAAATGACGGTTTCGTGTATATTCTCCTGATGGCGAAGATCTCCCCGATCACGGTTCTTTCGAACATCCACGGCATGAAAGCCCGTGCGATTTCGCTCGCCATCACCTCGATTACGACGAAAACGATTACGAAAACGATCACCATTCGTTGATCGCTCGTCGTGCCCGCTCATCTTCCCCGCGCGGCCACGCCGGGCGAGCGAAGCGGGGAAGTGTCCATCTCAAAGGTTAGTCATGAACGTAGGTCTCGTAGGTTGGCGCGGCATGGTCGGCAGCGTGCTGATGCAGCGCATGCAGGAAGAACGTGATTTCGACCTGATCGAACCGGTGTTTTTCAGCACCAGCAACGCAGGCGGCGCGGCTCCGTCGTTCGCCAGAAACGAGACGAAGCTCAAGGACGCGAACAGCGTCGACGAGCTCAAGAAGTGCGACATCATCATCACCTGCCAGGGCGGCGACTACACCAACGAGGTGTATCCGAAGCTGCGCGCGGCGGGCTGGAAGGGCTACTGGATCGACGCGGCCTCGTCGCTGCGCATGAAGGACGACGCCGTCATCGTTCTCGATCCGGTCAACCTCGACGTCGTCAAGGACGCGCTCATCAAGGGTCAGAAGGACTTCATCGGCGGCAACTGCACGGTCAGCCTCATGCTCATGGCGCTGGGCGGCCTGTTCCGCGAGAACCTCGTCGACTGGATGACGGCCATGACCTATCAGGCCGCTTCGGGCGCCGGCGCGCAGAACATGCGCGAACTGCTTTCGCAAATGGGCGCGCTCCACGCGTCGGTGAAGGACGATCTGGCGAATCCGTCGTCGGCGATCCTCGACATCGACCGCAAGGTGCTCGCCACGATGAACAGCGACGCCATGCCCACCGACCACTTCGGCGTGCCGCTCGCGGGCTCGCTGATCCCGTGGATCGACAAGGATCTCGGCAACGGCATGTCGAGGGAAGAGTGGAAGGGCGGCGCAGAAACCAACAAGATTCTCGGCAAGCCGGCCATGGGCGAGCCGGGCTCGATTCCCGTAGACGGCCTGTGCGTGCGGATCGGCGCGATGCGCTGTCACTCGCAGGCGCTCACGATCAAGCTGAAGAAGGACGTGCCGCTCGACGAGATCGACGGCATCCTCGCTTCGGCCAACGACTGGGTCAAGGTCGTGCCAAACCAGCGCGAAGCGTCGATGCGCGATCTGTCGCCGGCGGTGGTCACGGGCACGCTGTCGGTGCCGGTCGGTCGTCTGCGCAAGCTGGCGATGGGCGGCGAATATCTGTCCGCGTTCACGGTGGGCGATCAACTGCTGTGGGGCGCGGCCGAGCCGCTGCGCCGCATGTTGCGCATTCTGCTCGACAAGTGAATGAATTAAACTACGCGGCTAATGACGCGTAGACAGGGTGAAAAGCGCCGCGCCAGTCGCGGCGCTTTTTTTATTGCAGCCGATGCAATCGACCCGAAGCACATTCCTATTTTGATCGACTGCCGCAAGAGCGGTATGCCAGGGCATCTGATGATCGTTCGATTTGATTCTGTTTCCGCCGCGCCGCGCGCGAAGCGCGTCCAGGGGCGGCGCGCCATCCGCGCCACGGCGGCTGCGGTGAGTTTGCTGCTCTGCGGCGTTGCCGCGGCACAGGGCGGCGCGAGTGGGGCGTCAGGCGCCGCTGCGCCTGGCGCCGTTGCCGCTGGCTCAGCGAGCAACGCCGGGCGATACACCGTTCATCCCGGCCAGTCGTTGCACGACGTGGCCGTCGATCTCACGCAGTCGCATGACAAGGCGACGCTCGCGCGAATGAGCCAGGCGCTGTTCGACGCGAATCCGAATGCGTTCATCAAGCACGACGCCAGCCGCATGCGAGCGGGGGCAGTGCTGAGCGTGCCTGCCACGCCGGACGTTTCCAGCGCGGCCGCAGGCATGACTGCGGTTTCGAGTGCGAATGCGAGTACCGCTGCGGCGGGCGCTTCGGCCGCGACGACGGCACCTGCTGCCAGCGCGCCTCGTGCGCCAGCTCCCGCTCCCGCTGTCCCTCCATCTGCGTCTGCTGCGTCCGCTGCCTCCGTCGGCGCGCCTGCCGGCGCTTCGAGCGCGACGGCGCAGGCGGTATCGGCGGCTTCTTCGGCTGCCTCAGCCGCGGCGACCGGTGCGAACGCGGCCAGCGCAGCTTCGGCTAACGCGACTTCTGCGCCTGCCGTCGCCGCAAGCGGTTCCGAAGCGGTCGCGCAAGCCGTTTCTGGCGCGTCGGCGGCTTCATCGGCCAGCGACTCGCATGTATGGAGCGGAGCGATTCAGTCGGCGCCGTCCGCGAGCGGCGTGGCGTTCGCCTCTGGCGCATCCGGTGCGGCGAAGGCGGCAACGCCCGTCACCGTCTCCAGCCTGCAACAGCTCCTGGCATTGAAGAATCGCGTATTGATGGCCTTGCAGCAGCACGGCATCGCGAAGCAGACCCAGGTGGCTGGCGGCTCGAAAGGCACGTCGGCTGGCGCATCTGCCGCGCAAGGCCGCATGCCCGCGCAGGCCGGCGGCGCGACGAATACCGGCGCGGCGGGCGGGCAGCTCGAACTCACGCCGGTCGCACTCGGCGTCCTCGCGGCGATCGTCGTCGTGGTGCTCGCGCTGTTTGTGCGCCTGCTCACGCGCAAGCGCGGGAAAGCCGCCGAACAGGCGCACGAGGCCCCGGCAACGCCTGAGCCGACGCCCGCCGCGGCCGGGCAACCGCCGGTCTCTCACGAATCTCACGAATCTCACGAGCCGGCAGCGCCTGCGGAGGCGCAACCTCGCGTGAACGAAGCGGCTCCCGCAGCGCCTGCCGAGTCCGGGTCGAATGAAGTAACGGTCACGCCGGTTCCCACGCCGGAGATTTCGTCGGAGCCGCTGGAACGCGACGCAACGCTTGGTCACGCCGAGACCGCGAGCGTCGAGGCTACCGCCGGGCTTGGAGCGGACGCCTTGCCGCCCCTGCTCACCGAGCCGCTGCAACCGGCCGCGCCGCAAGAGCCGCCCGCCGCGGAACACGCTGCGTCGCTGGAAGGGCGTCCGCACGATGTCGAACCGGAGGCGCCGCAGACGCTTGCCGACGCGACCGAAGCCGCAAGTCTCGCCGAAGCCGCGGAGCTGGGCGCCGAGGCGCTGCCGCCCGAAAGCCTCGCTGCGCCGCGCGCAGCCGAAGACGCCGAGGCATCGGCGCACACGCTCGAAGAGCTGCCGCGCGCCCACGAGCCCGCCACGCCCGACGTGGAGCCGGACTCCGGGAACGCCGCCACGCAGGTGTCGCAGGCCGAGCCGCCCATCGCTCATCCGCCGCATGAAGCCGCGGCATCCGGGCAGCCGCTCGAAACGTCGCCTGTCGAGCCCGAAGTTCCGGCAGTCCCCGCAGAAGACATGAAGTACGCCGAAGTACCGATCGAATTCCCGCATGATGCAGTCGAAGCGCTGAGCGGCATTGGCTTGCCGTTGCCGCCGCGAATCGGGGAGCCGGTCATGCCGGCCGAGCCGCTCTCGACGGGGCCGGTCGCCACGCCCGAGGCTTCGGCACACCTTTCGACGCCGCTCGAAGAGCCGCCCGCGCCCATGGCCGGCGAGGCAATCGAAGCGGGCATGGCGGGCGCGCTCGCGGGTCTCGGCGCACCGCGCTTCGGCACGCTCACGCTCGACTTCGATCTGAACCTGCCACCCGACTCGGCCGAGCCGCTGCCGGTCTTCACGCCCGAGCAGCTCTCGCGCATTGCGCGCAACAAGCTCGACCTCGCGCACGAGTACATCGCGCTCGGGGACGTGGCCGGCGCCCGCTCGCTCATCAACGAGGTGATCGAGTCGAACGACCATGCCACGCGCAGCGACGCCCAGGCGCTGCTGTCGACGCTCGCGCCGCTTTCCTGACGCCGTTGCCGCAAACCGTATGCGTATCGCGCTAGGAATCCAGTACGACGGAGCCGCGTTCTGCGGCTGGCAGTCACAGCCGCATGGCAAGACCGTGCAGGACGCGCTCGAGCGCGCGCTGCGCGAGTTCGCCACCGTGCCGCTGCCCACGATCGTCGCAGGCCGCACCGACACGGGCGTGCACGGCCTGGGCCAGGTGATTCACTTCGACACCGACCTCGACCGCACGGCGTTCTCATGGGTGCGCGGCACCAACGCGTTCCTGCCGTCCACGGTCGCCGTGCAGTGGGCCAAGCCCATGCCCGAGGCGTTTCACGCACGCTTTGCGGCGTTCGAGCGCACGTACTACTACGTGCTCTATGTGAACGCCGTGCGCTCGCCGATGCTGGCCGGCCGCGCGGGCTGGATCCACACGCCGCTCGACGTCGACGCCATGCGCGAAGCGGCGGCGCATCTCATCGGCGAGCATGACTTCTCGGCTTTTCGCTCGTCCGAGTGCCAGGCGAAAACACCGGTAAAGCACCTGTACCAGATCGACATCCGGCCGCAGGGCGACTTCATCCACTTCCGCTTTCGCGCCAACGCGTTCCTGCACCACATGGTACGCAACCTGATGGGCTGCCTCGTGGCTGTGGGGCGCGGGCGCTATCCGGCCGCGTGGATGGCCGGGGTGCTGGCGGGCCGCGACCGCACCCAGGCTGCGCCGACATTCATGCCGGATGGCCTATACCTCGCCCAGGTAGGCTATCCTGACGAGTTCGCGGTACCCGCGCCGCACACGGCCAGCGTGCCGTGGAGCGCGATCTGGAGCGACGCGCCCGAGGGCAAGGCCTGAGGCGCGGCGTGCCTGCTTGAATCATCGAGACCCACCCCGCATATCGAACCATGACGCCAGCCGAGCCACCCGCCACCGCGCACCGCACACGCATCAAGCTGTGCGGGCTTTCGACGCCCGAAGCGGTCGCGCAC
The DNA here is from genome assembly GCF_900096975.1 of Paraburkholderia lycopersici. GTDB lineage: Bacteria > Pseudomonadota > Gammaproteobacteria > Burkholderiales > Burkholderiaceae > Paraburkholderia > Paraburkholderia lycopersici. Next base: position 15,698 of record NZ_FMYQ01000023.1, read on the forward strand.
GCCATCGACCTCGGCGCCGACGCCATCGGCCTCGTGTTTTATCCGCCCAGCCCGCGCTCGGTGAGCGTGGCGCAGGCGGTCGAACTCACGCACGACATTCCGCCGTTCGTTTCGGTTGTGGGCCTTTTCGTGAATGCCACGCCGCAGTGGATGGGCGAAGTGGCGAGCAACGTTTCGCTGAACCTGCTCCAGTTCCATGGCGACGAAACGCCCGAGCAGTGCGAGTCGCTCGCCTCTGTTGCCGGTTTGCCCTGGTTGCGGGCATTGCGGGTAGCGGCCGATACTCGGGAGGCCGATTTGATAGAATCGGCTAATCGTTATTCATCAGCCAGCGGCCTCCTGTTCGACACCCATGTCGAAGGTTACGGCGGCGGCGGAAAGGTCTTCGATTGGTCACTTATTCCCGCAGGGCTCGCGCGTCGGGCCGTTTTGAGTGGTGGCTTGAACGCGCAAAACGTCGGTGATGCGATTCGCCAGGTGCGTCCGTTTGCCGTCGATGTCTCCAGTGGCATCGAGGTTCCGGGCGCGAAGGGCGTGAAAGATCACGCCCGCATGGCGGCGTTCGTGCGCGCAGTGCGCGAAGCGGACGCGGGATGAATTCTTTGGCCGGTATGGCTCACGCAACGTGGGCTTGCGCAAATCCGGCCGAGCGAGTGACTTATGTACAATTTACCAGATGAACGCGGCCATTTTGGCCCATATGGCGGCGTGTTCGCCGCTGAAACCCTCATGCAGGCGATCGACGAACTGCGCGACGCCTACGCGAAATACAAGGAAGACCCCGACTTCGTCGCCGAATACGAGCGCGAACTGAAGCATTTCGTCGGCCGTCCTTCGCCGATCTATCACGCGCAGCGGTGGAGCGAACTGCTGGGCGGCGCGCAGATCTATCTCAAGCGCGAAGACCTGAACCACACCGGCGCGCACAAGGTGAACAACGTGATCGGCCAGGCGCTGCTTGCGCGGCGCATGGGCAAGCCGCGCGTGATCGCCGAAACCGGCGCGGGCCAGCATGGCGTGGCGACCGCGACGATCGCGGCGCGCTTCGGCATGGAGTGCGTGGTTTACATGGGTGCCGAGGACGTGCGCCGTCAGGCCGCGAACGTCTACCGCATGAAGCTGCTGGGCGCGACCGTGGTCCCGGTGGAATCGGGTTCGCGTACGCTCAAGGACGCGCTCAACGAAGCCATGCGCGACTGGGTCACCAACGTCGAAAACACCTTCTACATCATCGGCACCGTGGCGGGCCCGCACCCCTACCCGATGATGGTGCGCGACTTTCAGCGCGTGATCGGCGACGAATGCCGCGTGCAGATGCCCGAAATGACGGGCCGCCAGCCGGATGCGGTGATCGCCTGCGTTGGCGGCGGTTCGAACGCGATGGGCATCTTTTACCCGTATATCGACGATAGTTCCGTGCAGTTGATCGGCGTCGAGCCGGCCGGCGACGGCATGGAAACGGGCCGCCACGCCGCCTCGCTCGCGGCCGGCACGCCGGGCGTGCTGCACGGCAACCGCACCTACCTGCTGCAGGACGAGAACGGTCAGATCCTCGAGACGCATTCGGTGTCGGCGGGCCTCGACTACCCGGGCGTCGGCCCGGAGCACGCATGGCTCAAGGACAGCGGGCGCGCCCGGTACGTGACCATCGACGACGAGGAAGCGCTCAAGGCGTTCCACGATTGCTGCCGTATCGAAGGCATCATTCCCGCGCTCGAATCGAGCCATGCGCTCGCGTATGCGGCGAAGCTCGCGCCCACGTTGCCGAAGGAGAAAATCCTGCTGGTGAACCTGTCGGGCCGCGGCGACAAGGACATGCACACGGTCGCAGAGCGATCGGGCATCCAGTTCTGAGCGCCGCGCGATGCGTGACGAGTTCGACGAGCCCCCGGTGCCCGAGGCCGAGGTGAGCGCCGGGGCGGTTGCGATAGAAGCCGCCGAAGCGCGCGCAAGCGTATCCGCGCTACCTGCGGTGCCCGGCACCATCCGGCTCCTGAACCGCGATTTTCTGACCGATGCGGCGAACCTGCCTGACGCCTCGATCGACCTGATCGTCGCCGATCCGCCTTACGGACTCGGCAAGGACTACGGCAACGACTCCGACATGCGTTCGGGCGAGGATTTCCTCGCCTGGACGTACGAATGGCTCGGCCTGGCGATTCCGAAGCTCAAGCCCACGGGCTCGCTCTACGTGTTCTGCACGTGGCAGTACGCGCCCGAGATCTTCGTCTATCTCAAGTCGAAACTCACGATGATCAACGAGATCGTCTGGGATCGTCGCGTGCCCAGCATGGGCGGCACGACGCGCCGCTTCACGTCGGTGCACGACAACATCGGTTTTTTCGCGGTCTCCAGGGACTACTATTTCGATCTCGATCCCGTCCGCATCCCGTACGATGCCGCCACGAAGAAGGCGCGTTCGCGCAAGTTGTTCGAAGGCAGCAAGTGGCTGGAGCTCGGCTACAACCCCAAGGACGTCTGGTCCGTCTCGCGGCTGCACCGTCAGCATGCCGAGCGTGTGGACCATCCCACCCAGAAGCCCCTTGAGATCGTCGAGCGCATGGTGCTCGCGAGTTGCCCGCCGGGCGGCCGCGTGCTGGACCCGTTCATGGGCAGCGGCACCACGGCAGTGGCTTGCGCACGCCAGCAGCGCGAATTCGTCGGCTATGAAATCAACGAAAGTTACTGCGCGATTGCGCGCGAACGCGTGAGCGCGGCCGCCGCAACGTCCGTCGCGGCCGGCGCGTGATGCGTCGCCGCCCGACTTCGTGCAGATAACGCCTGAAAAGCTGAGGCCCCTGAAATGTCCCGTATCAAGACTACGTTCGAGGCGCTCGCCGCCCAAGGCCGCAAAGGCCTGATCCCGTTCATGACGGCCGGCGACCCCGATCCCGCGCGCACCGTCGAATTCATGCACGCGCTGGCCGCCGGCGGCGCCGACGTCATCGAACTCGGCGTGCCGTTCTCGGACCCGATGGCCGACGGCCCCGTGATCCAGCAGTCCTCCGAGCGCGCGCTCGCGAAGGGCGTGACGCTCAGGAGCGTGCTCGCCGACGTGAAGCGTTTTCGCGACACCGACGACAAGACGCCCGTCGTGCTGATGGGCTACGCGAACCCCATCGAGCGCATGGGCGCCGACGCATTCGCGCAAGCCGCCAGTGAGGCGGGCGTGGACGGCGTGCTCGTCGTGGACTATCCGCCCGAAGAGTCGGTGGATTTCACCGCGAAGATGAAGGCCGCCGGGATCGATCCGATCTTCCTGCTCGCGCCTACCTCCACCGACGAACGCATTGCCGAAGTGGGGCGCGCCGCGAGCGGCTACGTCTATTACGTCTCGCTCAAGGGCGTGACGGGCGCGGCAAATCTGGACGTGACGAGCATCGCGGGTAAAATCCCGGCGATCAAGAAGCATGTCTCGCTGCCAGTGGGCGTCGGCTTCGGCATTCGCGACGCGCAAACGGCCGCCGCGGTTGCGCAGGTCGCCGACGCCGTCGTGATCGGCAGCCGCATCGTGCAGTTGCTCGAACAGACGGCGCCGGAAACGGCCGCCGACGCGCTCACGGCGTTCGTCACGGGCGTTCGCGCGGCGCTGGACGAAGTCTCGGCCGGCTCGCACTGAGACTGCTGTAAAATCCACTTTTCGCCATGCGCGGTCGGGGTCGGAACCCGATCGGTTCTCATTGATCGGCTCGTTCTGGAGAGGATCGATCCGCCGCGCCCGCGCATCACGAAGGTCAAGGAAGGAACATCAATGAGCTGGCTCGACAAACTGCTGCCGCCCAAGATCAAGCAAACCGATCCGAAAAGCCGTAAGAGCATTCCGGAAGGGTTGTGGATCAAATGCCCGTCGTGCGAAGCGGTCCTATACCGCAACGACGTCGAGGCCAATCTCCACGTCTGCCCTAAGTGCGATCACCACATGCGCATCGGCGCGCGCGAGCGTCTGGACGGCCTGCTCGACCCGGAAGGCCGCTATGAGATCGGCCAGGAAATCATCCCCGTCGACGCGCTCAAGTTCAAGGACAGCCGCAAGTACCCGGACCGCCTGAAAGAGGCGATGGAAGAAACCGGCGAAACCGACGCCATGGTGGTGATGGGGGGGGCGATCCGCACGTTGCCCGTGGTGGTGGCCTGCTTCGAGTTCTCGTTCATGGGCGGCTCGATGGGCTCGGTGGTCGGCGAGCGCTTCGCGCGCGGCGCGCAAAACGCGCTGGAGCAGCAAGTGCCGTTCATCTGCTTCACGGCTTCGGGCGGCGCGCGCATGCAGGAGAGCCTGCTTTCGCTCATGCAGATGGCCAAGACCACGGCCATGCTGACCAAGCTGGCCGACGCCAGGCTGCCTTTCATCTCCGTGCTGACCGACCCGACCATGGGCGGCGTTTCGGCGAGTTTCGCGTTTCTTGGCGACGTCGTGATCGCCGAGCCGAAGGCGCTGATCGGCTTCGCCGGCCCGCGCGTGATCGAGCAGACCGTGCGCGAGAAACTGCCGGAAGGCTTCCAGCGCGCCGAGTTCCTGCTGCAAAAGGGTGCGATCGACATGATCGTCGACCGCCGCAAGCTGCGCGACGAAATCGCGCAAATGCTGGCGCTGCTGCAACGCCAGCCCGCCGACGCCGTCGCCTGACGGTACGTCCGAGGCGACAAGCGGCCATCCCCGGCTGTCATGCGCAACGCTTCACACCGCGCGCCGCGAGCGAGAGCAAGCGGCGCGTTGTCATTTCCGCGATAATGCCGTTCTTTCGAAGCGGATCGATCGTATAAACCCGCGTGAACCGAACGCCCGCTGCGGGCGTCTCATGCGCAGCACCAGGCATTTTTATCCCGATGAGTACCTTTCCCACCCTCGACGCGTGGCTCACGCATCTCGAAACTGCGCATCCCGTCGGCATAGACATGGGGCTAGAGCGCATCCGCCAGGTGAAGGAGGCGCTGGACCTCCGGTTCGATTGCCCGATCTTCACGGTCGGCGGCACGAACGGGAAGGGTTCGACCTGCGCGATCCTGGAAACGATCCTGCTCAAGGCGGGCTATCACGTGGGTTGCCACACGTCGCCGCATCTGCTCGCGTTCAACGAACGCGCGTGCGTCGACGGCCAGCAGGCCAGCGACGCCGAACTGCTGCCGCACTTCGAGGCCGTGGAAGCCGCGCGCAATTCGCTCGCGAAGCCCGTCACGCTGACGTACTTCGAATTCACGACGCTCGCGATCATGCATCTGTTCGCCTCGCGCGGACTCGACGCGGTGATCTTCGAGGTGGGTCTCGGCGGGCGGCTCGACGCCGTCAACGTGCTCGACACCGACTGCGCGATCATCACGAGCATCGATCTCGATCACACGGAATACCTCGGCGACACGCGCGAGAAGATCGCCTTCGAAAAAGCCGGCATCTTCCGTCCGGGCAAGCCGGCGATCTGCGCCGACCCGATGGCGCCGCAGGCGCTCATCGACCATGCCGAGGCGATCGGCGCGGAACTGTGGCTCTTCGGCCGCGATTTCCGCTATGAAGGCCAGCCGGGCAGCGAGCGCCAGCAATGGAGCTACGTAGGCCCGACGATGCGGCGCTCAGCGCTCGCGTACCCCGCGCTGCGGGGCGCGAACCAGCTCATCAACACGTCGGCGGCGCTCGCGGGCCTCGAGGCGCTGCGCGACCGCCTGCCGGTTTCCGCGCAGGACATCCGTCTCGGGCTCGCCAACGTGGAACTTCCGGGCCGCTTCCAGGTGCTGCCGGGCAAGCCGTCGATCATCCTCGACGTCGGCCACAACCCGCACGCGGCGGCCGTGCTGGCGCAGAACCTCGGCAGCATGGGCTACTTTCCGTACACCTACGCCGTGTTCGGCGCGATGCGCGACAAGGATGTCGCGGGCGTGGTCCAGCACCTGAAGGGCGAGATCGACCACTGGTGCGTGACCGACCTGCCGCTGCCGCGCGCGGCCACGGCGGAACAACTCGAAGAGGTGCTGCGCGATGCGGGCGTGACGAACGGCCCCGATAGCAGCGTGACGCGCTACGAAAGCCCCGCCGCGGCGTTTCAAGATGCGCTAAAACGTGCTACTGAAAATGATAGAATTATCGTTTTCGGAAGTTTCCTGACCGTCGCCGGGGTCATGGCCTGGCGAAAGTCGCAGCAGCACTGACCGCCCGGCACCCGCACGCCGCCCACGCAAGACAGGCCAGGTAGGCCAACAGCAAGCCATACATGGGAATTTTCTCGTTCGGCAAAAAAGATGACGCTGACGCGCCCCGCCGGCGCGGCGCGGAAGCCGCCTCTAGCCGGCGCAGCAATCAAGGCGCGCGCGTGGAGCGGCGCAGCCGCCGGCCGGACCGTTCCGGCGACGCCGAGGCAATGCTGCTCGACCCCACGCTTCCCGAAAAGCAGCGCGCGCGCCGCCGCCTCGTTGGTGCGATCGCGCTGGTGCTGGCGGCCATCGTGATCCTGCCGATGGTGCTCGACTCGCACCCGAAGCCCGTCACCGACGATATCGCCATCGATATTCCCAGTCGCCCGGCCGACAAGGCCGCCGCGCGCCGGGATGCCGAAGACACGCAAGCGGGCGTCGCCCCCGACAGTCCCGCGTCTGCCGAAGCCGCGCCGGGCGCTTCGGGCCTCGCGGCCGCCTCGGGCGTCGCGACCACGCAGAACGCCCAGACCACCCAGAACACCGATAAAGCGACGGCAACGCCCGTCAAAAAGCCCGCGCAAGCGACAACCGCGGCGGCACAGTCGACGCAGGCTGCCCAAACCCCGGCGCCCGCATACGCCGCCAAACCGGCCGCGCAGCAGGCCGCTTCGGCTGGCGCGGCTACCGCTTCGCGCAGCAAGTCGCAGGAAGGCGCGGCCGCAGTGGCGGATAACGCCGACACGAGCAGCGACCACGGTGCAAACGGCGGCGACTCGGGCACGCCAGCCGCGCCGCCGGGCGCGCGCTACGCGGTGCAGCTCGGCGCTTTCTCGAACGACACGACGGCGCGCAACTGGGTCGCGAAGTTGAAAGCGGCGGGCGTACCTGCATATACCGAACAGCGTAAGGAAGCCGATGGCACGACGCGCACGTTGCTGCGCGCGGGTCCGTTCCCGGACCGCGCCTCGGCCGCGGCGGCAATCGCCAAGGTGCGCGGCGCCGGCCTGATGGCGGGCTCGAACGGCAACGCGGAATAAGCCGCCGATGTTCACGGCATTCGACTACGCTGTAATGGCGGTGATAGGCCTGTCGGCGCTGCGTGGCGCGTGGCGGGGCCTCATCGGCGAGATTTTTGGATTGATCGGCTGGATCGCGGCGTTGCTCGTGGCCTGCCGCTACGTGGACCGCGTGGTGCCCTGGATTCCGGCGAACTGGCCGGGCGGGGCGCTCACCCAGTGGCTGATCGCCTTCGCGCTGATCGTCATTGCCGTGGTGCTCGTGGCCGGCGTGGGCAACGCATTGATCGGCCGTCTGGTGCAGGTGAGCGGATTGTCCGGCGTAGACCGTTCGCTCGGGTTGATGTTCGGCGTCGTGCGAGGCGTCGTGCTGGTGCTGATCCTCGTCATCCTTGGCGGGCTGACCGAGCTGCCCCAGCAGGACTTCTGGCGCCACGCGCTGCTGCGGCCGTATGCCGTGCAGGGCGTGCTCGAACTGAAACCGCTGTTGCCCGAGGCGCTCGCGGCCTACGTTCACGTCTGATCAGAAACTGATCGGCAGCGACGAGAGGCGGGGCTTTCCGGCAACGCTGCCCATTTGCGGCGCTCGGCCGGTGTTCGCGAACCCGACCGGCCCGCTACCGATTTCGCTTTTTTGAAGGACCTGCCATGTGCGGCATCGTAGGCGTAGTTTCCCGCTCTCCCGTCAACCAGCTCCTCTATGACGCGCTGCTGCTGCTTCAGCACCGCGGTCAGGACGCGGCCGGCATTGCCACCGCGAACGGCAGCACGTTCCATATGCACAAGGCCAACGGCATGGTGCGCGACGTGTTCCGCACGCGCAACATGCGCAGCCTCCCCGGCACCAGCGGCATCGGCCAGGTGCGCTACCCGACGGCCGGCTCGGCGTCGAGCGAAGAGGAGGCCCAGCCGTTCTACGTGAACGCGCCGTTCGGCCTCATCCTCGCCCACAACGGCAATCTCACGAACTGGCAACAGTTGAAGGACGAGATGTTCCGCGTGGACCGCCGCCACGTGAACACCAATTCCGACACCGAAGTCCTGCTCAACGTGCTCGCGCACGAACTGCAGACGGCCAGCTCGGGCCTCGAACTCGATCCGTCCGCGCTCTTCAAGGCCGTTTCGGGCGTGCACCGCCGCGTGCGCGGCTCGTACGCCATCGTTTCGCTGATCGCCGGCTACGGGCTGCTCGCGTTCCGCGATCCGTTCGGCATTCGCCCGCTGTGCATCGGCAAGATCGAGACGCCGGAAGGCACCGAGTGGATGGTGGCCTCGGAGTCGGTCGCGCTCGAAGGCATCGGCTTCGAATTCGTGCGCGACGTGCGTCCGGGCGAAGCGGTGTTCATCGACTTCGAAGGCAAGTTCTACGCGCAGCAGTGCTCGGCGAGCCCGAGCCTGAACCCCTGCATCTTCGAACTCGTGTATCTCGCGCGTCCGGATTCGGTGCTCGACGGCGTGCCCGTCTACAACGCGCGCCTGCGCATGGGCGACTACCTCGCCGAGAAGATCCGGCGCGAGCTGCCCGACGTGAAGATCGACGTCGTGATGCCGATTCCCGATTCGTCGCGCCCCGCCGCGATGCAGGTGGCGGCGAAGCTAGGCGTGGAATACCGCGAAGGCTTCTTCAAGAACCGCTACGTGGGCCGCACCTTCATCATGCCGGGCCAGGCCATGCGCAAGAAGTCGGTGCGCCAGAAGCTCAACGCCATGGGCATCGAGTTCAAGGGCAAGAACGTGCTCATCATCGACGACTCGATCGTGCGCGGCACCACCTCGCAGGAAATCGTGCAGATGGCGCGCGACGCCGGCGCGACCAAGGTGATCTTCGCTTCGGCGGCGCCGCCCGTGAAGTACCCGAACGTCTACGGCATCGACATGCCCACGCGCGGCGAACTCGTGGCGCACGGCCGCACGGACGAAGAAGTGGCGCGCATCATCGGCGCGGATCACCTCGTGTATCAGGACGTGGAATCGCTCAAGCAGGCCGTGCGCGACATCAACCCCGAGTTGAAGGAGTTCGAGTCGTCGTGCTTCGACGGCGACTACATCACCGGCGACGTCACGAGCGCGTATCTCGACCGCATCGAGACCGCGCGTCTCGCGCCGCAGGCCCAGTCGGATCGCGACGCCGCGAGCGACGCGATGGACGGCGGCGCACGCTCGCAGTTGCATCTGCAACTCTCGGTCGAGTGATGCAGGCGCGGCGGGAAACGCGAGCGCAGGGCTCGCGCTTCCCGTGTTAGCATACGGGCTTGCGTCGATTTGATCTCAGCTTGCGGACGCGGGGCAACCCAAAACAGCTAAAGCGAACGGTGCAATCTGTACCCGCCGCTCATTCGCTGCAGCGCCCCCGAATTCCACGAAAGCCCGCTTTCTGCCGACGCAAAAGCGGGCTTTTTTGCGCCTGCGCGCCGCGCTTGCCGCGCACGCAGGAATGAAGCATGACGGTTCTGGATACGGAAAACACGAACATGGACGACACCCTCAACTTCGACACGCTGGCCGTTCGCTCGGGCACGCTGCGCAGCCAGTTCAACGAACATTCGGAGGCGCTCTACCTCACGTCGAGCTTCTGTTTCGGCAGCGCCGCCGAAGCCGCCGAGCGTTTCAGGAACTCCGAAACCGGCTACACGTATGCGCGTTTCACGAATCCGACCGTCACCATGTTCCAGGACCGGCTCGCCGCGCTCGAAGGCGGTGAGGCGTGCATGGCGACGGCTTCGGGCATGGCCGCGATCCTGTCGGTGGTGATGTCGGCGCTGCAGTCGGGCGACCACATCGTCAGCTCGCAGAGCATTTTCGGCTCGACGCTCGGCATGTTCTCGCAGATCTTCACGAGGTTCGGCATCACGACCACGTTCGTCGATCCGACCGATCTCGACGCGTGGAAGAACGCCGTGCGGCCCGAAACGAAGATGTTCTTCCTCGAAACGCCGTCGAACCCGCTTACCGAAGTCGCGGACATCGAAGCCGTGGGCAAGATCGCGAAGGCGTCGGGCGCGCTCTTCGTGGTCGACAACTGCTTCTGCAGCCCCGCGCTGCAGCAGCCGCTCAAGTTCGGCGCGGACGTCGTGATGCATTCGGCCACCAAGTTCCTCGACGGCCAGGGCCGCGTGCTGGGCGGCGCGCTGGTGGGCTCGAAGCAGTTCATCATGGAAAAAGTGTTTCCGTTCGTGCGCAGCGCGGGTCCGACGCTTTCCGCGTTCAACGCCTGGGTGCTGCTCAAGGGCATGGAAACGCTGTCGCTGCGCGTCGAGAAGCAGTCGGACAATGCGCTCCAAATCGCGCGCTGGCTCGAAACGCATCCTGCCATCAAGCGCGTTTACTATCCGGGCCTCGAGTCTCATCCGCAGCACGCGCTCGCCATGCGCCAGCAGAAGCTGGGTGGCGCGATCGTCTCTTTCGAGGTGAAGGGCGACACGCCCGAGGCGCAGCGCGCGAACGCCTGGCGCGTGATCGACAACACCAAGGTCTGCTCGATCACGGGCAATCTCGGCGATACGCGCACGACCATCACGCACCCCGCAACGACGACGCACGGCCGCATCACGCCCGAAGCGCGCGCGGCGGCAGGCATCACCGAAGGGTTGATCCGCCTGGCGGTGGGTCTCGAAAACGCGCAGGACGTGCGCAACGATCTCGCGCGCGGACTCGATGCGGCGCGGTGAGGTGCGTGAAGTCATGGTTGTATGATCGTGGGTCGCGCGCCGTGGGTGGCTGCAAAAACCGCCCGGCGCGCGGCTCGTTTCCGTGTCTCCCGCTAGCGAGTTCTCCATGGCCACTGTCCGTGCGTTGTACGTCTATCCCGTGAAGTCATGCGGCGCGATTGCGCTCGATCGCGCCCAGATCGGCCTCGAAGGTTTCGAGTGGGACCGGCACTGGATGGTGGCTGACGAGGCCGGCCGCTTCGTTACGCAGCGTCAATACGCGGCGATGGCGCGCATCGTGCCCGCGTTCGTCGACGACGGCGTGCGCCTCACCATGGAAGGCATGAGCGAAGCGCTCCATCTGCCGTTCGCGCCGCGCGGCGGCGAGGCGCGCGTGCCGGCCTCGGTGTGGGACGACAACTTCGAGGCGCTCGACGAGGGCGATCGCGCGGCGCAGTGGTTCACGCAGGCGATCGGCGTTCCGGTGCGCCTTTTGCGATTTGCGCACGACGTCACGCGTTTCGCGAGCAGGAAGTGGACGAATGGCGAGGACGCGCCCACGCAATTCGCCGACGGCTTTCCGATTCTCGTGACCAGCGAGGCCTCGCTGGCGGAGCTCAACGCGCGTCTCGTGGCGAAAGGCGCGCCGCCCGTGCCGATGACGCGTTTTCGGCCGAACATCGTCGTCGGCGACGTTGGCGAGGCGTTCGAGGAAGATTTCATCGATACGCTCGCTATCGAATCCGCTTCGGGCGGCGCGGAGATCGTGTTGCGCTTCGTGAAGCCCTGCTCGCGCTGCCCGATTACGACGATCGATCAGAAGACAGGCGAGCGCGACGCGCAATGGCCCGCCGAACCGCTCGACACGCTCGCAGTGTTTCGCGCCGATCCGCGCGTGGATGGCGGTCTGACGTTCGGGCAGAACGCGATGGTGGTGGCGGGTGCGGGCGAACGCCTGGCGGTCGGCGCGCACGCGCAGTGGGAATACCGCTTCGACGAGTGAGGCGCCGGCGCGTTCGATGCGCGCGGAAAGCGCCTAGTGCGAAGGCAGTGCGCGCCACTGCCCCGGCGCGAGCCCGAAGCGCCGCGTGAACGCGTGCGTGAACGCGCTCTGGTCGCCGAAGCCCACTTCGAGCGCAATGCCGGTGAGCGAAGCGCGCGGGTCGGCGAGCAGCGTGAGCGCGGTATCGAGACGCAGCCGCTGCAGATAACGATGCGGCGTCTCGCCGAATGCCTCGATAAAGAGCTGATGAAAGCGCCGCATGCCGAAGCCGCAATGCGCGGCCAGATCGGCCATGCGCAGCGGCTCCGCGAGATGCGCGCGCAGCCACCGGTCGATGCGCGCGAAGTCCAGCCCCGCAGCCGCTGCGAATTCATTGCCCGCGACAATGCCCGATTGCGCGACAAACGCCGCGCACAGGCGCGCTGAGGCGTCCCAGTGAAAGCGGCGCGCGCGCGGATCGGCGCTCTCATGAGGCGGCGCGGCCACGGCGGCGCGCCGTGCGATCTGGCGCACGAGCTGCGTGAGGGCAGGGTCGAGGCGCACGGCGCGCGCCGTGTCGAAAAGCCGCTCGGGCACCGCAAGGGTGGCGGCGGGCAAGTCGAGCACGAGCTGGCGGTTATCGCCGATGCCCATGTAGTCATGCCGGGCGCCCGCCGGAATGAGCCATGCCGAGCAGTTGTCGATGCGCTCGCCCTGGCCGTCGACGGTCATCTCCATCTCGCCGTCGAGACCGAGCACGATCTGATGAAAATCGTGCAGATCGGTTTCCTCGATCGCGCCGTAGCGGCGCAGTTCAACGCCGGGCGCGGTGACGGGAGCGTGGTGATGCGGGTTCATGATGACCGGTCGCGATTGCAAACAAGACGAGTGCGCCGGGGCCTCAAACGTCCAGCAGCTCGACTTCGAACACGAGCGTCGCGTTCGGCGGAATCACGCCGCCTGCGCCGCGCACCCCATAGCCCAGTTGCGGCGGAATCGTGAGACGGCGCACGCCGCCCACTTTCATGCCCTGCACGCCTTCGTCCCAGCCCTTGATGACCATGCCGCCGCCCAGCACGAAGGCGAACGGGTCGTTACGGTCCTTGCTCGAATCGAACTTCTGGCCGTCCGTCAGCCAGCCGGTGTAGTGCACGCTGACGGTCTGGCCGGCGTTCGCTTCGGCGCCGGTTCCCTCGGTCAGGTCCTCGTACTTGAGGCCCGATGCGGTGGTCACGATAGACATGAAAAACTCCTGATTCGGATGGGGTGAACCCGCTATTGTAGGCGCTTTGCAGGGCGCGGCGCGCGGGTCCGTGCCCAGGCACGCCGGTTGCTCGCTACCCGCTGCCTATAATGTCGGACCGCTCGCCCGGATCGAGGCGAAATACGAGGAATCTGATGGCGTCGACTTCGCAAACCCGTACCGAGCGCACGGCGCACCTGTGCGCCGAGGTAGCGCTTTTCATGCGCGACCATGTGCTCTCGCGCGTCTCGCACGATCTGCGCAGTCCGCTCAATGCAATCCATAGCTGGGCCTACGTGCTCGAACGCAAGATCGACACCGCCGACCCGGCCGCGCAGCGCGCGCTGGGCGGCATTCGCACGGGCGTGGAGCAGCAGGTTCAACTGCTCGAGACGCTCGTCGATACCACGCGCGCCGAAACGCGCAAGCTGCGGATCGAACGCGCGCCGTTCGCGCTTGCGGCGCTGATCGGCGAGACGGTGGACGAGGCGCGCGGCGCGCTCGGCGAGGCGCGCGGCGTGAGCTTCGCGGTGCAGGACACGACCGCGGCGGCGATGCTCGACGGCGATCGCGAGCGCATTGCGCAAGCGCTTTGGCTGATGCTGGTATTCGCCGCGGAGACGAGCGCCCAGGGGGCGACCGTGGTGCTCGCGGCGAGCACGACTGCCGCTGCGGCCCAATTGCAGGTGAAATGGCAGGCAACGCCGCAGGCGCTCACCGACGACACGCTGGCGCACGTGCTGGAAGCCTTCGCGCGCGCGCAGGCGGTCGAGCAGCAGGAGGCGGGGCGTCACGCCTGGGTGCTCGCGCTGTGCCAGCGCGTGGCCGAGGCGCATGGCGGGCGCTTCGCGGCGCCGGCCTTCGTGGGCGAGGGGGAAGACGTCACGCTTGCGCTGAACGTGCCGCTCAACGGCGCGTGAGCGGGCGCAGACCGCGTACGGGTCGCGCGTCGCTGTCCGCTCGCGCCTTTCATCGACCTTGCACCCTTTATACTGAGCGCTTCGTCCTTCGGAGCCTTGTGTCTTGATCCAGCTTCTCGCCCTTGTCGGGGCGTTCCTGCTCGTTGCCCTCAACGGTTTCTTCGTCGCGGCCGAATTCGGCCTCGTCAAGTTGCGCGCCACGCGCGTGCAAAGCCTCGCGCAGCAGCACGGCGTGCGCGGCCGGCTGCTCGCCAAGGTTCACAGCGAACTCGATGCCTATCTGTCGGCCTGCCAGCTCGGCATCACGCTCGCCTCGCTCGGCCTTGGCTGGATCGGCGAACCGGCTTTTGCCCGGTTGCTGGGGCCGGTGTTCGAGCTGGCCGGCGTGCAGTCCGCGGCGCTCGTGCACGGCATTTCGCTGGTGTTCGCGTTCACGGTGATCTCGTTCCTGCACATCGTGGTGGGCGAGCTCGCGCCGAAGTCGCTGGCGATTCGCCAGGCCGAAAAGATTTCGCTATGGGCGGCCGCGCCGCTCTATGGTTTCTACTGGACGATGTATCCCGCGATCTGGGTGCTCAATTCGAGCGCGACCGCGGTGCTGCGTCTGGCGGGCCTTTCTTCGGAGCATGGCCACGAGTCGCACTATTCGACTGAGGAACTGAAGCTGATCCTGCGCAGCCGGCGCGCCGCCGCGCAGGGCGCCGCACACGAACAGCGCGGCGCAAACGAGATGAACGATGCGCGCGGCGGCGCCCCGCAGCGCGCCGCCGCCGCGAATGCCTACAACGCCGACGAGTGGAACACGCTCGCCCACTCGCTCGACTTTTCGCGCCTCACCATTTCCGACCTGATGCGTCCCACGCACGAGATGGTCGGCCTGCGCCGCGACCTCTCGCTGCACGAGAACATGCAGATCGTGGCGCGCCACCGCTTCAGCCGCTATCCGCTGTTCGAGGACGCCAGGGGCGAGCGCGTGGCGGGCCTCATCCACCTGAAGGACCTGTTGCTCGCGCGCGAGGCCGGCAATGCGCTCGACGATCTCGGCAAGTTCGTGCGTCCCGTGCAGTACGTGCGGCCCGATCTGCCGGCGCTCGCGCTGTTCCGGCGCTTTCGCAAGGGCGCGCCGCATTTCGCGCTGGTGGGGCACAAGGGTGCGCGCCCGATCGGCTTCCTCACGCTCGACAACCTGCTCGGTGCGCTCGTGGGCCAGATTCACGACGAGTTTCACCAGGCCGACACCGACTGGACCCGCATGGACGACGGCACGCTGATGGGCCGCGGCAGCCTGCCGGTGGTGTCGCTCGAGCAGGCGCTCGGCATCGACATCGACGAAGGGCGCGCGGAATCGGTGGGCGGCCTCGTGATCCACGCGCTCAACGATCTGCCCACCGAAGGGCAGCGCGTGGCGTTCGATCGCTTCGACATCGTCGTGAAGAAAATGAAGGGGCCGCGCATCGTGCTCGTGCGCGTGTATCCGAAAGACCACGAGGACGAGGGCGGCTAGTCACGCGCTGGTTGACGCCTTAATTGCGCGCGAGCGTGGCGAGCACGGCCGTCGGCATTGCCTTCAGGACGTCGCGCAGTGCGAGCACGTTGCCTTCGCGCACCGTGTGCCCCGTGTCGCTGAGCCAGTCGTGGAGCGTGGCTTGCGCGCAGCCTTGGGGCAACTCGACCGCCGTATCCTCCCAGCGTTCGGGCGCGACGAGCGGGGCGTCGCCGTCGAGCAGTCCAGCCGCGAGCCGCGTGCCGATGACGACGGCCCACGCACGGCCGTGATGGCGCGCGAACGCGATCACGTGCGCGGCTTGCGCGCCGCGCACGTCGAGCGGCAGATACTCGCCTTCGCGCAACAGTTCCGGTGCGCGCCCGCGTAGCGAGAGCAAGCGGCGCACCGTGGCGAGCTTCACATGCGCGTTGCGCCAGTGCGGCAGCTTCGCGGCAGGCGCTTCGTCATCGAGCGCCGCCGCGCGCGCGGCGTAATCGACCGGTCGCCGGTTGTCCGGATCGACGAGGCTGAAATCCCATAGTTCGGTACCCTGATAGAGATCGGGCACGCCCGGCGACGTGAGCCGCAAGACGGTTTGCAGCAACGTGTTGAGTGCGCCCGCCGGCGCGATTCGCGCAACGAACCCGGCGAGCGCCTGGAGGAAGCCGTCGCGTCGCTGCGGAGCCAGGATGTCGAAGAGAAATGCCTGGCACTCCGACTCATAGGCCTCGTCGGGCGAGAGCCAGCTCGTGCGCAGCTTCGCTTCGCGCAGCGCCTTCAACTGCCACTGCGCGACGCGCACGGCAAGCGCGTGCACGCCGGCTTCGTCGCCGGGGTCGAGTTCGGGCGGCCAGCAGCCGACCAGCGTTTGGTAGAGCATGGCCTCGGCGGCCGGCCCCGGCGACCACGCCGCGCCTGCGGCGGCGCCGTTGCGGCGATGCGTCTGGTTCAACGTCGACCAGGCGCGCAGCGTGGCGCTCCATTCGCCCGCTATTTCGCTCAGCACGGCGAGTCGCGCGCGCACGTCCTCGCCGCGCTTGTGGTCGTGCGTGGCCGTTGCGAGCAGGCCGAAAGGACGTTGCCGGCGCAACCGGTTCGCCGCATGAAAGTCGTGTGGCGTGCGCGCGAAATCGTCGGGGTCCGCGCCCACTTCGTTGCGCGAGAGCAGGCGGCCGTAGCGATAGAGCGCGGTGTCTTCGGTGGCCTTCGCGGCGAGCGGCGCCGTGAGCTGCGAGAACAGCGCGAGCGCCGTGCGTTGTGCAATGAGCGCGTGGCTGAGCGGGGTATTCGCCGGATTGTTGCCCGCGCTCGCATGGGCACTCGCCTGCGCGGCGCGAGCCGCCTTGCCGCTAACGCCGCCGCCATTGCCGCCATTGCCGTTGCCCGCTGCCGGTTCGGGCGCGCGCCCGCCGAGCCAGCCGTCGACGAGGTCGAGCGCCGCGAGGCTCGCGCGCGGCAACGCTTGCCGCGCGGCTTCGAGCGCGACCCCGAAATAGCGATCGTCGAGCGCGCTGCGCAGGCCGTTTGCCGGATAGATCCGGTAAATCGGGAATCGCGTGGCCAGGTGTGCGACCACGCGATGCACCGATGCATACGTGGTGTCGCGCGTGCCCGGCAGCTCGCGTGCGATGCGGTGCAGGGCGCGCGTGACGTGGTCGAGCTCGGCGGCGAGGTAGGCGGCCAGCATTTCGCGGCGCGCGTCGAGCGCGTAGCCCGCGAACGGCCGGTCGTCGCCGGCGATGGCGGCCCACGCTTCGGCGAGCGGCGCCGCGCCTGCGGGATCGTGCAGCAACGCCCCGACGTCGTTCATGAAGTCGTAGCCCGTCGTGCCCTGCACGGGCCAGTCCTCGCGCAGCGCTTCGCCGCGCGCGAGGATCTTTTCGACCACGACGAAAGGCTGCGTGGCGCGCAGCGAGGCGAGCCGTTGCCGCAGTCGTTCGCAGTATTCGCGCGGGTCCGCAAGCCCGTCGATGTGATCGATGCGCAAGCCGTCGATCACCCCGTCTGCGTAGAGGCGAAACACGAGCTTGTGCACGGCCTCGAACACGTCGTGGCGCTCCACGCGCACCCCCGCGAGCGCGGTGATGTCGAAGAAGCGCCGCCAGTTCACTTCGTCGGTGGCGGTGCGCCACCAGGCAAGCCGAAAATGCTGGCGCTCCAGCAGCCTGTGCAGCCGGTCGCGCGGCACCGGGTCGGCACTTGAAAAGGATTCCAGAACGAAGTCGATCGGGTCGGTGCCCGCGCGCTCGACGAACGCGCGCAGCGCGTCGCGCCCGGCGGCGGCGCGCGCCTGATCGTCGGGCTGCGTCGTGAGGCCCTGGAACGGCCCGGCGAGCGTGTTGAGGTCGGCGCGGTTCGCGGACTGCAGCAGCGCCGCGTAGTCGGTCGGACAGATCGGGCACATGTGCGGCCCGTACTGCACGTAGAAGCGCGCGGCCACGGGATCGAATTTCAGTTCGATGCGGCCTGCCGCAAGCTCGTCGCCATACTGCGCGCCGAGGAAGGGCATCAGCACCTTGCCGCGCAGCGCCGGGTCGGGCGAATGCCAGTCCACGTCGAAGTGGCGCGCATAGGCGCTGTGGCGGCCCCATTCGAGGATGTCGAGCCACCAGGCGTTGTGCGCGCCGCCCACTCCCATGTGATTCGGCACGAAGTCGGCGATGATGCTCATGCCGCGCTCGTGCACCTTCGCGGCGAAGCGGCGCAGCGCGCTTTCGCCGCCCAGTTCCGCGCTCACCGTGCCGTAGTCGACGGTGTCGTACCCATGCATCGATCCGGGCTGCGCGGTCGTCACGGGCGAGAGGTAGAGATGGCTCACGCCGAGCGCGGCGAAGTAGTCGAGCTGCGTGAGCGCGTTGTCGAATGTGAAGCCGTGATGGAGTTGCAGGCGCAGCGTCGCGCGAGGGTGTGTCATGGCGTCGGCTTCGTTTCGGGCGCGTTGGACGCGCCGCTGGCGGTTGGATTGGCGCCCGCCGCCGGGTCCGGTTCGGCGCCCGTGCGTGCCACGGCTTCGCGCGCGCGCGCGATCATGTCGATGCGCGCGGCGACGGCCGGATCGGCGAACAGCGACTCGACGGGCAGCGGCAGGCGGCGGCGCCAGTTCGGATGCTCGTCGATCGAGCCCGGCAAATTGGGCTGGTCGGACAAGGCGAGCAGGTCTTCGAGCGGACAGGTGACGAGCGGGCTGCGGGTCGCCGCCACGTAGCCGAGCGCGCCGTTGACCGGCGGATCGTCGGGCGGCGGCGGATTGGCGTCGCGCGGCGCGAAGCCGCTTTGCTGCAGCGCGCGCCAGAGCGCCGCGCGATCGTCCGCGCGGCGCGCGTGTTCGAGCGCGACCGGGTCGCGGCCGTCGGCGCGCGGCAGCGTCTGGCCGATGCGGTTGCGCCAGTCGATGTCGGCGCCGCGCCACCAGCCCGCGACGGTCGGCAGATCGTGCGTCGTGGTGGTCGCCACGCCGTGCGGGTCCCAGTGCGAAGGTGCGAGAAATCGCTCGCCGTCGTGCTCGAACCACAGCACGCGAATGCCGTAGAGACCCTGTGCGGCGAGCCGTTCGCGCAAGCCGGGCGGCACGGTGCCGAGGTCTTCGCCGATCACGATCGCATGATGACGCCACGACTCGAGCGCGATGAGCCGCACGAGGTCGTCGAACGGATAGCGCAGATACGCGCCGTGCCGCGCGCTTTCGCCTTCGGGCACGAGCCACAGGCGCCGCAGCCCGAGGATATGGTCGATGCGCACGCCGCCCGCATGGGCGAACGCGGCGCGCAGCATGTCGATGAACGCGCGAAAGCCGTTGTTGTGCATGGCGCGCGGCGAGAACGTGGTGAGGCCCCAGCTTTGTCCGGCCTGGTTGAAGATGTCGGGCGGTGCCCCCACCGAAACGCGTTGCAGCATGTCTTGCGGCAGCGACCACGCGTGCGAGCCGGCGCCGTCGCAACCCACGGCGAGGTCGGCGACGAGGCCGATCGCCATGCCTGCCTCGCGCGCGCCGCGCTGCGCGCTCGACAGCCCCTGCGCCGCGAGCCATTGCAGGAAGCAATGAAAGTCGACTTCGTGCCGGTGCTCCTGCGCGAACGTCGCCACGTCGGGGCTGCGCGGGTCGCGCAGCGGCGCGGGCCAGTCACGCCAGTGGCGCGGGCCGCCGGGTCCGCCCAGCATCGCTTCCTGGAGCGCTTCGAAGCGCGCATGGTCTTCGAGCGCTTCGCCGCCCTGGGCGCGGAACGCATGGAAAGCCGCGGCGCGCGGCGAGCCGCTCGCGCGCTCCTCGGTGTCGAAGCGCTCGAAGAGCGCGCGCAGCACCTTGAGCTTGAGCGGCAACGCACGTTGCCAGTCGATGAGCGGGGCGGCTTCGAGTTCGCGCCAGGCGTCGCCGGCGTGGGCGGCCATGCTCGCGTCGTGCGCGGCCTGTGCGCCGAATACGGCGGCGGGATCGATGTGCGCGACGTTGAGCCAGAGACGCGACGACGGCGCATAAGGGCTGAAATGACCGGCATCGGCGCTGAACATCGCATGCGTCGGGCTGACGGCGAGCGCCTGCGCGCCGCGCCGCGCGCCTTCGGCGGCGAGCGTGGCGAGCGCGGTGTAGTCGCCGATGCCGCCATCGCCATTGCGTCGGAGTCCGTACAATTGGGCGGCGAGCCCCCATAGTGGCGGCACGGCGCCGCTGTCGCCATGGCGCGCTCGCCACGCGTCGGAGACGGTATGGCAATGCGGCGGCGCGACGGCGATCGTCAAACGATGATCGTTGACGGTGAGCGTGTGATAGCCGGGTTCGCTCAGCGGCGCGAGCAATGCGCTTTCGCCGCGCGGCGTGGTGAAGCGGCCTTCGATATGCTCGCCGCTCTCGAGGTCGATGCGATAGTGACTGCCCGCGCGCACGGCCGAAGGCGGTAGCTCGATCGCGCTTTCGTATGCGGCGGTGATGAGCGGCGGCAGGCGTCGCGCCGACTGTTCGGCGTTGAGCGCGGCGGTGCTCTGCCGGATCTGCGTGGCGTTCGCGCAGGGCAGGCCGGCGCATTCGAGCAGCGTGGCGAGCGTGCTGTCGGGAACGCGCTGCACCGCGCCGTGCGCGTCGGTCCATTCGACCTCGAAGCCCGCTCTGGCGGCCAGGGTCGCGAGCGCTTCGCCGCGGCGCGCCGTGCTCATGCGCGCGGCTCCTCGCGGCGCACGACGCGCGCGTCGTGCTCGCTCGAAAATTCGGGCACGTCGCCGGTGAGCCACGCGATGCACGCGCCTTCGGGCAACACGCCGTTGTCGGCATGATCGCGCGCGCGCGGCGGCGTTTCGAAGATCACCATGCCTTCGGGCCGCGGGTCGAGGCGCACGCCGTCGCGGCCCAGATTGAGCGCGATCGTGAGCGTTTCGCCGTCGTCGAGCCGCCAGCGCGCGAGGAGCGCGGCAAGGCCGTTCGCGGCGTCGTCGGCGAGAACAGTGGCGCCGAGCGCGCGTGCATGGCGCAGACGCGGCATCAGCAAATGCGCGCGCACGCACAGCGCCGACTTGTAGAAGTGCATCCATTCGAGCCGTTCGCCGTCGAGCGGCGCATCGGCGGGCGGCGACGAATTCACGAAGGTCTGCGGATCGTTCGGATCGGGAATGCGCGCGCGGCTCGCTTCGTCGCTGAACGCGCTGAATGCCTTGAATTCGCGGCGGCGGCCTTCGCGCACCGCGTCGGCGAGCGGCCCGGTGAAAGCCGTGAAGAACTGGAACGGCTGCGTCGAGCCGTATTCCTCCTCCATGAAGATGAGGGGGATTTGCGGCGAGAGCAGCAGCATCGCGGTGGCCGCGCGCAAGGCGTCGTCGTCGGCCAGCGCGCGCAGGCGCTCGCCGAACGCGCGGTTGCCGATCTGGTCGTGGTTCTGCAGAAACATCACGAACGCGGTGGGCGGCAGGTGCGCGCTCGGCTCGCCGCGCGGCTTGCCCGCATGGACCGGCGACGGATCGCCCTGATATGCGAAGCCCTCGCCGAGCACGCGCGCCAGCTTCCGGATAGGCGACTCGCTGAACGCGCGATAGTAGCCTTCCGATTCGCCGGTCAGCAACACGTGAAAGCAATGGTGCGCGTCGTCGTTCCATTGCGCATTGAAGTGCGATTCGAGCAGATTGGCTTCGTTGTGCTCGTTTTCCAGCACGAGATGCACGTGCCGCCCCGGCTCGGCGCGCGCCTTCACGTGATCGGCCAGTTCGCGCAGCCAGTTGGTGTTGCCGATCGCATGCGCGGCATCGATGCGCAACCCGTCGAAGCGATATTCGGTGAGCCAGTAAAGCGCATTGTCGCAGTAGAAGTCGCGCACTTCGAAACGGTCGAAGTCGAGCGCATCGCCCCATGGCGTCTTGATGTCCTGGCGGAAGAAGGGCTTGGCATAGAGGCCGAGCCAGTTGCCGTCGGGGCCGAAGTGGTTGTACACGACGTCGATGAATACCTGCAGCCCCAGGCCGTGCGCGGCGTCCACGAGCGCTTTCAGTTCTTCCGGAGTTCCGTATGCCGCATGCGGGGCATATGGCAGCACGACGTCGTAGCCCCAGCCCCGCTCGCCCGGATAATCGTTGAGCGGCATGAGTTCGACTGCGGTCACGCCCAGTTCCGCGAGGCCCGGCAGACGCTTCATCACGCCCCGGTAGCCGCCCAGCGCGCCCACGTGCAGTTCGTAGAGCACGGTCTCTTCCCATGGCCTGCCTTGCCAGTCCGTGTGTTGCCAGGCGTAGGCGCGCGGGTCGAGCACTTCGCTGGGTCCGTGCACGCCTTGCGGCTGGAAGCGCGAAGCGGGGTCGGGTACGCGTTGCTGGCCGTCGACGCAATAGCGGTAGAGCGTGCCCGGCCCGCACGGCGCATCGGCTTCGAACCAGCCGTTGCCGCTCGATGTCATGTCGAGCGGCGGCGCGTCCCGGACGTTTTCGAACACGATCTGCACTGCCTGGCACGATGGGGCCCAGAAGCGAAAGCGCGTATGCGGCTGCGCGTGCGCCGCGCCGATCAGTTGCGCGCCGAACGGCAGGCAATGCATGTAGTGGCGGGCGCGCGAATCTTGCGAAAGCAGGGACATGGTGGCTTCCTGTGGCTATCCAGCAGCGGCTTCGTCCGGGCCCGCCGTGGGGGAACCCGGTCCGGGCGCGCCGGCCGTGCCCGGCGCGCGGCGCGGGTCCGGCGCGGGCGTGTCCTTGCGCGTGTCCGGCGGCCGGGGTGCGTCGTGACGCGCCGGCCGCGCGCAAAGCACGGCGAGCGCGCGCGCCGCCAGTTCGTACGTCGTGTCGGGCAGCGCGTAGGGCGCCGCGTCCGGGCGCGCCGTATCGAGCAGCACCTCCCATGCCATGCGCGGCGCCGGCGCGGCGAACGTCACGGCGCCCTGCGAAGCATTCAGCATCATCAACAATACTTCCATTTCGCCGTGGAGTCCCGCGCCTGCGCGGCGCATGGTGAAAGCGCTCGCTTCGGGGTCGTGCCACGCTTCGGGCGTGAGCGGCTCGCCGCGTTCGTCGAACCAGTCGATGTCGTGCACGCCGGGCAGCAATTCGCGTTCGCCGAACAGGAAACGCGTTTCGCGCAGCAACGGGTGTTCGCGGCGCAGTGCGATCACGCGCGCGGCGAAGCGCGTCATCGCCTTGCCTTGCGGCGTTTCGGCGAGCGTCCAGTCGAACCACGAGATGTCGCTATCCTGGCAGTACGCATTGTTGTTGCCGCGCTGCGTGCGGCTCGCTTCGTCGCCGGCGAGCAGCATGGGCGTGCCGAGCGCGACGAAGAGCGTGGCGAGCATCGAGCGCGCCACGCGTGCGCGCGTGGCGAGAATGGCCGGGTCGTCGGTCGGGCCCTCCATGCCCCAGTTCGCGCTCCAGTTCTCGTTGTGACCGTCGCGGTTTTCTTCGCCATTCGCTTCGTTGTGCTTGCGTTCGTACGAAACGAGGTCGGCGAGCGTGAAGCCGTCGTGCGACGTGACGAAGTTGATCGACGCCCACGGCCTGCGCTTGCGCTTGTCGAACAGATCGGCGCTGCCCGTCAGACGCGCGGCGAGATCGGCGCGCTGACCCGGCGCACCGCGCCAATAGCGCCGCACGCTGTCGCGAAAGCGGTCGTTCCATTCGGAAAAGCCGGGCGGATGGTTGCCGAGCTGATAGCCGCCGGGACCGACGTCCCACGGTTCGGAAATCAGCTTGCATTGGGAGAGCACGGGGTCCTGGCGCAGCACGTCGAAGAATCCGGCGTTCGGGTCGAAGCCCGAGTGTTCGCGCCCGAGCGTCACGCCGAGGTCGAAACGAAAGCCGTCGATGCCGTATGACGTGGTCCAGTGGCGCAACGAATCGGCGACCATCTGCAGCACGCGCGGGTGCGAAAGGTTGAGCGTGTTGCCACAGCCCGTGTCGTTGATGAAGTGGCGCTCGTCGCCGGGCACGCAGCGGTAATAGCTGGCGTTGTCGAGGCCGCGCCACGATACCGTGGGCCCCAGTTCGCCGCCTTCGCAGGTGTGGTTGTAGACCACGTCGAGAAAGACTTCGATGCCGGCCGCATGGAACTGCCGCACGGCGATGCGCATTTCGTCGGTGTCGTAGCCGACGAGATAGCTCGGCTCCGGCGCGAAGAACGCGGCGGGATTGTAGCCCCAGTAATTGCGCAGTCCGCGATCGAGGAGAAAGCGTTCGGTGAGAAACGCGTGCACGGGCAACAGCTCGATCGCGGTCACGCCGAGCTTGTGCAGATGCTCGATGAAGCGCGGCGCGGCGAGTCCGGCGAACGTACCGCGCATGTGCGTGCGCAAATCCTGACGCTGCATCGAGAGGCCGCGCAGATGCGCTTCGTAGATCACGGTCTCGCTCCACGGCGTAGCGGGCCGCCGGTCGCGCGACCAGTCGAAGTTGTCGTTGACGACCACGCACTTGGGCATGGCCGGCGCCGAGTCGCGCCGGTCGATCGAGAGGTCCACGCGGTTCGAGTGCGCGCGATAGCCGTACAGCGTGTCCGACCAGCGAAACTGGCCGATGAGCTCGCGCGCGTACGGATCGACCAGCAGCTTGTGCGGATTGAAACGGTGCCCCAGGTGCGGTTGATAGGGGCCGTGCGCGCGCAGGCCATAAACCGTGCCGGGATGCGCGCCCGGCAGATAGCCGTGCCACACCTCGTCGGTGCATTCGGGCAAGGCGTAACGCACGCGCTCCTTGCGGCCGGTGGGGTCGAAGAGACACAGCTCGATATCCCATGCGTGGGCCGAGAACACGGCGAAATTGGTGCCGAGCCCGTCCCATGTCGCGCCGAGCGGCCACGGCGAGCCGGGCAGCAGGCGATCAGGCGCACCATTTGCCATAGCGATGCTCCATGTGTTGTTCTTCGTTTTGCATCGGTATCCTGATTAATGGCGCAAGGGTGCGCATGGCTAGCGGCGCAGGCGCAGGATCAGCGTGCCGAGCCGCGGCAGGACGAGCGCGGCCGACTGCGGCTTGCCGTGGCTCGCAACGCTTTCGGTATTGACGAGACCCCCGTTGCCGATGTTCGAGCCGCCATAGACTTCGGCGTCGGTGTTCAGCACCTCTTCCCACTGGCCCGGCTGCGGCATGCCGATGCGGTAGCCGTGGCGCGGCACCGGCGTGAAGTTGCAGACGACCACGATCTCGCGGCCCGAGCCGTCCACGCGGCGCCACGCGAGCACGCTGTTCTCGCTGTCGTCGGGGACGAGCCACTCGAAGCCGCCGGGCTCCGAGTCGAGCGTATGGAGCGCGGGCTCGCTCCCATAAAGGCGGTTCAGGTCGCGCACGAGCGTTTGCACGCCGCGGTGCAGCGGATCGTCGAGCAGGTTCCAGTGCGGCGTGCCGTCGTGGTCGAATTCGGCCATCTGCCCGAACTCGCCGCCCATGAAAAGCAGCTTCTTGCCGGGATGCGCCCACATGAAGCCGAAATACGCGCGCAGGTTCGCGAACTTCTGCCAGCGGTCGCCGGGCATCTTGCCGAGCAGCGACCCCTTGCCGTGCACCACTTCGTCGTGCGAAAGCGGGAGCACGAAGCGTTCGGACCACGCGTAGACCATCGCAAACGTCATCAGATGATGGTGATAGCGGCGGTAAACCGGGTCTTCGTGCATGTAGTGCAGCGTGTCGTGCATCCACCCCATGTTCCACTTGAACTGGAAGCCGAGTCCGCCGTCTTCGGGACGCGCCGTGACGCCGGGCCACGCGGTGGATTCCTCGGCTACCGAGATGACGCCGGGTCGTTGCGGCACGTATTGCGTTTCGTGATTGAGGCGCTTGAGAAACGCGATCGATTCGAGGTTTTCGCGGCCGCCGTACATGTTGGGCACCCACTCGCCTTGCGCGCGCGAATAGTCGCGGTAGAGCATCGAGGCGACGGCGTCCACGCGCAGGCCATCCACGTGGTAGCGCATGAGCCAGGCAAGGCCCGATGCGATGAGGAATGCGCTCACCTCCCGGCGTCCGAGGTTGTAGATCATCGTATTCCAGTCGGGGTGATAGCCTTCGCGCGGATCGGCATGTTCGTAAAGCGCGGTGCCGTCGAAATCGATGAGGCCGTGCGCGTCGTTTGGAAAGTGCGCGGGCACCCAGTCGAGGATCACGCCGAGGCCGGCCTCGTGCGCGCGGTCCACGAACGCCGCGAAGTCCACCGGCGAGCCGAGTCGCGCGGTGGGCGCGAACTGCGAAAGCGGTTGATACCCCCACGAGCCGCCGAAAGGATGCTCGGCCACGGGCAGCAATTCGATATGCGTGAAGCCCATGCCTTGCGCGTAGGGAATCAGGCGCTCGGCGAGCGCGCCCCAATCGGGCGCGGGCGCGTCGGCGCCTTGCGTCGGCAGCCACGAGGGCGCATGAACTTCGTAGACCGACATCGGGGCGCGCGCGTTTTGCCGTTCCGCGCGCGTTTGCAGCCACGCCTGATCGCGCCACGCGTAGTGGTCGATCGCCTCGGCGGGCGCGACGATCGAAGCGGTGCCCGGCGGGCATTCGGTCTGCAGCGCGCACGGGTCGGCCTTGAGCGGCAGCACCGCCCCGCGCGCGCTGAGTATCTCGTACTTGTAGCGCGCGCCCGGCGCCACGCGCGGAATGAAGAGCTCCCATACGCCGGCCTCGTGGCGCAAACGCATGGGATGACGCCGCCCGTCCCATGCGTTGAAGTCGCCGACCACCGAAACGCGCTTCGCATTCGGCGCCCAGACGGCGAAGCGCACGCCCGGCACGCCGTCGCAGGTGAGCGGCCGCGCGCCGAGGCATTCGAGCACCGCATACGGGTCGCCGTCGGCGAGACGCACGAGCGCCTCGTGCGAGAGCTGCGGACCGAATGAATAGGTATCCTCGATTTCCTGGCTCACGCCATGCCAGTCGATCACGAGGCGGTACGGCACGGCTTCGGCGAGAGGGCCGGCGTAGAGTCCCGCCGGATGCACGAGCGCGAGTTCGCCGAGCGTGTGAGCGCGGTCGCGCGCCACGACGCTCGCACCGGCCGCGTTCGGCAGCCATGCGCGCACGTAGGGCGCGCCGTCCACCCAGTGCAGCCCGAGCACGGCGAACGGATCGGAGTGGTACGCGCCGGCCAGTGCGTCGGCGTCGTGCGGATTCAGGCCGGCCTGGGGCGCGCGTTCAGCCATGTCCACCTCCGCCGGAATGCGGCTGCGTGGACTGCGTGGGCGTGAGTCCGAGCACGCGCGCCGCGAGCGCCGCGAGACCGCGTACCGGCAGCGCGAGCCACGTGGGGCGATTGGCCGCTTCGTAGCGGATCTCGTAGGCGGCCTTTTCGATCAGGAACAGGTCGAGCAGCGCCTGCTCGTGCGAAGCGCTCACGAGCGTGAGCGGCGCTTCGGCCACGGCCGCGCGGTACTGGCTCAGGAACGCTTCGGCCGCGTAGCCGCGAAAGCGCTCGAACAGCGTGCGCTTGCGATCGACGACCGGCTGCGGCGCGTTCTCGATGGTCGATTGCGCGGCGGCCCCCGCATACGAGAGCGAGCGCAGCAGGCCCGCCACGTCGCGCAGCGGCGAGGTCTTCGCGCGCCGGTAGTCGAGCGCGCGCGCGGGTTCGCCTTCGAAGTCGATCAGGTATGCGTCGCCTTGCGAAATCAGCACCTGGCCCAGATGGAAATCGCCATGTATGCGAATGCGCACGGCCTTCGTGTCGAGCGGCGCGAGCGCGTCGAGTTTCGCGAGGAGCGCTTTGCGGCGATCGATCAGGCTGCGCGCGAGATCGCGCGCGTCTTCGTCGAGCGTCTGCTCGTTTTCGCCCGTGTGCCGCGCGACGATGTCGAGCGCTTCGTTGAGCATGGCTTTCGTGTCGGCGACCCAGGCGCGCACGTCGTCGGGCGTGGCGGCGACGGGTGCGAAGGCCTCGTCGTCGCTCGGCGAGGCGAGCACCGCGTGCAGCTCGCCCAGCCGTTTGCCGATCGCGCCTATCACCGCGCAGTAGCCCTGCACGGCTTCTTCCTCATGCGCGTGATCGACGTTCGTGTCGTCGTCCACGGCTAGCGCGAGCTCGTCGATCGTGCGGCGCAGGTAATCGAGCGCCCAGTCCCACGCGTTGCCCTGATTGTCGATATAACCCTGCACGATGATGAGCGTGTGCGGCACGCCCGCGGGGTCCACGCGCACCACTTCGCCATAGAGCGGCGCGGTGTTCGCGTAGCCCAGCTTCGTGAGGTAGCGGCTCATTTCCGCTTCGGGGTGCACGCCCGCCATCAGCCGGCGCACGATCTTGAGCACGAGCGTTTCCGCGATCACGAGCGAGCTGTTGCTCTGCTCGGCCGCGAGCCAGCGCACTTCCGGCGCTTCGCCGAGGTCGAGCCCGGCGAGACGATCGGTCGGATCGAAGCGTATCGTGCTCTGCTGCACCGTGGGCACGGCCGCGCGCTCGCGCAGCTTGCGCAGCACGCCGTAGGCGAACCACGGCAGCGAGAACGCGTCGGTGAGGTAGCCCACCGTGCGGCCGCGCCGCACGCGCGAGAGCGCGAGCTGGATGTGCAGCGGCGTGGTGATCTCGGTGCCCCACGTAATCGCGATCGGCAGCACGTAGCGCTCGCTCGTCCCGTCGGCGAGCTCGGCTTCGATCTCCGTGAACGCGAAGCCTGCGCCGTGGATCGTCGTGAGCGCCGCGAGGCGCACCGAGCGCAGCGGCTTGTCCTTCGAGGCGAACCAGCGCCGCCGCGAGAGCCATGAAGGCAGCACTTCCGATTCGAGCAGCCGCACGTTCTCGGGCGTCGCGCCGGTTTGTCCTTCGCGGATCACCACGGTCACGAATTCGGGCAACTGCTCCGAGGCCGGCTGGCTCCACGAAGGCCGTTGATTGCCCGAGCACAGAAGGAACCACAGGAAGCCGTAGGGCGGGAACGTCAGCAGATAGGGCAGTTGCCCGATGGGAGGAAACACGGAGTCGGCTGTCATTTCGACGGGCGCCGCGCCCGCGAATTCGGAAAGATCGAGTTCCACGGCCTGCGGCGCGCGCGACAGGTTCGCCACGCACAAGATCGGCGCTTCGCCCGGCATTTCGCGCAGATACGCGAGTATCTTGCGATTCGCGGGCCGCAGAAAGCGGATCGCGCCGCGCCCGAACGCCTGCTTCGCGCGGCGCGTGGCGAGCATGCGCCGCGTCCAGTTGAGCAGCGAGTGCGGGTCGCGGCTTTGCGCCTCCACGTTGATCGCGTCGTAGCCGTAGAGCGAGCCCATGAGCGGCGGCAGCACGAGCTGCTCGGGGTCGGCGCGCGAGAAGCCGCCGTTGCGGTCCGACGACCACTGCATCGGCGTGCGCACGCCGTCGCGGTCGCCGAGGTGGATGTTGTCGCCCATGCCGAGTTCGTCGCCGTAATAGATGACGGGCGTGCCGGGCATGGAGAGCAGCAGCGAGTTGATCAGTTCGATGCGGCGGCGGTCTCGCTCCATGAGCGGAGCGAGACGCCGGCGAATGCCGAGGTTCAGGCGTGCGCGCCGGTCGCTTGCATAGGTGTTCCAGAGGTAATCGCGCTCGGAGTCCGTGACCATTTCGAGCGTGAGTTCGTCGTGATTGCGCAGGAAGATCGCCCACTGGCAGCTCGGCAGCAAGTCGGGTGTCTGCTTCATGATGTCGAGGATCGGGAAGCGGTCCTCGCTCGCAATCGCCATGTAGAGGCGCGGCATGAGCGGAAAGTGGAACGCCATGTGGCATTCGTCCTCGTTGCCGAAGTACTCCTGCACGTCTTCGGGCCACTGGTTCGCTTCGGCGAGCAGCATGCGGTTCGGGTAGTGCTCGTCGATGGCCGCGCGAATCCGCTTGAGGATCGAATGGGTCTCGGGCAGGTTCTCGTTGTTCGTGCCTTCGCGCTCCACGAGATAGGGCACGGCGTCGAGACGCAGCCCGTCGATGCCCATGTCGAGCCAGAAACGCATGACCTGCAGCACTTCGCGCAGCACGGCGGGGTTGTCGAAGTTCAGGTCGGGCTGGTGCGCGTAGAAGCGGTGCCAGTAGTACGCGCCCGCGACGGGGTCGTGCGTCCAGTTGGACGGCTCCGTGTCGATGAAGATGATGCGCGTGCCCTGGTACTTCTGGTCGGTATCGGACCAGACATAGTAGTTGCGATGGTTCGAGCCGGGTTTCGCGCGGCGCGCGCGCTGGAACCACGGGTGCTGGTCGGAGGTGTGGTTGATGACGAGTTCGGTAATCACGCGGATGCCGCGCGCATGGGCTTCCTGGATGAAGCGGCGCACGTCGGCGAGCTGTCCGTAGTCGGGATGCACGTTGCGATAGTCGGCGATGTCGTAGCCGTCGTCGCGGCGCGGCGAAGGATAGAACGGCAGCAGCCAGATCGCCGTCACGCCGAGGCCCGCGATGTAGTCGAGCTTCGCGAGCAGGCCCGGAAAGTCGCCCACGCCGTCGTTGTTCGAATCGAAGAACGATTTCACGTGGACCTGGTAGATCACGGCGTCCTTGTACCAGAGCGGGTCGTCGGAAAGCGTGGACGGCTTGCCGCGCCGTTGCGCGGCACGGTCCTCGCGCTGCGCGTCGCGCACGGTCGAGTCGCGCGTCACGGTCTGCACATTGGTTGCCACGGGCTCGTGCGTAGCGGGGTCGCGTTTCATGTCGCTCCTCCGGGCGGGAAGTCCGCATCGAGTTCGGGATGGCCCTCGATGTGTTCGTCGGCGGGTTCGTCGTGTTCGGGCAGCGGTTCGTCGCGCGGCAACCCCTTCACGGGCTCGATGCGCCAGATCGCGAAGGGGCGCGCATGCGGGTCGAGACGCACGTGCTGCCAGCGCCCGTGCCACTCGAAACGCTCGCCCGTCATTTCGTCGACGACATTGAGCGTGGCGTGGTCGTCGAGGTGCCAGCGCTGAAACGTCGCCCACGGCAGTTCGAAGTCGGCGCCCTGTTCGTTGAATGCGTCGAGACTGATTGCCACCACGATCACGTTGTCGCGCGCGGGCGTGGCCTTTTCGAAGCACAGCAGGGAATCGTTGCGCGCGTCGAGGAACGTGATGCCCAGATGCGTGTGCAGCGCGGGATTGGCGCGGCGTATGCGGTTGAGCGCGGCGATTTCCCCGACGATGTTGCCGGGGCGATGCCAGTCCCAGGCGCGCAGTTGATATTTTTCGGAATCCAGATATTCCTCCGAATCGGGCAGGGCGCGCCCCTCGCACAGCTCGAATCCGCAATACACGCCCCAGAGCCCGGAAAGCGTCGCGGCCAGCGCCGCGCGGATCAGGAAGCTCGAGCGCGCGCCGGTCTGCAGATGGCGCGGATTGATATCGGGCGTGTTGACGAAGAAGTTGGGCCGGTAGAAGTCGCGCACCTCGGTTTGCGTGAGTTCGGTGAGGTATTCGGTGAAGTCGCGCTTCGATTCGCGCCACGTGAAATACGTATAGGACTGCGAGAAGCCGAGCTTCGCGAGCCGGTACATGAGGCGCGGCCGCGTGAACGCTTCGGAGAGAAAGATCACGTCGGGATGGCGCGCGCGCACGTCGGCGATCATCCATTCCCAGAACGGCAGCGGCTTCGTGTGCGGGTTGTCCACGCGGAAAATGCGCACGCCCGTGTCGACCCAGAACAGGATCGCGTCGCGCAGCGCGAGCCATAAATCGGGTTTGGCGTCGTGCGCGTAGAACTCGGGGTTCACGATGTCCTGGTACTTCTTCGGCGGATTCTCGGCGTAGCGCAGCGTGCCGTCGGGCCGCCACGCGAACCAGTGCGGGTGCGTCTTGAGCCACGGATGGTCGGGCGAGCATTGAATCGCGAAGTCGAGCGCGATTTCGAGGCCTTGCTCGTGCGCGGCGGCGAGCATGCGGCAGAAGTCTTCGAGCGTGCCCAGTTGCGGATGCACGGCGGTATGGCCGCCTTCGGCCGCGCCGATCGCATAGGGGCTGCCCACGTCGCCGGGCTGCGCCGTGAGCGCGTTGTTGCGCCCCTTGCGGTTCGAGAGGCCGATGGGGTGGATCGGCGGGAAGTAGAGCACGTCGAAGCCCATTTCGCGAATGCGCGGCATCTTCGCGATCACGTCGTCGAAGGTGCCGTGGCGCGATTCGTCGTCGCTCATCGAGCGCGGGAAGATCTCGTACCAGCTCGCAAAGCGCGCCGCGCTGCGCTCCGCATCCACGCGATTGACGATGGTGTCGCGCGAGAGGAACGGCCGGTGCCGGGCGGCGCGCACGGCGGCTGCCGTGGCGGGCGCGGCGAGCAGCGCGCAACGTGTTTCGGTATCCGAACCGATGAAGTGCTTGACGATACTGTCTAGCGCGTCGCAGGTACGCTTGTGCGCTTCGCCGTCCGCATCCGACGTTTCCGCGGTCGCGAGCACGAGCGCGAGCAGGCGGCTCGCTTCCTCCAGTTCGAGATCGACGGGCTGGTTCGCGGCGCGCTTTTTTTGCAGATGATCGGCGAGCGAGGCGAAATCGTCGCGCCACGCGATCACGACATACTCGTAACGCCCCACGCGATCAAGCGGGAAGCGGCCCGCCCACAGGTCGGTGCCGGCGGGCGGCACCGGCGTCATCGGCGATTCGTGCCAGGCGGTTTCGTCGGCGGCGCGCCAGAGCACGGCGGCGTCGATGCGATCGTGGCCTTCGGCAAAGATCGCCGCGCGCACTTCGCAGCGCTCGCCCACGGTGCGTTTCGCCACGAAACGGCCGTGATCGACCGAGGGCGTCGCGCTTTCGATGGCGATGCGCGGCGCGGCGATCGCCTCCATCACGCTCTTGTGTCCGCTCGTGTTCGTCTTGCCGCGATCTTCGGGCGGCGCGAGCACGACGGGCGGGCTCGCGAGCGCGCGGAACATCCAGCACGCGCCTGCGGGCAGCGTGAACGTGTCGGGTATCGCGCTTGCCTCGCGCGGCGTGGGCATGCGCGCGCCGCGCAGCGTCTCGGCGTCGAGCGGCGCGAAGCGCGTGAGGCTCCCCGGCACCCCGTTCAGCAGGCGCGAGAGATCCACGCGCACCGGCGCGGCGAGCGCGGGATTGACGAGCGTGAGCACGGCGTCGCTCGCATCGCGCAAATCGGGACGGTCGCCGCGCAGGAGCGCCGCGACGCTGGCGCCCGGGCCGCTGAGCGCGCGCAGCTCGCCGTGGGTTTGCAGCACCCACGTTTCGCGTTGCAGCGCGTTCGCATGAGCGACGTCGGCGCTCAAGTCGAATGGCGCGCGCGCCTTCGCCGCTTCCCACCCCCGAGCGCTGTTGCCGCTGTGCGAGGTCGCTTCGTCCACGCCGTATTCGAAGCCCATCGGCATGAGCCAGCCGGTGCCGAGCGCGGCAGCCGCGCGCAGCATGCGGCGGTAGGCGCGCTCGACGGCGCGCGCGTCGGCGGCGCCCTCCTGGTCGTGCGCGTAGCGCGCGCCGTAGGGCGCTTCGGGAAACGTGACGGGCGAGCCGACGCGTCGCAGCGCGGCGTGCTCCTCGACCAGCCAGCTCGACGAGAAGTCCCACCAGCGCAGCGACGAGAACGCGGCGTCGAAGCCCGCGCCTTCGAGCTGCGTGATCGCTTCGCGCGGCAGGCCGGGCGTCGCGGCGAGCCAGCGTGTTTGTGCAAAGCGGGCGCGCACGGCGTCGAAGATCGCGCGCAGCGCGTGCGGCGGCGTGCGGTGCGGCGAGTCGATGCGAAAGCCGCCGATGCCGGCTTCGGCGAGCGCCATCGCGCGCGCCGTCCACCAGGCGATGAGCGGCGCGCCTGCGCGGTCGAAATCGGCGTAGGCCACGTTGGCCTCGCGGTGGCCGTGGCGCGGATCGAGCCGCGCGTCTTCGGGCTCGAAGGGATGAAACCACTCGGGGTGTTCGGCATAGAGCGCGCCGTCGGCGGCCGCGCGGTCGAGCACGAGGTCCGCGAGCAGCGTGAGGCCGCGCGTTTGCGCCGCGAGGGCGAGCTCGCGCAGGACTTCGTCTGCGGCAAGCGTGGTGCCGAAAGCGGGATTCGGTCGCGCATGATCTGCGACGATCCGGTCATCGCCCGAGGCGCCCGGCGCGAACGGCGCGCCGATCAGGACGTGATCGAAGCCGAGCGAGGCCGCGCGGGCGAAGTGCGCCGGCCACGCGTCGAGTGGTCCGACAAGGACGGAATGGACGAAATAGATCCGCGGCGCATAGGCGTGGGGAGGTTCCATCGGTCGTATTCCAGGTACGTCAGGCGACGGGGATGCAGGACGGGGGTTGGCCGAAATGCGATCACGCCGCCCGGGGGCTGCCGGACGTGCCGCGCTGCGC
The DNA here is from genome assembly GCF_900096975.1 of Paraburkholderia lycopersici. Taxonomy (GTDB): domain Bacteria; phylum Pseudomonadota; class Gammaproteobacteria; order Burkholderiales; family Burkholderiaceae; genus Paraburkholderia; species Paraburkholderia lycopersici. The sequence continues at coordinate 49,736 of NZ_FMYQ01000023.1, forward strand.
GTGGTGGGCAGGCACGTGCTGTTCAGAGTAGTGCAAGAGCAGGCCGGAACCAAACCGCATGCGCCGCGTGGCGACTTGCGGGGAGGTCAGCAAGGCACATGCCTGGACGTGGTGCGCGGGCGCGGCGCGAGGGTGCCGGCGCGCGAAGAGGAGGGGAGGCGGACCGGCGTCGACTGCCGGCATCCGTTGCAGCGACGAAAAGGGGCGATCAGTTGCCGACCATGCTCGCGGCGATGTTCACGCACAGGCCTAGCACGGAAACGTTGAAATAGAACGACAGAATCGATTGCGCAAGCACGCCGCGCCGCGCGCTGCGCCCGCGCAGGCCGATATCGGCGGTTTGCGAGGCGCAGGCGATGGTGAACGAGAAGTACAGGAAATCCCAGTAATTCGGCTTGAGTTTCTCGTCCGGGAACAGGAGTGCGGGTTCGTTGGGATCGGAGCCGTAATAGAGGCGCGCGTAGTGCAGCGTGAAGATGGTGGGAATGAGGAACCACGCGCCGATCAGCGTGAGGCCCGTGAGCATCGAATGCAGCACTTTCGACGCCATGCCGAGGTCTTTCGTCGATCCCAGTTCCAGCACGATGGCGACAATGCTCGCGACCGTCGCCGTACAGATGAGGAAGAGGACCGTGCCGGCGTTTTCGTCTTCGCGACGGGCGTTCGCGCGCACGCTCTCTTCGTTTGCGAACGCCATGTGCAGCCAGATCAGCACGAGGTAGGTCCACACCGTGGCGTCCCAGCCGAGCAGGATGCGCGCCGACGGACGGATCGCGGAAGGTGCGAGCGCACCGAGCACGATGCCCACGGCGATGGCGATCATCATGTGAGGCCGGTTGCGTAGCACCTGCGGAATGGGGTTCATGGCGTATCTATCGCGCGATGCGCTTATGGGTTGTGCCAGCGGGCGGTGCGAACCGTCGCGGATTGCCGCGGGTTGCGGCGATTCTACCGTGCGCGGCCGGCGTCATGACGCGCCGTCATGCCCGGCATCGCAGCTTTCGGTTTGTCTTGCCGGACCATAACGGGCTATATTGCTTGCGCAACGCGGCATGCCGTTCCGACGCAAGCGCGACGATAGCGCAAAGGCGGTGCCGCGCGGCCGGCGACGATAGCAAACGTCCCGCGTACGTCGTGTACGAAGCGCCGCTCGCGACGGCGGCAAGCGTGTTTCGCCCCCTGAGCGAGGCGAGCACGTTCTCGTGTCCGGCATTCCGCAGCCCGGGATCCACTACCCGATCAACGACCAGGTGAAGAAAAGCGCCGCGAATACGCATGGACGCCATGCGCAGATCACGCAGTTCTTCGGCGGCACGGAGATCACGTTCGACGATACCTTCGCGCCCAGCAATCACATCATGGGCGCGCACGCGGTCGGTTCGGTCGTCGACGCCGATTGTCTCGACGCCGATTGTCTCGCCCACGATCATTCGAACCTGTTCGTCGCCGGCAGCGCCGTGATGCCGGCGGCCGGTTCGGTGAACTGCACGCTGACGATCGCCGCGCTGTCGCTGAAGCCGGCCGGCAAGCTGCGCCGCGAGCTTTGATGCGACCGCGCCGGAGACCGACGATGAAAGCAACGAAGTCCCCCGCCGCGCGAACCGCGAACCGCGCGCGACAGAAGCGCGCGGGCGCTGCGCTGTCGGCCACGCTCTTCTGTGCGTTCTCGCTCTATATCGCGTGGCATGCCTCGCACGAATCGCAAACGCGTCCCGTCGACGAGCTGCCCATGTCAAGCGCGCGCGGCGACGACTCCCCGGCGTCCGCCGCGGACGCGGACAAGCCCGAGCTCGTCAGGCGCGGCGAATACCTCGCGCGCGTGGGCGACTGCGCCGCGTGCCACACCGCCGACCCGAGCCGGCCGTTCGCGGGCGGCCTGGCGATCGACACGCCGTTTGGCCGGATCTACACGCCCAACATCACGCCCGATCGCGACACCGGCATCGGCCAGTGGAGCGATACCGACTTCGTGCGCGCGATGCACGAAGGCATCGGCAAAGGCGGCGAGCGGCTCTATCCGGCCTTCCCTTACGTGGAGTTCACGCGCGTGGCCGGGCGGGACGTACTCGCGATTCGCGCATATCTGAACACGGTCGCGCCCGTGCATTACACGGCGCCTGCAAACGCGTTGCGCTTTCCATTCAACCAGCGCTGGCTGATGATCCTGTGGAATCTCTTCAACTTCGACGAAAGCCGCTTCGTGCCGGACCCGAAGCAAAGCGCCGAATTCAATCGTGGCGCCTACCTCGTCGAAGGTCTCGCGCATTGCGAGGAGTGCCACACGCCGCGCAACTTCATGCAGGGTCTCCGGACAACGGAACGATTTTCGGGCGCGACGCAGGCGGGCTGGCAGGCTTACAACATCACGCCGGATCGCGCGGGCGGCATCGGCGACTGGAGCGACGACGCGCTCATCGCGTATCTGTCGACTGGCGTCGCCGCAGGCCACGCAAACGCGGCGGGCCCGATGGCCGACGTGGTGCAGAACTCCACGCAATATTTCACGCGTGAGGACTTGCGTTCGGTCGTTGCCTACCTGCGCGCGCTGCCGCCGGTTTCGGGCGGCAAGACCCGGCCGCGCGACGCATGGGGCAAGCGCGCCGCCGACGGAATCACCGCGCTGCGCGGCGCGCCGGTCACGACCGTGAACGGCCTGCAGCTTTTCGCGGCGAACTGCGCGAGCTGCTGCCAGTGGACGGGCGCGGGCATGGGCACGAACGCGCCGGGCGCGAACGATCTCGCGAGGGTGATCCTGCACGGCGTGGCGCGCAAAACGAAAGACGCCGACGTGCTGATGCCGGCATGCCGCGACGAACTGGGCAACGGCCAGGTCGCGGCGATTTCGAACTACGTGACGAAGCGGTTCGGCAATCCGCAGGCGACCATCACGGCCGACCCGGTCGCGGCGCTGCGCGCCGAGCCTCGATAGCGGCGCCGCTCAAGTGGGGCGTGGCGCGATTGCGCGCGCCGGCTCGGGCGGCATCAGGCACGCGGCTTGCGTGCGTCGATCGTCTCGTGAAGCGCCCCTCGGAATCGTCGCCGGAACGATGTTTGGCGCGCATACGGTCCACCCACACAGCACTATGATGAAGTGATGACCCATACACCCGACGCCCTCGTGCAGCACCATGCCGCCAACCTTGCCGGCCGCGATTTTGTCGTAGGCGACTTGCACGGTTGCGTGGATGCCTTGCGCTATCTGCTGCGCGAGGTCGACTTCGATACGGCGCGCGACCGTCTTTTTTCGGTGGGCGATCTTGTCGATCGCGGCGAACGCGAGCAGTGCGAGCAAGCGCTCGCGCTGCTGGACAAGCCGTGGTTCTACGCGGTGCTCGGCAATCATGAAGACGCGCTATGCGCCGTCGCCGAAGGTCGGATGCCGCGCAACCGCTGGTATGGCATCGGCGGTGGCTGGGCGCAGACCGTGCCTGACGGCGTGCTCGTGCGTTATGCGCAACGGCTGCGGCAATTGCCGCTCGCGCGCGTGGTGGGCGAGGGCGAGAAGCGCTTTAACGTGATCCACGCGGAGTTTTTCGGCGACGACGCCACCCTCGACAGCGGCCAGTTCGCCCCCGACGTGCGCGAGCGCCTGCTATGGGGGCGCGATCTCGTGCTCGGCACCGGGGACGCGACGCGCCACGCACTCTCGCTCACGTTTTGCGGCCATACGCCGGTGCGCGAAGTGCGGCAGATCGGCTCTCAGGTGTTCATCGACACGGGCGCCTTCATCACCGAAGGACGTCTCACCATGGTCGAGGCGCTGACGTCGCGCATCTGGTCGGTTTCGACCGTCGAAGCGCTCGCGCACGGCGCGGCGGCGATCGTGTTGCCCTGAGGGTCCGCGCCCGCACGGCAGCGCGGGGCTATACGATGCGGTTCAACTCGAACACCATGTCGACGGCGTGCCCGTTCCAGTTGTATTCCAGATACGCCGCGTGATGGCAGGCGCGCAAGAGCGTCGTGCTGAGCGCGGCGAGGCATTCGCCGCCGTCGTCGCGCACCGACGGATAGGCAATGCCCGGAGCCCGCGCCTCGCGGGCGGCGCCGCCGAGCGCCTGGCCCGCCGTGTAGTCGTCGGGCGAAAGCACGCCTGGATCGAGCGCGGGGTCGTCGCGCAGGTCGATGACCTCGCCATGCGCGATCACCGTGTAGAGCCGCATTTGCTGGCGTATCGGCGGTTCGTTCGTGGCCGCGAGAAAAAGCCCCGAGTGGTAGCGCGTTTCGGCGACGGCGGTGGCGCGCGAGCGCGCGCAGTAGAACACGCCGTAGGTGCCGTCGGAAAAGCGGCTTCCCTGCGGATTCAGATGCGTAAACGCCGCCATGATCGGCCCGTAGCCGGGGCCGAAGCGGCGTTCCTCGCGCGGCACGAGGTCGAGGTCGCCGGTTTCGGTGCGCAGACGGTCGTTGGTGAGCGCTTCGAGTGCGTAGAGCGCTTCGAAGTCGTCGGCCGACGCCACGCGGTCGAACAGGTTCACGGCGGGGAAGCGGGTGGGAATCACCCGGAAAGCCGGCGACCAGGTGAGCGGCGCGCTGCGCCAGCGGTCTTGCCAGTTCGTTTGCGTCACGCCCAGCCGCCCCGCATTGCATCGAGATACTGGCGCACCGCCACGAGGTCGCTGATATTGCCGGCCAGCATGCGGTCGAGCGCGCGCCGGCCGCCGAACGGCGGGGCGCTGTTGGGGCGTTTGATCCAGGTATCCGCGGCAGTGGGTTGGGGCAGGAGAATCTGCAGGGCCTTGTAGATGCCGAGCAGCAGCGAAAGCCTTTCGAGCGTGTCGCGGCCGAGGCGGGCGGTTTGCGGCGACTGCTTCCATTTGAAGAACGTGGATCGGCCCGGCGAGCCGAGCAAGACGATCTGCTCGTCGATGTTCAGGTCCCAGTCGCGTGCGATGTTGAAGAACGCCCTCAGCCCCGCCGCCGACATTTCGGTCAACGAAGGCTCGGCGCCAGGGCGTCGCGAAGGGGTGACGGAGGCGGTGGCAGGTGACATGGTGGTCGAGTCCCGAATTGAACTTTTAGTTGATATTAGTCCATTTATGGATTAATTCAAGTTCTGACCCGGTGTTTATCCTTTCCAGGTCATGTCCGGGCAGGACCGCATACGAAAAGACGCGAGCTATGCGCAGGCACGGGGCCGGCCGCGCCTCGTTCCGTCAGTTCGCACCCAGCCCCGATGCGAGCAATTGCAACGTTGCGGCCGTTCGGGGTTCCCGCACCCGCGAATGGAGCATGACCTGCGAAACCGGCAGCGCGGGCAGGCCGAGCCGCACGCCGACGTCGACGAGTTCGCGCGGCGCGACTCGCCGCGCCAGCGGCGAAACTGCGAGACCTGCGGCCAGCGCCGCGCCCACGGCGGCGACGCCGCCGCCCACGAACACTTCCGTCCACGCAATGCCCGCCGCGTCGAGCGAGCGGATCGCCGCCGCGCGCACCGCGCAGGGCGCGGCGAGCAACGCGAGCGGCAGCGGCGTGCCGGGTTGCCACTGCCATTGCGGCGCGGCGAGCCAGACGAGCGGCTCCGCGAAAAGCCGCCTGGCATCGCCGCGCGGCGCTTCCCCTTCCTCCTGACGGACGATGACCGCATCGAGCCGCCGCTCGTCGAACTGCGCGAGCAGACGCGCCGAAAGGCCCAGATGCAGCTCGACTACGAGCCCCGGATCGTGCATGCGAAGCTGGGCGAGCTGGCGGGCCAGGTTCGAGTCGGCGACGTGCTCGCTCAGGCCGAGCGCGATGCGCCTCTCGTCGCCTGAAAGCGCGACGAGCGCCCGCTCGTGGGCGCCGAGCAGATCGCGAGCCGCGCCGAGGAACATGAGGCCGTCGGAGGAGAGCCGCACCACGCGCGGCGTGCGTTCGAGCAGTGGCCTCCCCAGATGGGCTTCGAGACGCTTGAGCTTGAGGCTCACGGCCGATTGCGTGGTATCGAGCGCTTCGGCGGCGCGCGTGAAACTGCGCAACTCGGCGACGAGTACGAAGGCGCGAATGGCATCGAGATCCAGGAGTTTCATTTCAAATGAAAATAGATGAAATATCTATTGATGTCTTTTTATCATGATAGGCCGCGCTTAAGCTGATGTCATGTCAACCAACCCAGGAGCACGACATGCCATTCAGCCGCATCGCCGTTCGCGCGGGCAAGCCCGCCCCGTATCGCAAGGCGCTCATGCGAGGCGTTCATCTGGCGCTGAGGGAAGTGTTCAAGGTGCCCGAGGACGATCTGTTCATGATCGTCACCGAGCATGAGGCCGATAACTTCGCGTTCGGCCGGCATTACCTGGGCATCGAGCGTAGTGACGATCTGGTCATGATTCAGATCGCGGTGAGCAATACGCGCGGCCAGGATCAGAAGACGGCGCTGTTCGCGCAGATCGCGGAGAACCTTGCGCGCGACCCGGGCGTCAGGCGCGAAGACGTGTTCATCAATCTCGTGGATGTCGCGCGCGAGAACTGGTCGTTCGGGAATGGGGTGGCGCAATACGCGACCTGACGGGCGCGCGAGCGCGGTAACCGCGCTCCGCGCCTACAAAGCCCGACTCACCAGCAGCGGATCCACCACGCCAACAACCTCCGTGTCGCGGCTCGCATAAGGCAGCTTGTGCAGCACGAACCGCATGGCGTTCAACCGCGCGCGCTTCTTGCAATCGGAGCGGATGACGGTCCAGGGCGCATCGGCCGTATCCGTTTGGGAGAACATCGCCTCCTTGGCCTGGGTGTACTCATCCCACTTGTCGAGCGAGGCGAGATCGACCGGGCTCAGCTTCCATTGCTTGAGCGGATGCACCTTGCGCTCCTTGAAGCGGCGGCGCTGCTCGGCCCGGCTCACTGAGAACCAGAACTTGATCAGGTGTATGCCGCTGCGAATCAGCTGGCGCTCGAACTCGGGCACCTGCTGCATGAAATCGGCATATTGCCCGGCCGTGCAGAACCCCATCACATGTTCGACACCTGCGCGGTTGTACCATGAGCGATCGAACAGCACGATCTCGCCCGCCGAAGGCAGATGCTGCACGTAGCGCTGGAAATACCACTGGCTCTGCTCGACTTCCGTGGGCTTTTCGAGCGCCACCACGCGTGCGCCGCGCGGGTTCAGATGCTCCATGAAGCGCTTGATCGTGCCGCCCTTGCCGGCCGCGTCGCGGCCCTCGAATAGGATCACCACGCGCTGCCGCGTTTCGCGCACCCAGGCCTGAAGCTTGAGCAGCTCGACCTGCAGCCGGTACTTCTGCCGCTCATAGGCGCGACGTGACATCAGGTTGCGATACGGATAGGCGCCTTCGCGCCAGCCGGAGGCGAGTTCCTCATCGGGATGGCGCGTGCGCGAGTTGCGCCAGTCGGCCGGGTTGCCTTCGAGGATCAGGCTGCGCAACTGGGCGGCTTCGTCGGGCGACATGCCCCGCATCAATGCCGCAATCGACTCGAGCAACGCCGCGGGCGGCGTCTGCGGCGTGCGCGTGACGAGGTCGTGAACGGCGCCCGCAATGGCCTGGCTCGCGGATTCGACGGCGCCTTCGACGGTGTGCAGCTCGGCGCTGTGGGCCGTGATGAGCGGCAGTCGCGCGGCGGGCGTGGCGTCGTCGGACGCAGGATAGGGAATGGATTTAGGCATGATATGGGCGAATGCGGGGATCGGAGGACGGGCGCAGCAAAGGGGCGCCCAGACGGAAATGGGAAAAGGGGAAACCGGGAACGGCAACGAAGCGCAGGGCAGTCGTCGCGGGTTTTCGCCGGGTCGGCGTGAAGGAAATGCCGGTTGCCGATGGCGCGTGCCGGCCGGCGGACGGCCTGGCGCTGGGCGTTGCCCGGTTCAGGCGCTCGCCGCTTTTCTCAGGATCGCATAAAGCGAATCCTTGAGCTGGAGCTTTTCTTTCTTGAGCTCCTCGATTTCCGTGCCGTTTGAAGCCACGACGCCGGCCTCCAGGTTCTTGATTTGCTGATCGAGTTCGTTATGGCGGTGAAAAATCCGGGCGAAGTGGTCATCCTGGATTTTGAGGCGCGAAATCAGATCTCTGTACTCTGGGAACATTCGACACTCCTTACAGACGAGAAAATTGAGAGGAATTAGAAAGTAATCATTTTTCCATCGTCCTGTCATGTCAGTCTTGACGATCATCAGATTCAGATGACGGGCGGGTGAGGGAACGCCTGGGAAGGCATGGGAACGCCTCTTCGGCGGTTGCGCCGTCAGCGAGGCGTCGATGCCGTGTCGCGTGTACTATCGTTCGCGTCGCCGCAGTTCCGCTCGCCTCGTCCGCTTGCACCGTTCTGACCCTTCGCGCCCAACCACAGAACCCTGGAGCGTTCATGGATCGCGTTCTGGAAGTCGTGCTCGATGTCGTCGTCCCGGCGGCGCACGATAAAAAGAAGGCCAACGCTGCTGCCGGCGCGCCGCCGGGCAGCCCGAAGCCCTCGCCGCTGGCCGCCTGCCTGTGCGCGGCGTTGCCCTCGCTCGCCGCGCTACCCGATGCGCGCGAGCGCGTGACGACGGTCGCGTTCGACCGCGGCGGCGCCCTTTCGCGCCTTGGCTGGCGCGTGGCCGCCGAGTCGCGCGGCGACACGCAATGTGTTGTCGTGTCGAGTCGGCGCGTCCATACGCCGGGGGTCACCGCCGTCGCGCCGGTCTTCGAGGCGCCGCTCGATGCGGGCGGCATCACCCATGCTTTCTTCGATGCCGCGCCCGGGCCGTTTCGCGAGGCGCTGGGCGCCGCGGACGATCTCGCGCCAGCGGTTACGCTCGTCGCCACGCGCAGCCGCTGGCAATGGCCGCGCGACGGCATCGACGTGCTGCTCACGCTCGAAGAGGACCTGCACCAGGATACGGGGAACGCCAACGGCACGGACATCGCGGCGCTTCCCGAACTGCACGAACTCCGCGTGAGCGCACCCTGGCCCGAAGGCGAGGACGACGGCCCGGTCGTCGATGCGCTCTTCGCTTGCGCCGGCGACCTCATCCGCGCGCTGCCCGCATTCGTGCGCCTGACCGACGCCCCGGACCGCGCCGTCGCCGGCAGCGTGACCGGCGACGCCGAGGCCGTCAAGGCAGAAGCCGTCGATCTCGCCGGCGCGGTGACGGCCGAAGCCGCGCTCGTCGCGATCGGGCGCAACATCGGCGCGCAGTGGTTCGGCAACGACGCGGGCGTGCGGGGCAGCGCGAACGGCGAGTTCATCCATCAGATGCGCGTGTCGCAGCGGCGCTTGCGCACCGCCATGCGCATCTTCTCGCGCTGGCGCGACAAGACGTGGGTCGAGCGTCTCGACCCGGATCTCAAATGGCTCGGCGGCTTGCTCGGCGATGCGCGCGACCGCGACGTCTTCGTCGATTCGACGCTGCCCGCGCTCGCCGCCGCCGACGTCGAACCAGGGCGCTGGGACACGATTCGCGAGGCGGCGAACGCGCAGCGCCTCGCCGCCCGCGCGCGGCTGCGCGAGGCGCTGGCCTCGCCGCGTTACGCGCTGGTGGCGCTTGCGTGGCTCCAATGGCTCGACGCACTCGCGCGACGCGCACGCGACGCACGCGACGCGGGGCCTTCGCTGCACAGCCATGCGAAGAAGCGCCTGCGGCGGTACTACGAGAGGCTCGCGAGCACGCAAAAGCTGACGGCCATCGACGAGGCTAGCCGCCATCGCGCGCGCATCAACGCGAAGTATCTGCGCTACACGATCGAGTTCTTCGCCACGCTCACGTCGCGCCGCACGCGCATGGAGGTCGCGCGCACGCTGGCGCGGCTGCAGGGCGTGCTCGGCGACGGCAACGATGCCGCTGTCGCGTTGCGTTATCTCGAACGGATGGACGTCGAGCCATATCAGCTAGGTTTCGCGCGCGGCTGGTGCGAGGCCGTCAAACGCTATACCGCTAAGGAAGGCGAGCGGCTGTTGCGCGAGCTGGGCGAGCCGAAGGTGACGCGCGGCGCTCGAGGCGCATCTCTATAATCGCTGGCGGGTTTGCGAACCCTGGCTCATTTCGTCTCATCTTTCTCTCGCCTCGCACGATGAATCCCGCTGCCTCGAATCGTCCGTCAACCGGATCGGCGCCCGCCAGTGCCGATGCCGCCACGTCGTCCGCGCCGCCGGAACTGGGCCTCGGCGGCTCGGTCTGGTTTCAGGCCGGGCCGCATATGCTCGGCGGCGCCGCGCGCATCGCGCTGCTCGAAGCCATTCGCGCGACCGGATCGATCACCGGCGCGGCGAAGGCGGTGGGCATGAGCTACAAGGGCGCGTGGGATGCCGTCGACGTCATGAACAACCTCGCCGGCGAGGCGCTCGTCGTGCGTGCAGCGGGCGGAAAGGGGGGCGGCGGAACGACGCTCACGCCGCGGGCGTTGCGTCTCGTCGAGACGTTTCGCGCCATCGAGCACGAGCACCAGCGTTTTCTCGAACGTGCGGCGCAGGCGCTCGGGGCCGCGGCGAACGAAGGGGACGACGCACGCACCGGCGGTTTCAAGCGCGATCTGGCCTTGCTCGGCCGCTTTGCGATGCGCACGAGCGCGCGCAACCAGTTGTTCGGCACCGTCGACACGATCGCGAGGGGCGCGGTGAGCGACGAGGTTTCGATCGCGCTGCCGGGCGGCGAAACGCTCGTGGCCACGGTGACGCGCGAAAGCGCGGAAGCTCTCGAGCTTGCCGCGGGCGCTCCCGTGGTGGCACTCGTGAAGGCGACTTCCGTCGTGCTGGTCGCGCGCGCGGAGGATGCGGAGCGGCTTTCGGCGCGTAACCGCTTGAGCGGGACGGTCGAGGTCGTGCGGCGCGGCGCCGTGAATGCGGAAGTGACGATCGCATTGCCGGGCGGCGCCGTGATCGCGGCCATCGTCACCGACGCAAGTGTGGACGCGCTTGGCCTTGCCGCGGGAGGCGCGGCGACGGCCGTGTTCAAGGCGTCGAGCGTGCTATTGGGCGTGGCCGGCTAAAAGGTAGGTATGGCTGGCTGATTGCGACCGGCGAGGCGCGGCTGGCGAGGCGCGGCTGGCCGGCGCCGTCAGGCGTGGCGTTGCGCGAGCGGAGCGAGGACGTTGCGGGTTTGCGAGACGGGCGCGACCGGCGCGCGGTTCGGGCGGCCGGCTTTCCATTTGGCGCGCACGTAGGGCCGGTCGTGGCCCGAGACGGTCAGTGCGAGGTTCGTGACCCAGCGATGCGTAGGCACGTGCACGTTGTGCAACGCGACAGTCAGCGCCGCGAGACTCAGTGCGACGACGGCCGCCGAAATCCGCTGCGCCTGCGCCTGCCACCAGTAACGCGCGAACACGATCGCGGTGAGTGCGCCGACGATGCAGCCCGTGACAGCTTCGGAAGGCGAATGCGCGTCGAGCACCACGCGGGACAGCGCGACCGCCAGCCCCACCGCGAGCCCCGTCGCGACGCCTGTTATCCGCACGATGGACGGCGCGCCTTGCAGCATCAGGAAAAACGCGACGGGATAGACGGCCGTGGACAGCATGGCGTGGCCGCTGATGCCCGTGAAGTCGAGTTCGCGCACGCCCATGCCCCAGCCGAGAAAGGCGAGCTTGGTGAGCGTGACGAGGCCGATCGCCACGCCGAGCAGCATCACCCAGCTCGCCGCCATGCGCCACGAATAGCCGGCTACGAGCCATAGCGCGATTGCCAGCGCGAGCGGCAGGGTGAGGCCTGCGCCGCCGAGGTTGGTAATCGAGTACCAAAGGTGAAGGGGTAAATCTGGCATGAGTCCGCGCCGCTATGTCTGAAAGGGGAATCCCACGATGGCAGATGCTTGACAGCTACCGGCTTAACGCGCGAGCGGCCGGGGCGGCCGACACGCGCGTCAGACAAGCTTGCAGTATAGCCGCGCCGCATGGACGAAGCGCACGGCGTCGTTCTGCATGAGCTGGAATCGAACCAGTCCGGTCTGCAGCCTCGTTCGTTTGGTGTTATTGTGCGTTGCACAATGACGGATCGCGGCATAACGCCACGATGTGTCAGACCCTTTTACGAGGCCGCTGATGACGAAAAATCTGACGAAGCTATGGACAGGTGGCATGCGACGTCTGCTCGCCATTCAGAGCCGGGCTGCCCGCGACGCCCTGAAGGGCGTCGATTCGACCCCGGTCCACGCCCTTCGGCCGCAAGCGATCTGGCGCGCCGCTCAAGCCGCTGCCGAGCAGGCGGCGAGGCAATCCACCCAGGCGCCGGGCGCGCCGGCGCGCGAGTCGCGCGTGGGCCCGCGCGCGGCCGCCTGGGCCGCGGGCGAATGGCGCCGCGCGGAGCATCTTGCGTCGGCCCGCGCCCACCATGCGGCGCGCGCGCTTCCTTATGGGCTTTATTTGCCGGCCGGCGGCGCAACGGCGGGCATGCCGCTCGTGGTGATGCTGCACGGCTGCAAGCAGTCGATGGATTCGTTCGCCGAAGGCACGCGCATGAATCTGCTCGCCGACCGCCATGGTTTCGCAGTGGTGTATCCCGAGCAGTCGGAGCGCGCACACCCGCACCAGTGCTGGCATTGGTACGACGCGCGCGACGCGGCGGGCGGCGGCGAGGCGGCAGCCGTCGTCTCGCTGATCGACGCGCTGGTCGCGGAGCACGGTTTCGACCGCTCTCGTGTTTATGCGGCGGGATTGTCGGCGGGCGCGGGACTCGCGATGCTGCTGGCGGTGCGCTGGCCCAGCCGCTTCGCGGCTGTCGCGCTGCACTCCGGGCCGGCCTTTGGCGAGGCGCGTTCCGGCGTCTCCGCGCTCGACGTGATGCGGCGCGGCGTGCACCGCGACCCCGTGGCGCTCGTCGATGGCGAACTGGGCGAGCGTGCGCATCCCGGTATGCCGGCGATCGTTTTGCAGGGTGACGCGGATGCGGTGGTCGCGCCCTTGAATGCGGAACAGCTCGCCGTGCAACTCCTGCGGCTGAACGGGCTCGCCGATGTGCGCGGCGTGCGCCAGGGCGTCGTCTCGCACGAGATTTTCAAGGACGGTTATCGCGAGCAGGACTACGAACTCGACGGTGCGAGCGTCGTGCGGCTATGCCGCGTGGCGGAACTGGACCATGCCTGGAGTGGCGGCGACGAGGCCGTGCCCTTCCATTCATCGACGGGGCCGGACGCGAGCGCGATGATCTGGGACTTTTTCCGGGGGCATCGCCGGGACGCCGCCGACGAAATTTACGATGACGAATTGGCGCAGGACGCACGGTAAAGGGCATTCATGCGCGGGAGTAGGTATTTACCCGTTATAGGGTTTACCCTATAATGGTTTCGTCTGTTTCGCGGGCGCGTGCCCGTCAAGAAGGGCCAAATCATGTACCTGCTCAGCCGTCTTTTCCTGTTCCTCACCGAAACCGCCGAAGCTCGCCGTCAGCAGCGCGAAGAAGCGTATCTCGCCGAATCGGTGGACATCTATGACCTCGAATTCCGCATGCGCAAGATGGATCGCGAGAAGGCCACGCGCCATCCGTCGTGGATGAATCACTACGGCTAAGCTGGCGTGCCGCGCCCTGCGAGGCGCGATGAAGACGGCGCGCGAGCGCCGTTTTTGCGTCTACGGCGCGTAAATGCGTCGCTCAGCGGCCTGAACCCGGCATTTCGGCGGGCTGCTTTTCCTGCACGCCGTAGCAGCCGCGATAGGTCGCGTAGAACGAACAGTAGAGCATCGTCGTCACGATGATGAGCGCGGGCATCAGGATCGCCACCGTGAAGTCGCCCGCGCCGAGCGCGCGCAGCAGCGTCGACAGGCCGATCGAGACGACGGTCGACACCGCGAACCACAGCGCGCCGTACACCACGAACGCGCCCTTGTTGCGCCAACAGCTCACGATGCTGAAGAACATGGCCTTCACAGGCGGCACGTCGTGCCACGCCGTGAGCACGGGCGCGAACCAGAACAGCATCGACACCGGCACGTAGCAGAGCAGCGAGGCGAGCACCGCCAGCGGCATGTCGCCGTTTTCGAGCGTATCGGCGTCGAGCGAGCCGCCTATCGTCATCAGGCGCAGCAGCGCGCCGCCGTCAACGAATGCGGACGCCGCGAGCACCAGCAGCATCGCCACCACATAAATCGCGCCGAGCACCAGCAGGTGCTTCGCCACCGTGTTGCCATACGAGCGAAAGCCGTCGATGAGGATGGTCGGGAACACCGGCTTGCCCGCGATCGTGTCGCGGCACGCCGCCATGAAGCCGACGGCCACCCCCGGCACGAACAGCAGCGGAAGCACGCCGCCGATCACGGGAATGGCCGAAATCAGCGTCATCGCCAGCAAATAGGCGAAGAACAGCGTGAGAAACGCGAGCGGATTGCGACGGAACAGCCAGATGCCCTGGCGGAACCAGACGTAGCCCGCCTTCGCGGGGACTTCAATTAGTTGCATGGGCGATGGGGCAAGGCGTGATGGGAGCCTGAAGCGCTGCCAGCGATGCGCTCCCGCAGGATGCGCTCGAAGTGGCCGGGATCGTGCGGCTTGAGCAGTTCGGCCGAGCGCGGCAGGTGGAAATCATACAGGCGCGAGACCCAGAAGCGATAGGCACCCGCGCGCAGCATGTTCGTCCAGTGGCGCGTTTCCTCGAGTGTGAACGGACGCACGGTCTGGTAGGCGCGCAACAGCGCGTTGGCGCGTGCCGCGTCGAGCTTGCCTGTGGCGAGGTCGACGCACCAGTCGTTCACGGTCACGGCCACGTCGAAGAGCCACTTGTCGCAGCCGGCGAAATAGAAGTCGAAAAAGCCGCCGAGCCGCACTTCGTGGCCCGGTGCCAGGTGCGAATGCGAGAACATCGCATTGTCGCGGAACAGGTCGCAATGGCACGGGCCGCCCGGCAGCGCCGCATAGTCGGCCGAGGCGAAAAACCCGCGCTGATGATCGAGTTCGCTCGTGAGCAGCGCGCGCTGCGCCTCGTCGACGAAGGGCAGCACCGTCGGCACCGTTTCTTCCCACCAGGGGAGGCTGCGCAGATTCGGCTGGCCGCCGCGGAAATCGCGGCCCGCGAGGTGCATGCGCGCGAGCATCTGGCCCACTTCCGCGCAGTGCTCGACGCCCGGCGCGAGTTCGGGCGCGCCTTCGAGCTTCGTGACGATCGCCGCGGGCTTGCCGTGCAGCATGCCGAACAGCGAGCCGTCCGTGCGCGGCATGGGGTCCGGAACCGGGACATGGTGCGAGGCCAGATGCCGCATGAGGTCGAGGTAGAACGGCAGTTGTCCGGCCGTGAGCTTTTCGAAGATCGTCAGGACGTATTCGCCGCGCGTCGTCGTCAGGAAGAAATTGCTGTTCTCAATGCCGGACTGGATGCCGCGAAATTCGACGACATCGCCGAGATCGTAGTCGCGCAGCCATTGGGCAAGCTGGTTGTCGGTGACAGCGGTGAAGACGGCCATGCAAGAAGGTCGGTTGAGTGGGAATAGTCGGTCGGCAAGCGCTGCGTCGTGCTGCCCGGGTCCCGCGAGCGCGGCCGGCTCAGGCGCAACGGCGGCGGTCCGGCTTCGGGTTGGCGCGCATGGCGTTGCCGCGCATGCCCCATCGAGGCGCGCGCGGCCGGCCGGTTCAGTAATGCAGGTTGATTGACGGCAGGCGCGTGCTTGCCTGGCCGTTCTGGCGGACTTGCGGCGAGGTGTCGGGGCTCGCGCTCATCGTATAGCGCGTGCCGAAATTCGAGTGCACGTTGATTTCGACGGGCTTGCCCTTGTCGCGGAATTCGGTGATCTCCGTTCCGTTCGGGCTCATTTCGTGAAAGCTCGGCGTGCGCGGTACGTCGTTGATGTTGACCTTCGAGGTGACGCGCGCGGCCGGCTTGTTGTTGATCGCAGCCAGGTCGGGAAGGCCGGCGCGTTCGTTCTCCGACTGCGCGGACTGCGCCTCGACGGCAGTCTTTGCGTCGTCGGCGGGCGCGGCCATGGCGACTCCGCTGAAAGCGAGCGTCACCGCGACGGCGGCAAGAAGGGGCGACTTCATTTGATTCTCCTGTCGACCAGAGTGGTGCTTCGGTCCGGGCTCTGGTCCCGTGCAAGGCTGGAATGCTTCGATTCTAGCAAATCCGGCCGCCGCGCCCTATGTCGCACCGGCGCCGCGAGCCCGCCCGGCAGGCTGCGCGGGGCGTCCGCGGCCCACGTGCGGCGCGTGTTTCCAAAGCCCTGGGCGCGGCGAGGGCGGTCGTCTGGAAGTCGCACCTTCCGTGGTAATGTGGTTCCATCAAACGGAGAGGCGAACAAAGATGAACAACGATACCTACCTGCGGCCCCTCATGACGCCGGCGCACGACTTCCCGGACGAATCTTTCGACGACGCCGCCGACGCCGTGGCGCGCCTGTCCAGCATCTACGAAGCGAACACCTCTTTCCTGCGCGACGCGTTTGCGCGCTATCGCCGCGGCGAGGCGTTCGACCGTCGCGTGCGCGCGTGCTACCCGTTCGTGCGCATCCGCACGAACGTCAACACGCATATCGACTCGCGCCGCTCGTATGGCTTCGTTGCCGGCCCCGGCGTGTTCGAAACCACCGTCACGCGGCCCGACCTCTTCGGCAACTACTATCGCGAACAGTTGCGCCTGCTCGCGAAGAACCATCATGTGGGCATCGAGGTGGGCGTTTCGGACCAGCCGATTCCGGTGCACTTCGCGTTCGCCGAAGGCATTCACCTCGAAGGCGATCTCGATCGCGAGCGCCTTTTCGCCATGCGCGACGTGTTCGACACGCCCGATCTCGCGCAACTCGACGACCGCATCGTCAATGGCACGTACGAGCCGCAGCCCGGCGAGCCGCATCCGCTCGCGCTCTTCACCGCGCCGCGCGTGGATTTTTCGCTGCACCGGCTCAAACACTACACGGCCACGTCGCCTACGCACGTGCAGAACTACGTGCTTTACACGAACTACCAGTTCTATATCGACGAGTTCGTGAAGCTCGGCCGCGCGATGATGGCGCACACCGACGACGCCGATCTGCGCACCTATCGCAGCGAATACACCTCGTTCGTGGAGCCCGGCGACGTGGTCACCTACAACGCGAACCTCGGCGAGCAGGACCACGAAGGCACGGCGCCCGCGCGCCTGCCGCAGATGCCCGCGTACCACCTCAAGCGCGCCGACGGCAGCGGCATCACGATGGTCAACATCGGCGTGGGGCCGTCGAACGCGAAGACGATCACCGACCACATTGCGGTGCTGCGTCCGCATGCGTGGATCATGCTCGGTCACTGCGCGGGCTTGCGCAACACGCAGCGCCTTGGCGACTACGTGCTCGCGCACGGCTACGTGCGCGAGGATCACGTGCTCGACGCCGATTTGCCGCTGTGGGTGCCGATTCCCGCGCTCGCGGAAGTGCAGTTGGCGCTCGAGCGTGCGGTGGCGGACGTCACGAAACTCGACGGCGTGGAGCTGAAGCGCGTGATGCGCACGGGCACGGTGGCGAGCGTCGACAATCGCAACTGGGAATTGCGCGATCATCGCGAGCCGGTGCAGCGCCTCTCGCAAAGCCGCGCGATCGCGCTCGACATGGAAAGCGCGACCATCGCCGCGAACGGCTTCCGCTTTCGCGTGCCGTATGGCACCTTGCTGTGCGTGTCGGACAAACCGCTGCACGGCGAACTCAAGCTGCCGGGCATGGCCGATTCGTTCTACCGAGCGCAGGTCGATCAGCATTTGCAGATCGGCGTGAAGGCAATGGAGATTCTGCGCACGAACGGTCTGCACAAGCTCCACAGCCGGAAACTTCGCAGCTTTGCGGAGGTGGCATTCCAGTAGCGGAATGTCAGGCATCCTGCGTATTGCCGTTTCGGCGTAGTTGGTAAGGCGTCGCGATTGTCGAGCGCTGATCCCGGGAATGCGAACCAGACCGGCCGATATGCTCGTAAGCGCACGTACCGCAAGAGAAGCGTCCCTCGGCTCAACGCACCATGTCGCGGCGACGCACTATCTGCTCACGCATCATGGGTCAGTTGCGGCCCGCAGTGCCGACGTCTTCGGCGTCGTTGCTGCGGGGTTGCGCTACGACGGCTGAAAACGTCGCTCCGGGGCATCGGCCGGGTCGGGGCGGTATCCGCGCGAGGCCCCGCCTTGGGGCTCAGTAATAGATCCACCGTCCGTACTGAGGCGACCAGTAAACCCATCGGGCCGGCGGTTGCGGCTGGTACTGCGCGCCCCACGGTGCGGGCGGACCGTAGTAGGCGGGCCGGGGCGGGGCGTAAGCCGGTTGCTGGGCGTATTGCTGCGCGTATACCGGCTGCTGCGCATAGTCAGGCTGCTGTTGTGCGTAAGCCGGCTGCTGCGCATAACCATATGGCTGGGGAGGCGGGCGCGACGCAACAGGCGGCGCATACGGCGTTCGCGGCTGCGCGGGCTGGGCATATTGCAGACTCCGGGTCGAGTACACCTGCGCCGCGCGCGGTGGCTCCAGCTCGTCGACGGCTTCGTCGTTCGCGAGGGACTCCGGCGGCGCAACGTCGTCTTGCACGACAGGCGCTGCCGCAACGGGTTGATGGCCGGCGGGCGCCTGCGCGTAAGCGCGGGCTTTCGGTTGCGGGGCGGTCGGCGTCGGCGTTGGTGCGGCGTTGGCGCGCGCGACCGGCTGCGCGGGAGCGGGCGGTTCGGCTTGGGCTTCGGGGGCGGCTTCGTCGACTTGCGCGGTTTGTCCGGTTTGACCATCCGCCAGCGGCTTGACGACGACCGGCACGGTCATGACCGTCGCAACCTCGCCCGCGTCGCTGTAGGTGTGCTTGATGTCGAGGATGGGCTTGCGCGTTGTCGTGCCGGCAGCCTGCTTCGGCGGTGCCGCAGCGGCGGCCGCGGCTTGCGCCATTTCTTCCCGGGCTGCCTTGTAGCCACGATCGTAGGCCGCCTGCACTTCGCGATCCTGCGCAGCGGCGTCTTCTTCCTTGCTATAGGCGTGAGACGCCGCCGAAAATCCGCAGCCTGCCGCCAGCAATGCGATGGCCGTCGCGTGCCTTGCGCTCGTGTCCATGGGGCGACCTTTTTCTGTTTCTCGATGATGTCATCGTACACCGCGGGTAATGACATTCAAGCAGCGGGAAAGCGCCAAGGTATGCCGGCGAACGCAGGCGGAACGAAGCGACGGGAAGTCGGGCGGCGGCACCGCCTCGCCCGACTTCCAGGCGCCGGATGCGCTCCGCGCCCGGCACCCGGAACGGCTCAGTATCTGCGGCGTGCAGGCCCGACCAGGCGCGCCGTCACGGTGTCACCTCACTGGCCGAACCCCGTTAATCCGATCAGACTTCCCGCGCCAAGCAGCCACAGCGGATGGATCTTCGTGCGAAACGCCAGCACGGCACACACGCCGGTAATCGCCCATGCGATCCAGGAAGGATCGGATGCCTTTGCAATCAGCACGGCGCTCGCGGCCACGAGGCCGGCCGTCACCGGCACGAGGCCCTTTTGCGCGATGCGACGCCACGGGCGGTCCTTGAAGCGGTCCCACGCATGCAGCGCGGCGATCGTCACGAGCGACGACGGCCCGAACTTCGCGATCGACGTCACGAGCATGCCCGCCCAGCCGGCCACGTGCCAGCCCACTAGCGTCACGACCATCATGTTCGGGCCGGGGGCGGCCTGGGCGAGCGCGAAGAGCGCGCTGAATTCGCTCGCCGGCATCCAGTGGCGCACCTCGACCACCTGGCGCTGCATTTCGGGCAGGATCGTATTGCCGCCGCCGAACGCGAGCAGCGAAAGCTGGCTAAAGATCGCAGCGAGCGCGACAAGTGTGGCGTTCATCGCGCGGCCCCTTCCTTGCGAGCCGCGCGGGCCGCGAGCGTGATGCCGACGGGCGTGAGCACGAGCATGGTCGGCAGAAGCGGCGTGCGCAGCACGGCGATGGCGGCGAAGCCGAGCGCGGCGACGGCCGCCGCCGCCGGCTCGCGGCGCAGCGGCAGCACGATTTTCACGGCCATCGAGACCAGCAGGCCGGCGGCCGCGGCGGCGAGCCCGACGAACAGATGCCGCACGTGCGGATCGTTTTGCGTGCGCTCGTAGATCACGCCAAGCCCGATCACGACGAGCGACGGTCCCGCGATCAGCCCGAGAATGCCCGCGAGCGCGCCGCGCCAGCCATGAAAGCGCATGCCGAGCGCAACCGAGAGATTGATGACGTTGCCGCCCGGCAGGAATTGGCACAGGCCGAGCAGGTCGGTGAATTCGCCGGCATTGAGCCAGCGCCGCTGCTCGACGATGGTGCGCCGCGCCAAAGGCAGCGCGCCGCCGAACGACGTGAAGCCGAGACCGAGAAAGCCGAAGAACAGATCGCGCACGGAGGGCGTGGCGAGATCGGCGCTGGCATCGCGTGGGGCGGCGGCAGGCGGAGAGGCAGCGTGTTTCATGGAATTGAGGACCTCTGGGGCAAGCCCCGAGGTTAAGCCGAAACGCGCATGCCGCAAAACGATTTTTACGGCGGTTTCTTGTGATCTACACTCACAAGCATGGCACGCTCACTTCCTCCCTTTCCCGCGCTGCGCGCGTTCGAAGCCGCCGCGCGCCACGGCAGCTTCTCCGCCGCGGCGGGCGAGCTCCATGTGACTCACGGTGCCATCAGCCGGCAGGTGGCCGCGCTCGAGGCGTGGGTCGGCGTGCAGGTGTTTCATCGGCACGGCAAGCGGGTCGCGCTGACCGAAGACGGGCGGCGCTACCTTGCTGCCGTACAGTCGGCGTTCGACGACATCGCGCGCGCGACCGAGCAGCTACGCGACACGGGCGTGGTGCATGTGCTGCGCGTGAACGCGCTGCCGACCTTCGCGATGAAGTGGCTGCTGCCGCGGCTTTCGCAGTTTCAGCGTCTCGCGCCGAACGTCGAGTTGCGCCTCTCGACATCGAATGCGCCGGTCGAGATGCTCGACGGTTTCGACGTGGCCGTGAGGCGCGGTCCGGCGCACTGGCCCGACTGCGAGGCAGGGTATTTTCTCGACGAGGTGGAACTGCCGGTGTGCAGCCCGGCGCTCCTCAAGCGCGCGCCGATTCATCAGCCGGGCGATCTGGCGCGTCACGTGCTGCTGCATTCGGATACGCGGCCCGATTCGTGGCGCACGTGGCTCGCGGCCGCCGGCGTGAAAGCCAAATGCAGGAAGAGGCAGTCGTTCGACCACTTCTATCTGGCCTTGCAGGCGGCCGTGGACGGACTT
The DNA here is from genome assembly GCF_900096975.1 of Paraburkholderia lycopersici. Taxonomy (GTDB): domain Bacteria; phylum Pseudomonadota; class Gammaproteobacteria; order Burkholderiales; family Burkholderiaceae; genus Paraburkholderia; species Paraburkholderia lycopersici. The sequence goes on from NZ_FMYQ01000023.1 coordinate 70,769, forward strand.
GGCGTGGCACTCGGCCCGCTGCCGCTGCTGGACGACGAACTTGCGTCGGGGCGTCTCGTTGCGCCGCTCGCGGGGCCGCCTCTCGCAGCGCGCGGCTACTGGTGGGTGGCGCGCCGCGAGGTGGCGCAGGCGCCGCTCGTGGCACAGTTTTGCCGCTGGCTCGAAGAGCAGGCGAAAGAGCGGGCGCGACACGAAGGAGCGGGCGTGCCCGCCATTCAGGAAAAAGCGTGAGGGAATCGATGCGCAGAGGCGCAAGCGATACGGAGGCCTACGAAAAGGCCTTCCGCACGCTGTCGAAGTGAAACGTCAGAGATAGAACATCCGGTCGTCGTCGGAGTCTCGGCCGGGGCGCGCCGGGTGCTCTCTTTCGGGCTCTTCGCCCGCATCTTCGTAGAACTTGAGGACGGCTTCGAGCACCTGGTCCGGGTCGTCGATCACCTGCATCAGGTCCATGTCTTCGGGATTGATGAGGCCCATCGGCACGAGCGCCGAGCGGAACCAGTCGAGCAGGCCCGTCCAGAACTCGCCGCCCACCAGAATGATGGGCACGTGACGCGACTTCTTGGTCTGGATGAGCGTGAGCACTTCGGCCAGTTCGTCGAGCGTGCCGAAGCCGCCCGGCATGACGATCACGGCGTCAGAGTTCTTCACGAACGTGACCTTGCGCGTGAAGAAATGGCGAAAACGCAGCGAGATGTCCTGCCACTGGTTGCCCGATTGCTCGTGCGGCAACTCGATGTTCAGACCGACGGAAGGCGACTTGCCCGCATGCGCCCCCTGGTTCGCGGCTTCCATGATGCCGGGCCCGCCGCCGGAGATTACGGCGAAGCCCGCGTCGGACACTTTTCGCGCGATCGTCGTGGCAAGCTGGTAGTACTTTGACTCCGGTTTCAGGCGTGCCGAGCCGTAGATGCTGACCGCTGGCCGGATCTCGGACAGGTACTCGGTCGCCTCGATAAACTCTGCCATAATCGTGAACATCTGCCACGATGCGCGCGCCTTCTTGGCCGTCGCGCGCTCTTGATCTGCGAGTGAACGCAGACTCGGAATCACTTTTCTCTTGTCCATAATGCCTGAAGAACTACGCGTGGAAACGAAGCTACAAACTGAGCTGGAAGGTAAGACCCTGCTGCTGGTCGACGGTTCTAGCTATCTCTATCGGGCCTTCCATGCCATGCCGGATCTGCGCGGTCCTGACGGCGAACCGACGGGTGCGCTTTACGGCATCATCAACATGCTGCGTCGCATGCGCAAGGACGTTACGGCAGAGTATAGCGCGTGCGTGTTCGATGCAAAGGGCAAGACGTTCCGTGACGACTGGTATCCCGAGTACAAGGCCAACCGGCCTTCCATGCCCGAGCCGCTCGCCGCGCAAATCGAGCCCATTCATGTGGCCGTGCGCGCGCTCGGCTGGCCGCTGCTGATGATCGAAGGCGTGGAAGCCGACGACGTGATCGGCACGCTCGCGTGCCAGGCCGAGAAGCTCGGCATGAAGGTCATCGTTTCCACGGGCGACAAGGACCTCGCGCAACTCGTGACCGACCACGTCACGCTCATCAACACGATGACGAACGAAGCGCTCGACCGCGAAGGCGTGATCGCGAAGTTCGGCGTGCCGCCCGAGCGAATCGTCGACTATCTCTCGCTCATCGGCGACACCGTCGACAACGTGCCCGGCGTGAACAAGTGCGGCCCGAAAACAGCGGTGAAATGGCTTACGCAGTACGGCTCGCTCGACGGCGTGATCGAACATGCGGATGAAATCAAGGGCGCCGTGGGCGGTTACCTGCGCGACGCGCTCGGCTTCCTGCCGATGGCGAAAAAGCTCGTCACGGTGGAGACGGCTTGCGATCTCGAGCCGCATCTCGAGTCGATCGAAGCGTCGCTCGCCACGCGCCCCGAAGCGCGCGAGGAGTTACGCGACATCTTCGCGCGCCACGGCTTCAAGACCTGGCTGCGCGAAATCAACGAGGCAAGCCAGCAGGTGCAGACCGTTCCCGCGGCAACGGCCGGCGACGCGCCCGAGAAAGACGCGAACGTGCAGCCCGCGCTGTTCGTCGAGGCGCCGCGTCACTACGAAACGATCCAGACGTGGCCGCAGTTCGAGACATGGCTCAGGAAAATCGAGGCAGCCGAACTCACGGCGTTCGATACCGAAACCACGGCGCTCGACCCGATGGTCGCGAAGCTCGTCGGCATGTCGTTCTCGATCGAGCCGGGCGTCGCGGCTTACTTGCCGCTCGCGCATCGCGGGCCGGACGCGCCCGATCAGTTGCCGATCGACGAAGTGCTCGCCCGCCTGAGGCCGTGGCTCGAAAGCCCGCGGTACAAGAAGGTCGGCCAGCACATGAAGTACGACGAACAGGTGCTCGCCAACTACGGTATCGAGCTGAACGGCGTGGAGCACGACACGCTGCTCGAATCGTATGTGCTCGAATCGCATCGCAGCCACGACATGGACAGCCTCGCGCTGCGCCATCTGGGCATCAAGACGATCAAGTACGAAGACGTGGCGGGCAAGGGCGCGCAGCAGATCGGCTTCGACGAGGTGCCGCTCGAAAAGGCCGCCGAATACGCAGCCGAGGACGCCGACGTCACGCTGCAACTGCATCGCGCGCTTTATCCGCAGATCGCGTCTGAGAAAGGCCTCGACTACGTGTATCGCAACATCGAGTTGCCGACTTCGCGCGTGCTGCGCAAGATGGAACGCAACGGTGTCCTGATCGACAAGGAGCGGCTGGAGAAGCAGAGCGCCGAGATCGCCGTGCGGCTCGTCGCGCTCGAACAGGAAGCCTATGCGCTCGCGGGCGGCGAATTCAATCTCGGCTCGCCCAAGCAGATCGGCCAGATTTTCTTCGAGAAGCTGCAGTTGCCGGTCGTGAAGAAGACGCCAAGCGGCGCGCCTTCCACCGACGAAGAAGTGCTGCAGAAGCTCGCCGAAGATTACCCGCTGCCCAAGCTCCTGCTCGAACATCGCGGCCTCGCCAAGCTCAAGTCCACGTACACCGACAAGCTGCCGCGCATGGTCAACGCGCAAACGGGCCGCGTGCACACGAACTATGCGCAGGCCGTGGCGGTCACCGGCCGTCTCGCGTCGAACGATCCGAATCTGCAGAACATTCCGGTGCGTACGGGCGAAGGCCGGCGCATTCGCGAGGCGTTCATCGCGCCGCCGGGTCACAAGATCGTTTCCGCCGATTATTCGCAGATCGAATTGCGCATCATGGCGCACATCTCGGGCGACGAGTCGCTGCTCGCGGCGTTCGCGCGCGGCGACGACATTCACCGCGCCACGGCCGCCGAGGTGTTCGGCGTGACGCCGCTCGAAGTGAGCGCGGACCAGCGGCGCATCGCGAAGGTCATCAACTTCGGCCTCATTTACGGCATGAGCGCGTTCGGGCTCGCATCGAACCTCGGCATTACGCGCGACGCGGCGAAGCTTTATATCGACCGCTATTTCGCGCGTTATCCGGGCGTGGCGCGCTACATGGACGAAACGCGCATGGACGCGAAGTCGCGTGGTTACGTCGAAACCGTGTTCGGCCGCCGCCTCTGGCTGCCCGAGATCAACGGCGGCAATGGACCGCGCCGCCAGGCCGCCGAGCGCGCGGCCATCAACGCGCCGATGCAGGGCACGGCCGCCGATCTCATCAAGCTTTCGATGGTCGCGGTGCAGAAGTGGCTCGACGAACGCAAGATCGGCACGAAGATGATCATGCAGGTGCACGATGAACTCGTGCTGGAAGTGCCCGACGACGAGCTTGCCGAAGTGCGCAAGCGTCTGCCCGAGCTGATGTGCTCGGTGGCGCAGCTCAAGGTGCCGCTCGTCGCCGAAGTGGGCGTGGGCGACAACTGGGAAGAAGCCCACTGAGGGCTGGTTCAAGTGGCCCGCCTGCGCAATGAAGCTCTACCGGAGCACATGCTGAATGCGCCATGCCGCAGCAAGGACGTAACCGCGCGCGCGAGATAAGGCAAGCCCCGCGTGCGTGATGTCGCGAATGCGCGCCGCGAGGGTTGCCGCCGCGCACTCCGTCAGCCGACAATGAATTGAAGGCCGGTACCTCGCACGCGATGTTGTCGGTGCAATCGGCCTTGCTATCGCCTTTCGACATGCACGGAGAGTCTATGCATCGCTTTATCGTTGTGGGAGGAGGCGCGGGCGGGCTGGAACTGGCGACGCGGCTCGGCGATCGTTATGGCGAAACGCGCGCGAAGCGCGGCAAGCCGCAGGCATCGATCACGCTGGTCGACCGCTACCCGACACACATCTGGAAGCCGCTCCTGCATGAAGTCGCGGCGGGCAGCATGGACCCGTTCACCCATCAGCTCGAATATGCGGCGCAAGCGCGCTGGCACGGCTTCGAGTTTCAGCAGGGCGAACTGGTCGGCCTCGAGCGCGCGGCGAAGCGCATCACGCTCGGCCGCGTGCTCGACGAAGACGGCGCCGAAATGCTGCCCGAGCGCGTGCTCGAATACGACACGCTCGTGCTCGCTATCGGCAGCACGACGCATTTTTTCGGCGTGCCCGGCGCGGCCGGACATTCCATCGCGCTCGATACCGTCGAGCAGGCCGAGCGCTTTCGCAAGCGCCTCATCGCGGCGTGCATGCGCGCCGAGCATCAGACGCCCGAAGCGACGGCCGCCGCTGCGCAGGGCTCGAACGACGGCGCCGAACCGCGCGTGCAGGTGGCGATCATCGGCGCGGGCGCCACGGGCGTCGAACTCTCCGCCGAGCTGCGCAATACCGCGCAGGTGCTCTCGGCCTATGGACTGCACAAGCTCGATCCGCGCCACGACGTGGGCATCGTGCTGATCGAGGCGGGCACGCGCATCCTCCCTGCGTTGTCCGAGCGCGTTTCGTCTGCGACCGCGGAACTGCTGCACAAGCTCGGCGTGAAGGTGATGACAGGCGAGCGCGTGACCGAAGTCGCGGCGGGCGTGGTGCGCACCGCGAGCGGCAAGGACGTGCGCGCGGATCTCACCGTGTGGGCGGCGGGCATCACGGCGCCTGCCGTGCTTTCGCGGCTCGACGGCCTCACCGTCAACAAGCTCGGCCAGTTGATCGTGCGCCGCACGCTGCAAACGGAAATCGACGACAACATCTTCGCGCTCGGCGACTGCGCGGCCTGCGAATGGCCCGGCCACGAGCGTGGCGTGCCTCCGCGCGCGCAAGCCGCGCATCAGCAGGCGACCTTCCTGTTCCGCTCGCTCGGCGACCTGCTCGCGGGGAAGCCGCTGCCGGAGTTCACCTATCGCGACTTCGGCTCGCTGGTATCGCTCGGCCACTTCAGCGCGGTCGGCAATCTGATGGGCGGGCTGATTGGCGGGAATATGCTGATCGAAGGGCTGTTTGCCCGTTTCATGTACATGTCGCTGTACCGGCTGCACATCGCGGCGCTGCACGGCTACGCGCGCATGGTGCTCGATACGTTCGCGCACTGGCTGCGCCGCACCACGCTGCCGCGCGTGAAGCTGCACTGAATGGCGCGTGCGTCGACAGGCGCGGCGCTATTTCGTTGATTGCGCTATCTGGCCTCCGAGGAGCGTTGCATGCTGAAACCCGAAATCGATAGCCTCGTCCCGCGCGTGCCGTTCGACCGGCGCACCTTCATCAAAGCCGCGCTCGGCAGCGGATTCGCCGCCGCCGTGCTGCCGGTTTCCGCGCAAACCATCCACACCGACAGCGAGGGTCTCGAAGCCGGTGAGATCGGCTTCCAGTCGGGCGGGACGCTCGTCCCGGCGTATCGTGCGCAACCGCGCGGCAAGACGCATTTGCCGGTCATCATCGTCATCCACGAGATTTTTGGCGTGCACGAGCATATCGCGGATGTGTGCCGCCGCTTCGCGAAGCTCGGTTATCTGGCCGTTGCGCCGGACCTGTTCGTGCGCGAGGGCGACGCTTCCGCGTACCCGACGATTCAGCAGATCGACCAGAACATCGCGAGCAAGGTGCCCGACGCCCAGGTGCTCGGCGACATCGACGCGGCCGTCGCCTGGGCAGGCCAGCACGGCGGCGACACGAAGCGCGTGGGCGTCAACGGCTTCTGCTGGGGTGGGCGCATCGCGTGGCTCTATGCGGAGCACAACCCGCACATCAACGCGGCCGTGGCGTGGTATGGGCGCGTGGCCGGCCGCCATACGGCGACGATGCCGGGCAATCCGCTCGATCTCGCAAACCACCTGGAGGTGCCGGTGCTCGGGATGTATGGCCTGCAGGACCAGAGCATTCCGCAGGACACGCTCGCGCAGATGAAGGCCGCCATCGCGCAAGGCCCGCAGGGCGGCCGCGGCTCGCAGTTCGTCGTGTACGACGACGCGGGCCATGCGTTCTTCGCTGACTATCGTCCGAGCTATCGCAAGGCCGACGCGGAAGACGGCTGGAAGCGCGCCATCGCGTGGTTCAGGGAGCACGGCGTGGCGTGACGCCGTGCTGTTTCGGCCGGTCGCCCAGATTCGGCGGATTCAGGGATTCGGGCCCGTGGCGACCGGCCGCGACGGGTCGGCGGACCATTCGCTCCACGACCCCGGATATAGCGCCGCGCCATGCAGGCCGGCGATCTCCATTGCGAGCGCGTTATGGCAGGCGGTCACGCCCGAGCCGCATTGCAGGACCACATGCTCGGGCGTCGTGCCCGACAGCACGGCCGTGAAATCCTCGCGCAGCGCGTGCGCCGACTTGAAACGGCCGTCCGGCGTGAGGTTGTTCTGATAAAAGCGGTTGCGCGCGCCAGGAATGTGGCCGCCCACGGGATCGATCGTTTCGTTCTCGCCGCGATAGCGGTCGGCGGCGCGTGCATCGACGACCGTGAGCTCGCGCGTGGCGAGATTGCGCTCGATGGCCTGCGCATCCACGGTCACCTGGAGCGGTGCGCCGGCCTTGAACGTGCCGCGCGCGGGCGTGGGTACGTCGCGTACGAGCGGGAGGCCGGCCGATTCCCAGGCTTGCAGGCCGCCGTCGAGCACGGCCACCGAGTCGTGGCCTAGCCAGCGCAGCAGCCACCACAGGCGCGCGGCGTAGGAGCCGCCTTGCGCGTCGTAGGCGACGACCTGCTGGCCTTCGTTGAGGCCGCGCAGCGAGAGCGTGGCGACGAGCGCGGAGCGGTCGGGCAGCGGATGGCGCCCGTTCTTGCCGGTCTTTGGGCCGGAGAGATCGCGGTCCAGATGCAGGTATTGCGCGCCGGGCAGATGGCCGAGCGCGTAGGCGTTCTCCCCGGCGGCGGGATTGGCCAGATCGAAGCGGCAGTCGAACACGAGCACGCTGCCCGGCGCGGCGGTCAGGCGTTCGTGCAGATTGGCGGCCGAGATCAGCGTGGTGTAGTGCGTGTGGGGCATGACGGCTCCTTGTATCGTGCGAGGCCGCCGCATGGACAGTGCGGCATGTGCGCGGCGACCCGGTGCCGTCAGTCTAAACAAAAAGACGGGCCGAAGCCCGTCTTTCCGTTGATGCATTCAATTGGCCCGAAGACCGTGCCTGCCGGGCGTCAGATCGGTCCCAGCTCCCGGCGCAGGAATTCGTGGAAGTGCTGCATGCCGTCTTCCATCGGGCTCTGGTACGGGCCGACTTCCGACTCGCCGCGCTCGAAAAGCGCGCGGCGGCCAGCGTCCATGCGCTCGGCGATCTCGTCGTCCTCGACGGCCGTTTCCATATAGGCGGCACGTTCGGCCTCGACGAACTCGCGCTCGAACAGCGTGATTTCCTCGGGGTAGTAGAACTCGACGATATTCGTCGTCTTCTGCGTGCCCTGCGGAATGAGCCACGACACCACGAGCACGTGCGGATACCACTCGATCATGAGATTCGGGTAGTACACCATCCAGATCGCGCCGAATTCGGGCGGCACGCCATTGCGGAAGCGCAGGACCTCGTCGTGCCACTTGCGGTACGTCGGGCTGCCCGGCTTGCCGAGGTGCTTGTGCACGCCGACCGTCTGCACGCTATACCACTCGCCGAACTCCCACTGAAGGTCGTCGCACGACACGAAGTTGCCGAGGCCCGGATGGAACGGCACGACGTGATAGTCCTCCAGATAGACCTCGATGAAGGTCTTCCAGTTGTAGTTGCACTCGTGGATCTCGACGTGATCGAACATGTAGTCCGAGAAGTCGAGGTGCTTCGCGGGGCCGAGGCGAGCAAGATCGCGCGCGACGTCGCGGCCCGCGGATTCGAAGAGCAGCCCGTTCCACCTCTGGAGCGGAGAACTGGTCAGATTCAGACACGGTTTGTCCGCGAAGTGCGGCGCGCCGAGCAGTTCGCCCTTGAGGTCATAGGTCCAGCGATGCAGCGGACATACGATGTTGTCCGCCGTGCCGCGACCGTTTAGCATGATGGCCTGGCGATGGCGGCACACATTCGAGAGCAGCTCGATCCCGTTGCTCTTGTTGCGGACGAGCACGCGGCCCTCTTTCTCGCCGGGCAGCGCAAAATAGTTTCCCGCCTCGGGCACCATGAGTTCGTGCCCGACGTAGCGAGGACCCTTCTGGAAAAGCGTGTCGATTTCGCGCTTGAGTAGCGCTTCGTCAAAATAAGCGGTGACTGGCAGCTGGCTGTGGATGGACTTCAGCTGCAATGCATTGCTCAGATTGGACATTCCCACTCCCGATGAAGACGTGAAAGCAGTGAACAACCCAACCATCGAAGATTCGATTTAGGGAGCCGGAGATTATACCCGGTTACCTGGTCATGGGGTAGCTAAGTGACTGATTTTTGCCAAATTTACACCGGAACGACGGCGGGAATCCGGGAAGTATGAGACAAATGCACGGGTAATCCGACCTTCTGGAACCCAATTGACGGGTCGCGGCGGTGTGGTCGAAAGGGCATGTGAGCCGGCGAGCGGGTCGAAAGAGACGCTTTTGCCGTAGAATGTCCGCCTTGTTTCATTCTGGCGACGACTCATGGCGAAATCCGCAACGAAAGACCGCGCTGGCGCGGGCGAAAGCGCCGCCGGGACGGCCGGGGGCGAGGCTCTGCCCGAAAGCTACGAGGCGGCGCTGGCGGAACTCGACGGCCTCGTGGCACGCATGGAAGGCGGCAGTCTGAGCCTGGAAGAATCGCTTGCGGCGTACCGCCGCGGTGCGACACTCGTGCGCTTTTGCCAGCAGCAGCTCGAAAAGGTTGAACAACAGGTGCGCGTGCTCGACGGCGAGACGCTGCGGCCCGTGCCCCTCAATACGACAGACTCCGCCGCGGGCGGAGACGACGATCTATGACATTTGACCAATGGACCCGGCAGGTGCTCGACCGGGTCGAAAGCGCGCTCGATCATTATTTGCCGGCGGCCGACGTGCAGCCGGCGCCGCTGCATGACGCCATGCGTTATGCCGTGCTTGGCGGCGGCAAGCGCGTGCGTCCGCTCCTGTGCCACGCGGCGGGTGAACTGACGAACGCCATGCCCGAAGCGCTCGACGCGGCGGCCTGTGCGCTCGAGATGATCCACGTGTACTCGCTCGTGCACGACGACATGCCGTGCATGGACGACGACGACATGCGCCGCGGCAAACCCACCGTCCACGTCAAATATGACGAACCCACGGCGCTGCTGGTCGGCGACGCGTTGCAGTCGCAGGCTTTCGTCACGCTGACGTCCGACGTTCTCGACGCCACGCGCCAGGCATCGCTCGTGCGCGAACTCGCGCTGGCGAGCGGCTCCGTCGGCATGGCCGGCGGACAGGCGATCGACCTCGCGAGCGTGGGCCATGCGCTCACCCGCCCCGAGCTGGAAACGATGCACCGCCTGAAGACCGGCGCACTTTTGCGCGCCGCGGTGCGCATGGGCGCGATGGCAGGCGAAACGCCTTCTGCGGAAACCCTCGCCGCGCTGGACAAATATGCAGCGGCCGTGGGCCTCGCCTTCCAGGTGGTCGACGACATTCTCGACGTCACCGCCGACTCGGCTACGCTCGGCAAGACCGCGGGCAAGGACGCGAAGGACGGCAAGCCGACCTACGTGTCGATCATCGGTCTTGATGCCTCGCGGGCGCTCGCGCAGCAGTTGCGCGCCGACGCGCACGCGGCGCTCGAACCGTTCGGCGCGCGCGCGCAGCGCCTCGCCGAACTCGCTGACCTGGTGGTGAACCGGGTGAGCTGATCGCGCAACCCGCCCACGCGCATGAAAGGGGAGTAATGCGCAGAACAAGTGCGGGAGCGCCAGTTTTCCTACAATGGAACGACGATGTACGACTTGCTGAAAACCATTGACGACCCGGCGGATTTGCGCCGCCTCGATCGCCGCCAGTTGCAACCGCTTGCCGACGAACTGCGTGCCTTCGTTCTCGAAAGCGTCTCGCAAACGGGCGGCCACCTGTCGTCCAACCTCGGTACGGTCGAACTGACGATCGCGCTGCACTACGTGTTCGACACGCCGCGCGATCGCATCGTCTGGGACGTGGGCCATCAGACCTATCCGCACAAGATCCTGACCGGCCGCCGCGACCAGATGCATTCGCTGCGCCAGCTCGGCGGCATCTCTGGCTTCCCGAAGCGCGACGAATCGCCGTACGACACGTTCGGCACGGCGCATTCGAGCACGTCGATTTCGGCGGCGCTCGGCATGGCCATCGCGAGCAAGCTCAAGGGCGAGAACCACATGGGCATCGCCGTGATCGGCGACGGCGCGATGACGGCCGGCATGGCCTTCGAGGCGCTGAACAACGGCGGCGTCGAAGACGACGTGCCGCTGCTCGTCATCCTCAACGACAACGACATGTCGATTTCGCCGCCGGTGGGCGCGCTCAATCGCCATCTTGCGCGCCTCATGTCGGGCCGTTTCTACGCCGCCGCGCGCGCGGGCGTCGAGCGCGTGCTGCGCCATGCGCCGCCGGTGCTCGATCTCGCGCGCAAGCTCGAAGAACACGCCAAGGGCATGATCGTGCCGGCCACGCTGTTCGAGGAGTTCGGCTTCAACTACATCGGCCCGATCGACGGCCACGACCTCGACTCGCTGATCCCGACGCTGCAGAACATCAAGGAACTGCGCGGTCCGCAATTCCTGCACGTCGTGACGAAGAAAGGCCAGGGCTACAAGCTTGCCGAAGCCGACCCGGTGCTCTACCACGGTCCCGGCAAGTTCAACCCGGCCGAGGGCATCAAGCCGTCGAAGGTGCCGGGCAAGAAGACCTACACGCAGGTGTTCGGCGAATGGCTCTGCGACGCGGCCGAACTCGACTCGCGCGTGATCGGCATCACGCCGGCCATGCGCGAAGGCTCGGGCCTCGTCGAGTTCGAGAAGCGTTTCCCGGACCGCTACTACGACGTCGGCATCGCCGAGCAGCACGCGGTGACGTTCGCGGGCGGTCTCGCGGCCGAGGGCATGAAGCCGGTGGTCGCGATCTACTCGACCTTCCTGCAGCGCGCCTATGACCAGCTGATCCACGACGTCGCGCTGCAGAACCTGCCGGTCGTGTTCGCGATCGATCGCGCGGGCCTTGTCGGCGCCGACGGCGCGACGCACGCGGGCGCGTACGATCTCGCGTTCATGCGCTGCATCCCGAACATGATGATCATGGCGGCATCGGACGAAAACGAATGCCGTCAGATGCTCTATACGGCGCTCCAGCAGGACTGCCCGGCGGCCGTGCGCTACCCGCGCGGCGCAGGCACGGGCGTGGCGACCGTCAAGCAGATGGCCGCGCTGCCGGTGGGCAAGGGCGAAATCCGCCGCGAAAGCAATGCGCCGGCCGGCAAGCGCATTGCGATCCTCGCGTTCGGCACGATGGTCGCGCCGTCGCTCGCGGCCGCCGAGGAGCTCGACGCCACCGTGGCGAACATGCGCTTCGTGAAGCCGCTCGACGCCGACCTCGTGCGCCAGCTCGCCGAAACCCACGACTACCTCGTGACCGTCGAGGAAGGCTGCATCATGGGCGGCGCGGGCTCGGCCTGCGTGGAAGCCCTCCTTGAAAGTGGGGTTATCAAGCCCGTACTACAATTGGGCCTCCCCGACCGCTTCATCGACCACGGCGACCCGGCGAAGCTGCTGGCGGGCTGTGGGCTCGACGCAGCAGGGATCGCGAAGTCCATTCGCGAGCGCTTCCTCGATCGCACGGCGAATGCGTCCGGCAAATCGGTGATGCGCGTCGCCTGATCTGGAAGCGCCTTGCGGTGCGGCTGGTCCAAAGGCCAGCCGGCGAACCGCGGCAGTCCACTTCACCTTAGAACCGGCGGGCGGGTTTTCGTACCCGGCAACCGCCAGCAAACGCCGGCTCATGCCGGCGTTTGTCGTTTGTTTGCCATTCGTTTGGCGTTTGCGCGCCGCATTCAGCGCGGCTTGAGGATAAGAACATGAATCAGATGAACCCGGCCTTCGTGATGCCGGACGTCCAGAGCTCCGTCGATACCCGTCAGATCGCGATTCAGCGCGTGGGCGTGAAGGCCGTGCGCCATCCGGTCACGGTCAGGACGGGCGCGGGCGACGTCCAGCCGAGCGTCGGCACGTGGAATCTCGACGTTCATCTGCCGGCCGACCAGAAGGGCACGCACATGTCGCGCTTTGTGGCGCTGCTCGAGGAGAACAAGGCGCCGCTCGAGCCCGCTACGTTCCGCGCGATGCTGGCCGCGATGCTCGCGAAACTCGAATCGCAGGCCGGCCGCATCGAAGTCGCGTTTCCGTACTTCGTGAAGAAGGTCGCGCCGGTGTCGGGCGTGGAAAGTCTGCTCGACTACGACGTGACGCTCACGGGCGACGTGCGTCATGGCGAGACGCGTCTTTTCCTCAAGGTGCTCGTGCCGGTGACGAGCCTGTGCCCATGCTCGAAGAAGATCTCGCAGTACGGCGCTCACAACCAGCGTTCGCACGTGACGATGAACGTCGAGTTCGAGGGCGATCTGCCGGTCGAAGACCTCGTACGCATCGCCGAGGAAGAGGCGTCGTGCGAGCTGTGGGGCTTGCTCAAGCGTCCGGACGAGAAGTTCGTGACCGAGCGCGCGTACGAGAATCCCAAGTTCGTGGAAGACCTGGTGCGCGACGTGGCCGTGCGCCTGAACGCCGATGCTCGGGTGATCGCCTATACGCTCGAAGCCGAGAACTTCGAGTCGATCCACAATCACAGCGCGTATGCCGTGATCGAGCACGACAAGCGCGCGGGCTGAACGCGAGGGGCTGGCTGCGCCATCGACGAAAAAGCCGCCCTTGGGCGGCTTTTTGCTTCTGGCTGCGTTCGCGTTACCGTTGCGCGAGCGAGCTCAAATCCCAGCGCGGCTTTACCGTAAACGCGTAGTCGCGCGTGGCCTGCTCGGGCCAGCGTTGGAGGCGGAGCGCGCCTGCGAGCGCGATCATCGCGCCGTTATCGGTGCATAGCGACAGGTCGGGGTAATGTACCTCGAAGCCGCGTTTTTGCGCCGCCGCCGAAAGCGTTTCGCGCAACTGCTTGTTTGCGCCCACGCCGCCCGCCACCACGAGCCGCTTCATCTTCGTGCGCTTGAGCGCTGCCAGCGATTTCGCGGCCAGCACTTCCACAGCCGCATCGACGAAACCGCGTGCGATGTCGGCCTTGCCTTGCTCGCAGATGTTCGCGCCGAGCTTCTTCACCTGCGTGAGCACGGCCGTTTTCAGGCCGCTGAAGCTGAAGTCGAGATCGCCGGAATGCAGCATCGGGCGCGGCAGCTCGACCGCGCCCGGCGTGCCGAATTCCGCGAGTCGCGACACTTCCGGGCCGCCCGGATAGCCGAGGCCGAGCAGCTTGGCCGTCTTGTCGAAGGCTTCGCCGGCGGCGTCGTCGAGCGTTTCGCCCAGCGTCTCGTAGACGCCCACATCGGTTACGCGCATCAATTGCGTGTGGCCGCCCGACACCAGCAGCGCGACGAACGGAAACGGCGGCGGCGCGCCGACCAGCAGCGGCGAGAGCAGATGCCCTTCGAGGTGGTGTATGCCCACGGTCGGCCGGTTCCACGCCATGGCGAGCGCGTTGGCGATGCTCGCGCCCACGAGCAGGGCGCCCGCGAGGCCGGGGCCTTGCGTGAACGCGATGGCGTCGATGTCGTGCCGCGCCGCGCCGCTCTTCGAGAGCACTTCCTCGAGCAGCGGCAACGCGCGGCGGATGTGGTCGCGCGAGGCGAGTTCGGGGACGACGCCGCCATACTCGCGGTGCATGGCGATCTGCGAGTGCAGCGCGTGCGCGAGCAGGCCGCGCTCGCTGTCGTAAAGCGCGAGGCCGGTTTCGTCGCAGGAGCTTTCGATGCCGAGAACGAGCATGAGTGTGGGGCAGAGCGGCGGCATTGCCTTGTGCCCGGGGACTGCGGGTAAAAATCGGGCAAAAGCGGGTAAAAACTCGCGGGCAAAAAACCGCCGGCAAAACCGTCGCGAAATCAAGAAGTAAGACAGCCGTTAAGTATAACAGCGCGCGTGCAGGCCGGCTCGGCGCGGCCGGCCGCGCTTCGCCCGCGGATCGGACGTCGCCGCGCAGGTAGAATGCGCGCCATGGAATCTTTCGACATCGCCGTGATCGGCGCGGGGGCGGCCGGCATGATGTGCGCGGCGGCGGCGGGCCAACGGGGCCGCCGCGTGGCGCTGATCGATCACGCGCCGCGCCTCGCGGAAAAAATCCGCATTTCGGGCGGCGGGCGCTGCAACTTCACGAACCTGCACGCGAGTCCGGCCAACTATCTTTCCAATAATCCCCATTTCTGTCGCTCGGCACTCGCGCGCTACACGCCGCGCGATTTCCTCGCGTTGCTGCGCCAGCATCGCGTGACCTGGCACGAAAAGCACAAGGGTCAGCTTTTCTGCGACCAGTCGAGCGAGGCGATCATCGACGTCCTGCGCGCGGAATGCGACGCCGGACGCGTGGCCTGGCGCCGGCCGCTGCCCGTCGAGGCCCTGAGCCACGCCGACGGCGCCGGCTTTACGCTTGGCACGCCACAGGGCCAGATTCGCGCGAAGGCGCTTGTGATCGCGACGGGCGGTTTGTCGATCCCCAAGATCGGCGCGACCGACTTCGCGTATCGCGTCGCGAGGCAGTTCGGCCACAAGCTCGTCGACACGCGTCCGGCGCTCGTGCCGCTCACGTTCGCGCAGGACGAGTGGGCGCCCTACGTGCCGCTCGCGGGCGTCTCGCTCGAAGTCCACGTGGCGACCGGCGAACGCAAGACCGGCGGCGCTTTCGACGAGGACCTGCTCTTCACGCATCGCGGCCTCTCGGGCCCGGGCGTGTTGCAGATTTCGAGCTTCTGGCAGCCAGGCCAGCCGATCCGCGTGAACCTGCTGCCGGATCGCGACGCGTCCGCGGCGCTGATCGAGGCCAAAGGCGCGACGAAACGACAAATCGGCAACCTTCTCGCCGAATGGGTGCCGGCGCGCCTCGCGCACGTGTGGCTCGAGGCGCATCAGGTAAAAGCCGACGCGCGGCTTGCCGATCTGCCCGACAAGACGCTGCGCAAGATCGGCGAAGGGCTTGCGCAGTGGTCGCTCACGCCCACAGGCACCGAAGGCTACAAGAAAGCCGAAGTCACGCGTGGCGGGGTGGACACGCGCGAGCTGTCCTCGGCGACGCTGATGAGCCAGCGCGTGGCTGGCCTCTATTTCGTGGGCGAGGCGGTGGACGTGACGGGCTGGCTCGGCGGCTACAACTTCCAGTGGGCGTGGGCGTCGGGCGTCGCCGCTGGGGAGGCCGCCGCCGAATTTACGGCGCCCGCAAGCTGACTTCGCGATCTGCGGGATCTCCTGCGATTGACCGCAGTCATTGTTGGCTGGGCCGCCGAGGTTCACGCTCGAATACCTGGCCACAAGAAAGAGGTGCGAAACGTGAATCAAGAGGATGAACCGGCAAACTACGCCGCGCCGCTGCGGCGAATCATGATTGCAGTGGACGATTCGGTGGCATCGATGCAGGCAGTGCGTTTTGCCGCGCGGGTGGCGCCGCGCGACGCCGAGGTGCAGGTCGTCTGCGCCGCCGGACAACCGCGCGACTGGATGGGCGGTGCCTACGCCGCGCGCGACGCTTGGATGACGGACGCGCTCGCCGCCACGCCTGACGAATCGTGCTCCGACGCCGAGCGCACGCTGGAGCGGGCGATTTCGGCGTTCAGCGGACAAGCTGCCTCCGTCGAAGGGGTGGTGGTCAATTTTTCCGGCGACGCCGGGGCTGCCGTGCCCGCCTTGGCCGAAGCGGCCCGCGACTGGCAGGCGGACCTGCTGGTTGTCGGCGCGCGGCATCGGGGGCGCATGACGCGCTGGGTCGACGGCTCGGTTTCGGGCGCGCTCGCGGTTTGTGCGCCCTGTCCGCTGCTGGTCGTGCCCGTCGAATACGAGCCGCATGGCGACGCGCCGCCGGCCCGCATCCTGCTGGCGGCCGACGGCAGTCCGGCCTCGGCGCTGGCCATCTGCGCGGCCGTGCGGCTTGCCGAACCGCAAACGGCGCTGCGTGCTGTTTACGTCGTCGACCGCAGCAGCGTCTCCGGCGACCCGGTGCCGGGTTCCGTGCTCGAGGACGCGCTCGCCGAGCTCGGGCGCAAAGCACTGGCCAGCGCGGGCGAGCAACTGGAAGCGGCGGGCTGCGCCTTCGAAACGGCGCTCGTGGCCACCGGCCTCATGCGCGACGACATTGCCCACGCCGTACTGCGCGACGCAGAGCATTGGCAGGCCGACCTCGTGGTGCTGGGCACGCAGGGGCGGCGGGGCGTCGCGCGCTGGCTGCTTGGCAGCGTCGCGCAGCGCGCCATCGAGATCACGCACCTGCCGTTGCTGCTCGTAGGTCCGGGCGCCGGTTGAAGGCCCCGCCGCCCGGCGAAGCGGGGCGGCGGCCGCGATGAAATGGAGGGGCAAAAACGGGCCGCCGCGATACGGGTTTCTCCCCCAGGCGGCCGCACGATGGCCGATTACGGAACTGCTATACTCAACTTTCTTTACCCCCGATCCGTTATTGGAAAATGACGACCATCCGCGTAAAAGAAAACGAACCCTTTGAAGTTGCCATGCGCCGCTTCAAGCGCACGATCGAGAAGAACGGTCTGCTGACCGAGCTTCGCGCGCGCGAGTTTTACGAGAAGCCCACGGCTGAACGCAAGCGCAAGAAGGCGGCGGCGGTGAAGCGCCACTTCAAGCGCCTGCGCAGCCAGATGCTGCCGAAGAAGCTGTACTGATTCCGGCGTCGCCGCGGCGCGTGTCCGAGCCGTTGTGGCATGGGCCTCGCGCGGATCGGCGGCGACGTGGGCAGCCGGCTCTTGTCGCATCGCGGCCGCCGCTGCCCTCTGGTGTGGTCGCAACCATGTCGAATTTGCGCCAACCCGCCTGGAAGCGTTTCCAGGCGGGTTTTTGCATTCCTGCAACCTCAACGCATTTCAGGTGAGTGATGAGTCTCAAAGACCAGATCAACGACGACATGAAAGCCGCGATGCGCGCGCGCGAAAGCGAGCGCCTCGCCACGATTCGTCTGCTGCTCGCCGCAATCAAGCAACGTGAAGTCGACGATCGCGTGACGCTTGACGACGCCGGCATCACGGCGGTCATCGACAAGATGATCAAGCAGCGCAAGGACTCGATCAGCCAGTTCGAGGCTGCGGGCCGCACCGACCTCGTCGAAAAGGAAGCCGCCGAACTGACCGTTCTGACCGCCTACATGCCCGCGCAGCTCTCGGATGCCGAGATCGCCGCCGAAGTGCAGGCCGCGGTCGCCCAGGTGGGCGCAGCCGGCCCGCAGGACATGGGCAAGGTGATGGGCGTGCTCAAGCCGAAGCTCGCCGGGCGCGCTGACATGACGGCCGTCTCCGGGCTCGTCAAGGCCGCGCTCTCGAAGTAAGCGCATCCGGCTCGCGCGCGGCGCAAGCCCGGCTTCCGGGCAGCGCCGCGAGGCCCGGTCAGGGCCGCGCGAGCCCTGGTTGCCCGAGCGCGTTCGCCTCGATGATTCCGCATTCGTTCCTGCAAGACCTGCTGAACCGCGTCGATATCGTCGACGTGGTGGGTCGCTACGTGCAGCTCAAGAAGGGCGGCGCGAACTTCATGGGCCTGTGTCCGTTCCACAACGAGAAAAGCCCTTCCTTCACCGTTAGTCCAACGAAGCAGTTCTATCACTGCTTCGGCTGTGGCGCGCACGGCACCGCCATCGGCTTCCTCATGGAACACGCGGGCCTGACGTTTCCCGAGGCCGTCAACGAACTCGCCCAGTCGGTCGGGCTGAGCGTGCCGCAGGAGCCGTCGCCCGTGCGCGGCGGTGGCGGCGCCAGCGCTGCTGGCGGCTACGCCGCGGCTCCGCCCAAGGCCGTCACCACGGCGCTTTCCGACATCATGCAGACTGCCTGCGACTACTACCGCAAGCAGTTGCGCAGCGCGACCAACGCCATCCAGTACCTCAAAAAGCGCGGGCTCACGGGCGAGATTGCCGCACGCTTCGGCCTCGGTTATGCGCCTGATGGATGGCAGAACCTCGAAACCGCGTTTGAGAACTATCGCGACGACGCGCTGGTCGAGGCCGGTCTCGTCATCGTCAGCGAAAAACAGGACGCGCAAGGCCAGGCGCGCCGCTACGACCGCTTCCGCGACCGGGTGATGTTCCCGATCCGCAACGTGAAGGGGCAGGTGATCGGTTTTGGCGGCCGCGTGCTCGATGGCGGCGAACCCAAGTATTTGAATTCCCCGGAAACACCACTATTTAACAAGGGCAGCGAACTGTACGGGTTGTTCGAGGCGCGCCTCGCGATCCGGGAGCAGCGCTATGTTCTGGTGGTCGAGGGGTATATGGACGTCGTCGCGCTCGCGCAACTGGGTTTCCCGAACGCCGTGGCGACGCTCGGTACCGCGTGCACGCCGATCCACGTGCAGAAGCTCATGCGTCAGACCGACACCGTGATCTTCAGCTTCGACGGCGACTCGGCGGGCCGTCGCGCCGCGCGGCGCGCGCTCGATGCGTGCCTGCCGCACGCGGCCGACAACCGCACGATCCGTTTCCTGTTCCTGCCCCAGGAGCACGACCCGGACAGCTATGTGCGCGAGTTCGGCGCCGAGGCGTTCTCGGAGCAGGTGGAGCGGGCGATGCCGCTGTCACAGTTCATGCTCAACGAGGTGCTGTCCGACAAGGAGCTCGACCAGCCCGAAGGGCGCGCCCGGGCACTCTTCGACGCGAAGCCGCTCCTGCAGGCGTTGCCCGCGAACGCGCTGCGCGCGCAGATCATGCACATGTTCGCGGACCGCCTCGACGTGCCGTTCGAGGAAGTGGCCGCGCTTTGCGAGGTCGACGCGCGCATTGCCCAGGCGGCGCGCCGGGCACCCGCGCGCAAGGACCGGCATCTCGTGACCGGTATCGAGCGCAAGGCGTTGCGCAACCTCGTAATGCACCCGCGCATCGTGGCGCAACTGGACGAAGAGGCCGAAAAGGCGTTGATCGGATTGACGCGCCACGGCGAGCTTTTCGAGGAAGTGGCGACTCACGCGCGGGCGCTGGGCGATTCGGCGGAATTTCAGCTGCTTTCGGATCTGCTGAGAAATGGGGCCAATGCTCCAACCTTCGAGGAGATTTTTCGCGAAATTCTGGACTATGATGAAAACGTTCGGGATTTGCTGATGAAAAATCCGGAAGATGGCGCCGTGGTGGAGGAGCGTCGCGAGCAGGAGCGGCTCGTGAGCGAGGAGCTGACGGCGGCGATCCTGAAGATGCGGTACGACGCCTGTTGCGAGCGCCTGGAAACGCTTTCGCGGCAGTCGCGGCATACGCCCGAGGAACTTGCCGAGTTGATGTCACTGAATCAGACACGGGCTGACATGAAACGTCAGCTCGGTTTGTAGGGGAAGGACCGCACGGAGGGATTATTACTCTGCGTGCTAAAATAACAGGTTTTCAGCGGTTTGTTTTTGTTTTTCCGGGCGGATTTAGCGGGTTGGGGTAACCCGCGAATGTCCAGTTCTTCAGCAAGGGCGGAATGGCAATGGCAAAGACTACAGGCGGAAAAAAGGCGACAGGCAAGGGCTCGACGGAGCCGACCAGCAAGGTCACACAGGCCGGAGTTGCCAGTTCTTCCGCCCGTTCGTCGGGTACTACTGGGTCCACCAACCGTTCTGAACCGGCTACCCGGAAGAAGTCGATGGCTGCTTCGGCTGCGCGAGCGGCGCCTGTACGTGCGGCGAAAGCCGCGACCCAACCGGCAACGAAGCGGTCCGGTTCGAGAAGTGCAAGGGAAGTGCCTGCCGTCGCGGACGATGCGGCAGAGCGCGAGGCTCAAGTATCCACGGTTCAAGAGGCTGTTGTCCAGCAGCCGCGAGTCGAGACTATAGCCGGTACGGCGAACTCCATGACGAAAAAGCTGAATGAAGTACCCGTCGATGACGACGCAAGCCAGAGCGAAGACAGCACGCCCGTGGCGGGCAAGGTCGAAAAGACCTCCCGTGCGCGCGACCGGCGAGCGAAGGAAAAGGCGCTGCTGAAGGACGCGTTCGCGTCGTCGCAGCCCGGCACCGTCGAGGAGCTCGAGGAACGCCGCACGAAGCTGCGTGCGCTTATCAAGCTCGGCAAGGAGCGCGGCTTCCTCACGTATGCGGAAATCAACGATCACCTCCCGGACAATTTCACCGAGACCGAGGCGGTCGAAGGCATCATCAGCACGTTCAACGACATGGGCGTGGCCGTCTACGAACAGGCGCCCGACGCCGAGACGCTGCTGCTCAACGACAACGCACCCAACGCTTCTTCGGACGACGAAGTAGAAGAAGAAGCGGAAGTCGCGCTCTCGACCGTCGACTCCGAATTCGGCCGCACGACCGACCCGGTGCGTATGTACATGCGCGAAATGGGCACGGTCGAACTCCTCACGCGCGAAGGCGAAATCGAGATCGCCAAGCGCATTGAAGACGGCCTCAAGCACATGGTCATGGCGATCTCCGCTTGCCCGACCACGATCGCCGACATTCTTGCCATGGCCGAGCGCGTCGCGAACGACGAGATTCGCGTGGACGAACTCGTCGACGGCCTGATCGATCCGAACGCCGAAGACACCGACGGCTTCAACGCCAAGGAAGCGGAAGAGATCGAGAACGAGGACGAAGAGGAAGAAGAGGAAGAGGAAGAAGAAGAGGAGGAGGAAGAGGACGACGGCGCGGCGCAGGCGACGGCCAACGCGGCGCAGCTCGAAGCCCTCAAGCGTGCCTCGCTCGAGAAGTTCGCGCTCATCAGCGAATGGTTCGACAAGATGCGCCGTGCGTTCGAGAAGGAAGGCTACAAGTCGAAGTCTTACCTCAAGGCGCAGGAAACCATTCAGAACGAGCTGATGTCGATCCGCTTCACGGCGCGCACCGTCGAGCGCCTGTGCGACACGCTGCGTGCCCAGGTGGATGAAGTGCGCCAGGTCGAACGCCAGATTCTGCATACGGTCGTGGACAAGTGCGGCATGCCGCGCTCGGAGTTCATCGCGCGTTTCCCGGGCAACGAAACCGACCTCGACTGGACGGACAAGATCGTCGCCGAAAGCCACCCGTACAGCGGCATCCTCTCGCGCAACATCCCCGCGATCCGCGAACAGCAGCAACGGCTGCTCGACCTGCAGGCGCGCGTGGTGCTGCCGCTCAAGGACCTGAAGGAAACCAACCGCCAGATGGCCGCCGGCGAACTGAAGGCACGCCAGGCGAAACGCGAGATGACCGAGGCGAACCTGCGTCTCGTGATCTCGATCGCGAAGAAGTACACGAACCGCGGCCTGCAGTTCCTCGACCTGATCCAGGAAGGCAACATCGGCCTGATGAAGGCGGTGGACAAGTTCGAATATCGGCGCGGCTACAAGTTCTCGACCTATGCGACGTGGTGGATTCGTCAGGCCATCACGCGCTCGATTGCAGACCAGGCGCGCACGATCCGCATTCCGGTTCACATGATCGAGACGATCAACAAGATGAACCGCATCTCGCGGCAGATCCTGCAGGAAACCGGTCTCGAGCCGGACCCGGCCACGCTCGCCGAGAAGATGGAGATGCCCGAGGACAAGATCCGCAAGATCATGAAGATCGCGAAGGAGCCGATCTCCATGGAAACGCCGATCGGCGATGACGACGATTCGCACCTGGGCGACTTCATCGAGGACAACAACACGGTTGCGCCCGCCGATGCCGCGCTGCATGCGTCGATGCGCGACGTCGTGAAGGACGTGCTCGATTCGCTCACGCCGCGCGAGGCGAAGGTGCTGCGCATGCGCTTTGGCATCGAGATGAGCACCGATCACACGCTCGAAGAAGTGGGCAAGCAGTTCGACGTGACACGCGAGCGGATTCGCCAGATCGAAGCGAAGGCGCTGCGCAAGCTGCGCCATCCGAGCCGTTCGGACAAGCTCAAGTCCTTCCTTGAAGGAAATTGAGACTGGTTAGTTTTTAATGCACGGAAGTCGCGTGCAAGATGGCCAGGCCGGCCTGCTTTCGTGTAGTATGTCGGCCTGTCATCGAAAAGCCCGGCCTTTGGGTGGACCGGGCTTTTTTGTTGATCTGTTCGTTGTTTCGTTGTCGCTACGCTTCGTAGCTTCGTGGGCCGGACGCCGTGTTGGTTGCAGGCAGCGGACTCATAATCCGCCTCCGAAAGGACATCGTGGGTTCGAATCCCACCCGGCCCACCATTCGTTATTCCATCAAGTTCCTGGACGTTTGTGCCGTTAAGCATAAAGTGGCCACTTGGACAGGTTATGCTTTATTGTCCGATGGGCCACGTTATGCTTTATCGGCATGCGGTGATAGGGTAGAAAGCTTTGTCTGTGTCGTGCGGATGCGGACGAGACATTGAAAAAGCCGGCTTCTGCTCGTTGTAGTCCTGACGCCATGCCGCGATGACAGCCCGAGCGTGCGCGAGCGTCGTGAACCAGTGCTCGTTAAGGCATTCGTCGCGGAACTTGCCGTTGAACGATTCGATGTACGCATTCTGCGTTGGCTTGCCCGCCTGAATCAATTTCAGAGTGACGCCGTTCGCATACGCCCACTGGTCAAGCGCGCGGCTCGTAAATTCGGGTCCCTGGTCTGTTCGCACCGCCTTGGGATAGCCACGGAAGCGAGCTGCACGCTCCAATGCCCGAGCGACATACAAACCTGAGATACCATGGTCGACGACGATGTCGACAGCGTCCTTCGTGAAATCGTCGACCACGGTCAGGCACTTCACGCGCCGGCCGTTGGAAAGCGCATCCATCACGAAATCGATTGACCACACCTCGTTGGGTGCGCCCGGCAATGCCAGTTGCTCGCGCTCAATCATTACGCCGTGGCGCTTGCGACGGCGACGGACAGCCAGCCCTGCCTCACGGTACAGGCGATAGATGCGCTTGTGATTGGCGTGCGTGCCTTCGCGTTCCACCAGGGCGTGCAGTCGGCGGTAGCCGAATCGACGACGTTCGTGCGCCAACTCCACCAGACGCGCTGCTAGCACCTCATTCTCGTGGTCCGGCTTCGCGTCGTAATGCAGCACGCTGCGAGAAAGCCCGACAAGCCGGCAGGCGCGGCGCTCGGAGAGGTTGACCTTCTCCCGAATCGCCGACACTGCTTCGCGTTTGGCTTGCGGGCTCAGGGCTTTCCCTTGACGACGACCTTCAACGCTTCCATATCGAGCATTGCTTCGGCCAGCAGTTTCTTCAGCCGGGCATTCTCCACCTCGAGGTCCTCGAGCCGGCGGGCTTCCGAGACTTCCATGCCGCCGAACTTCGCGCGCCAGGTGTAGAACGACGCGTCACTGAACCCGTGCTTCCTGTTCCTTGACCGGCATACCGGCCTCGGCTTCCTTCAGAAACCCGGTGATTTGCTGTTCCGTAAAGCGCTTCTTCATGTTCGTCTTCTTCTCCGAAAACGAACTTTACTAGACTCCGGTTGGCCCTGTTTGCAGGGGGCAGGTCAACATCGAGTTCACGGTGCAGGAGGGCCAGCTCTACCTGCTGCAGACGCGCAGCGGAAAGCGGTCGACGCGTGCGGCGGTGCGCATCGCGCTCGACATGCTCGACGAAGGGCTCATCAGCGCGGAAGTCGCGCGCGAGCGCACGGCTTCGATCGACGTGGCGAGCCTCGTGACGGTTCGCCTCGTCGATGGCGCAGGACAGGCCGCGCGGTGCCGCTGGCGCATGCGGCGAGCGGCAACATCGGCGTGGCGACGGGCGCGATCGTGCTCGATCCGGCGCGCGCGCTCGAACGCAGCAGGCAGGAGCCGATCCTGCTGTTGAGGCGCGATGCCGACACCGCGGACATCGCGGCATTGCAGGCGTCGGCCGGTCTGCTCACGTGCAACGGCACGCGTACCGCGCATGCGGCGGTCGTCGCGCGGCAGATGGGCAAGGTGTGTCTCGTCGGCTGCACCGACCTCGTCATCGACGAGGTTGCGGACACGGTGAAGATCGGCGAAGCCACGCTGCGCGAAGGCGACCGGATCACGCTCGACGGCGACACGGGCACCGTGTTCGCGGGGGAGAGGCAGACGCTCACCGAGCCGTTGGCCGACCTGCAGCAGCGGCTGCTGCGTCTGCGGAGCCGCGATCCGGATCGCAGCGCGCGCGCATGACCGCAACGGCGCGCCGCGACCGCGGTCGCGCCATTTTGCGTGTTCTTTCACGGGGCGGTTTTACGCCGTGCGTGAAAATCATTTATTTTGGCGTTTTCCGTCGGTCGATATTTCAATGTGATAATGGCCGCACAGGATTTTCAATCCTGACGTGGTGTCGGCTATTGAAGCTGCATAAAACCGTGCAGCGGCTTCATCGCAAGCTCCAATCCGTTCTCGAACAGAGGTCGCAGCTCGCCGCGCGCGGCCGTCTTCATGGAGAATCCGGCGGCGGCGCTTTTCGGTTCACGATTTTGTTGCGAACGGCGCGGAAAAGACAGTGAGATGAGCTTGCCGAATTACAAGAGTGACTCTCCGGCATTCTGGCGCGAGCAGGAAATGCTGCTTCTTCAGCAGATCATGAGTCTGGTGGGAAAAAGCCTGTCGCCGGATGTGGTGCTGCGAGAAACGCTTCACCTCATGTCCGAGTTGCTCGGACTCAATCGCGGGCGCGTCGTTCTTCTCGACGAAACGGGTGACACCTGCAGGATCCGCTACGCGTACGGCCTGACGCCCGAGGAGATCGAACGGGGCAAATACAAGGTCGGCGAAGGCGTGACCGGCCACGTGCTCAGGCACGGCCAGCTCGTGATCGTCCAGGATATCGACCTCGACGACCTCTTCCTCGCGCGGGCGGTGCCGCGCGACCGGCTTCCGCCCGGACCCGTCTCGTTCATTGCGCTGCCGATCCGCATCGAGGGCCGCAATATCGGCGTTCTTGCATGCCACCGGATTCGCACGCGCAATCGAACGCTTTCGAGCGACGTGTCGATCCTGCGGATTCTCGCGACCCTGTCCGGGCAGCTTCTCCAGCTGGAAGCGATGATGAAGGCGAGGACCCGCGCGCTGGAAGAGCAAAACGAAATACTGATGCATGCGCTGGAGCACGAGAGCGCGAAGTACGGAATCATCGGCACCTCGCCCGCGCTCCTGCGCGCGATCTCGGAACTGGAGCGCGTGTCGGACGCGTCGGCGAGCGTGCTGCTGCTCGGCGAATCGGGCACGGGCAAGGAGCTGTTCGCGCGGGCGCTGCACCTGTCGAGCCAGCGAAGCGACAAGCCCTTCGTCAAGGTGAACTGCGCGGCCATTCCGGACACGCTGTTCGAATCGGAGCTGTTCGGCTACGACCGCGGCGCATTCACGGGCGCGACCCATGCGCGCGAAGGCCTGTTCGAACAGGCGTCGTCGGGGACGATCTTTCTGGACGAAATCGGCGAACTGCCTTTGTCCATGCAGGGCAAGTTGCTGCGGACGCTGCAGGAAGGAACCATCACGCGTCTTGGCGGCAAGCGCGAAATCCGCGTGGACGTGAGGCTCGTTGCCGCCACGAACAGAAGCCTCGAGATAGACGTCGCGAATGGGCAGTTTCGCCAGGATCTGTATTACCGGCTCAACGTCATTCCGATTCGCCTGCCGTCGCTTGCCGAACGCAAGGGCGATATTCGCGCACTCGCATTGCACTTCTTAAGCCGCGCGAATCAGGCCAATCAGCGCAACGTCAATCTTGCGCCGGATGCGCTCGCGCGCCTCGAAGCGCACCCGTGGCCGGGCAATATCCGCGAACTCTCGAACTTTATCGAACGCGTCGTGCTGCTCGCCGAAAAGCCCATTCTTCACGCGGCAGACCTCCGGCATTTCCTGCCCGAAGCCGAGCCCGCGCACGCGGCCGAGCCTTCCCGCGCCGCGAGCCTTCCCGTCGTGCCGGCGAGCGCGGCCGTGCGCCAGTACATGGCGAACGACTCTCATTCGGCGGAGGAACTGCGGCATGCGTTGCAGGCCGCGGGTGGGAACAAGTCGCGCGCTGCACAACTATTGGGCATGACGGCGCGGCAGTTTTCCTATCGGTGGCAGAAGGTGCACGGATAATCGACTGCGGGCAAAGGTAAACAGATTGTCGACATTGTAAACACGCGATCCCCGCTGGACGCCATTCGGGAAATGGCATCGGGAATATAAAAAGAATAATAAAAACATAGGCATAAAGAAAATTCTCACGATTGGCACAGTCGTTGCAATAACCGGTGTGCGGTCACACAGATCGTTTTCCGGCTTCACATGCACCGTTTGTCATCAGGAGAATTACCTTGAGTACCGAAACCGTCACTACCTACCTGCGCCCGATCGATCGCGAAGGCCTGTTGAAGTTCGCCGCGTCGGGTCGCGAGAACCCCGAGCGCAAGGGCAGCAACAAGGTTCATACGGTCATGCAGGGTCAGTTCCGCTCGTGGAGCTACGTCGGCACGCACAACCCGGTCGTCGTTGACGAGCCGCTTCATCTGTTCGGCGAGAACACGGTGCCCGCACCCGGCGAAATCGCGCTGTCGGCGCTGGGCGGCTGCCTGAGCGTGGGCATCACCGCGGTCGCGACGTATCGGCAGGTGAAGCTCTCGCGCCTCGAAATCTTCCTCGAAGCCGATATCGGCAACACCGCGGCGTGGGGCGCAGGCGGCGCCGAGCGTCTGCCGCTGCAGATGGGGTTCCAGGAAATCCGCGTGAAGGTGCTGATCGAGGGCGACGCGAGCCGCGAAGAACTGGACGACATCGTCAAGCACGCAAACTACTTCTCGCCGGTCGCGAACACCATGCGCAATCCCGTTCCGTTCAGCATCTCGCTGGCGGACTGAGCCGGCGCGCGCGCCATCATTCTGATTAACGGGAGTATCGCACCATGAACGCGGTTGAATTTCCTCGCGGCCCGATCGAGCCGGCGCGGTCCGACTCGCAGGTGATGGCAGACGTGACGGCCATCGCCGACGGTCCGCTCGCGCAAGCCGCGCATCGCATCGATCACGACGGCTATTACCCGCTCGACATCATGGGCTCGCTCGGCGCCGCCGGCGCCTTCGGCGCGCATCTGGCGCGGGGCGGCAACCGCGTCGGTCTCGCGCTCGACGCCATGCGCGCCGTGAGCCGCCGTTGCGGCGCGACGGGGTTCCTCACCTGGGCGCACGACGTCTGCGGGCTGTACATGGAGCAGTCGGGCAATCCCGCACTCACCGGTGCACTCCTCGACGATCACACGATGGGCCGCACGTTCGGCGGCACGGCGCTTTCGAATCCGATGAAAGCGCTGGCCGGCATCGAAAAGATGCTGCTGCGCGCGGTCAAGGTGCCCGGCGGCTATCGCGTGAGCGGCGCGCTGCCGTGGGTGAGCCACATCGCGCCCGGACAGTACTGCGGCGCGATGGCGGGGGTATATCGCGACGACGGTTCGCTGTCGCACGAGATCATGTTCCTGCTGCACATCACGCCCGACGTGGTGCTGCGGCCGTGCCCCGAGTTTTCGGGCATGGAAGGCACGAGCACGTGGGGCGTGCGCCTCGACAACTACCTCGTCAGCGAAGACGCGATGATCGCCGACCCCGCGCGTGCGTTCATCGCGAGAATCCGCGCGGTGTTCGTGCTGCTCCAGGCCGGCATCGCGATTGGCGTGGCGCAAGGCAGCCTCGACGCCATCCGCGAAGTCGAGCCGGTGCTCGGCCACGTGAACCAGTTTCTGGAAGACGGGGCGGCGGAACTGCAGGCCGAATACGACGAGCTGGGCGGGCGCGTCGCGCGGCTTGCGAAAACGCCGTACGACGGCAGCAAAGACTATCTGCTGGACGTTCTCGACGCGCGCGTGCAGGGCGCCGAACTCGCGCTGCGGGCTGCGAACTCCTCGCTCATGCATCAGGGCGCGCGCGGCTATCTGACGAGCGCCGCGCCGCAACGGCGCGTGCGCGAGGCGCAGTTCGTGGCCATCGTGACGCCGGCGATCAAGCATCTGCGCTGGGAGATGGATCGCCTTTCGAAGGAAGAGGTGCCTGCATGAGTACGCCGACGAGTTTGCCGTGGCGGCAGTTCCTGTGCCGCGCGTGCGGCCTGATTTACGACGAGGAGAAGGGCGACCCCGACAGCGGGCTCGCCCCCGGGACGCGTTTCGAGGACATCCCGGAAGACTGGGTCTGCCCGCTGTGCGGCGTGGTGAAGGCGGACTTCGAACCGTTCGAGCTGCCCGCGTGCGCGCCGCAGCCGGCCGGGACGGCCGCCGTTGCGCCGTCGCGCGAGCGCGGCGTGGTGATCGTGGGCGGCGGCATCGCGGGCTGGAGCGCAGCCGAGGCGCTGCGGGCGCTGGACCCGGCCGTGCCCATCACGATGGTGACGGCGTGCAGCGGCGATCGCTATCTGAAGCCGGAACTGTCGGTCGCGCTCGGGCGCAGGCTGAAGCCCGCGGACCTGGTGCGCGAATCGGGCGTTAGCGCCGCCCGTCGTCTGAACGTGCGGCTGATGGCGAACACGTTCGTCGTCGGGATTTCTCCTTCGGTTCATCAGGTGCGAACCACACGGGGCGCGATCCGCTATACGAAGCTCGTCATCGCGCAAGGCGCACGCCCCGCGCTGCCCGAGCAGATGCCCGCGTCGCTGTGCTGGCGCATCAACGATCTCGCGGGATGGTCGGGGCTTCACGCGCGTCTGGACGGCGCGAAAAAGCACGTCGCGATCGTGGGCGCCGGAATGATCGGGTGCGAGCTTGCGGAGGATTTTGCTCGCGCGGGCCACACCGTGTCGCTCATCGACGTGAACGCCGGACCACTGGTCGGCCTCGTGCCGGCCGCCGTTTCCGACCGGCTTCTCGCGAGCCTGCAGGAAGCCGGCGTGAGATTTCTCGGCGTGCGCCGCATCGAGACGATCGGCGAGACCGACGACGGCCGCAAGGTCATCGCGATGCAGGGCGGCGAGCAGATCAGCGCGGACGAAGTCGTGGCCGCAACGGGCCTCGTGACGCCGACGCGGCTCGCGAGAATGGCGGGGCTCGCGTTCGACCGGGGCATCGTCGTCGATCCGATGACCATGCAGACGAGCGTCGACGACATCCTTGCGATCGGCGACTGCATCAGCGTCGCGGGCGTTCCGTGCCGCTTCATCGAGCCGATCGTGCGCCAAGCCGAGGTGCTTGCGCATCACGCGCTCGAACGCAAGCATGCCGGGTACGTGCACGGCACGCCGTTGATCCGTCTGAAGACCCGCGCCTTTCCGATCGTGGTTCACGGCACGCCGAGCCCGAACGGTACGTGGAGCGCGTGCGGCGCCGCAGACGGCCTGCTGCAGATGGAGCAGCGCGTCGAGGGGCGCGTGATCGCGCGGATCGAGGCGGGCCTCGCGAGGCAGCGGCTCGTGGCCTGATTGTCGTGCCGCCGCCCGCCGTGCGGCCAACCCGGAGTCCGGATCGAACCAGGTGCACCGAACCATGAAAGACGAAAATCCGTATCGTCCCTACAGTCCAGACCATTCGCTGGCGCGCTGCGCGTGCGGCATGCACGCGAGCCAGCACGAGCATGATGCAGAGCATGGTGCCGCGTCGCGCGTCTCGCCGCAGGATGCCGAAACCCTGTCGCGCAACTTCCTCGAAATGGCCGCCGTGCGCGCGCTGTTTCCGCACGATGCGGTGCGCCGCCGGTTCCTGCGGGCAGTCGGCGTCAATGCCGCGCGCGCCGCGATTGCCAGCGTGCTTCCGCTGGCCGACCTGCAGGCGATGGCCGAAGAAAAACGGCCGCTGGAAAAGAAGGACCTGAAGATCGGTTTCATCCCGATCAATTGCGCGACGCCGCTCATCATGGCGGACCCGCTGGGCTTCTATCGGGAGCAGGGCCTCGACGTCACGCTCAGGAAGACCGCGGGGTGGGCGCTGGTTCGGGATCAGATGCTGAACCACGAACTCGACGCTTCGCATTTTCTCGCGCCGATGCCGCTCGCCATTTCGATGGGGCTCGGCTCGGCGGGGCAGCCGATGCGGGTCGCCGCGATCCAGAACGTGAACGGCCAGGCGATCACGCTCGCGCTCAAGCACAAGGACAACCGCGATCCGAAGAACTGGAAGGGCTTCAAGTTCGCGATTCCGTTCGAGTATTCGATGCACAACTTCCTGCTGCGCTACTACCTCGCGGAGCATGGCATCGATCCCGATCGCGACGTGCAGCTGCGCGTCACGCCGCCGGCGGAAATGATCGCGAACCTGCGCGCGGGAAACATCGACGGGTTCCTCGGGCCGGACCCGTTCAATCAGCGCGCGGTGTACGACCAGGTGGGCTTCATCCACATCCTGTCGCGCGACATCTGGAACGGCCACCCGTGCTGCGCGTTCGGCGTGACGCAGGATTTCATCGACAGGAATCCGAACACGATGGCCGCGCTCTACCGGGCGCTGCTCAAAGCGTCGGCCAGCGCGCACAAGCAGGAGAACCGTCCGGCGATCGCGCGCGCCATCTCGACCCAGAACTACCTGAACCAGCCGGAAACCGTCATTCTGCAGGCGCTCAACGGCCATTACGCGGACGGGCTCGGCCACGTGTGCGACCAGCCGGACAGGACCGATTTCCAGCCGCTTCCGTGGTACTCGATGGCGACGTGGATGCTCACGCAGATGCAGCGGTGGGGCTACATCAAGAAGCCGGTCAACTACGACGCGCTCGCGCAAAAGGTCTTTCTGCTCACCGACGCGCGCTCGCAGATGAAGGCGCTCGGACAGGACGTCGCCCACGACGCGATGACGACCGGCATGCGCAAGTTCACCGTGATGGGCCGCGACTACGATCCTGCCGACCCGGCCGGGTATCTCGCCGGTTTTGCCATCAAGCATGCCTGATTCATGGGGCCCGATTCATGGGGCCTGATTCGAGGGATATGAAATGAAGTCTTCCATCCGTTTGCAAGCCGCGCTCGTGTCGCTTTTCATGGTGGCGATTGTGCTCGTCTGCTGGCAGTTCGCGACGACGGCGGGCAACGAGGCCCGGCAGGCGCCGATGACGCCCGAGCAGAAGGAATACGCGCTGCTGATGGGGCAGGCGAGCGGCGACCAGCCGGCCGCGCAGAAAGGCGACGGCTTTCCGACGCCGGCTCAGTTCTTTTCCGTCGCCGCCGAAAACCTCGCGCATCCGTTCTACGACCATGGACCGAACGACAAGGGCATCGGCATTCAGCTGGCCCATTCGCTGATACGCGTTGCGGGCGGCTATCTGCTCGCCGTGGCCGTTTCGATTCCGCTGGGTTTTCTGATCGGCATGTCGCCGCTGCTGTATCGGGCGTTCGATCCGTTCATCCAGTTGCTCAAGCCGATCTCTCCGCTGGCGTGGATGCCGATCGCGCTGTACACGATCAAGGACGCGTCGATTTCCGCGATCTTCGTGATCTTCATCTGCTCGCTGTGGCCGATGCTGATCAACACCGCGTTCGGGGTCGCCAACGTGCGGCGCGAGTGGCTGAACGTCGCCCGCACGCTCGAAGTCTCGCCGCTACGCAAGGCCCTGCAGATCGTGCTGCCGGCCGCCGCGCCCACCATCATCACGGGCATGCGCATCTCGATGGGGATCGCATGGCTCGTGATCGTGGCGGCCGAAATGCTGGTCGGCGGCACCGGCGTTGGATATTTTCTCTGGAATCAGTGGAACAACCTTTCGCTGACGAACGTGTTGTTCGCAGTCCTCGTGATCGGCGTGGTGGGCATGCTGCTGGACCAGTTCTTCGTTTACCTGCAAAAGAAGGTGACCTATGCAGAGTAATGACAATCGCGGCGCGAGCGGCGGCGCGTTCATCGAGGTCGACGACCTGTCGAAACGGTATCGTGCCGACCTGCCTCCGGTTTTCGAGGAGGTGACTTTCCGCATTGAGCGCGGCGAGTTCATTTGCGTGATCGGCCACTCCGGATGCGGGAAAAGCACGATTCTCAACGTTCTCGCCGGCCTCGAACAGGCAAGCGGCGGCGCCGCCGTGATGGGCGGGCGGGAGATCGCCGGCCCGAGCCTCGATCGCGGCGTGGTGTTTCAGGGCCACGCGCTGCTGCCCTGGCTCACCGCAAGGCAGAACGTCGAATTCGCCGTGCGCTCGCGCTATACGGACTGGACGCGCCAGCAGGTCGAGGAATGCGCCGGCCGCTTTCTCGACATGGTCGGGCTCACGCGCGCGATCGACAAGAAGCCGTCTGAGCTTTCCGGCGGGATGCGCCAGCGCGTCGGCATTGCCCGCGCGTTTTCCGTTGCGCCGAAGATGCTGTTGATGGACGAGCCGTTCGGCGCGCTCGACGCGCTGACGCGCGGCGTCATTCAGGACGAGCTGCTGCGCATCTGCCTCGCGACGCACCAGACCGTGTTCATGATCACGCACGACGTGGACGAAGCGATCCTGCTGGCCGACCGCATCTTCCTGATGAGCAACGGCCCGCGCGCGCGGCTGGCGGAAATCGTCGTGAATACGATGCCGCGCGACCGGACGAGGGAAACGCTCATCCACGATCCGCAGTTTTACCGGATCCGCAATTACCTGATCGATTTCCTCGTGAGACGGTCCGCCACGATCCAGCAGGATATCGAGCAGGGCCGGGACGCGCACCGAACGACGCAGATCGTTCGTCCGGGTCTCGCCCAGGACAACGTCACGGAGTTCGAACAGGGCCGCGCACTTCGTGCAGGCATGACGGCTTAATTTTTCCAGTGGTAGTTTTTTCGAGGATAGTCAACATGATTTCGAGTCGCGCGCAAGTTACCGAAATGATCGTTTCGGCGAAGGTTCGCAAGGGCATCAAGTGGGCCGATGTCGCCAAAAAAGTTGGGATGGCGAAGGAGTGGACGACGGCCGCCTGTCTCGGGCAAATGCAGCTGGACCAGAAGCAGGCAGCCATCGTCGGCGAAATCTTCGAGCTGTCCGACGAGGCCGTCGCGTGGTTGCAGATCGTGCCGTACAAGGGCTCGCTGCCGACCGCCGTGCCGACGGATCCGCTGATCTATCGCTGGTACGAACTGGTGAGCGTGTACGGCACCACCATTAAAGAGCTGATTCACGAGGAGTTCGGCGACGGCATCATGAGCGCGATCGACTTTTCGATGGACATCCAGCGCGAGCCGGATCCGAAGGGCGACCGCGTCAACGTGGTGCTTTCCGGAAAATTCCTGCCGTACAAGTCCTACTGAGCGGCGCGAAGAACGAGCGAGGGTGTCCGCCGGGGCCGTCTTCGGCCCCGTCTTGCTGACTGCGGTTCCGTTCGCGCCATGCGCGCGATGGGGCAAACGTTGTTGTGCGAGCCGCGGTAGCGGCCGGCGCACGCCCGGCTTACGTGAAAGGCCAAGGCTTTGAAAAACATAATCAACAATATGGGAATCGGGGTCCGTCTCGGTACGGGGTTTTTTGTCGTCCTCTTCCTGATGGTGATGATCGTCGCCGTCGGCGTGTATCAGCTCGTTCGCATCGAGCACGACACGCAGCTGCTCGTCGAAAGCGACTTCAACAGCGCAACCGCGGCGCATGCCATCGACAAGCGCACTCAGATGAATGCGCGCTATTCGCTGCAACTGATCCTGACGCACGACGATGCATCCGTGAAAGTGCTTCTCGACCGGATCGCCGCCAACCAGAAAGAGAACGCGGCATTTCTCAACGCGATCGGGAATGCCGATCGTTCCGCGTCGGCGCAGCAGTTGCTGAGCACGCTGCGCGAACGCCGGAACGTGTTGATGGCCGCGCTCGCCAGGGTCAGTGCCGCAATCGCGCAGCACGACCAGGACGCCGCGCTGAAGGTCACGATGGAAAAGACGATTCCGGCGCTGGCCGCGTTGAGCGACACGAGCGATCAGCTGGTCGCGCTCGAAAAGTCGCATGCGGACCTGCGCAGCCATGCGGTGGTCGGCGAAATCCGCTCGTCCGTCTATTTCATGCTGGCGCTCGGCGCGCTGACGTTGATACTCGGCGCGGCCTTGTCGATCCTGCTCACGCGCACCATCACGCGTCCGATCATTCAGGCGGTGGACGTGGCGAAAGTCGTGGCGTCGGGGGACCTGTCCGTCAACATCGCCGCGAAGACCCGCGACGAGACCGGACAACTGCTTCGCTCGCTCGACGGCATGAGCGGAAGCCTCAGGGACATCGTGGCCCAGGTGCGCTCCGGCACGAGCGCCATTGCGACGGCCGCGACGCAGCTCGCGTCGGGCAATACGGACCTGTCGTCCCGCACCGAGGAGCAGGCTGCGTCGCTCGAACAGACGGCGGCGGCAATGAAGGAGTTCGCGGCAACGGTCGGGCGGAATTCGGACAGCGCGGAACGCGCGAGCCAACTCGCCCGCAAGGCGGCGGCGGAAGCCAAACGCGGCGGGGACGCCGTGGAGCGCGTCACGTTGACCATGCGCGGAATATCGAACA
Organism: Paraburkholderia lycopersici; assembly: GCF_900096975.1. Lineage (GTDB taxonomy): Bacteria > Pseudomonadota > Gammaproteobacteria > Burkholderiales > Burkholderiaceae > Paraburkholderia > Paraburkholderia lycopersici. Next base: position 105,395 of record NZ_FMYQ01000023.1, read on the forward strand.
GTTCCGAGACGGTCGGCAGCATCGTGGAAGTGATCGAAGGCATCGCGTTCCAGACGAACATTCTCGCGCTCAATGCGGCGGTGGAGGCGGCGCGCGCGGGCGAGCAGGGCCGCGGATTCGCCGTTGTCGCAGGCGAGGTGCGCGCGCTGGCCCAGCGAAGCGCAAGCTCGGCCAAGGAAATCAAGGCGCTCATTTCGGAATCCTCCGCGCGTGTGCGCGAAGGCGCGCAACTGGTCGAGGGCGCGGGCGAGATCATCAACGGCATCGTGCGCTCGGTCAGGGATGTGGCGACCATCACCGAAGAAATTACGCTGGCCTCCACCGAGCAGCTGACCGGGATTCAGGAGATGAACCAGGCCGTGTCGCAGATGGATCACGTCACGCAGCACAACGCGGCCCTCGTCGAGCAGTCGGCTGCCGCGACGAGTGCGCTGGCATCGCAGGCGCACACGCTTCTGGAAGCGGTCGGATTCTTCCGCGTACGCGCGGCGTGAGCGCATTCCACATTGGCATTGGCATGGCGAACGTGCGGATGAACGCGCTCACACAATGTTCGACATTGATCGGCAATGTCGACATTGCCATGCGGACGGGCGCTTTAAAAAAACGCCAATGCGGGAATAAATCCATCGAATCAACGCGCTCTAAATTAAAACGGTTTTGGCACGCGAGTTGCCTGTCCAGACATAAGCCGCCGCGACGACGGCGGCAATCCATTGCCTTTTAAACCTGGGGAAAAACGCATGAAAATAAAACTGGCTGCGCTCGCGCTGTGCGGCGTGTTCGCCGTTTCGGCGAAGGCGCAAAGCAGCGTCACGCTCTACGGGTCGCTCGATGCCGGCCTGCTCTATCTGAACAACGCCGGCGGCCATAGCGTGTGGCAGCAATATAACGGCGCGCTGTCGAATACCTATTTTGGCCTGCGCGGCGCCGAGGATCTCGGCGGCGGGTATCGCGCCATTTTCCGCCTTCAGTCCGCTTTCTCCATCAGTAACGGCGCGTTTTCGCGCAACGAATCGTTGTTCAATCGCCAGGCGTTCGTCGGTGTGCAGAACGACGGTTACGGCACGCTGACGCTCGGCCGCCAGTTCGATTCCGTCGTTGATTACCTCGCGCCGTTGTCCATCGCGGGAAGCGGAGCGGGCGTCAACCTGGGCTTGCATCCGCTGGACAACGACAACCTCAGCAATCAACGCTCCGTCGCCAACACGGTCAAGTTCGAGAGCGCGAACTATGCGGGATTCCATTTCGGCGGGCTCTACGGCTTCAGCAACGACCCCGGCCAGTTCGACAATGGCCGCGCGTGGAGCGTGGGCGCGGCCTATTCGACCGGGCCGCTGAAGGTGGCGGCCGCCTACGACCAGTCGAACAACAATCCGTCGGGCCTGAACCAGTCCGGCGCGGCTGTCGACGATCCGCTTCCGGCAGGCGTGCATCGCGTGTTCGGGGTGGGCGCGAGCTATGCGATCGGGCAAGGCACGTTCGGCGTGCTGTGGACGCACACGCAGCTGGAAAACAGCTATTTCGCGAGCAAGGCCCGTCCGCTCGATGCCCGCTTCGACAACATCGAGGTGAACGGCAACTGGAAGCTCACGCCGGCGCTCGCGCTCTTCGGCGACTACACGTTCACGTTCGGCAAGACGAGCGGGTCGGGCACGACGTCGAGCACGCCGAAATGGCATTCGGTGCTGCTCGGCACGGACTATTCGCTGAGCAAGCGCACGGACGTCTATCTCGTCGGCGTGTATCAGCATGCGTCCGGCAGCCTCTACAATGACGGGCGAGGCAACGTCATCAACAACGCCACGTCGATCGGCGGCCTGTTTGCGGCATCGTCGACGCCGAACCAGATCGGCGCGGCGGCCGGCGTGCGGCATCGCTTCTAGGCGGCACGGGCAGCACCGGCCGGGTACCATGGACCCGGCCGCGGGTGAGCGCCGGAAGGCGGCACCGGATGCCGGCTTGCCGCGGTTCGCCCGCGATTCGGCCACGATTCGGGCACGCGACGAACGCCAGCAGGCTGCGCCATCTGCGGCGTTGCGCCATGACCGGCGCTCGAGCGCGAGCGCGCTTTCGAACGGGGAACGCGATGAAAAACCTGTCAGCTACCGTGATCATGGCGTCGGCCGCATTCCTGCCTGCCGCAGCGCTTCTTTCGCCGCCCGCGAGGGCCGACGTCGCGGCTCGCCAGCAGGCGGTCGCGCAACGCGGCGCGCGGGTGATGCCGTTCTCCGTCGCCGCCACCACGCACATCTTCACGAAGACCGCCGACGGCGGGGTTCAGCAGGTCGTCACGAAGCGCCACGACCCGAAGCAGGTCACGCTTATCCGCCGGCATCTGGCGGCGATCGCCCGGCAGTTCTCGGCGGGCGATTTCGCGGCGCCGGCACACATCCACGGCAACGACATGCCCGGCCTCGCGGCGCTGCGTGCCGCGCAGCCGGGCGAACTGTCGATTCGCTATCGCGACCTGCCCGATGGCGGTGAGATCGTCTATCGCTCGGACGAGCCTCGCCTCGTCGCCGCGCTGCACCAGTGGTTCGACGCACAGCTGTCGGATCACGGCCATGACGCGATGGCAGGGCACGATCCCGCCATGATGCATCGCGATGCGGCGGGCGCTTCGCCGGCGCAATAAACCGCGCGTGCGATGACGGCGCGGCGGACACCTAAAGTTTCCCGCCCGGCCTGACGTTAATGCCGACGTTGCGATAGTGCGAGCGTCGCCGCAGCCACGGCCGCGTCGCTTTACGGCCGTCTTTCACGGTCGCATTTCACGGCCACATTTCACGGCCATCTTTACCGGCCCTGCGCGGCCCGTACAACACCGCGTGCTATCAACGGTCATCGAATCGGCGAGCATCGTCGTCATCAGCCTGCTTTTCGGCATCGCGCTGCTGGTCGCGTGGTAGGACTTCGAGCTCGATTTCCACGTCGCGCTATGGGCGCTGTCGTTCATGGCGGCGGCGGTCGGACACGGCCTGCGGATCAGCGGCGGCATCTGGAAGTCGTGGCAGGAGCTGTTCGCGATGCTCGCCTGTCATGCGTGGGTCGCGGGCTTCGCGTTTCTCGCATGGGGTTTTCGCCGGCGCGCGCGCAAGCACGCTTTCGGCGTGTGGATCGTGTGGGCGTTGTCGTTCCTGCTGCTCGTCTGGGCATGGACGAGCCACAGTCTCGACTGCCGCACGGACTCGCGGATCATGACGGCCACCGCCGACGCCGCGCTGGTCGCGCTAATCGTCGCCACGCTCGCGCACGCGCGCCCAGGCGCCGACATATCGGATCAGGCGTTCATCGCGGTGCTGTCGATCGGCACCCCGACCGGCATGATCGGCACGGGCATTCTGACGCTGCTCATCGTGTCGGCAGACCTTGCGCACGGGAACGGAATTCGTTGGACCGAGCGTCCCCTAAAATCAAAGAGTTGCCAACGAATTCGGTCACGCGACAGATGACGCGGGACCAAATAAATTGGACTCGCCGGATTTAAGACCGAAATTGTTGGATTTGCCGGAGTGTTAGAGCGACCTGCGTCGTGCCACTGCGAAAGGCTGCGCGAGCAGCAAGGGTGTTGCATCGACCGGTTGAATCCGCACCCCATTGCGGCCGTTCAAATTTCGGCGACCGACGTCTGCTTAGCGGCTAATTGTTGTTGATGGCCTCGGTGCGCATACCTTCACTCAGGCGTGTATCGATGTGTGCCGCAAATCTTTTCTTCCTGCAGCTCGGCTTTCTCAACGCCCGGGTCGAGAAAAAATATTGACGAGATTCCTATCCGGGTCGCGCAGCAGGAGCGAGCGATTGCCCCAAGGCATCAATGTCGTCGGCATCACGATGGTTGCACCGGAAGCTTTCATCCGTTCGAACACCACGTCCACGTCCTCCACTTCGAACTCCAGGATTGCCGATTGATTGGCTGCGGCAGTAGCAGCTCCGACATTGAAAAGCTTGATCAGGTTCTCAGATGAAATCGCGAGCGTCGAGCTCACGAATCGCATTTCGGCAAACCCATCGGCCAGCCGTACAGCTTCGATCCCGGAAAGCCTCTGATAGAACTCGACAAGCCGTTCGATATCCGAGGTAACCAATCTAACCGATGCAAGCTTCATTTTCAGCTCCTTTTGCTGGAAAAAGAGCTTCAGTCTAATGTGAGATGCTGTCAGATTCTGGCAGTATCGTGCGACTGGCGACCTGGTTGAATTTGCGCCACTCTCGAAGCAGTATGGAGCGCCTCCTTGGGTAGCGCTCCGGCTTTTGCTCGACGCTCAAGATCCGATCCGAACGAAAATTTCGAAAACCAGTTCGAAGTTCGCACCAACACATCAGCACTCGTGCCTGATCGAAATACACCAGCGCAAAGGGCCAAACAACGCGTCGCGATTGAATTCCGCTGCGGTCCACGTAAGTAATTTCGAGCTTTTGCTCTGCACGGACCGCGGCACGAAGCAGGTCCGGCGAGATTGTGTGAGCGGGTCTTGTCAACGGCGCGCCGACCAGCAGCGAAGATTCCTGAAGCTCACGACATAGTTCAGCGGGCAGTACAGCGGCTATCTTTGCAAGCGTGCTTAGCGCGCCGGCCGAAAGCGCCTTGTCACCACGATCGGCCACCCAGCGCATGCCAAGCACCAAGGCATCGAGTTCCTCTGAGCGGAACATGATGGGTGGAAGCATGAAGCCGGGCTTCATCACGTAGCCAATGCCTGGCTCGCCTTCGATCATCGCTCCCTGAGCCTGCAAACTACCGATGTCCCGATATAGCGTGCGGATGCTCACGCCGAGCTCATCAGCGAGAATTTGGCCGCTCACGGGGCGTCGATAACGACCTAACACTTGAAGGAGTTGAAGGAGACGTTCGGCACGGGACATACGTGAATCCTGATATCGACACTGAAGGAAATCAAAGACGCGATCCGTTACTTCAGACCGAATGCAATTGATGCGCTCCGGCAGCTATTGCATTGAAAATCATCTAGCGGGCCTCCTCCACCGCTCTGCCGGGCGACGGGGTTAAAGTGAGTTTGCCAACAGCGCTTTAACCGGAAGGAGGTCCATCATGAACTATAGCGGCATTGACCTGCATTCGAACAATAGTGTGGTGAGCGTGATCGACGAAACGGACCGCGTGGTCGCCGAGAAGCGGCTACCGAACGAGCTGGCCAGGATCCTGACGTTCCTTGCCCCGTGGCAGGCCGAGCTGGCTGGCGTCGTAATCGAATCGACGTATAACTGGTACTGGCTTGTCGACGGCCTGCAGGCGGCCGGCTTCGTGGTGCATCTGGCCAACACCACCGCGATCAGGAAGTACGACGGGCTCAAGCACAGTGGTGATGAGACCGACGCGCGCTACCTGGCTCACCTGTTGCGCCTGGGGATACTCCCGACAGGGACCATCCTGCCACCACAACAGCGTGCTGTCCGTGATCTTGCGAGGAAGCGCATGCAGCTCGTGCGAAGCCGCACGACCCACATTCTCGCGGTGGAGAACATCACGGCACGCCAGTTCGGCAAGCGAATCACGAGCCATCAGGTCATCCGACTCGACGAAGAAGCCATCAAACAAATGCGCCTGCCAGAGGACGTTGAGCTCGCGCTTCGGGCCAACGTCGCGGTCATCACGACGCTCTCCGCGCAGATCGCTATCGTGGAAAAGCGTCTTCAGGAAAAGGTCGCGCCAGACGCGCACTACGACCTGCTGACCACAGTGCCGGGCATCGGCCAAACGCTTGCAACTGTCATTCTTCTGGAGGTGGGCACCATCGAGCGCTTCGCCAGCGCCGGTAACTTCGCTTCCTATGCGCGATGCGTGGACAGCCAGCGTATAAGCAACGGCAAGAAGAAAGGCGAAGGCAACACAGAGAATGGCAACCCATATCTGTCCCGGGCGTTCATCGAGGCGGCCAACTTTGCGCTGCGCTTTAGCGCTGAAGCCATCTAACATGCTCTAGCAGGCTGTTGAAAAGCACTGCGCCTTGACTTCCGATGCGCTATTTAAAAGGATCGCGCGTGCAATCGATCGCTGATTTTCAGACGAATCGTCGCGAGTGCCCGACTGGCGAACGGAGCAACTTGCGTGCTGCCACGCAAGAGCCGCGTTTGCGCGGCTCATCGTGTTGCTCCCGCTGATACTGCCGTCAGTATTCGCGCCATTGGGTCAAGTTGCTTGCCAGCATTGTCAGTTTGAAGTGCTGGTCCACCCGTTTGATACCGCGATACACGGTCTGCCGAATCTTTCCGACGGTCTTGCCCCATCCGAAATGCTCTTCGATACGTTTGCGCTTGACCTGGCTGATGCCGTAACCGGCGTGCCGCGAGGTTCGACCATCAATGGCACTGCCGCCCCAGCGCTCATCATGACGCGCAACGTGGGGCGTCACTTTGCGCGCCCGGCAATCGCGAACGAAGTCACGCGTGTCATACGCCTTGTCGGCTCCGAGCGTTTTGGCATGACGCCCCGGAACGCAATCGAGCAGACGCAACGCACTCGCGCGTTCGGCAAAACCATCAGCGTGGCTGACGAGCGCACCGACCACCAGACCCGAGCGGTTCTCCATCAGCACATGCCCGTGGTAACACAGGATAGCCGGAGAACCACTGCTCTTCCTGAACAGGCGGGCATCGGGATCCGTGCCCGATTCGTGCGTGTCGTTGCTGCGGCGCCTTCCTTTCCGGTCAGCCTCGGCATTGCGCCCGCCTCCCGCCGGCGGATCGTGCGGGCCGTCCTTCGGCCGGAAACGCTTGTGGCTAGCCCACGCCTGAATCAGCGTGCCGTCAACCGAGAAGTGCTCGCGCGAAAGCAGGCCTTGCCGGTCCGCCAGGCTCATGACTTCCGTAAAGAACGTTTCAACCACTTCGTGCTCCAGCAACCGGTCACGGTTCTTCGAGAACACCGAGTGATCCCATACCGTGTCCTCGATGGCCAGTCCGACGAACCAGCGAAACAGCAGGTTGTAACGCATCTGTTCCATCAACATCCGCTCGCTGCGCACCGAATAAAATACCTGCAGCAGCAAGGCTCGCAGCAGTTTCTCCGGCGCGATCGACGCGCGACCGCTGTCCGCATAGATCACGCTGAACAACCCGTTGAGCCGCTTCAGCGCCTGATTTACCAGTAGCCGGACCGGCCGCAACGGATGATCGGCCGGCACGAAGTCCTCCAGCTTTACTGTCGTGAACAGCGGTTCCTGCATCTCGTCCATTCCACGCATCGCACTCGTCCGACAAAGGCCATGAACACAATATCTCTAACGCATTGCCCCAAACACCCGCTTACACCGTTACGAAGATCAACAGCCTGCTAGAACTCACGCGTATCTGCTTTACCAGTCATCCGTGGTCCCTCGCTTTCTTCCCGAGCCGTTCTCCTGTACTGACCAGGCGCAACCGCCATCACGCGCTTGAATGCATTGCTGAAGGCACTGTCCGAGGTGTACCCGACCGAGGCCGCGGCTTCGGAGATCGAGGCACCTGCTCGAAGCTCGTGGCTCGCCAGATACATTCGCCATTGGGTCAGATAGGCGAGTGGTGGAACGCCCATCATCTCGCGGAATCGAACGGCAAGCGATGTTCTCGACATCCCTGCTTTTTTTGCGAGTTCTTCCAGGCCCCAGTTCCGGGCGGGTTCGCCATGGATGCTGCTGAGCACGACGGCCAGTCGTTGGTCGCCGAAGCCTTTCAGCCAGCCCTCATCGCCATCGGACGCCTGCGCCAGATAGGCCCGCAATGTCTGAATGAATAGCAGTTGCGCCAGCCCCGAGATGACGATGGATCGGCCCGGTCGTCGGCCTTTCATTTCCGCAACCAGTTGTTTGAGCAACCAGGCGAGAGGCTCGGCTTCGTCCGTGTTTCCGCGGACATGAATAAGTGGCGGCAGCCCCTTCAAGAGCAGCGTTTGCCGATCTGCGTCGATTTTTACTGTGCCGCCCAGCATCGTGAAGTCGCAGCCGTGGCCCAACTGATATTGGTTGTCGGCGTCGCGAACGACTGGCGTGGTTGTTGCTCCAGGAATTAAACGCGCAGCGCTGGCCAGGGTCAGCGTGCGGGTGCCGTTTGTGATCAGGACATCGCCAGCCTCGACCGGTGCCGGCTCGGACATGCCATCGATCGAGTACCAGCAGCGCCCCTCTGTCACCGCGCAAAACTTGATCGCATCCAGATTGGCGAAGCGGCGCGCCCAGGTGCCGCCCGCTACGACCCGGCCGGACAAATCGCACTGTGCCTGGAGGAAGTCCAGCAGATCCGATAGGGGGTCGGCTAACGTAATTGAACTTTCGCGCATAAAAAATGAACTGACACGTCTTCTTCGTACACGTTGGACAGCCTACCATGCGATGAGCTAATTCGTTTTCACAGGCAGGACAGCCGCCGTCCACACGGCGCTCCGCCTGGCGGGACTCCAGGAGGGAACGTGAAGGAATGCAACGTCACTGCAAATGACGTATCGCTGCATGTAACCGAATGTGGCGCAGGGCCGGCGGTACTTTTCTGTCACGGTTTTCCTGACACATGGCGTAGCTGGCGTCGTCAGATGGAAGCGGTTTCGGGTGCGGGCTATCGCGCGATCGCACTGGACACCCGAGGCTATGGCGAGAGCACCGGTCCTGACGAGGCATCCGCCTATACGGCATTCAATATCGTCGGCGACCTTGTTGCCGTTCTGGACGCCTTGGCTTGCGAGACGGCGACGCTTGTCGGTCATGACTTCGGCGCTGTCGCGGCGTGGACCGCAGCCCTTATCAGACCCGATCGGTTCCGCGCGGTCTTCGGCGTGAGCGTGCCGCCGTTTGAATTTGGGGGCGGGAATTTTCTGACGGATTTACGGGAAAAAGGTCTGCACGATTTCTATATGTTCCGGCAGATGCGGCCCGAAGCCGACAGCGAGTGGGCCGAGGCCAGGAAAACACTGCCGGCCGCTTTCTACTGGACGTCCGGGGAAACGCCGGAAGAAACGCGCTGGCACCCGATGGACACCAACCGCGGCTTGCTTCGGCCAGCGCCATCCGAATTGCCGGGCTTCGTGAATCCCGCCGACTTCGCCGTCATGGTCAGTCAATTCGAGCGAAATGGATTCCACCGACCCCTCAACTACTATCGCGCGCTCGGGTGGTATCTCGACATGACGTCGGCATTCTCCGGTTGCAGGATTCAGATCCCGTCTTTTTTTCTGGTCGGTGCAGCGGACGGCTTGAACGCGCTGCATCCCGTCACGCAGGAAGTCCTGGGAAACGTCCTCGCGGACCTGCGAGGGTTGATTGAACTGCCGGAAGTCGGCCACTGGCCGCAACTTGAAGCGGCGGGAGACACGAGCGCCGCCCTGCTCGGCTTTTTAGATTCAATCCATTAGGAGAGCTGTATATCACACACACCAGAGATAAATCTGATTCAAGAAAAGGAGAGGTAACCATGAGCACAATCCAGGCACCCATCGGTTCGGGTTTCAGCCGCGCTTCCACGACGGTCGACGTCATCAAGGGTATCGATCTGACCGGCAAGGTCGCCATCGTCACGGGCGGCTATTCGGGCCTCGGCCTCGAAGCTGCACGCACGCTCGCGTCGGCCGGCGCACGTGTCATCGTGCCGGCGCGTGACGTCGAGCGCGCGCGCAAGGCTATCGCCGGAGTCGGCGGCGGCATGGAGGTCCAGTCGATGGATCTCACCGATCCTCTCTCGATCGACAATTTCGCACGCGATTTCGTCGAAACCGGCCTGCCGCTTCACCTGCTCATCAACAACGCCGGCATCATGGCGCTGCCCGAACTGAAGCGCGATGCGCAGGGCAATGAGCTCCAGCTCTCCACCAACCACCTCGGCCATTTCCGCCTGGCCCTGCGGCTCTGGCCGGCGCTCAAGCGGGCCGGCGGCGCGCGCGCCGTGTCCGTTTCGTCCGCCGGGCATCGTTTCTCGCCGGTCGTGTTCGACGACATCAATTTCGAGCGCCGCGACTATGAGCCGTTCAAGGCCTACGGCCAGTCGAAGACGGCGAATATCCTCTTCGCCGTCGGTCTCGATCAGCGTGGCAGGAACGATGGCATTCGCGCGTTCGCGCTCCATCCGGGCGGCATCGCGGGGACGAATCTCGGCACGCACGTCGGGGTGGAAATGCTGAAGAAGACCGGGTTCGTCGACGAGAACAACCGGCCGGTTGTCGACCTGAGCCGTGACCTGAAATCGGTGCCGCAGGGCGCAGCCACTCATGTCTGGTGCGCGGTCAGTCCGCAGCTCGAAGGTAAAGGTGGTGTGTTCTGTGCCGATTCGGACATCACGCCCGTGCTGCCTGATGGCAATTCTCCAGATCTTTCCACCGAAGATCGCACCAATCGCGGCACCGGTGTCCAAGCCTATGCGATCGACCCAGAAGCGGCCGACAGGCTTTGGCGCATGAGCGAGGAAATCACTGGCGTTTCTATCTGACGTGTCGCGCGGGCGACGACGTTGCGCCAGCCTTTCGATACCGCCATTCACTGAAGAAAGTAGCGAGGTGAAAGCGGGGTGCCTCGGTATCCCGGCGCTGGTTGTGACGGAACTGGGTGCATCACGCCTGCACGACTGACGCTCTCCTGGGTGCTCGCGCAACGTTTGGGGATCGTTCCGCAAAGCCTCGCTGCCTGGAGGAAAACCGCCAGGCAGCGGCCATATGGAGTAGTCAGAGTATGACGAAAGAATTCACCGGGAAAACGGCACTCGTCACCGGTGGTGGGCCGAACGATGGCAACGCTCCGCGAAGTCGTTGCGGAGATCGAAGCGTCAGGCGGCTATGCACGGGCCGTCGTCTGCGACGTTTCCGACGAAGCATTCGTTCGTCACGCAGTGGCCGCTGCGATCGGCGATGCCGGACGTCTTGATTTTGGCGTGAACAGTGCGGGTGTGAGTGGGGGCGATGACCTTCGCCCCACAGCCGACTATGCAACCGGGACGTTCGACCGGATCGTTGCGATAGATCTGCGTGGCACGTTCCTGTCCATGAAATACGAACTCGAACAGATGGCAAGTCAGGGCTTTGGCTCGATTGTCAATCTGGCGTCGGGCGCTGGCCTGGTGAGTGTGCCCGGATTTTCCGGTTACACGGCGGCCAAACATGGTGTCATTGGCTTGACCAGGACGGCCGCGCTCGATTACGGATCACTGGGCATCCGGGTCAATGCCATCGCGGCCGGTCTGGTGGCCACGCCGCTCGTTGCGACGGGGCGGTCTGCACGGATTGCCGCCCATCCGCTCGGCACGCATTGCGCAACCCGATGAAATGGCTGAAGCCGTCGTCTGGCTGTGCTCGGACAGATCCAGTTTCGTGACAGGGACGGCTCTTCCGGTCGATGGTGGTTACACCGCGCGCTGAGAGCGGTCGGCAAAAATAGGCGACTTACTTTCTGGTAAAGGCCGACGCAGACATATGAAAAGGTTGAGGGTAAATGGCTGATTTTCAATTCAGGCACATAGCGCTTTCGGTCGGCGATCTTTCGAAGCAGAGAGACTTTTATGCGTCGGCATTTGGCTTCGTCGAAGAGATTGCCAGCATTGAGTTGCCGGAGATGAAGACGCGTTTGATTATTCTCCGCAACGGCGCGGGCGCAGAAATCGAACTTGTCGAATGCGCGGAGTCAGTCGCACCGCCGCGCGTCGGGTTGAACGAGGTCGCTCGTCGCCGCGGGTACTTTGCCTGGGCCCTGGCCGTCAACGATCTTGAAGGCGCGTTCGAGACAGCGGTTTCGTCTGGTGCTGTTGCTGTATCCGCACCGGGCGATGCCGGTCGGCCGGGTGTTCGCTTCGCCTATCTGCAGGACCCGGAGGGGAATTTTATCGAATTGCTTCAGTTTCGTGAGGCTGGCGTGTCTGAGCGGGCATGTTCGACGTAGTAAACGAAGTGGCGACCATGAGTTTGGAACGATTGCGCAAATAAAACGAACTCACAAGCATTAACGGTTCAATTCGCCCGCTGTACTGTGTCTACTTGATGGATCGACTCGATCCCGGTGTCATCGACCGTTTCGCCTGGCGATGTGTCCGCCGAGTTGCACAGCGTGCGCGCATCGACCGAATTCACTGCGACAGGAAAACCAGCATGCCTCTCAATCATTTTGTCACGCTCGGCCGTTCCGGCCTGCGCGTCAGCCCGTACTGCCTCGGCACCATGACCTTCGGCGAGGACTTCGGTTGGGGCGCCAGCCCCGAAGAGTCGTTCGCGATGTTCGACGAGTACCGGAATCGCGGCGGCAACTTCGTGGATACGGCCAACGTCTACACCTTCGGCCATTCCGAACGGATCGTCGGCGACTATCTCAGGCAGAACAAAGTCCGCCGCGATGAGCTCGTGCTCAGCACGAAGTTCTACTGCAATCTGTTCCCGGGCGATCCGAACGGCGGCGGGGCCGGCCGCAAGGCGCTCATCCAGCAGTGCGAAGCCTCGCTGAGCCGGCTTCAGACCGATTACATCGACATCTACTGGCTGCACAACTGGGACCAGACGGCACCGGTCGAGGAAACCCTGCGCGGTCTTGACGATCTCGTCACCGCCGGCAAGATCCGTTACGTCGGCTTCTCGGACATCCCCGCCTGGAAAACGGCCGAGGCGCAGACCATCGCGCTCTTTCGCGGATGGTCGCCGATCATCGCGCTGCAGCTCGAATACTCGCTGCTGGAGCGCACCAGCGAGGGCGAACTGTTTCCGATGGCGCGGTCGATGGGCATGGGCATCATGCCGTGGTCGCCGCTCAAGAGCGGTTTCCTGAGCGGCAAGTTCCGGCGCGGCGCCCAGGGCCACGTCGATACCACGCGCGCCAATATGGTCGGGGTACCGGGCGAGGCAGACTACAACGTCATCGAAGCCGTCGTGGAGGTTGCGTCGGAACTCGGCGTCAGCCCCGCGTCGGTGGCGCTGGCCTGGGTGCGCTCACAGGCCGGCGTGACGTCCACGCTGATCGGTGCGCGGCGGCTCGATCAACTCAAGAGCAATCTCGATTCGCTCGAAGTCACGCTGTCCGCCGAACAGATCGGCAAGCTCAGCGTCGTTTCGAGGCCGAAGCTGAATTTCCCGGCCGAGAACAACGACACCCTGGCGCCGATGCTCGCTTTCGCGGGCATGACGGTTGACGGAAAAACCGTGCGGTCATTCGAGCGGCTCTCTGCCTGACCAGAACGAAGCAGGTTCGTTGCGCTCGCCACGAACCTGTCGCGGCCCGACTTCGCACACACGGTTCGTGCGTCTTCAATCGACGACAAAATGACTTCACGGAAAGCTGTTCGACAACAAGACCGCATTCATCGCGGGCAGCGGCATGGGCAAGGGCGTCACGCCAGAGCAACTGGCGCTGGCCTGGGTGCTGAAACGATATCCGTGAATCGTTCCGGTTCCCGGTACCAGGAAACCGTCGCACCTGGACGAGAACATTGCGGCCGCGGCGATTTCGCTGGAAGCGGACGAACTCAGGACGATCGAATCGGTTGCCGCAGCGGCGCTGATCAAAGACGATCGTTACTACGCGTCCGAAATAGAAAACCTGAATCGTTGATCGTTTTTTCCCATAAATGAAGCAGGATCGCCAGTCAGATTCATTGACCCGAGGTGTCGCCGGTCTCACGGCGGGCGTCGCGGCCATCGGTGCGGAAGCACTCGTCATGTCTCCGGTACTCGAAGACATCAGCGCAAGCCTGGGCGCGTCGCCCGGAACGATCGGCGTCGCCGTGGCCGCTTATGGCTTCGCGCTGACAGTCGCTTCGCCATTGTTCGCACTGTTCGGGCACAAGCTCGATCGCTTGACACTGATGCTGTCGGGCCTCGCGCTGTTCGTGCTGGCGACGGCCGGGTGTGGCCTTGCACAGGGGCCTGCGTCGCTCGTCGGTGCGCGCGTCGCCTGCGGCATTGCCGCTGGCGCGTACCTGCCGGCCTGTTACGCGTTCGTGGGCGATGCCATTCCGTATGAACGCCGGGCCAGGGTCATGGGGCGCATCATGTTCGGATGGTCGCTGTCTCTGGTAATTGGCGTGCCGCTCGGGGGCCTGGTCGGGCAACTGCTAGGCTGGCGGTTTGCTTTTTTTGCCGTGGCGCTCGTGGGGTTGGCTGCGTTCCTGATGATTGCCGGTTTCAGAAAAGGGACGCAGCAGTCGAGCGCAACCGGATCTGTCGGAGGGGCAGTGCGATGGCCTCTGCCTCGGCCCGTCTGGGCCGTGTTCGGCATCACTTTTTTCAACATGCTCGGCTTCTACGGCGTCTACACCTACCTGGGAACTGCAGTGCGGAATGCGCAGCATGTCGGGAGCGCAGGCGCCGCCGCATACGTGCTCTGCTACGGGCTGGGCCTCGCATGCAGCACGCTGCGCGGCGATCTGCTTGATCGGCTCGGCAAGGTACGTCTGCTGGCCGTCGCGTTACTGCTGCTGTGTCCGCTGCTGGCCTCGCAGGCCATTGCTGTTTCTCATCCGGCTCTGCTGGCGCCCGCGATGTTCGTCTGGGGCGTTTTGCAAGGCGTGGTGTTGACCGGTATTTCGACCGTGCTGACGCAGCAGGCCGGCGCGACGAAGGGCATGGCAACGGCGCTGAACAGTTCGCTGACTTATCTGGCCGTGGCAATGGGCGCGACGCTCGGTGGCATTGCTCTCGAACGAGGGCCGGGCTTTGCCGGTATCTGTTTCGTCGCTGCGGGGGCCAGTCTCTTGTCCTGGATGCTTTTGCGTGCATCGAGGATTTCAGCGTGAATCTGCTTCGCTTACTCGCGGCACTACGCGCCGGGGATGCAATTGCTGCTGTGAGTCTCATGGAAGCGCACGTCAGGGAATGCCGTGACCGGCTTCTGAAAGCCTTGCGAGAGGGGGCCGTAGTTTCCGTGCGCGCGGGGCGTTGGTTACTTGGATACGAAGGCACCACAAGCCAATCCACTGAGCTCGTCATATTCAGGGCGATTTGCTGAACTGTGCTCACAGATGTACGAGGTACTGCTGGCTGGCCGTGCTGTTCACTGACGGGTGCCTGCATCAAGCTATCGATTAAATCGGCCCAGCGCTGCAGCAGCTTACGTCGCTCATCTAGCAGTAGCGCGCGATTGTAAACACGGCTTACCGTGGAACCGACGCTATGTGCTAAGCAGAGTTCGATTACCTCTTGCCAGTACTCTGGCGGCGATAACGGAGCAGCCACGTTTTGCTTCCGTCCGGACAGATGCATAAGGCAAGCCCGTCCCGTCAGAGAGTAGGTAAGGGCGCTCGCGCGGTTTGGCGACGCGAAATACGACTTCGGACTTTGGTTCGGCGCGTTTGGGCATCGCTCGGCATCTCGATTCCGTGTATACGCAAAAATCGTGGATGCAATCGGTATATGACGGCTGCCCGCGGAAACAAAAAACCCCGTAAGACTTTGATCTTACGGGGTTTCTCGAACTACTTCGACTCTTGCCGGAACATCTCTTGGTGCATGAAGGCGGCCGCTGGGCGCGGAGCGCAAGCTGCTCGCCATCGCTGTACGGTTGGTTTCGATGCA
Source organism: Paraburkholderia lycopersici (assembly GCF_900096975.1). Lineage (GTDB taxonomy): Bacteria > Pseudomonadota > Gammaproteobacteria > Burkholderiales > Burkholderiaceae > Paraburkholderia > Paraburkholderia lycopersici. Next base: position 120,855 of record NZ_FMYQ01000023.1, read on the forward strand.
ACGGATGGGCAAGAATTTCACGTTGCGAGAGATCTGTTGATGAAGGGCTTGGTCGGTTGCCAAGAACGGTGAATCGTTCTTGATATTGTAACCATTCGTAGTTTTGTCGCATCCTCTGGCTCGTGCCCAATAAAAATGAAACGTTATATTGACGCAAGCAGCTAGAAGGATTATTTTGATAAAAGAGACCTGCTCCCGAACCTGTCTGGAGACGTGGGGTCCTGTCGCACTTGGATGCTAAGGAGGCAATGTGGATGGCTTGACGAAACAAGTAGGGGCTTTTGCTTCATCGGTCGGGAAACGTGATATTCCGGCCGATTGTATGGAGGGTGCCCGGATCGGAATAACCGACTGTATAAGTGTCCTGCTTGCAGGCAGCAAGGAGGAGGCACCCGCCATAGTGGGCGCCTTGCTGGAGCCATCCGCGAAAGACGACGCGGTTCCGCATATTCCTTCTGGCCGAAAATTCTCTGTTGGCGACGCTGCGCTGTTGAATGGTGTGTCCGCGCATGTCCTGGATTATGACGACGTCGCTCTCGCTGGGCATCCGAGTGTGGTCCTGACGCCAGCCATCCTGGCCGAAGGCTGGGCGCTCAACAAAAGCGGGGCAGAAGTGCTGGCCGCTTATGTTGCCGGATACGAAGTATGGGCGCTGCTTTACGATCTGGAGCCGGGCTCCCTGCATGAGCTTGGGTTTCATCCGACGGCAGTTAACGGCACGCTGGCGTGCGCTGCCGCCTGTGCAAGCCTTCGCGGCCTCTCGAAGGAGCAGGCGTCGCATGCGGTTGCGATAAGCGCGTCACTTGCGAGCGGAATGGTGGCGAATTTCGGCTCAATGACCAAATCTCTGCAGACCGCCCGCGCGGCGCAATCTGGAGTACTTGCTGCGAGGCTGGCGTCTGCGGGCTATACAGCTTCGCTGGACGTGCTCGAGCATCGCACGGGTTATGTGAGAGCGCACTCGCCCTCGCGAGCCCCTCGACTGGATATCGAGGACTTCCGGCTGGGTATCGATTGGCGTTTGCCGAAATACGGTGTGCATATCAAGCGCTACCCGCTCTGCTATGCGACGCATCGCTCGATTGATGCTGCGCTCGAACTGGTGAAAGAGAACGATATTGCGCCGGCAGACATCAGGGAAATTCACGTGCATACCGGCGAAACACAGTATCTGATGCTCAGAAATCACTTTCCGCAGACCGGCCTGGAGGCGAAGTTCAGTATGGAGTTTGCGATGGCTTCGGCGGTGGTTGCCAAACGTGTGGGGCTTGGTGAGCTTACGGATGAGTTTGTTACGTCTGGGCCCGTCCGTGCGGTAATGCAGAAGGTCCGTTGCACCACAACTACCGAGGTTGTGACGGACTGGGACCAGCCATTTGCGCCAGCCGACACAGTTTCGATTACTCTCGCGTCGGGCAGGGTCCTAACGAGTGAGCCGGTCGCGCGGCCCAAGGGAAGTTGGCAGCGACGTATGACACAAGCCGAATTGCAGGACAAATTTGTCGACTGTGCAAGTCGCGTGCTGCCGAAGCAACAGGCGATTGCTCTGTTCGCCCAGTTGTCAGGGCTTGGCGGGTTGGCATCGATTAGAGACCTGTCGATGTTTGTCGTACAAGGCTGATACGCTGTCTACTGTGCGGACCAGATAAGCGCCCGGCTGCGCCGGGCGCGAGGCGCGCCCACTTGTTACCTGTGAATCACTTTTGGGTATCCTGCCTTGATCTGGTGGTCACAGTATTGGGCTATGGCGGTGATGCTACCTCAATACGGCACAAGACCGTCGAAGCACGATTTCGGTTGGGACCACGATATGTTTTGGTTCGGTCCGCGGTTGTCCGTCGGCCTGTGCGCGGATGCGCGTGATCAGTAGTTCGGCCGCATCGCGACCCATTGCTTCGAGATTCCACCGGACAGTGGTAATCGGCGGAGAGGCGAGTTCGGCCAGATCTGTATCGCCAACTGCGATGATGGATACGTCCCTTGGGATCTGAAGTCCCCTATATGCGCAGGCGCGTAGCGTGCCGGCCAGCATAAGATTTCCGCCCATAATGATCGCGGTAGGTGGATTGCTGATCTGCATGAGGGACTGTACTGCATGATAGGCGTACTCGGCTGTCATTTCCTCGAGTCGAAGCAATTCGGGATCGAACTGTACACCTGCATTTTTGAATGCTTCGACGAACCCCCGGTAGCGTTCACGACCAGGTCGAATCTTCGATTGGCCGGCCACGAGGCCAATGCGGACGTGTCCGATGGAAAGAAGATATTCCACCGCCTGTTTGATGCCGTCCGCCTGGTTTGAGACAACGTAGTCGCACGTTTCAGGCAGCAGTTCTCGCTCGATGAGCACTGTCGGAGTGCGGCTTGTGCGCACCATCTCCCAGATTCTCTCGTCGTATTCGTCGGAAGGGCAATACAGCAGACCATCCACCCTTCTCTGCATAAGTAAGGGGAACAGTTCGAGATCGCGATCGGGGTCTCCACCACTGTTGGACAGAATAAATGCATAGCCGTGTTTTCTCAGTGCGGCTTCTGCTCCTTTCGCGACTGCGACGAACAGTGGGTTGCTCATGTCCGGCAGAATGCAGCCGATCATTTTCGTAGATGCCGTCCTCATGCTTTGAGCGACGGCATTCGGTTGCCAGCCGATCTTTGCGATTGCCGCTTCAACCCGCTGCCGAATGTATGGCTTGACCGCCGGGTGCTTGTTGACGACACGAGAAACGGTCCCGATCGAAACATCAGCCTCTTTCGCAACCTCACGCATCGTAACGGTTGAGGCCTGCTTCGGGCCGCGGGTGCTGTCTATCTTGGGCATCGCCAGATTCCGGTTGTTGTGGTTCTGAAGGTGACGAATCGATAACCTTTCATGGTCAGTACGATCCGTAAATGGCTGGTGTAAAAGGATACTACGGGGTAATTTTTTTGCAAAAAATGAAACGTTTTATTGACGATGTATGGTGGGCGGCGTAGAGTCGGACTCCTCGGAACCAGGTGCGAGTGAATGAGGTCGTTCAACTGGATTGGGTGGTAACGCGGAGACTGCTGGTGAAAATTATCGTGGCTGTAAAGAGAGTGGTGGACTACAACGTGAAAGTCCGTGTGAAGTCGGACGGCACGGGCGTCGACATCGCCAACGTGAAGATGTCGATGAACCCGTTCGACGAAATCGCCGTGGAAGAAGCAGTGCG